>JBBCJA010000016.1:0-122275 GCA_037189585.1 Selenomonadaceae bacterium | reverse complement strand
GCCCGTTTTCCTGATAGCACGCCCTCGCGCGGGCAGTGCTGCCAGTTTCCTTGATAGCACGCCCCTCCCGCGGGTAGCGCTGCCCGTTTTTCTTGATAACGCGACCCTCGCGCGGGCAGTGCTGCCAGTTTTCTTTGATAGCACACCCCTCGCGCGGGCAGTGCTGCCCGTTTTCTTGATAGCACGCCCCTTGCGCGGGTAGCGCTGCCCGTTTTCTTGATAAGCGCGAATCAGCGCTTTTTCAGTGAAGCTGTGATAGTCTCACAAAGATGACAGTTCCGTCCTCACAGCCCAAAGTTGTGGTCACCAGTTCGCTGAACTTTTGGCGTGCCCATGAGAACGCCGAGATCAAGGCGGTGGCCGAGGACCTCACCGCGTCGCGACAAGAAGCCGGTGACGAACTCGTCATCAGCGGAGCTTTCTTTCAAGAGCCCAAAAAGGCGAAACTCGGACGACTCCTAGGAACCGCCGGCCGTATCGCCGCGCCCCTGGTCGCCGCCGGGGCTCTTCTGGCCATCGGAATCGCCTCCGCCCCAGTAGGTATCCTGGCCGGCGCCTTCGCCCTCACCTCCGCCGTGTTGGCCGGAGCCTCGAAAAGCCACTTGCACCAGACCCTGACAGATTATCAGCAAGCCAAGAAAGCCAGCGCCCCCGAGGGTCTGGACCTTTGGCGCGACGGAGGCCCCGAACTAGCCCTACCGAGCGGAACGCCCCAGGGTGGGCTGCGCGACCTGCTCACCGCCAACATGCGTGACTTTCCCGCCAGCCTGCACATCGTGCACGCCAACGGGCATGGAGTCGGAGCGAAATATTCCGCAGGGCTCGCCGGGGAATATTTCGCGGCGGGCCTTAACGAGGCCGCCAAAAAATCCGGCCGCCCAGCCGACGTCCTGCTTCTGGAAAGCTGCCTCAGCGCCAACTTCGAACAGCTAGCCCGCTTTGAGAACTCCGTCAAATACGTGGTCGGATTCGAGGACGCCATTCCCACCTCGGCGGCCCAGAGTGGACGTATTCCTCTCAAAGAGATGATCACCGAGGCAACCGATGAGAGCTCGGCCCGCGACGTGGCCTTGGAGATGGCCCAGATCTCCGGCCGCCACTTCGACCAGCGCGGTGACGACGCGATCGCCGACATCCCTCTGGCCAACCGACTCAAGCCAGAACATCTGGAAAAGCTCAAATTCGGTACCGATAGCACGGCGGTAGCCGTCGACATGGAGGCGTTCCAGCAGAAACTTCGCCCCGCCATGGACACCCTCGGCCTCGAACTGAGCTCACTACTCAAAACTCAACCCGACTTTCAAGCCAGGATAGCCTCGGCTCGAGAAGTCGCGAAACTCACCGAAAGTGGCGACCTGGTCGACCTGGGACTTTTTCTCAACCACCTCAGCCAGGGCATCGCCGAGGAGAGTTCGGCCCAGAAAGCCCTCCAAAGCGTCTTAGCCGGACTCGACGATACCCTGATCGCCAAACGGACGGGAGAGAAGTTCCCGCTCAGCGGGCTCTCGATCCACACCGCGTCTCGGGCCAGAAACGCGAGCGGTATCTCTCAATCCGCCTCGGCTCCCCACGGCGAACACCTTCCGCCCGGATGGTGGAAATTCGCGCAAGACGCCTTCTAAAGCGCGATGCCGAAATTTCCCCAAGAGCTCGAAGACGAGGCCATCGCCGTCGTGCGGGAGGTCGCCGGGCAGTTCTCTTCCCCGGCGGTCCTCTTTTCGGGCGGCAAAGACTCCATCGCCCTGGCCTGGATCGTCCGCAAGGCCTTCTGGCCGGCCCCCTTCCCCTTCCCGCTCGTCCATATCGACACCGGACACAACTTCCCCGAAACTCTCGAATTTCGAGATCATTTCGGGCGAGAACTCGACGCCAAACTCGTCGTCGGCTCGGTCCAGGCCTCCATCGACAGCGGGCGCGTCTCGGAGGAGACAGGACCTCTGGCCAGCCGCAACGGGCTGCAGACAGTCACTCTGCTGGACACCATCGCTCAGCATCGCTTCGACGCGTGCCTCGGCGGCGCTCGCCGCGACGAAGAGAAAGCTCGAGCCAAAGAACGGTTCTTCTCTCACCGCAATAGTCTGGGTGCCTGGGATCCCAAAAATCAACGGCCCGAGCTGTGGGGACTGGTCAACGCGGGGAAAGCCCCCGGAGAACACTTTCGAGTTTTCCCCCTCTCCAACTTCACCGAGCTCGACGTCTGGCTCTACCTCCAGCGCGAAGAGCTCGCTCTCCCCTCCCTCTACTTTTCTCACCAGCGGGAGGTCGTCGAGGTCAACAGCACGCTGCTCGCCGCCTCTCCCTATCTCAAAGCCGGGGCCGCACCCCAACGCAAAAGAGTCCGTTTCCGCACCATCGGAGACATGACGTGCACCGGCGCGGTGGAATCGGAGGCCCACGACCTCGTCGAGGTGATCGCCGAACTACGAGCAGGCGCCTTTTCCGAACGAAGCGCGCGCTTTGACGACCAGCGCTCGGAGCAGGCCATGGAAGAGCGAAAAAGAGTAGGCTACTTCTAAAAGATGCGGATTCTGCGACTGTGCACCGCCGGAAGCGTCGACGATGGCAAGAGCACCTTGATCGGGCGACTTCTGTACGAGACAGGATCGCTACCATCCGACGTCATAGCCACGGTGCGTCGTCAAAGCGAGAAACTAGGTCGCCACGACCTGGACCTGTCGCTTTTCACCGACGGGCTGCGAGCCGAGCGAGAGCAGGGGATCACCATCGACGTCGCCTATCGCACCTTCTCCACTCCGCGTCGCCGCTTTCTGATCGCCGACTGCCCGGGTCACGAGCAGTACACCCGCAATATGGTCACCGGGGCCTCGGGCGCCGAGCTCGCGCTTTTAGTGGTCGATGTTCGCCACGGACTAACCACCCAAACCCGCCGGCACGCCTTCCTGGCCACGCTGTTGGGAGTTCCCCACCTTTTGGTGGCGGTCAACAAAATGGACACCGTTGAATACTCTCAAGAAGCCTTCGAGCAACTCCGTCAGGACTTCCAGGACTTCGCCTCGCGCCTGGAAGCCAGAGGACTCACCTTTGTCCCTGTCTCGGCCCTACACGGCGACAACCTCACGCAAAAAAGCTCGCGTATGCCCTGGTACACCGGCGACCACCTCCTGGGTCTCTTAGAGACCGCCTACCCCGGAGGAACTCGAAACGTGGTGGACTTCCGTTTCCCCGTGCAAACTGTCCTACGCGATCTACGAGGAGAACGGCTCTACGCCGGCCAGGTCGTTTCCGGCCGGGTCAAGGTCGGGGAAGCCCTCGCCGTTCTCCCCTCGGGAGTCAAAACCACCCTAAAGAGCATCGAGACTTACCAGAGCTCACAAACTCGAGCCGAGGCCGGCGACTCGGTCGCGCTGCGCTTGGCCGACCAGGTCGACGCCGGCCGGGGCGACATGCTGGTGAGAGTCAACAACTTGCCCCTTGCCTCGGACACCGTCGACGCTTACCTGGTCTGGCTGGGGGAGACAGCCCTGAAGACCTCCACCCGTTACGCCCTGCTCCACACCACTCGACAGCTCAGCGCCACCATCAAGAAACTGCGCTACCGAGTGGACATCGACACCATGCATCGCGAGCCGGCCCAAAGGTTGGTCAAAAACGAGATCGGGAGAGCCACTCTCAAGCTGAGCGGGACACTCTTCTTCGACTCTTACCGCACCAACCGTTTCACGGGAAGCTTTCTCTTAGTCGATCCCGTCACTCATGAAACGGTGGCGGCGGGGCTTCTGCGCGACCGGGCCAGGGCGGTGGAGGAACACGTGACGAAAGCTCGCCAAGGGGTCGTGCTCTGGCTGACCGGTCTTTCCGGTTCGGGGAAAACCACACTGGCTCACGAGATCAAGCGCCAAGCGGGACGAGAGGACGTCCTCATCCTCGACGGCGACCAGCTGCGCCAAGGACTCTGCTCCGACCTCGGATTCTCCGACGAGGACCGACGAGAGAACAATCGGCGCGCCGCGCATCTGGCCGCTTTGGCGGCCGAGCAAGGATTACTCGTCATTGCCGCCCTGATCAGCCCGTTCGCCGCCGATCGCGCCTTCGCGCGCTCACTCGTTCCGGCCGGCCGGTTTCTGGAAGTCTACCTCGACTGTTCCCTGGAGCTCTGCCGCTCCCGCGACCCCAAAGGTCTCTATCGCCAAGTCGAGGCGGGGGAAATCCCTCAATTCACCGGAATCGACTCCGTCTACGAGCCGCCCGCGAATCCGGAGATTGTGCTCGACACAGCGGCGGAAAGCCCCGAGGTCAGTGCCCGCCGGGTCCTAAATCTAGGGGGCTAACCGGGTCGCTCCTGGGAACCTTTCTGTGGAATACTTCCCCTTCGTATCGCCTCGGCCACCACTTCCGTCCGCGTGGAAGCATTCAGCTTTCGGAAAAGTTCACGCAAGTCCGATTTGATGGTGCTTATGGAGAGAAACAGTTCGTCGGCGATCCGCTGGTTGGGCCACCCCTCCGCCGCTCGCTGTAAAATGTGCAGCTCCCGCTCGCTAAACTCCACTTCGGAAGAATCTTTCGTTCCATTCCGGAGAGCCCCCAAAAGATGCGGGGCAATCGTGGGGTGCAGATAGGAGCCACCCTGATGAACGGCCCGAATGGCCGTCAAAAGCTCGGAGGAATCCACACTCTTGGGAAGATAGCCCGCGGCTCCCTCGCTAAGGGCTCGGACCACGATATCTCGGTCGGTGTGCATCGACAGCACGAGGATCGGAAGAGCCGGTTTCTGGGCGTGGATCCGCTGGAGAAGCCACACACCGTCATGATCGGGAAGCGAGTAATCGATCAGGGCGACATCAATGTTGCAACCGAGCGCCTTTGCCAACCCTTCTTCGGCCGTCGCCGCGCAGGCGGCAACCTTTATCTCGGATTCCGATTCGATAAGAGCCTTGACGCCTTCTCTCAAAATGTAGTGATCGTCAACCAGTAAAACGTTAATCGGTGGTAGCATAGTCCGTTCTATACTCCAGGAAGTGGAATCCATGTATCCGTCCACTCACAGAAACCGTCACCCTCAAACTCGGCCACAAGCTCCCATTGCTCATTGACGGACCGGCTCAGCTTGCCCTGGAGGTGGGCGCGATGCTCGAAGACCACCAGGGGAGCCTTCGGCAAGTGCGCCGTGGCTAGAACCCGCCAGGTCATTTCCAAGCGATACCGGCTGGTCGAATCCACCATGGCCACCGCCACTTGCGTGGGATAGTTCCATACCCTAAACAGACCCTTGTATCCGCGAAACTCTGAGGGACGTGGTGGCTCGATCCGATCGGGGGGGAATTCGAGATCCATCCCGTCATATCGAAGAATCGCCCGATTTCCGGGATGGAAACCTCGAGACAATCCGTAGTTGAAGTGGAGCCCTCGGTCAGGGTCGGCGAAAGCCGCCCAGATAAACGTCCGTGCGAAAAGTAGCCATTTCCCCCAGTTATGGTCATGATATCCTCGCGCCCGTTCCAGGCTGAACCTCTCTCCTTCCAGAGTGATGACACCATCCACTCTGGCCTGAGGGCTGTAGCACAACCAGGAGGCCTCCTCCCATCGAAACGGCCCTGACATCTCCGAGGACATATAGGCGCCTGGCGCCGTACGCGCGAAAGTCAATTCAAGTTGAACCTTCCCGTTCTTGGTCGCCATAGTCAGGTGGTTCGTCTCGGCATCGGGAGATGAAACTCGGTTTCCAGGTCCAACTCGCAGGTCCGCCTGGTGAGGCGAGGCTTGAAACTCAGCCAGGGGATAGAGATCTTGAATGACCAGGGGCTCTCTACCAGGAGGGAACAAAACGACACTGGTCCCCGCGCGACCCAACCCGAATCTGTTCTTGGGATTAAAAACCTCGAACATGAGAATCCCCGCCAGGCCCGTCCCCGGATCCACGAAGTTGAAGTACCACCATTCCAGATACCATGCTTGCGCGCCGCCGGAAGGTAATGAAGGGAAATGGTATCCATCATCAGCCGGGGTGACTGGGCCCCGAATGCCCGACGTTTGAGGTTCCATCGCCCCTGTATTCGAAACCCTCATAAAGCCACCTGCGGCAGGACCCTTCCAAGAGAAGAGGAAGACCATAGAATAGGTGGGGTGTCTCGACGATGTCGCTTGACAACTACGATGTAGGCGAACGTCTCTGGCGCGATGACCGCTATGTCGTCTACAGGGCCTCTCTCCGAGGCAGCGATCGCCCGGTACTCCTCAAGATGCCTGTTGACGAGGCGCCGCCGTCCCATGTTCTTGAGAGTTTACGAAGAGATTATGAAGTTTCACGCTTACTCTCCTCAAGAGGTACTCTGAAAGCCCTTTCTCTAGAGTTTCACGGAACAAGCTTCGTTCTGGTCCTCGAAGACTTCCAGGGCCTCCCGCTTTCCATCCTGCTCGAGGACCGTCTCTCCACCATCGCCTACTGTCGAATAGCGATCGCCACCTGCGAAGCGCTGGAGACCATCCACGACGCGGGGCTTATTCACAAGGACATCAAGCCGGCCAACATTATCGTCGACAGCCGAGCATGGGAGGTCCGGCTGACCGGTTTCGCCGTTGAGGGCACCTTATCGTATATGGCTCCCGAACAGACCGGGCGAATCGGTCGAAACATTGACCACCGCAGCGATCTGTACTCCCTGGGGTGCACACTCTATACCGTGATGACGGCAAGTCCGCCGTTTCCCGACAAAGATCACCTCGGTCTGGTTCATTCCCATATCGCGGTCACCCCCTCTCCTCCGGCGGACACGCCCAAGCCGCTCTCCGACCTCATACTCAAGCTCCTGGCTAAAGATCCCGAGGATCGATATCAATCCGCCAGGGGTGTGCGCCAGGACCTTCACCTCATCTTGAATGCTTTGAACCAGGGGGAGGAACTCCAGACTTTCCGCCTTGGCCGGCAAGATGGTAGGGGTACCCTGAACTTGCCTTCAAAAATTTACGGAAGGGACCAAGAAGTCCGTGTGGTGGTCGACGCTTTGCGTTCCACCTTCTCTGGAGGCCGGCGTGCTGTTCTGATCACCGGCGGCGCGGGTATCGGCAAGTCCAGCCTGGTCAGCGAGGCTCTGCGGCAATCCAAAGGCGAGCGCTACCTTTTCATCAGCGGAAAGTGGGATCAGTTTGGCAGAAATCAACCGTACAGTGGTTTGATGAGAGCCTTTGGCGAGGCGATTCGTAAGATTCTCACCGAGCCCAAGGAGAATTTAGAGGCCAGGAAAGCCTATCTTCTTCAGACCTTGGGTCCCAATGCCGGGGTTCTCTCGGAAGTGGTTCCTCAACTGGTCCTACTCCTGGGGCCCCAGCCTCCCGTGACCGAGCTGGGCGGCGCGGAGTCGGAGCGCAGATTTCAGCTCGTGGTACGGCAATTCGTTCGTGCCCTGGCCCAGCCGGAACACCCTTTCATCATCTTTCTCGACGACCTTCAGTGGGCCGATTCCTCGTCACTCCACCTGGCGCGGCTCATCCTACGCGACCCGGAGATCGAGCATCTTCTCCTCATAGGTGCCTGGCGATCCCAAGAAGTCGACGCGGGCCACCCCGCGGCCGAACTGGTCGACGGCTTGATAGAAGATGGTGGGACACCGATCAAGCTCGAACTGGGTCCACTTCTTCAACAGGACGTCATGACACTTATAGCGGACACCCTGAGCGTCGACACAGCCCAACTGCGGGAATTTGCTCAGCTGGTTCACTCCCGGACTCAGGGCAATCCTTTCTTCTTGAATCAATTTCTGCTAAAACTCGTTGCCCAAAAGCTGATTCGCCACGAGGAAGGACGATGGGTCTGGAACATTGGCCAAATTCGCGAGGCGGGGGTCACCGAGGATGTCGTCGGCCTTTTGATTTCGCGAATTGAAACCCTAGAACCCCAGGCCCAGCAACTCCTCCGGCTGGCTTCTTGTTTAGGCAGTAAATTCGAACAGCGCACACTCGCGATCGTGGCCGGAATGGAGCAAGACAACGTCGTGCCCTCCCTCTCCCCTCTTTTACGGGAAGAGCTTGTCGTTAGGCTGGGGCGGGCAGAAGAGGAAACTCTCTGCTACGCCTTTTCTCATGACAAAGTCCAGCAAGCGGCCTATGCGACGATTCCAAAAAGTGAACGCCCGCGATTGCACGCCAGCCTGGGCCGGCTGCTTCTGGAAAACTCCAAGGAAGAAGTTCGGGACGCCAGGCTTTTTGAAATCACCGCCCACCTCAATCACGCTCATTCCGAAATCATCTCGCGAGAACAACGAGAAGAGCTAGCCCGGTTGAATCTGCGCGCCGCGGTCAAAGCGCGGCAGTCAACGGCTTATGAGGAAGCCAGGGACTACCTGGAAGCGGGGCTTGCTCTACTACCCGAGGACGAGGGCTCTTTTGAGGCGGTGTACGAGCTCGCTTTCCGCCTGAATCTCGAGCGAGCTCGGACGGCTTCCTTATTAAACGAGTATAACGAAATGGAGAACAGAGCCAGCTTTCTTCTGAAAAAAGCCGCGACGGACCTGGATCGAATCGCCATCTTGGAGGTTCAGCTCTATTGCTACATCAACCGAATTCAGTGGGAGAAGGTCCTCGACATAGGGTTGCGAGCCTTACGGGTGTTAGGAGAACGGCTGCCTGAGCATCCTCACAAGGGCCACGTCATCGCTAATCTCGGTCGTCTCGAACTTCGGTTGAGAGACTATCCGCCCGAGGCTTTACGGCGCCTACCCGAAATGGTGGATCCGCGTAAGAGGGCGGCCCTCAGGGTATTGCGCGCCATTAGCTCGGCCGCTTATTTCACCAGACCCAACCTCTACCCTCTGGTCGTCTTCCGCATGGTTTCACTCTCCCTTTCCCACGGCAATTGTGGCGACTCGGCCTATGGCTACATCGGCTACGCCCTGGCACAATCAGCGCTCCTGGGACGCTATCAAAGGGGCTACGATATGGGGCTCGTCGCCCTCGACATTGTGGAGCGCTTCAAAGCCCGGCACCTCGAAGGCCAGATCCAACTGGTCTTCAACATCTTCATTCGCCACTGGAAAGAGAGTCTCCACGCCACCGTCGAGCCTTTGGACGAAGCGGCAAAGACCTCGATGAGCCATGGAGACGCCGAGTACTGGTCCTACAGTCTCTTCTGGAACGCTTGCCACGAGTTCTTCACCTGTCGTCCCTTGGAAGAGGTGAGAAAAAAGCTCGATCTGTCCATTCTTGGCACTCAGCGCCAGTCCCAAGAGAAGGGACCGCTTCTCTTTCACCTCCGTCATCTCGTCGACGAACTCAGCGGCGACCACCCCACCCTTCCGGTGGGGGACGTGACGGAGAAGGAACTACTAGCTCGCTGGGAACAAGCGCGCGACTTCAGCAACCTGTGCTACTGTCGTGGCTATCAAGCCGTCGGCTGCTACCTCCTGGGAGACCCGGGCGGGTGCCTCGATCGCATCGCCCTCTGCCGCTCTCACCTGGATTGTCTTCGTGGCCAGTCGTGCCTCCCCGTTTTTTTGTTTTACGAGGCGCTAGCTCACCTGACCATGGCGGGCCGCGGCCACACGGCGCGCCAAGCTCTGGCGGGAGCCAAACGAGTGACCTCGGTGCTAAAGCCGTGGGCCAAGAGCTGTCCGCCGAACTACCTCCACAAACTCCGTCTGGTTCAGGCCGAAGTCGCGCGAGTTCGAGGGAAATCCTATGAAGCCGTGATGGCCCTTTTCCAAGAGGCGATCCGGGAAGCTCGTCTTCAGCGATTCCATCAAGACGAGGCCCTGGCTCACGAGCTGGCGGGACGGTACGCCGGCTCTTTCGGTTTCGAGAGCGCGAGCCGTGCCCACTTCACCGAAGCCATAAGCCTCTATCTCCAATGGGGTGCGAAGGCCGTGGCCCATAGGCTGGCCCGCGACTTCCCCGATCTCGACCCGCTCCTGGCCCGGTCCCTCCAGCCGGCGATGTCCGATCGAGTCGAAACTCTAGACTTGAACACCATCGTCACAGCGGCCCAGGCTCTTTCCCAGGAGATTGTCCTGGAGCGGCTCCTAGAGACTCTCACGCGGCTATTACTTCAAAATGCTGGAGCCGAGAGAGCCCTTCTGGTCTTGAACGGCGAAGACGGACCTCGCTTGCAAGCCGAGGCGAGCCGCGACCACACCCGGGTAAGACAGGCCGAGGCCATCGAGAAAAGCGCACGGCTGTCCAGAGCCATCGTCGAATTCGTGTTTCGTACCGGCGAGCCCGTCGTCTTGGAAGACGCCCTCCATACCGGCGACTTCCAACAAGATTCTTATATTTTAAGCCACCAAATCCGTTCCGTCTTATGCGCTCCTTTGCTCCGACGTGGACAGCTCGCCGGTGTCCTGTATTTGGAGAATAGTCAGGCCTGCCGCGTCTTCACGCCGGAACGCCTCAGGATCGTTCAGGTCTTAGCCTCCCAGGCCGCCATCTCGCTGGAGAACGCCTACCATTTTCAGAAACAGCAGAGCCAGCACGAAGAGATCCTCCGAGAACGCGAAGCCCGCCATACCGAAGAGATGAGAGCCAAGGAGCTAACGGTTCGCAAGGACACCCTGGCCGGATTCCTGGGCATAGCCGCCCACGACCTCCGGAACGCCTTGCTGGCCATCCAGGTGTGGACCGGCCAGCTCAGCGGCGAACGCGCCGGAAAGCAAGTGGAAAGGGCCAAAGGCCTTATCGAGGAGGCCTGCGCCCACGCCCACGGCTTGGTCCGCTCCTATCTCGATGCTTCCGAGCTCGAAGTCTCGGGACGTTTGGCTTTAAGGACAGCTCCCTTCTCCCTAGACGGCCTGATTCGAGAAACGCTCGCCGGACAGTTGAGAAGCCTACCTGAGGACCGCGGGCAGGAAGTCACGGTCAAAGATCAGTTGGAATCCATCGAGTACGTCGGGGATCGGGAACGTCTGGCCCAGGTTCTGTCGAACCTGCTAGGCAATGCGTTGCTCTACTGTCCCGGCCCGGTCAACTTGGAGGTCAACCTCGCGAGAACTCAAGACGGGGCGCGATTCGATCTGCGCGACGATGGTCCAGGAATTACTTCCAGTCAAGCGAACGACCTCTTTGAACCCTTCCGCAGAGCCTCCACAGGAGGAGACGGTCGGGGTCTGGGGCTGTGGATCTGTAAAGTGATCGTGGAGGCTCACGGGGGACGAATCGGGATCGAAAGCGCTTCGCCAGGGGGACACTTTTGGTTCGAACTTCCCGAGGAGGTTGTATGTTCGACGTTTCGACCGCATTCAGAGACCTGATGGACATCAAGCCCATAAAGGGCTTGAAGTTTCAACCGCAGGCCATGCCGCCGTGGGAGGATGGGGGATATCATTCTCGCTTTTACCAGGGCCATCCTTACTCCATCTTCTATGGCGAGTACTGGTATTTCAACTTCACCGATCATCGCACCGGCCTGAGCGGAATGATGGCCTTTGGGGCTTTCAACCCCCGGGACTGGCTTGGTCAGGGACGATTCGCCGTGACCTCGGCTCTATTTTTCGCCGGTGAAGAAAAGTCGTACACCCAAATGGACTCCTATCCTATCGCGGGGTTTACGGCGTCGGAAGAAAAAGCGGAGCTTGCCTTGCTCGGCGAGACCTTAGTTCTGGCCGAGACGCGAGATCGATATCGGGTGACCGCCAAGACCCGAGACGGTCGAATGTCCCTCGACCTTGTCTACCATCAACTCGACCGCCCGGTTCTGGCTAGCGAAGACGTCAAGGGCGATCTGGATTGGGAGTTCAACTGGTGGGTTCTGACCATGCCTGGAGCCCGAGTTGAAGGGACGGTAACTTTTGACGGCAAGGTCCACGAGCTTGAGCAAGGCGCGGGCTACCACGATCATTCTTGGGGGATCTGGCTTCTGCCCGAGAGAATCTGGGCCTGGGCGGTCTGCGCGGTTCCGGAACGCGAGATCTCGGTCATGCTCGGCTACATGACGGGATTCGAGGTTTCCCACCTCTACATGAGTGTGGGCCAGACCCGGGCTCTTTTCGATTCGCGCACCGCCAAGGAGATGGAATGGGACTTCGGCTCTAAGGAGACCTGGGAGCCGCTTTCACCATGGCTACTTTGGCCTTCCCCCACTCAAGTCTCCGTGCGCGCGATCGACTCCACGGGGCTATTTCGATTGGAAGGCCGGTGGAAAGTGACCCGCAATGGAATGTTCGTGCTCCCCTCACCCATTCCACTGTTCGAGCAAGAGGCTCTTGTCTCGGTATCGCTTTACCAGCGAAACTCGACCGCGGATTCCTGGAATCCGGTTGCGGAGCTGACCGACGTCGCGGGACATTCAGAGTTCGTCAGCCGGTGGCACAGACCCGTCCGGCCAAGCCGAAAGCCGAGGTGACGGCGTGAGCGCCAGGGTGGCCATCCTGGGGGGAGGCATAGGGGGATTGTCCGCGGCCCACGAGTTGTCTCGCCGTGGATTCCAAGTCGAAGTCTTCGAGAAGCTCTCCGCTCCGGGCGGTAAAGCGAGATCCATCCCGGTGGCCGGGACCGGAAAGGAAGGACGGAGAGACCTGCCGGGAGAGCATGGGTTTCGCTTCTTTCCGGGCTTCTACAAACATCTTCCGGCTACCATGGCGGAGATCCCCTTCGGCGCCGGCGGTAGAACCTGCTTCGACAACCTGGTGGATACCAGGGTCGTACAGATGTCGAGGTTTGACAAACCGCCCGTCCGCCTGCTGGACGGTCTACCGAAAAATTTCGACGAGCTAAAGCTGGTCCTTGAAGTTTTGGGGATAAACCTTGGACTGGCCAAAGGGGAAGGAGCCTTCTTCGCCAGCCGGCTCTGGCAAGTCATGACATCTTGTCGAGCACGAAGGGAAGATGAAAGTGTCGGACTAGAGTCCTTATCCTGGTGGGAGTTCCTGAAAGCGGACCAGCGCTCGGAAGCTTTCCAAAGAGTCTTCGCCGAAGGCCTCTCGCGATCTCTGGTCGCGGCGCGCGCCCGCGAGGCCAGCGCTCGCACCGTCGGGCAGGTCCAGGTGCACTTGTTTCACGACATGCTGGATCCCAGGGTCGCGGCGGATCGAGTCTTACGGGGGCCCACCTCGGAGATGTTCCTCGATCCGTGGCTGGACTATCTTCGAGGACTTGGAGTTTCCTATCACACCGACTGCACGATCAAAGCGCTCCAGGTGGAAGGCGGCCGAGTCCGCTCGGCTCTGCTCGACACCGGATCCCAGCAGAGAGAAGTGTCCGCCGACTGGTTCGTATCCGCCTTACCGGTGGAGGCTTTAGCTCCTCTCATTAGCGCCGAGCTCGAAAATCTGGACCCCGGTCTCAGAGAGATTCGGAGACTGTCGAGGGAGGTTCGCTGGATGAACGGGATTCAGTTCTTCCTCAACAAGGACGTCAGCGTCAACAACGGACACACCTTGTACGTCGACAGTCCCTGGGCCATCACCAGCATTTCTCAGGCCCAGTTTTGGGACGGAATCCACCTGTCGAACACCTACGGCGATGGAACGGTCCGTGGGATCTTGTCCGTGGACATCTCCGACTGGGAGAGAGACGGCATCGAGATCGCCAAACCCGCGACCGCCTGCACGGCGGAGGAGATTCAGCGCGAGGTCTGGGCGCAGCTCAAGCGTAGCCTCAATGTCGAGGGTAAGATCTACCTGACCGACGATATGCTTGTGGACTGGTTTCTCGATCCTGCCATCACGACCTTAGATCAAAGTCCAACCGGCGTCGCCACCAATTCGGAGCCACTCTTCATCAATACACCCAAAAGCTGGAGTCGCCGGCCCAGCGCGCAGACCAAGATTCCGAACTTACTGTTGGCCGCCGACTACGTCCGCACCCGAACCGATCTCGCCTGTATGGAGGCGGCTAACGAAGCGGCCAAGCTAGCGGTCAACTCTCTGCTCGTGCAAAGTTCACGAACAGACTTTTGCCAGCTCTTCGACATCGACATGCCCTCCTGGCTAGCGCCGGCTCGCGCGGCGGACCGCATTCTTTACGACATGGGCCTCCCCTGGGGATGGCCCCTTCAAAATTCCTAATCAAACCAACCGATCGGTCACCCGATCTCTAACCACATGGTCATCGAGTTCATGACCAGAGAGTGGCTAGATGAAAGTTGCCTGGTGTCGAAGCATTTCTCGTCTTAAACTTGGGGGGGAGTGCCGAGATGCGCAGTGAGCGAGACGATTTCACCAACCTTGTCGAGAGAGTTCTTGATAAGGTCAGAGCAGCGCGGGCACGAGACTGTAAGGATAGTCTCGAGGAGGCTCACGAGCTGCTCATCCAGCTGCACGCGTCCTGCGACTGCTCCGACCCTTTAAAGCGAATCGCTCGCGAGTATCGAAACTGTCGCCAGGATCTGGAGCGCGCCGAGCTACTGTACTCTAGCGGCTATCATCCCACCGAACTCTCTTCCCTCCTTGGGATCTCCAGCCGCCGTGTCTACCAACTCCTGCGCCTCGCGCGCCTTCCTTCACAACTCAAGGCGCAAGTACGCTCATCTGGATTATCGGAACGCAAGTTGAGGCCGATTCTCAGCCAAATGTAGGTTGTCTCTCTCAGATATTTATGGAACCGGGTTCACAGGCTTCTCCACTCGCCGGCGCGCAAAGAGCTCAGCACTTCCACCTTATACGACCGCTGGTCGTACGGGTACATCAAGGCGAAAACGTTGAAAGCAGAAGCGATAAGGGGACGTATGAGAGAGAAGAGTGGTGTTGCCTGGGTTTCACGCTATCCAGGCTCAAAGTCAGTGGATCTCCTGGAGCCTTCCTTTCGGCGCCAGTTTGTCGCCTTTCTCACCGCCTTACAAGCAAGCACCGCGAAAATTGAGATTATCGCCACCTTGCGTCCGCCTGAGCGGGCTTACCTAATGCACTGGTGTTATCGTATTGCCCGACAGAACGCACCCGCGGACAAAGTACCTCCTATGCCGGAAGTCAACATCGATTGGTGGCATGGCGACCAAGCGCTTTCAGTCTTGGCCGCAAAGGAAATGGACAGAGCGTACGGCCTACACCCAAACCTTTCAACTCCTCCCGCGTTGAGGTCCCGTCATACGGACGGGAAGGCTGTCGATATGACGGTACGCTGGACCGGGGTCCTCGAGATTAAGGATTCCTCCGGGAAAGAAGTCAAGATCTCGACCACACCAAGAGAGAGCATCAATAAAGAATTGATAGCTGTGGCTAAAACCTTTGGAGTCATTCACTTTCTTCAGGCGGATAAAGATCCAGGTCACTGGTCGGTAGACGGACGATAAATTAGCACGGGTCGAGAGGGGGAATTTCGTGGATAATCAGTTCAATGGACTTCGGCTACCGACAGAGGATTGTAGATTACCCCAGTTGACTCGGGGATCCGAGGTCGTCGAGCTAAAGCCCACAGCACTTCGACCCGAAGGGTTGCGTCTGTCTCGTGCTACAGTGGTCAGAGTCGTTCTCAACAAGCTGGAGACACTTGACAACACCTATCTCAGCTCTCAGGGGACCTTTATTTTAGGACGTCCCGAGCAGGTTCTACTGGTGCCCGGAGATCGTTTTGAGGTGCGCTCCTGGCATCAGAACAACTGCACCTTCGCGACCTTGGTTGGATTTAGATGCGACATCCCATTTTCGAGTTTTCTAGAGGACCGAAAACTCGAGCTCTCAGAAGGGAATCACTATGGCGCCGAGTCGGTCGACATCTCCGGAGACGGTGGGCGTCTTTTGTGGGGGGCGAAGATCGCGAGCAAGGAGAAAATCGGCGGAGTGAAGTTAACCGGTCGAGTTAAGCCGGGAATGGGGCCGCTTACAGTGAAAGTTTGGGGCATAGCCAAGGCGGTGACCGGTGGAAGCGGCTACACAGAAGTGGGATGGCAGGACCCTGGTCCTCACATAAGACGGCACCAGCAGTGCCAAAGCTACGGAGACTACGAAGGACAGATCGAGGCTGTCGCCGGCAGAACATTTAAGATCGCCGCGCCTGGCTCACCGGGATATCTCGGGGGGTCGACCTCGGATTTCGACAAGAAACGTGCCTGCTACTGGACGCCCCTTCGTTTGCGGCTCCACGCCTCCGGAGCGGTACCACGCAAGGTGATCGTTAGCCCTGGAGATAGTAAAGAGCCGTTCAGTCTGGTTCAATTTGGGACCGCAAAAGCGGTGCGTCTATGGATTCGAAATAGAGAACCTGCTCCCGTGCAGGTCAGCGCGGATTTTCAGCAGGGCATGGAAGTCAGTGTTGTCTATGTCGGAGGAGCGGCCACCGCCAGCAATTTGCGATTCGAGTAGTTGGCGATGCCGCTCCAATGAGTCGGGACTCCAGAGTCTAGCCACCGGAGGAAGAAATGTCATCACTTACCTTTAGGATCTCTGGAGCCTTTCTTTGGCCTCCTACTTGGGAGAGCCCTGACGCTCCTGCTCACGACGCGGAGCGACGTTTGGGGTCCGTCGAGATTCATCAGTTCGAACAGGACGGCAAATACCGAACAGCTTTGCGATGGACTCCCGAAGGCCGTGAGGTCGACACACCCTCTTTCCCAACGGCAAATATTCATGACCAAGTAAGGCCTCTCCAACTTTTTGAAAACAACGATGCCGTGTATGTCTGGATCGATTCACCCGGTTCGATCAAACCTAAGTTAGCGCTAGGTTTTCATGGTGCTTTCTTGTTCGAGCAGTTCGCTGTCGCCGGCGCCCCGGAAATGCAATTGCCATTACTAACCAGGGTTGTAGATGCGGGACACGTTTATTTTTCAAGCTTGCTGATAGGCCAGAACACGAAGGGCCCCAAATTGAATTCCAACTTTCGGTTCAATCTCAAGCTCCCAACCCCCATTGGCCCTAAGGCGGGATACACAGGCTCTTTCCCGGTCAGCTTGATCTATCCATCCCAGCCTTCCATTGTCGGACGCGGTGTGCCTGAAGTCGTTTGCGTTGGGAACAGATCCCGCCAGGTCAAGAATACTCTCAAAGCACCGTTCGGAACCTACGGATTCTCCTGGTACAAGGGAGCGAGTCAAGACTTCCTACATCTCAATAAAAATCTCAAGGATACAACCAACTACACCGCTCTTTTCACCGAGCTATGGCCACAAGGCTCTTGGAGGGGCAACACGGCGGTCTTTCGTGAGCAAGTTTTGCAACCTCTCAAGCTTGACTTGGCACCCGGACTTAACCTCGACCTACCGACTCCCGGAGCCACAGACTCCGATGAAAGTGTACTCCACCTTGACTTTGCCGCGGATGATAGCAAGGTTATTCGAACGATCAAGTATAGGTTGGGCGCAAAGAATACCAAGAACGATACCCCTTGGAAACTGACCATACCACCCCAGCTTGGTAGACAACTGGAACTTAATCCCAGCGTCTATCGAAAGGGAAGTGGCCCGGATCACCAAGGATATCCATATGTGATCGCGGATCTGACTTTGAGCTTGAGCGAGGTCCAGGACTCGTCTCGCTACGAGTATAGGAAATGGAAGCTCGGCCGAACCGTCAAGCTTCGATGGGTCGAAGACCTCAATTCGGAAGCCGCCGGACTGCCGGCAGCTCTAAGCGCGATGACGAAAGTTCGTGAGGCCAATTTTCATACCCAGCCCGCACAGCCCCAATCCACCTTTATGGGCGTTAACCTGGCCTCTCAAGTTTGCCGGTTTGCGACCTCAACGGTTTCAGAAAAGATGACCGGTGTGGATCTGGGTCTTACGGACGCCACCTTCACGCCCAGCGAGCGAAGCGGATCAGCCTTCCCCATCACGCTCGAGGCCGACAAGCTTGCTCCCGACCAAAAGCACAGCCCTGTTTTTCAGGTTGCTCAGCCGCCGTCACTTGTAAGTCCTCTTCCTCGAGGGGCAACCCTTCGAGTTAAGCTGGAGGGTTCAAGACAAGAGAGCGCCGTCGGGAAATTTCTCTCAGCTTTTAAGCTGATTCTGGAAGTTTCCGCGCTTACCGACTACGCCGCCCTGCTCGGTGGTTTGGCGTTCAAGGGCAAGGTCGTGGATGGAACCACTTTGGGAGGAGGGGAACTCTTCGTGGGCGGGGAGGCAAGTCTGACCAAAAGCCCGACCGGCTCAGCCTTCTCTGGAAGAGAGATAACAGTCGCGGTTCAACTTAAGGATTTCACCTTTGACTTCCAGGCTGTCGAACCCTTAGGTCTCGGACCCGCGCGCAGAGGCAGTGAGCCCGCTGCGTCGCCTATTCTCGTGACCCTGTCAGACCCCGATAAGTCGGCCGCTCACTACCGGCTAAGGGTGACCGAGTCCGTGGGACCATACGACGATCACACATTGTCGGCTCAGATTCGCGATCTGACATCGGCCTCCGCGAAGTCGCGCGACTATGTCGTGATCTCGGCGGAGCCGTTTTCGATCTTTCGGTTCACCCAGACCCCCCTGGCCGCCCGGGGTGACGCGGGCGGCACGGAGGTCGCGAACTACTCGAGCCTCGAACGACTCTGGCGCTATAAGGCTGTTACGGACACTTACCGCTTCACTTTTCCTCCCCAAGCCGTCGGCGAGAGCATGGACAAACCGGGGCGGCTAGAGTTGCATGACGTGCCTACAGGCTCTGATGATAGCGTTCGCCCCTTCGAGAGTGACGCTCGGGATCTCAAGCGGAGAGCCGTCGAGTTTCGCCTCACTCCGCCCTGTGACGTGTGGATTCGTCCGAGTGATGTCGCTCGAGGTTATTTTCTACCGGAATGGGAAGCCTTCGAACTCTTCCGCCAGCGGGGCGAACTAGGTCTGGGGGTTGCGCTGGCGGCCTTTCGGGGAGAGTTCTTGTACGGCCTAGCGGTAGGAGTCGAGACCTCCAAGGAGCGGGGGCTGGGTCGAAGAGCTCGAGTGGCCGAGATAGAGGCCCTACTGGGTCGTCCTCTGGGCGTCGGCGAAGGTACCGTGAGAGGTTGGCCAAATTTAGCGCGGGCCATCCGACGACGTCCGGAGCGCCTAGAACTGTGGGCTGACAACCCTGACTCCGTCATGGATTTCGCACCTGCTCGATTCAGTGAAGGAGTTTCGTTCGCACTGAGAGAGACCGCGTTGCATCGCGCGCCGATCGACAGCGGGGAGGCCGGCAGAATCTCACAATACCCTCTCGGACCAAAGCAAACGAAGGCTGACCCCGACAGCAATCCGGGGCCTCGTTACCATCCCCAAGGATTATCGGGAGGGGCCCTCTGGCCGATCGAAGCCACCGCCCTATTTCAGGCCCTATTGACCAATCCGAAACCCTCTGGAGGGACGCTAGAGAGTGTTGCCCTTTCTCCCATCGGGGGAGACGCTGACCAAAGAGCGGAGTTCTTGAATGGGCAAGTGGCGATCATCAGCGAGACCAGAAACGGATTCATTCAGAAACAGAGGGTAGAGGTTGTCGGCCGGATAGCTCCTTTTTGGCACCGAGCTAAGCACGTCGTCGTGTATGAGCGCACTTGCAATCATTCAGCTCAGTTTTGCCCCACCGATGGGCCAGGCAGCCGAACACGCCGGCCTGTCCTGCGCAAAGTGAGAGAATACATCGAACTTCTCCAAACCGAACGTCTGTTTCCCGACTTCGACACAGCATCGCCCCAAAGCAGCGGTTTTCTCAAAAGAGTTCGTTTCAACACCCGTGTCATCAATGTTGACAGCAGTTGGAGCCGGGATGTCGGCACGGATGCCTGGGAGGTCCCCCTGTGGAACCGCCACGATGCCCGGCAGAGACCTCAGGTCTACCCACGCCCGGACATAGCCTTTTGTCTTCAGAGCGAAGGTGAGGGCGAGCGACCCGAGGTTGTCCAGGAATGTTTAGACCCGGACTACATATACTTTTATGCTTTCTTCGAACAAGGTCAGGATAGAGAGGAGCTCAACACCGACCGCTGGCCCGTACGTCCAGGAGTAGACTTCGCACCGCTGCCCGACGCTCAAAAGATCATAGGGGTTGCGAGCAAGCTCCACGACAAGCCTTCAAAGCGCCAAGCTCCTGTCAGCCGATTTTTGCCCGGCAGTCGTCGCTTCACTTGGAGACTAGCGCCTGCGGCTCAGAAAGTGATATTGAACGCGGCGCGCTCTTCCAAGCCTATCTATGTCAGTTTGGATACCGTCAGTTTCATGCGTGGCTACCGAGCTGAGGAGCCGAAAAACTGGGAGTCCATGCTGAAGCTGGGGGTGAGTCTTCCTCAGGATTTCGCCACGCCTCCGTTATGGAACCTCGAAGATCAGACTACAGAACGGGAGAGCTACCGTAAAGCTCTAACGAATCTACAAACCGCGAACGACAAGGATCAATTCAACGAAGCGCTCGACGCCTTTACCCAGGTCTTGAGGGAGTCGAGCGCAAAACTCTTTGAGCAGGCCAAGACAACTGTCGAGAAGCTCAAGGGGCGTACCATCCCCGAGGTGGTCCAGGAGCTTACGATTCCTCGTTGCGCCCAGCTTAAGGCCGAGGCGGTGACGACTCTCAAAAACAAGTCGTTATTGGTAGGCTTGCAACTGAAGGAGTGGGAGGCGGAGGCCCTCGCTAAGCTTGATTCCTGGACCGTTGACGATGGACTGGCCAAGGCGATTACCGATGCAGTCAAAGAAAAGCTCACTCCTATCTTCGAAACGGCCAGCCGCGATGTCGGTGGAGTCCAGCAAAGTGTCGAGAAAGCTCGGGCTATCATTTCCGACTACAAGGAGGATGGACTAGCTTCCATCCGCCGGGCTCAAGCCCGAGTGCGAGAGTTGGCTGCTTCTTACGATAGCACCAAGCCATGGTCACCGGAGCGCGAGCAAGCTTTCTTGGAGGCCTTGGAGTTCTCGATCTCCTCGGGAAAAAGTGAGCTACTGGCGGCGGTGGACGAAGCACGCTATCGATTAGGAGTGGAACTTGACGGTCTCGCGCAAGGGGTCGTCACTCCCCTCTCCACTGGCATCCAGGCCGTCGCTCTAGCGCAGGGAAAGGCTTTGGCTGATCTAGCGCAAGCCGGTAGTCTAGCCACAAACACCTTCATGGGCTTTCGCAACGCGGTTTCCGTCGCGAAGTCCGACCTCGATACATTTGAAGCTCTCTTGACTCAGGAAGCACTGAAGTTGCCTCCTGGAGCGCTGAGGACGATCCTTGTTGAAAGCTCCACGAACCTGAATGAGCTCTCCTCGCTTTTAGACACCTTGTCCGGCGCACTCCAGGCGGCGGAGATGGTCGAGTACAAGGTCTTCCATACGGCGTCATCAGTGACTAACGCGTTGTCGGCAGCTCTCATCGAATCTTTTTCTAAAGCAGGCCAGGCCGCCCAAAAACTGACCGATATGCTGAAGGAACTCGAAAAGAGTGGGGCAGTCTCTCTCAAAGAGACGATCGAGTCAAAGAGTACAAAGCTCCTTCATAAGCTAACTTTCGCCACAGATTTTGGTCGTCAAACATTGCCACGGATAGGCACGCCCATCGACCTGTTGGTCGAGACTCTTCTCTCTTACCTTGAGGTGATCTCCTGGCGTCTTGCCGCGGAGGTGGCATTCGTCGGTCAAGGCATCGACGGGATGTTCGGCAAAATTCACGATATCCTCACTGTCGCCGTTGACGAGCTGCAGCCGATCTCCCTACTTGAGAAGGTCGTCATCGGAGAGGTCTTGGGCCCGATAG
Organism: Selenomonadaceae bacterium; assembly: GCA_037189585.1. Lineage (GTDB taxonomy): Bacteria > Vulcanimicrobiota > Xenobia > Xenobiales > JADMJV01 > JAEXNA01. The sequence goes on along the minus strand of JBBCJA010000016.1, from coordinate 100,784 downwards.
TGAGGGAGAGCTTAAAGTCGCTACCGGCCGACCCCGTCCAGGCCAAGGAGGCGCTACGCAAGGTTATTCCCAGTTGGAGCGACCGGATCGTCGCTCAACTCAAGCAAGTGACTGAGCAGTCGTTGGACAGCATCCAAGATTTGACGGCGACCTGCGACAAGCTCGAAGGGGGGCTTAAGCAAACGCACGAGTACCTTAGCGCGCTGGCCAAGGATGGCGCTGCGTACATCGAATCCAAACTGTCGCCAATCGTCGCTCAGCTCGAGGCTCTCAAGCATGCCGCGACAAGTCTTGAGGAAGCCAAAAATAAGCTCCACCAGCTAGACGCTGGGATTCGGGATCTGCACAATACAGCCGTCACCTCCGTCGAGCGTGCGAAGACTTATGGAACCCGATTGTTTGAAGCTACGACCCAATTGGCTGCCGGAGGTTTGCGTGCGACCCCGAACAACATTCTCAAAATCTACGCGGCGGTCACCTCGGCCCCTGAATTGGGGGCGCTGAAGTCCGACATCGACCGGATGAGAGCCACCTTTGATGATGTGAATGACGTCATCCAAACCACTAAGTGCAACGCCCTGTTGAATCGAATGGGAGACGAATTGAAAGCCATGGGCTTAACCATTCCGTTCGACCAGCTCAGCGATCGGGTCGTCCCGGCTCTTCCCAAGAACGTGAAGTTGCAGGAGATTTTTCAGAACTTTGGTGGTGTCAATCTCGACAGACTCCTTCCTGGGGTAGAGTTGCCCGACAGTATCGGCGACCGCCTCAAGATCACCCATGATTTTGACAAGAAACAGGCCAAAGCTTGGCTTCAAGTCGATATTGATGTGCCCATCCCCGACGACGTTGAGTTTTTCTCCGCAGGCCCGTTCCTTGCCCAGCTTGTGCGTCCACAATTTCAAGGGCAGCTCCGGCTAGAGGCTTCCAAGGATACCGACCAGGTTTCCAACACTGGCCATGGCCGCATCTCGACGGCTTTAGACCTGCAAGTCTCAGGGGGATCCCTGGTGCGGTTCGAGGACTTTGGACTGGCCTTCAACCAAGAGTCGGGCCTGAAGGTTGAGTTCGACCCCAAGAAGATTCGCGTCCACAATGCCATGCGTTTTGTCCAGGAGTACTTGGCGGAGCTGTTTCCAGAGGAGGTTGGAGGACTGGCCATCCTCAAACAAGATGGGATCCCGGTCGGCCTCATGCACGAGTTCGCTCTCCCGCCTGTGACCGTCAATTTTGGAACCAGTGGCGTTTCCAACATCTCGATCGGCAATCGATTCAGTTTGATCGCATTCCCTAATTTCGTCCTGCGCAACACTTTCAATCTTTCGAGAAAAGAGCGACCCTTCATCTTCTCGATCTTTATCTTGGGCGGCAGCGGCTACATCGAGTTGGATGTGGAGTATCAACCGATCAAGGGCGAACTCGCGGTGTCGGCGGAGTTCGCCGCCGGCGCATCCGCGGCTTTGGCCTTCGCGGCTGGACCTTTTTCCGGACAGGTCTTCATCGCTTTCTCCGCAGGGGTCGCCTATCGGAAGGCTATCGGAGGGGAGAGCGAGCTTCTCGTCTCTGTGTCACTCGTCGTCGCCGGATACGTTGATGTCGCCGGCATCGTGAGTTGTCACATCAACCTTGTGTTACAGATGACCTATCGTGACAATGGACAAATCGACGCCGAAGGGAGAGTCTCCGTCTCGATTCGTATCTCCCGATTCTTTCGCCTGAAAGCCAGCGCCAACGCCCGTTACAAGCTACGTGGTGGACGAACGGAACGCCAAATTTCCGGCAACGCTGGCGGTGAGGTCAGGACCGGCGCTCAGACCTCGGAAGAACGAGAAGTCGACCAAGCGCTCGACCGGCTCAAGAAAGCGAGGAGATAAGCCTTATGCTTCTTCATCTTACAGTAGATCGTGATCCGGAGAAATACGGCCCCTACATCTCCGCTTTCTTGGCGGTGGAATGTCCTAGTTCGGATGCGAGCAAGGCCAAAGAAGCCTTCCTACAAATCCTAGAGCAGATTCCCGAACTGAAGCTCGCGCTTTTTAGCGTCGCGGAGGTGAACGGGAAGCGCGAACTTAAACAACACCTGGATAATCTCCAGCGAATCGATCTTGATAAGACTCCCATGGAGCGTTTCATTTCTTGGCTCGAGAAGGAGTCACAGGACGCCAATTCCGAGTACTGGTGTACTAAAGATACCGAGGACGAGATTGATGTCGGCGACGCTGGCGCGAGTCACCGATTGCGGGGGAGTCAAGCGTGGAGCGCACCAGTCCCCCACCAGCTCAGCCTGACTCAAGCTTTTCGAGTGAGCGAGATCTTGCCTTCCAACGGGGACTACCTACTCGTCCCATATTTGGGTAACAAGCCACCCCAGCCAGAGGCCGTCTCGATTACGGTGCTTGAGGATATCTGGACTCTCTCAGGCGAGTGGCTGAAGGTGGGAGATATCGCATTGACGGTTCGAAGCCATCCGCTAGAAAAACCCAAGGCTGACCATTTGGGCGATCTGTTGAGTGAGGAGGGTTACCTCAAAGCCCCCAAAGATATCGACCAGAGCTTCCGCTACCTTTCCTATCTTGAACGCCACGCTACGGATCTTTTCTCGACGGAAAGCGTTTTACCAAATCAGCCACGTAAGTTCCGTGTCGTGGACTCAATCTTACTATGGCTAGCTAGACCGACTAGAGAAGGGCGAAAGGGCTTCTTGGAAGCGATAGTCCAAGCCGCGACCTGGTTAGAAGGCTTATCGGAGCTAGACACCTCCGATCCCAACACTCTTCGCGGCATTGGAGAGAAACTTCTCGACAAGGAATTTCCGGGGTTTGAGAAAGCTCGAGATGAGGCTCTTGAGGTTCTGCGCTCATCTCAAACGTACTACGAAAGCGTCGCCCGAATCGCTTCGATCGAGTATGCGGGATTGCTGATCGGCAGCCCCGGCGACCCCGCCAAAGATACGAAGATAATAGCAAGCTATCTGAGGGCACGACTAGGCCTTGCTGGTGAAGGGGATGAAAAGTTTCCGGATTGGGTGGTCAAGTTGCCAAAGATTTCCATTCCAACCGATACCCAAGCCGTAGTGAAGGGATCTATCGAGAGGCGGAGGGAGATGCTCGAGAAGCTCTTATCCGGCATCAAGAATGAAGCTTCAACCGTGTTCACACCTGATTCCAAGCCGGAACCGCTTCCCATCCAGGTCTGTAAGAATTTCGACGCTCAACTTATCGACCAGTTCGGATGGGACTTTAACGGGCTGGCTTTCGCCATTCGTCGCCTCGACCTTCTTCCAGACGGCGACCTTTGGGCTCACGCGAATTTGGCTAGCTTTCACTTTTACCAGTCCGACAAGGCCGAGAGCGACGACGTGCCCCTGGCTATTGATCCCATCCTTCCGGTTACGGTGGATGGGCGCGGTCTGATGTTCGTCAACTACGAAGGTTTTCCGTTCTCTTCAGCGGCCTTCTCTCAAACCAGATTGGATCAGGAGGGGGGAGCGACGGTGAAGCCGTTTTACCGGAGCGATGTGGCGGACTTCGGCGATGAGGCACTAGGTCGGTTTCAACCGCTACCGTCCCTGGCCTACGGACGCCGGTTCGAACTCTTTTCCTTCGCTGTCACCAAAGGCGGGAGCTTACCGGAGAAACTCGCTGATCCAACGTATCCTTGGAAACCTAAACCCGAGGTGGAAGCCCCGGCCGATCCAACCTTTATCAGCTCGGTACTCTATCAGCGGCGAACAGCACTCGGAGCCGTGGTTCTCACCACACAGAACCGGGAACTGACCCGGGTCGGTCAAGCCATCGAGGGCGTGCAACCATTGGCTAACGACTACCCACGCGTAGGTCTTCTTGCGACCAAGGACGATCCCGCCGTCGTCGATCTTTTCCAGAGCCCTGAGGGGCTCGGTCTGCTTGTGTTTCCAGAAAACGGCAAGACCTTGGAATATCGAATCGAGGACTTCCGAGTATCCGGGGAATGTACTCTGACGTTGCACTTCTTCTCAGGACATGCGTTGGGGCCAAATGCCGGTGCGGATGTATCCTTGCCATCCTGGAAGTTCGAAGGCGATTCCCTAATCTTGCGATTTCAGACCGAGCAGAACCAGAGCCGGATTCAATTGAATTCCTTACCTTACAAGCAAGTGGAGAAGAGCACCCCGTTATGGCTCCGACTAGAGGTCGTAGCGGATTCGGAATCCAGAGTCGGGCTCAGCTTCGTGGACCCTTCGGAGGTGATGCGAAGGCGAGCAGACGGAGTTCTTCTCTTGTCCTCTTCTGAGGAGCAGATCTGGAGGCGAGAGATACCGAGCTCGGTGGTCTATTGGATCCAGAGTCCCTGCGTTAGTTTTCTAGATTTCGACCGTTGGTTTGCCAATCCCGATCTGCGCCGAGCGGCCTTCCCTAACAAAGAGGACAATACAGAGGTTAGGGACAGAATTGATGCCTTCTTTGAGCTCCTCCTCTATGCTTATGTCCATCGACACCGCAATCAGGAACTGGCGGAAGCCTTATCCGCTCTGCCGGATCCTGCCGTTTGTGCTGTCCGGCTCGAGCTACTCGCCACCGACTGGATTGTTCCCGGCGATGATGACTCAAACACGGCACATGTTCGAACTTTGGACTATCGTGGAAAGTTCACGGAGTTTTTAGCGGAAGGCACAATTGGCCAAAGGACGGTCAAGGACTTCCTCAAAGACTCCGGACTTTGGAAAGAACCTGCGAGTCTAGTCGAGTACTTCCGGAGCCTGAGGGGATGGTTCAGCCAGCGGATAGAGATCGCATCTTCCCGACAGTTGTCAGTCTCTCCAGACCAAGAAGTGATTTCGAGAACCCAAACCGTTCGCTTGGAGATTCCGTCGGGATTTGTGGCGGAATTGTTGCTCTGGCCCCTGGTGGCGGAGACCAATTTTGACTCTAAAGATCATCCTAGCGTCTTTCATGACGGCATGAAGCAACTGTCCTCGCGAGAGGTCACGATACCGAACCGACCTGACGATGGTCAACCCAAGTCAAAGGGACTTGCATTTGCCCCCTTGTCGACTCGAATCGAGGTCATGCTAGGATTAAAGGTAAAGGCTCCGGAGCAAGCCAAAGCGATGGCTGACGACGCTCTGAAGTGTGTCCTTCATCCAAAGCTCAGAAAATATGATCTGGTTGTCCATCCCCTGTCTCTCCATAACAACACGAGCCACTACCACCATTGGAGACAGTTTGGACAGATTGAGGTCACCACGCAGCGATGGCGACCGAGCGGGCAGCCTGTCTATCACTATCTCGACCCTGTGACATCCTACGATGCAAGCCATAGAGCCGACTCCAAGGGAATGTCGCAAACTTCCGAAGTCCTGATCGACCTGGCCGCGCTCCCAGTCAGGTGTGATGAACGTTTTGAGAAGGACGCGTTCGCTGGTCGTGATGATGAGGACGCGGTGACGGCTCCGCCCGTTCGGCTTTTGTCTTTACCACCATCGTCGAAGTTTGCCATCAGCAGCGATGTGGATAACAGCAGCCTGGGACAGTTCCTGATCGAGACGTTCAATTGGGACCAGCCGTCCGCGACCTATTTTCGCCATCGCTACCGTCTTTGGTCGAGATACGCTGGAGCGATCAGAGCGAATCGAGACAGCTTTGTCGATACTCACAATGACGACCAGCCTTGGAATCTTCGAATCGCCATGCTAGCTGATTCGGCCCGCGTCGAGCTGACTCGCCCCCAATTGCGCGCGCTTCTTCCCTTGACCACGACGCCAAGCCAGATCGATACTATCTGTCCTCCCGTTTTAGCCCTACTGCAGGAGCCGCCGTACTCGCGAACTGGTCTAGCTGAACGTGTCGCCGCGGAGGTCAAGACAGGTTGGAACTGGAGTTTCGAGGAGAAGCGACTTGCCATCACCGATGCACGCAAGGAGATCGGCCGAGACTCCAGGTTGACCTACCAAAGTTTGGATTCGAGTCGGGGCCTGAAGATGTCCCTGGAAGCCGAGGGTCCGGTTGGCCTGACTTATGATGGAACTGCGACACGCTCTGCAGTCTTTGCTAACTCGACCTATGTTTTGACTCCGAGGTTCCCATCCAAATCCGGGGACGATCTCCAAGAACACTTTCTAGCCGTCTTGCTACGTCGTTACATCGATCCCAATTGGTTAGTCAAACGGGAACAGACACCCAGACTATTGGAGGCTTCTGATTGCTGGCACATAAGTTGGCCGAAAGCGGAGGTGGAATCTTGGGGTACCCAACCTATGGAACTTCTGGTCCAGGAAGGAGGCGGTAGCACGGTACTCCTTTGGGAAGCGGGGAAATTTAGCGTTCCGCCCAAACTTTTGGACCCTCTAGCGGAAGTCTCTTCAAAGCCGATCCTTTTAGCGGAGGCTGAAGCTTTCGAAGAGATCATTCTTCTTCATCAAGAGATCTCACCGGGAAGCTACTGTCTCAGCATTTTTCTGCGACCGCTTTGGGGGAGTGGCGCTGGCGACCAAGCCAGCAGCCACCCGAGGCTGTTGAGCAGTCTGGAGTGGTCAGGAGGTCATGGAATTCGACTCCGACCAGCCTCGGGAGCCAAGGCTGAAAAGAGTATGGCGAGCCTGGCTACGGCTTTGACTTGGACCAGAACTCAACGGGACTTTGACCGCTGGCTTGCCAGAAATAAATCTAGTTCGAGATGGTTCCGATTCGGAGAAGAAATCCAGGCCCGCCGGATAGATAAGGATACCTTGTCCTTCTTTGATTCGTCCTCAGGGGACAACCTGTGGCTACAAAGTTCGATCCATGGGGACGACAATCAAAAAGCACGAATTCCGCTCCATGTCCACAGGCATCTCAGCGTGTTCACCACCAAGTTAACAGACTCGCCTGGACGCCCACTGGAAACCTACATTGATGCCGCTCTCTATGAGGGTAAGACCATAAAGGTAAATTCGACTGCGAGATATGTGCGGATATTCGAATTCGAAACACCTGCCGCAATCCTGTGCAACAAGAGTCTCACGGCTGCTCCAGAGACCTTTAAGCTATCTTACTTTGACCTCGTATCCCGAGGTCTCGAGCAGGCACGCCGTTTGAAACTGTTCATCCGTGCAGTGACTAAGGAGAAGATGAGGTTGGCGGCGATTTTGACGAAACCGAACTCATCCACTTCGACGATGACGATCGACCTGGGAGAAGTGGTCGGACCCAATAGTCTTACACTCACTTTAGACTTATCTGAGGACAGAACACTCAAACCTTCAAAAATTACGATCGGCAGATTTTCTGACATAGGTGACTATGAAGAAAATGACCACGAGATGACCTCTGCCATGACCACGGAAGACCTGCTGGGCGGCTTCATCCTCGAACTGGTTACTGACAAGACGGAATGTTGGTTTGATGTCTCACTTTTGGGTAGTCGTTCAAAGATTTCTCAAGGGTTCGATTTCGACTGGCTCTTTCCAAGAGACCCTAATTCAACAGACTCTTTCCCAGTACAATCGAAATCGCTAAGAAATTTGAAAGAGGCACAAGCGAGGATCATCGCGATCTCACCACCCGTTGAGATCTTGTAAATCATTCCGGGTTCCTAGGTCTCTTTTACCTGACCTAACTCTTGATGGAAGGTTCATGAAGTGACAACTAAAGCCACGAGGACAGGTCTTCATGCGGGCGCGTTTCGAAGTATCGTAACATACCGGAAAAGGTACTACCTGGTTGCACCATTCTCTCGACTGCTTCTAAAGTTTTGGTACGAGTTGCCTCGCTGATTCCAAGATCTTGAAGCACAAACCTGAAAGTTCGGTATAGGGCAAAAGTGCTGTACCGAGCCCGGCTCAGCTGAGGTCGGTTTATACCATAATAGGCTTCCATCGCCTCCAGGAACGGTTGATGAGCAGGAGTCAAGGCACGTGCGCGAACTTCCGCCTTATCATCGTCCGGACTCCAAGATAGATAGCTCGCGGGATCGTCGAAATAAGGGTTCAAAAGAAGTGGTCGTTCCTTTTCGTGGTTCAGGGCATGTTTGGCGACATCATCCATATTCATCGGATCAAGACCAACCTGCCCCTGCTGGCTTGTAATCCACTCGTCAGTGCTCTCGCTACTGACGGGTGGACCTTCCATCATTGCCCCTTGAACCGGGAAATTATTGCTTTTGAACTGCTGGTTACAAAGCTGGCAGGACGCGAGGTAGTTGTCGTAAGTGTAAGCAAGCCACCAGTAAACGCTCTTGGGGCGGTAATGTTCCACGTCTCCATAGGAGACGACATCGTGGCTAGCCTCGCAGTAAGCGCACTTTCCGCCCGTTTCTCTCAGAAGTTGCTCCTTGGCTACCTTCCATCGAGCGTCAAGCCATTTATGCTTCTGGCCAGTCTTGAGGAAGTTACGTTGACCTTCCAAAAGCCTTTTCCCCAAGACGGAACGGCCCGCGCCGACAAAGTGGGAGTGGACAAGGCCAGGAGTGCGATCACGAAGGAGAAAAATCATCCACGACGCTCTAATAGTTCACTATTGATTTGCTGAAGCAAATCTCCATGTTCCTTTCTCATCGTTAGAGAGGCCGCACTGGCGAGAGGATGCTCCGAAAGATAGCCGCGAAGCTCTTTGAGTTCGAGCTCTTCGGCTTCGTTGCGCTCCTTGTCTCTAAGTTCCACCACGCGCTGGCGGGCTTTCTGGACTTCGAGAGATTCTTCCGTCTCCATCCCAAAGGCTTCCGTAGTGAGAAGCTGATGGACCAGCAAAGAGCTAGGATTTCCCTGGAAAGGTCGAAGACGCACTTGTCCTTCTTCGCGCAATAGCATATGAAGCTCGCCTTCCCCTGCTTGCTGCGCGGTCAGTGGAGAGTGAGTCGTGGCGACGATTTGAAAGTTTGGTAGGCGCTTACTCAGGAAACTGAGCAGTTCTCTTTGCCAGCCTGGATGGAGATGCAGATCCACTTCATCGATCAGAAGCAACCCCCTGGCCTCCAGTGGCGCGCGGTAATCTTCAAAAGTTCGGGTAACTTGATACAAAAGATCGCCAATCCAAGTGGCCACGTTTTGAAAACCCTCGCTTAACAAGCGTAGTGGAACGATTCCATCAGGTGTCTTGAACATGAGACGCCGGTTTTGCTTGTCGATAGAGTGGAACTCGACACCTCGCAAAAACGAACTCAAGACACGACGCACCGTCGCTAAGCCCTCTTCCTCGTCGCGATAGTCCAAGTCCATAGCCCAGGCCTCAAGCGGATTAAGCGCGGCGTTGGGGTCGAAGAGAGTAGCTACGGCTCTCGCCCGTGGGCTTCTGTAGCTAAGACTCGATGGATCGGTTCGGACAGTGGCTGGGGCCAGCCGGCGTGATGCTCCGTAAGCAGCCAAAAAATAATTTCTCGAACTGCGAGATATAGCGGCGTCCAGAAGCTCCAAGGCTTTTTTTGTCCGTACGAGCGTGTCTGAACGTTCGTCACCGACATGGAACTCCAGGCGACACTCCCGCTCCTCCCCTTTGGCGGTAACGAGAGTCGCCGAAATTCTGGCCCACTCCTGACCGTACCGAATATAGTCTTCGGAATTTTCTAGAAGGTCTGTAAGAGCTTCCGTACCCACCGTCACCAATGCGATGGCTTTTAACAGACTGCTTTTTCCAACACCGTTTTCACCCAATAAGATCGTTCGTTGCCGAATGGAATTCTTGGCGTCTGGCCTATCAAAGCGAAGCTCGACATCTTGAAATCCTTTAAAGTTTTCAATCTTAATGCACCTGAGAAACATCGGTTACAAATTTGACGAGGTAATGGTAACGACCTTTGACGAGACAGGACCCACTATCTTCCAAAGGATGCCCCGCCGGGATCCTTATGTGGGACGCTCTCCAATCTCGAGAGATGTCAGAATCTGAGCATGAACGCCCCTGAAAATTCTCCACATCCCGCCACCGCCCCGGTAGAGCCGATTCCGGGTTACACCTGGAATCGCGGAAGTTATGTTCCCCTACTATTCATTATCCCCGTGATTTTAATTGCCCTAGGAGTCTATGCTAGATTCGAATACGGACATCCGACAGGAGAACATGAGAGCGCCAACGCCGTCTATGTCGAGCAGCAGCTCGAACCCGACGCCCCGCGCGCGGTTGAGGATCGGACACGAGATAAAATGAAAGAGCGAAATCTTGACGCTCTGGCCTCCGATAGAATCGACGATATTGCCTCCGTGGATCTCATCGCTCCTCCTCGGCCTTCTGTTAGCGAGAACGACTTCCGCCTGACCATGGGTCAACTGGACTCTAAACTTGACGTCCTCGAAGCCCAGGCCAAAGAGGTAGGGCAGATTTCTGCCTATGAGGCGCTGGAAGAGCGCCACGACATGCTCGACGACCTCGCCGATGATATTCCGGAGCCCTGGACTCCCCAACAAGTTCAACAACTCCACCGCGAACTGGCAAGTTTGCGCCAAGATATCGCGCGGTTTGAAAGTGAGCTCAACGACGTCGCCGAAGCGCCGCGGTAGTATTTCCGTCTGATTTCGAATAAATTGAACAGGGAGGAATCTTCGTGTTGAGAAGCGTGCGCGATGAAAGTCTGCCTCGTTGGATGCGGATACTGGGGGAAAAATCTGCTAAGAAACTTCCGAGAGCTTGGAGCCCTCGGACTGATCTGCGAGCCATCACCGAAGCACCAGCAGGTCGCTCGCGAGATGGCTCCCGAAGTACCTTTAGTCGCTGATTTTGAGGAAGCTCTAGCTAGCGACATACCAGCGTTGGTCATTGCCACGCCGGCTGTGACCCACTATGAACTGGTCAGCCGAGCCCTCAAAGCCGGGAAGGACGTCCTGGTGGAGAAGCCTCTGGCCACCAATCTCACCGACGGCCTGAAGCTCATGGCCGAAGCTGGCGACCGAATTCTGATGGTCGGACATATTCTAGAATATCATCCTGCCTGCGTGAAACTGGTCGAGCTTGTTCGCGCCGGAATCCTCGGGAAGGTCTGTTATCTCTATTCCAACCGCCTCAGCCTGGGCAAAGTCCGTCGAGAAGAAAATATTCTGTGGAGCTTCGCTCCACACGATGTCGCGTTGATGAATCGCCTCGTCGGAGCCATGCCGGAATCCGTCGCGGCCTTCGGAGGCTATTACGTCCAACCCAACGTGGCCGATGTCACCGTCACCAATCTCAGCTATCCCGGGGGCATCCGCGGCCACATCCATGTCTCTTGGCTCCATCCTTTTAAGGAGCAGCGCTTGGTCGTCGTGGGAACCGAGAAGATGGCGGTTTTCAATGGAGTGAAGAATCGACTGGCTCTCTATGACCAGCGGGTGGAATGGCATAAGGGTGAACCCATTCCGATCAAGGGCGAGGGAGAAGAAGTCTCTTTCCCCAAAGGCGAGCCGCTACGACTAGAGTGCCAAGCCTTCTTAGAGGCCGTCAAGACACGCCGCGCTCCCTTAACAGACGCTATCAACGGGATTGAAGTGCTCAGCGTCTTGGAAGCCGCTCAAAAATCTTTGGAGGGCCACGGACAAGTCGTGGAGCTCCTCCCCGCCGCTCTCAAATAGGAGGGTTCCCGAGGATTTGACGCCAACCACCGGCGATGGCACGATTCTTACCGGTCCTACAAGTCTCGGCGCGGCTACTCAGGTCGCCACAGCCCGACTTCGAGGACCTGCTTCGGCTAAAAGAACAAGGCCTCAAAGCCGTCATCAATCTAAGGGAAGAGGCGGTCGAAAGCGAGTTCTTCGCACGCCAGTGCGGCCTGAACTACCTGCACCTACCCGTGGTGGACTGGGACCTTCCCAGTCAAGAGCAGATGAGCCAGTTTCTCGACTTTCTTCAGAACGATCTCAACTGCCCCGCCCTGGTGCATTGCGCCGCTGGGGTTGGGCGAACCGGCACCTTCGTGGCATGCTATCGTATCGCTAACGGCATGGCCCCCGAAGAGGCGGTGCGACTCTCCAATAGCGAATCTCCGCTGGTCGGCGTAATCATGAACATGCCACAGCAAGAATTCGTCCGAAAGTATCAAAGGTAAACCTCACAAAATGTCACTCCATATTCTCGTCACCGGATCCGCCGGCTTCATCGGTAGTCACACCAGCCAGAAACTTTTGGCCCGTGGCCACAGCGTGGTCGGCTTAGATAACCTCAACGACTACTACTCACCCGACCGCAAAAGGGCCAATGTCGAAGAAATTCGGCAAAGTCCGGGCGCGGAGAAGTTTCGATTCATCGAAGCGGACATTCGTGATAAAGAAGCCATGGACCAGTTGGTCGGCCAAGAGAAGTTCAATGCCGTCGTCAACCTCGCCGCCATGGCGGGCGTGCGCGTCTCTATCGAGAACCCGCATCTTTACGTCGACGTGAATCTCACCGGGACTCTCAATCTGCTTTTAGCCTGTGACAGACACAAGGTTGGCAACTTCGTCCTGGCCTCCACCTCCTCGGCCTACGGAGCCACCGAAGTTATACCATTTGTCGAAACGGACTCTTGCGACCGCCCTCTGGCACCGTATTCAGCCAGCAAACGCGCCGCCGAGATGATGGCCTTCACCTATCATCACCTCTTTGGGGTCAACGCCACGGTAGTCCGCTTCTTCACCGTTTACGGGCCACGTGGGAGGCCTGACATGATGGCCTATAAAGTTCTGGACAATATCTTCTTCGACACCCCTCTGCAGCTTTTCAATGGCGGCGAGATGTGGCGTGACTGGACCTATATCGACGATATCACCGAAGGGGTCTGCAACGCCGCCGAGCGTCCCTTGGGTTATGAGATCATCAATCTAGGTCGAGGAGAAATGATCAAGCTATCGGAGTTCGTCTCCATCATCGAAGGCTTGAGTGGTCGCAAAGCCACCATGACCTCCGCGCCTAAGATGGACGCCGACATCGATCGCTCCTTCGCTGACATCGAAAAGGCTCGAAGGCTGCTGGACTACAATCCCAAGGTCAGCGTCCGCGAGGGGATCGAGCAGTTCTGGAACTGGTACCAGCGGGCGGTTCTGGCGGTCAAGTCCCCTTAAATACCTGACGGTCATTGAAGCAGAGCTCGAGCACGATGAGGAGAGCCAAGAGATGAAGCAAGAGACACCCTACATGACTACCTTCGAACGCTGGGCACGTGAGGAAGAGCGCCAGCGGGCCGAGGAAGAACGCCAGCGGGCCGAAGAAGAGCGCCAGCGGGTCGAGCAGCTCCTTCAGCAAGAACGTCAGCGAGCCGAACAATTGGCTAAGCGCCTGCGCGAACTTGGTGTCGACCCTGACACCCTCTGACAGTCATTGAGGCGGAGAACGGCCTCCGCTAGGGCATTGCTCTAGCGATGCAAAGTGACTAAAATAGTCTTATGCAGAAAGTCACCTCCGTCAGCAAGCTCAAGGCCCAACTCAGTGCCTACTTGGAATACGTCAAATCAGGTGAGGAGATCATCGTTACCGATCGCGGGAAGCCTATAGCCCGCGTGAGCCCCTTAGTGTCCACTCCTGACGACGTTCATCTCCAGCGGTTGATCGCTCAAGGATTAGCGCGACCAGGCAACGGCAAGTCTCCAAGGGAGCTGCTGGCTAACTGGACATTGGTTGATACAAAAGCGTCCCTGGTCGATGCTCTACTCGAGGAACGCGAGGAAGGTCGTTGAGGTTCTGGGATAGTTCGGCGATTCTTCCCCTCGTCACAAGAGAAGCCGCCAGCGCCCAGATGAATCTCCTTATTCAAAGCGACGACCAGATGACCGTCTGGTGGGCAACTTCGGTCGAGTGCCACTCGGCCCTACACAGACGCCTGAGGGAGGGTTTGCTGGATGCTCTCGCGGGACAACGTTGCCGAAACGAAATAGACGCCCTGCTCTCCACCGCGGTAGAAATACAACCTTCACCAGCCGTGAAAGCCCAGGGACATCGTCTACTCGCGGTTCATCCACTTCGTGCGGCCGATGCCCTTCAGTTAGCCGCGGCAATAGTTTGGGCTGGTAGTGCGGTTAACAACTCCGATTTCATCTGTCTCGATACCCGCTTGCGCAACGCCGCTCAACTCGAGGGATTTACGGTTTACCCTGCTTAACGTACTCCGCTAGGATTAGACGAGAGGAAGGCGACAACGCGGGAGGAAACTTCCGCGATGTTTCCTCGCGAAGAATTCCTTCCATCATTCATCCGATTCTCCAACCTCCTTTACCGCGACACCCAGGGCTGGGAGCTCAATGACGACTTCGAAGCCGCCCAGGAGCAAGTCGGCCAGGCCATCTTGGAGCTCAAAGCAAGATTAGCCTGGGATCTCCCTTTACTGAGCGCCTTCAAGGAAGGCCCCCCCGCCGCGGAACAGGTCGCCAAAACCTTAGAGAATCTAGAATCCCTGGTGGCTCAGCCTCCGACGGACGACCTTCTCTCCGCCTACGAAGCACGCCAGGAAGAGTTTCTTAACGCGATGATGGAGGCGGGCAGCCTGCGAGAGCTCCTGCCAACCTTCACCGACGTGCGGATCGTCAATGAACTGATGCTTCTAGCCACGGCCCATTTCGAGGGTCGCATCGATCGTGAACCGATCCGAGGACGCCTTCCCGTTTTACTAGACTGGGTGGAACGCAAAGCCGCCGACTGGAAAACCTACGCCCGCCTGTTCCCTGATCAACAACCCCTGACCGGCTCGGTCCTCGCCGCCTTGGAAGCGATCCGCGTGGGCGCGGGTGGAATCCACCTCTACCTTTCCGAGGAAGACGAGCAAGGCCTAAAGGAAGGCCTGGACATCATCCTCAAGGCGCTCAAAAGTCTAGCGCCCGCTGAAGAGACTCGATTCCTGACGGAATCCGAGCGAGTCGAGTTTTCTCCCGATCTCAGACTGGAGAGAGTCTGGAGAGGAGCCGACCAAAATAGCTGGGACGGCACAAGCCTCGCAGCCGAGCTACTGCAGTTCTATCAAGAGAGCATCAAACGCGCTTTTCGCCTGGCCCAACAGACCCTCATGCCGATATCGATGCTGGAGACCAAGATGGCCGCGGCGGCCGACCTGCAGGGGCGACTGGTGGACAACCTGGAGGCCCTCATGGCGCACCAGAATGTGCCGGAAGGAGAGCCGGCACGACCGCCGAGAGCCCACCCGCTGGCCAGCCTCGAGGCGGCCAGGCGAGACCTCGAATCCCAATTTCAAGAGATCAGCGAGTTCGTCGAACGGCAGCGCCCCTTGGAAGTCATGCCTCTTTACGCCAACCTGGTCGGGACAATGGTCGGAATTTTCAACCAGACCACTCCGGACTCTCAACTTCACGCACTGTTGGACGTCGCGGTAAGGTCTCAAGCCAGCTTCATGGAGACCTTCGAGCAAAACGCTCAAGAATTTGACGGCGACACCGCTCAACAAGAGGCTCTGGAACGCTCCTGGGAAGCCCTGGGCCAGCAAGGGCAAGTTTACGAACTACTGTGGGAGTATTTGCAAAGCGGAAACCAACTGATTCTGCACGAGGCTTATGAAAGTCTCGCCGAGCCGTTCGGCGTTCTGGCCGCTTTCGTGACTCCGGAAGAAGCCAGCCCGACCGACCATGCCGGCGAGGTGACCTGCCCCTTCTGTAGCGAACAGGTCGTCCTCGACGCGGGCAAGTGCCCCGAATGCCGGCGAATGGTCGATGTCGCCGCCTCGGAGCGCGTTTCGACCGTCACTCTGACCACGGAAGCCCCGGCCAACTCTAACGTCATCTCGCTCCTCGACCAGCGAACAGTGGGGCTGAACTCAGCCGAAAGCAGAGCGGCCGTCAGCGCGGAGTGGCGAGACCTGGCGGCCAGATTAGAAAGCCTGGCTCAAAGCGCGACGAGAGACGGAGTCAGCGGAACAGAGTCTCTGATCTCTTCTTTGACAAGAAGTTGCCACCAGGTGGCCGACGGACTCGAGACCGCCGGCTTCGACTACCGCGGGATACGAGGAACCCTGATGGCTCAGTTTCAACAACTGGAACAAACCGCTGGGAATGCAAAATAAATGTAAACATGGACTTAATTTCTTGACCTATCGGACGATTCTACCTACGATAGCGATATCAAAGGGTGGGCCTAATTTTATCTTCGCGCTACATGCAAGCGCGCCAGGAGTAGCATGATCAATCAAAGCGTCTATGGATTTAGTGGAGCCTTTGCCGTCAGCGGACAGTACGGCGGCTATTGGGGCTGTAGGCCCTCCGACAGTTACGGCACCCAGCTCTCAGCTCTCTTTGGCAACCCCTACAGCGGTGGAAGCGTTGGCGGTGGATATCACGGCTACGGAATGTCCGGCTGCTTCGGCCAGGGCTGGCCCTCGGCGTTCGGCAACTCCTGCAACAGCTACCTTAACTGCATGCCTAACTACGGCAGCCAGAGCTTTGGCTGTTACCCTCCCAATCAGGGCTACGGTGGATGCGGCGGCCTCGGTGGAGGCTTTAACTTCGGTGGGTATGGATGCTGGGGCGGCCACACACAGCTTTGCCAACCTTGTCAGCCATGCAAGCCTAGCTGCACGGAGCAAACTCACAAGATGTGGGACGTCTGGTTCGACACCGAGCAAGGTCAAGAGACAGTCCGAGAATCCCCCATTGTTCTTGACCTTAATGGTAACGGTAAAGCTGACATCACCGGTAAAAATATTCTTGGTGACGGCAAAATTGATGGCCCGACCACTATGTTCGACATGAATCCTGACAGCGTTAGCTATCAACACTGCAGTTCGAGGCGGCGACCGGGCGACGGAGCCCCCGCGGTTGAGGGTGGTTACTGGGTGGATGCCGAGGGCAAGAAAGCCGACAAAGCCCCACCCATAGGCATCAAGAAAAACTTTGCGGGGTGGAAATACATGGATGCCAACGGCAAGGTTGCCGGTGAAATGAAAAGCGATGGCCTTTATCACTACGGCGCCCAGGAGAAGCGTGAAAAAACTGAGTGGCTAGCCAAAAACGGTGGTGACGGCTTCCTGGTCGCCGACTACAACAAGGACGGCCAGATCAACGACGCCACCGAGCTCTTCGGAACCGAAGGGCCCAACGGTCAAAAGTTCAAGAACGGCTATGAGAAGCTAGCCGCCCTGCACGACACCAACAAGGATGGCAAGATTTCGGGCAAAGAGCTCGAGGGCTTACAGATCTGGAAAGACAGCAACGCCGATGGCGTGGTGCAAAAAGGCGAACTGTTGTCCCTAGCCTCTCAGGGTATCACCAGCTTTGACGTCCGAAACTACAACGGCGAAACCATGGAAGGCTCCTACAAGACAACCACAGCTAGGGCCAACACGGGTTCACGTCCGCTTCCGTACATGTCCTTCGGCGTCGCCGGAGCCGGGTTCGGGGGCGCCTTTGCGGGCGTTGGCTTCGGTGGAGCTTTCGCAGGCGCGGGTTTTGGCGGCTCCTATGCCGGATTTGGCTTCGGCGGCGCGTACGCTTCGGCGGGATTCGGCGGCTTCAGTCCTTACTTCAGTAGCCCCATTCCCAACTTCGGCTTCTCCGCTCCCTGGATGGGTGGCTACGGGTAGAGCTTAGTCTGCCCTCGCGGCGAAGTTGGCAGGAGGTTTGCCAGGTTCTGATGGAGTAAGCTGCTCTATGCGCCAGAGCATCTCTATGCGGTATTGCCTCTCTGTTATGTGTCTGTGGCTACTGCTAACCTCAATAGCATTGGCTCAATCGGAAACAGCACCCGCGACGCTTTCCGCACCCGCGCAAACACCCGTTACGAACGGAGGTTCACTCACTCCACTCACGAGTGAGGACCATGTTCTTCGGGTGGGGGACGAGTTGATCTTACACATTTCGTCATTACCAGAACTTCCCAGTTCTTACATTGTGCGGGTGGACGGATACTTCTTTCACCCCCTTGTAGGAGAGATCAAAGCTTCGGGACGCACACTGGGAGACTTGCGGGCGGAGCTTCACAAGAAACTCGCCAAAGAGCTGCGCAAGCCCGAGTTCCGCTTGGGTATAAAGCAAGTCGCCAAGCATCAAGTCGCGGTGCTGGGCGAAGCCCAAAGGCAAGGCGCCTTCGAGGTTGGACTGGGTTCCACAGTTTTGGATGTCATCGCTCAAGCCGGCGGGCTGACGGAGAAAGCCGATCGCGAAACCGCGGTTTTACTGCGGGGTAATCAACGCCTGGAAGTCGGGCTACGGCCTGACACCGGCGGCGGACTCACCGAAGTGCGTTCCGGCGACGTTCTGTACATCTTGTCCGGCGCCCCCGTGAGCGTCGCTGGAGAGGTGACTAAGCCCGGCGTCTATTCCGTCAGTCGGACCGTCGGCACCCCCCAGCAAGCCATCCTGGCCGCCGGTGGCGCCAAAGAAGAGGCCTCTCTTTCACGGGTCCGTCTAATTCGTGCCACCGAGCCGGAGCCTATTCTCTTAGACCTGCGGGCCAACCCAGAAACCGCGATCCCCGACAAAGCGCGCCAGATCCAGGATGGGGATATCATTGTGGTCCCGGCCCGTCAGGCGGTCATCCTTGGAGCTGTCAGCGAGCCAGGTCCCATCCCCTTGCGGGGAGGGGAGACACTCATCGACGTTCTCCCCGCTAAAGTCAGCAAGGACTCGGATGTCAACAAGATCCTTGTCGTGCGGGCCAGCGACGTGAGAGCCCAACGAGACAAAAAAGAAGAATACAACTTGAAAAATTATTTTGAAAAAGGCGACGCAAGCGCCGCCGTCGCCATCAATGACGGAGATATTATCTACGTCCCCGCTCGCTCCGAAGGCAGCGGGATCTTTGGTCGCGGATTTAACATTCTAAGCCTCATCAGTCTCGCTCGCCTCTTCTTTTAGTTGGCCGGATTAATACAAAGGAACAGCTATGTCAGGACCCATCACCGCCCCACACCTGGAGCGACTCGAACAGAAGATTCGTTCCCGCGACGCCGTCGTCGCGGTCATCGGCCTCGGGTACGTGGGTCTACCCTTAGCCAAAGGTCTAGCTCAGCGTGGATTTTCCGTGAACGGAATCGAAGAGCAACCCGAGAAAGTTGAGCTGCTTCGACAAGGACAGGACTATATCGAACCCGCTCTCACCGACCTTCCCGAGCTCCTGGGAAAACTTCGTCCCACCACGGACCTCTCCAGTATCGCGGAAAGCGACGTGATCATCATCTGTGTGCCCACACCGCTATCCCGTAATTTGGAACCCGATATCTCCTACGTGGAAAAGGTCAGCTTGGCCATCGGCCGCTACATTCAGCCGGGAAGCCTGGTCATCCTAGAAAGTACGACTTATCCTGGGACCACCGACGAAGTGGTCAAACCGGCCGTCGAAAGCCAGCGACGCGTGAAACATGTCGGACAGGACTACTTTCTGGCCTTCTCTCCAGAAAGGGTCGATCCGGGCAACCCCACCTACAACACTTCTAATACCACCAAGGTCCTGGGTGGAGCCACGACCTCCTGCTCTCAACTAGCCAGCCAGCTTTACGAGGCCCTCTTAGGAAGTCCCGATCTGGTCAAAACGGCATCATCGACCCGTGCGGCGGAGATGGAAAAACTGTTCGAAAATATCTTTCGCTCGGTCAATATCGCCCTGGTGAACGAGCTTGCCTTGCTCTGTCGCTCGATGAACCTCGACGTTTGGGAAATCATCGAGCTGGCCAGCACGAAGCCTTATGGCTTCATGCCCTTCTATCCGGGGCCGGGCATCGGGGGGCATTGCATCCCTTTAGACCCTTTCTATCTGTCCTGGAAAGCTCGAGAGTTCGATTTCCGCACACGCTTCATAGAGCTCGCTGGCGAGCTCAATGCCGCCATGCCGCGCCACGTCGTCGATCTCGCCTCGGAAGCCCTCGGCTCGCAAGGCCTTCTGGGCGCCAAGGTTCTGCTCGTTGGCGCGGCCTATAAACCGAACATCAGCGATTCTCGAGAGTCGCCGGCCATCAGAGTCGCGGAAATTCTAAAAAAACGCCAAGCCAACCTTACACTCTTCGATCCTGTCGCCAAAGAGCTTCGGCTGCACGATGGCGAGACGCTTCGAAGTGTGGAATTCGTCCAGGAGGGCGCTTACGACCTGGCTATTCTCATCACCGTTCACAGCACCATGGATCTATCCTCGCTTCTACGCGCGGCGCCCAAAGTCGTGGACACCCGTGGGGCGACCCGGGGGCAAGAAAACACCTCTCACGTCCTCGTTTTGGGCGCCACCTAGTCAGTATCGCGCGATGCGGCGAGAGAATACCCCGAATACCAAACCGATCTCTCGATCCGCCGTGCTGGCCAGCATTCTCCTTTGTCTTCTTTTGAGCGCCAACCTATATGTCTACCCCACCTCGCTCAATCCCGGGCTTCCCATTCTGGGAGGAGCTCTTTTTTCCACTGTGGTCGGTTTCTGGAGGCTTCTGCGAGGAGCTGGACCCTACTATCACTGGGGAATGGATATTGCCAGCGCCTATCTCGTCTGGATGTTCGTCTCCAGCTTGTCAGGACTTGACGCCTATCTCAGCCAACGTAGCCTGGCCACCTTTATCAGCGCGCTAGGCTTCCTCTGGACCTGCCAGTGCGCCATCAAGAGTAGCCAAGATTGGCGCCTGATGGCCCACACCTTTATCCTTTTATGTACCGGAATCAGCATTCTAGCCTGGCCACCGGCTGTTCAGATCGCCATGAAAACAGGGTCGATACCGCCTCTGAAGGGGGTCTTCGTCAATCCCGACACCTTCAGCATTCTGCCACTGCTAGCCTTGACCTTAGCTCCAGCTCTGCTCGAACGCGCTTCGACTCGCGTTACCTGGTGGCTCTGCGGAGCGATGACTGTCCTATTTCTCACCATTATCGCCACAGGCTGCCGCGCCAGCCTTCTAGGATTCGCGGTTGGTGCCGCGGCGGCGTTCGCCGCACTGGCCACCAACCGAAGCGCCTCCCACCTTAAAAAGGCTAAAGCCCTGCTGGTGCTCCCCCTTGGACTAGCCCTACTGGCGCTTCCGATGTCGAACTTCGGCCTGCACGTTTTTGGCAAATACGTCGAGACCCTTACTGGAGAAGCCGCGGCGCGTCAAGCCACAAGAATCGAAGTCGCCACTCACGGCTGGAAGGCGGTGGCCCAACACCCGCTCCTAGGAGCGGGTCCGGGATGCTTCGGGCCTTCTTTCCAATCGGTAAGAAGCGAGGGGCACGACCGTCTGTATGTCAACATCGCTCACAACGATCCTATGGAAGTCGCGGTGGAGCTAGGCCTACCTGGAGCAATCCTGTGGCTGACTCTGATTTTCACATGTCTCCACAAAAGCTACAAACTGATACTCGACGGTCGGCGTCCGCTCGCCGCCGCCGGTATGTTCGGAACCGTTCTCGCCGTCACAACATACTCGTTATTCAACTTCGTCATTTCAGAGCGGCCCGTTCTCTGGGCCGAGCTATGGATTTTCGGGCTCGCCCTCTCTTTCCCAAGTTCTCGCCTGGTCCACAAAGAGAAACCGCTACTTCGCTATCTCGCGGGCATCGTATTGATAGCTCTAGGTATATGGGCGGCTATTTTTGGCTATCGTGCCTTTCAGGCCGATTCTTACGTTGCCCAGAGCCAAATTTATGCCCAGCAACTTCAGACGGAACAAGCGATCAAAGCCCTGGAGACCGCCATCGCGCTGCAACCCCAACGTTCCACCCTGCGTCTGCGACTCGCCGATCTGGAAAGAAGCTTGAGCGCTTTCTATCCGGGACACGAAAACACCCAGCGCCGCCTCTCCGCCCTTGAGGCCGCGCGAAAGAGTAGCCCCGCCAACCTGGGAGTCTTGGTGGCTCTCTCCGACCTCCAGGTGGAGACAGGAGATTTCAAGCAGGCCAGTCTCTATCTGGAAGAAGCCCAAGAGCGAGCCCCTCACCATGTCAAGATTCGAGAGAAGCGAGTTGCCTTGGCCATTCGGCAGGGAGATCTCGAAAAGGCCGTCGGCCTTACCTTTCTAGACGAACCTGGCCGAGGGCGAGACGATCGGCTCGCCGCACTGCTCATCTCCCTGGAGCTCGAGAAGCCGGGCAAGGGTGTAGCGACCCTTAGACCGTATCTCCAAAACATCGAGCCCGGACCAGCTCTGGACGTCCTGGACCAAGCCGTCCAGAGCTGCCTAAAGCGCAACCTATGGAAGCCCGGACTTGCCTTTTCCGCTCTAGAGGTTCAGATAGTGAAGGACGACCTTTGCTCGATTCTTCGCTGGGTGAATCTGACGGGTAAAGTCAAAGGCCCAAAAGCGGAATGGGTAGTTCTAGACCAAGCCATGACGCGAACCGCGCCGTCCTCTGACAAGTGTTACGGAGACCTTCTCGAAACCTGGGTCCAGCACTGCCTCCGGCAAGGCCGGTCCGACAAAGCTGTACGACGACTTGAAGAAGACCTCAACACCGATAATCGTCTCGTCCGGGCGCGCGTGTTGCTAAGCCAGGCTCACTTTGAAAGCGGAGCTCCGAATAAGGCCATTGCTTTGGTTCGGGAAGGACTAGGTCACGAGAGCCGATCCCTTCCCCTACTAAAGCAGCTGGCCCAGCTTTACGAGTGGACCGGCTCTCGCGACCTGGCCGTCAATTACTACCAAGAAGCGCTGG
The DNA here is from genome assembly GCA_037189585.1 of Selenomonadaceae bacterium. Classification (GTDB taxonomy): domain Bacteria; phylum Vulcanimicrobiota; class Xenobia; order Xenobiales; family JADMJV01; genus JAEXNA01. Next base: position 78,355 of record JBBCJA010000016.1, on the reverse strand, counting down.
AGCTTCAACCAAAAGACAAGGACTTGAAGGCGAAAATCTCTAGACTAAGAAAGGCAAAACGATGATCGGGTTTAGCTCACTTCCTAAAGCCTTCACGGCACTCATATTACTGCTTTCCACTCTTTCGCTCCCCGTGTTCTCCGAAGAGATTCCCGACGGAGAGCTCCTTCGAAATGAATTTCTAGGTCTCCAAATAACAATCCCCGACGGATGGTACAACGCAACCCAACCGGGAGAAGACGATCGGATCATTCTAGCCAGTCGAGACAACGACAAAGCCTATTTTCTCATCTCGCGTTTACCGGGCCAGAAAAGAACACTAGAAGCCTTCGACCGCACCACTCGCCATTTCGTCTTCACAGAGATGAAAGGTTTTTTAGATGAGGAGAAGCATACGACCGTGGTGGACCGGCCCGCTTATCTGTGGGTCTACCAAGGCGAGTCGCGGGTCGATGACAACGGGTGGCGAAAATTCTACCGAGTCATCGCGGAAAAAGACTCCGACTTCGTTGTTTTTCACGGGGTGATGGAGTCAAAAGATTTCCCAAGATACAGAGGAACTCTCGAAAAGATGATAAACTCCGTATCTTGGATTAACACCGAATTAATCGGGGAGTAAAGTAGGGACAGGAAATGCGAAATAAATTTATTGCAGGACTGACCTTGTTCTCTTTCTTGAGCGCCACCGGGCTTCCAGCTTTGGCGCTTGACGGAGGCAAGGGAAGCATTGAGGCTACCTCAGGTCAAGTCTTGGTCTGGTCCGAGAATAACGCCTGGGAGGCTCTGTCTAGCTCGGCGGTAGAGCCCGGTTCTCTTATGCGTACTGGCGGCGACGGTCAGGCGATAGTTCGCCTTGGGCAGAGTCGTGTGCGTGTCGCTGCGAACACCCAGTTGCGTATCGTTTCCGTGGATGGAAAGCCGGAAGTGGCTCTGGAGCGCGGGCGAATTCTGGGCAAGGCCGAGGACGGACTTCTCGTCTCCACCGCCAAGAGCAAGACTCAAGCCACATCTGGAGAATTTGTCCTGGAGACAACTTCCACCGGTTCGGCCCTGAGGGTACTGAGCGGAGACGCACGCCTTCAACCCTTGGAGGGAGAGGTCGTTCAGAGTGAAGCATTGGCGCAGGTCTCCAATCTAGTCGACCAGGAGTCACTCAGCAAGGTTGGTGATCTGGGTGGCATCCAGTCCGTTGGTGATGTAGCGCTGTTGGGCGAATGGAAGACAAAGGGCAAGGGTGCCCGAGTTCGCACGACAGACGAGTCGGTCGGTGGCGACGAGGACGCCTCGCCCGACCAGGATATCCAACCGCCTCGCCAGCCGGATCCTCCAGTCGTGAATCAACCCCCGGCACCGCCCGCTCCTCCGGCACCGCCCGCCCCTCCGGCGCCGCCAGCACCGCCCGCTCCGGCACCACCGCCAGCCGCTGGACTTAACCCGGCCTGGATCATTGGAGGACTTGCACTCATCGGCGGTATTGTTGCTCTAGTTGTGAGTGGTGACGACGATGATGAGAACATCTTCATCCCCGGAGATCCTGGAGTGCCCTCACCGTCGCTTCCATAGGATAAGTCTAGACAATTGAAAAAGAAGATAGGGGCATCGCAGCCCCTATCTTCTTTCATAATGAGGATACTCATGAAATATTTTTGCCTGCACCTTACCCTTTTGCTCTCGCTAATATGCACCGCCTCCGCCCAACTGGCTCAGCCGATGGTGGGAACACCCATTAACTACATCGCTCAAAAGGACGAGGAACTCTTAGAGATTGCCAAGAGACACAATCTGGCCGTGGAGCATCTTGCCTTCGCCAACGGCTATCCCGTCACGGCCGTCAAAGTGTTGGCTGGAACGTCTTTGACAATCCCCAAACAGCGCATTCTTCCCGTGAACCCTCCTCGAACGGGATTAGTCCTGAATATTCCCGAGCGAGGCATCTATCGTTTCAAGGATGGAAAGTTCATCGAGTTTGTTCCCGTGGGGGTCGGAAAACCCCCGACCGCGGAGACCCCGATCGGCAACTTCCACATCATCGAGAAGATAGTCAACCCCACCTGGTACCCGCCGGCTTGGAATGGTGACACCACTCCGGTCGGGCCAGGCCCTCAGAATCCGCTCGGCGAGCGCTGGATCGGGCTGTCCGCCCCGCTCGTGGGAATTCACGGCACGAATGACCCCTTGAACGTCGGTGGCCCGGTGACCCATGGCTGCATCCGTTGCTATCCCGACCAGGTGAAAGAACTATACAACCACGTCTCCGTCGGAATGCCGGTTCGAATAGAGTACCAGACGGTGAAGCTAGGCAAGGATGCCAACGGACGCCTGTATCTCGCGACCTTTCCCGATCTTTACAAAAAGATGGATCCCATGAAACAGACTGAAATCCTCCTGACGAAAGTTGGCAAACAGAGCCTCCTACAGAACCGAAACTTCAGTGGCCGCGCCGCTTTAACCATGGGAATCCCCTTGGAGCTTCAAGCACCGAAGCCTTCGAAGTAGCGTGACTCGACCCAAAGTCTCGGTCATTCTGATCGTCTACAATGGCGGCCAGACACTACCCCTTGCCTTAAACTCTCTTCAGGCTCAAACATACCTCAGCTGGGAGTGTGTTATTGTCGACGATGCCTCCGATGACGCGACAGCCGAGATCCTGTCAGGCCTTACAGACCCAAGATTTCGAGTTTTACGCTCCCATGAAAGACTTGGAAGGGGAGGCGCTCGACAACTTGCTCTAGAGTCATCCGTAGGAGAATTTGTTTGTACCCTGGATGCGGACGATTTTTTTTATCCGGATAAATTGGCCGTGCAGGTAGAAATCCTTGAAAGACTCCCTGAGATAGCAGCCACAGTCGGAGGCCTCTTTTTCTTCGATGAGTCACTTAGTCCAATGGGGGTTCCCGTGGGATATCTATCGCCAGGCCTCCGAAAGGTCCCACGGCGACCCCATCACTTCAGGATTCCCTTCGGCTCCATTATGTTTCGAAGAAACATGGAGCGAAACCCGACCTACGACACCTTACCTAGGTCCGAGGACAGAAAATTCTACATAACGCTACTGTCCGGCAAGAACATCTACGTCGAGGACCATCCCTCCTACGCCTGTCGGTGGCGAATGTCTCCCGATCAAGTCCAATTGGGACTTTACCACAACGTCCAGATATATCGGGACGCTGCCCGCGAGGAGCCTCTGTGGGCCATCCCGTTGGTCCTTTACAGCTATGCCAAAAAGGCCCTTTACTGGGCCGTACAATCCCTGGGGCTTTGGGAGGCCCTCGTTAGCCTACGTTACCGAAAAGCTTCATCATCGCTGGATCAAGAGTTTCACCAGATTGCGGCGCGATTAAGAAATCTAGAGAAACCGCGAGACCTCAGCACTCCCGAGGTTGACACCCCAAATCGGTAGCCCCGAACCACGTAGACCTTCCAAAGCTCGGGATTGAGCAGCCGTCCACGGCACACCGGGCCGATACAGGCAAATTGCCGCGTCGACTCGGCCTATCAAGAAATGCAACGGAGAGTCGAAGCTGGCGTCTACAACCGTTAACTGGTGTCCATCCCGCGGAAAAAGACGATCGAGACCATCGGGGGCGATCTGGTCTTCCAATCTTTGGAAGGTTCCCGCGGGAGCGAACTGGATGGAGGTTCCAGGCACGGAAGCAAAAAACTCTTCGACCAATCCAGAGTAGACCAAAAGATCGCCCACTCCCGGCGAATTAGAATCCCCCAGTCGTGTACTCAGGGGCCGCGACCGAAGATCGAAATCGACCAAACGACTTCCCCCCCCCCCCGAGACCAGGCCTTGGGCCAGACGCAACGACAGGGCTGAGCGCTCGTCACCATGCTGGCTCAAAACCAGAAGTCGAGAGGGCAGGCGGCCGGCCTCCGATCTTATCAGACTAGCGATCTGAGCGGGCAGGGCATCGACACCTCTATCTAAGCCGGGGCGCGACGCGGAGACGTTTGCTCGGACACCTCCTTTGCCTAACCGGCGAGGACGCAAAAAGAGCGCCCAGACCAACAGGACGAGACTTCCGGACCAAAGGCCCAGAGACAGCCAATAGCCCATGGGGTATCTCAGTCCGACCACGGGGTCGGACACCTGACGCAAGGTCGCGCGAGCCTCGAGAGTTCTAGCCTGATCAGTCAAGGCTTTTGTATGTCTATCGAGCCAGTCATCCGAGGGAGAGGGCGTGGAGCTCGAAGCAATCTCCCCGTCCGCTTCTGTAGCGGACTGCTGTTTGATAGCCGACAAGCTCTTGGCCTCTAGTTCACTTAGAGAAACACGGTGGGACTTCAACAAAGTCCGAGCCAAATGCTTCTCAAGGCCCGCTAGTCGTTCTCGCTTCCGCTTTAGGATTTTGGTCTGGGCCTGGACGGTCACACTATCTTCCGTGAAAATCTCCCGCAACCTCAAAAGCTCGATCTTAGCCGCCTCGACTCCCCGCTGAGCGGTCCGTAGAGCCTCGCTTCCCACCCTTGCGTCAAACCACTCGGGTCGAGCCTGATAGCGAAGAAAAGCCTCCAGACCGGCAACCTCGTGCCTTAGCCTGACGGCACGCTCCTGCTCGACTTCCGAAACGATGGCTTTTTCAGGAGCCAAGGAGGAAGCTTCGACCAACTTCGCCGCGGATGCCTCTCGTTTAGCAAGGCCGATCTTCGCCTCACGTTTCAACTCTTCGAGATAGCTTTTCGAGGCATCAACCTCAGCCAGAGCCAGAGCCCTCATCTTGATCCGTAACAACTCCAGAGCATGCTCAAAACCAAGCTCAGCACGTTTGTGCTCGAGATCGTCAGCGGACAGCCGGAACCTGGTCGGGTCGTGAGCTACCCCCGTCACACCGATTCGCGCGCCCGCGGCGCGCTGAAAGTCGGAAGAGACAACGACGGAGCGAACCGCTGGCAAGGAGAGAGTGCTGGCCAGGAACTCGCTACGAAACTCCGCCGAAACTTCGTAAACAGGCTCCGCCGGCAACACTTCAGCGACCTTCAAATAAATCGCGCACAAAGCCAACAGACCAGCCACGGCCAAAAGCACAACTCGAACTTGACGGAGATTATATCGCACGATCACCAAACAACGACTTCTCCCCTTGAAAAGCCTATTCCTATGAAGGTAAGACCACGACTTATGACGACTTTCTTTACGATGTCCAGCACCATACCCACACCTAAAATTCAAACACGCTGCATGGAGATGGTCGACCAGCTTGACTGGACTTGCGGATTTAGCATCGCCCACCAGGAGACCACGATCGGCTTCCGCAGCAACGATAAAGCAATCCTCAATCGGATGCGCGAAGCCATCCCTCTGGAGTATGCCAACACTGATGAGTCCAAGGTAGATATCCTCATCTCGATGCTCAAAACAAAAACACTTCAAGACGCCCCAGAGTCCGGCCATCACGTGATGTATGGCGGAGCGAACGAGGTCTCTCGGAACACCGACATCGACAGCCTGATCAAAAGCTTCCGGGAATACCTCGCTGGCAACATCTTTGTTCACTCCCGAAGTCAAACATTCATCAACGGAACATTGCTGAATGTCAAATCCAAGCGCCTCCTGGTCTTAGCAGCTCCGCTCGACATTATTCCAGCCATTGAGAAAGGCCTGGACCCCAAAGATGAATCTATCCTCATCGAGAAATGGATTGGGGTGGATGATGATGCGAATCTTTCCTGCGGATACCAGGCCTTTGGCCCAACGAAGGCCGATCTGCTTGTTTTCATCGAGACAGGCAGGCACACCATACCGCGAAAGATCCCAGCTTCTGAGGCAGTTTTAGAAGTCATCTCTCGAGCACCAGGACTTCAGAAGAATCCCCAGCTCGGCATGCCCCGCCTCATCCACCTAGCATCCTCGGCACCTGCCTTCAAATTTCGCACCGGGAAAACCTTAAAGAAACTTCTCTCCTCGCTTCGAGAGCTGTCCCGCGAAGTCCACACAGAGCGTTGATGCCCCCTTCCCTACCAGAGCGCCGCCAACAGCACTCCTTCGCCTATCAAGGGGTCCCGTTTCGCTTGGAATGGGATGACCCGGAACTGGACGATCGCATGAAAGCCCTCTTTTTACCCATCTGGCAGGCCACCGACAAGCCTGTCGGCGAAGCGATCTTTCGACTCGAACGAACACCGCGAAACAGATTCCGGGTCATTGCTCCCAACCTAGGATTCCACACGATTCCCAAACCGGACCCGATAGAGACTCTAGAGCGGAGACTTCATCTCTACTTGGCCATTCAGGCTAAGGAAGTTGTTTACGTCCACGCCGGAGTCGTCCGAATCCATGGCCAAACCGTGGTTATCCCGGGACGATGCTTCGCGGGTAAAAGCTCCCTAGTTCGAGCTCTTGCCAAAGAAGGTGCGACATTTGTCTCCGACGAGTACGCCGTGATCGACAAGGAGGGACTGGTTCACCCCTTTCCTCGGCCCATCTCTCTACGTACCCCCGAGGGCTTCAAGAGGGTCAGCGCGGTCGAGCTTGGTTGGGACGGCCGCCTGAACCCCACCCGTATCTCCTACGTCGTTCAAACCGAATACTCACCGGAGCAGACATGGTCTCCCGAATCCTTCGGCGCAGGAGAAGCCCTATTAGCCCTCTTCGAGAACACCATCAACGCCAAAACCCAGCCAGCCTTGGCTTTGTCCTGCCTCAGTCGCGCCGTCTCAAACGCCGTCCTTCTCAGAGGCGCTCGCGGAGAGGCGAAAGAAACCGCCCAGTGCATCATTCAACAACTCCTGCCAGCGCACCAATAAATATGTCCAGCCTTGTCGATCATCAGTTTCTCGTTTCAGTTTGTGCCTCTTCCGTCCAGGGAGAGATCTTAAATGAAACGAGAAACTCGTTTGAGCTTATTTCTGACTGGCCGACAGTTCTAGCCAAAGCCGTCGGTCACGGAATTGTTCCAACCACCTACCAAATTCTGAGTAGCATGCTCGACGAGGCCGATCCAAGACTCCACTTATTCCGTGATGAGTTTTTACGTAATTCAGCTCAGTCCTTGAAGACAGCTGGAGAAACAGCAAACCTCTACACAGAACTAGAGCAGGCAAAAATCAACGCTCTCTTTTATAAAGGTTTAACGACTTCCCAACAAATCTACGGCAATTTACTTGGCCGACCCGCTGGCGACATCGACTTCTTAGTTCCTCGAGACTGCGCACGGAAAACACTGCAACTCTTAAAAAGTCGAGGATATCGTGCAATACATCCCGATCCCCTGTCCGACGTACAAGAACTCGCACTTATTCGCTTCTGCGAAGGCAGACAACTTGTATGTCGAAACTTGAAAGTCAATGCGGATCTACACTGGAACCTTCTAGACAGATGGAGCGATGTCACTATCAGCTTTGAAGAGCTATGGGACCGACACTCTCTCGTCAATATCGGACCAAGAGAAGTGCCTGCGCTCAGCCTAGAATATCTTGCCCTACTACTGTGCCTCCACGGCACCCAGCATGGGTTTCGTCGACTAAAATGGGTGCTGGATATCGCCCGAATCACTCGAGACTCAAAAGTAAATTGGAGCAAAGTAGCCAAATACGCCGCCCATCGCTCCCCTGTCTTAATTTATGCTACGAGCATTGCCCATCATTTATTGGGTAGCCCCAAAATATTCAAAACTCAAGAAGAACTCAAAAAACTGTCCTTCCAAAAAACGCTTCACTTACGGAAAGATAAAACGCCAAAGTGGAGTTTCCTTGATGAAGATATCCAAACATCTATACATCCTCTACTCTCTTCCAAAAAAGGAATTCACCGCTATAGTCAGCTGTTAAAAATTTTCTTCCGACCCACCGTCGACGAGATCTCCTCCTATAGGATCCCTCGTAAGCTTCACTGGCTTTACCATGTTATCCGATGCGCTACGCTGACAAAAAAATTCCTTCTACGACAAGCGAAAACTTGGTCAACAAGAAAAAGGGCACCGGCTAGAGACGTTGCCCTTTAACCAGTTAACCCTTTTTCTATCAGAGTCTATTATATAGACCCACTATTTAAGCAGCACAAACGTTACTCACGCAATTCCCAGAGCAGCAATCAGTAGGTCCTCCACAAGCACCACCATTGGGCACTCCACAGGTTCCCGGATTAATAGAGCCGCCGGGACAACAAACATGATTGCCCGAAGCACACATCTGGTTAGACGGATTTCCACACGCGACACAGGGCCCACCTAAAGGTTGATTGGGCTGCGGCAACTCTGAGCCAAAGTTACAGCAACCAAAAAGCTTGACACCACCTAAGTCGTCGCAAATATCGTCACAATCGTTGAAAAAGTTTACCAGTGAAGCATCTTCGCATTCATTATTAAAATCAGTAGAAAATATATTTGGACCAGCGAACGTGTAGTTCGCCCTGGTACACACTCTCGCCCCTGTACAACCCGTGGCCGGGAACCCGGTTCCATCACAACATTTGCCACAGTTCGCCACCCCACAATCGCCGACCGTCACACAGTCAGTACAATTAGAAGCCGCATGAGCTGCGGTTGGCGCCAGGACAGATGCAATTCCGATGGCGGCGGCAGCCTTCATACCCGTAGAAAAAAAGCGTCTTCGCGAAACATTGTTGGGACGAACCTCGATCAAGCCAGCAGCCTCCAACTCCAGCACAGCCCCAGACAAAACCTCAGAGCCATCGCCACCGGAAGCAGAAAGTTCCGCCTTTAAAACATCGCGATTTTCCCGGCCCACGCAAGCATTATAAACCCGAGCCACGCTGGCCGAGAGCTTATGAGCCGCCGAAGCCTTTGCATCATAAACCACCAACTCATCGCCAACCTGTGCACCCACCATGCCCGGCGTAACCTCAGGAAGGGCCTCATTCACGAGAAGCCCTTTAGCCATAAGAAGATCCAAGGAGCGAGACACATCCTCGGCGGATCTTCCTCCACTCTCCCTCACAATGTCCAACTCCGAACGCTTACCATCACAAAGACCCAAAACTTCAACCTCAAGTGAAGTCAGAGTTTTTACCTCACCAAAGTTACGACTATAGGCCACCCATTCATTGCCGGATAGCTCCTGAAGAGTCGCGATATTTGAAGGCTCTGGATATCTCATAACGTACCTACCATCCTGTATTGTCGATGCTACCAATTATTGAAGCTCGAGTAATTGCGCTAACACGATTCTAGAGGAGCTTTTCCAATCCTGCCCGCAATTCCCCTAACTCAGAAAATGTCACCTGAGCTCGCCTGGTCTCTCTCATGAGTCGAGCGAAGACAGGCAAAAAACTTTCCTCCGGCCTGGATGACCACAATAGTCGAGTCAAGGCTTCAGCTTCACTTAGATCCACAACGGAGGCTGAATTCCCTTTCGTCACCCCCACAACATGGGTAGGCTGCTTCCTTTCTCCGTCCCAGGAGACCTTACTTAACGAAACATCCTCATCGTCACCGAGTTCTTTGGGGCAGAGATATCCCGGAAGGGGGAGAGTCCGACCCTCTTGATCCATCACAACAATGAGGTCCGATACCACTTCCGCCCCCAAGGACACCAAGAAGGGAAGGCAAGAAACGCCATCGTGGAACGTTCGACCAAAAAAGAGGATCCTGGCCGACTTCCACGTCACACACGCCCCCCTGAAAGTACACCTCAACTGAGTTCGAGTGGTCGCCGCCCGATAGATTGCCCTCTGAGTCAAAACGACCGTTTCCCACAACTTCGATGCTTGACGCCGAGGCCCGCCGTTGACAGCCAGCAAGTATTCGCCCTCCGTTCCTTTGGCAACCTCGACGTTCGCAACGGGCCGAGGTATCGACTCAACCCACCACTGTGAAGGGAAAGCGCCACGAAGCATCTGAAAGACATCGTCTTCCAGATGCAATCTCACAACCGAATCAAATACATTCAGATAACCCTCTTGCGGCATCCATACATCTCCCGTTTTACGATCTGCACACGCAACTATGACGGAAGGCCAAAAACTCCTGGCTTCCGCCGAAAGGTGCATCACACCACCGTGCTCAATGACAACGACCCATGGATAATAGCATCGAATCACGCCTCATCCTCCTGAAAGAGCCCAACTCCTTGGCTGCGGAAAGCTATCGCAGCCTGCGCGCCACCCTGTCAAGGAGCCTGGCCAAAGGGAAGCGCCGCTTCATCATCGTTAGCGCCTGGGGAGGCGAGGGGAAATCCATGGTGACCGCTAACTTGGCTGTCGCCTTTTCCCAACTTCTCATGGATGTCGTCCTGGTTGACGGCGATCTACGCCGGCCCACCCTAAGTCGAGTTTTTGAACAAGAACACCAGCGAGGACTCATGGACATCCTGGAATCTGGCGGCCCAGTTTCCGACTACGTTTTCCCCAGCTCCGTCGAACGCCTCTCCATCCTTCCGGCGGGACAGTCTCAAGCCAATCCCGGCAATCTTTTAGGCAAAGGAGGTTTCGCCCAAGTCCTCTCCGACCCAACTCTCTCCGAAAAATGCGTCGTCATCGACACCTCACCACTCTCGGCCTGCAGCGACGCTCTTCTCATGGGGATTCATACCGACGGCGCCGTCATGGTGGTCAGCCCCGAGAAATGGCAGGGCGAGCCTGAAGCTCATTATATTCAAGATTTGGAAGACCATGGCATCGAGGTCCTCGGCGCGGTCCTCAACAACGCCGACCCTTCAGAACAGACACACGGCGCCAGCTATGGACAAGGTTATGGCTATGGGCAGGGATACGGGCAGGAGGATAATTCCCCCGCGAAAGATAGGCGTAGCCGAATTTTGTCCACCCTCTTTCGCAGGAATAAACCCGGTTAAAACAAAGCTCCCCTCACTACGTTCTAAAGACAGACTATGCGTCAGCGCTCGAAGGTGCTGGGAGGGTATATGGATATTCTTAGAGTCTTAAAGGCTATCAAACGATGGAAGTTTACCGTCGTAGGCGTTAGCTTTATCGCGTTCGCTCTCATTGCTCTCGCACCAAATCGCACCGCCGGGCCGGAAATTCAACTCTTTGAATCACGCGCTAAAATCCTTTTAACACCTCCTAGCAAAGGGGTGGCCGCTTTTGGGGGGCGCGGCAGTGTCGGTTTCGATCAAGCCCAATCCTGGTTTGCCGATGCAACAATTTTGCAGGAGCTGTTCAAAAGTGAAGATCTGCTACGAAGGGTTGCGGAAGCTTCAGGGTCTAAACAGTCCTGGCAAGAGCTTCGCAATTCAATCACCGTGCAACCTATCAGCCAAAATGCCGCAAGTGTAAAACTCTTTCAATTGTCCGCCGTCACAAACGATCCCAAGTCATCACAGAAGGTTACGCGACTCGTGACCGAAGAATTCAGCAACTACGTCCAGGAAATTTCGGCCAAAGAGTTCGCGGGAACCCGAAAATTTATCGAAGAGCTTGTCACCGAAGCTGAACAACGTCGCCTGCAAGCTGAAGAGAGGCTGATGGCCGTTCGAGAAAAGTATCTCGGAGCACCAAGCGATCTCGAAGTCAATAGCCAACAGTCAGCATTAGAGACCCAGCGACGGGAGATCGGGCAAAGCATCCCCAATCTCCAGGCAGAAGTTTCAGCGCTCAGTTCATTTCTTAATGGGGAAACTCAAGCGCCACCGTGGGCAGTGATGGAAAGAGCCAGCGCCTCTCTCTCCTCCTTGGAGACGGAAGTCACAAACAATCAATTAAAGCTCGAGCAGGCGCGTGAGGTCTATACTGAAGAGAATGATCACGTTGTGTCAGCTAAAGCCCGTCTCGACCGGGCCAAGCAACTCTACCAGAAGGGACTTCAAGATTACGCCAGATCTCTTCGTGACAGCAAGTCTCTCCAGTTGCAGCAATTAAGCACCCGCGAACAGTCTCTCTCCAGTCGATTGAACTCATTGCTTGCTGCGCAAATGACGCCGGAAGACCGACGAGAAGTTCAAAAGCTGGAACGGGAACTCTCCGTTTGGGAAGAAAATCACCTCTCGTTAAGTCAGCAACTTTATCAGGCCAGAGTTGAAGAACAAAGCAGCCGTCGACAGGGCTCGGTTACGGTGCTTGAGCAGCCCTTAACCGGGATGCCATTTATTCCAGAAGGAACGAAAATTCGAGCTCCTGGTCCCGGCAAGATGAAGAAGCTGGCTACAGCCCTACCTTTCTGTCTGATACTGGGAGTCGCCGCCGGTCTGCTTAGAGAATATCTCAGTAGCTCCATGAAACTCCGACCTCGCGTTGAGGAGATCCTTGAGATCCCGGTTATCGCGGTCATTCCAGCCTGTCCATCCGAGTTAACGGTTGAGTGGGAGCTATTCAAGCGACCCATGATTCCGTCATCTGACATCCCAAATCAGTCTCCACAAAACGGTAAAAGCAAGGCTCTTAGCGCCACCAACGGAGCCGCTAACGGCTCGTCGAGTAGACAAGTGGAGACTTATCGTAGGCCCGAATAGAGCAAGCTTACTGCTTGCTTACCTCCTCGGATTGGCGATCCTGGCAGGTCAAGTGGAAGCCAACGAGCTGCGCTTGACCGATAACCATGGTCCCCTTGTGGCTCTGGTCTTACCGTCGAATTCCAGCGAGAACGAGAAGCTTGCAGCCAACGAACTATCTGATCACATAGAGCTCATAACGGGATACAAGATACTAAGAGACACCCACCCTAAAGAAGGTGTCCGTCAGATTCGCCTCGGGAATTCCATCGCTCCTCTTGCCGCTCGGCTTCTTGACAAAGAGGAAGTCGGACCTGATGCCTTCGCTCTCTATGTCGACAAAAATGGCATCCAGATTGCTGGCGGTAGTGATTCCGGTACCTTGATCGGCACCTATGAGCTCCTTGAGCAACTGGGAATCCGATGGTTTCTTCCAGGCGAGGCTGGAACAGTATTCCAGCCGAAATCAACTCTTGCCATCCCATGGCAAGAGACAGTTCAGGTCCCATCCTTTCGAGCGAGACATCTTCAAGGAGGCCTGGGACTTGATAAAAAGGACTGGTCGAGTTGGCTGCGGCGCAATCGGTGCGGCGGTGAGAGGTTTCCTTCAGCCCATGGAATGAAGCTTCCCAAGGACGTTCTCGACAAAAATACTGAAATTCTCGCAATCGTCAATGGCAAACGAAGGAAGCCACAGCTTTGTCTCTCCTCTCCCAAAACTCTCGAGGTGGTCGCGGATCAGGTGAAGCTTTTTTTTGCACGGAACCCCAGTGAGCCATGGATAGGCTTGGGACCCGCGGACGGTGACGGAGATTGCGAGTGCCCCGGATGCACCGCTCTGGACGCTGGGATTTGGGACCCTTACAAGGGAGGCGTTTCCCACACCGATCGCTATATCTGGTTCTTCAATAAGCTTCTCGACAGAATTTCACCGGAATTGCCCGACAAAAAAATAGCCTTTTACGCCTATGACAACTGTATGCTTCCGCCCCAGACCATCAAACCCTCAGACAGGATAGTACCCGCCTTAGCACCTATCAATCTGTGCCGAATCCACGGGCCCGGGAACCCCAATTGCCCAGAGCAACAAGCTTACATCTCAATAGCCGCCTCCTGGCGTAGCCTCGTGCCAAAAGTCTACGATCGAGGATACTGGTCAAATCTAGCCGACCCTGGCCTTATGTTTCCGATGTACGACAAAATCCAACGCCAGGTGCTTATCGATCATCAACTAGGAATTGAAGGCTTTCGAATCGAGTGCTTCCACCATTGGGCTAGTGAAGGGCCGTCCTTGTATCTTGCTATGCGATTGATGTGGGATCATACAAGTGATCCTCAAATGATTCTCGACGACTACTTCCGTCAATACTATGGCCCTGCTTCCCAGGACGCGAAAAACTTCTATCTAGAATTCCACTCCGCTCTGTCGAAAGCAGAGCTTCATGCGGGCGGTGCCTGGGACTTCCCTCTCATATATTCCGTAGAAGTCAGACAAGGGGCCCGCCATCACTTAGAGCAAGCTAAAACTAAAGCTGTGACCCAGCCCTGGCAAAGCCGAATTCAGGAGCTTGACTTAGCCTTCTTATACACAGAAACGTTCTTAAACATGATCGATGACAGAACAAACCACCGCCATTCCGCTGCTTATCTTAAATATGCTGAATTAGAACGTATACAACAGGTTCTTACCAAGCGCTCGCTCCCGTTGCTAAACGCAAGACACGCTCCAGCTTACCTTGAACGCTTCTACGGGCGCAGCATTAAAAGTGCCCATGAGGCTCTCGCTTCTAATGGTGATGATGTTATTGCTTTGCTTCAGGATCAATGGAGATTTGAAACCATTCCTTCATACGAAGTCAGCCTCCCGGTAATTCGGGCGTCACAATCATGGAGCGCCCAGGGGCTTCGAAACTTTCGTGGCCAAGGGATATACTTCCAGACTTTCGAGTTAAAGACTCTTCCGGCCTTCGCCAGCGACATCTGGCTTGCAGGAGTTGATGAAAGCGTCAAAATCCGAATCAATGGGATCGAAACCGTGCCCTACGAACCGGTCACTCCCTTTCAAGCGGTCAAAGCGGACGTAACGAAGCTACTTCGGGTGGGCACTAATACAGTGGAGCTAGAGGTCACCAACGTAAAACTTAACGAACTGGGCACAGGGGGACTTCTCGGGCCAGTTTTCATCGCTAGAAACCCTAAGTTATAAAGTTGGAAACGCCAGACATTGATATCATCGTCTCTCATTTTGAATGCTGCGGCCTCAAAAGAGATGACTACTGTTTTGTTGGAAACTCTATTCCTCGGCTTTACCGAGTTGGGGAAGAAGAGGTTTTTCAGGTCTCGCTCCACCCTTCAGCAACCATGCCCCAGGGACAACTGAGTATCGAAAGGCTCCCCTTCAAGGTCAAAATTGAAAAAAACCTTTACTCTTCTATTGGACTTTCGGACACCGACCTCTTTTCAATCGTCGCCACAAGACATCATGGGGTCTTGACGGTCCCTCTCGAGGTTGAATATTGCCGGCGAGTCAAGCTAGGTTATACTCGCCAAGACTTACTTCCCATTGAAAAGCATGCCGTTAGTTCAGATAAATGGCGCTGGGATCTTCTTCAAACTCAAGGTCAAGCGACGCAAAATACAGATTCCCCTCGAAACAGAAACTTAACTTGGTCGGCTACAAGGAGGGCTGCACATAAACTCAATAGGCTCAGAGAAACCCTTATCCTCGGCAAATACAAGATCCTTGGCAGCTTGTCCAAGCATGCTCGAGTAGTAAAAAAAGATCAAATTATCTGGATTCACCCATCGGATGTCGAGAACTTCATCCCAAGCTCAGAGACCGTCCGCCATGGACTCAAACGATATGCCAGTGGTTCCGTCCGAGGCGGGAATTGGGACAACAATCAGTCTCCTCTGTCTCAATATAGCAAATTTCAATTCTGCCAGGCACGCTGGAAGCAGAACATTCCCTGGAATGAAACCGGAGCATTTGCCTATCTTCTCAACATCATCGAGGATACCGGGATCGTGGACGATTGCCAAAACCTCATTGACATTCAGGATCGCTACGAGAGGCTAGACTCGGTCTTTCAAGACCTGCAGGCAGGAGCAAAGTTTCTAACCCGATACGAGCTAGGCCTATGCTCAAAGGCCGACGTAGAGCCAGGTGGAATCTATATTCATATCGACCGACAAGGACGACCGGTCTTCGGCGGTGGGGGCATTCACAGACTAGTCATGGCGCAAATTTTGGACTTAAAAGTGGTTCCTGCTCAGTTAGGAGTTGTTCACACGCAAGCACTCCCATTGATATATCAGTTTACATCGCCAGAATTGGATGTCGCAGATGCGGCCACCATCGCTCGAAAGCCGGAATGATTCGACTCTAACTCTTCAAAGGTGCCCTCAGCAACGATGGTTCCTCGTTCAAGGAAATAGATGCGGTCACAGGCTTTAACGGTTGATAGTCGATGGGCAATAATGATTACTGTCTTAGAACGAACCAGGCCCTGAATCGCTTCCATTACCGCACGCTCTGTTTGTCCATCCAGCGCACTCGTCGCTTCATCAAACACTAAAATACTTGGTTCACCATACAGTGCCCTCGCGATACCTAGCCGCTGCCTCTGCCCTCCAGACAAGCGCACCCCCCGCTCACCGACCGTGGTCGCGTAACCCAAGGGAAGCTCTTCCGAGATAAAGTCATGAATCATAGCAGCCCTCGCGGCAGCTTCGACCTTAGCCATATCTAAGGACTCAAGATCAAGTCCAAAAGCGATGTTGGAAGCGATGGTAGTGTCCATCAGAAAGATCTCCTGAGGCACATATCCGATACATTGTCTCCAGGCTCGAAAAGCTTCGGGGTCCTCCCAGATACTCTTGTCTCCGACGAGTAGTCGTCCTGAGGTGGGGCGAAGAAGTCCTAAGATTATGTCGACCAAGGTTGTCTTCCCCGCACCTGTATTTCCGACGAATGCGACTGAGGTTCTTGGAGAGATGGACAAGCTAACCGCATTCAAGACAGGCTGGTCACTCGTTTCGTAACAAAACCCTATTTCGTCAACTTGTATTGCCGGAGCATCCACTAGTTTCCGCGAAGGAGGAAGACTGCATGAAGATTCTTCTTCGTGAAACTCTGCCGTACTCAATTCAGCATGAATCTTGCACAACGCCGGTCCGTAAAACTGAATCTGAGACAATGCCTGAAAAGCTTGTTGAAGCGCGGGCATCAACCGAAACCCAGCTACAGCGTAAAGGCTCAAGAGGGGGAGAACCTCACTAGGATTTCGTTGAGTATAGAGAAGATAGAGGACGACAGAAACTATGCCCCCAAAGGCGACCGTCTCCATGGCATAGCGAGGTAGCTGGCTAATAAGGCCGACAACCGCACGATAGTGTGCGGAATTCGCGGAATGCTCATCGTAGGTTTTGGAAAAATACGGCTCACAGCCAAGGACCTTGGTGGTCTTGATCCCCACAAAGGCCTCACTTGCCGTTTTGTACTTCGCGGCATCCGATGCAAGACGCAATTGACCAATTTTTGCAAGCCGTCGTCGTACAATTCGAAAAAGTGCCAGGTATGCCCCACCGCAACAAACTAGTGTAGCCAAGGCTACCTTCCAGTCGACAATAAGAAGTACTAAAATTATGACAACCGCCGTGGCCATCTTCACCGCAAAAAGGGTCAGGGGTTGTAAATAGCCTCGAATTAAAGTCTCAACCTCGGACACCACGTCTTTCACCAAGGTGCTACTATTAGCACTTAAAAACCACGGATATGGCCTATCCAAGTAACTTTGAAAAAGCCTCATGGAGAGGTCATGATTTTGGCCCCACGTGAATTGATTAGTGAGCCAGGTTGCGTAAGCGCTCATAGCATTGCTTAGCGCTAAGGCTGTGACCGTCAAGACCCCCACAAAAATTAGAAAAGACAGGTCCTGTTCGAACCCAAATGTATGATAAAGATACTTCGAAGCCGTACGCTCGTGAATCTGACTTGGCTTTGTAGCCAAAGCCATAAACGGTAAAATCGCACTCACGCCAATGGCTTGAGCTAAACCCGAAATCACGATGACAACTGTTAACCACAAAAGACGTCTTCGCGACGCCTTGGTTAACACCTGATACAAAAGCCTTAAATTTTCAAGCAAAACAAATCATCACATTCAACGCTGTGTATGGAGAGCTTGTTTAACAAGAACCTGACCCATACCTAGAAGCCCGCACGGGTCCATGACAACCGGAATCTCCTTTAACCCATTCAAAAACACTGAATCATCAAGAAAAATAGCATGTCGGACCATACATACTACCGCGTCGCATCCTTGAAGCACTTCCTCTTTGGAATTGACCTGACTAGAATGCGCACTACAGACGTGAGGATCCCAGCTACGAACTATAAAACCGAGTCGTATCAGTTCATCAATGAGGACAAACGATGGGCTTTCACGAATATCTCCAACATCAGGTTTATAACTTAACCCTAGGACAACAACCGTACCGGTGGATAGATGCGACATCAAATCCCTTACTAAACGAAGCGGTCGCTCCGAATTTACTTTACGAGCCGCAGCAATGAGATGGGCTTCCTCCGGGAATTGCTCGATCAAAAAGTAAGGATCCACCGGAATGCAATGCCCACCCACTCCGGGTCCCGGCTGAAGAATATTCACCCGAGGATGCATATTGGCCAGCCGAATCAACTCCGCGGAATCTACACCCAATTTTCTACAGACCGCATCTACTTCGTTAGCAAAAGCTATATTCACATCTCGATACGTGTTCTCACACAATTTGGCGAGTTCAGCTTCTCGGGCTGTCGCGCCCACTAAGCTCCCGACGAGAAAGGTATCGTAAAAGGCTAGCGCAGCTTCTGTCGCGGCGACGCTACAGCCCCCGACACAACGGGCATTATTCTTCATCTCATATAGAGCGTTTCCCGGCAAGACACGCTCTGGGCAATAAGCCAGCAGGAAGTCTTCGTCGTGTCGAGCGACGCTGTTTTCCAAAATCGCCCTTACGGTCTTCTCGGTTGTCAACGGAGGGACTGTCGACTCTAGGACTACGAGTGGTCGCCTGGGACCAATAAAGGGAAGTATCGACTTGGTCGCTGCCTCCACGAATGAGAGGTCAGCCTTATGGTCCGCAGTGTGAGGCGTTGGAACTGCGATAACATAAACCTCCGCCTCTACCACCTCGGAGGAAAATACAAGTCTACTCTGGTTCCGCTCGAGAAGACTCTGAATTCCTCGTTCCTCAAAATGGACTTTACCTTCCTGGAGTTGACTCAAAACTTTAAGATTAACATCGACACCTATGACCTGATGTCCACTTTCCGCTATGAGGAGCGCGGCGGGTAGGCCGACATAACCGAGTCCGATCACACAAACTTTCATCCGACTATACGCCTTCTTTATTTCGTATTTGCCCCAATAAGGGATGCTGTAAAATTTATCAGATCTTGGGAGACAGCCCTTGTGCCTAGAAAACGCTGAGCTTCAGACCGAATGTTTCCTCGGCGGACATCCTTGTGACGTAGAACAAACTCCAGTGCTGTGGACAGCGAAAAGTGCGACTGACAAAGATAATAGGGAAACTCCTCTGGCAAGCCAGAGTCGATAGTTCCTGAACAAACGGGTATGCCACAGGCGAAGTACTCACGAACCTTTAGCGGCGCCCCTTCGTTCATAGCGATCCTGTCCAATCCAAAACTTCCAATACCCAAACAGCACTGTTGATACAGCGAAGTCAGCTGCTCCTGGGGTAGCCGGCCATGGAACTTAATACTAATGTTCGTATCGAGTTTGTCCTGATACTCCAGTTTGCCATGAAGCTCCTCGGGAACCGTTCCCACAACATGAAATACCAGAGGTAAATCGCTCTTCGCACGGTGCAAAGCATCTAGAACGCGATCAAGGCCATGCCACAGTGAATACGTGGATGCTACCATGACAAACTCTATTTGCCCTTGATCAGGGATCAAAACTGACTCTTCAGAGATCTGATACGCGGAGAAATCCAAGCTGTTCGTAATCAGACGTCCCGGACGACCCTCGTACGCCTCCGATAGGCTTTCTACAACCTCCTGACTTATCGCGGTGTAAGCTATCGACTTTCTAAACATCAAGGAACGAAAATTTTTCTCTAGGAAAAAACGCAAAAATGAGGCACTTTTCAACTCCTCTAAGTCATTTGTGTGATGCTCCCACACAATATTTCCCGTCTTCAATAACAAAGCTACAACGGGATCGAAAGTCGTGTATCGCACAACGACGGCGTCATATAACTTCATCAAATTATTTAAAAGTCTAACCTGCTGGATCCTGACATAAATGGTTCTCATCCAACGTGGCAAAAATCCAAGACCCGGCTTTACTTCGATACATTCCAGGGCTGAAATCGTTGAGGAAGACCTTTCGATCGATTGCTCGGGTAGCAGCCAAAAGAACTTCATGGGCAAATCGTCACGTCCGGCGGCGCTCGCTTGGCTCACAAGCTTTTGATACACTCCCGGAGACCATCTTAGACGAAGAGAAACATATGCCAACCTCACGGACATCTCTTCTGGACTCCATGTCGACTTCCAAGTACCAATATTCCAAACCCCTCATGTTGATGTCCAAGCACTACGAAATGCTTCGGATCTTTCCTATCAAGACGACCGCTTCTTCTTACTACGCTAGACGCTAGCTTCGCAAGCCGACTTTGGCCCGACTTCTCCGCGTGACACTGCCCGACCGAGGCGATCGATTTTTGCGACAATTTTGATCTGAAGCGATGAGTCTTGGCGTTGATGTCCTGGACAGAAGTACCAGCACCCCATATCCAACGACGCGATGACGAATAGCCGTACCCCAATTCGCCGTACCACTAGCCCATACCGCCTCTAGTGTCAGAAAAAGCAACAACAGAATACCCCGAGCGCTCCTGTCTTTATTGACATTCGCTCGCATGGCAGCCAATGCTCCCCAAACGAGATAGATACGGAACGATGACTCAGCGACACCCACAACGTCAATCGGGGACCTAATCTCCCAAGGCATCGGAGAAAAAAGGTATTCCAAAAAGACAATAGGCGCAGTTTTCAGAAACTGGCTAGGGCTCGAAAGGTCTAACAGAACCGGAAAGCTACTTCGAGCAACGCTCACCTTTTTTGCGTAATTTTCAACGTATTCAAGACCACTACCCGTTGTCAGTTGCTGAAGAGCCTGAGACTTCCCCGACAACGAAGAAATGATTCGGGAGCCACCAAATCCCACAGCCGCAAAAGCCACTATGAGCCAAGCAATAAATATGGCCGGACGTGCGGATACCGCCCAGAGAGTCGCTAGTGGAACGACTGCCAAAATGTAGGGCGCGAAACCCTTGTGGAACAAGATAAGAATTACTGAAGCTATCCAGATTGTATTTGAAGTAAGAGTCAGTCCTCTATTCCGCAAATGAATCAATCCGTAAGCAAGAAGAAGAAAGCCGAACTGTTGATACGGTTCACGCAATGTCACCGAGGTATTTAGTAGATTAGACGGTAACAAACCGAAAGCCAGAACCTGAAAACTGAGCGCTTCTTTGCAACGAAGCTCATCGCCAAGATAGACAAACACAATCAAACTCAATGAGAATACGACCTGTCCAAGTTCGCATCCGATCAACAAAGAGCCACCCAATATGTCGTAAAAAAGTTTCAAAAACCCAACATAGAAGTGTCTTTCATGAGTCAGTTCGAGCGCTTCCGCGTTAAATCTTAGGGAATCCTCACTAACGGTAGGCAAGGGCGATACGAAGACGTGAAAAAAAACCAACGCCTGCTTTATCGAAAGAACTAGAAGAATTGCCCACACTAGACGTGAATCTCGGCGAATCCGTTCGGAGAGAAAGGGAATGGTAAAGGACAGGAGGATTAGAAACCATCCGCTAACTACTTCCACTTGGAACTTTTCTCCGCGCGACTTACCATGTTGTTACCACAGCTCTCGGCCGACTCCGGCGATTTTGATTCAGGCTACAAATCTCCTGGAAGTCCGCTGAATAACAAGCTAAGCCCCGTGGATATGGAGTTTAAGCATAGTCGCGAGATCTGAGACTGATTGCTCTCCAGCCGTGGAGCCGTCCCCTAGCCTTCCCCAGTCAAAGGGGTACTGAAGATACTTCGCAATAGCTTCTACCGCGCTCTCTGCATCCGTTGCCAAGCTTGCCCAGCCTTGGTCAACACACTCTTGATATCGAGGGACTGCTAAAGGATCAATGAGCACAGTCGGCACTCCGAATGCTTTGGCTTCAAAAATCACCGTGGAAAGTTCGGTAACGTGAACTTTTGCCACCTTTAAACACGAAAAAAGCGGGAGAAAACTTGGCTCTTTAACCTTAACTCGCTCTGGTACAAGAGCTTGAAGATCGTCTATGAGATGATAATCACTGGGGTGCGCTCTGAAGAGCCAATGCCAGTGGGATGGAGAACTTCGAACCATCTCCAATAGAATCTCCCGCCTTTTTTGGACTATCAGTGTCGTCGGGGAAAGGCTGACCAAAACAATTTTTTCTCCAGCCTTAAACTGAGCGCTCACCGCAGAATCCATAGCGCGCATCAGTTCATTCGGGTGTTCTTTCCATTTTCGAATCAATAGATTACATCCGGTTATAGCCTTCGACTTGTCTCGACTCCAAGTTTGAATCTGGAACGCCTCGGTAGGGCCCCAACACCAGAAGAATTCGGGAAAAGTTGGATATCCCTCAGGTGGAACCTTATGCCAAGAAGCATAGGCAGGATGGTCTGAGCTTTGAACACCATGTTGAATATCTACCGTAGGGATGTTTAGCTTCTTGGCCGCGAAAATCATCGCCATTGCGGGCACACTGTAGTAGCACACACAAAAGACCACTTTGGGTCGCACCGCCTTCAAGACTGGGTAGAGTAGGGCCGCTTGAAAGCGGATCCTAAGGGCATTTAAAATACATTGTTTTCGCGTCGGTAAAAGAGTCTCGGGTAGGCGTGTCGACAACATTTCGAGAGCGCCGTCGAAGCCCACCCAAGACGACGAATTGTCAAAAACTTTTGCTGACAAAAGTGCACCCAAAGAGGCTATGTCTAAATAAGGTGCCAGGAAAAAAGAGTCACTAAAGCGGGGCGTCCTGTAACGAGGCGCATGCACAAAAGTTGTGGAGCGAATGCCTAAAGTAGCAAGTTCTTCGCGCATCGGATCGCAAATCAAGTCATACCACTTCTCACAGAGTTTACTCTGAGCCATACCACTGGTCCAAAACAGCGCGTCTGTTGGGGCAAGAGGGTTTGAATTTAGACTTCGGTCACTAAACGTTGCGTTTATCCAACTTTTCGCAGAAGAGAGTGCTTCGAGAGCCTTCCCTCGACTCCAAAAAAAAATATTTTTCCGTTCCGCCGCTCTACGGGTTTCCACCTGTGGCCGTGTTAGTGCTACATAGATTTCCCATCTCAGAAGTGGCCAGATCGGAATCCCCAAACAACTCCAAGAATCAACCGAAAATTTCTGTTCTATCCGATTCAACAGTCTAACTGGTTCTAGAGGGTCGTTTAGATTTTCTTCCACTAGACAGCGTTTCCTCAGTAGGCTCTAGCTTCCTTGCCAACCCTGGGGGTCGGAGGCTGAGCGATCTTCCCGCCTGGTCGCGGAGAAGGTCCATCACAGCCGAGAGCATTCCATCCGCCGCCGCCACAAAACCGTAGTCGAGCACCTCAATAGCTTGGTGTCGTGATCTAGACCTCAACGTGAGTCGATATCAGCTCTTGTAACTCTAAAATTGAGAGCCACTCTTCGTTTGTACCGGAGTTGTAGGTGAAACCATGAGGCACTGGCTTCGCATTAAAACTCTTTATAAAGTTATCTAAATTCCAAGCTGGTACTTGAGGCAAGATGACGTAATATCTCCCCAGATCGTACGTATAGAAAGAGTCGGAAGATGTTATCATCTCCTCATGAATTTTTTCTCCAGGTCGAATCCCAATGACCTCCTGTCGGCATTCCGGTCCGATCGCTTCCGCCACATCTACAACCTTGTAAGAGGGAATCTTCGGAACAAAAAGCTCTCCTCCCCAAGAGACCTCCAAGGCGTGGAGCACCATTTCCACTCCCTCGGTTAATGAAATATTGAAACGGGTCATCTCCGGGTGGGTGATGGGTAACACTCCGTCAACTTTTTTCTTGAGGAAAAACGGCATCACAGAACCGTTCGAGCCCATAACATTCCCATATCTGACCACAGAAAAAATGCTGTCGCGATCACCGCGAATGTTATTGGCAGCGATAAAAAGCTTATCCGAAGTGAGCTTTGTCGCCCCATAAAGGTTGATCGGCGCGCAAGCCTTGTCGGTAGAGAGGGCCACGACTCTTTGCACCCTGGTTTCCAAGGCAGCCTTTATCACATTCTGAGCCCCACCGATGTTGGTTTTTACGCATTCGTCCGGGTTATACTCGGCGATGGGAACGTGTTTCATCGCCGCAGCGTGAATCACGTAGTCGATCTTGTTGAAGGCACGAATCAGTCTCTCAGGATCGCGCACGTCTCCTATAAAGAATCGAACATTTGGGTACTTCGTCGGCGGATACTCCCCCGCCATCTGAAACTGCTTCTGCTCGTCTCGTGAAAAGATGACAAGCCTTGCGATGTCGGGCCAGCGCTTAAGAACATAAGCGGTGAAGGCTTTCCCGAAAGAGCCCGTCCCTCCGGTAATTAGCATACTCTTGCCGTTAAGATCTAAACCCATAACCTTCTCCTCAGCTACCCATTATTTTCGGAGGCTAAAAACCCTAGCACTCGGTCCGCGACAAACCGGACCTCCTGGTCTGTCAAAGTTGGATACATTGGGAGGCTGAGACATTCCGCGTAGTACTCCTGCGCGGCTGGGAACGAATCTGGAGAATGGCCAAGGTTTCGATAGTAGGGCAAGGCTGGCACTGGGATGTAGTGGACTTGGGCAAAGACCCCCTGCTCCTTAAGGTGGTCGTATAGAGCCTTGCGCCGAGGTACTTTCACCACGTAGAGGTGAAAAGCGTGCCCTTCCCGGGCTGTAAGTCCCAGTGGGCGCACCACACTATCTCGGAAGAGCTCATCATACATAGCAGCAATCTTGCGACGTCGAGCCAGTCCGGCGTCCGCGCGGCGCAACTGGGAAAGACCCAAGGCCGCCTGCAGATCCGTGAGACGATAGTTGTACCCCAACTCTTGCATCTCATAGTACCAACCTCCGTGATTTTCACTTAGCAAGGACGGCTCTTTAGTGATGCCATGAGTGCGAAGGAGTAAAAGCTTTTGATAGAGTTCAGAGTCATTAGTCGTAATCATCCCTCCCTCGCCACAAGCGATATGCTTGACGGGGTGAAATGAGAAGATGCCGATATCCGCGAACTCCGAATCCCCACAGAGTCGACGCTGTCCACGGCTGTCGAGGAAGTATCCCCCAGGGGCGTGACAGGCATCTTCGATAATCCAGAGATCATGTTCGATGGCGAGAGCCCTCAGACTTTCGATATTCACGGCCGCGCCGGCAAAGTCCACGGGTATCAAGCCCTGAAAGGTTCCCCGAGGTTGGGATTCCAGGAGCTTGCGAACTAATCCGACGTCGATTAACGCAGTTTCCGGGTCGATGTCGACGAAATCCACCTTGCCTCCGCAATA
The DNA here is from genome assembly GCA_037189585.1 of Selenomonadaceae bacterium. GTDB lineage: Bacteria > Vulcanimicrobiota > Xenobia > Xenobiales > JADMJV01 > JAEXNA01. The sequence continues at coordinate 53,362 of JBBCJA010000016.1, read as the reverse complement.
GCCGACGCAATTAGCACTGGCGGCGAAGGTGATCGGAGTGGTAATAACCCGAGTTTGAGAATTGACCCCAACGGCTAGGGCGGCGAGGTGAAGGGCTGCGGTGCCGTTGCTGACCGCTACAGCGTATCTCGCTCCAACGTATTTTGCAAAAGCTTCCTCAAACTCGGTGATACGGGGCCCTTGAGTGAGAAAATCGGAGCGAAGGGCCTCCAAAACCGCTCTCTCATCGTCTTCGGTGATCTGCTGCCGCCCGTAGGGAATCTGTGTTGAAGTCATGGGCCCAGTGTACGCCACTTCTCTTTGTCCGCCTTCACAGATGGTGGCGTTGTCACTAGGAAGGCTCGTAGCCGTATCTATCGGACATACACCGCCGTTTCTGGCTTTTCCTCATACTAGGTCGCCAGCTTCTTCATGTGTGGCTTTCGCAATTCGCCATCCAGAGTTGGTACTTCATTTCCGCAAGCTTCCAGTCAGAGTCGTTGTCGATATCCTGGCATTCCTCACGCGGGACGGGAATTCCGACGGTGTTGTCGGTCAGTAGAGCACCTGATGCTTCAAAGCGGTCCGTTCTAAAAAAATAGAACTGACCGGTATCGAAATAAGCTGGAGGTAGATCTTGAGACCGGGCGTTCTGGTATTCGGGCCATAGGAACTTGAGATGACGACCGTCAAGAGTGAGCGCCCTTTGGACGGGAGTCGAATACTCGCAGACCGGGAAAACGCAATCCGCGCCAGACTCGATCAGCTCCTGACACGCTCTCTGAAGCTTCTCCGTCGTGATGAAAGGCGAGGTTGGATAGCAGCAACAGGCGTGGTCGAACTTTTGGCCGAGCTCTTGGAGCTTGCTCAGAACTTCCCATAGGACCTGGGCTGTGGTGGCGTGGTCGTCAGAATTGTGCGGAGAGCGGAGGAATGGAACCTGCGCCCCTAGCGAGATCGCTACCTCGGCGATCTCAGAGTCATCGGTCGAGACCATGACGGTTTTGAAAAGCTCGCTTGCTAGAGCCGCCTGGATTGGGTAAGCGATGATCGGCTGACCGGCGAACACTCTGATGTTCTTGCGGGGGATCCGCTTACTTCCACCGCGCGCGGTGATGATACAAACGTTTCTCACTTCTGGGACTCGCTTGTCGCCGTCAGGCTATACTCCCGAGTTAGCTGGCCGTGGATCGACGTCTCCGAGAGCAGTTGATAACCCGCCTTCTCGAAGACTCTTTGAGAAGCTTGATTGTCCGCCTTGACCAGGGCGCGAATCCAGCCGACTTCGGGCCGAGTCTGAAAGAAAGCTTTCCCTGTTTCCACAATCGTCCACAGACCGATCCCACGACCGTGATAGTCAGGGTTGACAGCCACCGAGATCTCCCCACAATCTTCCGTGAGGTCAACTCTAGAAACCGCGATAACCTGGTCAGACAAGACGGTGGCGAATAGGTAGCGATTTGGATCCCTCAGAGACTTCGTGAACCATTCAAGGTGGGCCGGCCAGGGAATGCTCCCCGTGGAAAACGATACGGCTCGAACCGAGGGATGATTGTTGATTCGCCAGTAGCTTTCCGCGTCGGCCTCAAGTGCCGCCCGAAGGGCGAGAGCTCCGGCACTCACCGGGGTAAGCTCTCCAACATATCCCAACCTAAAGGTGTCCCAACTTGAAGGTCTCTCGTCGCCTTCTTGCCGTCCACGAAATCGGTGAAACGAATCTCCAAGCCGCCACCAGGTCGTAGGGAGTCAAAATTTCCCTTTCGTGTGCCCGCCGCGAATTTCAGAACCTCGCCTCGTTTTACTGGCTCCGTGACCCAGAGTGACGGTCGCAGTTTTCTACTGTTTAGCTCTTTCTCAGTTGGCTCAAAGGTGACGCGGCCGCCAGCGCGTCGAGCACAGTCTTTTTCTACCTGCGACTCATATTCCAAGGAGCCGCTCTTTTCCAACTTTCGAATCAGCTCGACGAAGCGCTTAAGCTCGTGGGGCTCTCGAGAGAAGGCCCAGTCGAACCCACCTTCACCCTTCTCGTGACTTTGGCGCGCTTTCTCGCGGTCAAGGGTGAGATGAACCTCAATCATAGAGGCGCCATGCCTGACGGCCTCCACTGGTGAGACATGTGCTACAGGAGTACTCATGTCGTTGGTTTGAGCGAAGATAATGTGGTCAGAGAGTCCAACCGGCGCCTGAAAAAGACGGCTCATGACTGGAATGGTGTGCAGATTGGCGTCGTCGAACGATGAAGGATAGCCACTGTTGCATTGAAACAGAGCCAACTGTCGACAACCCGCTGTTCGCAAGGTTCGGACAGCTTCATCTAGCTCAAGATAGCTCGTCATTCCCGAAGACATCAGAACGGGTAGTCCGGTGGTGGCAGCCCTTTGTAGAAGTTTCGTGTCGACAACTTCAAAGCTGGCGATTTTGAGAGCTGGCACTCCCAGGTCCACCAGAAAGTCCACAGCCGTTTCGTCAAAAGGGGAAGAGAAGAAATGAAGACCAGCTCGATGGCTCCTGGCTTGAAGCGGCGCGTGCCACTCCCACGGGGTGTAGGCCTTCTTATAGAGAGAGTAGAGGTCCAGCTCTTCCCACATGGTTCCGGCCGGCCGGTGCTTGAAGTCTCGGGTCAGAGTATCTGGCGTGTAGGTTTGAAGCTTAATTGCATCAGCCCCGCACTCAGCCGCGGCGTCGACGAGTCGCTCCGCTTCCTCCAAAGAGCCTTCATGGTTACAAGAAAGCTCGACAATGACGTAGCAAGGATGGCCGGGGCCGATCGGTTTTCCCTGAATTTCTATCCGCACGCGCCTTGATACTCCACGGGAAGCGTTCGGCCTTCAAGATTATCTCTAGCAGAGCAAGTCGCGCAAGACCTGACGGACTCGGGCACACCCGAGTCCGTCGACTTGCTTCGACGCAGCTAGTGTCATCTGATGGAGGCGTTGGGGCTCTTGATATAGACCATCAATTTCACGGGCGATCTCTCGACTGTCGAGATTTTCGATCTCCCCAAGATCGATGATGGCCCCTTTCTCTCTGAGAGCCTGATTGACGAAAGCTTGATTTTCGGCAACTTTGAGATTCAGACATGGGAGACCGAGACAGCAACGCTCCCAACTTGTGGTTCCGCCCGCTCCGATGGCGATGTCGGCGTTGACCATCATCTTCGCCATGTCGGAGGTTCTCTCCACAAGAATGATCTTGGATGGATGATGCCACTTCGCAATTTTCTCATGAGCCCTCTCGAAATGTGGAGATACTCGGGGGAGAACCAAAGTCGCCTCGAAGTGATGGCGAGTCTGGGCTAGCGCGTCGAGCACGACTAAACTAGCTCCCTTTGGATCCGTCCCGCCGCAAGTCACCAGAACGGTTCGAGGCTTGTCCAGGCTCTGTCGACGGGAAAGACTTAGGGCTCGCAGGTCGGCGAATTCAGGGCGAAGCAAAGCATAGTCGCCACCTAGGCAAAAAATACACGTCTTAGGAACCCACGAAGCATAGTCCGCAGGTTCTCGACCGGGCGTTTGGTCTAGCAATGCGTGGCAATCGTGAGGGCGGTCGGCAAGGTCATCAATGACGAAGACATACGAGTCCTCTCTCAATGGAGATTCGAGTGAGGCGTCGCGTTCGTAATGGTCTATGAGGACCAGAGCTGCTGATGCTTCCTGGAGAATGGCGGTCTCCTCCTGAAGGGTCGTCTCCTTTGAGAGAACAGTAACAGGGAACTCTGTTAGATCGGGACAGAGCCCAAGTGACTCTCCCACGGTCACGAAGCACACTTCCCAGCCGTCCGCACAGAGATATCTCGCCAGCGTCAAGCAACGCATAACGTGACCCGTACCCAAATCGACTCGGGCATCCGCTCGAAAAACTACTTTAGGCATGAGGCCATGTTAAAATGACTCAATCTTTTCTAGGTCCTTAAGTTATCAGTTCGCTAGCTCGGGGCACTCCCCTCGCTAGTATCCTCCAACGCGCGTCGACGGCCAGTGGCCGAGTAGCCGCTCTCCGAAACGTTGAGAACCTTACAGAGGCGACGCACACTAGCTTTCACGCTTCAGTTCCATAGCCGCTTCTCTTTTTTCAACATCTTGAGCTTGCCGCCGAAGTTGGTCATTCTCGTCCTGTGCTTAGCGTAGTGCGGCTGATGTAGCCTTCCTGGCCTCTCCAACGCCCATCTAGCGCCACTACGTGATCAATGTGGAGATATTCAAAGCAAGACGACTCAAAAGTTACATCCATCTATTCTGGTAGATGTTCTCGAAGGTAACTCACGATGGAATCACAATCGCCTCGCTCGCCCATCACTACTAGGCTAGCCTGCCCCGCCAGCTGTGCCAGTTGCGGTAACACGGCGGGCTTCATGGCCTGTGGGCCACCGAGCATTTCAATGAGTCGCAGTACCGCATCCCCAGCTGAGAGAACCATCGGGGTCCAATGAGAGCTCGGTCGGAATGGAGCGATCACTATGGCTCCTACCGTAAGTCCTTGTTCCGGAAACTCCGGTCGAGGAAAGGGTAAAAGGGTTGACTCCTTGGAGACCGCGGCAAAAGATTCCGACCACATCTCTCCACCCGCGGCAACAAGGGCTTGAGCGAGACGCGACTTGCCGGAAAGAGCAGGCCCCAGAAGTAGTATCGCCCTATCGTTCGTCCATCGAACCACGTCAGCTTGAAGAAAGGTGGTCTCGGGATAAGCTGCCTGAACCGCTTGATAAACCCTGGTACGAATAAGCTCGGCGGCAAGTTCCAACGTCTGGCCCGAGCATACCAGAGCGTCACCAATCTTCAACTCGAACAGCCCACTGCCATTGCTGAATTCGAAAACGCCAGCAGGAGAGGAAAAGTGAGAGTCCAGTTGTTCAGTAAAGCCGGTTCTCTTTGCCAACCACTGAAAGTCGTGGGAAGTAAGACCCTTTATTTGGAAGCTTTGAGAGAGGCAGACTAGATTTGACACGAACGAGGATTCTCACCTTAGGCTATGAAACCTCGCACCTTATGAATTTTCTAAGCTTCGTTTGGGGTCAGGGACAACCTCAAGAGATTGCTTTGTGGGCTAATCTGATTTTTCGATTGAGTTTATCAGGAACGTTCCTGGTGTCCGGCATTGGCAAGTTGTTGGATTTGCCCGGATCGCGACAGGCCATGGGAGACTTCGGCGTACCGAGCGCCTTCGTACGCTCTAGCGCAGTGGGCCTGTGCGCTCTGGAACTCATCGTTGCCGCCGGGCTGATATTCGATCAAACAAGCTCCTATGCTAGTGGCGTTGCTGTTTTGTTAATGCTTGCCATGAGTGTGGCCCTGGCTCGCCTGATCAAGCAAAAGCGAACCCCCCCTTGTCACTGTTTTGGCGCGGTTCATTCCGCTCCCGTCGGGCGCTCCACACTGGTACGGGCCTTGTTTCTCACAGGCGTTGCTGGAGCTTGCGCCAGACTTCCGGTCTTTCCCTTGACGCCGAATCTACTCTCTCTAGTAGCAGCCAGCTCGGCTCTTATCGTGGCCTCAGCGGCAGTCAGGCTGTATGTTTTAAAAAGACCGAAATCCGACGGAAAGCCCAAACCACTCCAAGTGGGCCAGAGACTGCCCGCGGTTCGCCTTCGCGATGGACGTTGGTTAGCCGAATGCCTACCCAAGAAAGAACGAGTCCTGCTGATTTTCACTTCCGCGAACTGTGCAGCTTGCAAAGCGGTTAAGGCGCCGCTGGAAAGATGGAACGTCACGTTCAGCGAGGAGCTACCAATCCTAGAGCTTCTTGCTACCAACGAAGAAAACGTCTCCAGTCTCAACCAAATTCAGTCCGAGGACATGTCAAAGTTTCGTGTCGCGACACCGGGAGCGATCATGGTTGATGCGGCAGGAGTAATCGTGGAGCCACCTGTTGCCTCGCTCGAGCAGATTGAGGCCTTGCTACGTGTGTCATTACGAAAACTCAACGTCCATTCCCGTAAGTAGGCAGTAGTCGTTGGTACGGAGCACCCACTTACACTTACCGTCCGTTCGCGCGCGCGGCATCCTTGATTATTGAGGCGTGGCAAATTTTGAGCCGGCCATCTTTGAGCTTACGAAGAGTCACTGTTGGCTGGCGAGTTCCTCTCGAGGAGCCGTGGAGCTGAAACTCAGGCCAGGATCCCCAGTTTTTCATAGGCCTGGATCGTACTTTGAACAACCTTTTCCACGGCGAACTCTTCTTCGATCTTACGCCGGCCGTTCTGGCCCATTGTTCGAATCATCGCCGTATCCTCAAGCAGGCGACCTATGGCGTTGGCTAGGGCCTGAGCATCTTGGGCTGGTACCAGCAATCCGTTGTAGCCATCTTGAACGACTTCGCGACAGCCAGGCACATTGGTAGCCACAATGGGCTTACCCATAGCCGCGGCCTCTAACAGAACCCTGGGAGTGCCCTCGCGATAAGACGGAAGAACGACGATGTCGGCGATAGCCATAACATCCGCCATCCCGTCGATCTGTCCGAGAAGGTCCACGACTCCCTCCTGCCTCCATGATTCTACCGTAGCGTCGGGCACGGAACTAGGATTACCGTGATCCGATTCTCCCGCGACCTGAAAGCAGACTGCCCGCCGACCCTTGACCAGCCGGGCGGCCTCGACAAACTCGTAGATTCCCTTTTCCGCTAGGAGCCTACCCGCGAACAGCACCACAGGAACCGCGGATGCGTCCCTGTCGGGACTACTGGGTCTAGGACAGAACTGTTTGACACAAACCCCAGAGCTGCGAATCAAAACAGTCCGTTCTGGCTCCACCAGATTGGCTTGAACAAAGGTCTCCAAGTCGTCCGGATTTTGAAAAACCACCAGCCCTCGACGCGCCTTCAAGATTTTTCGATACAGCCAACGTACAAACGGACGAACCGCGCGGGTCACCCAGCGTTTTCCTAGAAAAATATGGCCAAGCCCGGTGACCGCGTTCACTACTGACTTGATTCCCGCGAGCTTGGCGGCGATCGTACCGTAAAGCACACACTTCACGGTGAAATGGTGAACTGCTCTGGGCTTTTCTCGATGATAGAGCTTGAGCAGTTCCACGACGGCGAAAACTTCCGCTAGCGGATTCATGCCTCGACGGCTTAACTTGGTAAGCTCTCTTGTTTCAAAGCCTTCAGCCTTGAGCCTCTCGACATAGGTATCCTCAGGAGAGACTAAAACGACTTCAAAGCCATCGTCTCGCAGGCGCCTTGCGAGAGGAAGCCTGAAATTGTAGAGATACCAACCGGTATTTGCTACCAGCAGAATTTTCTTGCCATTTGACATAATGTTCCCTCCGCCAATGTCCGAGCTTCTTAGTTTTCTCCAAGAAGCCTTCAAGCCTGGCCATCTCGGTCGGCCCACTCCAGATGAACGCGCACGACGACATCACGCGCTGCCTCACCCGCCAATTCTTCAAGCCTTTTCTGCGCGACTTCTTCCAGCAGACGGCGTATCACGGTCTCGTAGGGTGACATGTCAGTCTTTCGTGGTATCATCTCCACTGTTGGCTCCCCCTCATAGAAGGTCTGAATTTCTCGCTCCTCCTCATGGAGGGATTCACAAGGAGTCATCCCGCCAGATAAAACTTTGGTAGCCCATTCTTTGGTCGCTTCCGCGGTCTTCTCGGCAATCGGATAGCCATGAAGGATTTTGCTGATGACGCTCTGAGAACAACCTATTTGAGAGGCTGCCTGGACCTGCCGAATACCCGACACGGAAAGGGCGGACTTCAGCAGCTCGGCCAATTCGTTCTCATCGGATTCCGGACCCGAGGAAGCCGCTTCATCCACCAAGATCTCAAACTGTGCCGGAACCATACGCGCTTTACCCATTCTCGACCTGACTTCTGTTCGACATTCTCCCAGACAATGGGCAATCTGAACCGTCTTGGTTCGTCCATCTCGGGACACCGTCATTGGCGATTCCACCGTGGCGTTCCCGCCACAGCCACCCGGGCAGGGAATCTCAGTCTTAGCTCGGGTAAATTTGTTCCAATACGCCTTTCGATCAGAGGAAACGCGATCTGGGCAAGACGGAATATTCCCGATTGAAATAACCTCGGAGAGGCTGTCGGATTTCAAGCCACCCCCCCTTTGGTTTCAGCAAATTCCACCCAATATTAATAGCGCGAAATCCCATCCTCCGCTGTGAACCAGCTTGCATTTCTGTAAGCAAAAAAAACAAACCCTCAGATTCATCCTGCTTGAGGATGAAGACCAATAACCACCTTCAAGGACGCGACCGCCATAATGAACTGTGGAACGTGCTAATGTTGCTATCCTGGCTAGAAGCTCATCAAGATCAAAAAATTCGGGCTTTTAGCCCAAACTAGGATATGTCACGAGCCAGGTCGTTCCAGACGGAAACCGGGTCCCAGTCTGGATGGAAAGCAGCGGCGCTTTCGGTGTTGATGCGGATGCGAGGCTCGGTGAACTCGAGCTGTTGGGCGAATTCTAAACGGCAATCCCAGCCCAGGGGGACCGCATTTCCTGAGCGACGCGCTGACCGAAGTCGCCCTGGGTTCCGATCAGGCCGCTAGGATTGAGCTTTGAAAATCCTGGTGCGTCGGGAAGAGCTTCCAGGAAACGACGATACTCCAAGGCTAGGAGTTCCACGGGAATGTTGTCTCGGACATAATCGGGGGTTCCCACCTTGGCCACCTCGCCTCGAGCCCAGGTGGACAGAAGATACTGCACAAAGCGCGGCTCCTGGTAGACCCCGAAGGGGTTCGGGATGACGAATTTTCCCAGGTGTATCCCGGCCAACTCCGCCTCGTACCGGAAGACTTGCGCGGTGAGCCCTTTGCTCAGTCCGTAGGGCAGTAATCGCCGGAAGCAGGTCGCTCCCCGCTCCCTCTCCCGCTTCAAAGACGGAACCGATCAGAACGAGTCGCCGGCAACCGGAGGCCTTCAAGGTTGCCAAGACCTCTCGCAAGTTGCGAGTGTTGTTTTTCAAGGCCCGAACCACGTCGAAGTCCATGCTCCGATAGTTGGTCACGTCAGCGGCGTGGTGAGCGAGAACATCCCAACCCCGCGAGGCGATATCGAGAAGCTCCGGCGACCCGAAGGAGCAACCAAATACCGCGGGTCCACTTTGAACAAGCTCTCGAACCCGCCGTCCCCGCAGGTCGGAATAACTCTCTTCTGATTCGGCTTGAAAAAGGCAAACGACCTCGTGGCCCGCCTTTCGTAGCTCTCGAACGAACCAGAATCCGGTGAAAGAACTCGCACCCGTCAACAGAATTCTCATTCACGATGAAGTCGCTTAAGCTGGCCGTAAACCTTCCTTGACGACCTAGATTTTAGGTCCTAAAATTGGCCCATATGGTGCAGGCCAAATTCAGTATCACTGAGGAACAATCCGAGTTTCTTAACAAGCATCGCAAGTATGGCTTCAAAGACAAGAGCGAAATTGTTCGTACCGCTTTGGCGCATTTTCAGCGAGCTCTTCATGACGAAGAGATGAGTCGGTCGGCCGCACTTTATGCCGAACTCTATGATGCCGACTTGGATTCCCAAGCATGGGTCAACGACGCCGCACAGGATTGGGCGGAGTGATCGAGCTTGAACGCGGAGCCGTCATTCTCGTTGACCTAGAACCCACGCGAGGGTCCGAAACGGGGAAGACCCGCCCCGCGGTAATCGTGACCAACGACCACTACAATCGCAGAGTTCCAGTGGTCCAAGTCGTTCTCCTCACCGAATGGTCGCCGAAGAAGGCGGAGATCAAAACCAACGTGGTCGTCGAGCCGACTCGTGAAAATGGCCTAACCAAGCGTTCGGTAGCGGACTGTTTGCAGACACGCCCCATCGACCGCCGCCACCGCGTGAGAGGACGTCGCGGCGTCATGGACAGTAAGACAATGAGTCTGCTGGACGACGCCTTGCGGACCGTGTTCGCACTATAGACCATTATCGATAGATACATCGCGGACCCGACGCTTCTGGGCTCTGGGTCGACGGCGGCCTAACCTTCGGTCAATCGGAGGTTAGCTTTCCAACCGGCTCAGCTGGCTGGTCTTGTCGGCTAGCTCCTGGTCCGTGTCGGCATACCGCTTGGCGATCTCTTGAAACTCCCCTTGGATATCGAGAAACGCGTCGAGAATATCAGAGTCGAAGTGTTGGCCACGCCCCTCGAGGAGAATCTTCACGGCACGTTGGTGAGGCATTCCTTCCTTGTAGACCCGGCGACTGATCAGCGCGTCGTAGACGTCGGCCACGGCCATCAGGCGCGCCGAGATAGGGATGTCGTCACCGGCCAATCCTTTCGGATATCCGCCTCCGTCCCATTTTTCGTGATGGTACAATACGATGTCCTTAGCATGTCTCAAGAAGGGCAATTCCTGGCCTAGCTCCCTCTCAGCCTGTCGCAAGGCCTGATAACCGAGGTTGGAGTGGCCCTTCATGATCTCGAACTCCTCCGGCTCGTAACGTCCGGGTTTGAGCAAGATTCGGTCGGGTATGCCCACTTTGCCGATATCATGCAGCGGCGCCGATTTGTAGAGAATGTCGATGGTCTCGTCGTTGTCGAGAAAGTGAGCGAAACGAGGATGCTTTCTCAGTTTGTTGGCGAGCGCCCGAACGTAGTGTTTGGTTCGGCGGATGTGGTTTCCGGTGTCGAGATCCCTGGTTTCAGCCAATGAGGCCAGAGCCTGGATGGTGACCTCCTGAACGGTGTTCACTTCCTGTGTGCGCCGCCGAACTTCTGCTTCTAGAAAGCTATTCTGGTCTTGAAGGAAGTCTCTAGCCATTTTGAGTTCGAGATGGGTCTTAACTCGTGCCAGGACGATAGCGGGATTCGCCGGTTTACTGATATAGTCGACCGCTCCGAGGCTCAATCCGAGAGCCTCGTCGTCGGCACTGCCTCGCCCCGTCAAGAAAAGTACGGGTATCTCTCGAGATCTCGGGTCGGCCTTGAGTTGACGGCAAACTTCGTATCCGTCGATATCGGGCATCACCACGTCCAACAAGATCAGGTCGGGAGCGGGTCTGGAAAGGGCGATTTTCAAAGCCCTCCCTCCGTTGTTGGCTACCTTCACTCGGTAGTATTCCTTGAGAACCTCACTCATCAAGGTCAGGTTATCAGGAGAGTCGTCCACGATCAGTAGAATCGGTCTATCATTCATATCCTTACTCCCCCTTCTCTTTCGCCGGAAACAGCCGTCGTAGGCTCTTCAGAAGTCGTGTCAGCTCGTCGATGAAAACCGAGGGATTGGCGGAACGGCCCTGTTCTCGGATGTCTCGCTCCAGTTGGCCCGCGAGCTCTTCCAGGCCGCTCGCTCCGATATTGCCGCAAACGCTTCGCGCGGTGTGGGCGATCCGCTCGGCGCCGGCCAGATTTCCTTCGTCAAGGGCCTGCCTGAGTGAAGTCGCGGTCTCGGCCTGGCCCTCCACGAACCTGGCTAGCATCTTGAGATAGAGCGACTCCTTGCCCATCACTCTTCGCATTCCGAGCCGCACGTCCAGTCCTTCGATTGTAGCGAGATGGTGGAGAGTCACGCTACCCGCTTCAGCCATGGGTCTCGACGCCGGTGGGTCGGGAGGGGCCGCGTCCCGCGCATCTATGCCGTGAACACAGGCTATGTAACCCTCTCCACCGTGGGAAGTGCTGGGCATTTTTCCGAAACTGACCTCCACCGTGACCCATGACCCGTCCTTACGACGTCCTCGCAGGCGGACATCGTCTTGCTCTCGCAACTCACCTTCAATCAGGGTAGAGAAAGGAAGGCCCACGAACTCTCCACGGTCATACAGGAAAAGCGACTCCGCGCGTTCATTGGCCAACAATATGGTTCCGGACTCGTTCAGGACCACCAGCCCGTCCGGAGCCGATTCGATGATGGAGTGAAACCACGCCTGCGTTTGCGACAGCTCCAAGGTTCGGGCATCCAGGGCGGCCTTCTGCTCGGCGAGTTCTCCAGCTTGAATTTCCATCCGACGAGCTTGCTCCTGAGTCGCGACGAGAAGCTGCCGGGATTCGAGGTCCCCCTCGAGAACCTCCATGGTCATGGCCAAAACCGGTGTTAGCGCATCCAGCAAGGCTGTCTCTCCTGGTCCGAAGGGATGGAAGGATGCGAACTCCAGCACCCCCCACAGCCTCTCCCGAGATAGAATCGGTAAAAGGGCGATACAACGTGGTGGAGCCTCTCCCAAAGAGGAGCTGATGGTCACATAGTCGGGAGGCAGGTTCATCAAGGTGATCGGATTTCTCTCCCTCGCGCACTGTCCCACCAAGCTTTCGCCCACGGCGAAGCTTGCCCCCAAAGCTTTACGTTCGCGCAGCCCATAAGTGGCTATAAGGTTCAGGCGCTCCTCCTCGAGGAGATAAAAAGCTCCATGTCCGGCCTTGAGCAGCGGTGAGACGCGGTTGAGCAAGGCGCGCGCCAGTTCAGGGAAATCAGGGGAGTGCTGAATGTCCGAGGTCAACTCGGCCAGGCTTGATTTGATCCACCGCTGTTGTTCGAGTTGGAAAGCTCCAGTTTGAAGCACCCGAATGGAACGCGCCATATTGCCGATTTCGTTGGGGAAATCGAGGTGAGGTATCTCCAGGTCCAATCGTCCTTCGGCCAGGCCTTCCACAGCGCGGCGCATCCGAAGCATGGGTCTCCGGATGCAAAGACCGAGATACAACGTCAGAGGAATGCCCAGTAAGCCCAGTCCGAGCAGTCCGACGGTCCATTTTAGACCTGTGCCAAGCAGTGTTTGAGCTCCTAGAACAGCTCGCTCACCTGCTTCTCTTTCGACCTGGCTTAAGTCGTTGGAGTCGATTCGATACAAGGCTTCCAAACGGCGCAACTGGGCATCGGTCCGCTCGGCTAGAGAGCTGGTTTCCTGGTAGAGCCGGAATTGAATGACCAGGCTCTGAAGGCCTAGAGCGAACAAAACCAAAAGGAGGTAGCCGGCGGCGACCGAGAGATGCAAAAACGGTACCGGGAGTCGCTCCGGAAGGTCCCACCGGCGTGAGACGGTCGCTTTCCTGTCTTTCATTCCATCGTCTCCTGGGTCTCTTTCGTCAGCCACCTCTGTAGCGTTCGAAAGAAAAGCTCAGGTTCAATGGGCTTGGCGATGTGATCGTTCATGCCGGCCTCCAAGCATCGATCTTTGTCCTCCCGCAAGGCGTTGGCTGTCATAGCCAGGATGGGCAGTTCCGCGAACCGATCGTCCTGCCGTATGAGCCGGGTCGCCCCTATTCCGTCGAGTCCCGGCATCTGCATGTCCATGAGGACGAGCGCGTAGTTCCCGACTTTCACCATTTCGACCGCCCTTAGGCCATCCTCGGCGATGTCGACCTCCAGTCCCAGGCTCGACAGCAGGCCCACCGCTACTTCCTGGTTCAGATCATTGTCTTCAGCCAACAAAATACGAGATCCATTCAGCGAGGCTAAGCTCTCTAAGTTGGGCCTCTCCTGGACTACCGCCACGTCTTCCTCGTCGAGGGCGCCGAGCGCGCGTGACGTGATGTCCAAAAGACCGGAAGGACTGATAGGCTTTAGCAGTACTAGAGGGAGTTCGGCCTCCTCAAACTCTCGAAAGACTTCTTCTCGAGCGTAGGCCGTCACCATCACGATATTGGGTGCGGTCTTGAGGTCTAGTTCTCGGATAGCCTTAGCCGTCTCCACCCCGCTCATGTTCGGCATGCGCCAGTCGACATAGACGAGATCAAAACTTTCTCCCTTCCGGTCGGCCTCGGTCATCATCCTCAGAGCTCTTCGGCCACTCTCGGCTTGACTAACCTTGATCCCCATCGCCGACAACATCTCCACGAGAACCAGGCGGGCCAGTTCGTGGTCGTCGACCACCAGGGCTCTCCGTCCTCTCCAGACCGGTGCTAAGAGTCTAGTCGCCATGCCGGACCGGCCTCCCCGAGTCAAGCGCACCACGCACCAGAAAGTGCTGCCCCCGCCGGGACAGCTTTCAACCCCGACCTCTCCTCGCATAAGAACGGCCAATTGCTTGCAGATGGCCAGGCCGAGCCCGGTCCCTCCATATTTCCGACTGATCGAGCTATCGGATTGTTGGAAGCTTTGGAACAACTTCTCGCGCTGCTCAGGGGTCAGACCCAGGCCGGTATCGCGGACGGAGAGGCGAAGAGTCACATTCTGAGCCTCGGCTTCCAGCAAATCGGCACTGATTTCGATCTCGCCCTGCTCGGTGAATTTCACCGCGTTGTTGGCGAAGTTGAGCAAGATCTGTCCCAAGCGCAAAGAGTCTCCCTTCAGGGTCCTCGGGATAGCGGGATCGATGTGAAACACGACCTCCAAGTTTTTCGCCGCCGCTTTCTCGAGGATTAAGTCCGCGACTGTTTGGAACACTTTCTCCAGTTCGAAGTCAGCCTTCTCGATAGTCAACTGGCCGGCTTCAATCTTGGAGAAATCCAAGACGTTGTTGATCACCGCGAGCAGGTGTTGCCCGGCCTGCTGAATCTTATCAATGTAGGTCTGTTGCCTCGATGTCAGCGAGGTCCGCGAGACCAGGTGCGCCAAGCCGACGATGGCGTTCATCGGGGTGCGGATCTCATGACTCATGTTGGCCAAGAAGCTTGACTTGGCCCGGGTCGCCTCCTCGGCGATCTCCTTGGCTCTGTTCATTTCCGTGACGTCGAAAAACCAACCCAGCACGGCCTGGCGCTCGCCGTAAACCATGTTGGTGAAAGAGGCGATGACCCAGCGGACATTACCCTGGCTGGTTCTCACTGTCACGGGAAGGTTGGTGACCTCCTCCCCCTTTTCCACGCGGCCCCGAAAATCAAGGTATTGCTCGCGATCGGCGTAAATAAGATCGGGTCTTTGCCCCAGGACCTCCTCCGGCCGACCTTCCATCAACTCGACATAAGCGGGGTTAGCGAAGAGGATCTCCTTTTCGATCTCCACGACCCTGACAGCCACTGGACTGGCTTCCAGCATAGAGCGAATTTGTCGCTCCCTTTGCGCCAATTTCCGCGTTTTGGCCTCCAATTTCATAGCCTGCTCGGAAGCGGCTTCCCACAATCGACGAGTTTGTAGATTTCGATCCAAAATCTCCAGGCTCGAACCCAGCGGAGCGAGCAGGGACTCTAGAAATTCCAGCGCTCGCGACTCCGAGTGACCGAGCATGGCGAATTCTAGAACTCCCCGTAACCGCGTGCTGTGAAAGACCGGCAGAACGCGAAGAGTCCTTGGGACAGCGCTTCCGACGCCCGAGACGATCTTGACGTAGTCGGGAGGAGGACTATCCAGGATGATGGGGCGTCCGTCCTGGGCACACTGTCCTAAAAGACCTTCGCCCAAAGCGATTTCACGGGGAAGAAGATTATGGTCGTGATGCCCGTAGCTTCCGGCGAGAAAAAGTCGCTTCGATTCTTCCTCGAAGACGTAGAGCACCGCATGTCCGACCGCGGTTACAGTAGCCATCCTGGAGAAGAGAGTCTCGGCTAGTGCCTGATGGCTTTCCGCCTGCGGAAGGTGGGACACCACTTCTCCCACCCGGGCCCTGAGCCAACGGTCGTCCTCGAGTTTGAGGGCGGCCTGCTGTAAGACCGCGATGGAGCGACAGATGTTCCCCGCTTCGCCGCCCATATCTTGATAAGGCACCTTAACGTCGAGTTCTCCGGCGGCGAGCCTTTCCAGAGTCCGCCGAATGTGCCAGGTAGGTTGGCGAATGGAAAGACCGAGCACCAAGAGCAACGGTAAACCCAGAACGGAAAGCCCCAGATAGAAGAGAATCTCCCGCTGTCCGCGGGCGGCGATCTCCTCATTTTGCCGGAGGAGGCCTCTGATCTCTTTCTCCTTATCATCCGCGATGGAAAGCAGTGGTTTTTCCAGCGCGGTCCGGTTCGAACGAAAGAAGATTCGCGTCAGACTTTCTATCGCTTGTCCACGGGCTTGAGGAGACTCGCTATCGAATTGGACCAAGCTTGCAGTCAGACGAGCTCGAAATTCCTTGAGATCGAGCTCGAACCTGGTGAGTCTTTTTCGATTCTCTTCTCGGACGATATGACTTCTAGCTTGGGAAAGATCGGCCGACAGCAAGCGGTCAAACTCCTCAAGCTGTTGGCGAGCCTGCTTTCGAGCCTCCGGCCCGGGGGCAAGCAAGATCTGCCCCAGAGAGTGCTCCAGTTGGGCGATATGCAGTCCGGCGCGCTTGAAGTGGGAGATTCCGAGTAGCTCGTTGTGATAGAGTTGCTGGGTACTCTGACTCAGAAGTTGCTGATATCTCAGACTTTGTGAGCCGAGAATCACTATGAGAGCCAATAGATAGACGTATCCCAGACTCAGCCTAAAAGTGATGGAGAGCTGGTTGAGAGGCGTCGGGATACGCATCGTAAGAAAAGTACCGTGGTCCTTCCTCGTTACGCCACATAGACAACCCTATCGCTGGCTTCGTAGAGTCCAGTCCTTCGCCCTCTTTGCACTAAAGAGCTATCTTGAGAATAGAACCACGACGTCGTTAGGAAACATCAGCGGGCCTCCGGCCTAGCGGCGGCTTTTGCTCCCTTAAGATCCCAAGGGCAACTTCGAAATCAAACTGTCTGATGGCCCGATCGAGAGCTTTGAACGTCGGTTCGCCCAAGATGGATTGAAATGTCACCAAACGCTCCTTCCAATAGTCGACCGCCTCGCCGTCATCCTGGCTCAACAAATCATCGAGCCGGACCAGCATTTCCTTGCTCTCCTCCGGAAGGTCGTCCTTGGTCGGCGATGTGGAAAGCGCCGCTTTCAATTTGGCTAGAAATCCATCCAGGCTGGTAGTGAAGGTCCTCAAACTAGCCGCCTCCAGGCCGGCTCCAGCCTGAATCTCCCGCTCTAGACGAGCGGCTAGCTCCTGAAGATGGGAAGCTCCTATCTGGCCACATATACCGAAGGCTGTGTGGGCAAATCGCCGGGCTGTCGACTTGTCGTCCTCGGAGAGCGCCTTCAACAATTCTTCCGAGAGATTTTCCTGGTCAGACACGAAGCCCTCTAAAAGGCCTAGGTAGAGGCGTCGCTTCCCTCGAACGCGGCGCAATCCCAACTCTATATCCAATCCTTCCACCACGGGAAGGGCGACTTCCTCGGAAGTTGGGGGAAGGAGCTTGGGAGAGGACGGCTTGGCAGGAAGCCAGCGCAGTAGCGCGGCGAAAAGCTCGTCTGGATCGATCGGCTTAGCCACATGGTCATTCATGCCGACTTCTAAACACCGGGCCTTCTCCGGCGCCATGGCGTGGGCCGTCATAGCGACTACGGGAAGATCGGCAAAGCGAGGATCCTCACGAAGCTTTTGGGTAGCGCTCAGGCCATCCATGACCGGCATCTGTACGTCCATCAAAACCAAGTCGTAGGGCTGCTCGGCCAGCCGTTGTAACGCGACCTGGCCGTTTTCGGCCATATCCACCAACAATCCGGCGTCGCTCAATAAACCTCTCGCGACTTCCTGGTTCAGTTCGTTATCCTCCACTACCAGCAATCTGGCTCCGGCGATGGAAGCAAGGTCGGAAAGAGTCTCCGGAGTCGGTCCCGTGCCACCGTGAAAACCCAGAGCCCCATCTTTTAAACCTAGCAGGCGCACCACCGTGTCGAACAAAACCGAAGGGTTGACGGGCTTGATCAGGACGCTCTCCAAGGTAGCCCTCTCGGCTTCTTTGAGAACTTCCTCGCGCCCGTAGGCGGTCACCATCACCAGATGAGGAGAAGAAGCTAACCGCAGGTCGCGAATGGCCTTGGCCGTGGAGATTCCGTTCATCTCCGGCATGTGCCAGTCCAAGAAGATGAGATGAAAGGGAACTCCCGATTTTTCCGCCTCCTTGACTTGTCGAAGAGATTCCTTTCCGCTCTCCGCCTGAGCCACTACGAAACCCATGTGGGCCAACATGTCGCCGAGGACCCTACGAGCTGTCTCGTGGTCGTCCACGACCAGAGCGCGATAGACTTGTGAAGGTGAGTTCAGAACATGCCTGGGAGACCGGATGGAAGCCTTGTTCAGGCGAGCGGTGAACCAAAAAGTACTGCCACGGCCTAACTCGCTTTCCAAACCGACCTGGCCCCGCATCAACTCGGCCAACTGCTTACAGATGGCCAAGCCCAAGCCTGTTCCCCCATACTTGCGGCTGGTGCTGGAGTCGGCCTGCTGGAAGGACTGAAAGAGGTGCTTTTGCTGCTCGGGACTGATACCGACTCCGGTATCCCTTATCCAAAAACGGAGCAAAATGTCGCGCTCTCCTTCCTCCAACACTCTGGCTCCGATGACGATCTCACCGCTCTCGGTAAACTTGACGGCGTTATTGGCATAGTTGATGAGGATCTGTCCCAGCCTTAAAGCATCGCCGCGAAGGAACTTGGGTACCGATTCGTCGATGTCGAAAATTAACTCCAAGCCTTTAGAACCGGTTTTGTCCGCAATCACGTTGGTCAGGTTCTCCAAGACACCGTCTAGTTCGAAGTCCACCTCTTCCATAGGAAGCTTTCCCGCCTCGATCTTAGAGAAGTCCAGGATATCGTTGATAATCCCCAATAGATGCTGTCCCGACTGTCGAATTTTCGAGACATAGTCACGCTGCCGAGCATCCAGCTCCGTGTTGAGAAGCAGATGGGACATGCCGATGACCGCGTTCAATGGAGTGCGGATCTCGTGACTCATGTTAGCCAGGAAGTCCGCCTTCAGGCGAGCGGCTTCCTCGGCGATCTCCTTGGCCTGGCGCAACTCCGTCACGTCGAACAGCCAACCCAGAATGCAGGGAGCGTCTTCATATTGAACCGCTATGTAAGAGGCCAACAGGGAGAGCTCTCCGCCGTCATCTCTTTTTAATTTGACGGGTAGGTTCAGTACGTTTTCTCCATCGCTTAGTCGACTTTTGATGAAAGCGAAATCCTCGGCTGTTCCATAGCGGGGATAGATAGGTTGACCCGCTAACTCCTCCAGGCTAGCCCCTAGCATGTCCGCCAGGGAGTCGTTAGCGAAGACCAGTCGCTCACTCTCGATGTTCATCACGCCGACAGCCACGGGGCTTGATTCCAGCATGTGACGAATCTGACGTTCGCTAGCACGAATCCGTTCTTCGGCCGCTCTCTGCGCTGTGATGTCTTGAACCACTCCGTAGATGGCGACTGGAGCCCCCTTCGAATCACGGCTGACCATCCCGAGGTCGCGCAGCCAAACAACTTTGCCGTCGCTCGGGCGACGATAGGCATAGGTCGAGTCGAACAGTTCGGAACGCCCTTCCACCGCGGCTTCAAAACTCTCCATCATGGCCTTGGCGGCTTCCGGGTCGGCTTGCTCGGCACGGGCGATCCATTCTTTTTGCAGATGATAACGCCAGTCATCAGGACGGGGCTCCTCGCCGAAGATGTCGGCTGCTCGCTCCGATGAGGTGAAATATTCATCGCCGTCCAGCGTTACTGTCCAGTAGCCGGACCGGGTCAGTTCTAGAGCCGTTTCGGCCAGGAAAGTCGAGCGTTGAAGCTGTTCCCGCTGGCTGGCGAGAAGCTGAGCTTGTTGCCTGGTTTCATTCAAAAGCGCTTCGGTTCGTAGGTTGCTGGCTAGAATCTCCATGCTGGTTCCTAGGACAGGGAGGAGCTCGCGAAGCAGTTCACTTTCGCGTTCGCCCAACGGACGGAAAGCGGCCAGTTCCATAACTCCCTGCAGTTGGCCCAGGTGAAGCACAGGATGGATGGTCACGAGAGAGGCCTTAGACTCTCCCAAACTAGAGCTTATAGGAAAATAATTGTCCGGCGGATCGATGATGGAAATGGGGGCTTTGTCACGGGCGCACTGCCCGACCAACCCTTCATCCAGCGTAAAACTCTCGGGAAAACCTTTTTCCCTCGGCCGCCCATATCCACCGGCCAAATTGAGGCGTTCCTCGGCCTCCTCGTATAGGTACAGAGCGCCCTGTCCAATTCCCAACAGTGGAGCGACGGCGGACAGTAAAGTCGAGGCGAGCTCGGAAAACGTGCGAGCTAAATGTAGCTTGGTTGAAATTTCCGCCACGTGGTTGTCCAGCCAGCGCCGATGTTCTGCTTCCTTGCTGGTGACCAGGTAACTTTCCAAGGAGCGAGCGAGATCGCCGACCTCTGACGTCTCCTCCTGATAACCTATATTTCCGGCGTCTTGATTTCTTAGCAGAGCCCCCAGTCGAGTGTTGATGTCGGAGATCGGGATCACCACGCGACGTTGATAAAAGAGTAGTAAGGCGCCGATCATAATAGCGCAGTTTAGGCTCAACATTCCCAAGCTGATCATGCCTAGAACCCTGGCTCGACTCGAAGCCTGCTTAGCTTGCCGGGTCAGGCGGTCTCTGACCGATTGCTGAAACTCAGACAAGATATCGGCGGCGGCTTCCTCGGCGGCTCGGTACTCCGAGCCGAAGAGCAGCCCTAGGGCCCGATCCTTCTGGCCGTCCTCAACGGCGCGCAAAGCCTGCCGTCGTAAAGAGAGCTGAACGTCTAGTTCGACTTGAGCACGTTCCAACAGCTCTTGTTCCCGAGGAGTCCAATGAGATTTAGGTAGATCGTTGAGACCCAGGCGGACATCCTGAGTAGCGTCTTGAAACAGATCCTGATAGAAGTCTGATCCCGTAGCCGCGTAGCCACGTATCGCCGTGGCGATGCGTTCGCGTCCCAGATCCCACACGCCGATCCGCTGTAGGATATTCTGGCGCGAATCGTAGGCCTCTTCTTGTAGAAGTCGTAGCCGCCATGCCTGAACGGCGCAGATAGTGGTCAGTATCGCCAGCAGACTGATACAAAAGATGATCACTATGCTTGTACGTCTGATCTTCATTACCGAGACCTTTCGTACGAGAGTTCGCAATTTCCGTCCTCGTTGGTGGAGACGACGCTCTGGGTCTGACCAGGATTGAAACCAGCGCTCAAGAAGGCAAGCCAAATGGACATCGATCCGCTCGCCCCTCTTCTCCAAGCTCTAAATCTGACTCCCGACAACGTGATCTTGCGCGCTCACGTGGTGAGGGAGTTTCTCAAGAGCCGTCGCTATAAAGACGTGAAGGCGCTAGCGGATCCGCTTCTTTCCACCGAGTATCGACCGCTGGCACTTCTGGCAACAGCCCGTTGGGAGTTGGAAGTCGGTAAGCGCGGCGACGCCTCGAGGCACTATCATGAGGCGATCTCCGCGGACTCTAGCTTGATCGACGAAGGGTTGGAGGCGGAGCTCGAGACGGACAACACTTTGAAGATCACCTCGACCGGCGAGATTCACGGTCGGGTGGAAATGCCCGAGACCCCATCTTCCGTCCCGCGCGTGACCTTTGACGATATCGGTGGGATGGAGACCCTCAAGGAGCAGATCAGGCTCAACATCCTCTACCCGATGCAAAAGCCGGAGATCTACGAGGCCTACGGTAAGAAGATCGGAGGCGGAATTCTTCTCTATGGGCCGCCCGGTTGCGGGAAAACCCACCTGGCTCGGGCCACGGCGGGAGAGCTGGGGGCCAGCTTCTTTTCGCTGGCCCTCAACGAGATTCTCAATATGTACATTGGAAACTCGGAAAAGAACCTGGCCGAGCTTTTCGCCACAGCGCGCGGACGCGCGCCGAGCGTCCTTTTCATCGACGAGGTCGACGCCATGGGAGCCAAACGCGGGGCTCTGAACAATTCCGCCATGCGCTCGGTGGTCACTCAGTTTCTGACCGAGATGGACGGCATTCAATCCAACAACGAGAAACTTCTGGTTCTGGGGGCGACCAACGAACCCTGGAACGTGGACAGCGCGTTGCGACGCCCAGGGCGCTTCGACCGCGTTCTGTTCGTCCCACCGCCGGACCTCAAAGCCAGGATCGAGATCCTCAAACTGCTCACTCGGAATCGCAACGTCGACCCCAGCATCCCTTGGGACAAATTGGCCGCTCAGACGGAACTTTTCTCGGGAGCGGACATCAAACAACTGGTGGAACAAGCCACCGAGCGGGCGGTGGTCGACGCATTGAAGTCGGGCGACCTACGCCCGGTTCGGCTAGCCGACTTTCAGCTCGCGCTCAAGGAGCGCAAACCTTCCACTACCGAGTGGTTGCGACGTTCGCGGAACTACGTGAACTTCGCCAACCAGGACGGCTACTACGACGACTTGAGTCAATTTCTAGATAAGGCGAAAATTCGATGACACCTAGTTTGCAACGTGCCAATCACTTGATCGACAGCGGGCGGTTTGATCTCGCCATCACCGAGCTGATGAGCCATCTGGCCGAGGACCCCAACGATTCTCACGCCTTGTCTCTATTGGCCTTCTGCCACTTGAAGATGAAGCGCTATCACAACGCGACCGAAGCCGCCGAGGCGGCGATCGTCGCCGATCCCAGCCAGGCCCACGGATTCTACATCATGTCGCAGATCATGCGAGAGCGGAATCAGCCCGTCCCCGCTATGGAGGCGATTCAAACAGCTTTGACTCTAGAGCCGGCCGACCCAGACTTTCTTGTCGTGCTAGCTTACCTTCACCTGGATGCTCACCGTTGGGAGGAAGCGCTGGCCGCGGCGGAACTCGCGGTGGAGCGTAGCCCTCATCATAGCGGCGCTGTCAACGTTCTGGCCACCTGTCTGATCAAGCTGCGAAGAATTGGCGAGGCGTCCGGGGCCCTGGAGAACGCGCTGGCTCAAGATCCCGAGAATTCTCAGACCCTGGCCAACATGGGTTGGCTCGAGCTCGATCGAAACCGCTACGGAGACGCTCTCGATTTTTTCCAACGCGCTTTGGTCCAGGATCCCGAGTCGGAGTGGGCCCGAGAGGGTTTGCTCCACGCGCTACGCGCGCGCTATCCCCTGTACGGCGTGGTTCTTCGCTACATGCTGTGGATGTCGAAGCACTCCCATAAACTGCAGCAACAGATCACCCTGGCCACCTATTTGGGAGCTCGTCTGCTCAGGGAGCTACTAGCCCGCTATCCGGGTCTTGCCGTCATTCTTGGTCCACTTCTGGTCGTCTGGCGACTCTTCTGTTACCTGACCTGGACCATCCGGGCGGCCACGACGCTGCTACTTCGCTTCACCAAACATGGTCGAACTATCGTCAACAACGAAGAGATTTTGGAATCCAACCTGGTGGGCGGGGCATGGCTTGCCGCACTGGTCATCTGGCTCTATCACGTCTATGTGGACCCGTTCACCTACCTGGGTAAAATCGGACCCGCGGTTTTCTTGAGTCTACCGATGATCTGGAGCGGCCCCTTCGACTGCGCTCCAGGGTGGCCGCGAAATGTTTCCACCGCGATCACGGTTGTGTTGACTATCGCCGCACTGGTTGGTGTGGTGTTCCTTCAGATCGACCTCTCCGTGGCCGCGAAGTGCCTTCGCTTCTATGGAGTGTCGCTGGGTCTGGCTCTCTTAATCCAGCAGTATCTGGTCGCCGTGAAGCCGGAAAAATAGTAGTATTGTAGACAAGAGAATTGTCGCCATGGAGGTTGCTATGGAATCAATGCCCCAGCCCCTCATAACCTTTGCTGAATATCAAGCCTGGCAGGGCGACGAGCGGTATGAGGTCATCGGTGGACAATCCTTTTGTATGTCGAGTCCGACAGTTCTTCATCAAAAGCTGTGCGCGAATCTAAGTTTGGCGTTAGGAATATATTTTCGAGGTACTCCTTGCGACCTGTTCTTCGCGCCTCTCGACGTGCGTTTGTCGGACATCGATGTTGTACAGCCCGATCTTCTCGTCGTTTGTAATGCGGACCAACTCAAGAGTAACTATGTGGACGGGTCGCCAAGTTTAGTGGTCGAAGTGACCTCCCCATCGAGTCTTCGTCACGATAGAGTCCGAAAATTTCGGCTCTACGCCGCTTACGGCGTCAAGGAGTACTGGATATTCACGCCATCTCCGTCAATGGCTGAGGTTCACGTTCTTGATGGCCAGGGATATCGCACTCACGGAGTCTATTCGGAGAAAGATACCCTTCTAAGCCCTTCCTTTCCCGAACTCAAACTCGAGTTAGAATCCGTTTTTCCCCCGGTCGAGGTTGACGAGGTTCATGAAGTTCCACCGCCTTATGCGACCAGTTCTTAAATGATTCAGGGAAAAGAGCAAAGGCGACCCGCGCGGGTCGCCTTCTTGATTGGTAGGTGGGTTGGTCGTTTATCCGTTAACGCAGATCTGAAGCAGATCGCCTCGCGAAAGGTCGACTCCAAGCGAGTAGGCTAAACACCGGAAGAGGTGATCTTTGTCCACTTCCGTGTTAGCCGCCAATGTCACGCAGCAACGTATGGTCTTGATCCTGGGGCTCATGCTTTCGACCCAGGTTCCGGTCTGGTCAGTCGTGGTGGTCGTTCGGGCGGCGTCGAGCTCGAGGTTGAGATCGACAGTGTAGGGTTGGTTGGTGAAACGGTCGAGGACCTTGACGGCCTTCTGCTGGTAGTGGACCTCCATGGTGTTGAGATAGTCAACATCACTAAGGGGTTGGTCGAACCGAGTACGGTCAGGGAATCCCGAAGTCAGGCTATAAAGCACTAGACTCGCCATCAGCAAGGCAGGACCAATCCAGGTCCGCTTGCCCAAATGGACAAAAGGAAACAAATGCACACCTCCTGCGTAAAGGAGTCACCTCACGGGGGACTCTCTCTTCTTTAGACTACCTGGAGAAGGTTTCCTAAATATTGGCGGAATGGAAAAAAAAAGTTAACACCTTGCGAAAAACTCGTCTCCCTAGTTCTAGGGGCACTTGCCAAACCGTTCTGAGACGCCAGCGTTGACGTAGAAATTCTAGAAATTCTAGAACCGTGACCCCCCGATTCCAACGTAAGTATTCCACTAAAGGCGCCCAAATGGGGTACTCTCTCCCTGTCTGTAAACGCAAGAATTGAAATCGATCCGTCCAGTCGACCGGTTCTCGGCTTAGTTGCTGAAGAAAGGCTTCGGGAATAGGCGCGTCTAGTTGCTGGTGCAGATAAGAAAGCATCAACCGAAGAGCGAAAATCGCGCGATGTTGCCTAGCGGATTCCAAGACAAGATCAAAATTAATTTGATGATTTTTTAAAATGAGAAAAGCATCGCAGACCCACCCAAGATCCTGTTCAACACTGTACCTCGTTCCGTGAAGACAGACGTGGACAAGATGATGCTCTGGACAGAGGGTTTGAATCAACTCGGGACGGCTCAAGATGCCTGTGTCACCTAAAGAGATCGGTACAGACCGACTCCAAAAGTCATCGTCAGCTCCAGGCCAGCGACTTGTCGCCAAGCAAAACCAATGCAGATCGAGAGAGTTTCCGAGGCCGTCGTAGAGATCATGCGAGTGTCGAGCGGCCAAGCCAGGCATGCAGATCTCGTTGTTAGTCCAGCCCAAACCCGCTAGTGCGTCCGCTGCCTCTTGTCGGCGTCCTGGAGGAACAACAACATCAAAGTCCCACATTGGGCGCGCGCCAATGTCACGATAGGTCGTCAAGCTGAGCGGCAAACCTTTGATAAGAAGAACAGGAATCTCTAGTCGAGAAAGGCATGCGGAGACCGTTTGGGCTTTTCTCAGCATCATCTGATTTCTTGTCCAGCTGTAGCGGTAAACGCCGCGAAGAATCCTATGATCAGCGGCATCGAGGCCTTCATCTTGAAATCGTCGATAGAGCACCGGCATCAGCCGGTGCATCTTAAGTTCGCAGCCTTGAAGAGTGTTGCGTTGGCGCCATTCTCGCCACGCCTTTTGCGCCTGCTCTCGATTTGGGGTCAGTGCCGCTCGCAGCAAAAGTAACGAATCCCCTTTAGGGCAGAAGAGGTATTTCTCAAAGTCAAGTGGCCCGAGCTGTTTCATGATGCGACCATGCCAAGGCCGAAGTTATAGCAAGAAGTGCTTTAACCCTCTGAAGGCCTCATGGCGGTCCGATTCGGACAGGGAATGGTATCGGTTGGCTCACGAAACGATGGCGAGTTTGGGATTTAAGAAGCTGACCCTTCGCGGCTTGAAGCCCTGCCTTTGGGCTTTAAAACCTAAGCGATCTCCTGCTCGAAGGCGAGTCCCACCATCGTTCGTCCAGCGCTTTCTAAGCGATGGATCCAGGCCACTCGAGCGCGACGGGTCTGATGCAAGCCCAGATCGTCTGAAAAGCAGGTACGAATAAATTCTCCCACACGGACTTTGAAAGGCAGAATCAATCGGGCACCACGGCTGTCGGCTTCCACGAGCGCGACCGATCGAGGTTGTGCGCATGCGCTCCAGCAGGTCACACGGGTAGGACTAAGACGCTGGCGAGGTGAGGTTCGGCGGCAGTAAGAGGTCGAGGTCATCAGTAGCTCCTTCTGACGATAGGATACCCTTCTAGTCGCACTATCAACGTAACACGGTTCACTAAAACCGTTAACAGTAAGTAAACAGTTCGAGACGAAAAGTTAACATCGAGCTTGGACTAGGCGGCCTGGTCGTGGAAGGCCACGCCGGCCACTACACGGCCGGTGGTCTGCAGAGACTGGGTCCAAACCACACGCGCGATGTGAGTCTGATAAAGACCCAATTCATCAGCCAGGCTGACAGTGATCTGCTCACCCGGCGCTACCGGCCAGGGAAGCATCAAACGAGCTCCCTTGGAGTCAGCTTCGATGGCGGCGACTTTCGTAGGAGCGTCGTACTCGCTCCAACAAGTCACGGAAGCGGGACATAGCTTCTCGCGCGTACCGTCACGACGACAGATATCGCTTCGACGGGGAGTGCGGTTCTTTTTGTTGCGGAGTGCTGGGAACATCGGGTGCCTTTCTTCTGGTGGCATCAATGTAAAGGTCCGGCCTCAAAGAATTCTTAAAAGAGAGCTATTGTTCCCGAATGGATTCGACTGGAAAACTCAAAGACTGACTGTACGTGTTCTCTGCTTTCTTTTGTGAAAGTGAGATAGTAGCGCGGGATGGGACGTGAATGGCTATATGAAAGTTTCCTTCCGGGTTAGCTGAGAACTTTTCCTCGAAAGAGTTGTTGACGAAGACTCCTCCCTCTCGCGTGCCCTCTCGGATCTGTCCCTCAACAGTCAGGTCATAGCCGTCACGGGCGGGAGTCGCCGTCATTCCTTTGATAGTGATCGACTGGTAAGAAAAGACCTGGGTTACCACGAAATCTTCCCCCTTGACCGCGATGCCAACTCCGACAGAGTTAAATTCTGGATTGATCAAGTTCTGGTAGTGACTGGGACTCTTCTCCCACGCCGCGATCACACGCTGGGCAAGATCCCTTGGAGAAATTCCGGAAGCGCGATAGATATTTTCTCCAACCTTGGTATCCCATCCACCGAACGCCTGCACACGGTCCTTGGGTTTTGCAATACCGGGGGTTGGAGATGTGTGGGAAAAGTAGTTCAGTTCCAGCATTTCTTGGGAATGCGCGGTAGCGGCATCAGACAGATAAGGAACGTCGAGTAGCGGACCGGCTCCCGTCCTTTGGCGTATCTGATTGGTGGCCCGAATAATCTCCGCCACCGCCTCGGGATGGGCTGATGGAATCGTTGAAGAACGGGGCATTTCCCTTGGATAACTCAAACCCAGTCCGGTCCCAACCAGCAAGGTCACAATCCATAGGAGCACAAGCTTTTTCATGACTATACCCTAAAATCTTAGTATTTCAAGGCAAGTTTATTTCATGATTAAATCTCCAGAAGTAAACAACGGTATAGAAAGAAGGTATTCTTTCGCTCCGCTCACCCTTAAAGCAAGGGATAAGGAAAGCTTGTTCCGATTGAAAAGAAATCAACGAAGCCCATAAAACTATGCCGCCAGGCTCAGCTCTTCGTCAAAAGCCACACCGGCCACGATGGTGCCGGAAGTTCCCAAATTCTGGGTCCAGGCGATGCGAGCGACGCGGGCCTGATAGTAGCCAAGCTCGTCCTTGAAAGCGACATGAACGCGGTCGTTGGTTTCCACGTAGAAAGGGAACATCAAGCGCGCGCCACGCACGTCGGCCTCGATGACCGAGACCACGGTAGGGCGTTCGCCGGGCAGCCAGGTGGTCACGGTGCTCGCCTGCCAACGCTGACGAGGCTCTCGGCGACGGCAAAGCGAGGCGTCTATCACGCTTCGAAACGATGTCCGCCGTAAGCTCATCCGCATACCCTTTTCCCTTGAATCTCGAGCGATGGTCGCTCCTGATAGTATATTTCCCCTAAAGGGGCAAATAGTCTACCCGCCTCCCGAAGATGTCACAATCTTTTAACAAAAACGACGTTTTGAGGATCTACACTGGCTGTTCATGACTTTGGGACCTATCCGAGACCGCGCCTCCTACGTCCCATCGCAGCGCCTCGTTAACAAGGGAACGACCTGCGAGGTAACCCCCATGAAGGGTGACTCGGTATGCCTGAGCTGCAAAGGAGACGATCCCGAGAACGCCCTACCGGTCCGTAGGCCCATGGACTCGACGGGTTTGAATGACGCGCTGGCCGAATTTCGCGGATTCTCCGACCGCGAGTACTATAACGAGAGTAAGGACAGTGCCGCGCGACAGATCTACTATAAGGATGTCGACTGGAAGGCTGACGGGAAGTCGCTTTTCCAGCAGCTCTCCAAGAAGCTTCAGGACTCTCACACCACGGTTTTGGACTATCGCCCCGCTCGTTACGTCTATCCCTGGGTAGACCTGCAACCCAACGGTCAGCTTCGTTCCATCTATTCCAACGTGACCATCGCGGTGGAAAAAGCGATCGTGGAGGACTGGGAAGTCGGGCAGCTTCGGCGCCAGGCGGAAAACGCTCTCGCTTTCACGGCGCTATCTCCCGAAGCGGCGGCCACGGCGTTCGCCACCCAGGAAGCGGCGGCGCTCAACTGTGAGCACGTCGTGCCGCAGTCCTGGTTTGGCAAGGCCCAGCCACAGCGCGGCGATCTACACCACCTGTTCGCCTGCGATTCTCGCTGCAACAGCCGGCGGGGAAATCTCCCGTACGACGAGTTCGAGAACCCTAAGGATGACTGGCGTGACCAGTGCGGGACGATCGGGCCGGAGCGAACCTTTGAGCCGGCCGGAGGTAAAGGCGCCGCGGCTCGGGCAACTCTCTACTTCCTGCTTCGTTATCCCGGCGACGTGGATCGGTACGACTCGGCCGACATTCAGCGGATGCTGGACTGGAACCGCCGCTACCCCCCGGACCTGTGGGAGAAGCACCGCAACGCCGCCATCGAGGAGATGCAAGGGAACCGGAATCCCCTGATCGATTTTCCCGAGATGGCCAACGCCGTGGACTTCACTCAAGGGCTGAAGGGCGCTTAGTCGATACTTGAAGCACCCAAGTCACTCTCCTTATTTTGAAGCTGTCCGCGACCATGTGTCGCAAGGTATTCTTTCCTTTCATGTACCTGGGCACCAGGGCGGGCTTGGCGCGGACTCCGAGTTCGCAAGCTTTCTCGGATTCGATGCCCTAAAGGCCGATATTACGGAGGTGATGGGGATCGATGATCTGCATCATCCTCACGGACAACTGGGAGAGGCCCAGCGACTGGCGGCGCATGCCTTCAGCGCGGACCAGACCCACTTTCTGGTCAACGGATCCACGGTGGGAAATCAGGCCATGCTGCTCGCTTGCAGCGTTGCGGGAGACCTCGTCTTAGTCCCCCGCAACGCCCACCGCTCCGTCTGGAGCGGCTTCATTCTCAGTGGGGCCACCGCGGCGACCTATCTCCCTGCCTTCGACTCCGAGCTAGGAGTCTTCTCTGTTCCCACGGTGGCGAACATTGAGGAGGCTCTCCGGAGGCATCCCGAAGCCAAGGCGGTGGTCGTCACCTCTCCCAGCTATCACGGCCATACTTGCGACATCGAGAAGGTCGTCGAGACC
The DNA here is from genome assembly GCA_037189585.1 of Selenomonadaceae bacterium. GTDB lineage: Bacteria > Vulcanimicrobiota > Xenobia > Xenobiales > JADMJV01 > JAEXNA01. The sequence continues at coordinate 23,729 of JBBCJA010000016.1, read as the reverse complement.
ATCCATCACCACGGAAAACTGGCCTTGGTGGACGAGGCGTGGGGTGCTCACCTGTCTTTTCACCCCGGATTCCCCCGCTCCGCCGTCTGTGCCGGAGCCGACCTGACGGTGCAGAGCACCCACAAGATGCTGCCCAGCCTGACCCAGAGCGCCATGCTGCACCTCAAGGGCGATCGCGTTGATCGTCAAAAACTCGACGCTGTTCTGCGCACCTTACAGACCAGCTCTCCCTCGGCTCTCCTGGTGACCTCCTTGGATGCCGCGCGGCGCCACTACGCACTGCGCGGACGAGAGGTCCTAGAAGGTTTAGCGCGACTCGCGAAGCTAGCGCGACAGGAGCTCAGCAGCCTCGAGGGGATCTTTTGCAAAGGTGCGGAACTTGGGACTCCTAGTGGGGTTTCCCCCGCATGGGATCCCACCCACCTGGTGGTATCCGCACTGGCCCGAGGCTATACGGGCTATGAATTGGAGGCGAAACTTCGTCATGAACATGGTCAACAAGTAGAGATGTCGGATCTCTTCGGGGTGGTGCTGGTCTTAACGGCCGGGCACACCGAGGAGCATCTCGAACGGTTCGTCTCGGCTATCGCGTCTTTCCCCCAGCGGGAACCCAAAGACGCCATCTCCCGACCTCTCGAGTTTTCCCGTCAGACCTTCGTCCCCCGGAACGCTTTCATGGCTTCCCACAGACAGGTCATGGCGGAAGACGCGATCGGTGGAATCTCGGCCGAGACCATCACCCTGTATCCCCCCGGAATCCCCTGGATTCTGCCGGGGGAACGGATCGAGGCCCCCTTACTTTCCGAGCTCCTCTCTCGCCAACGGGCGGGTGGGCGAATTCAAGGGGCCTGGGATCCGTCGCTTTCCACCCTAGGAGTTTGTGATGAATAGTTTTTCCCGTCAAAATGTGACCATCGACGACCTCAGAATTTTACTCGATATTCTGCCCGAGTCTTTCCGTCGCGAGGTGGCCAGGCTTCCCGGCGACCCGGCCGACCTGATGGAGATCGTCTGCGACCTGGGTCGTCTCCCCGAGGCGCGCTTCCCCGAGAGGTGCTACCCCCTGGGCGACTCTCCGACCACGCGTGAGGACATCGAGTATGTCACCTCGCGGGTAGGTACTTTCGGTAGCGACAACCGCGCCGGTATCGAGCGTACTTTGCACCGTATCTCGGCCATCCGCAACCGAGTCGGCACCATCATCGGGCTGACCTGTCGTATCGGTCGGGCTGTTCTCGGCACGGTGGAGGTGCTCAAAGACGTGGTCAAGAGCCACAAGAGCATTCTGCTGCTGGGCCGTCCCGGTGTGGGGAAAACCACGCTTTTGCGAGAGATCGCGCGTGTTCTGGCCGACGAGGAAAGTCGACGAGTGGTCATCGTGGACACTTCTAACGAGATCGCGGGCGACGGCGACATTCCTCACCCCGGCATTGGGCTGGCTCGCCGCATGCAAGTGCCGCGCTCGGACTACCAACATGCGGTGATGATCGAGGCGGTGGAAAACCACATGCCGCAGGTAATCGTGGTGGACGAGATCGGAACCGAGGCCGAAGCCTACGCCGCCCGCACCATCGCCGAACGAGGCGTGATGCTGGTGGCCACCGCTCATGGAAACACTCTGGAGAACCTGATCTTAAACCCGACCCTCTCCGATCTGATCGGAGGGATCCAATCGGTCACCTTGTCCGACGAGGAAGCCCGGCGGCGGCGCACCCAGAAATCGGTTCTCGAGCGCCGTTCTCCTCCCACCTTCGAAGTGGTGGTGGAGATTCAGGACAAGAACACCTTCGTCATCCACAACGACGTGGCCACGGTGGTGGACTTGCTCTTGCGCGACGAGAAGCCGCTTCCCGAAATTCGGGTGCGCGACGGCGAGAGCGTTCAGGTGGTGCAGTCCTCCAACAGCGAGTTCTTAGCCTACAACCACCGCATCGAGGGAAAAGAAGACAGGGAGAGTCGTCGCTCGCTGGCGCCGCCGCCGCCCGGACACAAGGTGGTGGAGGGGGCCAAGATCTTCCCCTACTCGGTCAGCCGCAATCGCCTGGAGCGGGCTATTCGAACGCTGGCTATCCCGGCCGAGATCGTGCGTGACTGGCAGATCGCCGACTTTGTGCTGACGGTCAAAGGGCAGGCGCGGCGGGGGGTCGCCAAGTTCGATCAGATGGCGCAGAAGAACATTCCCATTCACACCATCCGTTCCAACACCGTGGCGCAGATTCAGCAGTTCCTCAAAGAGTACTACGAGATCGAGGATCTGACGCCGGAAGAGCTGGCTTTGCGGGAAACCGAGCAGGCGATACGGAAGGTGAGCGACACGGGCCGGCCGATCGATCTCTCCCCGCAGGCTCCGGCGATACGCCGGTTGCAGCACGAGACCGCCGACAACAAGGGACTGGCCTCGAAAAGCGTGGGAAGCGAGCCGCATCGATACGTCCGAATCTATCGATCGGCATAGGAAAGGATTAGAGGCGTTAGAGATGAGTTTGGAAGGTCTGTTCATCACGTTCGAGGGTCTTGAGGGGGCGGGTAAGAGCACTCAGGCTAAACTCCTGGCCGAACGGCTGGAGAGCTTGGGGTACCCGGTGACCCTGGTGCGCGAGCCCGGAGGCACCGCGGTTGGAGAGGCTCTGCGTGGAATTCTGGCCGACTCCGCCTACGACGACATGAGCCCTTTGACCGAGGTGTTCTTGTTCGCGGCTTCCCGTTCTCAACTGGTGGAGCAGGTGATCCGGCCTCGAATAGGCGAGGGGACCATCGTCATCTGCGACCGTTTCACCGACGCGACGCTAGCCTATCAGGGCTACGGTCGAGGCGTTCACCCCACCCAAATCCGGGAGATCTCCGACATCTGCTCCTGGGGTGTGCGCCCCGACGTCACCTTTCTGATCGATATCGAACCGGCACGCGGGCTATCGCGTGTGCGCACCCGCTCGGTGGAGACTCTGACCAAAATGGATCGCTTCGAGCAGCTGGACTTGGGATTCTATGAGCGAGTTCGGGAAGGCTATATGGAAATCGCCACCGAGGAGCCGTTCCGTTTTCGCGTCTTGGACGGCACGGGAGAGCCGGAGCCGTTGGCGGCCAAAATCGCCGACCTGACCATGGATCTGGTGCGCAAAAAGCTGCCCGACCCCGGCAGACTCTCCTTCGGACGCCCGGAGTAGGACCGTGACGGAGGCCCACGACTTCCGCAAACTGGTGGGGCAAGACTCCACCCAGGCCGCCCTTCGCGGGGCCGGTCGTCGTGAGCCCTTTCCTTCCTTAGTCTTCTCGGGACCGGCCGGCATCGGCAAACGTCTAACCGCGGTTTGGTACGCGGCTTTTCTGAACTGCCTGGACCAGGAAGCGGCCGCGCCCTGCGGGGGGTGCAACTCCTGCCGCAAGATCCTTGGGAACGGACACCCTGACCTTCATTTCGCCACTGTCCCGGAAAATAAGACGGTTATCGGCGTGGGAGAGATTCGAGAGGCTATCCACCAACTCGAGTACGCCCCTTTCGAGGGAAACTTTCGCATTCTAGTGGTTGAAAATGCGGAAAAACTGACCGATGAGGCCCAAAACGCGCTGCTCAAGACGCTGGAAGAGCCGCCCCGTACCGCCATCATCGTATTGGTCACTCCGCTTTTTGGGGCTTTGATTCCAACTGTGGTCAGTCGTTGCCGAGCCGTCCGCTTCTCCCCCCTGAGCGAGGAGGCGATCGCCGGCCTCTTACGCGACCATGGCGCGGAGAGCTCAAAAGCCCACGAACTCGCGCGTCTGGGACGGGGAATTCCAGGATTGGCTCTTTCTTTCTTAGCTACTCCCGAGGCCTTGACCCGGCGAGATGAAGCGGTGGAGCTTTTCCTGGACCTTCCCGGCCAAGACCTCTGGGGCGCCACCGAAACCGCGGCCAAGTTGGAAAAACTCAAGCTCGGAGGGGTGGACGTGATTTTGGCCCTGGCTTACGCCGTCTATCGCGACCTGTTGATGTTGGGTTCCGGCTGTCCCGACCTTGTCACCCACGAAGCTCATTTAGTCAGCATGAAAGCGCGTATTCAAGAGCTGTCCTCGGTGACTCTACGAAAAATGCTACGCTCGATCGATGAAGCCGACCAGCATCGACACGCCAACGTCAGCCCCAAAATTCTGCTGCAGCGGATGTGCCTGGCTCTGGCCAAAGGAGGGGTCTAATCCCATGTTGGCCGTAGAGCTCGAGCGAGTGGGCAAACCCCATCTGTACCCCAAACCGAAATTCGAGGTTCAGCAAGGTGACACGGTGGTGGTGGAGACCGCTCGAGGGACAGAGCTGGGGAAAGTCATCTCGGCTTCCATCCCTTTCGTGGGAGATGCTCCGGCCGAGGCCTTCCACGCCCTGCGCCTGGCGACCGCCGAGGATCTCAAGCTCGACTATCAGAATCGACTGGAGTGCGCGGAAGCCTTCGAAATAGCGCGTAACATTATTATCGACATGGATCTCGAGATGCGGCTCTTGGAGACCCGACTCACCCTGAGTGGTGAAAGGCTCGTCTTCTACTTCTGGGCCGAGGGTCGAGTGGATTTCCGCGCGCTGGTCCGAGAACTGGTGGGGATGTTCCGCCGGCGCATCGAGCTTTTCCAGATCGGGTCACGCGACCGAGCTAAGATGGTCGGCGGTATCGGCCCTTGCGGACTGACTTGTTGTTGCACCCTGTGGCTGCGGGAGTTCTCCTCCATTTCCATTCGGCTAGCTCGCGAACAACAGCTGCACGTGAAACCGGATAAGATCTCAGGCGTTTGTGGACGTTTGATGTGCTGCTTGCGTTACGAATACGAAACTTATCGGGCCCTGCGCCAAGAGCTTCCTCAGCCCGGTAGTATGCTGGACACTCCGGACGGCGAAGTGGAGGTACTCGATGTCGATCCCATCGGGCGCACGCTTTTGGTACGCCACGAAGATGAGGACGGGCGAGCGGAAGTTTACCGTATTCCCCTGGGTAGAGCCCGCATCGAGGAAGGGAAGGGCTGCACCTCATGCGGCTCGCGTTCACTGTGAGAGACCCTAAGCTCATAGGTTTTCCGCATGGGAAAAGTTCTCCACAAATCCACAAGGTTATCCACAGGCTTTCCCCGGCATGACAGCTTATGAGAAACCATGGGTCGCGATTACCGGCTCCTCTTCCGGGATAGGAAAAGTCACCGCGATCCATTTGGCGCGGGCGGGATACGGCGTAGTTCTGGCCTCAGAGCAAGCCGAGGCGCTGCGCCAGGTTCAGGCGGAGATCTTAGAGTTCGGCGGCCGCGCCGAGGTGGCGGACCTCGATCTGCTGGATGCCGAGGCTGTGCGCGGATTTATCCCCACAGTGAACGAGCGCGTCGGCTTCTGCGAAGTGGTGGTGAACAACGCCGGAATCGGGCTGCACAAAACCCTAGAGGAGAGCACCGACGTGGAGTTCCAGCGGGTCTTCGCGGTGAATTTTTTCTCTATGGTGACGATCTGCCGTGCCGCCGTCGAGGCCATGAAATTTCAAGGACGAGGGCACATCATCAACGTTTCCTCCGCCTCGGCTCGGCGCAGCTTGGAGCGAATGTCGGCCTACGGCGCCTCTAAGGGGGCTGCTCACTGCTTTTCCCAGGCCTTGCGCGCGGAGGTGGCCGAATACGGAATCGCGGTGACGGAAATTCTCCCCATCTCGGTCTCCACCCCGTTCTTTGACTCGGCGGGCTATCGACCCAAGGGATTGGTGCAGACACCGGAAAAGATCGCCGGCCTGATCGAGCGGGCGATTTTAACCCGCGAGGCGGAGATCTGCAGTAGCGCTTTGACTCGTTGGGGATTCGTCTTCGACGCCATGGCGCCCAACCTGACCGCTCGGCTCATGACCCTGCATCGACGCTGGGCTAGAAGGAAAGATTGAGACGCCCACGGGCGGGCTTCGTGGAGTACTGGAGGACCAACGAGGGTCCGCTTCTCTACACCTCGGACGTCGAGGGCGGCGTTCCTCTGGTCTTCTCTCCCGGCTTTGGGGCCTCGCTCCGAGACTACAGTGGACTGTGCGAGGCCTTCTCCCGAAATCAACCCGTCGTTCGTGTCGGGCATCCTGGTAGCGACCGCTGGGCCGCGCTACCCGCTCTTTTTCGCCTGCTGTGGTATCGCGCGCTTGGCTACTCGGGCCGCGAGTCCGCCATCAAGGTCCGCTCGCGCCTCCATCGACCCCCAGCGCGGGAGCGCCGCTTTCGCCAACTCGCCGCGGCCGTCGAGGAGGTGCGTCGCCGCACCGGCGCCACGGAGATCGACCTCGCCGGTCATAGCTTTGGAACCGACACGGCTTTGTTGCTTGCCCTCAGCGACTTAGTTCCCATACAAACACTTTGGCTCTTCAGCCCTCACCCGCCGGGATATCTTATTCCGAGGAACGACTATACCCGCCTGCCCGTTCAACGAGTGAACGTCGTGGTGGGCACTCGTGATTGGACCAGAGATGGAGTCGGGCCCTCCGAGCGACTTCTTGTCGGTGACGCTGTTGGTTCCAAAGCCCATACCGTGGTCGTGGAAGGGTATCGCCACATGGACTTCGCCTTCGCGACAAACGGCTAGTGTAGTCGCTCCGCTCTGATATCCTCGGGCTCTTTATCAATGGGTAGCTCTCTGTGATAGGTTCCAAACACCAGATCTCCTAGCGGGAAGACCACGTTGTAGTTAATGCTCGCTTTGTTGTGATGGAGACGGTGGAGCTCGGATAGATAAGCGAACCAGCGCGTGTCGCGGAAGATGAACTTGTCGGGGCAGTGCATGTACCAGTGGAGCGACTCATAGGCGATAACGTAGAATCCGGTTCCGGCGGCTACCCCTAGACAGGCGGCCAAGCCGAAGTAGTAGTAAGCGGCGGCGAACAGCGGCGCATGAAGGATCCATAGGGCCGGCATGAACGAGGTCTCGAAGAGATGGTACTCCTTGAGCTCGTCGGCTTTGGCGTAATACTTACCCGGAGCTTTCCGCTCGGCGTGGTGCTCCACCGCGTGACGCAGGTGGGGTGTTTTCATGTATTGGACCGAATGCATCAGTTCTTTGTGGACGAACCACTCCACCAGACTGCCGAAGCAAAACGAAAGTGCGAAGGCGGCGAGAAAAATAACCAGGCTCATTGCCCGCACATTCTGTTCTAAGAGCCGTGGTCACGTCAACTATCTTGGTCACGTGGAAGGACAAGCACCAGCCATGAGTCAATTCGCCATCGCGATGCCGGTCAATTTCTACGAGGGACAAAAGCAAGTCCAGACCTGGGGGGGAAGGGTCATCGCGTTTCTCGGAACCAAGGTTTTTAAGAAAACCGGGGCCTGCTGCCTCATGTTGGCAATCTATGTGTGGGTAGGGCATATGGTGGAGAACTACTTCCACGTTCGACTCCAGTTGCCGGCCGGCGACACGGCGGCTATCGGAGCCGCCCTTTCCATTCTGATGGTTCTACGGACCAACTCGGCCTACGATCGCTGGTGGGAGGGCCGAAAGCATTGGGGGTCGCTGGTCAATAACTGCCGTAATTTAGCTCTCAAAGTGGAGACTATGTCGTCGGCCAGTGATCGGGAGAAAGCGTTGGTGGGAACTTACATCTCCCTTTTCCCTTATGTGCTGCGCGATCATCTGCGTCATGGGGTGTCCGAGACAACGCTTTCGCGCTTGCCAGAACCGGCTCCCGCGGATCTCTACAACGTTCCCGCTTTCATCGCCGAGCGCGTCTTTTCCATTGTCAAGGGCTGGAGAGACAAGGATCTACTTCACCGGCTGGATCATCACCTGATGGATCCTCACATCTCATCTTTGATGGATATCTGTGGTGCCTGTGAAAGGATCCGTAACACTCCTCTTCCCCTGGTCTATCGCGCGCTGATCCCTCAACTTCTGGTTCTATATCTCGTCGTGGTTCCTCTGGGGGTACAGCTGACGACCGCCAACCTCGTTTTGACCCTGATCATCGGCTACTTTCTGATCGGATTAGAATTGGTCGCCGAAGAGATCGAAGAGCCGTTCGGGACCGATGATGACGACCTTCAGCTCGACAGGATCTGCAAAGGGATCGAGCGATCCGTGCGACAGATTCTCCCCGAACTCGATGAAATCACCCCAATCTCGGATCTGACCAACTAGAGTGTCGTTGACACATATTATGTGTGGCGCTACTCTATGACCGATGAACATCACACTTTCCATCGACGAGCAAGTTATAATCAGAGCCCGCCAGGTGGCCCAGAGCATGGGGAAAAGCGTGAATCAATTGGTTCGCGACTATCTGGAGCAGTTGGCTTCACTTAACGATCCCCAGAGTGACATTGAAGAACTCCGTCGACTGACCGCTCAAGGACAGGGACATTCGTCGGGATGGAAGTTCCGTCGCGAAGAGATTTATGACGTCCCGTAGCTTTCTGGATACCAATATTCTTGTTTACGCCGACGACCATGACTCTCCCCAGAAACAGGGGAAGGCTCAGCAGCTTATCGAGCAAGGGCGAATGAGTGGTAACGCGGTCCTATCAACACAAATTCTCCAAGAGTACTTTGTCACGGTTACGCGCAAACTGGGAGTCGCCACGGACATAGCGAGAAGCAAAGTCGATATTTTCTCACGCTTCCCGTTGGCTCTCATCGGTACTGAAGATATTCTCGCCGCCATCGATCTTCATAGGTTTCATCAATTTTCACTGTGGGACGCCCTGGTCATCCGGTGTGCTCTGCAAATGAAGTGCCGAATTCTCTATACCGAAGACCTGCAACACGAGAGAAGAGTCGACGGACTCAAGATTCTCAATCCGTTTATCGGATCTTAGAGCACTACGAGTCCAGCCAGCCCAGTAGCTTCTGAAAACAGACATCTAGAGCCGCTTCCGGTGTCCATTCGTCGGGTTGGTGGGCTTGAGCGGGTTCGCCGGGGCCAAAGTTGACGGCGGGATAGCCCTGCGCCGTCAGTTGGGCGACGTCGGTCCAGGCCTGCTTTGGAGTGACCGCGAGACCCTCTTTTTCAATCCAGGCCGCGAACTTGGGGTCGCGATGGGAGACGGCGCCGGCTGGTGCCACGTCGAGCAGTTCGATGGTGGCGTGGGGGCCGGCGTGGGAGCGGACCTCCTCGATCAGGCTCTGATACTCCACCCCGGGGGCGAAGCGGATGTTGAGGTTGAGCCAGGCTTCTCCCGGGACGGCGTTGGCCAGGGTCGGGGTACCCATGATGGTGGGCGTGACGACTTGGCGGAAAGTCTGCCCATCGACCACGATGTCATCGGTAGGCCGTTGGGACAGATACTCTAGGAGCGGCAGCGCTTCATAGATGGCGTTGCGACCTTGCCAAGGGCGAGCGGCGTGAGAGCGGATCCCCTCGAAACTGACCTTGAGGTGAAAGGAGCCGACGCAGCCGACCTGGACTTCGTTGTTGGTCGGTTCTAGAACCACCGCGGGGAGACCGGGGCGGTCCAACATGTCCAGGAGCGGTGAGAGCCCGTTCTCCACTAGCGGCCCCTCCTCGCGGTCATAGAAGAGGTAGGCCAAGGGAGCGTTGGGTCGGGCTTGGAGAATCTCCAACATGACGGCGACCCCGGCTTTCATGTCGCTGGTGCCGCAGCCATAAATGCGCCCGTTCTCTCGCCGCCGAGTCTGCTGGGGAGAGGGAGGGACGGTGTCCAGGTGGCCGACCAGCAAGAACTTTGGCTCTGCTTCTTTGGGCGTGGCCAACAGGCCGTGCCGCCAGCGGCGAACCTGATAGCTCGGATATTGTTCGAGCCGCTCTTGAACCTGGTCGGCGATCGTCTCTTCTTCCCTTGTGACGCTGGGGATGTCGATCAGCCACTCCAGGGTGGAGACCAAGTCCTCAGACACTGAGGGAGAACTCGCGCAGGACACTGTTGAGCGAGGTTTTCCTATCGGTCGACTCTTTGCGGTAGCCGATCAAAAGCGCGCAGGGAGTGCCGAAGGTACCGGCGGGGAACTCCTTCGGCATGCTGCCGGGGATGACCACGGCGCGAGGAGGGACCACGCCTTTCGTGACCGTCGCTCTGGGGCCGGTGACGTCCACGATGGGAGTACTAGCGGTCAGCACCACGTTGGCTCCCAGGACCGCTTCTTCCCCCACCCGACAGCCCTCGACCACGATGCAGCGAGAGCCGATGAAGGCGCCGTCTTCAACCGCCACTGGGTTGGCGGTGGGGGGCTCCAAGACACCGCCGATGCCGACGCCTCCCGACAGGTGGACACCCGCTCCGATCTGAGCGCAGGAGCCGACGGTGGCCCAGGTGTCCACCATGCTGCCGGCACCGACGTAAGCCCCGATGTTGACGTAGCCCGGCATCAAGACACAGCCCGGCTCGAGGAAGGAGCCGTAGCGAGCGGTTCCCGGCGGGACCACTCGAATCTTCTGCTCGGCCAGGTTCTTCTTCAGCGGTATCTTGTCGTAAAACTCGAAAGGCCCGATCTCGATGGTCTCCATCTGGGCCAGTCGGAAATAGAGAAGGATGGCTTGCTTGATCCAGGCGTTGGTCCGCCAATCGTCGCCCACTTTCTGGGCCACGCGGATTTCGCCCCGGTCCAGACGCGCGATGATCTCCTCCACGGTGGACTTGACTTCGGGTGTATCGCTAGAAAGACGGCCTTCGAAGGCCTCGGTGATGATCTGTTCAGAGTTGGACATGGGCGGCCGGTTCTTCTCTGTTGGCGGCAATGCCTTGGCCGAACCCGAAAGGGTCTCCTTAGCCTTTCAAGAACCCGCGCGGGTGATCTCGATCTTCCGCCCACCTTCTGACGCACCGCCGATACAAGGGACGACCGAACAGATCAAGGCGGTCTACCGCAAGTGGCGGGGACGCCAACTCGGGATCACCTTTCTGGCTTACGCTGTCTACTATTTCGTCCGGCGTAATCTGGCTCCGGCGATGCCGCTGTTGGAGAAAGATCTCGGGATCAAAAAGTCGGAGCTGGGCGCTTTTTTGACCACTCACGACGTGCTGTACGGGACCTCGAAGTTCGCCAACGGCTACTTCGCCGACCGCTCCAACGCGCGCACCTTTCTGGCCTGCGGTCTCTTGCTCTCGGGTCTTTTGAATCTAGCTTTTGGCTTCTCCAGCACGGTCTTTATCCTGGGCTTTTTGTGGTGTTTGAACGGGTGGGTGCAGGGGATGGGGTTTCCGCCATGCGCGCGCGTCCTCTCTCACTGGTTCGCCCCGTCCGAGCGCGGCACGATGTGGGGCTTGTGGAACACCTCTCACATGGTGGGAGCGGCGGGAATCTCGGTCTGGGCGGCCTATCTGGCGCAACATTTCGGCTGGCGCTGGGCCTTTTTCGGGCCGGCACTTCTGGCCATCGTCATCACCTTTCTCATTTTGGCTACCCTTAAGGACACCCCCGGCGAAATGGGATTGCCTCCGGTGGAGCTTCACTTTGGGGACAACAAGGACCCGAATCCCAAGGTTGAGCCGGCAAAGCAAGACGATGCGGAGTTTCGCGCCTTTCTTAGAGAACGCGTCTTCGGTAATCCCTACATCTGGCTGATCTGCGCGGCCAACTTCTTCGTCTACGTGGTGCGCATCAGCTTCTTGAACTGGGCCCCGACCTATCTGCACGAGGTGAAAGGTTATTCGCTGGTCGCCGCCGGTGGGATGACGGGAGGTTATGAGATCGCCGGCCTTGTGGGATCCCTGGTCGCGGGTATCTTGACCGACAAATTTTTCAAGAATCGTCGCGCTCCGATGTGCGTTTGGTACATGCTAGGCACAGCCGTCGCCATCTTAGCTTTCTGGAAGATGCCCGCGGGCTCTGGTCATATCGATACCCTCACTTTGGGAGCTGTGGGCTTCTTGATCTATGGACCGCAATTCTTGGTCGGTGTGATGACCGCCGACATCGTGACCAAGCGAGCCGCCGCGACGGCCATCGGGCTCACCGGATTTTTCGGCTATCTCAGCAGCATCGTGTCGGGCTGGGGGCTGGGGAAGATCGCCGAAACTCACGGTTGGGGAGCGGCATTTGTCCTGCTCATCGCCTCCTCTCTGCTTTCGGCTCTCTGTTTTGCCTTCTGTTGGAAAGCCGGTGCTCGAGAAGAGTAAGCGCCGCCGCGCGGTTCTTCTCGGGGCCTTCGTCCTGGCGGTTCTAGCCTGGTTCTTCGGCGTTCTCCGCTGGCCTAATCCGAAGTTGGGAGAGCATCTGGTTCCCTACGCTGAAGTCGAAAATCCGCTCTTGATGGAAGGTAGCGGACTGGTCCAGAGTCGCACTGATCCCGAGATTTTCTGGGCCCACAACGACTCCGGCAACGCCGCCTGCCTTTTCGCCTTTGACGCGAGTGGAAAGACACTTCAAAATCCCTCGGGGATTCTTGTTGAAAATGCCCACCTTGTGGACTGGGAAGATATCACCGCGATCGGTGATCGGCTTTACGTCAGCGATATGGGAAACAACTTTAACAATCGTCGAAATCTTGGAGTTTACGAGATTCCGGAGCCGAAGCTCGGTCAGTCCCACGAAACTCGGGCTGTCGCTTTCTTTCCCGTGCGCTATCCCGATCAGACAGGGTTTCCCCCTATCGGCCCGTGGATCTTTGATTGCGAGGCCACCTTCGCCTGGAATGATCATCTCTATTTCATCACCAAGAGCCGACCCCCGTTTCGAATCTATGTTCAGGGTCACCAAGCAGGCCTCTACCGAAAAGACACCCGCCATACCGATCGAGTCAACGAACTCATCAAAGTCGACGAAGTGGAAGACCTGGGCGGCTGGGTCACCTCGGCCGATACTAGCCACGACGGACGATATCTGGCCGTCCTGGTGGAATCGCCAGTGCAAAGTGTCTGGCTGTACGAACGCCCCGCTCAGGGCGATCGCTTTTTCTCCGAGGCAGCCTCGACCCGGCGCTTTGTCTTCCATGGCGGAGGGCAGCTGGAAGCGCTAGCCTTCCGGCGGTTGTCAGACGGTAGCGAGGAGATCGTGTTGCTCAACGAGGCCCGCCAACTTTTCCGCCTGTCGCCCTCCGAGTTTTCCCGGAAATTGAACTCCATTCACGAAACGACAGGAAACATGCTCACTGAGCCTAACTCCAAGAGGTGAAAATTCGACACTTGGCCGTGATTTTTGTTCTGACCGTCGTGGCTACTCTCTGTCCATCGATAGTCTCGGCCGATCCTCGGGGAGAGAAACTCGTCCCCGTCGGTACCATTCCTCATCCCGAGTTGATCGAACCGAGCGGGATGGTTCAGTGCGGCATCGACCCGGAGTTTTTCTGGGTTCATAACGACTCCGGGGACATTCCGCGACTCTTCGGGATCAATCTCAAGGGGGAGGTGATCGTGCCGCCCTGGCTTGCCAAACGAGGTTTTGTGGGCCATCCTCCCGGACCGGGTGAGAAACTGTATCCAGGAATGGCCATCAAGATGGCCGCGCTCAACGACTGGGAAGACATCGCCTGGATGGATGAGAAGCTCTACATCGCCGAGACAGGAAACAACGGCAACGCCCGTCGTGATATCGGGCTGTACGAGCTGTTCGAGCCAAATCCCGGCGCCGTTGAAGAAGCTACCGTCTTTCGCTTCATCCCGGTAGCCTACCCCGACCAGACATCCTACCCTCCCCTCGGGCCTTGGAATTTCGATTGTGAGGCGATTTTCGGATGGAATGGGAAAATCTATTTCATCACCAAAAATCGCCCCGCGTTTCAAGTCTCCACCCCTGGGAATTCCGCCAACCTGTACCGCTTGGACACGATGAGGCCGTTGGAAGTCAATATGCTCACCCCGGTGGACCGGATGGAAAACACGGGAGGATGGGTGACCGCGGCTGATGCCAACAAAGAGGGAACGCTCATAGCTATGATGGTCCATGCGCCAGAGCAGAGTATCTGGCTGTTCGACGCACCCAAGCGCGGCGATCGTTTCTTTTCCAACGCCTCGCGGGTGCGCCGTTTGAAAATTCGTGACTCCGGGCAGTTGGAATCACTGACCTTTTATCGCAAAGATGGAAAGGATGAGATTGTGGTTTTAAACGAGGAACGACAGCTGTTTCGAATTCCCCTCTCCAAGTTTGAGGACGTGCGATGATACGGATTCTGGGGGTTCTCCTTTACCTGTGTCTTGCCGTGGTAGCGGAAGAGTCGAAGCTACCCAAACCCGAGTTCCCGCTAACAGCGGAAGTCTATAAAGATGGGTATCCCCAGTTACGCTGGCTTGAGCCCACGGGGCTGGGACAGCTCAAAGGACGCGTCCTTATGCGCAGCACCAGCGATCTGAGAACGACCAAGAACGCCAAGGCTTTTCCCATCGTGGGGCTAGACGCCAACCAACATCTGAACAACTTTCTTGATCGGGAAGCCCCTCACGACGTGACTCTTTACTACCAACTGCGATTGGATTTCGAGGACGGGCGCAAAATCTATAGCGAAGTGGATACGGTGAAACTTCAGGCTCCCGAGATGCCCGCTTTAAAGAACCCGATGATCGCCGTGAACAAAAGAGCCTACACCCTGTCGGTGATGGATGGACAAGGAAATGTCCACCGCCGTTTTCCCATCGCCCTGGGACAGAATCCCAAAGGCCGGAAGCTACACTACGACAGGGCCTGCACGCCGGAAGGGGTGTATCGGATCTGTGGAGTGCAGCCGCAAGCGACCTTCTACAAAGCGTTCGACATTAACTATCCTAACGAGGTCGATAGGGCGAGACACACACTGGCTTCGCAGTCCAACGCGGAAACTCCCGACATTGGGGGAGAGATTCAGATTCACGGCGACGGGATCGATTCTAACTGGACGGCCGGATGTATCGCTATGCGAGACCGCGACATGGATCTTCTTTTTTCCATTCCGGGACTGACCCACGGAGCGACGGTGGTAATCTCGGGTTCAGAGCTCAGCCACGGTGATCTCCTGAGCGATATCTTTCTGACCGCCGAGCAGAAGAAGGCCTTCACCGAGCAGTTGGTCTCGATGGGGATGGCCAGCGGGCGCAGCGACAAGCATTGGATCTATGCCCTGTGCAAATTGCAAAAGGAGCATGGGCTGAAAGTCACCGGTCTTTTCGACCAGGAAACTCGCAAGCTTCTTATTCAAAAGCGATCCTCGGCGGGTAGGGCTAGAGCTTCCCGTTGAGCCTCGACCAATCCAGGAGAGGGTGGACCTCGGCTCCTTTCAAGCTCTGTCTTGTCGCCTTGACGCAATAAGGAAGCCAGAAGAGAGCGCGCGAGCCGAAGCCCAGGAAGACAAAGGTCTGGGGGTCGAGCCATCCCAGGATGGGCCGATGGTCCGGGACGGCGCAACGATGTCCGGACCAGGTGGAGAATCCCCTATGGGAAGTCTGAGTCAGGTCGGTGGCTATCTCGAGCTCGTCCTCTGGAGGTGGTCCTGTGGGCGAGGAGCGTCCGCCCAGGATGACAGTGCCCCCTTTCCCTGGGAAAGGCGCGCGATGAACTCCTCTTCCAATCACTAAGGTTTCGAGCGGTGGACCCGAGAGCGCCTCCACCGTGCGTCCCTTCGAAAGGTCCCAGGGAAACTCTGGCCATAGCGTGGGGGCCTGATGGCCCAGGGCCAGGATACGTACTCCCGGCAGCTTCCGCCAATCACACGAGCCCTGTCGATAGGACGAAATCAGTTCATCGCGCAGGCGCCTTTCTAAAACCTGGGTAGCGATGGAGAAGCCGGGAGAGTACTCAACCCAGCCTGCTCCGAGTCGCCTGGGAGCCCACTCTTGAGGTAGCTCCGCCTCCTCCAGGCTACGGTCGAGACGGTCACCCGATGAGAGCTTTCTTTTGACCGGAAGCTCCTGGGCCAAAGGTTCACTCCGCCAATACCTGATGGCTTCAGCGAAAGTCTCGAGCTCGAGTTCCGAGCGTCGAAAGCTACGTCCCGCGAAGAGGTGAACCAGACCCACCGGAGGCGTGTTGGTTTGGCCGTTGCCGTAAATCTTGACTTCATGCCCGTCCTCGCTCAAGTGGCGAGCTAGCAGTAGGCCGGCCAATCCATCTCCCACGATGTGCAATGTCATCGCCCTCGGTAACCCCTCGGTTTCCAGAGTTTTGCCTCTTCGATAGCCTTCGGCTCGCGCGCCGCGATGGTCATCTCACGTTTGCCGGGAGCGCCGGGGAGAATCCCCACGATGAGGCCGGCCTCGCGCATAGCGTGTCTGGCCGCGGAGGAGGCGCCGTAGGTGGCCAGGATGCCGTAGCCGGAGAGGGCGGCTTTTGCCCATCCGAAGCAGTCGGCGGTCCAACAGTCGGGGGCGACGGCGGGCCCGAATGGATCGAAATAGATAGCGTCGAAGGCCGCCATATCGGGAGTCCAATCTTGCCATCGTCTTTTGTGAACGGTGAGTCTGAGTTTATCGTGCTGAAAGGGCTTGCCCCATTCGAGCGCCTTCCACCGCTCCTCGACCAGCCAGCGGTCGCTCGGCATCGGGTCCGGTTCTAGCGAGACGTAGTTCAGCGCGATGTCGCCTTGCCTCGCCGCGTCGGCGGTGAGTTGGAAGTTCAGTCCCGTACCGAAGCCAAGTTCGAGGATAGTCCAGGGTTCGGGCCTCTTTTTGATTCCGGTGCCCTCAAGGAAAACCCAACGAGATTCCGTCTCTGCCCCGCGGATGGAGCGGTAGCTGGCTCCGTGAGTCGGATGAAGGTAAGTCAGACTTCCGTCGTCGGTGAGCACCGGTTTCATAAGGGTTGGGGCTTCGCTCACTGTTGGTCCGTGGCCCGCCTCCCATGTTTTTTGGACAGGAATCCCGGATTTTTGGTCATGACCCAGACGCGAGGAACCCGAAATTTGGGACAGGAATCCAGAATTTTGATCATGACCCAGACGCGAGGAACCCGAATTTGGGACAGGAATCCAAATTTTTTTGATCATGATAGCCGCGAGGATGTGAGACAAGGGATGAGGAGAGAGGTCGCCTAAAACTGTGCTCTATGTCTAAAACCCGCACGCGCGACCGCTTTCACCTTATCAGCCTTGGCTGTTCCAAGAACACCGTCGATTCGGAAGCGATGGCCGACAAGCTGGGTCAAGCGGGGTTTTCCGCCACGGAGAAAGCCAAGCAGGCAGAGATTCTCATCGTCAACACCTGCGGATTCATCGGTCCGGCTCGCGAGGAGTCGCTCGCGACCTTGCGAGAATTAGCCCAGACCAAGCGCAAAGGACAGATGCTGATCGCGGCGGGTTGCCTGGCCCAGCGTTACGGCGCTCAGGTGGTGGAGTGGGCTCCTGGGGTGGACGGCGTGATCGGGACCCGCCGCTGGATGGACATCGTCGACTTCGTGCAAAAGTTGCGCCAGCGTGGCGGTCCCGAGCCGCTGTACCATCTTCCCGAGGAAGCCAAGACCGTCGGCATCACCGAGCCCGACACGCAGTGGAGTGCCGTCCAGGGGGTCAGCGCCTATCTCAAGATCGCCGACGGCTGCCGCCGCCCGTGCGCTTTCTGCTCCATTCCTTTGATCAAGGGGACGGCGGTCTCTCGTCCCATCGAGTCGTTGATCTCCGAGGCCCGCCACCTCCGCGATCAAGGGGTGCGCGAATTGATTCTAATCGCTCAGGACAGTACCGACTACGGCTACGATCTGGGTCTCAAAGATGGGCTTTCGGTGCTGATGGAGAGCCTGGTCAAGGCGGTACCCGACATCGACTGGGTCCGCCTGATGTACGCCTATCCAGGCTGCGTCAGCGATCGCCTGATCGAAACAATGGCGACCCACAAGCAGATCGCCAAATACCTCGATATTCCGCTGCAGCACGGAGACCGAGAGATTTTGAAAGCCATGAAGCGGCCGGCCAAGGTGGAGTGGATGTACGACACGGTGGAGAAGATGCGGCAGGCCATGCCCGAGCTTGCCATCCGCTCGACCTTCATTGTCGGCTATCCCGGCGAGGGGGAGAAAGAGTTCGAGAATCTGCTACAGTTCTTACGCGACATCCGCTTTGACCGCGCGGGCTGCTTCACCTTTTCGTTCGAGCCCGGGACTACTTCTGAACCCCTGGGCGACCCTATTTCCCAAGAGGAGAAGGAGGATCGCCAGGAGCGCGTCATGCTTTTGCAGCAACAGATCTCTCTTGAGAAGAATCAGGCCTTTTTGGGCAAGACTTTGGATATCTTGATCGAGGGGACGGGAGAGGGCTTGAGCGTGGGACGCAGCTATCGCGACGCTCCCGAAGTCGACGGTTTGGTCATCATCGAGGGAGAAGTGCCGTTAGGAGATATGGTTCCGGTGAACATCACGGGAGCCATGCATTACGACCTCACCGGAACCGTGCAAACCACCGGCTCAAAGATCATCAACCTCTTACGCGATTGAGCTACTCACAAGTTTACTTTCCTCGCACCCCCATCCGTAGTCGATGAAAACGGGCAACGCTGCCCGTTTTCCTTGATAGCAGCGCACCTTGAGTTTCTAGAAAACCACTTTTTGCAGGCATATATACCTGCGTAGCTGATCTATCGCAGGTTCGCGGGCAACGCTGCCCGTTTTTCTTGATAGCAACACAACCTGAGTTCTAGAATCATTTTCACAGGCATATATGCCTGCGAAAGATGCGAAGAGTTCTGCACCTAGTGATGGCCCGCGCGGCGACGGTTCCACTTGTAGATTTCGGCGGGTGCCAGGACCACTGGGATGGCGATCAGGGTCAAAATCGCCAGCAAGCCGACCTCCGGTGTGACCAAACCGAACAGCTTGGCCGCAGGCTCCCAGAAGAGCAGTCCCACCGTCAGGACCCAGGAGAAGAGCGCCGCCACCGGTACGTAGTGATTGGTCCAGGTCGAGGCAGAGAAGACACTTCCCCTCAGGTCGAGGTAGTTCAAAGCGTTCACTAAACGGGCTGTGACCAGAGTGTAGAAAGCCGTGGACCGAGCAAGCGCCGGCCCTTCACCTTTCAAGGTCCAAACACCGCCGACGTGGAGGACATCGAGCACGACCAGAAAGAGGGCGCACAGGGCTCCACCCGTCAGCATGATCAAGGCCCACATGTCGCGGGTTAGGATCGGATCGTCAGGATTGCGCGGAGGCTCCTTCATCAGCTCTTTCGAGCCTCGACCCAGAGCGAAAGCCACCGCGGGTGCGCCGTCGGTGACCAGGTTCATCCACAGGATCTGGGCTGCCGCCAGAGGTAGCAAGATCGCTCCTTCGTAGCGCAGCCCGTACACACCGGCGAAGATAGTACCCAAGAACATAGCGGCCACCACGCCGAAGTTCCCAGAGAAAAGAAAAGTGATGAAACGGCGCACGTTGGCGAAGACCGAGCGTCCCTCTTCCACCGCGGCGACAATGGTGGCGAAGTTGTCATCGGTCAAGACGATGTCGCTCGCCTCCACGGCCACCGCCGTACCGGACTGGCCCATGGCCACGCCCACGTGCACCTTCTTCAAGGCGGGCGCGTCGTTGACGCCGTCGCCCGTCATGGCCACGACCTCGTTGTGAGCGATCAGATTGCTGACCAGGGCCAACTTCTGATCAGGCGCCACACGGGCCCAGACGTTCTGCTCGCGAACCTGACTAGACCTTTCCTCGTCCGACATCTTGGCGAGCTCGGCCCCGGTCTTGGGCGTCACGTGGTCGTCCACCAGGCCTACCGCGTGAGCGATGGCGCCAGCCGTGGTGGGATGGTCACCGGTGAGCATCACCACTCGGATACCGGCCTCGCGGCAAGTCTTGATCGCTTCGGGCACCTCGGCTCTGTGAGGGTCGATGAAAGCGGCCAACCCGAGAAACTCCATCTCTTGATCGGAGTCATCTCCAAATTCCCCAGAGAAAGTGCGCTGAGCGAAACCCAAAGTGCGCAAAGCCTTCTCGGCGTACTTTTCTTCTTGCGCTTTTATCGCTTCCCGATCCGCCTCGGTCAATTCCCGCGTCTTCCCTTGAGCGTCCCGGATGGTGGTACAGCGCTCCAGTTCGGCCTGAGGAGCGCCTTTGCTATAAAGGACCTTCCCCTCACTAGTCTCGCGCAGATGACTCATACGAGCGCGCTCGGACGAAAATGGAATCTCATCGACCTTCGGGGCCACAGCGTGAAGCTCGCGCCAGTCCATTCCAGCCTTCTGAGCCAGAACCAGCAGGCCGGCATCCATCGGGTCTCCGACCGCCTTGATCCCCTCCGAGGTCTCCTCCAAGGAAGCTCCGTTGGCTAAGGCTCCACAACGAACCAGAGCCTCAATGGCGGGCGTGGAGCCTTCCACCTCTCCTTGAAACTCCAACCCCTCTCCCGTCACAGCGAAAGTCTGGCCCCCAGCGTACAGACTGCGCACCGTCATCTGGTTGTGGGTTAAAGTACCCGTCTTATCAGTGACGATCACAGTGACCGATCCCAGTGTCTCTACCGCCGACATGCGGCGGGCCACGGCATGGCGCTGAGCCAAACGGCGAGCCCCGGCGGAGAGGCTGACCGTCAGCACCGCGGGCAGACCCTCGGGGACGGCCGCCACAGCGAGCGCCACGCTGAACATGGCCACGCGGGTCAGTGTCTCGAGATCCATCTTCGCCTCGACCAATAACACAGTCGCGGCGATGACGATGGAGAGGACCAGAATTCCCCAGGCGATCTGCTTGCCCAGAGTGTCGAGCTTTTTCTCCAGGGGGGTCGACTCTGACGTGGTCGAGCCTAAAGAACTCGCGATGGAGCCCAGCTCGGTGCTTTGCCCGGTAGCGACAACCAAAGCCGTCGCCTCGCCCGCGGCCACCGTGCTTCCGGCGTACACGGCGCAGGTACGGGCGTCGATGGTGGCGTCATCGGCCACCGGTCCCACGGCCTTGTCCACCGGAACCGACTCTCCGGTCAGAAGACTCTCGTTGACCCGCAGATGGCTGGCCTGAGCCAAAATCGCGTCGGCGGGGATCTTATCTCCCTCGCTCAACAAGATAACGTCGCCGGGAACCAGATGATCCTGATCCACACCGATCACTTTCCCATCACGGCGCACGCGCGCCTTGGTAGTGGCGGACTTCTGAAGCTCCTCGATGGCCCGCTCGGCTCCGTACTCCTGCAAGAATCCGAGCACGGCGTTGGCCACCACAATGGCCAGGATGATGGTGGCGTCAGCGGGGAACCCGTGCGCTCCCTCGACATACCAGGTGCCGAAAGCGATCCCCACGGCGGCCAGTAAGATCAAGACCATCAAGTCCTTGAACTGGCGGAGGAAGATCTGAAAGGCGGAGATGGAGCTTTCGACCTCCAGGCGGTTCAGGCCGTACTGCTCGGTTCGCTTCTCTGCCTCCGCGGGGCTAAGGCCTGAGCTGATCTCGACTTTCAACTCGCCGGCGAGATCCTCGACGGGGCGCGAATAGGGGACCTTTATTTGGCTCATCGTCACTCCCTAGAAAACAATTTCAAGCCGATTACGGAGCGGAAGATAGCCGCTCCTGTCCTGTTCCCTTAGGGTTCGATGAGACCGGGTGGAGACTCCGGCGCGGTTACGCCTCGAACCTCGAAAATCTTGCCCCCGGCTTCCACCGTCGGACGCCAATCGCCCAGAACTTTGACCCATTGGCCCTCGTGAGCGGAAAGGTCAAAGTCGGCTTGAAGGCCGGAGAGTCGAGCGAAGACCTTCCCGGAACGATCGAGAAGCTCATGAGAGCCCTCCATGTAGATGGAAGGGCCCGCCGGAGCGATCCGCCCCTCCATGGAAGCTCCGATCTTTTCTTTGGAGCAGGTACATGCTTGCTCGCAAGCGCACCGGTCGTCCTTAGCCCAGGCGGGGGAAAGAGCCAGGCAAAACAAACCTAAAATTATCGTGAGAAATCTCATATATGCCTCCGCTGTCCCAAACCCGTTCTCTCTATAGGACAGTTTCTCCCCGCCAAAGTTCCCCTAGCTCCACCAGACCGTGACTGAGAATTCTCTCATCGCCGGATCCTTACTGAGACCCCCATTTGACAGTTGCTAGATAGAAAATGGCCGGCCAAAGGCGTGGTTAAGCCATGAAAAGCACATCGGCCGAGATCTCGAAAATATCTAGGTCGGAGAGGGGTTTCTAACCAACGTTGAGCAATTGTTTGGGAGGGTCCAAGCCCAGTCTTTTCAACGCTTCGCCGGTCTCGGGCCGGATCTCCGTGGTCCGCGTGAAGCTTCCGGAAGGCCCAGAAAATACTACAGCTTTTTGGAGCTGGAGACTGTCACGGATCGTTCGCCAGGTGTCGCCACATTCGTTCTCGGCAATCCGGATCAACAGCAGGGCAAGCACGCACACCGTCACGTGAGCACGGATTCGGTCGGCGTTCCAGTGATAAACGGGACGCACTTTCAAAACGCTCTTCATCTGCCGCCAGGCGCACTCAGTGTCCAACAGGTGCTTGTAGGCCTGGGCGACATCCTCGGCAGATAGGGTGTCGTCGTTGGTGCGCAGCACCCACTTGCCATCCGTTCGTGAGGCCTCTTTGATTGAGGCCTGGCAAAGCTTGAGCCGGCCATCCTTGAGCTTGCGGAGGTACTTGCCGTAGCGTCGACTGGCCAGTAGCTCGCAGGCCTTCTTGGGATGGTCGTCGGTGCGCTTCTCGAGGGCCTTCAGCTCGCTTTCGAGATGCTCGAGCAACTGTGTCCTCCGTTGGGCTTGCCGCGCGGCTTCCTGCGGGTTGAAGCAGAGTATGTAACGTCGCGCACGCTCTCCGTCGCCCACGATAACTTCTTTGACCTTCAGGTTGTCTCGGCCGGTGGCGGTCTGGACTTCCGCATAGCGGCCTTTGCGGGTGAGAACCTCCTCGCGAATCTCCAACTCTCGGCGAAGCGGATTGCCAACGATGTAACGCCCACCACCCAGGCTAAGCTCTCGAAGATTCTCCTCCGAGACCAAGCCGGCATCCCCGACGAAAACACATCGGGTGAGGTTCCAACCCCGCAGGTCAGCCTTGACCTGCTTGACGGTGCTCGAGTCCACGGTGTTGCCCGGAAACACCCAGCTTCGAACTGGCAGCCCGTCGCGGGTCATGGCGAGTCCTACGACGACCTGTGGCGCATCGGAGCGTCCGTTCTTGGAGTAGCCGCGAACGCGCAGCTGGTCGTCGCCTTCTTCGTCCTCTTCATCGACCTCAAAGTGGACGGAGGTTGTGTCGTAGAAAATAAGCTCGACGTCGGTGTTGAAGAGGTCGGCGATCTTGAAGAACACTGCCTTCTCCAGGTCGGGCTTGCACTCTTCGAGGAAGTCCAAGGCACGATAGAAATGATGGAGCTGCAGCTCCTCTGCCTCGGGGAAGTAGATCTCTTCAGCCATCCACTGCTCAAAGCAATAGAGCTTCGAGGACGGCGCGAGACACCTGTTGGCCACCATAAGGAACAGGGCCCGCTCCAATGGTGCACTATGCTTCGTCCTCTTGAGGCGGTCGAGGATGGAATCCTTGAGTCCCATCTTCTCCCAGAGCTGCTGCAGGGCATAGATCCCGCCGTAGCTATGAGCACTCTGAATCTTACAGTCGTCGCCGCTGATGTCGGCCTCTTCCCCGGTAGCTCCGCCGTTGAGACGCTTGAGGATCGACTCCGCGAGCTTGCGCAGGCGCTCCTCGCTGTCGGCGTCCACTCGCCCGAAGTTGTGGATCACCTTGACCTCGGACCGCTTGTTCGCCTTGCTCCAAGCGTTCTCGGCGATCTGAAAGTACATGGCGTCGCTACCGTCTTTGTTGCTGCGTTTGGTCTGCCGAAGATACATGCATCTAGCCCTGGCACAGCCATTCGTCCGATTACTTGAGAATCCTTCTTGTTCGTGTATCTATGAAACTGTTGTGAAACGTCCGTTTTCACGATGCGAAAGCCAGGAAAATGGCGGTTTCCTGGAAACCGTATATCCATGAACTGTCAAAC
>JBBCJA010000015.1:0-248001 GCA_037189585.1 Selenomonadaceae bacterium | reverse complement strand
CCGCCGCCGTAAGGAGGCTGATAGCCGTAGCCGGGAGCGCAGCAGCCGTTGTTAGGACCGTAGTGGCCCATGTTGTGACCGCAGCATTGCTGACCGTGGTGGCGGTGACATTGCTTCTCACCGATGCGGTTACCGATGAGTCCACCGACAGCCGCGCCGGCTAGAGCTCCGAGAGGGCCGAAAGCTAGTCCGACGAGTCCGCCGATCATGGCGCCCTTACCGGTGGAGGAGCCGAGGGCGCGGCCGGTACACTCGCAGGCCTTACCGGTGAAGTCTCCAACAGCTCCGCCGACCTTGCTACCGAGGTAGCCGCCCGCGATGGCGCCGATGGGGCCTCCTACGAGAAAGCCGCCGACTCCACCAACAATCGCTCCGCCAATTCTGCCAAGAGTGTTAAAAAAGCCCATCGTTTGAATCCTCCACGGTCGTTTCAATCTTGTGAGGTGATTGTACCTAGCTGGAAAGATCCGTCTAGGGTCATGAGGAAGATTCACAAATTGTTAACAAAATCATCTTTTTGTGGGGGATTTCAGAGCCTGGCGAGAACGCTTGCCCACAAAATTGTGAGGTGTGACGGATGGAAGAGATGAAAGTGGAGATTCTCCAGAACGGAGATGGCGCGGAAGCGAGTGCCGGACAGAATGTCTCGGTGCACTACACCGGGTGGCTGACGGATGGAACGAAGTTCGACTCCTCGCTGGACCGCGGACGTCCTTTCGAGTTTCCGTTGGGTGCCGGACGCGTCATTCGAGGCTGGGACGAGGGTGTGGCCGGCATGAAGATAGGTGAGAAGCGACGTCTGACCATCCCGCCTCACATGGGGTATGGAGCCAGAGGCGCCGGCGCGGTTATCCCTCCTGATGCGACGTTGGTCTTCGAAGTTGAACTTCTGGGGCTAAATTAAGATCTACCAGGGAAAACCCGCTGGGTGATAAGGGAATCCCGGATAGTAGGGTCCTGGTCCAAAGCCGTAAGGATAGTATCGTCCGACGCCCCATGGGTAGCCCCACCCGCCGACGTCGTATCCGTAGCCGAGTCCGAAACCGATTTGGACTCGGCTACGTCGTCTCGAGGCTTCTTGAGCTAAAAGTCGAGCTCGCTGAAGTTCCATGACATCGGCGGACTCTTCAAGCTCTAGAAAGAGAAAGTCTAGCGAGGTGCGGCTCTCTGGGGTAAGGTTGACCGCGGCGGTACTGACTTTCAGCCGCCGGGCTAACGATTCTATACTTGTTCGCGCCGACTGAAGCTCCTCGGCTGTCGCGTTTTCCAGTTTCGTCGACCACTCCCGACCGGCATCCATCACTTTTTGAACGTCGTCCACCACCATCTGGTGGGCCCAGATGCTATTTTCAGTCGTTTGATGAAGCAGAGTGTCCAGTGTCGTCCCGGGCTCGGCCGGGGTCTGAGTCGCCGGCCCGAAAGTCGCCAAGAAAGCTCGACCTTGAATCTGAAGAAGTTCCAGATGGTAGCTCGCCGATTGAGCCCGGATCTGTCCCACGCTAAGGAGCAAGAGCAAACAAACCGTGAGTCTGGTCATCGAGGTTTAAAACTTTCGTTCGGGTCCAAAGTTCCCCTACTTGGAGCGTCCGGCTTTGAGCAGGAGCGGATAGTGATCCGAGCCGATATCGGGCCCTGTCCGGCAGGACTTGGACTCCCATCCTGGTGGAAGCAAGATGTGATCGAGAGGGATGGCCATGTAAGGCCTGCCGACCGGCCAGGTTGGGAGTAGCCCATGCCCGAGTCGTCCTTCTTTGAGGCCGGAGTCGAGGAAAGGCTCCATGCGCGCATCCCATCCCGTCGCGTTAAGATCCCCGATGACCACCAGAGATGGCGATTCGTGGGCCAGTGTGGCGGCCAGGCGCTTGACTTGTGCGTCCCCCACGGTTCTGGCCCGCGGCGAGATGGGTGGGATGGGATGGGTCAGCAGAACTCGGTAATCTGGCCAGGTGGCCAGAATGGACGGAAAAGGGGTGTCTTCCTCCAGGACCACGATTTTGTTTGGGGGTGTCCGGCTCAGTAGCGCTAGCCCAAAATTGCTGGCCCTCGGATGAATCAGTTTATAAGCGTATGGCAAGGACTCGATCTGCGAGCGATGGGCCTCGGTGACCTCGAGCAGGCCTAGCACGTCGGGCTGTTCTTTTTCAACCCAGTTTTTGAGCCGGGTGAGATCGGAGTTCCCCGAGTAGACGTTGGCCAAAGCCATCGTTAAAGATTCTTGAGTAGGGGCGACTGTACCATCGGTGCGAAGATAGGGAAGAAAGGTCATTCCGATGGCCAGCGGTAAGGCCGTGAAGACCCAGCGTTTCGGACGGCGCACCAGAACGCTCAGGGGTAGTCCGAAGACCAACAGTGCTCCCGTCAACTGAAACCGAAACGGACTGATCAACACCATCGGGTAAGGGCGTTGCCAGAAAGTGCAGATAGTCACAAGAGCCAGGATCCCCCACAGACTCAGCAGGATTCTGACGGGCGAGGAAAGCGCGGGCGCTTCACTTATCGCGGTCGCGCTCTCTGGCTTGGATGATTCCACCGGCGAAGTTTGGCACATTTGAGCCTATCTCCCTTCCCTGGGACCGGGGGACGCTCGAGAGTCGACGTCGAAAGGCCGGCGTTATGAGATACCTCCACACCATGGTTCGGATTTCCGACATCGATCAATCCCTAAGTTTTTACCGCGACCTTCTCGGTATGAAAGAGGTGCGCCGTAAAGAGAGCGAGACGGGACGGTTCACTTTGATTTTTCTCGCCACTAACGACGACGAGGCCCGTGCTAGAGAAGAGATGGCCCCGCTTTTGGAGTTGACCTACAACTGGGACTCCGAGGAATACAAGGGAGGGCGCAACTTCGGCCACCTGGCTTATCAGGTCGACAACATTTACGAAACCTGCAAAAAGCTTCAGGACGCCGGAGTGACCATCAATCGCCCTCCACGGGATGGCCACATGGCTTTCATTAAGTCGCCCGACGGTATCTCCATCGAGTTACTACAGGCTGGCGACCCGTTGCCGGCTCAGGAGCCCTGGGCCTCGATGGGGAGCACTGGAAGCTGGTAGCGTCTTCTCTATCGCGAAAAGGCGCTACCAGCGAACTCTTAGGCCTGGCCTTCCTCCGACATGATCAGGGAGTTGTGCACGTTCAGGCGACCGCCGGTGACGGTTTTGCCGGCCAGCGATTCGACTTTGTCGGAACCGTCCAACAGGCGGGCACGCAGCTCCTCATTACTGATGTTGGGGTAGTGAGAGGCGATCAGGGTGGCGGCGCCGGACACGTGCGGGGTGGCCATCGAGGTGCCGGAATAGACATCGTACTTGCCGCCGGGCACGGTGGAGAGGATGTCCACTCCGGGGGCGCCGAGATCCACAGTGCGCGCGCCGTACTGCGAGAAGCTGGCGAGGCCGTCGTTGTGGTCGGTGGCGGCCACCGAGATGATGTTGTCCAGGTTGTAGTTGGCGGGAAAGGACGGGAACCAGTCGTTGTTCACACCGCTGTTGCCCGCGGCCACCAAGTGGAGAGCCGGAGACTCTTCGAAGGCTTGTCTGATACCGGCGTTGGGAACCGGGCCGCCCCAGGAGTTCGAGGTGATACGAGCTCCCATCTTGGTGGCGTATTGGATTCCGCGGATAATGGCGGCGGCGTCGGTGCTGCCCTCGTCGTTAAAGATCTTGACGGCCATCAGATTGGCGTGCTGGTTGACGCCTACCACCCCGACTCCGTCATTGCCCACGCCGGCGATGGTTCCGGCGCAGTGGGTGCCGTGGCCCTGCCCGTCCATCGGGTCGCCGTTGTCGTCGAAAGCGTTGTAGCCGTGCACGTCGTCGATCACGCCGTTTCCGTCGTCATCGATTCCGTTTCCGGGGATCTCGCCCGGATTGACCCACATATTGGCCTTCAGGTCCGGGTGGTTGTAGTCGATACCGGTGTCGATCACGGCGGTGATGTGAGCGCCCTGGGCTTGAGTGCGGCCGGTGTGGATCTGCCAGGCCTCGGGAGCGTCGATGTCGGCGTCGACTTTACCACCGGTTTGGCCTTCGTTGTGCAGACCCCAAAGTTTGCCGAAGTCGGCGTCGTTGGGCAGTGAGCCTTTCTTGACGTCGTCAAGCTTGTAGGTGTGGTTCGGCACGGCGAACTCGACGCGGTCGTCTTTGGCCATGGCGGCCATCGCTTGCTCCACCGAAACTCCCTGAGGCAGTTGAATGTGCAGGAACTCACCGGCCACGGATTTATGGATGCCGTTGGGCGTGTCGAACGTTCCGAGTACCTTGGCGCCGAAGTCGGCAACCACCGAGCCCTCGGTTCCGGCCAGCGAGAACCCGCCACGGGTACGAAGGATGAGCTCTCCGGGCTTGTGTTCACCGATATTGTCTTGCTGCTCAGTGGCGGTGGCGGTGGCGTTGAAGTTAATCTCCGCGGCATCGGAAGGCACGCTGGACAGTCCGGCGACCTCTGCCTGGGATTGGGCCGGAGCCGTGGGCGTGGCACCTTTGACCATCGAGGTGTAGTTCGTGACGCTTGGACGGATCAACATGGAATAAGCTCTCCTGGATATCTGTAGTCTATTGCCCACGATAGCGGCCCGGAGAGGTGAGAAGTTGAGCAGAATGTTAACCGATGAACGCTCTGAAAAAATCCTGAAGAGGTAGGGCCGGGTCTGGCATCCTCGAATTTGGCTCGGCATGGAGCCGGATGAGGTAGCGCCCATGCTCGAAGAGGTGAGCCGCTCGGGCGAGTTCGACTCGAGAGGCGAGTTCACTCTCGCTCCTCACCTTGCCGCACGTAAGCTGGCCGAATTTCAACTGGCCGAGCCGTCTCTTTGGATACTCAAAGTGGTGCAGTCCGCGGTGGCCGGGGGGAGTCAGAGTTTGACCGTCCGTCAGGAGAGACAGCGGACAAGGTTTCTTTTGAAAGAGCCGCGCTCGGATTTTTCACTCTCCAAGCTTCGTGACTCTCTGGGCATGGCGGACCCGCCAGAGGAGGCTTATCTGGAGCATCTGGTGGTAGCGCTTCGCACTGTGGGAATGGCGGAGAGTCGCCCTTGGACCATCTCAGCAGGAGGAGAGCTCTTGAGTTGGGATGGAGAAAAGTTTGACTACGAATCTCGGGAAATGTCAGCCCCTGATGTTCATCTCGAGGTAGGTTTTCGCCCCGACCAAACACGCGGACGTCTTTCTAACCTCTTTGGTAGTGTTGGAGTCGCTCGTGATGAGTATCTTCAGCTGGTGCGAAGAGCCCACGTTTGTCCTATTCCGATCACCTTTGATGGACGGCGTCTCGATCATGGCAAGCGCTCTCGTCAACTCCCTCGGGGGTCCGAGATTTCCCATCTCTGCTTCGGTTTCACGGCGCCCACGGTGGAGTCCGAGGAGGATGTTTTCAGTCTGCCCGGCGGCTTTCAAAGGGAAAGCTGGAGACCGACCGACCGATTGATGGACGGGCGAGTGTTTTTTGTCGATGGAGACCCCGACCAGAAACGAGCCACGGCTTTTCTCGAGCTCTGTTACCTCTTCGAGATCGACGATGCTTTCACGATTGGTCGTAAGTTCCAGTGGAGGACGATCAAGGCCCCCTCCTACTGTCATTGGGTCCATCATGGCGTTGTGGCGCATCAAACTCGCTTGGCTATCGAGGGGACCGCTATCGTCGTCGATCTTTATCTGCCCGCTGAGGGTTTGAGCACGGACATCTCAGGGTTGTCCCTCAGAGAGAGCGCGGAGAATCGGAACTTGATGGTCCGTCGGCGCGCTCGCGGCTTGGCCAAGGTCGCTCGCTCGGCTATCGCGACGAAGAAGGCTCTGGCTCAACGCTGGGTTCAGCCGTTCGATTCGCACCTGGGATACTTTGGAACCATGACACTTCCGTTTGTTCCCGCTGCAGTTTTGGCCACACCTTTCTTTCTTCTGATGATGACGACCGCCATAGTGCCGATCATGGTCACCTCCGCGGCGGACAAGAAGAAGATCGTGCGAGACATTCTCTCCAATCTTGACCGTCTCGCCATCAATGCTCGCGACGTCAAGTGGGACTAGCCCTTGAAGTCGCGGAACATAAAAAACACGGCGGCGATCAGGCAGCCTCCCGCGGCGGCGAAGTTCCAGCTGAGCTTCTCTTTCCAGTAAAGAGCGTAGAAGAGGGCGAAGACCACCAGCGCTAAGACCTCTTGCATCACCTTGAGTTGAGGCAGGGTGAACACGACCGAGCCGATACGGTTGGCCGGAACCTGCAGGCAGTACTCGAAAAAAGCGATCCCCCAACTTAAGAAAACGACGTAGGCTAACCCGCTCGTTTTGTGGTCTTTGAGGTGACCATACCAGGCGTACGTCATGAACACGTTCGAGGCGAACAGTAGAGCGACGGTTTGGAAGGCTTTCAAGTTATTTCGGCTCCCGAGAAGAGGCGGATATAGAAGGGCTCAGAGCCCTTGGAACGGCGCGAGCTGTTCTCTAACAGAGAGTCGATTCACCTCCAACGTCTCAGATTTCACCCCAATCTGTCAGTCTCGAAGGACGGTTCACCTATTTCATACCCACATCCATAATATTTTGCATAATCTTGGCGGCGAAAGCCGAAGGCGTTCCTCAAGCCGTAGGCTTTACGAAGTCCGGACACCCTCCGAAATCGCCGCGTCCCACCTCGGTTACATATATCTCGATATCCCGACTGCGTAACGTCTCGACTTGCAAGCAGGACCGAGGTGCGCCATCGGACGATCCTTGCGCTTTCGACGCCTCCCCACCAATCTTTAGGCAAAATATTATGGATGTGGGTATAAGTGAGCGCGAGCCTTCACTTCTAGGTGATCTATCGCGGGCGGAGGCTCCTTCTTGGAAGGCTAGAAGTGCCCGAGCATGGACTATCTTCAACTTATCCAGTGGTTAGGCAACACGGATATCGACCTTGTCGATCATGCGCAGGTCCAAACTCTAATTCGCTCAGCGGTACAGTCTTTAGACGCCATGAGCGATGAGAAGTTCGAGAAGCTCGAACAGGGTGAGGAGATGTTGGAGGTTTTGGAGGAAGTCCTGGAGGAGCTGGAGCGCGGGGCGGTTCCAGGCGATATGTTGCGCTCCTTTTACACCCGGTTTTCGAGTCTGCGGCCCCCTGGAGAGTCCGCGGTGGAGGTTCTGGAACGACAGACGCGTGAGCTCGCCGACAACTTGGGCGACGACCAATGGCGAACCTCGAGCTTTCTCGACTTGGAGAAAAGCGTCGAGGCTTACTTGGATGGTGGCGAGGAGACCTCGCTTCTCGACGCCCTCGATGAAATGACGGATAGGCTAGAGCAAAGCTACAAACCCTATCGCGAATCGACAATTTTGAACTCCGAGCTCAGCACCGAGTCGTACGTGGGACACAAGCTGCTCAAAGCTGGCATGGAGCACTGGCTGATGGCCATCGAGATTCTCAGTCAAGAGGAAAGCGTCGATGAGGAACTTGCCTGCAGAGAAGCTCTCACCCAGGCCGAGCAGGGAAACCGCCTGCTGATCGCGGTTCAAATGTTGAATGCCCAGGTTCAGGCTCAAGCGGGCCCCCGTTAGACCTGCCTAGGACTCACTTGGAGGTGGCTCGAGAACATTGACCTTGGCCCGCGCCATGACGAACTCAACCGCGGTCAAATACAATGCTGTCTCCGCGGCCTTTCGAGCACTTTCCGGGTCGTCGCGCAGAGCCTTTCGGGCTTGTTCTGGTGTGATTCCGGCATCGCGGGCGGCGGATTCTAAGAGATTCTCCATCACCTCAGGGCTCGGCGCGAGCTTCTCTTTTTCAATGAGCGCGCCCAGGACCAGGCCAATTTTGATGCGCCGAAAAGTCTCCTCGCGCAGGCCCTCATCTTTGAGGAAATCCTCGCGTGCGGTGGTCAAGAAAGACTCTGAGAAAGATTCGGAGTCGAACAGAGGCTCTATGTTTTCTTTCCATCGCTGCTCGAGTTCGGCATCGATGAGCTCTTCGGCAATCCTGGCTCGAACCCGGTCCGCCATGGCGTCGAGGACAGCGTCAGTAGCCTCGACCAACAGAATTTCCCCCTGTTCAGCATCGATTTCGGCCGCGACCGAGGCCATGGCTTCCTCCAGGTCCGTACCTAGTCCAGCTGCCGACAGGACTTCCGAATCTTCGGGATCCCGTACTTCAATATCGTAGGCGCGATGGAGCTTGATATAAATTTTGACAGAGGACCCGGCTAGAGCTGTGATCGGATAGTTTGAAGGCAGATAAATGTCGAGCGTCTCCGACGAGCCCACGGACATCGTCAGAATTCCCTCCACGAGGCCGGGCAGATGGGGATAGGGTCGCATCTGAAGCTTGACGGAGCGACGGAGGCTGTCAGGGACAATCCGGCCATCCTTAGTCACGACGAGGTCGCATTCGACCTCGTCTCCGAGTTCTGGCTTTTCCCCCTTTCGACGCTCTCGCCGAGGCGCCGAGGCGCGGAGTTTCTCATGCAGACGCAGGATAAGATTCTCAGCGGTCGGAGGAGGAGAAATTACCACTTCGGCCGTCAAGCCTTCCAGCGACGGGGCGACTACCCGGGGTAGGGCTCCCCTCGGGCTGTCGCCCGAGAAGAGGACATTTCCATTACGAGATTTTTGTTCGAACACAGAACCTACTATGAGTCTAGAAGAAAGATCCGATGAAAGACGAGATGGTGGACACGGCCGCGCCGACCTGGCTGACGATAGGTATATTTGTCGCCGAGACAATCGAGCCGGCCGCTGTGATGACGCTAGTCACCTTCTTGCCGATACTGGCGTCTTTGTCGGCGAGAGTGGCCGCCGCGGCGGCTGTGTCCAGAGCGGCTATACCGACATTCACTCCCGGCACGAAGCGCCCGGCGGCCTTGGCTCCCGTTTTCAACGCGCTGGTCGCGACCGCTCTGGTGGCTGCTTTCGCGGCTGCTTCTCCCCCTTCTCTCAGGGCGACCCGGGCGGCGTTGCGACTGACAGTACCGGCCCCTCTAGCTATGGATCCAGAAGTAGATTTGGCCGCGGCTTTGGCCGCGTCGGTGACCGCCGCCGAAGCCGGTTTGATCAGCTTACCCTTGAGCGCTTCAGCCGTGGCCTGGCGACTAGCGGCGCTGACAACCTTACCGGAGGCTCCGGGCACCGATTGGCGGAAGGCGGTACCGGCGGCCCGATTCGACCGGAAACGAGCGTAAGCCTCGGAGCTGAGGGCCCTGTCGATGGCAGCCGCGCCGCCATCACGATAGATCTGGCCTACCGACGAAAGTGTGCTGGCTCCGTGGCGAACCACTCCGGCGGTGTTGCCTTCTTCCCAAGCTTTTTGGGCATCCGCGATGCCGTTCGGAATGGCCATGGCATTTCCGATGATACCCGCGCGGTTCCCGGCCCGACTCAGAGAAGGGACCAGCTCTCCGGCCGAGGCTATTCCGCGTGAGGTGCGTTCGCCCCAGCGAAGAGATTCGGACCAGCCCAGCTGACCGCCCTCACCGGTGATCGAGGCGGCCGTGTCGGACTGCATCTGGACGAGCGAGGCGCTGCCGGCGGGGTCCGAAGTGTAGTGAGCGTTGTGGTTAAAGAGTTGCTCGGGAGAGCCGGTGGCGAGGCATTGCTCTCCATTATCCAAGGGGGCTAGGAGAGCCGCGGACGAGGACGAGGTCGGTGAGAAGGATGAAAGTCTTTGATTTTGATAGAGGCTAGCACCAGCCAGAGTCGCACTTTGAAAATGGATTTCGCTCATCGTTGATGCTCCTTTGTGAGTTGGCCCTAACTGGACTTTATCGCCGGCTTGTTACGACGATGTTAATTTCAGAAAAATTTAAGGTGGCTGTAACAATTTTGAAGGATTTGATCGTGAAATGAGTCGCCGAACTGCTGGTTGTTTGAGCCGCTGGAGTTAACGGTATACATGGGACGATGTTCACCTGTCTCGTGGGCTTGCCGGTGCTAACCGTTCTCTAACAGAGCGCAGGTTCGCTTCTAATGAAAGCTTACTAGAGTTGGGCATCAGTTAAAGTTTGACCTCAACGTTGAACAATTAGGAGGAACAGTATGGCTACAGCTACCAAACTCAGTGTTCGCCCTCTCGGCGATCGAGTCATCATCGCCGCTTTGGCCCAAGAGGAGATGACCAAGGGTGGAATCATCCTGCCCGACACCGCCAAGGAGAAGCCCCAACAGGGTGAAGTCGTGGCCGTCGGTAAGGGCAAAATCTCCGACACCGGTGAGACCATCGCCATGACCGTCAAGGCCGGCGACAAGGTGCTCTACGGCAAGTACTCCGGCACCGAAGTCAAGATCGACGGTACCGAGTATCTCATCGTCAAGGAAAGCGAAATCCTCGCTATCATCGGCTAAGAAGGAAGAAGAAGCTCAAAAATGTCCGCTAAACAGATCCTTTTCAATGAAGACGCCCGCAAGAAACTCGAAGCTGGCGCTAACAAACTCGCCAACGCCGTCAAGGTGACCCTCGGGCCGCGCGGCCGCAACGTCTTGCTGGATAAGAAGTTCGGCTCTCCCACCGTGACCAAGGACGGTGTGACCGTGGCTAAAGAGATCGAGGTCGAGGACCCCTTCGAAAACCTCGGTGCCTCCCTGGTTCGTGAAGTCGCTTCAAAGACCAACGACGTCTCGGGCGATGGAACCACCACCGCCACCGTTTTGGCTCAGGCTATGCTGACCGAAGGCCTCAAGCACGTGACCGCCGGCGCCAATCCGATGTTCCTCAAGAAGGGCATGGATAAAGCCGTGGCTCGCTTGGTCGAGGAGATCGCCAAGATCGCGATCCCCGTCGAGACCAAGGAGAAAACCGCTCAGGTCGGAGCCATCGCGGCTAACAACGACCATGAGATCGGCAACATGCTGGCCGATGCCATGGAGCAGGTCGGTAAGGACGGTGTCATCACCGTCGAGGAGTCCAAGACCCTCTACACCGAGCTCGAGCACGTCGAAGGGATGCAGTTCGACAAGGGCTATATCTCCCCTTACTTCGTGACCGACTCCGAGAAGATGGAAGCTTCCTTCGACGAGCCCCTGATCCTCATCACCGAGAAGAAGATTTCGGCTATCACCGACATCTTGCCCCTTCTCGAGAAGACCGTTCAGATGCAGAAGCCTCTGATCATCATCGCCGAGGACCTCGAAGGCGAGGCGTTGGCCACTCTGGTGGTCAATAAGCTTCGCGGAACCTTGAAGATCGCCGCTGTGAAGGCTCCCGGCTTTGGTGACCGTCGCAAGGAGATGCTCAAGGACATCGCCGTTCTCACCGGCGGACAGGTCGTCTCTGAAGAGCTCGGACACAAGTTGGACAAGGTCGGCCCCGAAGTTCTCGGCTCGGCCGCTCGCATTCACATCTCCAAGGACAACACCACCATCGTGGAAGGTAAGGGTTCCGAGGCCGACATCAAGGGTCGCATCGAGCAGATCAAGCAGGCCATCGAGAACACCGACTCCGACTATGATCGCGAGAAGCTGCAAGAGCGCCTGGCCAAGCTTGCCGGCGGTGTGGCTGTGATCCGTGCCGGTGCCGCCACCGAGACGGAGCTCAAGGAGAAGAAGCACCGCTTGGAAGACGCTCTCTCCGCCACCCGCGCCGCGGTTGAGGAAGGCATCGTTCCCGGCGGCGGTTCCACCCTGGTCCACATCGCCAAGGTGCTCGATGAGCTCAAACTCAAGGGCGACGAAGCTCTGGGCGTTCAGATCATCCGCCAGGCCATCACCCAGCCGTTGCGCGTCATTGCCAACAACGCTGGTGAGGAAGGCTCCGTGATCGTTGAGCGCGTTCGCGAGCTCAAGCAAGGTCATGGCTACAACGCCGTCACCGGCGAGTACGTGGACATGATGGAAGCCGGTATCGTGGATCCCGCTAAGGTGACTCGCGCGGCTCTCCAGAACGCGACCTCCATCGCCTCGATGGTTCTGACCACCGAGACCCTCATCGTGGATAAGCCCAAGGAATCTAAGGACGACCACGACCATCATCACCACCACTAGAGCCTTTCCAGGCTTCTAGCGGTTCCCTAGAGAGCCTCGGGTGACTCCTGGAGTCACCCGGGGCTTTTTTAGTGGGACTTGGCTAGAGTGTCGGGCGCCTTAGGCTCATTTCGGGCTTCCAGGGTCCGCAAGACGGCGTATTCGAGGGGTAGCAGGCTGGCCAGGATGACGGCCGACGCGAGGGGGGATATTCCGCCCTTGATTGCGAGAGAGGCGAAGTCGTGTCCCGACGCGGCGAGCGAGACCAGGTCCTTGCCGATGGCTGAGCTCGCGTAAGCGACTCCGCCGAGAATAGGAACGGCCGCCATGCTCATCAGACCGTAGCCTAGCCACGGATTCTCTTTTCGTAGGTGAAAGCCCAGGCCGAAAGCTCCCATGGAAAGGCCGGCCTCCACGATGGTTCCGCTGGCGGACACCAAGGCTTTGGCCTTATCGGGACCTAACCAGGTTCCAACCTTGCTCAGCCGCGCGGAACTCCAACTCGTAACCCCGCTCTTATAGGGTGCCACGACAATTTCCGGGTCGGCATTTTCATAAAGCGCCAGAGCCGTGAGCGCGTGACCGCCCTCGTGAGCGAGAACTCCCGCCGCCCCTTCCCAGGCGAGCCCGGCGGCCGCCCCCGCCACTCCAGCCAGGGTGGCTTGAGCGCCTTTGTAGAGTTTCTCCGCTTGACGCTGAGATAGGGCGGGCCTTGAGGTCGCGAAGTTGTTGATGAGCATGGCTCCAAAGTAAAAGATGAACGTTATAAGAATATCACAGCGGAAATAATTCTCTATTTCCGAAACTTTCTTCTTTGAGAAAGAATTAAGTGAATTACCTACTCAACAGTATGGGGTGCGTATATACTTGAGAGCTCCAGGTCGCTAAACTCGTTTTTAGGAGTAGCCCAATGAGCATGAAATTCGCCGCCATTGTTGTGACCATAATGGTTTACTGTATGACTCTGCTGGCTTTAAAGCAGCATAGAGACATCGAATCACTCCGTTACGACCGTCTCTCCCAGCGTCCGCTATCAGGCTGGAATTTAGCCGGGTACGTGGGTGGTCTCAATGGAGCGATGGACCAGGGGCGCTGGCAATTAGCTCGAGCGGCTCAGAATTCCGGTCCAGCTGACAGCCCCATCGAGACCGAGGTCGCTCCTTTTGATCCGATCCTGGCTCAGACTATTCGCGAGTTCAATCAGGTTCTGCCCACTGATGAAGTGGAGCAACTGGCCAGACTGATCGAAGGTACCGCCAACATGTACGGAGTGGATCCTTATCTTGTCACGGCTCTAGTCTCTCAGGAATCGGCTTTTTACCAAAACGCTGTCTCTCCAGTGGGCGCTCTGGGCCTGGGCCAACTTATGCCGGAAACCGCAAAGGATCTTGGCGTCGACCCGAGCGACGAGGAACAGAATCTCGACGGTTGCGTACGCTATCTGGCCCAGAACCTCGAGATGTGGGCGCACACCAAGGACCCTGTGGCTTTAGCCCTAGCCTCTTACAACGCCGGTCCGGGAGCGGTTCAGCAGTACGGTGGAATTCCTCCCTACCACGAAACTCAGAACTACGTCTCCGTGATCAAATACCGCTACGATCTGCTCCGGTCGTCCCGCTATCAGGCGTGACGGCTGAACGTCCTGACGGCTACAAAAGCAACGATCAGGGCCAAGAGCAGAAGCAAGCCCCAAACCGAGAAGAAAAACTGGGAAACTCCCATCGCGAAGTTTGAAACCCCACCCATTCCCAACGCTCCCGCGAAGAGGGCGACGATTAACGCGATAATGGCGATTCGTAACATAAAACTGTCTCCTTTACGTCTTGTCTGTCACCAAGCGTATCGCGCCGGCATGGCGGTCAGGAGACTCTATGGTTACCAGGTGCCCTATACCGGGGGTCTATCCTTCCCGTTTTGTAGGGTTAAGTTCGAAGACAAAGAAAAGCGCCCGTCGCACCGAGGCCGCTAGTGACCAACGATCATGACAGTTTTCTAGGGCGAACTTTGATCGCCATCTCCATGACCAGTTTCCGAAATCCTATTCGGATACTGGTGGTGTGTGGCGTTATCTGCGCGGCCTGTCTTTGGGTTACCACCGCTAGGCTCCAGCTTCGGATGGACTGGACCTATCTTTTCTATCCTGATGAACCGATCGTGGTCGCCGGCCAGGAGGCCCGCAGCCTCTTTCCGCTACCTGGGGACATCGCGGTCTTAGTCGATCAGGGAACACTCGAGGAGCGCCAGAAGTTCATCGACCGCCTGGCGGAGCGGTTGGAGAAAGAGCCGCAGACCTTCAAGCACATATTCTACCGATTCGATCTCCGCCCTATCACCACCAAAGCTCTCTACTTTCTTGACGAGAAATCATTGACCCAACTGGCCAACGGCCTGGATGCGGTTTACAAAGGAGCGGCTGGTGGAGCTCCCCAGGGGACTGGACGAAAGATTTTTCTTAAGCTTCTCGACGATCTCGACCAGGCGCTTCGTACCCGGGGTCGAGCCGCCTATATCCCGATCTGGCAGACGCTAGCCGAAGACCAGAAGGGAGAGACGGCCAACTACCTCTCCAGCCTAATGATGGAAGAACACTACATCTATCCAACCATCGGTGACGGAAAGGTCAACGTTCTGGTAACCAAAGCGGGCGACTGGGGAAACACCTTCGCCAACTCCAGCCCCTTGATCGATCGTCTGCGCGAGATCCTGGGCGAGCTTCAGCCCACCACTAAAGGCCTGCGAATACGCCTGACCGGCCTTCCGGTGATGCTGCACGATGAAAGATTGACGGCGGAGAGCGACGGAGCTCGTTCCACCGCTATCAGCTTGGTGCTGGTGGTGATGGTTTTCGCCGTGGGCTTCGGAGAGATCACGCGGCCCACGCTTGCCACGATAGCACTGTGCGTGGGAATGGGATGGACCATGGGGTTCACCACGCTCGTGGTGGGCCATCTGAACTTTATCACGGTGACCCTGGCCACCATGCTGATGGGCCTCGGGATCGACTTTG
Source organism: Selenomonadaceae bacterium (assembly GCA_037189585.1). Classification (GTDB taxonomy): domain Bacteria; phylum Vulcanimicrobiota; class Xenobia; order Xenobiales; family JADMJV01; genus JAEXNA01. Next base: position 233,072 of record JBBCJA010000015.1, on the reverse strand, counting down.
GCATCCATCTTATTTTTCGCTATGACGAAGAGATGAGCCATGGCTTGTCGGCCGAGAAAGCCATCGAGACGACTGTGGCCGGGACAGGTGTTGATATCTTTGTGGGAGCGCTGGCAACTTCCACAGCGTTTTTGGCGTTGACGATGGCAGAATTTCGAGGTATCGACGACTTCGGAATTATTGCCGCGGGCGGAACGATGCTCTGTTTTCTTGCCACCATCACCGTGTTACCAGCATTGCTTTCGCTCTTCCCTGGAAAGCCGCGCGGAACCGCCGGGAGTTCGCGGGTGGTGGCCTTTATTGAAAAGAAGCTACTCGATAACGCGGGAAAGGTGACGATCTTCGGACTGTGCATCGTGGCCACAGCTGGCTTCTACGCCACCCGGGTGGGATTCTCGTACAACCTGCTGGAGGTCCAGGCTCAGGAGATCTCCACCGTGCGTACCGAGATCGAGATGATCCAGGAGACCAAGTCCAGTGTCCTTACCGCAGAGGCTCACGACCAGGGGGAAGAGGAGGCCCGCCGTAAGCTCAAGGCCTATCAGGCTCTTCCCACCGTCGCCCGTGTGGGCAGTATCCTCACTTTACTCCCCGAGCATAGTCCTGCCAAACAAGCCCTGATCGAGCGGATCACCAAACGAGTGGCGCAACTTGAGCTACCGGAGAAGGTCAGTCTGGAAAGTGCCGACGACCTTTTGGCGGTGGAGAAGAAAGTTCGCGAGATCGAGGAGACCATGCCTAAGGGGGCTCAGGACCCCGATGTGGCCAAGGCTATCGAAGCCCTCAAGAATGACGTGAAGAAGATGGACCCGGGCCCGATTCAAGACGCCTTGACCATTTTCCAGAACGAGGTTCGCGACGATCTCTCTCAGACGCTCATCATCTTGAAGAAGCAGAAAGCTGTCGCACCGACTCTCGACGACCTGCCGTCTGAGTTAAGACTTCGCTACGTCAATCCCGATGGTTGGTATCGCCAGACCGTGCAGCCGAACAGGGATATCTGGCAGCGCGACAATCTAGAGCCGTTTCTCAGAGACATTAAGAGTGTTGATCCCAAGATCATGGGTCACCCGGTGGTACAGGAGCAGATCCTGAGCGCCTTCCACCGCACATTGGACCGCACGCCCTGGTTTACTCTGTCCGGGGTCCTCGTGGTGCTGGCTATCTACTTAAGGAGCGTTCGCGCGGTCATTTTGTCTCTGCTTCCCACCACGGTCGGCGTCATCATCATTTTCGGAACCATGGGCTACCTGGGGATGCACTTTAACGTGGTCAACTTTGTCGGGCTCCCGATCAGCGTTGGACTGGGCGCCGTTTATGGCGTGCATGCGCTTCACCGCATGCGAGAGCTCAACGACGAGACCATCCTCAGTTGTTCCACCGGCCCGGCTCTGCTTCTCAGCGGCGTCACCGATATCGTCGGTTTCGCCAGCTTGACCGCCGCCATGCATCGTGGCATCAGTTCACTCGGCTTCGTCATTTCGGTAGGGGTGGCGGTCAACTTCATCGGTTCCCTCATTTTCCTTCCGACTCTGCGACGCGTCATGCGAACCTGGGGAAAGAGTTCAGGGCAACTGGCCGCGGAGAAAGGCTCGGAAGGGGAGGAAGAGCCCTCGGAGTCTGAGTCCGATCAGGCTGTGGTCAACGAGTAGGCGCGTTCACCAAGAACCTGTGGATCCGCCACCGCTGCTTGAACTTGACGAACTGGAAGAACTTGATGAAGACGAACTTGAAGAGTACCAAGTATCTGAAGAGTCGTCGGACGAACTCCAATAGCTCCGGCTGCCGGAATCTTTGCTGAAGAGACTAGAGACGGCTTTCGCGAGAAGAAGAAACGGGCTACAAACGAGAGCACCAAGTAAGCCAAAGGCGATGATAGGCATAGAATAGAGCGTGAACCCTCCCACGGCGATGCTAGAGATAAACCAAACCAGCCGATGGCTAGGTGAGAAGATCGCGTGGAGTAAAAAGAGGAGAGCGCCTAACATCAAGGGTGGAATGTATTCAGGAGGGACAATTGTGTACTCCGTATACGGGCTTCCCAGTTTGGCGGAGAATGTGGCGGCTTTGTCGATACTGGTCTGATACCAGGGCGCCTCGTTCCTCGCTTGAACCAGTGTCGCCAAGGATTCGACGGCTTGGACCACACCCTCATCGAACTGATTTTGTTTGAAATTCGGGACAATGGCTTGTTGGGTGATGAGGTCGCAACTCTCATTCCAACGATTGGCCCAGGCGCTTCCCAACTCAATACGCGATTTACGATCATCCTTACAGACCAGCAACAGGATAAAGTCTTCATTATCCGCCAGTGGGCGGATTCTCTGGCTGGCTAAAGATTGAGCGAACTCCTCGATCTCACGAGGCGGTTGAATGTAGCGTTTTTGGCTATCGAGTAGCACAACCCAGAGCCCTACAGAGTGCTCCTCGCGGAGAGTTTTCTGAATCAGTGAGATCCGCTTCTTCGATTCCGGAGTCAGAAGAGAGATGGCATCCCAAGTCTGGACATTCGTATTCCAGTTCGGGAAAACAGGCTCTTTCTGAGCCGTCGCGCTACTACTCAGAAGAGTTAGAAAAAGTAAGAAAAGGGCTCGAGAGAGAAATTTTCTTATTGATATCACGTCTGGAAGCTTCGTTCTCTAGAACGATGGCCCTTGGGTTGAATGTCCCTAAAAATTATCGAGTTCGCTTTATAGGACCAGCAAGCCAGCGATGGTGGCGGTCAAGCAGCTTGCCAGGGCGCCCGCTAACATCGCGCGGGGGCCCAGAATGGCCAGCTCGCCGCGGCGCTCGGGAGCGATTCCGCCGATGCAGCCGATGTTGATGGCGATGGAGCTGAAGTTGGCAAATCCACACAGCGCGAAAGTCGCGATAGTTTTTCCCTTGTCGGTGAGGGTCACTCCGGCGAGTTGTCCTTTGATGATGTTGGAAAGCTCCGAGTACGCCACGAACTCGTTGAGCACAATCTTTTGTCCGATCAAGCTTCCCACGGTGCGGACATCCTCCGTCGGAACCCCCATCAAGAAGGTCAGAGGGGAGAAGATGTAGCCAAGGATCAACTGCATGGAAAGTTGATTGCCTTCTCCGATGGGGACCAGGCCGAGGATTCCGTTGATCAAAGCGATGAGCGCGATGAAAGCGATCAAGAGCGCGCCCACGATGAAGGCCAGGTGCATGCCGTCAAGAGCACCTTTGGCGGCGGCTTCCACAACTGAGGATTCGGTCTTCTCTACCTCCATTTTAACTTCGCCTTTGGTCTTCGGCTCATCGGTCTCCGGGACCATAATCTTGGCCAGCACTAGACCGGCGGGCGCTCCCATGATGGAGGCGGCCAGGAGATGCGGCGCCCATTCACTGCCCAGCATACCGATGTAGGCCGCCATGACAGAGCCGGCGATGGTCGCCATTCCTCCGGTCATGATCGCCATCAACTCGGACCTAGTCATTTCAGGGATATATGGCTTGATCAGAAGTGGCGCCTCGGACTGACCCACGAAGACCGTGCCGACGGCCGAGAGGCTCTCCGCTCCGGATGTTCCTAGGGTTTTGACCATCAGCTTGGCCACGATGCTGACCACAAACTGCATCACCCCGAGGTAATAAGCGATGTTCATCAAGGCACCCACGAAGATGATGGCGGGGAGAACCTTGAAAGCGAAGATGAAGCCGAAGGTGTCCATGTCGGTGACCAGCCGACCGAAGATGAAGCTAGCGCCGTCGTCCGAGTAGTGCAAGATTTTGCTGACGATGTCACCTAGTCCCTTAAATAGGGCCTGTCCGATGGGAGTTTTCAGGATGAAAAGTGCCAGCCCCAGCTGGATCCCCAGGCCCCACGCCACCAGTTTGGGCTTGATCGCTTTCCGGTCCGTGGACAGAAGATAAGCGATGCCAAGGATCGCCAAGATTCCGAGTATACCGACAAAGCGCATAGAAACCCCTCAGACCAGAACGTTTCGCGGGAGATTCGCAAAGGAACCCGGATGCCCTACAAGCCAGAGGTTCGGATTCTAGCCAAAGACCGACCAAGCTGTTCTTTCCGAGTCTTGTCTACCCAGTCCTGGGGCTACAACGATTGGTCGTGACGCCGCAAAGGCCCGCTGATGGGATTCGAAGGAATCCGGCCCAGCAGGTCCTCGCCATAGAGCTCCTTGAGCTTGAGGTGCGGCAGATGGACGTAGCCGATGTAGCATCCGCAGGCCTGATTGGGGCAGGCGCGCGGGGCTAGAAAGCTGTGGGGGTCGCCGGTGTAGATGTTGCCGATGACCTCCCCCACGAAGTGACATCGCCTCACCGTCCCCTGGCCATCCACGGTGAAGTGGGTGGAGCCCGCCGCGCAAGCTTCCCCGAGGCTAGGGTGACGCTGGTTGTTGAGATCGAACAGCGGATCGACCGAGCGAATCGTTTCGAGCTCGTCGGGGCGATAGTAGTCGCTCTCCCGCTTGTAGGCGTTGACCCACAGATAGACTTCGGGGGAAATCTCTCGCCTCAGGTTCACCATCTCCTGGAGGTGTTCTCGCACTCCGACGATCCCCACGCTGTAGCGTAGGCCCATCCGGTCGAGTTGGCGGCAGCGGGAGAGAAATCGCTCTCGGCCGGTCTGGCCGGGGTGGTAGGTGGCCCAGAAGGTGAGAGTTCTGGAGTCGGCCTCGGAAAAACACTCCAGCGGCGCGCTCAAGTTGGTTTGAATGCTGACTCTTCGTACTTGCTCGAGCCGGCTCAAGCGCACCAGCGCCTCCCGATAGTAGCGATGGCCCAAGGCTTCCCCCCAGGGGGTGAAAAGAAGAGACATCCTCTCTTCCGTGCGCCCGGCGATCCATTCGGTGAAACGCTCGACTTCTTTCTGGTCCTCGAGCAGCTCTTGCCGGCTGTTGGAGGTCTTGGCGAAAGGGCAGTAGCCGCAGGCGTAGTTGCAGCTCGAGAGCGACCCGCGATAGTAAATCTTCCAGTGGGTCATACGAGCTCATATCGGGCCATCTCTCGCTGGACCGCCTCCGAGTAAAGCCAGGGGCCGATGGTGTCGGAGTAAGCCAATCCTTCCTCGGTCAACTCCCAGCGGTCATCCCGCACGCTCGCTAGCCCTAGCTCCACCAACTCGAGGAGTTGCGGCAGATGCTCTTCCACCTCCGCGCCAAATTCCGACTGATACTGCTCTCGGTCAAGGCCGGGAAGGCGCAGAAGAGACTTGATGACAAAGCGCCGCCGCCGCTCCTCGATGTCGAGCCGTGCGCCATAGGTGATCTCGCGATAGTCCTCGGTTCGCGCGAAACCTCCGATGATGGCCCGCACGCCAGGCTGTCCCACCGCGTACTCGCTGGAGTAGTGAAGAGCGCGAGTGTAGGAGCGCGCGCCGGGTCCTAGTCCCACCATCCCGTCTCGTTGGCAGCAGTAGTCGGCTTCCACCTCCGGCGTGCCGGAGCGGCGGAAGAGGCGCATCGAGATCTGCCGATACCCCTCGGCCAGCAACCGCTCGCGAGCTTGCCGATAGAGCGCGCGGCGGGACGGCGCGGGTCTTCCCCCCAGGCGATCCAGGTTGGTCAGCTTCCCCACGTAGAGCGGGTACAGGTAGAGCTCCTCCGGAGCCCAGCGTAGCGCCGCCTCCAGGCTCTGTTCCCAGCGCTTCTCGTCCTGGCCGGGGATGCCGTAGATGAGATCCAGATTGAAGGTCGGAAAACTCGCCTCCCGGATCCACTCGCAGACTTTCGCGAGATCCGCGCCCAGTTCCGGACGCCGCAGCGCGGCCAGGTCCTCGGAGAGAAAGCTCTGCACCCCCAGACTGAGCCGGGAAACTCCCAGCGCGTGGAGCAGGCGCAGTTTCTCCGGCGAGAGCGTGGCCGGCGAGCTCTCGAAGGAGAGGGGGACTTTTCCCCACCGAACGGGCCAGCTTTGACCAACCTGAGTGAACAGCCGCTCCAACTGCGAGAGGGTGAGAAAGCTGGGAGTTCCACCACCGATGGCGACCTGAGCGACCTCCCGCGGGGTGATGGCTTCCGCTGTCTGAACCGACTGGCGAACGATTGCCTCCAGGATGGATTCCACCAGGTCTTGCCCCGGACGAACAGTGGTGAAGAGATTGCAAAACCCGCAACGCATCTCACAGAACGGGAGGTGGAGGTAGAGAAAGAGGTTGGAGGTGTCTTCCTCCTTCCAGGCTTTCTCCAGGGAAACCGGAGGCTCCAGGGGACGATAAGCCGTCTTGTGAGGATAACAATAGGCGTACCCGTCATAGCTGTCGGAGGTCAGGCGCTCGCTCAGGTGGGTCACAGTTCGAACTCCGCGTAGGGGACGGTCCAGACCACCTCGTGTCCTAGTCTATGGCCGAAATACCCGCCCTCGCCATAGGCCGTGCCGTGGTCGGAGAAGAGCATCACGAAGGCCGGACCACGGTTCTTCAGTGCTTGCCATAGCGGGGTGAAGGCGCGATCGACGGCGCCCAGAGCAGCTCGATGCGACACCAGGCTGTCGCGACCGTTCTCACCTCTACCATAGAACCAGTTGGGCTGGTGTAGCGCGGCCACGTTGAGAAAAAGAAAGACCCGTTCCGATCGTCGCAGAGACTCCAGGGCCTGCTCAACCTGATGAACCTCCGACTGGCGGCCGGTCACTCCCATTTCCGGTCGCCAGTGGGACTCGGCGAAGAGCGAGGGGAGAACTCGCGAGAGGGCGTTCTTCTGATTGAAAAAGCCCGTGCCGCCGATGCAGACCGTGTGGTAGCCCAGTTCTGCCAACGCCTCGGGAAGTGTCGCCTGGTCAAAGGTGAAGGTCTCCTCCGTGATGGTGGCGCTACCGGCGAACTCCGCGGCGAAGCGGCGAGGGTGGGGCCCCGGACCGACCGGAGTGGGGAGAAATCCGGCCATGAACGCGTGGTGGGCCGCGTAGGTGAAGCTGGCCGGAGAGTGGCGTTTCTCCCAACCGCCGGAACCCAGGTAGGGTGCCAGTCCAGGGAGCTCTCCCGCTAGCCAGGCCGACATCGCCACATCGTAGCGAAGGGTGTCCAGGGTGATCATCACGATGTCGGAGCGGCCCACCTGTCTTTTCATACTCGGCTCACCTGAAGAAAGTTAAGCCCCGCCGCTCGGGCTCCCGCACCGTCCGTCTCGTCTCGGTCTCCGACCATCAGGGCTTCTTCGGGGGGGACACCGAGGTGTTGGCAGGCATGGCGAAAAAGGCGCGGGTCCGGCTTGCTCCAGCCGATCTCGGCCGAGATGAAGATCCGTTCGGGTTCAAAGACCTCATCCAGGCGGGTCGCCTTGATCTTGGCCCGCTGAGTCGCCCCACCGCCGTTGCTGACGATCGCTGTAGGGACCCGGTTTGAGAGGTCTTTGAGCCACTCGATGAGCGAGGAGTCGGGCTGCAGATATAAGCACAACGCGTCGGTCCAGGCCGACTGATCCATGTATTGCCCTGTCCGTCGGCTCCAGGCTTTCAAGAAAATATCCCGATCTCCGTAGCCTCCTCCGTCGAGGGCGCGAAGTTCGGACCGGTCCGCGGCCGAGGGAAGGTTGGCTTCCAGCATGGACTCCACTGCCCCGTCCCGGTCGATCAAGGTGTTGTCGAGATCAAAGAGGACGGCCCGAGGTCCCCCCTGGCCATCCGCCATCTCCAGGACACCAGCGACCCAGCCCGCTATTCTCCCACCGCGATGTATCGGTCTTCCTCGTCTCCATCCATCTGGCTGGGATTGGAAACGTCCACAGTCATTGGAAGAGCTTTCAGTTGTCTTGCCATGCCGTCGCTTAAGTAGTGGTGGTGCAGGACCAGGCGTTTGAGGCTGGGGCTCTTGAGTTTGAGTAAGGCTTCCCCTCCCGCGTCGGTGAGAATCCCCAGGGAAAGATCGAGCGTTTCGATGCTATCGACGATGGGGCTCTCCACCACGGCTGCGGCGATCTCGTCGACGATCTCACTGTTGCGAAGCCCCAGGTATTTCAAGTTGGGAAAAGCCTCGCCCAACAGGATGGGTCGGAGATCGGCAAGCGTCACGGTACCGCCGTAGTCCTCGGTGCCCAGCCAAAGCTCCAGATACTCGAGTTGGGGAAATTTCGCCGTGCCCAGGCTGCGCACGACCTCGGCGGGAAGACCCCCCGTCTCTAAGGCCAGCCCTCGAAGGTTGGGATGCTGGGGTCGGGCAAAAGCGAGTCCTTCACCGCCCCGAGTTCGCAAAAGTTGCAGGTTGGGAAAGGCCTCGAGCAAGGGGGAGAGGTCGGTCTGTTGGATCCAGGACATCTCGTTCTCTTCATAGGTGATGTCCCCCAAATAGAGCGCCTTCAGCTTGGGAAGCCGGTCTCGTCGCGCGATCAGTGTCTTGATCACCGCATCGGGCGTGGTGCTGGAGTCATCCCCCTGCCAGGCTCCGATGATCAGGGCCTCGGCTTCGAGCGCGGCCTCGGTGGAGAGAAAGCTGGACAGTCCCTCTTCAACTTTCGGCCCGTCCCAGTCGGTGCGAAAACGGTAGACCACGTCGGTCCTGGCTGGCTTGGCGGTGTCGAAGTCCACGACCCTTTGGCCGATAAAGGTACCCGCGTTGCTGCTGATCTCTTCTTTTCTCTGGATATGGGTGAAGGCGACCAACGCAAGCATGTCGGGGTTCGCCGGCATGGCTGAAGGTTGGTCGGCCTCGACGTATCCCTTGGCCAGCTTCTCCTTGATAAGCTTTTCGGCATCTTTTTGGGCCGCCTGCTCACTGTCGAAAGTCTTGCTGGAGGTCTGGCCCTTGGTTCCGATACGCCCATAAGTCACGGTGTGACCCACACCCTCTTGTTCGATAGTCCAGAATTTGCTGGACTTGGCGTCCATATAGATCAGCTCGCGTTTCATGGCGGCTCTCGTCTCCTTGGCTCCGTAATAGAAGGCATAGCCCAGTCCACATGCTCCCAGCGCCGAGGTCAGGGCCAGAGCCAACAGACGTCGTCGAGTGATACCAGCGCCACCGTTAAGTGGCTGCTCATCGGACATGAAGCTTCCTTTCTCCCGTCTTCCGATGATGCCTCTCGAAGGGCCCGGCGGGGGTGGCTGAGAAACTCAGCAGATGGAAAGACCGTTGGCTCGAGTTGAGGATATTCTCGGAGATCAGGGTGGTCGCCGCCGCGACGTCCGTTATGCTTGTAGCATTCCGGGAACCGTCACTTCGGGGCGAGGGGAGTCGCCTTGCCGGATCGTCAATCTGAGTCAAGGCGGCCTGTCGGCCCATTGTCAGGAAAAACTTCACAAGGGGGAGATGGTCGAGGTCCGCGGTTTACGCTGCCAGGTAGCCTGGGTCACCAAGACCAGTGGGGAATGCCACGCTCGTCTGGCCTTGCTGGAGCCGGTGGAAGGGACCTGGTTGGAGCAAGAGCTACAGGAGCTGTCTCTCAAAGCCAAGGAAGGTCTGCAGCGACGTTCCAGCCTGAGGGTCGGCTGCGACTTTCCGGCCACCGTCCTCTTCCAAGAGAAGTCTCATCAGGCCAGGGTTATCGACCTGGGCAGTCATGGCGCGCGGATCGAAAGCTCCCAACCTCTAGGCTCCGAGGGCCCCTTGGTCCTGACCCTGGGTCCCACCAGCGACCTACCCACCGTCGTCATCAACGCCGCCATCATCGCCGTCCACGACGAAAACGCGCTTTTTTACGGCCTGGCCTTCGCCGGATTTCAACAAGGCAGCTCCGCCGATCTGCGGCTCTACCTCAACTGTGCGCTCGAGGTGAAACGGCGCTAAGCTTACTGGCCTTGCTCACGACATGGCTTCAAGGTAGAATGGTGGAAGATTGAGGAGGAGTGGTGGATGGCGCTGAATATCAAAAATCAGGAAACTCACCGCTTGGCCTTAGAGCTGGCGGCGCTGACAGGGCAGACGGTGACGGATGCGGTCAAGGACGCGTTGCGACAACGGCTCGAGAGTCTTAGAGGTCAGTCTAGTGAGGAAGTCGCCGGGCGACTTATGGATATTGGGAAAGATTGTGCCTCGCGGTGGAAGAGCCCTCTGGATTCTCAGAACCATGGTGACTACCTTTATGACGAACGTGGTTTGCCGCGATGATCGTGGATACCTCGGCGATCATCGCGATCTTGCGTCAGGAGCCTGACGCCGAGCGCTTCGCATTAGCCTTGGCCGGGGCCCAAGAGCCCGAGATCTCCGCGGCCACATTTCTGGAAACCGCCATTGTCGTGGACGCGAGTCGTGACCCGATAGCGAGCCGCCGATTGGACGAATTCATGGGCGCGGCCGGGTTGAATATTTCTCTGGTGACTGAAGTCCAGGCGCGGCTTGCTCGAGAGGCCTATCGAGACTTTGGAAAGGGAAGCGGACATAAGGCTCAATTGAACTTTGGTGATTGCTTCTCTTACGCGCTCTCACGAGCAACCGGAAGAGCTCTCTTATTCAAAGGGACGGACTTCACCCACACCGACATTCAGCCAGCGCTCCCGTAGGGCTCTAACCCGGTACTCGAGGTGAAACGGCGCTAAAGATCGGGGCCATTTCCACCTCGAAAGCGTCGGTGGCGTCTTTGAGGGCGGGGAATTGAGCGCGCCAGCTCAAGAGCTCCTCTCTGTCGAGCCTCACGCCGAATCGGCCGGTCCCGTCCTCGCAGCGTAGGAGCTCCTGACCCGTCGGGCCGATCACCGCGCTGTCGCCGGAATAGGAGACGTTAGGATCCTGGCCCACCCGATTGACCCCGATCACGAAAGCCTGATTCTCGATGGCCCTTGCTCGGAGCAAAGCGTTCCAATGCTCCCGTCGACGGCTGGGCCAGTTGGCGATGACTAAGATCAGTTCCGCTCCCCGTTCCAGGACGGCCCTGCGATAAAGCTCCGGGAAGCGCAGGTCGTAACAGATGGTGGGGCAGACGCGCCATCCCTGGTAGTCGAAGAGCGGAAGTTTTCGCCCACCCCTGTAGTGTTCGGCTTCCTGTCCGTAAGTGAAGGGGTGAATCTTGTCGTAGCGGGTCAACTGCACGCCGTCGGGGCCGAAAGCTTTCAGTCGGTTGAGGGCCTTGCCGCCCTCGGGGCAGCGGCGTGGGAAGCTTCCCACCGTGGCGATTCCAAAATCGAGGGCCAGAGCCTTGAGGAACTCCGAGCTGGGGCCGGCGGCGGGCTCGGCTAACTCCTTGACCCTCATGCTAAATCCGGTGGAGAACATCTCCGGTAGAACCAGAAGGGTCCCCGGCTCGGGCGGGTTGGCTTCCAGCTCGCGCCGAATCAGGGCGAAATTCTCCTCGCGATCTTCCCACGCGATGGGATATTGCAAGATCTCGATGTTCATCGGACGGCCTCCAGGTCTTGACCAGATAGGTACGGCCGTTGGTCCGCACCTCAAGGTAGGGAACCACTTTCGTCAAAAACGGGTCCACCCTTCCCCACTGAAAGGCTCCCCAACGCAAACTCAGGTCGCGGCCGGGCTCGAGAACTTTGATCTGGACCGGTCGCAGACAACCCATGGCCACCACCGACTGCCTGGCTCGACGCTCTTGCCAGGCGGCCGAGAGGACCAAAAGCTCCTCTTGGAGGGAGCTGATCCAGTAGTACGGCTGGGCCGTTCCGATTCTGCGAACGACCAACTCCCCCGCCGCGGCCCGGGGGGCCAAGCCCACCTTTTGAGCATAGAAGAGCGCTATCGCGGTGAGAGGCAGGGCCAACCAGCGTCCCTGGCTCCAGGCCCCCAACCAGAGCGCGATGGCGAAAAAGAGCAGAAGCAGCGGTCCGTCTCCGGGATGGGCCAGCGGACACGGGTCGGCTAGCCCCGACAAGATCTTGACCAGGTAGAGGCTAAGTTTGGCGATCGCCTCTACCAACCAGTAGAGCGGGGCGACAGGGCACAGCGTCAAGAGTAGTCCTAAAGGGAAGAGCGTTTCCACCAGCGGCCCCAGGATCAGGTTGGCCGGCAAGAATGTGGTGGAGATTTCATGAAAGGAAAGCCACATAAAAGGCAGGGTCAAAAGGCTGGCCGAGAGGGTGAGGAGTGCGTTCTTGCACCATCCCGGTGAGGATTCCGGCAGTTTGGGACCGGCCAGCAGTCCAACCACCGCCGCCACCGACAGCCCGAATCCGAGGTCGTGAAGCTGCCGAGGCTCCCACAAGAGGAGTATCCAGATCGAGAGGCAGAGCGAATTCCAAGCCCCACTGCCGCGGCCAAGCCAGCTGGCCAGAAGGCTCAAGGAGCCTGCTGTCGCCGCCCGGGTGATGGAGGGAGCGCAGCCGGCAAGATAGGCGTAGGCGACCACCAGGGGGATCAAGGCGGGAGCGATGCGCCAGGCGCCGTAGCCGCCGAGTCTGGCTAGGGCCGCGAAGATTCCGATCAAGAGAGCCACGTTCATGCCGGAGGCGGCCAAAAGATGGGAAGTCCCGGTGCGGCGAAACATCTCGGCGATCTCCTTGGGCAGGGCCTGGGTGTCTCCGAAGACCACGCCGGAGACCAGAGCTCGCGCCTCGACATCCTCGATCGCCTCCAGTCTATCGTGCATCACCAAGCGAAGCCTGGCCGCCAGGTCGCTCGGACCCCAACCGACCGGTGGGCTGCGAAAACTGGCGCGGTCGAATCTCCCCACCAGGAAAACTCCTCGGGCGCGCTGAGTCCAGAGCCAGCTTTGTTGAGAAAATCCTCCAGGGAAGGCGGCCTCTTCTCCCTTTGTGATCCGGCCTGTAAGAACCCAGTGATCGCCCGTCTCCACCGTTTCCTCGCACCTTGACCAACGAACTAAAACGATGGGGCCTCGGCTGGGGAGGCCGTCGATTCTTTCGATCTCGAACAAGAAGACGAGTGATTGTCCCCATTTTCTAGGAGACTCCATGACCTTGCCGGCGAGCTCGGCTTTGGATCGAGAAGGCATGTCGTGGCCCTCGGCCCACCAGCGATGGTCAAGTTCGGAGCGGACGAGACCGAGGCTCAGAGTCAAAAGGCTCAGCCAGAAAATCCGTCGGGTCGTCATCTCCGGTGTCCAAACGGCCCAAAGGCAAAGAGCGAAAAGGCCTATCCCGGCCTGTTTCAAACAGCCCTGGCCGGCCAGTAAACCCAGGATAAAGACAGCGGTAACAAATATTCGAGGTCGCATCGGCCACATTTCCAGCGGGGCTTCGGCGAACCTCAGAACATGAAGTGAAAGTTTTGTTAACTCCAATTTGGAGGGGAGCCCGTGGTCAACCGCCAACCTCCGATTGCCCTATAGAGCTTTTAGGGAGGTTGTGATAAAATTCACAAAGTAGGAGACTGGTGATGACGGCAACGAGAATACGATCGCGCGACCTGGTGGAGCAGGCCCAACGGTACCTGCCCGGCGGTGTTAATAGCCCTGTGCGCGCCTTCCGTGCCGTCGGGGGCGAGCCCGTGGTCATCGCCTCGGCCTCCGGCTGCCGTATCACCGACGTGGATGGGAACTCTTACATCGACTACGTCGGCTCTTGGGGTCCGATGCTTTTAGGGCACGCCCACGAGGCGGTGATCGAAGCTGTGGGGAAAGCGGTCCGAGACGGCCTCTCTTTCGGAGCCACATGCCCTCACGAAGTAGAACTGGCTGCCCTGATCGTGGAGATGGTCCCCTCGGTCGAAAAGTTACGCCTGGTCAATTCAGGCACCGAGGCCACCATGAGCGCGGTTCGTCTGGCTCGCGGATTCACCGGACGTCACGACATCATCAAGTTTGAAGGCTGTTATCACGGTCACTCCGACTGCCTCCTGGCTAAAGCCGGCTCGGGAGCGATGACCCTGGCTCTGCCCGATTCCGCGGGGGTGCCTCCCGCCGTCACCCAAAATACCATTATTCTGCCTTTCAACGACCTGGGCGCTCTAGAGAAAGTGTTCCATGAGAAGGGCTCCGAGATCGCTGGAATCATCGTGGAGCCGGTGGCCGGCAACATGGGCGTCGTTGCGCCCCGGTCCGGCTATCTGGAGAAGATGCGCGAGCTTTGTACCAAGCACGGCGCGGTCCTTATTTTCGACGAAGTCATGACGGGGTTTCGGGTCGCCCGAGGCGGAGCGCAAGAGCGGATGGGCATCACGCCCGACCTGACCTGTCTGGGGAAAATCGTGGGGGGCGGAATGCCCTTGGCGGCTTATGGAGGACGGACCGACATAATGGATTGCGTGGCTCCGTTGGGCCCGGTCTATCAAGCGGGGACCTTGTCCGGCAATCCCATCGCCACCGCTGCGGGTCTGGCGACACTGGGGTTGATCATAGAGCAGCCGGGCCTCTACGACCGTCTGGAAAGACAGAGTGCGAAACTCCAGCAGGGTTTGCGACGTTTAGCCGAAGAAGCGGGTGTCGTATCCTGTTCGGAGCGGGTCGGCTCGATGATGACAATGTTTTTTCAGTCCGGTCCGGTGGTCGACTATGAAACCGCCAAGGCGAGCGATACCGCGCGTTACGGAGACTTTTTTCGGGGGATGCTACAACAGGGGATCTATCTCGCGCCGTCTCAGTTCGAGGCGGCCTTCGTCGGCTTGGCCCACGGAGACGAGGAGATCGAACAGACCTTGGCGGCGGCACAGAAAGTGCTGTCGACGATCGAAGCGAGGTGAAACCGTGGTCATCGCCCCCTTAAGGGAGTTAGACGAGGAACTCAAAAGAGTCGACCAGGTTCTCCACTCGGTGTTAGCCGAGCGGGCGGGTGCCCTGCATGCTCAGGCAGCCCCACTTTTTCACGCGGGCGGAAAAAGGCTGCGCCCGGCCATGGCTCTCCTCACCGCCAAGCTTTTCGGTCAGGTTCCTGACTCCGTTGTTCGGATCGGTGCTGCGGTGGAGATGATCCACGGCGCCTCGCTCATCCATGACGACGTCATCGACGGCACCAGCACTCGTCGCGGCGCGGCCACCTTAAACGCCATCGAGGGGAATCATCTCAGCGTCCTGTTGGGTGACTTTCTGCTTTGTCAGGCGTTGTTGGCTATCGCCGATTTAGGCCGTGTCGATCTCTTGCAGATCATTTCCCAGGCGGTGGCCGACATGACCGCGGGGCAAATTCTCGAGGCCCAACTGCAGGGCGACGTGGAAGCCGGGGAAGAGGCTTACCTTCGGGTGGTGGAGGGCAAGACCGCCGCACTGATGGCGGCCGGATGTCAGATGGCCGCGCTCTGCGGTCAGGCCAGCGCGACCGAGGTCGCCGCCGCGCGGGAGCTCGGGTTGAATCTAGGGGTCGCCTTTCAGATCGTCGATGACATTCTCGACATTTGGGGAGACCCGGAGACTCTCGGGAAGCCTGTGGGCTCAGACCTTCAGGAGAAGAAGTACACCTTGCCTTTCATCCTTAGCTATCGCAGTTCGGACGAATCCGAGCGTAGCGAAGTTCGGCGCCTGCTCAGTAACGGCCACTATCCGGGCGAGCACATACCACAGCTGGTGGAATGGATGGACAGGCACAAGGCTCGTGGTGTGGCTTCCGAAAAAGCGATGGCCTATACCCAGGCCGCGCGTGCAGCTCTGGCCAAGCTTCCGGCCGGTTCAGCTCGCGACGACATCGCCTCGCTACTCGACATGATGATGGAGCGGCAGAGCTGATGGCCGAGTATGGGTATGTCGGTGTCTTTTTTGTTGGAGGGCTGGCTTTTGTTCTCTTCAACTTCGCTCTGGCGGCTTTCGTCACACGATTGATTCGAGCTCACAACCCACATCGGAGCAAGCAGATCTCTTACGAGTGCGGAGAAGCGCCCACCTCCGAGGCCTGGGTCCAGTACAACGCGCGCTACTATCTCTTCGCGATGATGTTCGTATTGTTCGACGTCGAGGCGGCCTTTCTGATCCCGTGGGCGGTGGGATTCAAAACTCTTTTCTTGAATCCCATGTTGGGTTGGCTCGCTCTGGCGGAGATGGTGCTGTTTTTGGGCATCTTGGGTCTCGCCCTGGTTTACGCCTGGCGGAAAGGAGCCCTGGAATGGGTATCATAAGCGGACTTCCTATCGAGAAGATCCCGATCTATCTAGAGAAGGTGCCGGGTGGCGCCATTATGATGACCGGAGTGAACTCGATCCTCAACGAGGCGAAGGCTTCGTCGCTCTGGTACATGCTGTTCGGGCTGGCCTGCTGCGCCATCGAGATGATGGCGACCGGCGCCTCTCGCTACGACTTCGACCGGTTGGGCATGATCTTTCGAGCCACCCCTCGCCAGACCGACCTGATGATCGTGGCCGGTACGCTGACCCTAAAGATGGCGCCGCGCGTGAAGCTTCTTTACGATCAGATGCCCGAGCCCAAGTACGTCATCGCCATGGGTGGCTGCACCGTCTACGGCGGTCCCTTCTACCACGACTCGTACTCCGTCCTTAAGGGCGTGGACAAGATCATTCCCGTGGATATCCACGTGGCCGGCTGCCCGCCTCGCCCCGAGTCACTGATGAACGGGTGCATTCAGTTGCAGAATCTGATCCGCACCGAGCGGCTCGGGCATGACCGCGACCGTCCCGGCTTGCGCCACATCACCCCTCGACAGGTCCCGGGGATGCCGCCGCTCAACGGCGGTCTGATCCGTCCCGACCAGATCCCGATCCTGAGATAGGCTTCCGACGTGCCCATGAAAGTCGCCGAGTTAGGCGAGAAGCTTCGCCAACATTTCCCTGAAGTCGCCTTCCACGAGGATCTTGAAAATCCGCAGGCTCTGATCGTTCCGGAATCTGACTATCGCCAGGTGGCGGAGCGCTTGCGCCGCGACCCCGAGTTGGATTTTGACTATCTCGAGTTTCAGACGTGTTGCGATCATCCCCCGAATCGACTCGACTTTCTGGCCTACTTCTACTCTTACCAGTATCGCCATCGCCTGGCCCTGAAGGTCGTGCTCGAGCGAGGTTTGCCCAGCCTGCCAAGTCTGGCTGACCTGTGGGCCAACGCCGACTGGAACGAGCGTGAGGTTTTCGATCTGTTCGGGGTGGTCTTTCACGGCCACCCCGACCTGCGCCGGATCATGATGCCGGAAGATTGGGAAGGGTACCCTCTGCGCAAAGACTATCTCCACCCCAACGTGGTCAAGAGGCCGGATTAGATGAGCAGCAGTTTGACGAGCGAAGAGTTCGAACTCAACATGGGGCCCCAGCACCCGTCGACTCACGGTGTGCTGCGGATGCTTCTGAAGATGGACGGCGAAAAGGTCATCTCCTGTGACCCTATCGTGGGATACCTTCATCGCTCCATCGAGAAAATGTCGGAAAACCGTACCTTCGCCCAGGTCGTCCCGGTCACCGACCGTCTGGACTACTGCACCTCGATGACCTCGAACTACGTCTACGTGTTGTCCGTGGAGGCCCTGGGCGACATCACCCCGCCCCCCCGCGGCCAGTTCATTCGGACTATAATGACGGAGCTGAATCGGATCGCCAGCCACCTGCTCTGGTACGGCACGTTCTGCTTGGAGATCGGTGCCACCACACCGTTTTTGTACTCTTTCGCCGACCGCGAGAAGATCCTGGATCTTTTCGAGATGGCTTGTGGAGCGCGCCTGCTCTACAACTACATCCGAATCGGTGGGGTCGGGCGTGACCTGAGCCAGACATTCCTTGACGGCATGATAACCTTCTTGGATGAATGGGAGCCTCGAATTCTCGACTACGAGGCGCTCTTGGACGAGAACCCTATCTTTTACAACCGGACCAAAGGCGTCGGCTATCTCTCCATAGAGAAGGCCAAGCACTACGGAGTTACCGGCCCAAATATTCGCGCCTCGGGCTTAGCCGTGGACGTGCGCAAGGACGAGCCCTTCGCGGCTTACACCGATCTCGAATTCGACGTTCCCACCTCGACCGAAGGGGACGTCTTCGCTCGCTACCGGATCCGAATGGAAGAGATGCGGCAGTCGGCGCGGATTCTACGCCAGTGCTTCGACAAGATTCCGGGCGGACCGGCCAGCATTCCGCTGAACTACCGGATCAAGATCCCCGAGGGCGAGACCTATCAGCACATCGAGTCCCCACGAGGCGATATCGGATGTTATCTGGTCTCGCGGGGTGGAGATATGCCATGGCGATGCAAGTTCCGCACCCCCTCTTTCGTTCATATTCAGATCTTCCGAGATCTGTTACCGGGCGTTTTGATCCCCGACATCATGGCTATCTGTGCCTCCTTCGATATCGTTTTGCCGGAAACAGATCGATAAATTCACGTCTTTTCAGAGACTTTTTAGTGATTGGAGATATAATTTCGTTAAGAGATTTTGATTTGGAGGAGTTATGCGCTCAGTTCGCGTTCTGGTAATTCTTGGCATTTTTTGTACCCTGATGACGGCTGTCCCGGCCCAGGTCAGGTCGGCACCACCGAGGTATACACCTGTTCGCTTTTCCCCCTTGCGTTTCAATCGCCCGCAATGGGCACCGTCGAGATTTGCGCCCCAGCGGTCGCAAGTCCAAAGGTTCTCTGTCGTAAGATTTACTCCCCAGCGCTCAACCGCGATACGATTCGCTCCCTCACGTTTTCAACGCGACATCTTTTCTCCGATCAGACTTACGGGAACGCACCGTACGGCTCCGCAACCCGCCGCTTCTCACCCTACTATCAAGCCCACACAAAGTGCTCGCGAGGCCCGTACATCCTTGGCTCGCTTCTCTCAGGGACTGAACTCATTGAACAAGAACTGAGTTTTGAGCGTGTCATCAATTGGCGTTTCTAGCTACGTGTAGAACATTTTTGTCCTCCGAGGGCGGAAGTGGGCAAGTGTAGCGACGGAAGGTTGATTGATGACACGCCCAGGTTTCTGATAAGCGGGCCGGCATGAAAGCAGGGAACTCTGACCCTTTAGCGCGAACGCGCTTATCTCTCCATGAGCCCCGATTGGATCCATAGCCCGGCGGGCGAGTATCTCAGAGCCGCGGTGTCGAGGTGGGGGTGGAGCATCCCCGACCTGCTCCTTCAGCTTGTCATGCTGGCGGTAGTGTTGATCTTTCTTTGCCTCTCCGCCCTTTTTCTGATCTGGCTTGAGCGTAAGATCTCGGCACGAATCCAAAACCGTATGGGGCCTATGCTGACCGGACCGGGAGGCCTCAAGAACGGCTCGATGTGGACCGGTGGGCTGCTTCAGACAGCGGCGGATGCCATCAAGTTGCTGCTCAAGGAGTTGATCGTCCCCGGACGTGCCGACGCGGTACCTTTCATTATCGCTCCGATTTTGATCTTCGCCGTCTCCGTGACCGCCTTCGTGGTGATCCCCTGGGCTCCAGCTTTGTCGGTCGCCGACCTCAATATTGGTCTTCTCTATATCATCTCGGTCTCGTCCCTGACGGTGCTCTCCATCATCATGGCGGGTTGGGCGTCGAATAATAAGTATTCACTTCTGGGGGGCCTACGGTCAGCGGCTCAGATGCTCTCTTACGAGATCCCCTTGCTCTTCGCGCTTCTCGGACCGATCCTTCTGGCAGGCACATTGAGCATGCAAGGGATCGTGATGGCCCAGTACGAGTTGGGCGTTTGGTACATCGTCCCGAGCTTTCTCGGTGCCGTTATCTACTACATCGCCGCGATCGCCGAAGTGAATCGGCCCCCATTCGACATCCCTGAGGCGGAGTCCGAGTTGGTCGCCGGGTACGTGTCCGAATATTCCGGGATGATGTTCGCCATGTTCTTTCTGGCCGAATTCTCCAACATGATGCTGGTTTCGGCGGTGGCGGCGACTGTGTTTTTGGGAGGGTGGCTGGTCCCGTTCATGGAGGTGCCCAGTGAACCGAGCCTCTTCTACACCCTGGCTGGCTGTCTTGTCTTCTTCCTGAAGATGTATTTTCTCATCCTGGTGATGATGTGGATCCGCTGGACCTTCCCGCGTGTGCGCCCCGACCACCTGATGAACCTGGGCTGGAAGTTCTTGCTTCCGATGGCCTTCGTCAATCTTTTGATCTGCGCCGTGGTGGGCATGCTGGAGGCCTACGGTATGCTGACATGGTGGAAAGTTGTAGTCCTGGGTGGGGTTTCGTTGCTCCTTGTTCTGAGCGGCTTTTCGCTCTTCACCAGGCACGAGCAGTCGTCGTCCCCCAGCGCGCTGATCCCCCATTCTCAGGAGCCCGCCGCGTGAGCCCTTTTTTATTCTATTTTCTGGCTGGCGTAGTCCTCATTCCCGCATTGGCCGTGGTCTTGTCCGAGAATCTTTTTCACGCGGGCCTTTCCTTGATCGTGAGTTTTCTCGGTATCGCGGCTATCTACGTGACGCTTTCGGCACCCTTTGTGGCGGGCATGCAGGTTTTGGTCTACGCGGGAGCTATCGCCGTCTTACTACTTTTTGCTTTCATGTTGACGCACGACATCATGAAGCCGCTGCAGAAGGCGACTCGAGGGCAGCAGGTCTCGGCACTTCTGGCTTGCGTGTTGCTAGCTGGCGCCATGGGACGCGTTCTGGCCGCTTCGGGCTGGGAGTTGTCACTGGTCAGCGACTCGGAAGGGGCCAGTTTGACGGAGCTCGGCCTGGCTTACCTGACACGATACCTGGTACCGTTTGAACTGATCTCCATCCTGCTTTTGATGACTCTGATCGGTGCCGTGGTGATCGCCCGCAAAGAAGAGCACGAGCCCACCACAGAGTTCGAACAGCTGAGCGAGACAGCGGAGGAGATCTCGTGATCGGGCTCATGCATTACCTGGGCCTGGCTTCGGCACTTTTTTGTATCGGTCTTTACGGCGTCTTGACCCGACGCAACGCTGTGGCCGTCTTGATGAGTCTGGAATTGATGTTCAACGCGGTGAACATCAATCTTGTCGCGTTTTCCCACTTCAAGCCAGAGATCGCGGGAGTCGTGTTTTCTCTTTTTGTCATCGCGGTGGCCGCTGCCGAAGCTACAGTGGGGGTCGCCCTGGTGCTGTCCGTCTATCGCAACCAACGGAACATCGATCTCGATCATGCAACCAGCCTTCGCTGGTAACAAAGGCTACTCGCCGCCGTAGTCTCCACCCCCGCCGCCTTCATCTTCGAAGACTACGGAGCGAGATGACTCCTTGGGCTTGTCAGCGGACTTGTCAGGGGTGGCCTGTTGCTGCTTAGCTTTTTCTAAAATGGGGCTCTTGAACGGAAGCGCTTTGGGAATGCTGCCAGAACCCTGAGAGCCACCCGAGGCCTCGCCACCGCCGCCCTGAGGGCTTCCACCAAAAAGGGAGCTTCCAGCCTGAACAAATTGGGAAAAGCCTTCAGCGACACCGCCGACAGTGCCCGCGCCCTGGCCGGCATAGAGCGAATTCGTGCCCGCGCCAGCTAACGGGACCTGTCCGCCTCCGGTACTCCTCATGGGAGTGGCTGAGGGCCCTCCGATCATCCGTGTCGACATAGCTCACCTCTGGGAAAGTCTTGCTTGACTATAGAGCAATAGGTGAGCTTAGGCTACGCTATCGCAAAAGGTTTACAAGATCAAAACAGGTTGTTCGCTTGCTGCCCAACGGTGTCGCCGACAATCCCGACGACGTTTTGCGCGCCGTTTTGATAGCTTTGCGCGACCCCGGAGAGGTTGCCCTGGGCCAAATTGGTGACCACGTTCCCAGTTGTGCTCAAGCTGTTGCCGGCCAATCGAGCGGCGCCGCGCACGGGGTTTCCGAGCAGGCCCACTCCCCCCTGAAGGAACTCGGAGTGGCCGCCGGCGATCTGGCGAACGTTGCTGACGTTGTCGGTGAAATATCCAACCACATTTTGGGCCTGTTCTTTGACGCCGCTAGTCGCGGCCGAGGCGGCACCTTCAAGGTTGCCCGTGGCCAAATTGCCAACCACGGCACCGCCGGTGGCAAGGCTGGTCCCCGCTATTTTAAGGGCCGTTCGGGCCGGGTTCGTGGCTAGTCCCAAGGCTCCCTTGGCTGCGTCAAATGCTCCACTGATAAGTCCCATTGTTCCGTCTCCTTCGCGCGGTTCTAGGAACCGATTGTTGACTCTACTATGAGCGTTGGGGGTGGTTCAAAGAGCGGACTCGGGAGGCTTGAAGTAACACAATTGTAAACTTTCGGCTATAGCTTCCTTCTCGGGGAAGAAAAGTCGGACCTTGGTGACAAACGGACGCACCGGGTTCTTCTGGGGAGCCTGGATCTATGGAAAGTAGGAATTTTCAATGAAACGACAACTGTACTTACTTTGTCTCCTGGTCGGGATGGTGGTGGGATGCGCTACCGAAATGGAATCCGAGAACGCCCAAACAATCAAGCTCGAGGTTCGTGGGAGCGGCCCCGTCAAGGGGATTCTTCAGGCCGACACGCCGGGGATGGCTGGCTTGTCCCATAACAACTTCGAGTTTGAGGCACCGGGAAATTTCGAGGTCAAAGGGGGGCCTTCGGGATACTCCATCACTTTCGATAAGATCCCGGAAGCCTCAAAAAAAGACTGGACGCTCACTGTGGATGGCCGGGAACTCAAGAGAGGAGCGGATATCATCGTGGAGGACGATAAAGGTCCCCGGCTGACCTTCATGGTCGGAGTCAAGAAGCCCGCCGCGACCGCCACGCCCTAGCTTGACCCGCTCGTCGGCTCAAAGAGCGTGTCGCCTGCTTGCAATTCTCGCGGGGCTCTACGTAATCGCTCTGTTGACCATCACCGTCTCGGGATTCGGCGAACAAGACGAGCCGGTGGACTGTATTCTGGTGCCCGGAGCCAGGGTGGAGTCCACCGGCGAGCCTGGGCCATCACTGCGCGGGCGACTGGAGCGGGCGCTCACACTCTATAAAGCCGGGCGCGCCAAGGGCATCGTTTGCACCGGAGGGCGGGGCGAATCCGGTCCTGTCGAATCGCTGGCTGCTCGAGACTACCTGGTCGCCCGAGGAGTTCCCGTCGAAAGCATCGCTCTCGAGGAGATGTCGCATACGACCTGGGAGAATTTCGTTTTTGCCGAGCCGGAGATGAGGCGACGGAAATGGCGACGCTGTTTGGTGGTGACCGACCCCTTCCACATGCGCCGCTGCCTTTGGATGGCCACCGAACTCGGCCTACAGGCACGCTCCGCGCCGAGCTTCACAGGACCGGCTTGGCGTCCAGGAGGGTGGCTTTACTACACCACTCGAGAGATAGGAGCCTGGCTCAAATACGGGGCCGAGCGTGCTCGCCGGAGCTGGGACGACTGAGAATTACGGTCGGGGGGCGCGCGAACAGAACTCTTCGAGAAGCTTGAGGTTTTCGGGGGAGAGCTCGATTTTGTTTTTTCTCAGGTGGTCGTCGAGCGCGAGGAGATCGAAGGCGACTCGGTCGCTCGGAGCCTGAGACAGTTCCACCAGCTCAGAGGCGAGTCTTTCTCCCAAGGCGCGCTGGGCCGCGGTCTCGTCGTGCAAGCGCGCGAAGGCCTTCTCTCGAACCGCGGCCGGAATCCTGGCATCGATCGCGATCTCCCGCATTCTTGATTCTTCCGCTCGCGCCCCTCGATCAAGCTCGGCGATAAAGTCCAGCCATTGGTCGACCCGCAGTCCGCGCCCGAGGTCCTGGCGGGCTTGTCGCATCTTGAGATAGGCTTCAGGTTCGACCCCCAGAGCGTTCGCCTTCTCGATCTGGCCCAGGCGAAGGAGAAATAATGACAGATCGACTTTGGCGTCCTCTTCCAAGCCGCCCATCGCGATCAGCTCGTCGAGGGCTTCCACGCGCCCGCCGAGATACTGATTCTGGAGATAGACCGTCGTCTCCATCCGACTGGCTTCCCCGGCCTGGCTCCAAAGCTGACCGGCTTGTTCCGTGCGCCCTCGCCGAGCCAGGAGAATCGCTCCGAAACGGATCATCTTCGGCTCCAAGGTAGCGGCGTCGACCTTCCCCATGGCTTTGATCTCTTCCACCAGACGGGAGCGCTCCTCGATTATCGAGCGAAGAGCCCGTTCCCTCAACGGTGCGAATTCCGGCCCGGTCGCTTCCAAAGACTCTTCGATGCCAGCCCAATCGATGGGGCGAAGCTGGTCGGCGACTTGGCCGAGTTGGCGGAGGTAAAACTCGCTAACGAGAGGGGGTAAGCCGAGGGACTGCTGATTGACGAAGGCCAGGGCTTGCCCACTCACCCCGCCACGAGTTTGAAGAAAGGAGAGGGCCTGGGCCGCCGCTTCAGGAGTGGGAGCCGACTGAAGAAGCCGTTCCCGGTCCGATCCCAGAGCTAGAGCTATTTCAGTGTTCCAGGCGATTTCGCGAGGAGAGATGTACTGTTCGGCCCAACGGAGAGACTGTTCCACGTGCCCTGAGCTCAGCGCCCCCATGGCCGCGCTCTGACCTATTTCCCTAGCTTGGGCCGGAGGCGCCGCGTTGATCAGGGCTTGGGCCTTTTCAAAGCTGCCGTGTTGAGCGTAGCCTCGGGCCAGAGCCGTCCGGATGTTCAGACGACCTTCCGGCTGCTCGATGGCGGGGACAAACCTCTCCGCGCATTCCAGCAGCGGTTGGCCTACCGCCGGGGCTGACATCCCACAGGCACAGAAGAGGATTAGAGAGGTGGCGAGCTTTTTCATGACTTACTCCTCCTCGTCGGGGCCGGTGATCAAAAAACCGTCGCCCAGGTTGATCGCGCCCAGGCATTCTTCCAACAGAGGAAGCCGTGACGGGTCGAGTTCGAGAGCGAGCGGCTCTCCTTGAGGCCCCTCGAGCTCGAGCTCGTGAGGACCCTGATGGTGCAGTCGAATGCCGATAATTCGCTGGGGAGAGATAGCGAAGTCTCGGGAGATCTTCACAAATACCCCGGCCCGGTTGGCTTTTTCTAGAGCTTGTTCGTACGAGGGGCTTTCTAGATCGTGAAAGGAGCCGCGAAGAGTATGCCAGATGCCGGAACCGTCAGCTCGGCGTTCGATCGACAGCGTCTCTTCCGGGTCCACGCGAAGCCAGCGGTCCTCGCTAATTTTTAAGAGGCGAGGTTTCATTTTGACGCGAGCCCGGATCTCCAGGCCCGCTATCGTCTCCTCGAAGTCTCCGAGCCAGACCTTGCGGCCGGGATGACGATCGACTTCGGGTTTGAACTTCAACGGGGGCCTCCAGCGGCTCGGAATTCGTCCTTAAAATAATGAGCCCAGGCGGCCGGGTCAAGGGATCAAGGAAAAAAATCTCTTCCTTGCAAAACTTCGGGGATGCTTTCCCTCGACCATTTCGATCAACATTTCCCTCAGCATCTGGCGTTACTTCAAGAGTTTGTGGCTCTAGCCAGCGTCTCCACCGACTCCCGTTATCAACCCGTGATGATCCAGACGGCCGAGTTCGTGGCTCGGCAGTGTCGAGCCGCCGGCCTTGCCACGGAGATTCGGCCCACGCCCGGCCATCCGGCGGTCATAGCCCACAACGGATTTCGGGAAGGCCTGCCTCACCTTTTGATCTACGGCCACTACGACGTCCAGCCGGCCGATGATCTCGAGGCCTGGAAAAACCCGCCTTTTCAGCCCATTATCGAGGGGGAGTATCTTTACGGTCGAGGCTCTAGCGACAACAAGGGACAGATTCTGGCTCATCTTTGCGCCTTGCGCCGCGTTCACGAGGCGGCCGGAGAGCTTCCGATCAACGTCACCGTGCTGGTGGAGGGAGAAGAAGAGATCGGTAGTCCGAATCTGCCGGAGGTTTTGCGGACGCTAAAGGCCGAGCGACCGCTCATGAACATCGCAGTGGTCTCCGATACCTCCACCGCCATCAAGGGACGGCCCACCGTGCAGTACTCCTTGCGCGGAATTATGACGGCGGAATTGACCTTGACGACGGCCCGTCGCGAGGTTCATTCGGGAATCTTCGGAGGAACCACGGAGAACGCCGTCAGGGCTCTGGTTCAGCTCCTGGCTAAAGTCCACGACAAAGACTACCGCGTGACCATCCCCGGATTTTACGACAAGGTGAGGCCGCCGATGGACTGGGAAGCCGCCGAGCTCGACGCCTTGCCTTTTGACGAAGCCGGATATCTCGACTGGATCGGAGCAATGGAAGGGATCGGGGAGGCGGGATACACCACCAATCAGCGACGTTGGTTTCGGCCAACCTTGGAGTTCCACGGGATCGGCGGTGGATATCAGGGAGAGGGGAGCAAGACCAGCGTTCCTCCCTCGGCCTTCGCCAAGCTCAGTGTCAGACTGGTCCCCGAGCAGGACCCGGCCGAGATCGAGGAGTTGGTGGAGCGCTGGTTTTTAGAGAGCTGCCCCGCTGGGGCGACCATCGACTATCGCCGAGGACACGCGGGACCCGCTTACCTGATCGGACGAACCGAGCAAGAGCGCGCCCTTCTGGAGATGTCGAAGTCGGTCTTGAGAGAGGCTTTTGGGGCCGAGCCTATTTTGGCCAGACATGGTGGCGCTATCCCGATCGTGACGCCGTTCGAGGAGATCTTGGGGGTCAAAACCTTGCTGATGGGGCTGGGATTGCCGGATGACGGCGTGCACAGCTACGATGAACGGTTCTCCCTAGAGCAGTTCCGCAAAGGAATCCGAATGTCGGGCCTGGTCCTGCACCGTCTCAAAGAGCTAGTCTAGAGCTCCGCCAAGATCAAAAAAATCTGGATTCCTATCCCGAATTTCGGGTGGAGCGCACTGATTTCAGGATCAAAAAAATTTGGATTCTGTCCGAAATCAGGGCGTGGGCGGGACCGGCTCCGGCGTCGTCATGGCGTAGATTCTGCCCTCCTCGGTCCCCACGATGAGGGCATTCCCGGCCAGGGTTCCAGTGTAGGGGCGCTCTAGTATGGGAAGGCGAAGGGCTCTTAGCTCTCCGTCCCAGCGAAGCGCCACCAGATGATTTTCCGTGAGGATCCACCAGGTTTGCCGATTCAGATCGAAGATAGGAGGAGCCACCGCGGCGGAGGGTAGGAGATGAGCCCGCGAGGCTTGCCCCGTTTCGGCCGAGAACAGCCTGGCGTGCTCTCGCGTCACGACCAGCGCTTTCTGCTCGGGCGGCCGAGAAAGAATCGGGACGGCCAGCACTCGTCCATCATGGCTATACATCTCCTCGGGGCGTCCCACCGCGGCGGTCCATCGAGAACGCCCGGATTTGGAGTTGGTGGCGCGAAGAAGGCCGGATAACTCGGTGGTCCAGACCTGCTCTTGCGCGACCGAGAAGACGCCACCCAGGAGTTCGCTTCCCAGTTGACCCATTCCGGGGCCGACCGCCGTGGTGATCCGCTTCTCCTCGGTCGTTTCGAGAGTTTTGAGGTCGAAGTCTCTCAGGCGACCCGCTTGGTCGAGAAAAGACAGGCCTGTGTTATCTCGCCACATGGGGACAACCTCGGCTCGCCGACCCATCCAGTTGGTATCGATATTTCGACGGGCTAACACCTCGCCGGTGGGTGAGTATCGGGTCAAGGCGCCCTTTTTCGTCAACGTGTAGATTTCGCCATCGATGAACATGGGCGTGATAGCCGAGACGTCCTGAGGGTCCTCGCTCGCTCGACGCCAGCGTTCCTCGCCATCATCGGTCTCCAGGGCGACCAGGGTTCCGGAATGGGTGGCTAATAGTGCCACGTCGGTCAGCATTCGAGCCGGTCGGGAGATTCGATCCGCGGTGGGGACTTGCCACAAGACCGAACCGTCCGAGGGGTTGAGGGCTAGAATGCTGACAGCGAAAGGACTGCTGACTAGAACTAGCGAGGAATGGCCTTCACCGAGCAAAACGTTGACATTGGGACTCCGCCCCACTCCTTCATGGGACCAGATGACTTCCTGGGCCACCGCCGGTGAAAAACCTGCGAAAAGGAGGAAACAAAAGAGGGGGAACCATGTTGTGTTAGAATATTTTTCACGAAATCTTGAATGCACGGCGTAGATTTTCCAAGGATGGGGTAATAACCCCTGGTTCGAAGAGGGCCGCGAGCGGCTGGGGTTCCAGAACTGCAAACGCATGTTCGGGCTTGATCCCAAGCCATGGGCTCTCTAGAATGGGCAAGTTATCCTCGGATAGGCCCTCGAGCGAGGCGGCTAGAGTCGGGATGAAAGAATATCAGCTGAAACATTACAGTCGAGAATTATCGTTGGGAGCGTGTTGGGGCTCGGACGGTATGGAGGTGCTCCTATGAGCCGCCCTAGGGCAATCGTGGTACAAGCCTGGTTTATGATTTTTTTGATGGTGGGCTCCATCGTTTCTCCGGTTTGGGCTCAGCCCGCCGAGGGTTCGACTCCACCCGCGGAACCCGCGGTCGAGGCGCAGGAGTCGCCGAGTGAGCAGCCGTCCTTTTCAGAACAGCCGGAGGCACCGACGACGGAAGGCGAGCCACCCGTGGACGCTCCCCCGGCTGCCGAGGACGAGCCTTTCCCTGAGAGCACGCCTCCCGATCAGCCGGAGACGTCACCCACAACGCAGCCGACCGCTCCGGGGGCTGATCCCTCCCGACTCGAAGACCGTCAGGTCTCTCCTCCCATCGTCAATATCGAGGTGGAAGGGAATCAGACGGTACCGGCCCAGGCCATTCTTGAGGTCGTCTCCACCCGCATCGGCGACCCTCTGTTGGAGCCTCGCCTGCGCCGTGACCTTCAGGCGATTTTTGACCTTGGATACTTCACCGACGTTCGCTTCGCCACCCCGTCGGCTCCAGGTGGAATACGCCTGGTTTTTCGCGTTCTAGAGAACCCCGTGGTCAACGGCATCGAGTTCCGCGGCAACCAGGTGGTCGACAGCGCGAAACTGCTCGAGCAGATGGACACCAAGGTGGGCGAAGTGCTCAATACCCGCACCATCTACGCCGACATTCAGGCCATCAACACTTACTACAATGACGAACTCGGACTGCTGCGCAATCCGACTCACGTGACCGATGTCGCTTTTGAAGGCGGCAATGTCGTCTTGACGGTCGTCGACGGAATCACCGTGACCAGCATCGAGGTCAGCGGTGTCACCGTGTTCCCCAAAGAGCGAGTGGAAAGTCTGATTCGGGTTAAGCCGGGCGAACTTTTTAACCGCAAGTCTTTAGAAGAAGACCTGACCAAGGTCCAGACGATGTATGAGGACGGCGAATGGGTGCTCGACAACGTCGACACCAAGATCGATCCCGATACCGGTAAGCTTACGATTCACTTTTTGGAAGCCACGGTGGAGGAGATCCGGGTGGTAGGCAACTCCAAGACCCGGACCAGCGTTGTGCTTGACAACCTGCGAACCAAGCCCGACACGGTGCTCAATCGTCGCCGCTTTCAGCGCGATCTCGAGCGTCTCAAGAACCTGGGCTACTTCCGCTCCGTCGAACCCGAGTTCGAGCGCGGAAGTGAAAAGGGCAAGGTTATTCTGGTTCTCGACGTCGAGGAAGAAAAAACCGGACTTGCCACCATAGGTGTCGGTTACGCCGGGGGCGGTTCCTCCGGTATCCGCTCTGGTGTGACCGGGGCCGTCTCGTACTCCGACCGCAATCTGTTCGGAGAAGGAAAGAACGTCTCCGTCTCCTGGCAGCGTGGCGCCCAGATCTCGGCCATCGCCTTGTCCTACTTCGACCCGGCCATCAACGGCAACCAGGATTCCATCGGCGTGACCCTGTTCCGCAACGAGGTCGACGGACTGCGCCAGCCCATCACGGTCAACGGGCAACAAGAGTTCGCTTTCTATGACGACAACCGTATGGGCGGTTCGGTCACTTACGGACATCCGCTCAACGACGACCTGCGCCTGTTCGGAACCCTGCGTCACGAGACCATCGAGATCCTCAAGGACTCGGGCTCGACTTTCACTCCGATCGGTCTGGGGACGGGTGCTTTGAACTCCATCGGTCTGTCGGCCCTCTACGACACCCGTGACGACATCTTCAATCCGCACGTGGGAAGCTATGCCAACGGATCGGTCAACATCGCCGGATTCGGTGGAGACTTTAACTTCCAAAAGTACACTCTGGAAGGTCGCTACTACATCCCGCTGGGTGAAAATCACACCCTGGCTCTGCGCGGATGGGGCGGATTCGTCAGCGGCGACGCTCCCATCACCGAGTACTTCTACGCCGGTGGTCCCGACACGCTGCGCGGCTATCAGCAGAACCAGTTCTTCGGAACTCGCTTCCTGGTGGCCAACGCCGAGTATCGTTTCCCCATCGGTAACATCAAGTTCTTGCGTGGCGCGGTGTTCGCCGACGCAGGTAACGCCTGGAGCCCCGGAGACATCTACGAGGATAAGATCTTCTTAGACGCGGGCGTGGGTTTGCGCATCACCTTCCCGGCCCTGGGCTTGGGCGTGATTCGTCTCGACTACGCCTTCGGCGACAACGGCGGTCGGACCCAGATCGGTATCGGTCAGTCGTTCTAGTTCAATTTCAAGGAAGGGATACTTCCGGCGAAACTCGTCTCTTTGCGGGCGGTTGGGCGGAGGAAGGTTTTGGAGGAGACATCGGTATGAGTTTAAGAAAAGTTGCCCTCGCCTGCGGCCTCGGACTGAGCCTGCTCTTCGGCTCCGGCTGTGACAACGCCGGCGGAGGTGGTGGAAGTCCCAGCGCGGCGGCCAAAAAGGTGGCCTCCATCGATGAGGCGGCCATCAACCAAATGGATGAGTTCAAAAAGGCTCAAGAGACCCTGGACAAGTGGGCCGAAGAAGAAGTCAAGAAGCGTCAAAAGCAGGTTGAGGGGAAATCTGATGCTGACAAGAATGCCGCTTTTCAAGCCTACCAGCTAGAACTGTCGAAGAAGCAGGCCGAGATCTTGAATCCTCTCAAGGATAAGGCCCGCGCCGCCATCGCCCTGGTGGCCAAGGAAAAGGGCGTGACCGTGGTCTTGGATAAGAAGATCGTGGTCTACGGCGTGCCCGACATCACCGAAGACGTCAAGGCCAAGTTGAGCGGCGGCGATAAGCTGGAGTATCCCAAGGAAGAGATCGACCCGACCCAGTCGCCCATCGGGTATTTCGACCAAGACGTGGTGCGCAACCTGAAGGTCTTCAAAGAGGCCGACATCGCTATCGCCACCGCGCGGGTCGAGCAGATCAAGGAGATGCAGAAGAGGTTCCAGCAAGAGGGGCGTAACCCCACTCCTCAAGAGATGCAGAGTATGGAGCAGATTTTGTCGGCTCGTGTGCAGGCTCTGCAGGAGCAGAAGATGGGCCCTTTGATCAAGGCGGTGACCGACTCGGTGGCTGACGTGGCCAAAGAAGAGAAGCTGTCGTTGGTTCTCGACACCCAGCACGTGATGCACGGCGGACGGAATCTGACCGAGCAAGTCGTCGACAGCTTCCTCAAGAAAGTGGACGGTCGGGATACTTCGCCTGGCGGTTCACCCAGTCCGAACACGGCATCCACGCCGGAGGGGTAGCATGTCCGCTCGTTCTTTATCCCGCCGGCGCGCGCGCCTCGTTCTGGTGACCGGCCTGTTGGTCGGGTCGCTCACGGTGTTGGGCTGTGGGCCGAAGAAGCCGGCCGCGGCTCAGGCCGACGCGAATCCCAACGTCGGCTACAACTTCGCCACCGTCAACTATCCCGAACTTGCCTCTCTTCACCCCAGCTTTGGCGAACTCAAGCAGCTCGACGAGCAGATCGCCCTGGTGGAACAGAAGAAACAGGCTGTTCGGGCCGCCGCCTTCCAAGAGTTGCAGAAGAAGGGTCAAGGTCGGATGAAATCGGCCGTGGAGGAGGCTAAGGCCAAGCTCGAGGCGGAGAAGGCCGCCGTCGAGGGCGAGATGGCCGGTCTGCAAGCCAGCCTTCAGGGCCAGATGGAGTCGGAGCTTCGCGGCATCCAGCAAAGGCTGCAAGATGAGCTCGAAGGCGCCATCAAAAAAGTCCAGGGTGAGGAGAAGCCGGCCTCGGTGGAACCGCCCAAGATGGAGCCTCGGGTAGAGGGCCAACTGGAAGACTTCCGCAACAATCTCGCCATGGTGCGGGAGCGAAACTTAGCCTCTCGTCGCTTGGAGCTGGAAAAGCGCATCGGTGCCGAAGTCGACAAGAAAAAGGCCGAGGTGGACAGCCAGATCGCCTCCTACGAGGCCGATTTGGCGGCTCAGTATCAGAGCGAACGCCTCAACCTGCAGCTGACCGCTCAGAACTCGACCGATGAGGCGGCCAAAGCCGCGGCCCAGACACGTCTGGAGGGCATCAACGACGAGATCGAACAGAAGAAGAGCGCTCGCAGGGCCGAACTGGAAGCCGGCTATGTCTCGCTGCGGGCGGAGAAGTCGGCCCAGCTGCAAGGGGAACTGGAAGCTTACACGGCCGAGCTGAATCGCGAAGTGGCTCAGAAGGTAGAGCAGAAACGTCGTGAGTTGGGCGAGGTCGTGGCCTCGGTGCCTGCGCCCAGTCAGCCCTCCGGACCGCCCGCTCAGGTTAAAGCCAAGGTCGCCGAGATGCAGGCCCGCATGGCATCGGAGTTGGAAGCGCGCAAGGCCGAGCTTTCCGCTCAGATGCGTGATAAGGCCGCCCAGGCAAGCGCTCGCCTAAAAGCCAAGCAGGAGCAGGTGGAGGCTGAGCTCAACCGGATTCAAGAAGTCATCGCCCAGGACCTCAAGAAAGAGATGGACAAGCTCGCGCCCGAGACTCAGAAGAAGATCGAGACAGTGGATAATGAGGTCAAGGCACTGCAGGGGCAGCGCAAGCAGTTGGCCGAGAAGATCGCCGCCGACATCAGCCGCGAGGTGGGCGAGGTCGCCCAAAAGAAAGGCGTCGAGATGGTGGTCGGCGGCTTTGAGTTCTCGTCCTACGACGACATCACCGACCAGGCCATGGTGGCCATCAAAACGATGGGGAGTTCCAAATGAAACGACGTCAATTAGCTTCGGCGCTGGCCGCCTTCTGTTTGACCGTGAATCTGCTGGGTTGCCAACCGCCCAAGGGCGACAAGTTGGTGGTGGGCAAGGTCGACACGGCGGAACTGCTGCAAGACGACCCGGACTATCAGTCCCTTTCCATCGACTACGTCAAAGAGAACACGGCGCTTCGTGACAAGTTCGTCGAGCAGATGAGGTCAACCCCTGGAGATTCCGGCAAGAAGGAAGTCCAGAAGAAGTATCAGGAAGCCCAGAAGGGGCTCGACGCCAAATGGATGGGGAGGACTCAGAAGTTTTTGGAGGCGCGACACGCCGAGATCCGAGACATGACGAAATCCATCGCCGAAGCCAAAGAGATCGATATCGTGATTATCGACAGCAAAGCGTATCCCACCACCGAATGGGGTGGGGTGGAGATCACCCGTGACCTGCAGTTGGCCCTGAGCCAGGGCGGTGGCAAGCCGGCCGCCACTTCCAGCCCCGGGAAACAGGGAGGGTAGTTCGGTGAAGCAACGCTGGCAAAAGGCCGGCCTTCTACTTTTTTTCCTCCCGTTTCTGGCCGGCTGCGAGAAACAGGCCGCGGAAGGGGAGAAGATCGCTCCCTTGCGTCTGGGGACCGTCGACGTCATGCGGGTGATGGAAGAAAAACCCGAGACGGTTCAGATCAAGCTCGACTGGGCCGAACAAGCGGGCAAGACTTACGGCCAGCTAAGCCAGGTCAAGGACAAAGCTCAGTACGACGCTTTGCAAAAACAGATTGCCGAGCACTCCGCCGCCTGGCAAAAGCGCATGGACACCTTTATGGAAAAGTCCATCGCCGAGGTCGAGATCGAGGCCGAGAAACTGGCTCGGGAAAAGAATATTGATGTTGTCCTGGTGGACAACCCGATGACCAAGACCTTGCGCTACCACGACGGCCAGGACCTGACCACCGATATCTTGATACGGCTACAGAACGTTGGAAAGTAGCCCGGAGATCGCCGAATCGGCTTACGTCGATCCAACGGCGCGGATAGGGGCCGGATGCGTCATCTCTCCCTTTGCTTACATCGGCCGGGATGTGGTTATCGGAGCCCGCACGTTTATTGGGCCCGGCGCCGTTATCCTCGAGGGTTGCCGAATCGGGGAGGACTGTCTGATCGCCGGTGAAGCGGTGGTGGGCAGCCGAGGGTTTGGCTACGTTCACGATGGACGCCGGCACCTCCGCATTCCTCAGGTAGGCACGGTGGTGATCGGAGACCGCACCTCTATCGGGCCGGCCACCTGTATCGACCGTGCCGCCCTCGAGGTGACCTCGCTCGGCGACGACTGCCGTATCGGAGCTTTGACCCAGATCGCCCACAACTGCCAGATCGGGGACGACTGCCGCATCGGCGGAGGTTCGGGATTGGCCGGCAGTTCCAAGATCGGGCGCGGTGCCCGCTTCGGAGATCGAGTGGGTACCGCCGGCCACTCCACCTACGGTGAAGGAGTTCGAGCTGACGACTTGGCGGGGATCACCAAGACTAAGATTCCGGCGGGAAGCCACTGGACCGGCTACCCGGCGCGACAGATTTCGACCAAGTAAGAAGGACGCACGATGAGAAGATTTTCGCTGAAAGCCGTCGTGATGTTGCTGAGCCTTTTCGCCCTGGCTTTGCCGGGATGGGCCCAGAACGTCACCGTGGGCGGAGAAACCGTCATGCGTCTGCCGGCGGGTAAAGCCGCCAATGTTCAGGCCCAGATCGACCGGCTGCTCGAGTCGGGGGCCGATCCCCAGGGGATTCTGGCTAAAAAGGTAGAGAAGAACTACGGCGTTTTTTGGGGCGACCTGCTGTTGGTGGAAGTCGACAAAGCCCTGGCCGACGAGAACAAAAGCACCCCCGAGGGATTGGCCATCAAATGGGCTCAAAGGCTCTACGACCTGGTGGGGCCCGGCTACCTCAAAGTCTCTCCGGAAAGCGTCACCCTACCCATCGGAGAGAGCACCACCTTGCAGGTCACGGGACTGGCCAAGGGACCGATAACCACTTCCGGGGGGGATGGAGTGGTGACGGCCAGCATCGACTCGGTCACCGGCTATATCTCCGTCAAGGCCGCGGCTGTCGGCCGCTCCACTCTGACGATATCCCGCGGGCGCGGGAAGGTTCGTATCCCCGTGCGAGTCAAGGACTACGCCGGCTATCCCCCGGAGGAGGTCTCCATCAAGGTAACCGGCAAGCCGGCACCCGGAGCTATCGTGGCCGAAGCCTCTCTCACCGCCGTCTCCGGGTCGACGAGGATCAATCCCGGCGCGCGATTGCGTTTTCCCGACCAATTCCCCAACGTCCCCTCCATCGACCAGGGAAAGACCTTGAGGTTCAATCTTCCCATCGAGATCGTGGGAGGGGACGACTACTATCCGGTCAGCGCCAACGTGCGGGTCAACGTTACCTCGGTGGACCTCGAGGTGAAAGAGTCGAACCTTCTGGTCGTGTCCAACCGACCGGAGCGAGTGGACAAGGATGGGGTGTTGATGGAGTACACCTTCTCCGACCACGAACCGACCCGCCTGATGTATTCGCACCTCAACGAGACTCGGGGGCAGCGTGACCTCTGGGTGAATCTTTATAACGAGACGGCAAAGCCGGTGGAGGTCTGGATCGGCTCTAGCTTCGCCGGTCCAAACCGAAGCGAGGTGCACACCGGCCACATGGCGGCGGTCCGGCTACTTCGCCAGATCGGTGCTCAGGCCGGCTACATCGTGGAGATTCCCGCCGGCCGGCGCTTCGTTGTGGCCGACCACCTGATGCAAACCAAAGACCTCCTCTCGGGATTCGCCAACTTTCAGATCGTCGGTGAGGGGAAACTG
Organism: Selenomonadaceae bacterium; assembly: GCA_037189585.1. Taxonomy (GTDB): domain Bacteria; phylum Vulcanimicrobiota; class Xenobia; order Xenobiales; family JADMJV01; genus JAEXNA01. Next base: position 197,779 of record JBBCJA010000015.1, on the reverse strand, counting down.
CGCGCCGAGGTCCACTCGGCCTTGGCTCCGGCTCGCAACGAAACCCGAGGCGTGGTCCGCCTGGGCGGCCCCTTCAATCCTTTCAAAATTCATCCTCACGGCGTGTTCGCCCAGCCCAACTTCGAGGAGTGGGTCGACCTGACGGACACTTCTGAGCCGACCAGTGTTCCTTTCGGGATCTCTCCCTGGCTCATCGATTTCGAAACCGGCCTGCCGAACACGGGGAACTTTGGAGTTCTTTACCGCTTCCACTTTGTTTTGGCCAACAAGTCTTCGAGCGCCATGGATTTCGAGCTCAACTTCCGACCTCAGTCGGGGCCCGCGGCGGGAACCTTTCTCGTCGACGGGGATATCCTCGAGGCTCCCTTCGTCAAGGCGGGTATCGTGACGACGCTGGGCCGCTTTCGCGTCAACGCCAAGTCGGAGAGGACCGTGGATGTGGTGACGCTCCCCGAGGCCTCCTCCAACTATCCCGCGTACCTCGAGATGAGACCTGTCCGTTGAGCTGGCTTGACCCCAATCAGGGCACGCTCAAGCAAGAGATCGAATTTTCCGGCCCGGGGATCCACACCGGACAGCTCGGTCGTTTGCGTCTACGACCAGCGCCGGTCGGACGTGGTCGAGTCTTTTTGACCTCCTCGGGGGTCGAGGTGCCGGCCAGGGTTGACCACGTCGTGGGCTCGGACCGATCGACGGTGCTCGGCAAGGAAGAGGCGCGCGTCTCCACTCCTGAGCATCTGCTCTCGGCTCTGGCCGCGGCCGGGATCGACAACGTCGAGATCGAGATCGAAGGGGACGAGGTTCCCATCCTCGATGGGTCAGCCAAACCGTTCTGGGATGCCATCGAGTCCGCCGGCCGCGAGAGTCAGGGTGTCCCCGCGCGAGTCTTCGCTCCGGATAGACCTCTAGCTGTGGGAACGATCGAGGGACCGCAGGTTCTCGTTCTTCCTTGGACTGAGCCGCGCTTTGAATATGTTCTCTACTATCCGCACCCCATGCTGGGTACACAAAACGCGAACTTCGCACCGGGCTCCGACTACGGAGAAGAGATCGCCCCGGCTCGGACCTTCGCCCTGTGGGAAGAGGTTCAGGCGCTACTCGATCGAGGGATGGCTCTGGGGGGGAGTTTGGATAACGCCCTGGTGGTCCACCAGGATCGTTACTCTACCCCGCTTCGACTGCCCGAAGAGCCGGTCCGCCACAAGTGTCTGGACCTGATAGGAGACTTCGCCCTTTTGGACGCAAGAGTTCAGGCGCGTGTGCTGGCCGTTCGCGCTGGGCATCGTTGGCACATCGAGGCCGCCCGTAAAGTTTGGGAGGAGTGGACAAGCCGGTGAATGCCGTGGACTTAAGACAGAAGTTGCCCCATCGTTACCCGATGGTCATGATCGACACCGTGGAGAAGGTCGGAGCGACTAGCGCGGTGGCCTGGAAGAACGTCACGGTCAACGAGCCTCACTTTCCCGGACATTTCCCCAATGCCCCCGTCATGCCGGGAGTGTTGGTCATGGAGGCGCTTTGTCAACTGGTCTGGCTCTGGGCGGTCGAAAACGGCCATACCAAACCGGGCTACGAAGGCGGAGTGAGAATGAGTGGGATTCGCAAACTCCGATTTCGGCGTCCAACTCTACCAGGCGATCTTTTGCGACTAGAGATCGAAGTGACGGATCGAAAGGAGCGAACACTCGAGGTCAAGTCGACGGCCTCGGTGGAAGATCAGCCCGCGGTGGTTGGGCAGTTGATTTTCGAGCTCATCTCGGGTTGAGAAGACAGGCAGGGAAACCTGGAAAAAAAATGAATGAATTTCAAAATTGTGGGCCTCGGGGGAGGCTTAGAATAGACCGGAATGCCAGGACTGACGCCTGTTGCGCTGGTCTTGGGCCTGTGATATAAACCAGGGAACCGCTCGTCGGCCGCTGCAGGCTGGTGTTCGGTGAGCCCTCAAACTCCTCGTGACTTGGCGGGTTCGACGTCTCGGGGAAAGGAGGACGAGGTTTGGAGCCTGTAAAAGTTGGTGTCGTCGGGATCGGAAGCATGGGTGTCCATCACGCTCGTGTCTATTCCGAGCTTCCTAATACGGAACTGTTAGGTGTCGTGGACATCAACGAGGCCCACGGGAAGGCGTTGGCCGAACAGTTCAACACCGAGTTCTTCACCGATTACCGTACCCTGATCGAGCGTGGGGTCGAAGCCGTCAACATCGCCGTTCCCACCAGCCTTCACTATCCTCTCGCGGTGGACTTTTTGCAGCACAGCGTTCACGTTTTGGTGGAAAAGCCGATCACCGTGGATCTGATCCAGGCCAAGAGTCTTGTCGATCTGTCCAAGAACAAGAACTGTATTCTGCAGGTCGGCCACCTGGAGCGCTTTAATCCCGCTGTTCGCAAGCTCAAAAGCGTGATGGGGCGTCCGGTCTTCTTAGAGTCCCAGCGGATCGGCTACCCGACCAACCGTAACCTCGATGTCGGAGTTGTGTGGGATCTGATGATTCACGACCTCGATATCTTGTTGAATCTGGTGAAATCTCCGGTCGTGGAGATCCACGCGATGGGCGTTTCGGTCTACTCCGACTTCGAAGACGTGGCGCAAGTTCATCTGCTCTTCAAGAATGGGGTCGCGGCTAGCCTTCTAGCTTCCCGCATCAGTGGAGACAAACAGCGAAGCTTGCGAGTGACCGAGGACAGCGGACGCACCCTGGTGCTGGACTTTATGAACCAGACCCTCTGCGCTATGCGCCCCCCGCGCTCCGGTCACGCCGTGCCCGCTGAGTATCTTCCCGTGGAAAAAGACGAGCCGCTCCGACTAGAACTTTCACATTTCGCCGATTGTGTCGCCAATCATCGCACCCCCATCGTCACCGGCGATGATGGAAAAAGAGCTTTGGAACTCGCCATGCAGGTTTTAGCTCGGATGAAAATGGTGAAATCTAAGGCGCCCCTAGGGAAAGAACTGATAGCTCTAGCAGGCTAGGAGAGGACCGCCTTCGTGGCAACAATTCACCCAACAGCTGTCATAGACCCGGGCGCCGATATCGCTGATGGGGTCGACATCGGACCCTTCTGTATCGTCCACGCCGACACCAAGATCGGCCAGGGGACCAAGCTTCACTCTTCAGTGGTGGTGGGGCGATGGACGGAAATCGGCGAGAACAACGAGATCTACCCGGGCGCCGTGATCGGTGTCGCCCCCCAGGACCTGCGCTACAGCGGGGAGAGAGCTTACACCAAAATCGGCCACCGCAACGTCATTCGCGAATATGTGACGATCCACCGAGCCTCCGATGCCGAGGGTCTGACAGCTATCGGTGATGACAATCTTATCATGGCCTACACTCACGTGGCCCATAACTGTGTCCTGGGTAACCAGATCATCATCGCCAATTCTTGCGGTTTGGCCGGACACGTGGAGATCGAGGACCAAGCCGTGTTGGGCGGCATGTGCGGACTGCACCAGTTTGTTCGCGTGGGCAAACTGGCTATGCTGGGCGGAATGGCGCAGATTCGCCAGGATGTTCCGCCGTTTTCCATGGTGGATGGTCAGCCGGCGCGAATCTTCGGCATGAATATTCGCGGCATGCAGCGTCGCGGGATCAATAAGGACAGCCGGCAGGCCCTCAAGGGATGTTATCGACTGATCCTCTCCTCCGGCCTGAATTTGACCCAGGCGATCATCTCCATCAAGGCCACCGTTGACCAGACCGATGAAGTGCGACACCTGCTTCGCTTCTTGGAAAATCCGTCCAAAATGGGGGTCTGTATCCGCGAGCCCGAACACCGTCGTGAGCGTCGCCAGAAAGCCCGTCCGTTCAAAGTCAAGGTCGAAGCGGCCAACTGCTGACCAGGTTTCTTTTTCTCGAGGCCAAATTCTCCATATGGGATGAAGGAGCTAGTCGAGGGGGAGCGTGATTTAGTTCTAGGTCGTTCGGACCTGGCTCTACTCACCAGGCAGCTCTCGGTCATGTTGAACGCGGGGGTCCCGCTCAACCGGGGGCTAGCGGTTCTTATCGAGGGTGAGTTCTCCGAGACCAGCGCCGTGATTCTTCAGCGCCTTCTCTTTCGGGTCGAGCGGGGCCAGCCTTTCTCTATGGCTGCTAGGGAGTTCCCAAGGGCTTTCAATCAAGTCTATCTGGCCATGCTCGAGGTCGGGGAAGAGACCGGCCAGCTCGCCCAGACCCTTGACAGTCTAGCCGATTGGCTGATGAGAGAAGATGCCTTGATTCGCCAGCTCCGCGGAGCCATGACCTATCCGCTGGTGGTCTTGCTTATGGCGGGAGCGCTCACGGCCGGCTTCTTTGGAGTCATCTTCCCCGGCTTCGCGGGCGTTCTGAGCTCTTTGCCCCACTTACCGTTATTGACCCGGTGCCTTGTCGTTGTCAGTGACGCGGTTCGCCAACCCTGGGTTTGGTTCGCTACGCTGGTGTTAGGACTCTTCTTGTTGTTTTTAGCCAGTAGGGCTCTGCGCCGACCAGGCGCCGCCGCGCTGGCATGGAGGGCTCTGTCGGAAGTGCCGGTTCTGGGGAGGGCGCTCCGCGCCTTCGCGGCCAGTCGATTCACCTCGGCCTTATCGCTACTGACGGGGACAGGGGTCGACCTGCTCAAGAGTTTTCGACTCGCCAGCCTGGCCTCGGGGAGTCCGGTTCTGATGAAAGAGCTGCCGGAGGGTCTCAAGCACCTCACCCTGGGGAGAACTTTAGCCGAGTTTATGAAGCAGCGGCCCGAGAGCTTTCCGCCGATGGCTTCGGGATTGGTCATGGTCGCCGAAGAGAGTGCGACACTCCCGAACGTTTGTCATCGCCTGGAGCTGATATTGGCGGAGGAAGCGGAACTAGGATTCAAGGCGCTTTTAGCCGTCGTCGAACCGTTGCTCCTGGCCTTTATGTCGGTGCTCGTCGGGCTTCTAGTGATCGGAGTCGCGCTTCCGATGTATGGGCTGCTCGATAACTTGTGAATTTTAACCGACACGGTAGACGAAGATCTGATATGATATCGGAGAGTATGTTCAGGGGGAAGAAGAGAAGGCAGGGTTTCACCTTCGCGGAGGTCGCGGTGGTGGTTGTGCTAACCGGAATTCTATTGGGCCTCGGCCTCTACGGAGTGGCGGGGAGTCGCTCTCGCGCGACTTCCCAGGGTATGGTCGCCGTGGTGGCGGCCGAGATGGAAGCCGCCCGAGAGAGGGCTCTGAGCTCTGGTCTGCCGGTCGCTTTTTGCCTCCCTACGGGTGATGGGGCGGTTCCTTATAGCCAGTCGTACTATTTGATGACTGGAGAGGCCAAGGCCAAGGTCACCCAACAAAGATCGTTGTCCGGAGACTTTCCGCAAGCGTCCATGGCGGTGGTTTTCTGGGACCCGGCGACCTTAACGCCTCCGGACTCTATCCGAGCTCAGAGCGAGGCCGCCGCGAAATGGCTCGATGGTCAGGCCGGTTCGGACTTCGCTATCATCTTCATGCCCGACGGCACGGTGGCTAGCAACGGCTTACCTATCATGGACGGGGAGTATCGATTGGTTGTCGCGTCGGCTTTTGATACGAGTCCGGACTCGCTATCCGGTACATTTACCGGAAGCTCTCGGAGGCCAAAGAACTTCCGCCTCAATGAAGTCTTCGCGGCTCAGACGCTCTGTCTCTCCGCTCAGGGCGAGATACGCGTCGAATCGGGAATTCCTGACTCGGGAGCCGTCCGCATCGCTACGGCTCGGTTCGCCAATAGCAACGCACCGGCGCCTCTGATCCCTATGGAAAGTTCAGCTTCCACCTTGCCGAAGATACTTTCCGTGGCGGTCTATCCCAAGCCTTTTCTAGAGCCTAAAGCCACGGTCATGCAAGACCGAAATTTAACCTTGCAAGTGCAAGCTGGTGATGATGATGGGCAGGCGCTGTTCGGTACCTGGAAGGCCACTCCGGTCGGAACGGCCCGTGGTGAAGGACAGTTCTCCCTAGGTCCGGAGCACCCCTTAGTCTGGGACAAGAAGCTTCGTAGGTGGACGGCCCAGTGCACTTGGGCACCACCTTTAGAAGCCGAGATCGGAGACCAGTACAAGCTGACCTTCACGGTACGGGACAGCGACGGTAATGAGCATGAGTTGACGGCCGACGTCCTCAACCCGGTCACCATCATCCCTCCGGGCCGCATTCTTTTGCAGCGACAAAGAGGGGGGAAGGCTGACGTCGCTATTATCAATGCCGACGGTACCGGACTTCGTTACCTGACCGATGGACCGCTCGACGACACCGGCCCTGGACTGAGTCCCGACGGCTCGCAGATCGCCTGGGTTAATAAGAACGATATCTCCAATGGAACCTACGGACAGGTCTACGTCATGAATATCGACGGGAGCGGGAAGCGAAAGCTTACGGACACGATGTCCATCAAGGGAAGTCCAACTTGGTCTCCCGACGGATTGAAGATCATTTATATGAGAGCTTTTCGCACCGCCTCGGGAAATGTCATTGGAGATGGCGACCGTCTGCGTTGGTGCAACCCCGACGGCTCGGCTGAGGATACCCTGGGCACGATTCAGGGGAGTTCCAGCTATAGTAGCGTTTTTAGCCCGGACGGTCTGTATCTCATCAATGTGGCCAACCTGACCGCACCGGGCGTTCCTCAAATCAGTAGTGAGATGATCGTTTCCGAGTATTCGAGGACCGGTACGGGACCACCACAAATCCTCAACCCGACCAACGTCACTAATGACTCGAGCTCGCGGTGCGACGACAGCCTCCCGACCTTTCTACCGGTTGGAAGTGAGGCCAAGATCGTCTGGTCCAAGACTTGGCCCGGACCTAGTGGAAACTACAGTGACGCGATCAGGACACTCAATTTAGCTCGAATTAAAGACAATGGGAGTACTGCTTCGCCCCGTTTTGAGTTGGCTGACCAGCAGGTGATACGAAATGAATCCCTCACCAACTTGGTGTTTTCTCCGGACGGCAAGAAGGTACTTTACACGAAATCCTCAGTTCAGGGGATCCTTATCGCGGATTGGAACGACGATGGCTCCACCAAGCCAACTATCACCAATGAACGACGATTGACCGGTTTGGGCGGGATTGAATATCCTCGAGCTTGGATGAAGTTCTAGCCTTCATTGGTGGTGACGAACAGGACACGAAAAGGGATCCGAGTTGGGTCGAAATCGATCTCGGCCGTCTTAACACAAGACGCGATAGGCTGTTGGGCCGAGCCCAGGTAGCCTCGAGACGTCACCCGAACGACGTTGTAGGGCGGCCGTCGATATCGAATGGTGATGGTGACGCTGTACGTCCCGACCGATTCTCCCGCGGAGTTTTTCAAAGTTTCCGAATAGACAAAGTCGGACTGGTCGGCCGAGTGAAGAGGAGGGAAGGCGTAGTCTTTGGCCAGCTTTCCCAGAGCATCTTGAAGACCGGCATCAGACAGGGCCTCGGCCCGGCACCTGTTGATAGCCTCTCGCGCGGCCTGATACTGGCCCCGACGCTGCCCGAGAAAGCCCAGGCCTACCAGTAGGAGCACCATCGAAATCAAAAGAGCCGCGATCAGGACGGCGCCCCTAGACTTGGATTCTTTTTGTGACCTCATAGGCGTGTTGTCCGAGTGACCAGAGTGACCTCACGTTTGCGTTCGGAGAGCTTCAAAGTGATCTGAAATCGCTGAGGCCCTAGGGTATCGTCAACTTGGAAATCCTCGATCTTTTCGATGAGGACGGAGTCCAGGGCACTGGCTTGGCGGATCAATTTGTCTCCGACTTTGTGATACTTGATGGTCGTGAGGTGGCTCGGGTCGAGGATGTTCCAGGTGCTCGGCGGTGTCTCCGGAACCGTGTCCGGTAGGCGCGGAGACAATTCCGACGGCAGTCGCTGAAGCTCTAGGACCGAACCCGAAGCCGAAACAATTTGGGCAGCCGCCCGGATATCCGAGCGGATTCGCTCAAACCCCAGACGGGCCGCTCTGAGTTCTCGATCTTTGGATTGACCATGGCGAACCATATTTTGGTATCCAACGACGAGATCAGCGACGATGGCCAATATCACGGCGAAAAGAGCGAGGGAGAGCATCGTCTCGATCAGTCCGAACCCACGTCTGGTCCTTTGTTTCATGGTAGCAACTCCACGACCTGCGATAGGCCCGAATACTCCACGCCCCGATAGGTCGCTACGGCGCGGGCCTGGCATCTGCCGGGAATGAAACGAAGAATTCCGTCGGCCCCGACAAAACGATGGGTTAAGGTGCCGTTCCAAGACTCCGGGTAGTTTCCGACAGCAGTAGCGTTGCCTCCCATGGACAAGACGCTCCAGCGGAACACGACGTCTTGAATCTCCTGGTTGGAGTAGTCGAGCAAACGAGCTCGAAACTTAGCGTCATCGTTACGCCCGAGGCTGCTAGAGCCGCTTTCCAGGACCAACTTCAACTCCGACACCTTTCGGGCCGGCTCGGTAATACGGGTGGTTAAGGAGAGCTGGGGAGCGCCCTCAAAGTCAACGGTGAGATCCACGTCGCGAAAGGTTTCCCGCATGAGAAAGCGTTTCGCGGGTGGGCGGATCTCTTCGAGTTGGGTGGACGGAACGGCAACCTCGGGCTTTCCGATAGTAAACTTCGCGCTATACCCCGGGTACTCCGCCATCGTCTTGAGCGACCATTCATCCCAGCTACCGCTGTAGTTGGCATAGTCCCCGGCCCAAGCTTTAAGGTCATCAAGCATGACTTCACCAAAAGTGACGGCCAGAACTTTCCGACCCACGTTGACTTGATATTCCGAGGAACGGATGAAGAGACTCAGGACCACAACAAAGGCTGTAACCAGCAGGAAGATGGCGATGCTGGTTTCAAGTAAAGACATCCCCCGCCTATCCATAGGTGCTAGTTCGTGAAGGAGCCCTAAGTTCATTGTTTTCGCGGAGAGTAAAAAAGCCCCGAGTTCTTGGAACTCGGGGTTATTACCATCACTATGCTCTGCTCATTCACCAATCCGACGCGCTCGGCGTCGTTTCGATAGGTTGACTATAGCGTTGCCTCTTCCGGTCGAGTTCCGATGGAGAGGCAACGAGGTAAAACTTTTGTCAGCGTGGTAAGCCTTCGCTGATGAGCCAGACCGCCCCCAGAACTTACGCCTTGTTGGCAGCCGAGCCGTCGGGAGATCTGCAGGCCGCGGCCCTGGTGGAGCATCTGCGCGCCTTAGAGCCCGATGCCCGCTTCTTCGGTATCGGAGGGCGAAATCTCGCTGACGCGGGGGTGGAGTTGGTCTGCGACACCTCGCTGTGGGGGACCATCGGTCCTTTCGAGGTCTTCGCCAAACTGCCCAAGATCATTCTGGCCTACCAAAAGCTCAAAAGCGAACTTCTGCGCCGAAGGCCCGACGCGACCGTGATGCTCGACTCACCCGCGGTCTTTATGCGCCTGGCCAAGTTCACTAAGGCGCACGGACTTTCCACGGTCTACTATTTCCCCCCCTCGGCCTGGTCGGATTCGGAAAAGCGTGCCCGCTCCATCTCCGAGCGTGTCGACGGGGTTGTCTGCGCTTTCGAACGGCAGTACAAAACTTATCAGAGGGCCGGAGTACCGGCCCAGTACTTCGGGCATCCTATGGTCGACGTGGTGAAACGGCGGACCAGGGAAGAGGCTCTGGCCGAGCTGGGCCTTTCCGAGGGGCGCTACATTGCCCTGATGCCGGGGAGCCGCTCCCAAGAGGTTCGCATCATGACCCCCATTTTTTTGCAGGCTGCTCAGCAGCTGAAGCTCAAGTATCCCGACCTGACCTTTCTGCTCCCGGCGGCAAGCCACGCTCTATACGAGCGACTGGCCCGACAACTCGAGGGCAGCGACGTCATTCTCTTCAACGGACGGGCCCAGGAGCTTCTGTCTGTCGCCGAAGTCGCCATCATGACTTCCGGCTCGGTCTCGCTGGAGGCTGTGCTGCTCGACTGTCCCATCGTCTTGGGCTATCGCTTTAACGCCTTCGACATTTTCCTCGGACGCACCCTGGTCAAGCTGGGGCTGCTCAAGGTGCCTTTCTTCAGTCTACCCAACCTTTTGTTGGGCCGGCCCGTGATCAACGAGCTGCTCCAAGAGCAGGTGACGGCCGAGTGTCTGGTGGCCGAGACGGAACCGCTTTTGCACGGAGGATCCGATCGGGCCAGAATGTTAGCCGACCTGCGGACGGCGCGAGAATGCCTGGGACAGCCCCCGGTGGTCTCTCGAGTGGCCGAGTTCGTCCATCAGGTCGCCTCCCGATGAGGGTCACACTGGTCAGCAATTCGCCTGGCGAGGTGGCCACCTTCGTACGTCCCGTGGCCACAGAGCTCAAGTCCCGCCATCCGGAATGGAGAGTCGAGCTGGCTTTAGTTCCTTGTCCTTATGCCACGGGTGCCGAGGCGAGCGTGGTGCGGGCCTGGGGTCTTGTGGACGACGTCTGGAGCCCCGCTCAGACCACGTGGAACTGGATTCGTGGGCGGGCCAAGACTCCGGGGGCGGTCGTGTTTTTAGGAGGTGATCCCTGGCACGCCTTGCTGCTCAAACGTCGCTTTAGCGTCCCCTGCCTTGCTTACTTCTCGGAACCGAGCCCCTGGGAGGAGACCCGTTGGCTGGGAGGGTTCGATCGCGTTCTGTTGGGCTACCGCGAAGATCGGATGCGGGACGGGCGCTTCTCCTATCCTGGCGACTTGCGGGTCGACGCGGTCACGGATCGCTTAAAAGCCTACCCTTCGTCCGCGCGCTCCTCGGGACCGACTCTGGCTATTTTCCCCGGGTCGCGATGGTTGCATCTCAAGGCCGTGCTGGGTCCTTTTCTTCACGCGGTTCAAGAGGTGGTGAAGCTACGACCCGAACTCCGGGTCATGATGTCGGTCTCCCCTTTTGTTTCCCGTAGACAGCTCGACGATGCCGCCGCCAACCCGTTCTCGCTGGGGCTCTCGGTGGCGCGAGGAACCGTTTCGGGAGACCTTCTTCAGACCGAGGAGGGAGCGACGGTGGAGCTGGTCTGGGGCGACCCCTACCAGGTCATCGCCGACTGCGATCTGGCCCTCTCCTTGCCAGGGACCAACACCGCCGAACTTGCCATCGGCGGAAAGCCGACGGTGGTGCCGCTCTCGGATAGGGCCCCGGTGGGAGGCGGAGGGTTGCTCGGCCTGCTGGACCGACTACCGGGATTGGGATTTTTGAAGAATCATCTCAAGTATCGGAAATATCGCAAACTACGACTGCTGGCACTTCCCAACCAACTGGCCGGACGCGAGGTCATGCCGGAATTCTTCGTGCGAGACGACCTCTCCGACCTGGTCGCTTTCCTTCACGACCTGTTGGGCGATCCGGCTCGTTGCCGCGCCATCGGGGAGGAAGCTCAAGAGGTGATGGGACCGCCGGGGGCCGCGGCTCGGCTGGTGGACGCGTTGGAAGCTCTGGACACTACCAGAGCCAAGAATTTGACCAGGTCGAGTACCAAACGGCGTGCATTTGGGGGAAATGGCTCCGAAGGAGAAGTCAGAAAGCCAGTAGGCTGACGTGGGAAAAGTTCTTTAGGTAATCCTCAAACGCTTCCCACTCCCCAAGCCCGGCTGTGTATCAACATCTGGAGCTAGGGAACTTTCCGCGAGTCGTGCTGGCGGAAGAGCCGGATGGTGGAAATCTCCTTGTCCGGATCTGGTGAGGGCCCTGGTCGGGTGACCGGCCGGGGCTACTCTACCATTCTGAGGGGTTGGCGGCTTTCTCTCGAAACACGGGTTAGGAAACGACTTCGATATGACAGCCTCGAAAATGACGAACCTGACAAGCAAATTCGTCTGTCCCTTTACAATTGCGAGAACTGAGGTCGCTCCTGGGTCATAGCCAGGTTAGCCCCAACATTAGTCGCGCCGCTGCGAGGCCAAGAGCGTGTCGAGGATCAATTGGCGCGCCTTCTCGTGGGAATGCTGGTCCACCGCGGCGCCTTTACGCCACATGTTGATGGCGGGATAGAAAAAACTCACGGCGAGCCAGAAGAAGATATTTGTCATGACTATCGAGATGGTGAGATTGATCTGGACCCCATGTAAGAGAACCCAGTTGGTTACATACCAGCCAGCCGTGGCGCCCAGGCAGCCGAGACATCCGTCGCGCTCCCTTACAGGAGCGTTGGGTCTGGCCGGTTGACCTTGTGCGGTGACGACACTCGCCGTTTTGATGGCCTCGTCGCGGACCGCTCGAGAGGCTTCTCCCACCCAGTCGACGAGGTCGATCATGGCCGGGCCGTCGAGAAACTGTGAGCCGGTCAAATCCGTCGGGAGATCATCGGCCGAGACGATCGCCATGATTCCAGGAACCTTCAGTTTGAGATGTTTGAGCTGAGACAAAACACCGGCCTGACACAACCAGACCAGCGCCTTGTCGTCGAAGTCGACGGTCAGACTCACCCACGTCGTTCGAGGGCCTTCCTGAATTGGCGAGCGGGGAAAGATGCGAGTCTGCCACGGGGCTGGAGAGTCGGGCTGCTCACTCCAGAGTTGACCGGCTAGCTGTCTATTTGTCTGGAAGAATTGCGATCGATGTTTCCCTGGCGATTCTGGAAGGATATCTGTCAAAGGTTTACTGTTGATCGAGATCGGAACCAGGCTGCTGAAACAGCGTTGCTCCAGAAGCGATATCAGGGTGGAAGCGTCGAGCGGTGAGGGGAAGGGCACGGTTATCCTCAAGGAGTCTTCGGTAACTTCTTCCGAGGCCTCGCTCAGCTCAAGAGCCTCTCCGATCTCCAGAAGTCTGCTTTGTTGGGCTTCTTGAAGTTTTTGTCGGACCATGATGGGCTCGGTGGCGATCCCCATCAGCGTGCTGAGCCCTGTTGCCAGGTGGACCAGCGGGTCGTTGCCGCCTTGAAGGTTGGCCGAGGTGAGCGAGTCAGCCACCTGTTCCAAAGTCAAGGTTGGACACCATTCTAGGATGGTGATTTGGAGAAGACCTTTCGTTTGAATCGTGACGCCTTGGCCCGCCAGATTTCCGGCTTGGACGAACTTGAGGATCAGGTGATGAGGGTCGGGGAGCTGAAATTTCGCCAGCTTTTCTCGCGCTTTGGCGAAGTTGATAGTGAAAGCGCCTTCCGATTCGGCGACGCCGTCCTCTTTATAGTCATTGAGGAAGCTTTCAATGTCGCTCATATAGGGATTTTAGAGGGCGGTTTGACTTTCCCTCCGAGTTGCTAGACAATGCTGGCCACGTGCGACAGTTGAGAGCATTTTTGTTCAAATGGCGAGGTGGCCTGGTGGCGCCGGTGGCTCTAGCTTTTCTGATCCTGGCCCAGCCGACCACGGGTAGTCTGATGGCCGGCGCTCTGTTGGCTCTGTTAGGCGAGGGAGTCAGGCTTTGGGCTATCGGTTATACGGGGGAGCCCACCCGTTCCCAAGAGCTTGACGCGCCCAAGCTCGTCACCACGGGGCCTTACGGATTGGTTCGCAATCCACTCTATCTGGGAAATCTTCTCAACGGAATGGCGGTGGCCACGGCGGCGGTGGGTGGACTAGACCATGCTCGAGCGGCTCTCCTCTGGGGTGGAGCGGCGGCCTTTTTGCTCTTCGTCTATCACAACATCATCGCCTTGGAGCAGGAGTTTCTGGCCGAGCAGTTCGGAGACAGCTACCAACTGTATTGCCAAGCGGTCCCCTCTTTGCTTCCCACAGGGTTTCATTCCCGCACCGTGGCCGAGATTCGTCAGGGAGACTTTTCACTCGGTCGCGCCTTACAGTTTGAAAGAATGACTCTAGTCTGGCAGGTCCTGATCTGGGCTATCCTGGTCTGGAAATTGGAAAGTCTGGGAACTTTATGAGCAAACGCGCGGCCCGCCGCAAAAAGGTTCAAGCTCCGGTCGCGACCGGACATCATGAGCCGACACCCAAAGAAGCCAGTAAGATTCGCAAAGCTATCTCCGAGCCTCGCCATCTGTCGACTCTGTGCTTTTCCTCAGCGGGTCTGTTGGTCGGTTTAGCGACCGGGCTGAATCATTTCCCGGCTCTCGGCGCTCTGGATGCTTTACCCAAGACTCTACTTTTAGCAGCTTATCTCGGGGACCCCCATCTGGACGTGGTGGCCGGCATCTCCACCGCCTTCGCGGGACTGGTGATCGGGGGCTGCCTCGGCTTCTCGGCCCTTTCGGAGGCTAAAGACCTGCTCCTGAGTCTTTTGATCTCGACGGTACTGACGGTGGGGACCATCGTTTTCACCGGGAACCTCTGGTTGGCGGGCCTGGCTTTTCTGGCCGGGCACTTTCCGGCTTTCTCCTCCTATCGTCGCTTGCAGCGGACGTGAACGCCGAGCTCAGTCTTTTCCATACCGCCGATGCTCACGGCACTTCCGCGGTATACCAGACTTTGCGAGAGCGCGTGGACCCCGCGACAACACTTTTGCTCGACGCCGGCGACACCCTGGCCGGATCCAACACGGCGTTTCGTTGGAAAGAGCCCAATCTAGAGCGACTGAGCGAACTCGGCTGCTCGGCCATGACGATGGGAAATCGAGAGCTGCACTACCTGCCCTGGGTTCTCGAGCATCGGGCCGCGGAGCGAAACTTTCCTCTCTTGGCGGCCAACCTGGTCGACCTTTGGGGACGTCCCAAAAGCTGGCAAGATGGGGTAACGGTCGAACGAGGCGGATTGCGCTTCGGAATCTTTGGAATGACCGTCGTTCAGTATCCCGTGGGCTCCCTCTACGAGAGACTCTTCGGCTTGCGCTTTCTGCCCCCCGAGACTTTGCTCGAATCGCTGGTGCGAAGCTATCAAAAAGAGCACGACGTGGTCATCTTCTTGTCTCATCTCGGCGTGGCTAAGGACCGGGAGCTAGCTAAGATGATCGCGGCCAAACCTGGATTGAGATTGGATTTCTTGTTGGGCGGGCACAGTCACACCATGTTTCGTCAACCGGAGACATTGGGGTCTTGTCGACTGTGCCACGTGGGTTCGCACAGTCAGGGCTACGGTCACTGGCGACGGAGCGACCAAGGAGAATGGAGCTACGAATTTCATCCCGTCATGGGCTCCTTACCGAAAAGAGACCTGTCTTTTGGTAGGACCGCGGGGTGAAGCGGCTGTTGGTCCTTTCCAACGGGGCCGGAGAGGATGCTATCGCGGCTAAAATTCTGGCCCGACTTCCCCGGGAGATTCAAGCAGCGGTGGTCTGCTGCCCCTTGGTCGGTGACGGGAAGGCCCTGGAGACAACGTTTGAGCTGTGTGGTCCCAGAGTTCGGCCTCCCAGCGAGGGACTATTTCGAGAGTCGGCGATGTTAGCCGCGCGCGACTTGTGGCACGGAGTGCTCGCGGGTCACTGCCGGCAACTTCGATTTTTGCGCCGGCAGAGAGATTCCGTCGGTCTGACTCTGGCGGTAGGAGATCTTTTTCCCGTCCTCTGGGCGGGTCTGGCCGGTCTGAAGCCCTTGCTCTTCATCGGCACGGCCAAGTCCGTCTACCACCACCCCTATTCCCGGCCCGAGCGGTGGCTGCTGCGTCTCTATGCCGCTCGTGCGCTGGTTAGGGACGAGGCCACGGCCGAGCGTCTGCGAGGTCAGGGACTTCAAGTCGACTGGGTGGGAAACGCCATGATGGATGAGGTCCAGCCGACCTCACGAAGTCTGCCGGGACTGACAGAGGATGGGCCATTGCTCACCATTTTCCCTGGGTCGCGAGCCAAAGCGGCCGAAGTTCTGCCCTTTCAACTCAATGTCGTGTCGGCGCTGTCTCAAAAGCTGTCTTCTCCGCTACAAGCGGCGATCGCCGCCGCTCCGGGTACCGAGTTGTCACATTTGGTCTCCCGCTGCGACGACTGGGAATTCACGCCGGCCGATGGGACGGGCGGCCTGCTGGGCACGTTGACTCGAGGCTCTCAGCGGGTTTTGATTCTGGCCGGTCGTCTGGGGGATCTGTTGGACAAGAGCGCGTTGGCTCTCGGGCAGGCCGGAACGGCCAACGAACAAGCGGCCGGAGCGGGCGTTCCGGTGGTTGCCTTTGATGCCCGATCCGAGCACGACCTTCGTTGGTATCGCAAGCGTCAGAAGGGTCTTCTCGGTGACGCCGTCTCGGTGGTACCGCCGACCTTGCAAGCGGTGACGGAAGAGGCCTATCGGCTCTTGACCGACACCGTGGAGCATCAACGCCGAGCCCAGATCGGACGGGAACGGATGGGACCACCAGGGGGCTCCCAGAGAATGGCCTCCGAAATCGCTTCATTGTGGAACCGGTAAAACAGAGTCCGGCGCCTCTCGGACGCTTTTTGCTCGCGCTCCTGATGGTGTGGCTGGTCAGCTGGCTACCCATTGGAATTTGGGTGGGAGACTTCGACTACGTCCTGACTCGGGTCTCGCGTGGGACCTGGCAGCGGCAGCTGTATCAAGGCCTGCTTTACTCTGGACTTCTGTTAGTGTTCTTAGAGTTTTGGAGGCGCCACGCGCCCCAAATTCCTCGCCGCGGCCGGCTCAGTGAACTTCTCTCCTATCTCCTCTTGGGTCTGTTCGGCGCCGGAGTTCTAAAGCTGGCTTTGTACCTTCTGGGCTCCCGTGGCGGTGCGGAATTCCCCGACCAGGCTTGGAGTTGGCTTGTCGCCGGATTGTCAGCGTTGGGGGTGGCTCTGGTGGAAGAAGCCGTTTTTCGGGGATTTCTCCTGGGCGGGCTGGCTCAACGATGGAGGGCGCCACACGCCGTCGTCGTCTCGAGCGTGATTTTTGCTTCGGTTCATCTCTTTCGACCAGGATCCGCGGAGTTCAAGCTCGGCTACGGTCTGGGCCTATTCCTGTTGGCGGTCTTTCTGGCTCGAATCGCCTGGAAGCGTTCCATCGCAGCCTCGGCGGGATTTCATGCCGGGGTGATCTTTTGGAACTTCATCGACGGTGTTCACATCGAGCCAAGCTGGTGGGCAGGCTGGCAGAACGAGACGAGCTCCGGCGCTCTGGCCTGGCTTTTCACGACGCTTTTATGGCTTCAGTGGGAAGTCTTCACGCGACGCTCTAAGTGGCCGAGTCCCGCTAAGCTTTCCCGCGACGTTCCCGAGCCTGACGACGCATCTCTTCCTTGAGCGGGCGCGCGGGATTTCCGAGGTAGGGTCCGGGTTCGGAGAGCTTGCCCAGAGCCCAGCTGCGTCCGCCCAACTGGACCCCGCTGGCAAGCTCGGCCTCGGGGCCTACGGCCGACTGCCCGGCTAAGACCACACCGGCATGCAGCTTGGCGTCCCGGTCGACACTGCTTTGGCCGACCAGTAGACTTGCCGCGCCTATGACCGAGCGTGGTCCCACCACGACAAGATTGTCGATCTTGACCCCCGGCTCCACCACCACGCCACGGGCCAATGACGAGTGAGCGCCAAGATCGACGCCGGGGCCCAAACGACAGTCGCGACCGACCTGGGCCCAGGGCTCCAGACGGCAATCCTGGCCCAGTTGGCTCCCCTCTCCCACCACGACGTGGGCGTACAGCCGGCAGTCCGCTCCGATGACGACTTCCTCGCCCAGACTGACGAAGGCTTGAAGGTAGGCCTTCGGGCCCACCTTCGCCCCCGGCCCGATCACGCAGTGAGGGCCCACGTAGGCGCTCGGGTCGATCTGGGCGCGGGGATCCACGACGGCGGTAGGGTGGAGTTCCGGCGGGGGGAGCTGTTCCGGACGGAAAAAGTCGAGAAGGCGAGCGAAGGCGACACGAGGTTGAGCCGCCACCAGCCCTGGACCTTCCACGACCAGGTCCGGTCCGTGTAGAATCGCCGCCACGCCGGCCTCTTGAAGGGCCTGGACATTGGCTGCGCTCTCGGCCATCCCGAGATGCCCAGGCAAAGGATTCTCCAGACCACACACCCCTTCAATCACGATCTCACCTGGACCGTGAGAGGTGGCCTGCAGCAGTTCCGCCAGTTGGGTTAGAGTGGGATTGGTCATCGATCGCCTCCGCTGGAGGGTTTGGGATTCCGACTGGCTTCCCTGCAGTGGACCGTCGCGGAGCAAGTTAGGAAGAGTTCCTCGCCTGGGCGGAGAACAGGCCGCTTTAGAATGCCAAATCGTTTCCCTCCTTTTCTGTTCTCCTCCAAGTTTCGACGCAGCTTGACGGGCTTGGCGCTGGCCGGCTTGTTGGCCGTGGGTGCTCCACTCGGCTGGGCTCAGCCGCTGGGGGTGGACCCTCGCATCACGGTGGCGGTCGAAGCGTCCGACCATCCGGCGGCGAACTCCGTCCTGATGCTCGACGACATACGTTTTGACGTGCGACCGGATCGGACTCATATCTTTGAGGAGCACGACGCGGTGAAGGTGTTGACTCTCGAGGGGATCGAGGAGAACGCCAGCCTGGATCGGATTCTCAATACTTCCGAAGCCGAGATCGAGGTCCTGGTGGCCCGCACCGTCAAGGCTAGCGGCAAGGTTGTCAACGCCGGTCCTCCCGAGATCACGCCGCTGGTCAAAGAGTCCAAGCTCTACGGCTCGATCAATCGATTTTCCATTCGCTTTCCCGAGGTCGAGGTAGGCGACGTGGTGGAATTCCACCTGCGTACCGTCCATCAGCCGAAACCGGATGGGCATTTTTGGGCCACCACCTACGTGGAAAACCCCATGCCCATCGTCGACTCGACCTTCACCGTGACGGTCCCCAAGGATGTCTACTTTCAGACCGCGACTCCCGGAATAGCCCAGAGCAAAGCTGAGGAAGAGAAAGTCATACTCGACGGTACGGAGTATCGGCGGTTGAGTTGGAAGGTTCGAGACCAGAAGGCCTTCGAGCCCAAACCGTTAGCTCCGTCGACTCTGAGCTTGCTCAAGCGGATCGAAGTCAGCTCCTTTCGCTCCTGGGACGAGGTTGCCGACTTTTTAGGCAAGCAGTGGACCGCAAGCTCGACTTTGTCCGAGGGATTGTCCCTACGAGTCGCCGGCTGGCTGCCTTCCTCCAGCGACACCGCGGTACGAGCCAGGGCGATCCTCAAGGAGTTGGGACAAAAGCGTAAGGTCGCTTCCTTCTTGGCGGAGATCCCTCGGTTTCATCGCCCCTCGGCCATCTTTCCCGAGAGCGTGATCTCGCTCCCCGATTCGAGTCTCTTACTCTCGGTAGCCTTGTCGGCGGCCGGAATTCCCAACATTCCTGTCGCCGCGTTGGGTGAAAGCCAGGCAAGTCTGGCTGGTGAGCTGCCCAATCCCGAGAAGGTCGACCGGATTATTTTGCAGGTCGCGGGCAACGATGGACAGACCTACTGGATCGATCCTGAATCGCCGGGATTTTTGCTGTCGGCTCCCCCGGCCGGTGCCGCCGACACGGCGGTGCTCAGTTGGGATCCACGCTTTGCTGGAAGTCGCAAAGGTTTGAGGGACCTTGAGCCCGGATCGGCCCTGGCTAACCGCGAGGAGTTAGCGGTGGAGGGTCGTCTCGAGCGCAACGGACGCGCCGAGCTGAGCTTGCAGTTCGACCGCTACGGCGGAGCGGCGCTCAACGCCCGGCAAGCCGCGCGGGATATCGGTGAAGGCGCGCGCGGAGTGCGCGACCGGGCCTTGGACTCTTTTTTCAACAACGCCGCCCTGGCCTACGGCGAGAGAGCGCGACTGTTGGGCCGCTTTTTCGAGACCGATCCAGAGGCCACCGATCCCTTCAGCTTGGCTTTCACCATCGCCGTGCCCGGCTTCGGTAGGCCGGAGGGCGACCTCTTGACGGTGCCCCTGCCGCGGTTTCTTTCGGCCAACATCCGGGCGGCGGCTCTAGAGAAAGGGCGGGGCGAGATCCCCTTACGATTCGAGCAGCCATATCAGCAGGACGTTCGAGTCCACCTGATCTTTCCCGAGGGGAGCAAGGTGCTCGATGCGCCCGCGCGCATCGAGAAGAAGACCCCACAGGCGGAATTTGTCGCCACGGGACGAGCCGAGGGAAATGAAGTTTGGTACGTGGGTCGTCTGACCGTGCTCGACCCCTGGGTCGAGCCTCCGGAGCTCAAAAGCGTTTTGAGTGTTCTCGGCTCGGCTATCGAGAGCGAGGACACGACCATCAAGGTTAGCCTTCCGACGGAACGGCGAGCTAGTAGCGACAGTGACGAGGACGATGAAGGTTGAGGCCCCGGCCAAGATCAATCTGACGTTGGAGGTCACTGGGGTCGAGAGCAACGGATACCACACCCTCGATACCATTTTCGCCTGGCTTGATCTGCACGACTCCCTAGAGTTGGAGCTCGCCGACCTCACCTCTTTGAAGATGACCAGTGACGGCGCCGACCTCTCCAGAGTGGAGGAGGATGAGAACAACCTGGTTCTCAAAGCCTTGCGCGCGTTGGAATCCGTTGTGGGACGAGCTCTTCCGACGAGCTTTCATTTGACCAAGCGTATCCCGGCGGGCGGTGGCTTGGGTGGAGGAAGCGCCGACGCGGCCGCGGCTTTAGTGGGCTTGCGCGCGCTTCACGAGTTGGAGGTCGATGACGGCATGCTCCACTCTCTCGCCGCCCGCTTGGGAGCCGATGTCGCCTTCGGGCTGCGAGGTGGCTTCGCGCGTGGGCGCCGTTACGGGGACGAGTTGACTCAGCTGGAGTTACCCGAGGAGCTTCAGGAACGAGAGCTGATCTTGATGGCTCCGGGATTTCCCTGTCCGACACCGGAGGTCTATCGAGCCTGGGACGCCCAGCCCAGTCGTTCGGCCGAGGGCGCTACCGAGCGATTTTTGGCCGCCGACGGACCCACCCGCCTAGACGAGATTCGAAACGACCTGGAGCCCGCCGCCTACCGGCTGTATCCCCGATTGACCCAGATCCGGACCCGCATGCTCGAAGCCGGTCTCGAGGCCGTGACTCTCTCGGGGAGCGGATCGACGTTATTTGGATTCGTCCCCCTGGAGGGCTCGGCCATCCCATATGAAAACACTTTGGCGGATCTCGGCCGTGTGATCCGGACAAATTTAAGAAAGGGCGAGCGCATTGACTAAATTCCCCGCCGCGGTGGAAGCGGTACTCCTGGCTGGAGGAAGGTTTGAGGACATGCCCCCGGGCGAGACGCCTCCGAAGTCGAAGGGGCTTCTGGAGATCGGCGGGGTGCCGATGGCGGCCCGAGCTCTTCGAGCGCTCAAGGACTCGCCCGCGATCTCCCGCGTCATCATGGTCAGTTCGATCCCGCGAGAAGAGTTGGAGGGGCCATGGTGGGACGCCGTGGATCAAGTCGTCCCGGCGGGAGATCGTCTGATCGACTCTTTCAAGGTCGGTCTCGAGGCGGTGGAGGACTCGACCGCGCCCGCACTGGTGGCGGCCGGAGACCTTCCGCTTTTGACCGCCGAGTCGGTCAGCGACTACGTCGCGCGCTGCCGGGCGAGGCCGGAGGTTTCCGTCTGGTACGGATGCCTTCGCAAAGAGAACTCCGAGGCCGGATTCCCCGGTGTTCGCCGCACCTACGCCAAGCTCGCGGAAGGGACGTTCTGTGGGGCCGGACTTTTCATGAGCCGTCCCGAGGCTTTGACCACGCTCTACAAGGCCTTGACCAATTTGACCTACGCCCGCAAACAACCCTGGAAGCTGGCCTCCCAGTTGGGTTGGGACGTCATCGGTTCCTTTCTGATGGGACGTTTGACCATTCCGCATGCGGAACGAGGAATGCGCGGCCTTCTTGACGGAACCCCCTGCGCGGCCATCGAGACGCCCTATCCCGAAACCGCGTTCAATGTTGACGACGCCGAGTCGCTCCTAACAGCTCGGCGATATCTGGAGGTTTGATGATCATTTCCACCGACCAGGCGCCCGCCGCCATCGGGCCCTACAGCCAGGCCGTGGCTCACGGCGATCTCCTTTTCTGTTCTGGGCAGATCTCGCTGCTACCCACCGGTGAAGGGCCGGTGGGGGACAGCGCCGCTGAACAGACCGAGCAGATCATGAAAAATATCGCGGCGGTTCTAGCGGCCGGCGGTAGTGGTTTCGAGAAAGTGATCAAAACGACCATCTTTTTGATCGACATGGGCGATTTCGCGGCCGTCAACGATGTCTACGGACGCCACTTTGGACAGACACCGCCCGCTCGTTCCACCGTCGCTGTCAGCGCTCTACCCAAGGGTGCCAAAGTCGAGATCGAAGTGATTGCCTCCCGCTAGTCAAGACTTTCCTAGCGCGTTCACCACGATGACCAACCCCTTGCGCTTAGAGTTCACGGTGCTCGAGCCCAGGCTTTTTCGAGAGAAAGCTGTTTGGCTCTCCGGTTCGCGCTCCACTTTGCTCTTTTGTACTCGCTACGAAGACGCGGTCAGTCCGCCGTTTCCGGCCGAAGGGAAGCGCGGAGTCTCCATTTGGGTCGGACCGCTCTCGGCCTTTAAGGATCCCAAGGCCCGGCTTTTGTGGGAACTCGAGAAAAGGCGGAAGCGTCCCACCGTGGTCGTGCTGACGGCCCAAAAGGGTCGAGCCTTTCTGCGCGGTTTTCGAGAGGTCTCCTCACTGCTGGGGAACACTTCGGTGGTTCCCGCCTCTTTTCTACGGCGTCGGGGAAAAGGGTGGGATTCCCTGGACTTTTTCTCCCCTGGGGACTCCCCCTTTATGGAGGGAGCCAATCCCCGTTTGAAGCGGCTCAAGCAGGCGGGCTGGGAGTACCTCGTCGACGGCGTCTGTCTCATCGACCCGGCGGCCAAAGCGGAGTATTTCGAAAACTTGCGCCTACCTCGGGAATCTTTGTTGGAGTCTTTGACCTTGGGATTTCGACAGCTGAAACTATCTCCGCTAGTCGGAGTGGCGGGTGAGGGGCTGAACCAGGAGAGCCTGTTCAGCTTGCTGGAAGAGCCGCTGTTACGAGGCATTCTCGACCAGGTCCAAGGGCAGTCCGCCCCTCCCGAGGGCGAGTGGTTACTGTTGGCCCACGCCAAGGCGGGTGCCAAACTGTCCCTGTTAGGTCACGGTGTCGACGTTCCGAAGGTAGGGACGATCCTGAGTGGGGTGGCCAGCAAAGGCCGGGCTGAGTTCGCTGTATCGGAAGTCTGTCAGGCTCTCCGCCCGGATGGGGAGCGGAGTGAAAAAGACCTGTTCTGCCGGGTCAAGGTGGATTGGCGTTACCCTCCTGATCGAGAGATCCCCACAAGGTGGGTACAAAAAAACGCTTCTCCGGCAGGCTCGAACCCTTCGAATGGATAATGGGCGCTGACTACGGAGTCGACCTCTGGTCATGGGGGCGCTCGTTGGCGAGGAGGAATTTTGAGAAAAAACTCTTTTATGAAATTGATAGCCGTGGCTTTGGCGGCAACTTTAGCTCTAGCAGGATGTGATAGTGGCGGAGGAAGCGACCAGGTGCTCGGCTCCGGTGGCTCGGGGACCGCGACCGGCGGAGGCGGGACGGGCGGAGGCGGCGTGTCCGGAACCGATGGAATGGGTCTGACCGGAGGCACCGTTCCCACCACTGGTGGAACAGTTGGAGGGACGTCTGGTGGGACATCAGGAGGTACCTCTGGAGGCACTTCGGGTGGTACCTCTGGAGGTACTTCGGGTGGAACATCGGGTGGACCGCCCGACCCCGAGGCAGAAGCGGTGTTTTTGCAAACGGTGCGTGAGAGAGCAACCGTGCCTAGCTTGAGCAACCCCACTCAGATGGTGCGACAGGGCAATCGAATTTTCTATCTCGAAGGTTTTAATCTTGGGCAAAATAACGGCCGACTCATGTCGGTGACTGTGACAAGTGGAGCCGGCGGCACAACCTTCTCGGCTCCGGTTCAGATCACCGCGACCGGCACTTCGCCCGAGACGGCCAATCTCGATAGCCCTTTCGGTCTGGCCACCGACGGAACCAACCTCTTTATCAGTGTGGGTTTTGGCATCGCCACTGACGGAGCGATCTTGAAGGTCTCGAACCTGTCGGGGAATATCGCGCGCTTTGAAAGGATCAACCTGGACACGTCTCCGGGCGCCGTGCCTCTCAACCCCGCTTTCTTACTGGTCACTAACGTGGACGGAAATCAGTATTGCTACTGGAGCGAGTACTCCGCCTTGGCCAATGGTGGGCGAGTGAGAAGGGTTCGGACCGACGCTGTGGGACCGGTCCAGACGGTGGTGAATCAGCTCAATTTCCCCGCCGGTTTGGCCACTGACGGAACGAATCTTGTCATCTGTGACAGCCAGGGCGGTGCTGACGGTCAAGTCGTGCGAGTTCCCTTAGCCTTCACCAGTACCCTGACCCCCTCGTCGCCAAGTGCCGCGATCATCACGCCGGTGACCGGGCAGCAAGCGATACGACGCCCTTTTGATATCGCCTATGACGGCATTACTATTACCGGAGGTTCCGCTACCCCCGATTTTGGATTTGTTTTCTCCGAAGGGAATGCGATTGAGACGCCAGGTACCGTTGTCGGTCCAGCTCCGACCGGAGTCGGTAACGGCGCGGTGCGGTACCTTCCGAGCAATTCCACAACCGCGAGAATCATCTCCAACGGCTTGACCAACGTGGCTGGATTGAGTGTGGCCGGACTGGTAGTTACCAACAACTCCTACTGGAGTTCTCTTGGAGTGGTGTTCACAGAGTCCGTTCCCATCAATGGCCGGGTGTTGCGACGCGTCATCAACACGAGAGACACGTTCGCGCCCGCCACTCCTACGCCCGTAGCCATCGGTCTCAACCGCCCGTTGAGCGGCATGGTATTCAGGTCTGGACTTGGAGTGGATGATTTCCCGGAGTTTCTGGTTTTGGTCAACTACGCTGGTGGACTATCCAACGGACTTCTCAATTCCTATCGTCCCTAGACGACAGGTGTCGGCTCAAAGAAAAACGGCGAGGCGACTCGCCGTTTTTCGTTGGGAGCAGGTCGGAGACGTTCATATCCTGGCAACAACCAGTCGAGGCGCGGCTAACGAGATTTCATGGAGAAATCCCTAGAAATAAAGGTTTGAAGACTTGGAGACGAGCTATTGGCGAGATTTAGCATGATGTCCGGCGGTTAACATTTTGTTAATAAACATGACTTCATGCGAGCGCGGTTCGATGCTACAGTACTTAAAGACTCAGAGCGAATGAGTCAGGAGGACTAGAATGGCTAGCATTGGCGACAACAACTTCAGATTTGGAAACATAGGAGGCCCGAACTTTAATCGACCTCTCAATCCCAATCTCACCCCCGGCGAGGTTGGACAATCGAACCAAAATGTTGAGCCTCAAGAGAGTTTCACGTTAGGTCAGAACTTTCCCAGACTCGAAGTCAATCCCGAGGTTCTTCCCAAGGACGTGCCTACCGAGCCGATCGTAGCCGACGCTGGCATCTCCAAGGTTTCGAACAACTTCTCCTTGTCGGGACCTCTAGGTATCGGGGCGCTCGACCAAGCTCAGCCACTCTCGAACATCGGAACCGGCATCACGACTATCGGAGTGAACTCGACCTTTTTCTCCACTATTAGTGGTGTGAATATCGCCTCGGTCAATCCACTCAACCCTGTGGCCCCAACGCGTGTGCCGACCACTTCGGTGGAGACCTTCGGTTTAGAAAGCGAAAGTTTTATCACTAGCAGTGGTCGTGAGATTTCGCTCAACGCGCCTCTGACAGTGAAGATGCCGACAACCTCGGTTTCCACCAACGGCTTGGAAGACTCATTCTTCACCTCGGTGGGTGGTCGAGAGTACAAGTTGAGCTAAGGCGAAGAATTCCTCCTCAAATGAAAAGGGCCCACAGTGGGCCCTTTTTCATTTGCCCTCAGGCATGCTCTAAAGCGAGCGCCTCAGAAATTGCGCGAGATGGTGCCGCCACCCAGAACCTCATCGCCGTGGTAGAAGACCGCGGCTTGTCCAGGATTGATCGCTTTCTGAGGTTGATCGAAGCGTACGGTGATTTCGCTATCCTGTAGACGGCCTTCAAGCGTTCCTGGACATCCCCGATGGGTCGAGCGATACTGTATGTCGGCCTTGGTGGGGAACTCAGGGGTGATCCAGGTGAGCTCGTCCACGGTCATCCCGGCCTTGTCCAGTTCATCGAAGTCGCCCACCACCAGAGTGTTCTGGGCCACCTGGAGCTCAAGGACATAGCGCGGCTTGCCGGTCGCGATTCCCAAACCTTTTCGCTGGCCTATGGTGTAGAGCCCCAACCCTCCGTGTTCGCCGATGGTCGTTCCGCCGGCGTCTTTGATCGGTCCAGGTTTTTGTGTTTGTAGGCGCGAGGTAAGAAAGCCAGCGGTGTCTCCGTCGGGAATAAAACAGAGATCCATGCTCTCTTTCTTGTGCGCGACACCGAGCTCTAAGTCCACCGCTATCTGTCGAATCTCCGGCTTGCTATAGAAGCCGACGGGGAACCGAATCTTGGACAGCTGAGCCTGAGTGAGAGAAGCCAGAACATAAGACTGGTCCTTCGCGATGTCTTTCCCTCGCAACAGTTTGTAGCGGTTAGCCGCCTCGTCACACTCGATGCGAGCGTAGTGTCCCGTGACCACGGCTTCGGCGTCGAGAGCTTCGGCGTGCTCGAGCAAGGCGTCGAACTTGATGTGCTGATTGCAGCGCCGGCAAGGATTGGGAGTTCGCCCCTTCTCGTATTCGGCCACGAAGTCGTTGATCACGTGCTCTTCAAACTGCTGGCGCAGATTGAAGACGTAGTGAGGGATGTCGAGCTTCCAGGCGACTTTCTCGGCGTCGGTCACATCCCAGACAGAACAGCAGCCGCGCCCTTTGTGAGCGGTGCTTCCCTCGTTGGGGGCCAGCGTCATCGTCACTCCGATCACGTCATAGCCTTGCTGCTTCATCAGCGCCGCCGCGACCGAACTGTCCACGCCCCCGCTCATGGCTACCACAACGCGCTTCATCTTTTCACCTTTTCCCGGGCCATCATCTTCTTGAGAGTTTCTTCCACGAGGTCGGCGGCCCTCCGCACCTCGTCGTCGCCGGTCTTCCAGCCCAGTGAGAATCGGACTAAGCCCATGGCTCGCTCGCCATACCCCATGGCGCTGACCACACGAGAGGGCTCGATGGCGTGGGAGGAACAGGCCGAGCCGGAGGAGGCACAGACTCCGAGGAGATCCAGTTGGGCCAGGATCGGTTCGGCCGAAAGGTCGCCGAATAGCCAACTGGAGATGTGGTCGGCTCTTTCAGAGTTGTCGATTGGGCCGAGCCGTAAGGCCCCGGGCAGTTCGAGCAGGCGTTCCTCCAGGATATCGCGGGCCGCTCGGACCGGGGTAGGGTCTTCCTCTAAAGTTAGCTCCAGAGCGATAGCTAGAGAGACCGCTCGAAGAACCTCCGACGTGCCCGCGCGGCGTCCGTCCTCTTGAGCTCCTCCCAAAATCTGAGGGGTCAGCGGAACACCCTGGCGAACATAGAGAAGGCCGCCGTGCAGTCCTCCCATCTTATGGCCCGACAGGGTCAAAAGATCGACCTGCCCTGAGGTGATGAGCTCTCGAGCCTTGCGTGGGTCTTGAACAGCGTCGACATGAAGGAGAGCGCCTCCTTCGCGGGCCAACTCAACCGCCTGCTCAACCGGCTGTCGACTGCCGACCTCGTTGTTGACGGCCATGACTGAAACCAGGCTGCGTGGTTGGACGGCCAACAAAGCACTCAGAGACTCTAAGGCGATCTGTCCGGCGGGAGTGACCTCGAGCCAATGGACACTTTGTCCCGATTCTTGGAGGTTACGGGCCGTGGTGTAAACGGCGGCATGCTCGAGAGTGGAAGTGACGAGGCCGTGGTGGAGCCCATCCGGATGGCCGAGAGGTCCAAAAATGGCCAGATTGTCGGCCTCGGTGGCTCCGGAACAGAAGACGATCTCCTCGACCTTGGCGCCGAGGGCCAGGGCGCAACGCTCTCTGGCGTTCTCCAGCAGGTGGCGGGCATGGCGGCCGGCACGATGCAAGGAGGAGGCATTGCCCAGAGTCCGGAGAGACGGCTGAGCCAACATCTCGGCGACCTGGGGACGCAGTGGGGCCGTGGCGGCGTAGTCGAGGTAGATCATTGGTGTTCCGGGCCAAAGTATAGGCGGCTCTAACGCGGCGCGTCAAACCTCTTTGTGTGTTGGCCTACAGTGTGACAAAGATCGCGGATCCTCTGGTAGGGATGTTCTATATTCTACCTATGGCAACTTCCACACTCATCGAACGGCCTCAGATAACCCACTTCGTCGCTACCACGGAATCCGGACCCACCTTCGAGGAACTCATGGGAGTCCTTCAGTACAATCAGGGATTGGTGGAGTTCGCCGACAGTAAGGCGGGAAGCCTTATTCTACTTAACTCGCTTCTGATCGCCGCGGTAGCGGCGCTGCCCAACGGCGGCGATCTGGGTCTTTTTAAGATGGGGTCGGTGATCGTTGCCTCGCTCGCGGTCTATCTCTGCTTTCAGGTGATCACCAGCCGGGTCGGTCCGGCCGACTCCGCCGAGGGACCGTTGAAGAAGAAGCCCGCCGGTTGGCAAGCTAACGACTTCATTTTTTTCGGCAACGTCACAGGTTTCAAAAATGGCGATGACTACGTGCGAGCCTTCGCGAACTCCAGTGCCCAGGATCGCAGCGGCGCGCTTATGCAGCGAACCTACATCATCGCGGGTATCGCGCAACGCAAGTTCGCCCAGTATGCGGTGGCTCAGAAGGTCACGACATTAGCGATGGCGGTCTGGGTAGGCGTCAATCTTCTCCCCTTTCTTGGGGCTTAAGGCCTGTCCAGGTCCTAAGGGCCTTTCGACCACGGAGGGGAAACTCGGACGCAGGCAAAGTTCTCCATATGGAACGTTTGCCATGCCCGGCTTGTCAGGAGCAGATGCGACCGGTGGAGCTCGGAGAGCTTTCTATCGACGAATGCCGGTTTTGCGACGGACTTTGGTTGGATCGCGACGAGCCGGAAGAGCTAGCCAAGATGGACGTGATCGGAAAGCACCTGTTGCAGCCGATGACCTTCGACGACTCTCGCCGAGGTGTCCCCGAGGGACAACGTCTCTGCCCCCGTTGCGGGATCATCCTTGAAGTCCACGACCATCGGGGTACGAAAATCGACATCTGTGGAGCCTGTCGGGGGATGTTTTTGGACCGCTGGGAGCTGCAAGAGCTCTTCAAGTAACTACTTGTGACCCGTCTCGACCAACTCGCGCTCGCCTTTTTGGCTCTGGTTCTTCTGTTACTGTCGGCTAGTCTGCCCAAAGCTCCATCCAGTCTGTTTTGGATTCTACGTGTGATCGTGCCGGAGCTAGGTTGGGTGCTCTTTTTAGCTTCTCTTCCACCCGCTCTGTGGTTGGCCAGAAACTCTCCCAAGTTCAGTTTCTTCCTTCTGGCGCTGATCTCGTTGATGTCTCTTTATCCTTGGATCCAGGCGCTGGGAGTGGCTCGCGCTCTGCCCTCGGGATTGGAGCGAGCGTTTTCCAAATCGTCTCAAGATCGGACTCCGCTCCTTTTAGGGCGGCGGGAGTTCGAGGTCGAGATAGTGACCGAGGAGTA
This sequence comes from Selenomonadaceae bacterium, assembly GCA_037189585.1. Lineage (GTDB taxonomy): Bacteria > Vulcanimicrobiota > Xenobia > Xenobiales > JADMJV01 > JAEXNA01. The sequence goes on along the minus strand of JBBCJA010000015.1, from coordinate 168,523 downwards.
CTACGTGCCCTCGGGGTACGCCAAAGGTCTCGCCTGGGACCGCTATCGCCCCCGCGACGCGAAAGCTAAAGCTTGTCTGCTTTTCGTCCACGGAGGGTCATGGCGAAATGGAACACGGCAAGACTATCCTCAGCTCTTTTTCTACCTGGCTTCTCGTGGCTATGAGGTCGTCTCGTTAACCTATCGGCTGGCTCCGGAGCATCCCTACCCGTCGGCGCCCGACGATCTCCAGAGAGCGCTGGAGCAGCTTGTGAAGAATCGGCCTCTTTTTTTGATGGGACGATCCTCGGGCGCGCATCTGGCTTTGTTGAGCGCTTATCGCAATCCTGACAAGGTGGCCGGAGTGATCGCTTTCTATCCTCCGGTTGACATGAACTGGAGCTATCAGCACCCCAGTAATCCGGCCGTGCTTAATTCCCGTGAGGCCTTGGCACAATTTTTAGGTGGAACTCCCCTGGAGAAGTCCGAAATCTATCGAGAGGCCTCACCCTTGCGGATCGTGGAAGGCAAGGCGCCTCCCACACTATTGATTCACGGCCAACGCGACTGTCTGGTCTATATCCAACAAAGCCGGATGCTAGCCGATCGTCTCTTGAAGCTCCAGGTCCCTCGCTACCTGGTGGAGTTGCCTTGGGCCGAGCATGGTGGTGATGTCACCATCTACGGCCCAACCGGAGTGCTGAGTTCTTACGCCATCGAGAGCTTCATTGAGGCTCGACTGTCGCGGCAGTGAGAATCTGGGCCAGTCGCGGTTCCAGGACTTCATAGCAGGCATCGGCGTAGCTGGGACCATGGTCGCCCTGGATAGGCTTGAAAGAGAAATAGTCGTTTTTCCCCACGTGACCGTGCGGGCCGGAGCAGAGTTCTTGGAATTTGGGCCCACGGCGATAGCGATTCCAGGTCGACCAGAACATGCTTTTCCAGAGCCCTGGAAAGAGGAGCCAACCCAGTTTCACGATGTAGCGGTCCTTGTTGCCCAGCAGTTGCGTCACGCTCTGAAACTTCGCGATTCCGGGATCGTCGGTGAAAACCCCACCGAGAGCGACCAGGTGAATGGGGGCTTTGTGGCTTTTCCGATAAGGTCCGGCCGCGCCGATAGCCATCTGAGCACCTCCGGAGTAGGCTAGAAAAATGGTGGGGAGCTCCGGATCGAGGCGGGAGCGCAAGACCTCGGCCAGTCCTTTGTTGTAAAAAGGCCCGTAACGCGGGTCGGCCGAGACCAAGAGCTGTCCGATGTTGCGGGCCACGATCAAGGCGTCGAAGACGTTGTTGGGAACCTTGAGGCGCCAGTGATGCAGCCACTCCCATAGTTTGGCGAACATCCGCTCCCCGTTGAGGGGATTATTGTTGACCGAGTAGGGGAAGACCTCGCTGTGGATCGCGAGATCCGGGAAGCTCTCGCCGATACGCTTCAAAAGCGCCTCTTCCCGGCGCGCGAGAAACTCCCCGGAATAGCCCGCCACACCGGTGAAATAGACAAGTTGTGCTTTAGTGCCCCGAGCCGCTCGTGGAGGTCGTATGGGGAGCACCTCATGCCGTTGGCGGCGCTGAGTCCACCAGCCAGCCGTCTCGAACGGCGCGACCAGAACAGGGAGCAGCAAGATGGCGATGATGAGGCTGATGATCATGCCGCTTCACCTCGCCTCAAGAGGCGAAGTTCCAAGAAGAGAAAGTGGGCTAGGTACCCGGGAAGTGCCAGGATCAAGCACATCTGAAGGGACAGTTGGCACTGCCATAAGAGGGTCAACGCTAGCGTGGTGAAGACCGAAAAGCGCAGAATCTGCTCGAGCCGGTAGCCGATGGTGGGGACGATGGTGAGTGGGTATGCCAGTAACGGAAGATGAGCAAAAGCCAGGACCTCGAACACCCAGAGAAAGCCGACCTCGTTCCCCAGCCAGCGTAGGCCTAGCCATACCGTCCCCGCCCACCCCCAGGCGGTGAGAGAGAAGAGCCAGCTCTCCAGTAGAAACTCGCGCAAGGTGGACCACAAGGAACCGCGGGTGATCAGGTGGGTGAACGCTTCGGTCGTGACCGTCACAAAGCCCGTGAGAAGTAGGAGGCCGGCGCAGATCAAGAGCAGCATGTCGCTTGATATATCCGTTTCCGGGCTCCGAGAAACTGCAGCATTCCCTCTCTTGCGAGTGAAAATTGCGCTCCCGCTATTCTCGTGAGGATCTCCCGCTGAGTTTAACGGGATCCCGGACTGACGAGCGGGATCTCGGATTTTGCAGGCAACGCTACCCGCTTTTTTGATAGGAGCGCCGCGGGCATTTGAAGATGAGGCTCCCTCTTCTCGTGTTGACATCGGCTAAGAAGGCCGGAGAACCCGAAACCCGATGTGATGGGCTATGACCTCGAACAGCTTCGATTTCAGCTTCGCTGAGGGAGCAAGGTTGGCTCAGCATGGACATGAGATCTTACAGGCCCCCCGACGAGACTTTGGAGTCCGACGTTGGAGAAGCTGTAACATTTTTGTCACAATCTCAGGTTTCGAATTACATTGGAATTCTGAGCGGCGGATACTCTGGGGCTACAAAGTTAGTCATCGGAGGACTGCAATGAAAATCACATCCATTCAGAATAACTCAACTCTGGCCGCTGTCACGAGCGCTCCCGCCGCGGCTCAAGCCGTCAACCAGGGTATCGAGGGAGGCGTGATCAATGTTCGCCAACTTTCCCCAGCCGAGCTTTCCGAGCTACGCGAGTACGCCCAGCGTATCGAGGCGGACTTCGAGGCGTTGTTGCCGGCGGCCAAGCCGATGTCGCCGAAAACGGAGGAGCCTGTGGAGAGCACCGTTGGTACTGGCAAAGGCGGCCCCGATACTCCTCCTGGTTTCGGTCCGGAGATGACGCCACGCAGAGCGGCCGAAATTCTTTTGAAAAACATGAAATACCTCGATACAGCCAGTAGCGGAAAGGACAACGCCTTTGGATTCGCCGACTTGGTGGCCCTAGGTGACTCCCCTCTTTTGCCTGCGGAACTCAAGGTGGCGGTTCAGTATCTGCTGAGAAATTCTGCAGTATTTCGCGCCTTCGACGTGGCCGGGGACAAGGATGGAACCAGGCTCAATGGGACGATAAGCGCATCGGACCTGGAGGCCTACCTGGCGAACAATGATGAAAAGGGGTGGGGCGAGGCCCCTAGCGAGTGGACCTCCGAAACAGTGGCCGAGGTACTGTTGAAGTACTTTAGTCTTTTCGATACCGCCTCCGTCACCGATACTGTGGGCGGTCCTCGGGGGCTACCTGCCCTCGCATCCAAGGGCGCTGGTATTTCCTTGTTGGATCTCGGGGCGATTATCAACGGGAACCCCAATCTGCCCGAAGAGTTGAAGGAAGCAGCCGAATTGCTCAAGAGCAGCCCGGCCGTGTTCAATGCTCTGGAGACCGCCGTCAGCGCCAAGGATGGCCGTATCACCAAGAAAGACCTGCAGGTCTTCCTGGGCCAAGATGTTGATCCGGACGATCCGGTTGACCCCCCGAATACCGAGCAGTGGACTCCACAGAGAGTGGCTGAAGTCTTCCTCAAGAACTTCGATCGTCTCGACCTGGGTGATAGCCCCGTCCGCCAAGTGGGCGGATTCCAAATAGGAGGGGTGAAAGATGGCCTCTTTAGCCCGAGCAACTTGACAAAGGTACTACACAGCATCCGTCCGTCACTTGGCGGAAACATCTCTGAGGAAGAGAAAGAACTCCAACAAGCGATCGAGTACGCTTTGCGCAATCCTATGGTGTTGAACGCCTTCGATGTGGGCAACGCCAGGGGCCGTAAGCTGGACGATAAGGTCTCAAGAGCCGATCTTGAGGCTTTCCTGAAAGAAAACTCAGGGGCCGACTGGGATTCTCCGGCCATCCCCAGAGATCAGCAGACCGCCAAGAGCGCGGCGGGCGTGCTGATGCGGTACTTCAACCTGCTCGACACGGCCGCGGGAGCCGGGAAGCGAGATGGGCTGATCGGCCGGGGAGACCTGGAGGCGGCGTTGAAAAATGCCGACCTGCCTGAAGAGCTGCGAACCGTCATCGACTACCTGTGCACGAATTCCGCCGCCTTCGACCTACTGGACAGCGCCAACGCCAAGAAAGGCAAAAAGGACGGTCTCATCGGCTGGGGCGACCTGGAGAAGATCGCGAACGGCTAGAGCCCGACTCAAATCACGAAAGGAGGCCCGGAGTTTGACTCTGGGCCTCCTTTTTAAGCCTTGGGTTTCGGTTTTCCCGGGCCTTTGCGCAAGGAACCGACAGCTTGCAAGACGTCCTCGATGCTGCGGACGGTTCGCATAGCGTCGAAGGTGTCGACGAGTTTACCGTCGAGCAAGATGGTGCGGGATTGAGGCCCGCGGATCATCTCTCCGATCACCCTCAGAGCCTGCAGCACCTCGTTCACCGCGGTGCGGAGTTCCGCGTCGCCCGGTCCGGGAGCGGTGGCTGGAGGTGGGCTGAGGTAGGGAAGTTGAGTCGTTCCCGCCGTTGGAGCCGCCGGAGGTGATGGAGCCGTCGGTGCGGAGCCTACCGGAGGGGCGGCGGCGATGACAGGCCGGTCGGCAAGCTTGGTGATCGCCTCCTGCAGCCCAGCAAGATAGGGAGTAAGATCCACGGGAGGCGCGGCCGCCGCAGGAGCGGACGACACGGCCGCGCTCGACGGAAGCGGAGCTGGAGCCGCCGGGCGTTCGGCCAGTTTGGCGATCGCCGTCTGCAGGCCTTCCATGTACTTTCCAAAGTCGACTGGCTCCGCACCGTTAGAGCGAGGTGTCTCGACCGGGCGCTCGGCAATCTTGGCTAGAGTCGCCTGGACGCCCAGGAGCGCTTGGGCGATCTGAGGATCAGATTGACTGGAGGCTTCAATAGGGCGCTCGGCAATTTTGGCCAGTGCCGCTTGCACACCTAGCAGAGCTTTGGCGATCTGGGCTTCCGCCTTGCCCGAGGTCTCCACCGGTCGATCCGCGAGCTTTTGCAAAGACTCTTGCAAGGGAGCTAAAGACTCGGTGTCGAGTGTCATCCGCGGCGGGGGGCCATCGGAGGCCGGCCGCGCTGTTTGCGCCGCCGACTCGATGCTTTTGGGGATCTCCTGAAGTTGTTGGGACAAGGTGGCCAGCACGTTGGTCACTTTGGTGATGGGATCGGACTCGTCTCCACCGGCTAAGGCGTTACGGGCAAAGCCTTTTTTGATGTCGTTCCAACGGGCGGCTTGCTCCTCGGTCAGGGTTCCTCTCATCTCGCCCAACTTGAGAAGATTCTGTTCCGAGCCCGTGGTCAAAGTCTGGGATTCACCCACATAGTGGTCGTTGATGACGAGCTCAAGCTCCTGAGGGTTCATGACCGCCACGACCTTCTCCGACATCTTATTCATGTTACGGTAAGAGCCTTGCAGCTTGAAGGGCGGTTCGGTCCGGTACTTGTCGTCTTGAGCTGCGCTACGAATATACTCTTTGTTGACCATCAGCACGGTCTTTTGTACCGTCATCAGCTTTTTGATGACGGTGGTGATCTCGTCGGCCTCGGTGCCTGAATAGTTGTGCTTGAGCTCAGAGAGCGGTACCGGAAGCCCCTCGGCCATCTGCACGAACTTGTACAGATCCTGAGGATCGCGCCCGGCCAGGGGGGCCAAGACGGGATTGGAGGTCAAAGCGTTCTCCAGATAAGAGAGCTCGAAAACCTCTTCCTTGCCGCCGAGGATATCGCCCAGATTGTAGGTGTCGGCACGGTTGGCCAACATGTCCGGAATCTGGAAGCGGCTTCCTGTCTCGGTGTAAGGGTTACCGGCCATGATGATACAAAACCGCTTCCCTTTGAGGTCGTAAGTCTTGGTTCGACCGCGCCACACGCCCTCGATACGGCGTTGACCATCACATAGAGAGATGAATTTCTGCAAAAATTCCGGATTACAGTGCTGGATGTCGTCGAGGTAGAGCATGACGTTGTTGGCCATCTCTAATCCGAAGTTCACCTTTTCCACTTCCTGGGCGGCGGTGGCGTTGTTGGCCTCGGCCGGGTCTAGTGAAGTGACGGTGTGCCCGAGCGCGGGGCCGTTGACTTTGACGAAGATTAGTCCCAGACGTGAGGCCACGTACTCCATCAAGGTCGTTTTACCGTAACCGGGAGGGGAGATGAGCAGCAGCATACCCATCTGGTCGGTTCGCTTGTCCTTACCGGCCGAGCCCATCTGTTTGGCCAGATTGTCACCAACTAAGGGGAGATAGACTTCGTTGATCAGTTTGTTGCGAACGAACGCGCTCATCACCTTGGGAGAAAATTCGTCGAGACGCAGACGATACTTCTCTTCCACCAACAGATCGTGACGGGCTTTCTGATACTCCACGAAGGCAGCCACGTGATGGTTGCGATAGGCTTCCAGGCGAGCGAGGAATTCGTCGAGGCGAATTTCCAAGCTTCCATCACTGATGCGGGGATGTTGGCCTAACAGGCCCGTCACGGTAGTGTTGGTCACGGCTGTGGCGATATCGCGGTCTACCAGACCTTCCGTCATCAGCATGACCGCAGCCTCTTCCTGGACGATCAGGGCGCGCGCCAGCGACTGGGTTTTCCCTTTGCCCAGGCTCTCCACGAAGGTGCCGATCCAGTTCTTGCAAAGATCGAACTGTCGGTCCACCTGACCTTTGAGGCCCTCCAGGTGAGTGCGGAAGGTGTCGACGTGATGGTTCTTCTCCAGGTGCGCGGTGAATCCGTTCTTGACTCTCGCCGCGTCACCCGAGGTGGCGAAGCGAATTTGGGGATTTCCGAGCTCGAGAATGAGATACTCAGCGGCCTGCTCGGCATCGGTGAGAGTCAGCTCCAGCCCCTTCTCTCGACAAAAGTCGGTGACCCGTCCGGCCACCTCTTTCTCGAAAGTCTGGGCCGCGGCGGAGGCGTCGGTGGCGAAGAGCGTACGCATCAGAGCTAGGCTCTGAGACTGGTGAATCCAGACCTCCTTGGCTCGCGGCGTGATGCCAAAGGTCCAGACCAGGACCGCCGCGGTGCGGGCCCGAGCCGAATAGCGCAAGAGGCCGGCCGAGCGATACAAGCCCAAAAGCGCGGTCAAGATATTGGCTGCGTCCTCGTCATGGACCCCTCGATCATATCCTTCGGCGTAGCGCTCGGCGGCGTACTCACGGACCATCTCCAAGACCTTGGCTTGTCCATCCAAGCTCGTGGTGAAGATGTCTTTTAAGGTCAAGTCCTTCCAGGCGCCCTTACGAACGTCGTCCAAGAGACAGTAGGCCAGATACTCGGCGCGGGCGACTTCAGGAGTCTCGGAGACGAACTCCTGGCTCCAAAACTCCTTGGTGGCGGTGAATTTCTCGTCGGTGACTTTCTCGAAGTAGTCGGTACCAGTGATGTGGTAGGCCATGCCGCCGTCCCGGGGGACCAGCGACATTTCCATCGGCTCAGTGTTGAGATTGAACTTGTGGCGGCCCAGCTTGACCAGGTTCTCGCCGTCCTCGAACATCTCTTGACGGTCGCGCAGACCCCGAGTGCTATCCTGGCGGGCCACCTTTAGGCGGGCCATCAACTCCTCGGCCTTGACCGGGTCGTTCTGTTCGCGCAGCTTGTCGGCCAGATCGCGGACCTTCATCACCATCTGATCGGAAGCGAAGAAGGTATTGAGCTTGTCGGCGTCCTTTAGCGTCGAGGCACGGCGTACGATCCCCTCGATCACGCGGTCGGCGGCCTGCAGAAGTTGATCGATTCGACGCTGACGCTGATCCGAGAGCACTTGCTTCTTGGAAGCAAAGCTCGACATGATCTCTTCCCGCTTGGCGTACAGGTCGCCCAGGAAGGTGTCAAACTCTCCGAATTTGGCCTCGAGCTCCTCTAGCGATAAGAGAAGTGAGGAGAGGGTCTCGTCCACCTTCTCTGGAGTGTCGGCCAGCGACAGCGAGCTCTGGACGTTTTGTCCGAACAGTTTGAACTGAACCGAGAACTCGGCGATCGACTCGGCTTCCCCCAACTGTTTCTTGCGGTTGGCCACCAGGGCGCGAACGCGATTCAAAAGCGAGGTGACTTCGGAGATCTGCTCGAGGATCTGGGTCCTCAGAGTGGGATCTTCGACCTGTAAGGTCGCCACGATCTCCTGCAGGACCTCAAGGCCCTTTCCGATCGCGGCAAGCTCATCGGCCAGGGGAGTGATCTCGGTGGCTTTCTCGACTTCCGCGACCTTGCTCTCCACCACCGCGATACGCTCGCGATAGGGCGCGAAGGCGTCTTGCTCGATGAGGAACTTGACCGCCGCCTCGGAGAGCAGATCGAACTTTTCGACCACGGTGGCTTCGGCGGCCTTCAAGCGCTCGACCTGGGCATATTTGGCCTCGGCCAGGGTGATGACCCGTCCGCGCATGGTGCGTAAGGAGTCCAGAGCCTGGACGAAAGGATCGAGCTCTTTCCAGTCCTCGTGGCGCAGGGTGCGCACCAGAGCGGTTAGCTCGGCTTCGATATCGTCGGCCGCTTTGTTGGCCTGCTTGCGGAGAGTCTCGACCTTGTCGAACTCTTGCAGCACCAGGTCTGAGGTCTGTTTAACCTCCCTCAAGATGCCGTTGATGGCGCCGACTTCTTCGTGCCCCAACCAGTGGTGGGTGTCGATGGCCTTGGTGACGGAACGAATCAGGTCTCCGTAGGTTAGCGTGGAAGGTGTCTGCTCGCGGATACGACGTGCTATGGACAGACAGTCGGAGACGCCCCGGACAAGCTCCGCGTTTCCGATCTTTTCCAAGTAGGACCCGGAGCGCGGGGCTAGTTCATACTTTTCCGCCGTCATGAACGGTGTTTGCCAGATCTGTAGCGGATGGACTTTGCCCGCCTCTTGATTCTCGTCGGAACGGAAGACGATGAGAGTTCCGTCGTCAAAAAGAGAGTAGCCGTGGCAGCGGATCGGCGTGCTCATCTCGCGACTGACCAGGTTGTAGGCCAGCAGAACGACGTCACCGCTGTCGGGATTGCGAAAAACGTAAAGAACGTCCTCACCGTTCGGTGCGGCCAGCGGCGTTCGGGCTAAGATCAGTCCACTAAAATCACCTTCGAAGAGGCGTAAGGCACCCTCTAGGAGATAGTAGCCCCCGGGAAAGATAAGACCGTGCCCTTCAGGCAACATGACGCACGATGCGCCGACGGCATCGATGCGGTGAACCGATTTGTCGCGCGTGTTGTAGACCAGATAGCGCCAGTCTTTTTCGCGATAGGGAAGAATCTTAAGTAGGATCAGCTCCTCGGCATCGTGATAGGAGATTTTGGCGTCGTGAAGCGCTTGATTCTTCTGCTCGACCTCCTCGCGATAGACTCCGTGGCCGTCCTGGGTGTTGTCCTCAACCTTGATGGTGAGATCGCCACCGACACACTCCACAAACACCTTGTTGGCGATGTTGACGTGGGGATGGGCTCCTGGAACGTGGTCGTTACGGGTGGTCTCTTTCCAGCTGAAGTCGTGCGTGGGGGGATAGACGATCTCTCCCTTGTCGTCAAGGTAGGAGACACTGCCCTCGGACAGGTTCCACTGCAGGATCTTGCGGTCGGCATTGGTTTCGCCCGTCTGCAAGTGGGCCAACAGCTTGGGCCCTTGGATACGTAAGCTACGAAGCCGGACCGTTTTGAGATAGCGGACCATCTCGGCGAACGAGGTCTGGAAGGTGGAGGCTTCCAGAAAGTTGCGGGCATCATCTTTGGCCAGTGTTGGGAAGTCGAACGTTCCATCCGACATCTCAAACCGATGGAGAGTGAAAAGATCGCTTGGAGTCAGCGTTTTCATGCCGACCTGGGTGTTGTAGCCGAAGAGCAACAGACCGTTGACCGCGGCCACGTCCTGGGGTAGGCAGTTGTTTTCGGTTCGGATCCGCTCGGTGCCCAGCACCGCGATCTCTTTACCGCCAAAAAGCTCCGAGCGCTTCAGGTTGAGCGTATCGACGCGTTTTTTTAGTTCAGAGGCCTGGCTTTCCAGGCGACTTTTCAGAAGCTCGTACGCGCCCTGTTCGATCTCCTCGGGCGGGGCGACGGCCTCGGTTGCTACGGCTTCATCTTGGGCCACGATGGGAACGCTCCAGATTCATGCATTGGTCGACTTGGGAGGCGCGACGAGACGGCCCCGGCTCTTTGAGGCGCGGGACCGTCGGGAAAGTGACTAGACTTTCCCGCCGTCACCGAGCTGCAGGTCGGCGAGCCCCATCGAGGTGATGGCTTCACTGACCTTTTTCAGTTTGACCTTATCGGCGGCGCTCGCCTCTTCACCAAGTTTGCTCAACAGGGCGGCCAGTGACAGGTTACGGATGTCCTCGCTGCGCACGTTGGTCAACACGTCTTTGATGTCGCCGGCCAGGCTGCGAGTACCGTTGGTGTAGTCTTTGGCGATCGCTCCGCTGACCTGACCTCCGGCACCGAACTTGTCCAGAGCCTTGCCGAAGGAAGCGGCCTGGAAGATCTTGTCGATGAAGGCGCCGTCGCCACCCACGATGTCGATCTTGGCCGACTTGAAGGCTTCGGCCAGGACTTTGGCCTGGGCATCGGCGATCTCGCGATTGACCTTGAGTTCTTCGATAGCGATAAGTCGTTCATTTTCTAGGCGTAGACGGTACTCTTCGTGAGCCCGGCTGGCCTCGTCCAGCGCCTTCATCGCCTCGGCCTTCTTGGCGATACCGGTAGCTTCAGCATCGAGCTTCTGTCGCGTTCCCTCGGCTTCGGCCACCATCTTCAGGCGGGTTCCCTCGGCGGTCGTTTCGTTCTCCGCCTTGAGGACGTTGACTTTGGTCATCCCTAGCTTCTCCTCGGCTGGAGCTTGAGCTTCCAGCACGCGGGCTTTGGCCAGGCCTTCCTTTTCATGGGCCAGGGCCATCGCTTCCAAGACGCGCGCCTCGGCTAGACCTTCAGCGGCGCGTTCAGCTTGAAGTCCCTCGGCCATACGGATCTTGGCCTGGGCACTGCGGTCAGCGGCCTCGAGCTCGGCCTCCACCTGGGTCAGGCGAGCCTTGGCTTTGCTGCGGGCAACGGTCTCCTCGGCCTCGGCCGCTCTGACCGACTTCAGGGCACTCTGCTCAGCCTCGGCGGAGGCTTCCAGGATCTTGGCTTCCTTTTCACGGCGAGCTTTCTCCAGGAGGCGAAGTTCGTTGATCCGCTCTTCTTCCTGAGCCACGTTCTTCTCGACGGCGATACGCTCGGCGATGACGTCCTGAATCTTCTTCTTCTCTTCCTCGAGATCTCGCTCTTTCTCGATACGGCGAATCTCGGTTTCGCGCTCGCGTATGATCTGCTCGAGCATGCGATCTTTTTCCACTCGCTCGGCTTCCACGGCGATGACCCGCTCTTTGTTCTTGACCGCGACTTCCACTTCGCGGTCACGGTTGACCGTGTTGATGTCGATCTGCTCCTGGGCGCGGATGCGGGCTTCCTCGGCCAGGGCCATCTGCTCGGCCTGAGCGATGCGGGTGGCGGACTGCTCCTGGGCGAGCTTGGTCTGAACCAGGCGCTGTTGCTCAGCCTGCTTATCCTTTTGCTGACGCTGCAACTCCAACAGGACCTCGGCCTTCTCGGTGTTCTCCCGCTCCACTTCCTTCTCGGCGGTGGCGCGCAGCTTGTTGGTCTCGATCAATTGACGACCCGTGCGGCCGGTGATCTTGGTGATACCCTCGGCGTCCAACATGTTGTTGGGGTCCATGTCCTCTAAGGGGGTTTGCTCCAGGTGGTCGATGGCCACGTCTTCCAAGTGGTAACCGTTCAAGTCTTTACCGATCACATCTTTGACGGCTTCGCGAAATTGTTCACGGTGGGTATAGAGGTTTTCGAAGTCCATCTGTTTGCCGGCGGTCTTTAGCGCCTCGGAGAACTTGGCGGAGAACAACTGCTTCATAGTGTCTAGGTCGGCGGCGCGGTCGCAGCCCACGTTGCGTGCGACCTCAAGAACGGAATTGAAGTCGCGTTGCACCTTGACGTAAAAAGAGACGCTAATATCGGCTCGGATGTTGTCCTTACAGATCAAGCCGTCTTTGCCGCGCCGGTCGATCTCGATGGTGCGCACCGAGATGTCCATCAGCTCGGCTTTCTGAGTAGGGAAAACAATACCACCACTAAAGGACACTTTCGTGTCACCACCAAAAAGGGGGCTGCTTGTGAGTAAAGCTTGTCCTTGCTCGAGCTTGACCAGCATCGATGTGATCTTCTTGAAGGCCCATAAGGCTACAACGATCCCAACTCCTACGACGGTTATTGTAATGGGGTCCATAACGCGTTCCTCCCAGATCCTCGGCTTTCAGTCGCGAGGGCAATTCTTCTTATGGTGTATGGGACGTGACGTCCTCGACGTGCAATCGCGCCGCGCTTCGCCAAGTCCTGTGAAACTCTTTTTCGCCGCTTCTTTATTATAGTGCGAATTCCTTCCGTTTTTAGATTCCTAAATGAGTTCTTCATTAGGAGTGCATAAAGCCGCTAGAGGCCCTCCCGCGCTAATTGAGGTTTGCAATCCCGGCCACGAATGGTATCTTGACCCGATGACGAGAAGAGGAGAGTTTTCGGCGTGATCGGCGTGGTCGACCTGAGCAAGCACTACGGTGGGCACACAGTGCTCGACGGCATCTCTTTTTCCGTTGTTCCTGGAGAGCGTGTCGCCCTGGTGGGAGCCAACGGCTGTGGGAAGACGACGCTTCTACGCATTCTGGCCGGAAGAGAGATTCCCGATAGTGGGCAGGTGGTTCGCGGCCCCCACGTCACCATGGGCTATCTCGGCCAGGAGGGCCAACTGACCCCCGGACGCACTCTGCGCCAGGAGATGCGGGAGGTGTTTGCCGGCGTGAGCGCCGACGAGGCGCGAATGCGCGAGCTCGAAAGCCAAATGTCCTCGAGCTCGGAGGCCGAACTAGAGCGCCTGATGGCCGAGTACGCTATGGTCTCGGCCCGTTACGAACATGCCGAGCCAACCACCATCGAGGCTCGCATCTCCAAGGTCGTGGGCGGTCTGGGTTTTGGCCAGGACGATCTCGACAAGTCGTGTGAGCTTTTTTCCGGTGGATGGCAGATGCGCGGAGCCATGGCGCGCGTCTTGTTGCAGTCTCCCGACTGTCTGTTGCTCGACGAGCCCACCAACCATCTGGACCTCGAGGCTATGGAGTGGCTGGAGGACTATCTGCGCGGCTACAAGGGCGCGGTTTTGATGGTGAGTCACGATCGCATGTTCTTGGACAAGGTGAGCAGCCGCACCCTGGAGCTACGCAACGGAGATCTCGAGGAGTACGCGGGGAACTATAGCTTCTATCTGAGCGAGGCCGAGCGCCGCTACGAGTTGCGGCTGCAAAAATATAAGAACCAACAGAAAAAACTCGCGCAGGAGAGGCGCTTCATCGAGCGCTTTCGCTACAAGGCGACCTTGTCGAGTCGAGTGAAGAGTCGCGAGAAGATGCTGGCCAAGCGGGTCACCGAGGAGATGCCGGAGGCTAAGCGCAAGGCCATGCGGATGGGCTTTCAAGGGGCGGAATCCTCAGGGTTCGAGGTCCTCTCGGTGAAGGGTCTCTCGAAAGCTTATGGTCCGCGAAAGCTCTTTTCGAATCTTTCCTTCACCGTGGAACGTGGGGATCGTGTCGCTTTAGTAGGGGCCAACGGTTCGGGAAAAACCACCTTGCTCAAGATTCTCTCAGGCCTCGAAACCGCCGACGAAGGGAAATTTCGTTACGACGAATTCGCGGAAGTGGTGACCTTCGCCCAACATCAGGCCGAGGCTTTGGATGTGACAAAGAACGTTCTCGACGAGGTTGAGTCCGTGGCCCCGTCGAGCGTGACCCAGACGGAGGTGCGAACTCTGCTCGGTTGTTTTCTCTTCACGGGTGACGACGTTTTTAAGAAAGTCGAAGTGTTGAGCGGTGGGGAGAAGAGTCGTGTCGCTTTAGCCAAGTGCGTGTTGTCGAAGAGCAACCTCTTGATCCTCGACGAGCCTACCAATCACTTGGACATCGAGTCGCGCGAGGCTCTGCAGGATGCCCTGGACATCTATGAGGGGACGATTCTCTTCGTCACTCACGATCGAGCCCTGATGAGCCACCTGGCCAACAAGGTGCTAGATCTGTCCGTTTCTTCTCCAGAGATTTTTATCGGCACTTATGGGGAGTATCGCGCCAAGCGCCGGCGTGAGGAGATTCGTCAGACGAGCTTAGAGAAAGCTTCTCTCCCAGCCAAGAGGCCGGCATCCAGCCCCACACCTCGTTTGGTGACGGCGCCCGCCGCGGCGGGGAAACCTGATAAGGCCAAGCGGACCCCCTGGAAGCTCGAGGCTTTAGAGAAAAAGATCTTTCAACTTGAGGAGCGCCTCGAGGAGCTGACTCAAGCGCTCTCGGAGCCGGACTTGTACACGCGTCCAGCCGAGCAACAGAAGATCGGTGCCGAATACGACGCGGCCAAGCGTGAATGCGAGGAGTTGACCGTGCTTTGGGAAGAGATGGCCAGCTGAGCCTCTGTTAGGGGGCTGACGCTCTATCGACCGGAGGCGTTGGAGGATAGGCGAATGAGGGCGACAGGCTGGCGGCGATCTTGGACGGCGAGATACATCAGTGTGACTCCTTATCTGCGATGAATTCTGAGTCTAGAATAGCTCGCCCTGGTGAGCTCAATCTCAAAAAAGAGCCGGGATTTGTTAACGTTGTGTTACAATTCCTCTGGCCATCTCCGGCAACGCTTTCTGCCAGGCGGGCAGTTCCGTGATACGCGCGTACCAGGTCTGAATATTCTGATAGTTGTCCCAGGGTAGACTTGCCATTTGGGCATAGCATAACGGTGAGGCCAGAGAGTAGTCGGCCAGGGTCAGATTGTCGGTTGCCACCCACGACTGTCCGCCTAGATGAGCGTCAAGAATGGAAGCGTAGCGGTGGAAAAGCTCAGTTCCCTCCGCGATCTTGGCTGGATCGGCGGGTCCGAGTTTCAACATCCTCTTGACTAGATTCTCGAACATGAAAAAGCGGACGGCCTGTCCCCAGTGGGCTAGTTGCCAACAGAGCCAGCGGCTGACATCGGCTTGCGGGCGCGGATCGCTCGGCCAGAGCTTGGTGTCGCCGGCTTTGTTGGCGATGTATTGCATGATGGCGCTGGATTCCCAGAGCGCGAAGTCATCGTCGACCAGGGTCGGCATGCTCTGGTTGGGATTGAGGGCGGTATACTCCTCGGTCCGCATCGCGCCGCTCCCGGCCTCCACTAGAACGTGCTCGACCTGGGCGCCGACGTGGTGAATGGTGGCCCAGACTTTGATAGCGTTCGGGGATTGGGGAAAGTTATAAAGTTTCATGCCCCGCGCTTTCTTGTTTTCGACAGTTGCGCCTCCTCATCTATATGTGTTCCGCATTTTCGGGACAGAAAGCCCGAATTCTTTGAGCTTAAGAGAGGCGCCAGAGGACGGAGAGGTTATTGGCCGGCATCTCTTCGAGCCTTTCCAGGGTGAAGCCGTGACCCGCGGCGATCGACTCGACATCTTCGAGCCGGCGCACTCCCCAGTGGGCGTCGCGTCGGCGTAGGCTTTCATCGAAAGCCAGGTTACTGGGCGCGGTGGTCACTCCGTCGCGAAAGAAGGCTCCGTAAAGATAGACCGCGCCGCCGGGGGAGATATGCCGGCGCGCGCCGGCGAAGAGTTTTTCCGTGCACTCCCAGGGAGAGATGTGAATCAAATTGATGGCGAAGATCGCACCGAATCCGACCGGTACATTCCAAGGTGTTTCCATCACGTCGAGAGGAAGAGGCGCGGCGAAATTCTCTCCTCCCACCTCTTCCCGGTAGGCTTCGATACTTTCGAGATGTGCCGGGTCGAGATCGCTCGGTTGGAATCTCCAAAGGGGAAAACGTTGCGAGAAATAGGCGCTGTGTTGGCCGCTACCCGAGGCGATTTCTAAAACATCGAGCTTTCGGGATGGATCGAAGAAGCGTTCCAGGACACCGGCGATCGCTTCCTGGTTGCGTCCGGTGGCTGGAAAGTCTAAGCGCCGAGGGGACACTAGAACCGTTCACCGATGGTGAAATAGGTCGACTGGTTGCCGTCGTTGGTCCAGGCTGTTTCCAGGCGCAGTAGTCCGAAATCGGTGGCGAAATTGAGCCCGAAGCCGTATCCCGTTCCACTGGACGGCTTGTCGTAGAGATATTCCGGTATCCCGCGAAGCCGTCGCTCGGTGCCCAGCACGGTACCGTAGTCCACGAAGGCGCTGGCTCGAAGGTCGATCTCGTGCTCGGCGATACTAAAACTGGTCAGATGATGGCGATATTCGAGCGAGCCTTGAGCAAACGAGGTCCCGCTGGCCATCTCTCCCAATTCGTATCCTCGCACCGAGAACGGTCCACCCAGATGAAAGCCTCGCAACTGAGGAACGCCACGCCCCAAAATGGTCCCCGCCTGCAAGTTGAGGACCAGGCGGTGGGGGCCGGCATTAAAGCCCGGCATGGGAACGATCTGGGTCAAATTGGCCCCCAGTCGACTGTAGGCCGTAGAGGCATCGCCCAGACCGAAGGCTTGCTCGAGACCAAAGCGGATCTTGGTCCCTTCTCGAGGGTCGTCCGGCTCGTCAAAAGTGTTGAAGATCCCCTCCATGGCCAAGGTGTAGAGGTCTCCTGTGCCGTTCCCTCCCAGGGCGAGCGGCGTTCCGGTAAAGTCACGCGCGAAGCGATTCCCTCCCAACAGACTGTCGGAGAAAGCAAAGTTCTGATAGTTCAGAGCGACGGCCAGGTCGAAGTTCTCGGTCATCTCCTGGGCGTACTCGAAGCCAAACCCTCCTTGCTGCAGATATGGTTCTTCCAGATTGGGGAGCCGGACGATCGGAACCTGGTCGACAAAGGGCGAGAAATGAGCGCTGGACAGGAACATGTTGGCCGTCAGGACGCCCTCCCAGCCTTCCGGCTTCCAAGCATAGGAGATGTCCGTTCCTAGAAAGGTCGGGTCAAAGTTGGTTTGAAAAACAAAGCGCTGATTCGCGGCCGGCTTGAGAACATAGTGTCCGGTGATGGAGAAGGTGGAGGCTCGAATCGAGCCATCGAGCACCGTTTCGTCGCGGTCGGGACCGTTGAGCGCGGAAGGGTCTCCGATAGCCGTCCCTAACCCGAAGCCCTCCTCGCCGCCGATCGACATCGCACCTCCACGAGGCTCCATGAAGTCGTCATCACCATCCTCCTCCTCGGTCGGAGCGGAATCTTGCTCGGCGGCATGACTTGTGGCGGCGGGAACTTCAGCGGGGATCTCCTGAGTCCACGCTGGGGAAAGAAGTGACAAACCTATGGCGGCGGTCAGGAAAACTTTACTAAGCGACATAGAGCCGGCTTCGTAGAGATTGAGGAGATCCCTCGAGATCTTCGATTTACCACGTTTCGAAGGTCTTGGCGCGCCCGAGCGTTAACGGGCTTGTTCTTGGAACGTCGTGACGCTTATCGAATCTGCGCTAGTTGGGACGGGGCCCGATTTGTCCTGTATCTGAGGAGTTTGCTTTCAGGAGTTCTAGATTCAGCTCAAGACGTGTGGAGCCCAGGCTATCCGAGTACCCCCGTCACCTTGACTCTCCCCGGCGGGCGTCAGGAAGTCTCCGCCCACGCTCTTAGTCCTAGCGAGTTCATCGAAGCCTTGATCGTTCTGTCTCAGCCCTTCGCCTGGAGCGCCGACGCGGAATGGGCTCGTTCCGTCATTGCCTGGATTCACTCGCTCTTCGCGGCTGAGTCCTGGTATCCCGAGACGGGGCGCGAGGGTCTCCGAATTCACCTTTTGACCGACTCGGTGGAAGCGCGCAGGGCTCAGGAGGCCTTGCGAAGGGCTATGCCGCCCTCGTTCCGGGCGGCCCATCCCACTATAGAGCCCTCGAGCCTTTTCGCGGACGTGATGGATGTTTTGGGAGACGCGGTGGGATGGAGCTTGCTTCGAGAGGAGCCCATCGGACTTCGACCGGTGTTGACCAAGCGACTTCCCACGGCATATCAGGATCTGCTTGAGGACCTGGTCGCCGGGCGGAGACAAACCTCTGTCGGCGCCAACTTTTTCGACCCTCGGCAGGCCAATCTCACACTACCCGAGAGAAATAGCCGATTGGCTTTTAGTATCAGCGCGCCAAAGTCCGATCAGGATCGCTGGGAACTCAGGCCGACACTACAGTGTGCCGCCGTCCCGGAACAGTCTTGCGACGCTCTCCTGGCCTGGCAGCATCCGGAAACCGTGCCGCGCCATTTTCTTCGCGACCAGACCAGTCCGCGGATTCATCTGCTTCGCGAATTCGGTCGGGCGCTACGGGTCTTTCCCGACCTGGGAGCGAGCCTGGCGGTTTCTCCTCCCGCACCGCTTCGCTACGACACCGAGCAGATGGCCCGCTTTCTCAAAACTCAGGCCGATACGCTGAGAGCTTATGGATACGCGCTTCTGGCCTCGCCCGAGCTCAGCTGTGCCCAGGTTCCCCAGGTAACTCTGAGAATCGACCCTGAAGCGGAGCGACAGGGGCTCGATATCGAGGCTCTGCTGACCTTCGAGTGGAATCTGGCGGTGGACGAAGCCCTTCTTGACGCGGCGGATGTCGCGGCCTGGGCCGAGAATCCCGGACCTTTGATGTTCTCCGGTGGGCGCTGGTTTTGGGTGGATCCGAAGGCCACTATGAAAGCTTTGAGGTTTTTGCAAAAGCAGCCCAAGTCGGGCACCCTTCTCGAGGCGATGGCTCTGGCCGGCGGCGCGCAGCCTTTGAGACTTGAGTTCGGAGGGCAGCTCTCCCCGCTTCACAGCCGGCAGCGCTTTGAGGAGCGCACTGAGCCGAAGGGGTTCCAGGGAACCTTAAGAGCCTATCAGAGACGAGGCTTCTCCTGGCTGCTCTTCATGCGCCGTCTGGGGCTTGGGGCATGCCTTGCCGACGATATGGGACTGGGTAAGACGGTGCAGACCCTGGCTGCTCTTTTGGCCTTGATCGAGCAGGGCCAGATGCGCCGCGCTCTGCTGGTCTGCCCGACTTCGGTTTTAGGGAACTGGCTTGCTGAAGCCGAACGGTTCACTCCGGACTTACCGGTTCTGCTCTTTCACGGGCAGCGAAAAAAGGATCCGGAAAGTTTCGCCCGACAGGTAGCCGATTATCGCTTGATCTTGACCAGCTATCCTTTACTGACGAGAGACAGAAAGCTTTTTCTTTCCACCGAATGGGATCTCGTTATCCTTGATGAGGCCCAACAGATCAAAAATTCCCAGACTCAGGCGGCCAAGGTGGCCCGCGAGCTCAACAGCAAAGGACGTGTGCTATTGACCGGGACTCCGGTGGAGAATCGCCTGGAGGATTTGTGGAGCCTTTTTCGCTTTCTTCAACCGGAACTTTTGGAATCGCGGCGTGGCTTCATCAACCGCTTTGTCCGCCCCATCGAAAGCTTCGCCGACCCACAGGCCAAAGAGCATCTGCGACGCCTGGTCGGGCCTTTCATCTTGAGAAGAACCAAGACCGACCCGGTGATCGCTCCAGAGCTTCCGGCCAAGTTGGAGTCGGTCACCCACTGCTCTTTGACTCCGGAGCAGGCCAAACTTTATGAACGTGAGGTTCAAAGTTCACTCAACGCCTTGCGGGGTAGTGAGGGGGCCGCTCGAAGAGGGGCGATCCTGGCCTTGCTGACCAAGCTCAAACAGCTCTGCGATCATCCGGCGCTACTCGAGGATAAACCCGACTGGTCGGAGAGCCGTTCGGGTAAACTGCACCGCCTGCTGGAACTGTACGCCGAGCTCCCCCCGGATGAGGGAATCTTGATCTTCTCCCAATACTCGCGAATGGTGTCCGCTCTTCGCACGACCTTGACCTCGCTTTGGGATCAGGAGGTTCTAGCTTTTGACGGCTCGACACCACGCCATCTGCGCGACCAGATGGTCGAGAGATTTCAAAGCGGGAGAGGTCCCAGGGTTTTCATCATCTCTTTGAAGTCCGGCGGGGTGGGCTTGAACCTCACTCGCGCCAGCACCGTGGTGCACTTTGATCGCTGGTGGAATCCGGCGGTGGAAAATCAAGCCACCGATCGAGCTTTTAGGATCGGCCAGGAGCGCCCGGTTCAAGTCTTTAAATTCTCCACCATGGGAACCTTAGAAGAGCAGATCGATCGTATTTTGAGGGAAAAGAGCACCCTGGCTAGCGGATTGATTGAAGATGGCGACAGCTGGCTCTCGAATCTCGGTGACCAGGAGCTTTCCCAATTCTTACTACCAGGACAGCGCGCCAAGCGATGAACCATAAGAGCGGCAATACCTGGTGGTCAGGTCGTTTCTTGAGAAGCTTGGAAAGACTCGGTTTGAGTTCCCGTTTGCGGCAGGGACGCGAGTATCTTCAGCAAGGCCATGTCCTATCCATGATGGTCAGTGACGGCTGTGTGGAATCGCGCGTGCGAGGAACCCAGGAATACATCTGCCGAATCGAATTCGCCCCGCTCACCGACCTCGAATGGGAGGAGAGCTACGAGCGCTTGGCCTTTTCCGACCTGTCCGCCGCGGCACTCTTGACCACCGGTCGTCTGCCGCCTCAGATCGAAGATTTCTTCGCGCCCTCGGGACGGCGGTTACTGCCACAGCACGCCGAGGATTTGGAGTTTAGCTGTAGCTGTCCCGATAGTGTGGCTCTGTGCCAACATCTGGCCGCGACCGCCTACCTCTTCGCGGAGCGTCTCGACCGTGACCCCTGGCTGCTGTTTATGATGCGGGGACGCTCTTCCGACCAGGTGATGGCGGCGCTGGCTCAACGATGGAATCGGGGTTCAGAAGCCGTACAGCTCAAGCTGCCCGAGTTGCCGCTCTCCGAGCCGACCGAGGCCCTGACCAACGACATCGACCGCTTCTGGACGTCATCTCATCCCATCGAATTTGACCTGACCGCTCGAGCCGAGCGACCATTTCCCACCGCGAGACGACTGGGCAGCCCGGAACCGAAAGTGGACGAAAAAGTGTGGAGCGAGCTTTTGGGTGACGTTTACCTGGCGCTGGCCAAGAGAGCCGAGGAGCGCCTGGAGAATATGTCGAGGCCGCCTAGCGGTGGCGGAGCTTGAAAGCGGCGCGCTGGAGAAACCCGGCGGGGTTCGGGTCGACCATTTTGCCGTTGGACTGGACTTCGCAAACCCGTCCAAGCAGGCGATTTAATAAGATGACTTCTTTGTTCTGAGCCCCGTTGGCCACGACCAGACGGGTCTGCTCACCTTGGACGGAAAAGCTGACAAAGCGTCGAAGCACGGGCGAGGGTTGGGCGTTGACCAGCACGTAGTCTCCGGGTTTTAGCTGGGAGATGCTGACCGGTTCCAATTTGGCTTTCGCTCCGGCCGGAAGAACGGGGAATTCGGAAAGCTCTAAAGCCACAATTCGAGAGTTCCCTTGCCCGGCGGATGTTTTAGGGGTGCTCAGAGCTGAAAGTTCGCTTGCGATCTGATGCTGGAAATCTTTGTAATTAACGGCCATGCCTTCTCCTTGAACCCAATCCCATTGATATGAGTATAGTGCACTTGAAGAATGCCACAATAGGAGAAGTGTCACATTGTGAAGAGGATCACATTGTGAGGAGGATCACATTGCCGGCATTTTCATTCGAAAAATAGTGCCGCCTTCAGGATTGGAGTCTATCTCGAGCGTGCCGCGATGCTGCTCCATGATCTGAAGGGAGACCCAGAGGCCCAGGCCAGTTCCTTTCCCCACCGGCTTCGTGGTGTAGAAGGGCTCGAACACCTGGTCTTTCTGCTCAGGCGTGATACCCGGACCTCGATCGATCACTTCAAGTCGAACCTGTCGATCTTGTTGGGATAGAACAATGCGAAGAGCACGCTCCTCAGGAGGCTTCTCCTCCATCGCTTGAGCCGCGTTGAGCATAAGGTTGACCAGCACTTGTTGAAGCTCCTGAGCCCGTCCATTGACCGTGATCTCGGGCAGTTCCAAGACGGGATTGAGCTGGGCTTTCTTGAGCTCGAAGGAGAGAAAATCCACCGTCTCACGGACGATGTGATCCAGACGCACAGGACTGTCCTCGGTGGCTGGCTTACGAGAATAAGCCAGCAAGCGTTCGGTGATGGAGCGGGAGCGCTCGATCGCCTTCATGGCTTTGTCGACCATGCGCTGAGCCGCTTCCGGTCGCTCCTCCATCATTTCAGTGGCCTGCTCGAGGGCCAGATGCATCACTCCGAGAGGAGTGTTGAGTTCATGCGCCACACCGGCGGCGAGTTTTCCGATGGCGCTCATCTTGGAAGACTGAATTAAGCTCTCCTGAGACTCTTCCAGCTGTTGCCGAGCGACCACGACCTGGGCGTAGAGGCGGGCGTTAGAAAAAGCCATACCCGCCTGGTAAGCGAGCAGCCGAAGCTGGTCGAGCTGCTCCTGGGTGAAAGCCTCGGCCACGGGGGCGCCGAGAACCACCACCCCGCAGACCTTTTCGTGGGCATAAAGCGGCGAGGCGATAATGCTTGCCATGGTCGGTGTCGGCGGTGGAAAGGGGGACTGCTTGAGGTCCTTGACCATCAACGGCTGCCCGGAGCGCTCCACGGCGCGGAGAAGATCAAGGTCGCGGGGGGCGCCTGTCCCTCCCCAGGCTCGCCGGATCGCACTCGACCGCTCGGCTTGTTCGGACTCGTTCTCCCAGTTGAAGATCATCATCCCCTCGCTGTGACGAATGGTCTCCCGGAGCAGAGCGGCCAGTCGATCGGCCAGCTCCTCGAGTTGCAGGGTCGCGGCCATCTCCTGGGCCGAGCGGATTAAGGTGCCCAAGAGGGCCACCCGCTGTTGGAGTTCCTTGACTTTCTGCTGAGCCACAGCCTGTCGCTTCTCGCGATCGTGATCGCGAAAGGCTGACTCGAAGGCCAGGCGCGCTTTTTCGGCCAGCCAACCCAGTCGCTGCTGCTCGGCCCGAGATAGCGGCTCGTCCTCGCGCCGGCCGATGTAGAGCACTCCCAGCTTAGCCAGGGGTAGGGCCGCCGCCACCCGGTTGTTCTTGAACAGCCGGCTGGCTGAGGGCTCGAGATCAGCACGCACACGAGGCTGTCCCAGGCCCCAGCATTCATCGATCAGCTCTTCCCTCAGCGCCGTCAGAGCCAAACCGGAAAGTCGGTCCTGGTGCTCTTGTTCCACCCGGTGGTAGAACGGCTCAGGAGCGGCTCGGGAGGAAGGGTCGGAAGAGAGAAACACGGCCACGTCGTCAGCCTTGACCAACTGATGGACGGTGGCCACCAAAGCCTGTGAGGTAGCCTGTAGACCCGGGCTGCGCGCCAAGTGGGCCGAGAAGCCTTCCATCAACTGCTTCTCTGTTTCCGCCTGAGCAAGCTTAGCCTCGACTTGACGCTGTTGGCCGCGAGCATCGGCTAAAGCGTGAAGTACCTGGTCGGTGGAGGCATCTCGGGCCTTCAAGACCACATTCTCGGCCGCGTGGGAACAGGCGACCAGGGCTGGAATCAAGACCAGAGCGAGGGCGGGGTTTTGCTGGGCCAACGCCGCGACGGCCCAGCTGGAGACTCCCAAGGTCAATTGCAAGGGACGGATCTGCATTCGCGCCTTGAGCCAGTGAATGCGATCCTTAACCGAGAGTCGCGACCGAGTGGCTCGTTCGGTGGCAAGGGTCAATAAACAAAAGACCGCTGGACCACAGATGGCCGGCAGCCACCAGGCATCAGGGGTGAACTTCAAGGCGAATCCCGAACAGATCAAGCCTCCGACGATGGGAGACTGAGCCTCCATCGCCTCAAGAAATTTGCGTGTGCGGCGGCTGAGCGTTTCGATGACCAGGACAAGGGCCATCAGCGCGACGCCCGAGCCCGGCAGCATTCCGGCGGCGAGGTAAAACGGAGTCGCGGGTGTGAAGCGAAACTCCCCATCGAGAGTGATGGCATGTCGCTCTAAAAGCAAAGCCCCACTTCCCAGAACCAGGAACAGTAGCCAGTCGGTCGGCCATAGCCAAAGCAGGGGTAAGGCGGCTAAGCCGCACAGGCTAAAGAGCCCCGTTAAGCTACCGTGCTTCACGACATCGTTCTAACCGATCAGTTGAGTGCTGGCGTCGCCCAGCCCGTACCGTGCCTGGTGATAAGTTCGCAACAGGTCGGTGTTGGGCTCCACTCCATACTCGGTGGCTAGAATGCGGGCGCACTGCTCGTACTGCTTGATCGCGAGTTCCGGTTGTCCGAGACCGATGTGAGCCCGCATTTTGGCATGATGGGCTTCCTGTTTGTCGGGGTACATCTGAAGTAAGCGGATCGAGTACTCCAGGGCTTCTTTGAAGCTCTCTACCTCCAGGCAGTGTTCCACCAGGTGCTCCAAAGCCTCGCCCGCGAGGCGTTCGGTGGAGGCTCGAACCGTCAAAGCCCATTCCATATAGCAGCCTTCAAGATACGGGCCTCGATAAAGGCGCGCGACGCGGCGATAGTTGGTGATGGCCTGGTCTATCTGGCCGGCCTTGAGGGCGGCCCGGCCCGCTTCGTAGGCTTTTTGAAACTCCTCATAGTCGTGCCAGAGAACCAGGCGCGAGTCCAGAGTGAGGGAGTCCTTGTGACGCGGAACGGGATCCCAACTGTCCTCTTCCGAGCCGCGCAGACTCTTGCGGATCGAGCTTACGGCGGAGTTGAGGTTTTTTCGCGCGTTGTCGATGGGCCCAGGCCAGAACTCTTCCATCAGATTGTCCACGTGGGCCGGCTTACCGCGCTGGGAAGCCAGGAAGAAGAAGAGATTTTTTACCTTGAGCGATTTCCAACCGCTATCGTCGATCTGCTGGTCTCCCACGTGGACTTCCTGGCTGCCTAAAGAGTAGACCCGCACGATGGGAGGAGCGGCGGCGCCTTCACCTAGTCGCAACGCCCTGGCTTTAATGGAGGGGTCGGGATCGGCGGAGAGAATGGCCAGAAGATCGCTTGCCACAGTGCCGTCGCCTTGCTCTAAAACACTCAGAAAGAAGCCCTTAGCCTCACCGCTCAAGCGCTGTTGTCGCAAGAGTTGAGCCACCTCGTGCGGATAGTCGCGAGCCAGGCGCGCGGCCAGTCTGCTGACCCCGTCCTCTCCCGATCTCGCGGCCATATCTAAAAGGTCGGGCAAAAGCGGACCCAGACTTTCCAACACATCTGGGAGATTGATGGGATCTCCCAGAATGTTGAGCGCTTCCTCCAGGGCTTCTTCCGGTAGCGCGCTTTTGCGCCGCGCCAAACGCACCACCGCTCGGGCGTAGGGGACGGCGAGATGGACAGCCTTGAGGCTGTTGAGGGCCCGCATCAGAAGTTTTTCGGTGGCCGGGTGACCACCTCGATCCAAAAGATCCGCGCCCTGCAGCTGAACCAATCCCAGGGTGACCGGCCCCAGTCCTTCAGCTACCGCCAGGGCCTGGGTGATAGCGTCCTGCAAGCCCGCGCGGTCGTGCTGAGACAGCGCCACCCGACCCAGGCCCAGCCAGGCGGAGACCGTATCGTGACCTCCCCGGCCACCGTCGGTCACCTCACGATAGGCTCGCTTGGCTTCCTCGAACTTGCCCGCTTGTTCAAGCGCACGGGCTAATCCCAGGACGCCACCGGAGGCGCCTGAGTCGTCCTCTGTTTCCGTGGGCGCGGAGTCTCCGTGATCGAGCCAGTCGCGGTAGGCGTCGCGCAGGCGAGCTTCGACCTCGTTCGGTAACTTCTCCACCGGAGGGAAAGAGTCGCCATCGCTCAAGCTTCTGACCAGTCGGGCAGCGAAGGCCGAGACCTCCCGATCGGTCTCTTCGGCGTTTTGCAGGCACTGGCGTAAAACAGGGAGAGGAAGGAGATTGTCCACGATCTCGGCGGGCAATCGTAGTCCGGCCAGGTGATCAAGTTGGTGCAAGATGGAGGCGGCCCGTATTTGGCCCGAGGATTCACCGCTTTGCTGCAGGCGGGAAGCTAACCCGCTGGCGAGATCGGCGCTGCGCCGTACCTTGCCGCGGTGAAGCTGTTCGCCCAGGCTTCCCATGCTTTCGAAGCTCCAAAGCAGGGCCTCGCGCATGGTCTTGTGCTCTTCGGCCCGTCGCCGTTCCGCCGTTTTATGGGCCACGAAGTCATTGATCTGAGCCAGCAGCTGCTGCATTTTGAAAGGCTTCTTGAGATAGCCGCCCACATTGAGGCGCACGGCACGAAGAGTCTCTTCTTCGGAAGCATAGCCCGAAATCACGATGGATCCGAGATCCGGTTGGTGTTCCTTAGCTTGTTCGATAGCGTCGAGACCGGTAATCCCCTCCATTCGGATGTCAGCCACGATCAGGTCGAAAGATTCCGTGCGCGCCTTTCGTAGAGCTTCCTCACCCCCGCCAGCGGCCACGACTTCGAAACCGCGTTCACTGAGCACTTCCTTGAGGAGCTCTCTCATGTCGATATCGTCTTCTAGGACAAGTATACGGATGGCGCGAGACATGGGAGGCCCCTTCGGGCCCAAAATCTCCCTTCCTGGGAGAAAGAAGTTCGTGCCAGATGGCAAAGTAGGCCCGAATGAACGAGCGCTCCCCGTACTGGCAGAAGCGGGCGCGGGTCCCCCGACCCGTCGTCATAGGATTTTTTCGGGAGCTTTCCACGATGCTAAAGTCCGGCATCGGCGTCATCGACGCGCTTCAAGTGACGGTGGACCATTCCATCAACGACACGATGTCGGTCATCGCCTCACACCTGCAGACCAAGATCAGCACGGGCTTTCCTCTTTCCGTGGCCATGGCCGAATTCCCCAGGGTCTTCGCCCCGGTCTCCGTCGCTTTGGTTCGCCTGGGCGAAAGTAACGGTCAGATCATCGAACAGTTGGGACAGCTGTCCACCTGGATGGACCGGGATGAAAAGTTGCGTCGAAAGGTCATCTCGGCGCTCACCTATCCCGCCTTCGCCCTGGTTATCACCGGCTTGCTGACCCTGGCTCTGTTTCTGACCGTGGTGCCCGGCTTTATCCAGATGTTCGAGGAGATGAAGATCGATCTCCCATTTCCCACCAAAGTCCTGGCCGTCGCCACCAAGGTCTTGACCTCGCCCTTGGCCTGGGCCATCATCTCCTTCGGCGGCCTGGTTACGGTGATGCTGAGCAAGAATCTCTTCGAAACCCCGGCCGCGCGGTTGCGGCTCTACGCCGCCGCGATTTCCTTGCCGGTCGTCGGGTCTTTGATTCAGTCGACCGCCATCGCCCGCTTCGCTTTCGCCGCGAGCGCGATGCTGACGTCGGGGAGCAACATCATCACCGGCTTTCGCCTGGCCGCCGAGGCGACGGGAAGCCCGCTGATAGAAGCCGATGCCGACCGACTGGTGGAATCGCTCGAGGAGGGCCGCCAGTTGAGCGAACACATGGATGACCGGCCGGACATCTATCCGCGTATCTGCGTTCAGCTCACGGCCGTGGGTGAGGAATCGGCCCGTATGCCGAAGATGTTCAACGTGATGGCCGAGCACTACGAAGAGCACATCGACCATCAGATTCAGGTCGTGACCAGTCTGCTGGAACCGATGTTGATGAGTGTGGTGGCCTTGGTGGTCGGCTTTATCGTGATGGGCGTCTTCTTGCCGATGTATTCCTTCGTGGCCCAGATCGGTCCGGGCTAGAGCCCTCCGAGGTCTTCGAAGTTGATGATGTGGTAGAAGTTGGTGTTGGTCGGCTCTTCGGCGTAGTCGTGCACGCTCGTGTCGGAGCGACCATGTTTTTCCACATCGATTTCAGCGCGAAGAATTCTGGTCGCGTCCGGTTTGAAGGGGTCCGCCCCCGCGACGCCCTGAACCGTGATTACCCAAATGCAATGGGGACGAAGTCGCCGAGAGCCGTCCAAGGTAACCCGGTAAGAGCCGATGGGTTCGCCATCGACGGTCATCTCCTCCGAATAGCTGAAGGTCTTTTGGTCGCGCGACAGCGGTGGGAATTCAATGTCGCGCCGAAATTTCGTGAAGGCGTCGTCGAGGCCCGATTCCGCCAAGCATCGAGCGAGCGCCGCTTTCTCCGCGTAGGCCGCCCGGCGATATTGAATGGCCCGTTTACCCAGGAAAGTCAGGCCCAGGCAAAGCAGAATCATAGATATCATCAAGACCGAGACCAGGAGAAATCCTCGATATGACGGTAGCCTTATTCTCTTTCTCATGCCGTCAGGAACCCTCCCGTTTACTCCAAACGTGACCTCGGATGCTGAGCGTCTTGGTCCGCTGCTCTTCCTTGACGGTAAGCTCTAGCTTGTAGTTTCGATTTCCCAATTTGGTCACGATAAAGCCAGCTGTTTTGGAGGCCATCACGCTGGTTTCGGCCTGTCCATCGAAGCGTGTCGCTTCGCGTAGAAGTGTCTCGCTAGAACCGTCGCGCCGATAGCGTATCCTGATGCGATGCTCGGGGTTACGCGGATTCCACTTGGGCAGATCGTCTTCAAATTCAACGATTTGATAGCGGTCCGGCCGAGACTCCATTCTTTCGAAATGAAGCGATGTATGTTGAGAATCGATATCGGCGCCAGCTCCCGGGGTCAAGGTCCGGATGGAGCTCGACAAGTCGTTGCGCATCTCCACCAGGGCGAAAAAGGCGGTGTCGAGAGTCTCGTCCTTGGCTGAAGCATGGCGGGTGACCGCGCTGTACTCTCGCATCAAGGTGGCCAGTAGGCCTAAAATAGTGAAGACCAGGCCCATGGCCAACATCGCTTCGATCAAGCTAAAGCCTCTGACACCTTTCATTTGCGTAACTCCAGGGCAGGGGTCCTGCCGACTCGCCAAACTCCCTGATAACGGCAGTAAGCGGCCACCGTGCAGTAGCCGTCTTGTGGCATGGGAGCTCCGTCTCGTCGAGGAACCCTGTTGCGAAACTCCGCCGTCTTGCCGTCTCGGCGGGTCGTCCTGACCTCTGCCATGGTGGGCTCGACACTGCCGACTCCCGCTAGGCCGAAAACCGGGTCGACAGTCCAATGGAAGAAGATGTCCTTTATCTCCCCGCGAGAATCGAAGGCCTTGGCTGACAGCTCAAGCACGTCGCTGGGCCCGACGGAAGCGGGAATGTTTCCACTGATCTCGACCCTCCCTCCCGGCCACCAGGAATGTTCGCCTAACGTCACCATTCCAGTCAGATGGTAGACGGGTCCCTGTGGGGGGGTCACGGACACAATCACCTTGCGAGCGATGTTTGTCATCTCTCGTGGCTCGGGGAATCCCAGTTCGGTGGCGCTGCAGGGTGAGAACAGGGCGCCCACGTCGAGCGGTTGCCTCCGGACAGCCACCTGATATCCTGGATAGTTCTCCTCTTGCGGCTCCGAGGGGATGGTGGTCCAGGTTATACTCTGGTCGGCCCACTCGCGAATTCGAGCCATCCGAGACTCCGCCACGGTGACCGCTGTCAGACGGGTTTCCACTCGCGTGGAGTATTGCAATCCGGTCTGAAAGAGGCGGCTCACCAGAAAAAAAGTGAAGACCAGAAGAAAGCTCGCGATGATGGCTTCAAGAAGGCTGTATCCCCTAGATTTCAAGGCGCCGCTCTCCACCATGAGGGTGTGCTGAAGGCGTTAAAGCCGGGGGGAGTGATATTCCTGCGGGTAGAACCGGTATGGTGGACAACCCACATTTGACCATCCCAGTCCGTCACGACCAGCCGTTCTCCGTCGGGTGCCCAGTTATAGCCATCCACATCTCTAGCGATAGGGCCCACCGAGCTTCCATTCACGAGAATCACGAAAAGTCTGCCCTCGTCGTCGACGACCGCGATCTTGCTGTCGTCGGTGGAGTAACGAGGTGTGGTGAAGTAGCCGCCGCCCGGAGGCGTAACCTCGGTGGCCGTACCCGTGACCGTCCCACTGATAAATTTTCTCCAATAGACTTTGCCCCCGGCGCAATAAACGATCTTTCCACCTCCATAAGACCAGTGGGCCTCTCCGGCGACTTTCTCACCGTAAGGATCGTTGATTCTGGTGAACTCCGTCACGGGTTGATTTCCCGCCTGAGGGTCGTTGTCGTCGATCCTGGCCACGTAAACTCCCGAGTTGGTCTCCACCGCGGGGTCGTGGTTAATCTCGTTCATGGTGTACAGAACGTACTTGTCGTCCGTCGGATGCCAACTGACGTCGGTATGGTCTATGTATCCGTTCGGAATGGTGGGTGCGTAGGTGACGTCTCGTACGGTGGGATTGCCCGCGATGCGGCAGACCCGGACGACCGAGTTGATATCATTGTCTTCATCCTGATAGGCGCTGAAGGCGACTTTCGCCCCGTCCGGGGAAAAGCTCGGCCCAAATTTGTAGTCCATGTAATAGCCGGAGCAAGAGAACAGTTTACGCATGTTCGTGCCGTCGGAATTGACGATGTAGAGATTGGCCTCAAACTTCTCTTCGTTAGGGCCTATAAAGCTCCCACTGTAAAAGGCGATCTTCTGGCCGGTCGGATCCCAGACCGGGGTCAACTGTTCCCAGACCTGGTCGGGAGTGGTGACGTTGATGACGTTGGTTCCCTCGGGGTTAAGCCAGGAGACGTAGAAGTTGTCCCATCCGTCTTCTCCGCCAAAGTTGGTGTCCCAACAGATGGAGGCGACCCGGTGGGAAGGCACGATCTTCACCGAGGCCGAGGTCCCGAGCGTCGCCTGGATCTCTTCTCCCAACGAATTCCTGATGGTGCAACTGATCGTGTATCTTTCCTGGTTCTCGGCCTTGTCCGGAGGGGCCCAGTTGACTCGAGAAACCCAGCAAGGGGTGATCGGCGTGCCCGTGGGTACCCCTGTCCATGGATTGTCCATCTCTTCAGGAGTGCTGTCGAGCTTTCGCGCGTCCCACACCATGGGCACGGTACCCTCGGAGGAGAACTGTCCGGGACCCTTAGGCCCCCTGCCCTCCCAAGTGATGCTCAACGGTCCGCCGGTGGCATCCTCGGCCCTGGCCACGATGGTGATGTAGCCCTCTTTGGGCACGACGGTAACGACCCCCCCTTCCGGAACTTCCTCCGGGATCGGTTCCGCGCTCAGCGGCGATTGCATCCTTAAGCCACCGGCCGGAGGCGAGGGCGGAGGGACCGTATTGGAGATTGAGGCTAGCGGGATAGCAGGCACTTCCGAAACCTGGGCGCCACGAACCCCACGCTCCAGGACCACCGAGCCGGTTTGGCTTATTCGTACCGTGTAAGGTTTGCTGGCCGCTGTTGGGGCGCCCTGGTCGGCATGGATGCCGTTACTGACGACCAGTCGATACTCCCCACCAGGGAAAAGCGAAACATTGACCCCTCGGACCGTCCCTTTCGGAGTGAAGACGATCGCGTAATCGGCGGGGCTGGGAAGTTGTTCGGCCCAGTCACGGAGATTGAGAACCTCATTGGTCGGTTCGTCATCGATCGAGGCCAGTATTTGTGGCTGGGCATTCTCCCAGGTTCCCCAGTAGAAGCAGCTCTGGGGGTAAGTTTCGGAGTAGTTGATACCTCGACGGACTGTAGGTTTGGCGATACCTGAGACCTGGTAGAAAGCTTGGCTACGCCGGCCGGGGAAGACCACGGCGACCGGTCCCTGCTCGGCGATCGCCTGAGCTCGCGCGGCCTTGAGCTCTTCGGTGATCTCCTCGGCCATACCGCGGCTCTGTGTGCTGGAATATCCGCCGGAAAGGGAATAGAGGCCAAAGCCGGCGACGATACCCACGATGGCGAAGCCGAGAATTAACTCAATCAAGGTGAACCCGTTGCCGGATCTTCGTGCTTTCATCCTCGACGCTCTCCGTTCTTCCGCCCTTTCGCGCGGAGCACTTTCACCCGCTTCGCATGAGTCATTCGCCGCTTCTGAGCTTTCCCATCGACGGCTTGAGCTTTTGCAACTTCCGTCGGCAAATTTTCCACGGCATGCTTGGGTGGAGTCGAGACCACCAGCACACCGAGGTCGAGCTCGTTGGATGCCCCGATCGCTTTCTTCGGCAACACGGTCCAGCGTTCATCCTCGAGCTCCACGTCGAGAGCGAGAGTTTTTGCCCGGGTTCGGCTCAGCAAGGATAGCGGAATTTGAAAACTTCCATCCTCTCCCACTTGTCCAATTTCCTCATAAACCAGATCAGGAAGCACCGCGTACACTTTGAGCTCGGACGGCCCCAGGGCCAGACGGCTGCTAAGGGCGCCCGTCTGTAGCTTGCCCATCACCACAAGATCGACTTTGGACGTCGTGGGCGACTCCGTCCGCGGCGTGGGCTTCGCGGACCGAACCCAAGTCCCAATGAAACCTAAACTCACAACCGTGAATGCGACCGCTAGAATAGCCCGGATTCGGTCTCCCTTCACGAAGGACGATTCCAGACGCGCTAGCTCCACGGCGGAGCCGGATTCGTCGTCGGAAAGAGGGGTCAACTCGATGACCTGACAAAGTTTGGCCAGCAACGCGCCGCGTGCTATCTCGAGACTGTCAGCGCGGAGAACGCCGGAACGCCGGCGTCCCTGGCTGTCGACGATCTTGAATCGAAATCTCGGCACGATTTTACCCCCTGCACCGCACAGTATAGCAGATTCCGCCGAGACCCGCCGGTGCACGATAGAGTCCAGGTCAGGTTAGTTCACTCCAGTGGCCCAGGAGTTGTCGGGATGGACGATATGTAACGAGGATGTTGCCAAGTCTTGTCGGAAGTTTATCTTTACAAGGGAGATTAAGGAGACATCGCTTTGAAAACATCCGGAAGTGTGACAGGGAAAGATGCCGGCCAGGTCCTGGCCGGGGGCTGTATTGTCGGTGCTCCCGTGGCTTTGGCTGGAGCGTTCTGGTGGGCCATGAAGAACGCCGCCAAGCGCCAACATGACCTGGCTCATGAGGTGGAAGAGGTCGAGATCGAGGAACGCGCCCTTGGTGACGCTAGCGGTGCCCACTTGATACCGCCGGAGGAGTCTCTCAAGCGATTCATGGCATCCTTGCGTCGCGTCACCGAGCCCTACGAGAAGATGAATGCCAGATTCCAAAAAAGCGCGCACGAGGCCGAGGTGGCCAAATTGCAGAGCCTCAAGAAGCGTTTTGAAGCCCAGGGAACTCCGCCCTCGCCGGAAGCCCAGCAGATGCTAACAGAAGCGCAACAGCTACTGGCACGTTACGCCCCGCAATGACACCATTTAAGTTTCGCTACGTCACAGGAGGCAGCGTCTCGGGACTCTTCGCTATTAAGGGGCAACTGAGTGAAGACGGCCTAAAACTGGGCGAACATCTGCTTCGGTTTAGCTCGGTGGTGGATTCCACCACAAGAGACGAGCGCGTGGTGCTCACGATCGACTCCTCCGACCCGGAACTTGGGACGGAGCTACGCAAGAAGCTACAACAGGATGCCTTTCTAGTACTCCATATTTATGGAATGAAGGCGGAAGGGTTGGAGCGGCTCATCGATCGCCATGCGTCGGCTCACGAAGCCGAGGAGTGCCGGGCCCGCCTGGTGGCCGAAGGCCGAGGGGAGCTTTTTCGAACCACGTTGTGCCCCTGTTGTTCGGCCACCGTGAATCTCTCGGAGCTTCCGGAGACTCCTTACGTCTACTGCCGCTTTTGTGAAACCTTATTCGGACAGCAGACTTCCCGCCCCAAAGGCAAGAATTCTTATCGCCACTGTGACGAGTGCGGCTACTTCGACCGGGTTCAGGGATATGGGGAGTTCTATTTCTACTTCCTGCTGGTGGTCTACGGATTTAGCCACCAGAGACGCCATCTGTGCGATGACTGCGGAGCCAGTCTGGCCAACAAACTTTTGGCCATCAACGCCATCTTTCTTCTAGGCGTGCCCAACGCTCTGGCTTGCGCTTTTCGCGCTCGCTCGGGTCGTGACCAGGATTTGAGCCCGTTGGCCAAAGCCAATCGGCTAGCCAAGAAGGGAAAGATGGACCTGGCCAACGCCGAATACCTGAAGGTGCTCGATGTCCTGCCTGGCCATCCCGGTATTCACCTCAACATGGCGCGAGGCTACCTGACTTGTCAGAGTGCGGGCGAGGGGTTTTCACACCTTCGACAGTCCATCGACGCCTGCTCCAACTTCGATCCCGCGTTGATGATAGCGGCTCGAATCTCGAGCGGCTAGAGCGGATTTCTCGTGAGTCTTTTAATGCGCGAGTTGATCCTACCGCCGGGAGGGATCCTCGTTTTGGTGATGCTGGCTTTCGCTCTGCGGGCAAGGGCTCCGCGGGTCTCGGTTCGATTGGCCGCCATCGCCGTATTGACTCTCTATCTACTGTCGATCCCCCCAGTGGCTTATGGATTGGCGTACTTGACCTACAGCGAGCCTGTCTTGACGGAGCAAGCGCTGAGCGATTTTCGGCCCCAGGCGATCGTGGTGCTGGGTGCGGGTCGTGACATCACCTCACCGGAATACGGTGGACTCGCCACACCGAACCGACCATCTCTTCAACGCGTTCGCTACACCGCTTATTTGGCTAAGAAGACTGGGTTGCCGGTCCTTGCCGCGGGAGGGTTCGGCACCCTCCCAGAACAATCGGAGGCCTGGGCGATGCGGAACAACTTGCAAGAATACGGACTGACTCCACTCTGGGTGGAGACCCAAAGTCGGACGACCAGCGAGAACGCCCTGCAATCACGGGGAATTCTTCGTTCGTCGAAGACCGAGCGTATTCTTCTGGTGACCTCGTCCCACCACGCTCGGCGCGCCCGTCTTTCGTTCGAAAAGGCTGGCTTTCAAGTTTTGCCGGCTCCAACGGGATTCGAGCTCCCTCGATTGGAGAGACCGGCTTACTTCAATCTGGTTCCGATGAGCGATGCCTTCGCGTTGTCCTCGGACTCGCTCAGATCGCTGCTGGGAGAGGTTTGGTACAGCCTTTTGGGACAGTAGCTCCAGGGTCGGTTAGAAAGCCGAAGCCACGGTGCCGCCGAGGCGTCCTCCCAGTTCGGAGCCGGCCAGGAATCCGCCCAGGCCTCCCGCCACCATGCCGATCGCGCCGCCCAGCCCTCCGGCGATATGATAGCCGGCCATCACCCCGAGATACGGTCCGATCAGGGCGCCGGCCGTCCCTCCGATAGCGCCGCCGGCGGCCACGGCCGCGACCTTGCCCGGTCGGTGACTTTCCTGAATCGGCGTGCTCTGACGGCCGAGTAAGCCTTCCAAGGGGCGAACCGGAGCCGCCACCGTCGACTCGACCTCCTCGGCTTTGAGGGAGCCACGACGCACGGCGCCTCCCAGGGCCTGGCTGGCTCCTTGAATTCCCATGCCGATCAGGGGCGACATCCCGGTGAAAAAGGCCAGGCCCGCGGCGGTGTTCAGAATGCCGTTGGCGTGGGTCATCGGGTCGCCGGTCTCTTCCGAGCGAATCCACTGGGAGACGCCGTGGCCGAGCTGGAGGGCCGAGGAGAGATAGTAGGCGCTTTGCACCGTGTGGCGGGCTATCCGATTAGGACCGATGGTCTCGGCGACGAACTTTCCGGTTTCGCGAAACTCGGTTCGGTCGACCAGGACTTCCAGGGCGCTCGGCTTGGAGAGTTTTTCGATCTCGGCGTACTTTTCCGGCGAGGTTCTTTTGAGATTCTCGGGGTGCAGGTGGAACTCTTCGTAAGATTCGGCGAAATCCTCGAAGTGATTGGTCTTGGCATAGTCGGTAATGTGAGGTCCCTCGCCGAACGGCTTTTTGCCGGAGCGCTCACCGAACAGTTTGAACCAGCGGCTTTCATAGTCCACCGCGTGTCCGATCTCGTGGGTCAAAGTGCCGCGAAGCTTGTCCGGCGTGGTTAGCTCGGTGCGGGAGAGCTGAATCTCGTTGGAGGCGCCGAAGCCCCAGGCCTGTCCATTGGTCACGTAGCCCGGATTGTGGTTAGGGATGACGGGAACCATGCTGATGGCTTTGACGTCATTGACCTGGTGCAGTGGCAACTTGTCGAGGTGGTCGAAGATGACCTCGCGTTCCCAGCCTTGAGTGTTGTAGACGCTGGGATAGACGAAGTTGGGGAAGGCTTTGAAGCTGCGGGCGACCGAGGCGGCGGCGGTCAGGCTGGTGCTAAGGGCTGTGGACTTCTCCACTGTGTCGCTGATGGTGTCGACCACCTCACGCGCTTTGGTGGGAATAGAACGCGCCGCGTGTTGGGTTGACGCGAGCCTTTTTGACCCTGCGCTTCCCGAAGAAAGAATAAGCATGCTCTCATATTACGGCACGGACCTTAGGGAAGTTGTTGCCGAGATTTTAAGGAGAAAACAAGGGGCTTAACTCTCCCACTCCTCCAAGAGAACGGCATCGACACGCAATTCGGGAGATGGAGGCGGTAGAGAGGGCTCCCAGTGTCGATAGGGCGGAGAGAGAGTTAGGGGAGCACCTCCCGACTCCATCTTGGTGAAGGGGGTGTCGCGTAGCAAGATGTCGGCGTCGAGATCGGCGTATTCGAACTCCATGACGGAGGCCAGCGCCGCCGCGGCGCCCACCCCTAAAAAGCTCTCTCCCACCATCCCGCCCACCATCAGGCGACAGCCAAAGCTTCGAGCCAGAGTGGCGATCTCGAGGGCGGGCAGCAGGCCGCCGGATTTCATCAGTTTCAGGTTCAAGATGTCCACGCACCCGTCTTGCAGCAGTTGGCGCGCGTCGTGTAGGGTCTGCACCGACTCGTCGGCGGCGATGGGGTAGCCGGTCCGCTCCTTGACGAAGCGCAGGCCCGCGAAGTCCTCCCGGGGGACGGGCTGCTCCACCAGCTCGACCGGGCATCCGAGCTTTTCCATACTCCGCAAGGCGTGCACGGCCCCCAATCGATCCCAGCCTCCGTTGGCGTCCAGGCGAAGCATGACACCGCTTGGTAGATCTGTACTAATTCTTTGGACGATATCGATGTCGTTCTCTGGGCTTAGACCCACCTTGAGCTTGATCCGCCGATAGCCCGCTTCCACGATCTCTCGAGCCAGGCGTAAGGTCGTCTCCGGCTCTTCGATACCGATGCTGTAGTTGGTCGGGAATCGGTCTCCCGAGCCGCCCAGAAGGCGCGACAGCGAGATGCCCAGCGTTTGAGCCTGCAGGTTGTGAAGGGCGAGATCGATGGCGCAACGGGCGCTCTTGGCGCGAGTGCGGCGCAGCATCTCCCGGTGAAGCTCTCTTAAGCTCCAGATGTCGCGCCCGCGAAGCAGTGGGAGAAGAAGCTCGACGAGCGTTTGGCGGCAGCCGTCGAGAGTCTCGTCGGTCAAAAGCGGGATAGGCACCGCCTCTCCGTAGGCCGTAGCCCCGCTGGTGGTCCGCAGCTCCAAGAGCAGGGTCTTGCATGCGTCTTGCTCTCCGGTGGCGATTTTGAAAGGGCGGCGGCAGTGCAAGACCGACTCGTGCAGCTTGTAGGCGACGATTTTCATAGGCTGGCGATTTTGGAGTCAGGCGCTTCGGTTTCCTCGTCTGGGAAGAAGGGACAGCACAGTCGACCAGAGGAGAAAAGCCAGCAGAAGAACCGCCCACCATGGCATTTTCCACGTTTGAGAAAACCAGTCTTCGCTTGGATAGTCCAGGCTTGTCTCTAAAGGAGAGAGCCATCTCTTTGAGCTGTCGGAGGGAGAGCGCGCGACCAGCGGGACCACCGTGTGGCTTCCCTCCGGCCCTCTCAAAGAGAGAGTCCAGTCTCCGGCCTGGGTCGGACGTAGTCTCCAAAGCGTCTGTGGAAGTTTCGGATGTTGAAACTCGGAGACTTCGACGCTGATCTCGGGAGTTGCCTCGAGTTTCCAGACACCGCCGGCGGGGGCGCGCAAGATCACCGATTCCCCCGGGTGAATCGCGCGGTGCTGGTAGAATCCGGCACCCACATAGAGCCCTAAGAAGAGAGGCGGTAGGAAGAGAAGACAGGGAAGGAACAGACTGGCGGAAAGCCGCAGGCAAGCGCCTCCGACGTCGATGAGCGTTTTCAGGAGTACTTGCGGGAACGCTCCATATAAGAGCATCTCCTGGAGATGTCCCGTCACCTTCTCCAGGCTGGCACGCAGGGGTGTGGCGACCCGCGTGGGGGAGACGAGTCCACGCCAGGTCAAGGCAAGACAGAGTGACAAGAGTGCCAGAATCACGACATTCGCCGGTTTCCTTGCCACAGTGGCCTCACCCTGCGGTTCTCGACAGCATATAGATGAACGTGCGATTTCTTAGCGAGGTGGATTAAGACTATTCGGAGTACGTTAGCTCAATGGATTCGTTGCTCGATGATCTGGCCGGTGAAGGCAAGCTTGATTCTCGGGGTCAGTTCACTCTCGATGCGACCAAGATCCGGGAACGATACGAGAGTTTCCAGCAGGATATGGCCAGGTTTTACCTGGCTCGCTTGGCCCAAGGTTTGGTCCAGCTTAGACCCAAGCGAATCTCCATCAAAATCACGCGTGACAGCCTTGTCCTATGGGCGGAGGCATCATCGGTTTCCCTGGCCCTCCGACCCATCTCCCAGCTGCTCAACGGCGAAACGGCCTTCTCACAAGGTCTGTTAACTTCGTTTCTGGCCGAATGTCAGGAGGTCGAGGTGAGCACACGGGGGAGCTGTTTGATTTTACGACCCGACGGAACGTTTCATATGGCGACTAATCCGGGCCACGCTGGATCAGTGGAGGTGGTTCTCAAGTTCTCTCGGCCGAAGGGCTTCCTAGGAACTCTCTTAGGACGGGCCAAGGAGAATGCCGCTATTCATACCCTCGTGACTCAAAGCTTCGCCTCTTGCGCCATCCCTTTCGATTTGGATGGCCGGCAGATCAACGGCACTCCCATTCCGGCTCGGCCGATTTCGCCTTATCTGTTGGTCGAGTGCCAGTTCGTCGACCGTTCCCTGGACCTTTCAGAATCTGTCTGGGGAGACGCCAGAATGGCTCGTCCGTCCTGTCTTCATCGCATTGCCGATGGGCGAGTTAGGAGTCAGTTGAGCTTCCGTAAGGTCGGTAAAATTTCTCCTCCACCCTATCACAGCTCGCTCCTTCTTCGGCGGAGTGAGAGCGGGGTCTATCTCGATACCGAGCTGCCGTCACCCTGTTCCAAGATTTTGGCCTTGAGACGGGAGATGGAGCCTCACAGCTTGCTCTACATGGTGGATAAGGGGATGCAGATCGAGGCGATCGACATCGAGATGGGTTGTCCAGGCTTGGTAGCCATCGTGTCGGCTCACAAGTTGGCTAAAGATGCCAGCGGTTTACGCGTGGTGCGGGACAAACGCTTCCAGGCGTTGCTGCACGAATTAAAGGCGCAGGCCGCCTTGGCCTTCGCTGACTTCGAGTCTTTGCCCGATAGGGATAAAACCGGAAGCGGTCACTTCTTGGCCTCCGAGGAGATCTCCAGAGCTCAACTGGCATACGGGATGTAAGAAAATGGGTTCAGCACGTACTTTGCTCGGCGCTTTTCTCATCATGCTATTGATCCAGAGTTGCGCCACCAGGAAAGCGCCTAAGGTGCTTGTCCTCGGTTTCGACGGGATGGATCCCGTGCTGCTTCGCCAATTCATGGATGAGGGGGCGATGCCGAACTTTCTCAAGCTTTCCCAACAGGGCGGAATGAGCACTCTGGGTACCACCAATCCTCCTCAAAGCCCCGTAGCCTGGTCCACTTTCATCACCGGAGTAGACCCTTCCGACCACGGAGTTTTCGACTTCGTCCATCGAGACCCCGAGAAGCTCGAGGTGATCCCGTCGTTGACCGAAGTGCGTGACGGTCGATATTCCATGGTGCGTGAGGGGGTGCCGTTCTGGCGCCATCTGGAGAAAGCGGGCATCCCGACCAAACTGGTCAAACTTCCCGCTTGCTTTCCGGCGGTGGAAAAGTCGGGCACCTATCTGACCGACATGGGTACCCCCGACCTGGAGGGGAGCTATGGCACCTACAGCTTCTACACCGACGAGCCGATGACCGCGACCCCCGCGGCTCGAACCGGAGGCCGTAGGCTTCAAGTCGAGGTCCGAGAGGGGACGGTGAAGGCCTCTTTGGTCGGTCCGCTCAAATCGGGCGGTGGTAGTGAGTCTCTTCCCTTTGACGTCCTCATCGACGGCGAGGCGGGAGCGGCTCTTTTTCGAGCGGGTGGAGAGCAAGCTTTACTCAAAGCCGGAGAGTGGAGCTCCTGGCTACCGGTGAAGTTCCCCAGTGCCCATGGCATGGTGAGAGTTTATCTTAAGAGCCTCCAGCCTCACTTCGAGCTCTACGTCACGCCGATCAACATCGACCCTTTGGATCCGGTGATCCCGATCAGCCATCCCGGCGGTTTCGCCCGGGAGCTGGCTCACGACTGCGGTCGTTTTTACACTCAAGGGCTACCCGAGGAGACCGACGCCCTTTTGGATGGCCTGTTCTCCGACGACGATTTCTTGAGCCAGAACAGCCTGGTGGTTCAGGAACGGGAGACCTTGTTCCAGCGTGAGCTCGAACGTTTCGACCAGGGACTTCTTTTCTTCTACGTCTCCTCCACGGACATCTTGTCTCACCTCTACTGGAACACTATCGATCCGGACCACCCGGGTTATTCCCGTGAGCGGGCCGACAAGTATCGCGGCATCATCAAAAGCTCGTACCAGCTCGCGGATCGTTTCCTGGGCGAAGCCATGCGCTCAAGCGGGACGGAAACCACGGTGATCGCGCTTTCCGATCACGGCTTCGCCCCCTTTCGTCGGAGTGTCCAGCTGAATCTATGGCTGCGTCGTCAGGGATACCAAAAAGGGGAGGGAGAGGGGCTCTCCGGGATCGACTGGGAGCGGACTCGAGTCTACGCCGCCGGTTTTAACAGCCTCTATGTGAATCTTCAAGGTCGAGAGGCGAAGGGCGTGGTTGCGCCTTCGGAAAGGACCGCGCTCTTGAAGCGTCTGGCTGAAGAGCTGCGACAGTTTCGCGACCCGAAGTCGGGGGAGAGTGTGGTGGAGAGCGCGGAAATTCTCCCTCTTCCCGAAGATGCGGGCCTCCGCCTTCGCTCTCCCGACCTTTTGGTGGGCTACCGTCGCGGCTACCGAGCCTCCTGGGAGACCGCCCTGGGCGGAGCCGGAGCGGACCTGCTGGCCGACAATATGCAAGCCTGGTCGGGAGATCACTTAATGTCGCCCGACCAGGTCCCCGGCGTCCTGCTGTGCAGCCGACCATTAGCGGCGGAAAGTCGCCCTCATTTAAGGGACCTGGCGCCCTCGATCTTAGCTCTCTATAGTCTCCCCCCCGATCGAAGTTGGAAGGGTGTCCCCTTGTGGAAGTAAGGATCTGCCTTCCATCCAGGGCGGGCGGGCGACGCCTTGCAGGTCTAAGATGGTGGCGGAGAGATCGATGATCTGAGCCTCTGGGTTCAGCTTTCGGTTACAAAATAGGATGCCCGGGATGGCCTCGGGATGGTAGCAGTGGTCGCCCGACCAGGCGGAGCTGTTGGCATGAAAGACCTCTGAGGAGACAAAGCCGCGGGTCGAGTCTTTGTAGATTCCAAAGCCGGGAGAGAAGCCGAGCACCAGGTCGGGTGCTCGTTCCAGATAAGGACCGGTGTAGATTTCGGAGGCCAGAAAGACGTCTGAGAAGACCTTCTCGCCTTGCCGCTCTAGGTTCTTGAGGCCGTCACGGACCTCGTTCTTGAGCTCGGCGGCCTCGCCGCTATCTACCATGCCCTGGCTTTCCCGCCCGCGCAGATTGAGGCGGAGGCCGGAAAGGTTGTAGACGCCGACTCGGCTGTGAGGCCAGTCCACCT
The DNA here is from genome assembly GCA_037189585.1 of Selenomonadaceae bacterium. Lineage (GTDB taxonomy): Bacteria > Vulcanimicrobiota > Xenobia > Xenobiales > JADMJV01 > JAEXNA01. The sequence continues at coordinate 127,125 of JBBCJA010000015.1, read as the reverse complement.
TGGCTTCATCGGCTTGCAGGTAGCCGTGTTCAGCCAGCCACGCGTTGACGTCGACTAGGGTGTGGAGCGGTTTGAAGCCGTGGTCGGACAAGACGATCAGTACGTCGTCGGGGCCGATCTGTTGTCGCGTTCGCCCGACCAGGTCGTCCATTTTCACCACCATCTCATCAAGGGTGTCTTGTTGAGAGGGTGCGCTGAACATATGGGCTATCCGGTCGGAACCGTCGAAGGCTGCGGCTAGACAGCCATGAGGAGTGCGCCGCAGGAGATGAAAGAACTGGCGCTCTCGCTCTTGGTGAATGCTGTAGGCATGGTTTAGGAAGGCTTGCTCGGAAAGGACTCCGTCCTCGCGCGCTCCCGTGTCCTCGGCTAGTCCACAGGTGGCATAAGGGCCGCACAGCTTCTCCAAAGTAGAGGCGAAAAGAGGTGGCCAGGAGATGGGAGTGGTGGGACGAGCCGGGTCGATCTGGAGGGCCGACATGTAGAGTGTGGTCTCGTCGATGCGGTGGAACTGAGCCAAACCCGTGCAGCGCCCGAAGTCGAGGCGTATCCAGGGGGTGGTCTGGCCGCTGAGCAGGCTATGCTGGGACTTGGCGAGCACGAGGCCTTGGGCGGTGAGCCGCAGGGGAAGGGCCCGACCTTTGGGTCCGGCGACCTCGCCACACCAGTCGTTCCCGTCCTGACTCAAGGGGGAGAATTGGCCGTGTCCGAGTGGGCAAGGCCGGTTGGAAAAAAGAGTGTAGGTGCCCTGGGTCCCCATCAAGTCCGGTGCTCCCATGGCGGAGAGAAGGAAGCCCTGAAACGGCTCGGGAGGCCAGCTGATGGGAACGCGAAGGATGTGAGTCAGAACTCCGGCCTGGCCCAGGAGCTTCCAGAAACTGGTGCTTTTTCGTCGAAAGATGGGGTGTTCCGTTTTCCAGGGGAGATTCCAGTTGAACAATCGTGCTGGACCTCTTTCCACTGAGGCCGAGGTCAAGCGGAGGCGGTAACCGCTGTCGCGCTCCACAAAGCCGAAGATACCGTGTTTGCCGGGGTTGACTCCGGTGGAGAAGCTAGACCATGCGACGGGAGATAGAGGTGGGCAGGTCGTTCCTAGCCTTTGGTAAGAGCCCTCCTCTTGGAGCGACTGGAGGTGGGGAAGACGCCCCTCGGCCATCAGCCGCTCCACCTGGGTCGGTTCCAGCCCGTCCAAACCCAGAACGACCACTCGCCGGCATTTGGCCGGGCGACGACGCCAGCCGCGGCGGGCCAACCAGCGAAATGGGAAACTCAAGAATCCGAAGAGCGCGACCAGGAGCGCCAGCAGGAAGACCAGGAGCGGCGCCTGCACGGCAAGGCCTGGTCCGGGTCCTATATAGACGAGCAGTTCCAAAGTTGGGGTCGAGTTTCACCTTCCAGAGAAGATGTCATCCCGTGAGGAGCGAACAGTTGGTTTATGTTCGGCCCCAAGATCGCCCTCGACCCTGAACTCCATCGCAAGGCGGAAAAGTACGCCCTGGCTCTCGGCTACTCCAGTCTGACCGAGTTCGTCACCCATCTTTTGGAGAAAGAGCTCGCCCCTCTAACAGAGGAAGAGCAGGCCAACCTGGATCAGCGCCTCAAAGGCCTCGGATATCTCTAAAGTCTGATCCCGCTCTTCTCGTGAGGGTCCCGCTCTTTTCGTGGTTAGATCCCGATGAGATAAGGGGAGAATTCGTGACGTGTGGTGATCCCGCTCTTTTCGTGAGGTCCCGCTTTATTCGTAGATAGGTCCCGCTGAGATTCGCGGGAAACTCTAGCCCCTTTGGCGATACAGCTCGGGATCGACCACACCGACCATGGCTTCAAGATCCAGCTCTCGCTCCAAAAAGTCTCGCACGCGAGCCATTTCCACGGTGGGGTTTTTGAGAATGTCCGGATAAGAGACCTCCAGCACCTCCAGGTGCGGCTGCTCTTGAAGCCAGGCAAGTGTGCGTCCGAGTTCTCGTCGAAGCACCGCCTCCCAATCCCCAGAATCGACTCGACCCAACATCGCGTTCTGCGACGCGATCACTTCGGAAAGCGGGCGGCGCATGAAGAGAACTTTGGCGGCCAGCCCCTCGGGAATCGAGGACAAGAGGTGGCTGGTGATCTTCACCGCTCTCCCTTCGTGATTCCACAGCCACGACGCATCCGTGGCCAGGCCCGAGACCCTCTGATCCTCATAATATCCATTGGGATTATGAAGGTCCGCCGGTCGATTCTGGTCATGGAAAGTGGGGTGACCACCAGCCCATAAGGCCGCCATCATCAAAGAGGTACCAGAGCGCGGAAGGCCGCTGACCACGGTCAGGAGACTAGACATATTCTGCTCTTCGGGCCTTGAGAGGATAGGTCATTCTCACAGGAGTTTGTCCGGGGGGACTCCTCTGACAGAAGAGGAAAGGCGCCGTCATGAAAGACCGCGCTCAAAGCCTTATCGTTCGAAACGCCACCCTCAAAGACGTGGCCCAGATTCGAGATCTCTACACCAAGGTGTACCCTCGCCTGGAGCGTTACACCCTGGCCATTCTCCGGGGACAGATCAATAATTTCCCCGAGGGCGTCTTCGTCGCGGTCTATGATGGAAAAGTGGTCGGCTACGCGGCCACTCTTCGAACGACAGAGAAGAAGTTCATGAGAAAGCACTCCTGGGACGTGATCACGGGAGGCGGTTACGCTTCGACCCACGATCCGCACGGAGACTGGCTGTACGGCTATGAAGTGTTTGTCGACCAGGACTATCGCAGGCTTCGCATCGGCGACCGGCTTTATAGAGCGAGGGTTCAGCTTTGCCAGCATTTGAGACTCAGGGGGATTGCCATCTGTGGCCGCCTCCCGTTGTTGCGGCGCCGTATAGGAAAAGTTGGAACCGTGGAGGCCTATGTCGCCGCTGTCCAGGCCAAGGAAATCAAAGACCCGACGTTTGGTTTTCAAGCCCGCCAGGGGTTCGAGTACATCAAACCGATCCCCAAGTACCTGCCCGAAGACGCCGACTCCATGGGCTACGCGGCTCTGATGGTCTGGCGCAACCCCGAGGTGCCGGACACCGAGGAGAACACGACTCAGCCTTCCACCCGGGTCTCGGGTACGGTGCGGATCGCCACGGTTCAGTATCAGCAACGTGGCATCCACTCGTTCGAGGAGTTCGAGACCATCGTCACTTACTTCGTGGACGCGGTGGCCGACTACAAGGCCGACTTTGTCCTTTTCCCCGAACTCTTCACGCTACAGCTTCTCTCCATCGAGAACGAGCCGGTACCGCCGGAGCTGGCCATCGATCATCTGACCGACTATACGGAACGGATTCGTGACCTCTTCCACCGTCTGGCCATCAAGTACAACGTCAACATCATCGCCGGCAGCCATCCCACCAAGACCGAGGAAGGACATATCCGTAACATCTGCTATGTCTGTTTGAGAGACGGCGCCATTTACACTCAACCGAAGATCCACCCGACTCCCGATGAGGTCTTCTGGTGGAATATCGAGGGTGGTGATGAATTGGAAGTGATCCCCACCGACTGCGGTCCGATCGGAGTTTTGATCTGCTACGATTCCGAGTTCCCTGAGTTGGCTCGATACCTCACCGACCAGGGGGCCAACATTCTCTTCGTGCCGTTCTGTACGGCAGAGCGCAACGGATATTTGCGGGTTCGCTACTCCTGTCAAGCTCGCGCGGTGGAGAATCAGTGCTACGTAGTCCTTTCCGGCAATGTGGGGAACCTACCCCGTGTCCACAACATGGACATTCAGTATGCCCAGTCTTGCATCCTGACACCCTGTGATTTCCACTTCGCTAGAGATGGGATCGCCGCCGACACCACTCCTAATTCCGAAGCGGTGGCACTGGCGGACCTGCGCATGGATTCGCTGGGCCTGGCCAGAAATACCGGCTCGGTTCGCAATCGTGGAGACCGCCGGCACGATCTCTATCGAATCGTCTGGGGTAAAGGCCGACGCCGCTGAGTTGAACCCAGATGGGGTCCCCGCGACGCATCATCCGGGATGAATGGAAAAAGCCCGTCGGAGGCCGGAACCTGACGGGCTTTCTCTTCAAGAAAGAATGGGACTACTTGGTGTAGACCACAGCATTTCGCATCGCGGGGCCTTCCGTGATGAACTGAAGGCCGGGGGAACGTCCGCCGCCGGGGCGACTGTTGTTGGAGCCGATCTGCCGGCCACCGCCTTGGGAAAGCTGCACATGTCCCCGCGACTGATTGAAGATGACGTCTCCGGGGCGAGCCTGATCCGCGGGGATCTGACGCCAGCCCTCCTGTTGCAACTGGCGTTCGAGGCTTCGACAGTTGACGTTCTTGCGACTCAGGCGTCCCGCCGCTACCAGGGCCGACGAGACAAAGTCGGCACAGTTGTTAGTCTGGCCACCGGCGGCTGAGAACGGGCCCATACGGCCACGGACATCGATGGACCTTTGACCCAAGAACTGGCGTGCGATGTCGACGGAGCGCTGACCGGCTTCGCTGGCGGGACCGGTGTAGGGGGTTCCCCCGACCGACGGGTTACCGTATCCGCCGCCATTGTCATAGCCGCCGCCATAGTTTCCACCGCCCAGGAAGCCGCCTCCAGGAGCGCAGCCACAGCCGCCCATACCAGGGACGCCGCCGCCGTTGTTGCCGAAATTGGGGAACTGGCCCGGGGGAAATCCGCCAGCGCCGCCCCCCATACCCATCATCATGCCCATGAGCATCTGCATCATCTGCATCATCATCATCATGGGGTTCATCTGGCCCATCCCCATCATGGAGTTCATGCCGCCCATCATGGGATTCATCCCCCCCATCATCATGGGGTTCATGCCGCCCATCATGGGGTTCATACCGCCGAAATTGAAGTTGATGTTTATGCTCATGAACACTCTCCGCTAGGTGGAATCTTACTGGAATTATCTCAAAGCTAGAACCAAGATGCGTTAACACAAAGTCAAATCATTGTAAATGACATTGACATGATGTTAACGTTTTTCACAGGATTGTTAAACCCATCCTGGGGATGTGAGCCGCGCTGTGGCCGAGAAAACGTAATCGAAGCCCCACTGCAAGGACCCGTGCCGATCGATATGGGCTAGGGCCCGCTTTCGCAAGGAACGCTCGTGAGCGGTTAGAGCCTTAGCGATTGGCCGCGGTACTCGGGTCAGGGCATTCAGGCAGACATCGAGTTCGGCTTTCACAAAACTCGTTCCGTAGCGAATCGGAAACGAGCGAGAGCTATGGACCTCGTAGCCGCGTCGCTCCAGTTCTTCCAACATCCACCAGCGAGGATATTCTCGATGGGGTCGGTCTTGAGAGTGTAAGAGGCAAGCGTCTCGTAGGTTCGCGATCTCGGTGACCAGGCGCGCGTCTTGCGAGTGGTCCGGATCGCCGTAAGGCTCTAGTCCAATCAAGTACATCTTGCCTCCTACGTGGCGGCCAAGGCGGGTCAATAGCCGGCCCTGAAAATAGGGAGCGAAACGGTCGACCGCGCCCAGAAGATAGTCGGCCAGGACCACGTCAAAGCGCTGTTCTCCCAGCAGATCCTCGTCGATCCAGTTCCCCACGATAATGCGATCCTGTGGGCGCAAACGATCGCGAAATCGTTCTCTAAGGAGAGTCGCCCGACGTGGGCAAGCGGTCACGGCGGTGATGCTGGAGGTTGGGAGAGAGAGGAGCCAGTCTAAACTGCTCCATCCCGTTCCCGCATCGAGAACATCTCCCCAGGATTTGGTGGCCTGGAGAGATGCGACATAGGCAAAGAGCGAGTTCTCCGACAATTCGCTTTATTTTATCGTAACCGTCAACGTCGCGTCGAGATTGAGAAAGTCCGCGTCGGGATTCCTTTCCAGCTTCTCCTGCTGGCGGGTGCCAAGGACCACGATACCGGTGCCGGAGGGCTTGGCGGAAAACTTTCCGTTGGCATCGGTCGTGCCAAGCTTCTTGTGGTCTTGCTCGATGGTTAGCCCGGCCGCCGGTTTGCCACGAAGCAAGACAGAGCCCTCGATCTTCGAGGGGCTGGCGGACGAAAGTACGATCTCCAAGGGCTGGCCGGCCACGAAAGTGATGTTTTTGCCGCTGACGGACTTGGCGAAGTGGCGGTCCCAGGTGGATTTGATAGCTTTCTTCTCTTGCCGTTTGGAGCGGTTTTTCCAACCCTGGATCGTTTTGCTCCAGTATCCATTGTCGATCTCCACCGCCCAGGCGGTGATTCCGGGACCAGTCAAGGAGAGCCGGCCTTTGTCGAAGGATTTGGACAGCTCGCGTGACTTACCGGTATCGTCCCACCCGGTCACGGATTTGACAACCTCGGGTTTGTAGGCTTCGCTTTCGTTGGCATGGCCGTAGATGAGCACGGCGGAGCCGTTCTCCGGTTTCAGCCAGTAGTCGTGGGCCCAGGCTGAGAGTGAGAATAAGGAAAGGAAAACGCCCAACAGCGCGTAACGATACATGTGTGATGACCCCCAGAAGAAATGCGCCGCTTCTGCAAGCGATCGCAGAAGAGACTGTTCCTGAGGGTGAGGGGGACTCCTTCAAGTGAAGGTAAGGTAAGGGAGACGTTTTCAGTGGGGGGTATGAGGATGAGAGTGGCTGTGCGTCTCGCTGTCGATGGCCTCGCCGCGTTGACTGTTGGACTGGCAGCTGGCACAGAGGCCGGACAAGGTCAAGTGCTCCCGGTCGATCATGAAATGGTGGGCCTTGCGAATCTTCTGGGCCAGAGCGACGATGACCTGATAGTCGAACTCCTCGACTCGACCACAGACCCGGCAGGAAAGATGTCCGTGACGGTGCTCGGGGTCGTGAAAAGAGTAGTGGACCTGGTCGTGACCGGTCGCCATTCGGTCGACCAGGCCGGCTTCGTGCAATCCCTCCAGAGTTCGGTAAACAGTGGCAAGATTCAGACCGGGCAGTGCCGGCTCGGCCAAGGCATAGAGGTCCTTGGCGGTCAGGTGCTGATGCCCCTCGATCTCGTGCAAAAGGCGAAGCAGAGTCGTTCTTTGCGCGGTGACTCTCAGTCCGTGGCCGCGCAGCAACTGCAGATAGTCGATCACTGGGGGCGACGTTCGTCTCGCGGGCAGTCTTTCCCGCCCCCGGTTTTGGCCCGGTGATTTTGTTGGCGCTACATATCCCCGACGGGTTTATCAGCTTACCTGTGGCTTTAGCCGGTTGGCTTCTAGCGCTGCCGGCCATGGCGGTCGCCCTGATCCGGAGTCGAGACGTGGAAGACAGGTTCATCCCTCTATCGGGGCTCTTGGCCGCCTTTGTCTTCGCCGCTCAGACTCTGCAGTTTCCCGTTCCGGGCGGCACCAGCGGCCATCTCGTGGGAGCGGCCCTGGTCACTATACTTCTCGGTCCCGCCATGGGCATGGTGGTGATCTGCTCCGTCCTCTTCCTGGAGGCTCTAGTCTTTGGAACCGGTGGGCTGCTGGCCCTGGGATGGAACAGTGTCAACATGGCCCTGGTCATGGGGCTTTTGGGCTCGACGGTCTATCATGGACTGCATCGCCGTGGCGCTTCTTTGACCTTGGCGGCGTTTAGCGCGGGCTGGTTGGGAACAGCTTTCGGCTCGCTGGTCACCTGCCTGGAGCTCGCGGTCGCGGGGACCTCTCCGCTCCTGTTCTCGCTCCCGGCCATGATGACGACCCAGAGCCTGGTCGGAGTCGGCGAAGGTTTGGTCACGGCCGGTGCCGTGTCTTATCTCGCGAGGACACGTCCCGACTTGATACCGAAAGAGTCCTCGCGGGCCACCGCGGCCGGCTATTTCGTGGCCTTGCTCATACTTCTCGGCGCGCTCTTGCCGCCCGAGGTCTACGGACTGTCCGCCGAGCAGACGTTGGTTCGGCGCTATCCCGGCCTGGTCGTGGCCGGAGGCCTTGGGCTCGTCTGGGTTGGACTGGGCCTCGCGCTGAAGCTCTTTTCTCGACCGGAAGTCAAACCTTGAGAGATTGGCATCAGCCATTGGCTCGGCGAGGAGCAGGGCTCAAGAGCACGGCGGTTCTGGCCTGCGCTATCCTAGGTTTGCTCTCTATCAAAGGTCTTCGTACGCCTCAGGAGATCGTTTGGGGCCTGTCCGCCGTCGCCGCTCTCTCTTTTCTGGCCGGGATCCCCCCGTTGATCTTCTGGCGTCGAAGTCTGCTCGCGCTGCCCTTCTGCCTGGTCGCCTTCCCCTTACTCTTCACTCATCCAGGTCCGCCAGTGGCGGAGCTTTTCGGGTGGGGAATCAGCGCGGGCGGCCTTTCTCAGGTGGCGGTTATCGGAGGGCAGTGCCTGCTCTGCTTTCAGGTCATGCAACTGGCGGTTTGTCTCAAAGGGCCTTACGAATTGGTGGAGGCGGTGGCGCGTTTGGGTTGTCCATCACGGCTGGTCGATGTTCTCAGGCTCTGTTTGCGCTACTTGGGACTTGTGATGGAGGAGCTGGGCCGGCTTCGTCGCGCGCGCCAAAGTCGCGCTCGAAAAGAGCCGGGTTTGCTCTTCCGCGCCCGAGTCACAGGAAACCTGGTGGCCACGCTTTTTTTACGCTCGCTGGAGAGGGCCGAGCGGGTGGAGCTTGCCATGAAGAGCCGGGGAGCTCAGCGAGGACTTAGACTGAGCTCAAGCTCGCCCTCGCCTTGGGGAGTCGCTGAATTTGTTCTGCTCGGTCTGACGCTAACCGGTCTGGTCGGAGCTTGGTGGAATGACTGGCCCTGGTAGTCTCTTAACCGTGGAGGAGCTCTCCTTTGGCTATCCCAGCGGAGAGCAGGCGCTACGCGGTGTTTCCTTTCGTCTGGCCGCGGGGGAGAAGGTGGCGCTCTTGGGCCCTAACGGCGCGGGAAAATCGACCCTGCTTCTACACCTTAACGGAGTGGAGTTCGGTCAGGGACGGATTCTGGTGGGGGGAGAGCTTCTCTCTCGCGACTCGATAGAGCGGGTGAGGGGGCAGGTCGGATTGGTCTTTCAGAACCCCGACGATCAGCTGTTCTGTCCCACGGTGGGAGAGGACGTCGCCTTCGGGCCATGCTGTATGGGCGACTCGCCGGAAACCGTGGAGGCGGAGGTGAGCCAGGCCTTGCGAGCCGTCGGTCTGGAATCGTTGAGAGAGCGCTTCCCTCAACATTTGAGCGGGGGAGAGAAAAAACGCGCCGCGCTAGCCACCGTCTTGTCCATGCGACCGAGCCTATTAGCTCTCGACGAGCCGACCGCCGGGCTGGATGCCAGAGCTCGGCGCTCGATCATCGAGGTGCTCAAGGGGCTACCTCAGGCCATGCTGGTGATCACCCACGATCTGGAGCTGGCACGAGAGCTTTTCACGCGAGCTCTCATCCTCGACGAGGGCTGCCTGGTTTATGATGGCCCCTTGTCCGCCGCGCTTGACGACGAAGAGCTACTTCGGCGGCACGGGCTGACAGCCTGAACGACTTCCCCGCGCCATCGAGAGCAGACCAAAGACGCCGAAGAGTAAGCTCACCCCGATCAAAAGGCGGGTATGGGTCGCCACCAACGGTTGGGAGAGAGCCTTGACCACTCCTTTTTCGTCGACCTGAATTTTGGCTTCGAAGCCGTGGACTCCATGTTGGGAGTCGGCTTTGACTTTGACCGTCCACTCTCCCGGCTGGTCGGGCAGAAAACAGAGCCGCCCGTGAGCGTCCGTTCGGCCCATTTGAGCGGGGTTGTCTTGGTCCGCGCTCTGGCCCGGCGCGTAGACCTCGTATTCGGCGTAACTGGCCTCTTCTTCACCCAGACGGGTGGTCACGACCACCGCTTCGCGGCGGCTGACGTCGTGTTCTACCGTGTGCGCCCATGCCGCCGAGGTGAGTAGGAGCCATAGGAGAAGTCCGCGTTTCATAAGATTGCCCTCAAAGGTTGATGACGAGAATACCGGCGCTGGTGAGAGAGCGCACGGCGATGACAAGTCCCATTCCGCAGATAAAGATGTAAGACGCGATGGAGACTTTGCGGATGGTCTCCTCCGATGGGTAGTAGCGCTTGCTCATTCTGGTGGCCGAGACGACCAGGATGCCTATGACCACCAACAGCGCGGCCAACCCGAGGCTGAAAAAGATCAGCACCAACATGCCCAGGAAAAGTTTGTTCAAAGATATGGCGGCTAGAAGAACGACCAGGGCCTCGGGGCAAGGAACCATCCCTCCACTGACCCCCAATCCTATCAAAGACCAGAGTCCGAGTTTGGAGTGGGCCGCGTCGGGAGCATCCGGCACCTGCCGCGCCGTCGGTGCGGAAGCAGGTTCGTTTACCTGATGGTGGGATTCGTGGGAGTGTTGATGATGCGACTGATGAGAGTAGCTGTGGGGCTCGTGGGTGTGCTGGTGCGACTGATGAGAGTGGCTGTGGGGCTGGTGGGAGTGTTGATGCGACTCGTGAGAGTGACTGTGCCCATGCCCATGACTGTGGCTGTGTCCCAACTCTCGCCCCGTCCAGCGACTCCAAAGCAGCGCGGCTCCGACCACAGTCACTAAGAGCCCGGAGATAAATCCGAGCCAGGGGATGATCTTGTCCGGCACGACGAACTGAAAAGCCACCATGCAGGCCAAGCCCAGCAGGAACACGCTCGCGGTATGGGTGACCGTCACCACTAATCCGAGTAAGAAAGCCTGCTTGATGGTTCCTCGAGAGCCGACCAGGTAGGCTGCCACCATGGTCTTTCCGTGCCCCGGTGTCAAGGCGTGGAGCGCCCCCAAGACGAAGGCTATGCCCAGGGTGCTTGCCAGCATCCAAGGCGTCATCTCCGCCTTGAGCATCGAGCGGAGCTGGTCGTCGTCGTGGGAGTCGATCTTTGACTTGGCCTGAGACGCGTTGGAACCAGCCTTCGACCCCACTCGACGCACCTCCATCGTATCCCCCACAGAGCTTTCCGTGACCTGGAAGGTCGCGCCGTCGGATCCGCTGACCTGATAGCGATTCCATCCGAAGGAGGGGTCTTTGAGAAAGAGACTCTCTCCCGTTTTCCAGGGAACGCTCATTCGGCCACGCAGGCGATAACGCACCGAGAGGTCTCGCAGGCCCAGGACGTCGGTGCCGACTTTGGCCTCGGAAAGCTCGGGGGAGAGCGAAATCGGCTGTCCACCAACTCGCAACTCGACATTTTTGAGGTATTCAGCTAGACGTTTTTCCGCGAAGACCGCTTTCTCCGCGGCGGAGAATTCACCGTTCTTGTCGGTATCGAGCTGCTTGAGCCGAACGAAGCTAGCCATCGAGGGAAATTTGGTCTGGTATTCGAGCATCAGAGCTTGACCGTCGATGGTGATCGTGAGGGTGGTGTCCTCCTCTTCGTTGTGAGCCCATACGGGATTGCCCAACAGCCACAGCGTGAGGAGAAGAAGAAAACTTCGTGGAAGACCCCATGGCTGTGATGCCGGCATGGAGAGGCTGTTTCGATGGGCCGGTTAGTCGCCCTCCCCTCAGGATCTGGTCTGGAATAACTTCCTTAGAAGTGACTCCAGAGGAAAGCGTGGGGAGAGGGAAGGCCAAGAGGGATTTCGCTCTTGAAGATCCAGGAGATCTCGCGTTCGACCTCCCGCCGCGCTAGTGGTTCGAAAGCTTCCAAGATGTCGTTCTCCACGCCCACCACTCGAGGGATTCGGATTCGGTCGATACCACGACGACTGGCTTCATTTCGAAGCTCGAGGGCAAGTCGTCGTCGTTGACAAGGGTCGGCCTGAGTGCTGAAGCTGGCGATGAGTTCCCAGTCGGAATGCGTCTCGGTTAACCAGACCAGGGCTTGGCCCAACTGGAAATATCGGTTGCTGGGAGCCTGGCCAAACCATTCCAGTGTCTGGGAGGTTAGCTGGGCTTGCCAGTGCCCGGCCGGAGGGACGATCTTCAAAGGGAAACGAGCCTGAACCGCGGCGAAATCGACTTGTTGAAGCTTTTCTTTTCGGCACGCCCTTGTCGTCATCAAGCGCGCCCATTCCAACCGGACGCGCCGCCCTAGCGGCAGTGCACGGGTGGGTGGAACGATGAGGTCGCGAACGGGGAAGGGCTGGTGAACGTGACCGCAGCGTTCGAAAAGGCGAACGACCCCGGGGGCTCCAGCCACCGCGTAGGCCACCTCGATACCTTCTTCCTGGGCGAGCTTCATCGCTCCCAGCATGATGGCGTCGGAGGTGGGTTGGCCCGCGATGGTGGTACGCCGATAGGCAGGGTCGATACAGAGGGCCTCTCCCTTAGCCGCATTCACAGCCCGACCATCAACGATCAGATCGTAGGGAATCAGGCTGTAGTGGCCGGCGAAGGTATCGCCGTCCATGGCGAAGGCGTGGAGAGCCGGTCCAAAAGGACCTCGGAGAAAGAGCTGCTCACAGTGCGCCACCGACCCGTACTTCCCGTCGACGGCTCCATAGAGCTGGGCCACCGCCCTCAGCTCGCGCTCGGCCAGCGGACCCTTGAAAAGCCTCAGTTTCAATTCACTGGAGTCGCCATCGGACATTGCCCGAGGGGCTGCGCTGCCATCGGGGAAAAGACCTGCCCGGGCCTTGACACTCTGTGGCCCAACTCCTGTTTAGCAGGCGTCCCGCTCGGAGCACAGGGACAGGTGCACCACCTCGGAAGCCAGGCGCCGGACTCGACGATTCGTGCCGTACCGTACTTCCCCAATTAGCAGACGCAATTTGAGACGGAGTTTGGGGCAGAGGTCGTCTCCCTGCTGGTCCACTAGATCGACCAAAGCCTGGGCGAGCTCTTGCCTATCACTTCGGGTGAGAGCTCTTCGGACAGTTGTCAGACCCGAGAACGACGGTCGATGATCGCCCCGGCACAGAGTGCTTGCCACCGCTAGTACCCAGCACTGGGTATCCAAAGGTAAAGCATCCGACCGGGCGGACTTGTCCTCTCGAGATCTTGAATTCCGTGGGTTTGGCATAGACCATCCTTCCTCATCTCGAGACTAGGGGAGAGATGAGGAAGGATGGCACCCGCCAGCGATGCCGATCCCCCTATCCCAGGGATCTATCCTCTTGTGTGAAGGCACTCTGAAGATTTGATGGCGATTCGATGAGGAGCACAGGGATGCGGTTTTCTTGAGAAAAGAGACCGGATATGTATAAGAAGATTTTAGTTCCTCTAGACGGTTCCGAAGAGAGTGAGAAAGCTCTACCGGCGGCTGAAGCTCTGCTCGCCGAGTCACAGGAAGGAGAGATTCTGGTTCTCCGAGTGCTCGACATTCCCACCAGTAGTTCCTGGACCTCGCATAACGTTCTCGCCGCCCATGAGACGGAGAAGGCCGCGGTTCAAGATTACATGGATGGGATCAAGGCCAGGCTCAAGCATCCGCGAGTCGAGCTTTTGATCCACAACGGCCCCTCTCCGGCTCAGGCCATTTCCGATGTGGCCAGCGAGCAGGGTGTCGACTTAATCGCCATGACCTGCCACGGGCGTTCGGCTCTGCACCAGTTTATTCTGGGAAGTCAGACCGAGAAGACTTTGCGTTTGGCTCGTTGCTCCGTGCTGGTTGTTCGCGACCCACAGCCGACTCCCATCACGCCATAATTCTAGCGGCGCGGGCCCGCCACCAGTCGTTGATCTCGGCAAGCGAGGTAACCCAGGCGCCCTTGACCAGGGCCTTAGCGATGAGATCGTCGTACCATCGAGCGAGATCGGTGATGAGGGGGAACTGCTCTGGGTGAAGCAGGGTCCCGACACACCCTCCGACAGAGGAGACCTCGTCGACGAGCTGATCGCAGACCTTGCGGGCGGTGGACAGGTCGAGTTCCATGGCGGCCGGTGAAAAGACCGCCACGTCCTGAATGATCAGGGGAAGTTCGAGAAGGTCGAGATCCGGCCAGAAGAACGGTAGGGAAGTGCCCGCGCGGAAACCCAGGTGTCGATTGAAGCCGAAGGTACCATCGACCACGATACCGGCCTCGCTTTGCAACTTAGGCGTGATGTCGATATCGAAGTGGAGCCAGTGCTGGCGCGTGGTAGTGATGGAAAGGCCGCTGTCACGAGACAGCTGCTCGCGCTGCTCTTTGAGCATCCCCGGCTGGCGGGCGGACCAGTAGCTGCCGTGCAGCCCCACGTCGTGTCCTCGGGCCACCAGATCGGCCATCACGGCTTTGATGGTGGTTTCTCGACCCTGGTAGCGACAAGGATCCGAGGGTTGATAGACGCAGTCGAACTCCTCGGCCTTGGCGATGGGGTAGGTGGTGAAAAACCAGCTTGAGACAACATTGTGTTTGCTTTCGATCTCAATTCCGACCTCGATGGTCTCCTTGAGGTCGGGGGCCGCCGGGTAGCGTCCTTTCAGGTTGCGAAACCAGACCTTGCGCTTGAGTCGTGGGCGGTCTTCGGTGGCTCTTAAGACTTGCTGATAGGTCTGCTCATTGGAGACCTTGTCGATGTCATGGGACAGATACATGGCGAAAGGCTTCCCCTCGGGCCAGAGAGGTTCGAGTCGATGTCCGGCTTCCACCAGTTTGGCTCTTTCCGCGGCGAGCCAGCGATCCACCTCGGCCACCCACAGCTTACCGCGATGGTAGTTCTCCGAAGCCGGAGCCTCCCAAACCCGCCAGCCGTTGCGGTAGCTCGACTCTCTCTCCTCGGCTCGGGTGAAGAGCCGAATCAACTCTTGCGGCATGGCGGGCGGTTGCTCCAAACGAACTCCCAGCCAAAGTGAGATCTGCTCCTCGAGGTATCCCATGTCGTGAGTCAGTTGGGCTCACACCTTGAGGTTACCTGTTTTGATGGAGTTTATCCTCTGTGGGGGTCGGAGTACTACGGCGACTTCACGTTGAAACGTGATCGCGATCACAGCTCAGTCAAATGTAATAAGGATAGCCTCGGCAGATGAGAAAATTAGTAAATGTTCTGACCCTTTTATTACTCACTCAGACCGCGAGTCTAGCTCAATATTTTACATTGACTCCCAATGGTTTTGTCTCTGAAGACAATTCGGATTACATCGTGGTTGATTTTCCGGGTATTAGGAAAGACGAGCTTTACACGAATGTGCTCAATGCTCTCAATACGATATATTTAAACCCTAAGGAATCCCTCAGTGTGGTCGAGGGAGAAAGCATTACCATCAATGCTTATGAGTCGAAGATCATACCGAGTAGGGTGCAAGTGACTCTCTTTTCGTCGAAGATTTTTCAACACGATCTTTCTTATACCTTATCCATCCTTTTCAAGGATGAAAAGATCCGTATCAATAGCCCGAGTTTCCAGTGTCGGCGGTGGTATGAAAGCAACGACTATAGAACGGGCTTTTGGACCGGTTGGGTTTATCTCCATTTGGTAAAAACCGGTAAGGCGAAGTTCGCGATCTATGACGACAAAGGGAAGGTTATCTCTAAGGAAGCCCACGATAAACTCAATGCGCATTTCCAAGATTTGATAATACATATCCTAGACAAGTCGCGGAAAGTCAATGATTGGTAGAGAGCATTGTCACTGCTCACCGTCCGTGACCGAGACTGTGTCCCAAGCCGGCTCGGCCAGCGGTCCCCAGGAGGTCCTGAGGACCCTCGATAGGTCTCTTCTCGCAGAGCTTGAAGGCCTCAGCCGGCGCCGACAATTCTCGGGAAACCCATTCACTCGATTCTTAGAGCCCTTCACCCACCTCTGGTGGAGGGCTTTAGCCTGAATGAGCTGATCGAGCATTTCGCTCCTCGATCGCGGGGTCCAAAGCTCGCTGCCTGAGATGATGTCATTTCAGGTCGGATAGAAGAAGGCCTAGTCGGCCGTTCTGATGTGCATCACGAAACCGCCGGCGGCGCCTCCGAGGACTCCCGCCACCGCGCCCAGCGTGCCACCGATGACGCCCGCGCCCAGGTATCCACCTGCGATGCCTCCGATAACTCCTCCGGCCGCTCCACCGATGAGTCCTCCACCGAGTCCGCCCCAGCCGTCGCTGGTGTCGGCGATGGTACCGAGCACGGTACCGGCGATGAGACCCGGAACAACTCCTCCGGCGGCTCCGACGACAGCGCCCGCGATGTGTCCGCCGACTCCGGTCAAGTTGCCCAGTTGGCTGCCTAGAATTCCTCCCACGACCGCGGTGCCGCCGATCCACGCTGCCGCCCGCATCCCGCGGTTATCGCTGTAAGACTGGGGAACATATTGATCACCGGAGGGCATGGCCTCGGCGGCGTCCGTCGACTTCGTGGTCGAAGGCGCGGGGGCGGCGGTCATTATCATGGGCGTTCTGGCGGAAGTGATCAACATGGCTATTCTCCTCGGGGTGTGGTCTTTGATAGACACACCCTAACCCCGCGACGTTATCCAAATGTCAACCGAGGATCACATTTTTGTCACAATCTGGCTGGAGGCTACCGCGATGCCAGAGGGAAGGATGCTCAATGGTGCATATTCTGATCGTCGAGGACGACGAAGACATGAACGATATTTTACAGTCCACTCTGCAAACGCAAGGCTACAACGTCACCACGGCTTCCAACGGTCAACAGGCGATCGATATCTGCAAGCAGACCAAGTTTGACCTGGTGATCACTGATGTTCGGTTGCCCGGCATGGATGGGGTAGAGATGTTGGGCAAGATCAAGGGTATTCAGCCCAAACTCAAATCGATCGTCATCACCGGATACGCCAGCGAGGACACGCCGGTCCGGGCGATTCGCTACCAGGTCAGCGACTATCTCTTCAAGCCTTTCAGCCTACAGTACTTTCTCCGCGCGGTGACGCGAACTCTACACGGGGAGCACGAGAAGAGATCCAAGCTGGAGCTGTTCGGACGTCTTTTCCAGAAGTTCGGCCTGTCCATGGCCAGAAGTAAAGATCGTGCCCTAGAGCGAGTTGTGGATGAGCGGCAAGAAGCGTTTCGAGGCCTCTTCGTGGGTATCCGCTCCGGCTATCTGAGTCAGCATGCCGCCTCGGAGATGTACACCAGACTTGAACTGTTGGAGACTCGCTTTCGAAAGCTCCTCAACGAGGAGAATCCCAAAACACCTCAGGTGCAAGAGATCGAAAGCTTCTATCACGACGTCCAAGACCGGTTGGAGGACTTCAAAAGTGGTAGAGCCCAGGAAGCCCCGAATCCGAGCATTATTCCTCAGGAGCAGTTCAAGCCACTTTATGAGGCGATCAAGGAGTCAGAGATCAGCTTCGAGGAACTCCTCTACGCGCCGCTTCTTCGCATCACTCCAGACGCCCGCTTCGAGACCATGAAAGAGCTGATCGAACTCAAGCGCAAGCTCTGGTCCGAAGTGAAAACTTAGGGTGTGTCGCCGATGAGCACCCGTCTCTCCGAGTCCGGACTTTGGGAACACCAACGCTCGCTCTATCACGAAAGCGGCGTTCAGGCTTGGAACACGGACACCGTCCCGCACTACGTGACCAACAACCCGATTATCGGTGCCGGTTACGCCGACGTTCTCGCGGGCCACATCGAGGACCTATACCGAGAGAGGAAGCTCGATCCGGCTCAGCCGGTGTGCGTGGTGGAGATGGGAGGCGGTTCAGGACGGCTCGCTTATTATGTCCTAAAGAGACTGGATACCCTTCGCATGCATCTTCCGGTGGAAGTCCGCTACGTGCTGACCGACTTCACCACCACCAATCTCAATCACTGGGCCGCGCATCCTCGCTTCGCCGGCTATCTTGAAAGTGGTCTTTTAGACCTTGCTCTTTTTAACGTCGAAGCCGATAGCGAACTCACCCTACAAAACTCTGGCCTCAAACTTGATGGCTCCGGGAACCCGGTCTTTTTCATCGCTAACTACGTCTTCGACTCCATCTCGGCGGACTGCTTCCGAGTCTCAAAGGGTACCCTCGAGGAAGCTCTGGTCAGCGTGACCCTCGGCAAGGACCAGGAGAGCACGACACTTGAGTACAGCTACCAAAAAGCTTCCGATACCACTTACGGCAATCCCAGTTATGACGCTATCCTGGAGAGATATCGGCAAACTCTGGGCACGACTCACTTCCTGTTTCCCACCGGCCCGCTACGTTGCCTGGAGAACCTGCTGAAAATTGGCGGAGATCGCATCCTTTTACTCACCGCGGACAAGGGATGGACTCGCTGGGACGACCTTGTCGAGCTGGAACCACCACATCCGGTGACTCACGGAACAGAGTTTTTCTCGCTTTCGGTCAACTTTCACGCCCTGGCGATGCATTGGGAGTCGCTCGGTGGCCACACGTTTTTGTCCTCATTCCGCGATGACATGTTGGAGATCTGCTGCTTCACCATCGGCCTGCGCGAGGAAGCACTGTATCGAACCGGACGCGAATTTACAGACAAGCTGGACCGTTTTGGGCCGCTCGACTATCTCAACCTCAGGTCGACCGTTCGTGAGGGCTCCATTCCACCGGCTCAGTACTATCGTTTCTGCATGGAGATGCTGAGACTGTCACAATGGGACCCCGAGATTCTTTACGAACTCTCCGAGTCACTCGTTCAAAGCTCTGAGGAGCTCAACTTTAAAGAACGACGAGAGATCGCTCTTGCTCTTGGTAAGGTCTGGGAGAACTACTTCCCTATCGGTGAGTCCAGGGATGTCCCCTTCGAGATCGCTCGCATTCTTTTTCGTATAGAACACTATGAACGCTCGCTACAGTTCTATCAGGAATCTCTTCGCCTTTTCGGGCCTCATCGGATGACCCACCACAATATGGGGATGTGTCTGTACTATCTCCGAAGGCTGGAGTCAGCCCAGGAGAGCTTCCAGAAATCCCTAGAGATCGAGCCGGGATACGGAGCCGCCCGCGAATGGCTGGTTCGACTCGAGCCCGAGATCCGAGAAGCCCGGGAACTAAAGGTGTCGAGGAGACTGAAAACGACAGGACGAACATAGCCGTATGCTCATCACCAATGCTCGGACCAAACTGTGGACTCGCGAAGAGTTCCATCGGCTCTACGAGAGCGGATTTTTCGGGCCGGAAGACCGAGTCGAGCTGATCGAAGGAGAGCTTGTCCTCATGGCGCCACCCGGCCCCCAACACACCGACCCCATCAAGTACGGCACGAAAACGCTGGTGCGACTGTATGGAGACACCCATGACCTCGCGGTCCAGCTTCCTCTCGACCTTAGCCAGATCAGCGAACCTCAACCCGACTTCGCTCTGATTCCGGTGGATACGGTTCCGCGGGGGCAGATCGCGACCACGGCCGACCTGGTCATCGAGGTGTCGTATTCCTCCCTTGCCTTCGACAAGAAAGAAAAGCTCGCGCTCTACGCCCGGTCGGGGATTCCCGAGTACTGGGTTCTCGACACCGTGAACAGAAAAGTCGAGGTCTACCGAAATCCAGGCCCCACCGCCGAAACACCCTCGAGTTTTGGCTACTCTGAACACCAGGTCTTCTATCCCGACCAGAACATCCAGCCGCTACGAATTCCTGGACTCCCCTGTCCGCTGGTCGACTTTTTCGGGCCACAAGAGTAGAGCAGCCTTCCGAACAGTTGCTTCTGCAAAGTAAAAAGCGCCCTGGGGCGCTTTTTACTTCTACTCCGACTCGCTGCTGCGAAAGCGTCGAGAGCGACCTTTGCGCAGTTTGCGCCCGTTGAGCTTGAGCTCAACGGATTCTTCTTCCAGCGAATCCTTCATCGCCTCTTCCGGCAGCGAGCCCTGGCGCAAGATGTGGAGCACCGGCACCTCGACCTGTAAGGTCATTTTGCCGTTGCGGTCCACCATCTTGTACACACTGGCCTCTTTGTCGGCCCGCAGGTAACGCGACATGCACTCCTCGATGTCGCGCTGTAGGCAGGTCATCAACTGCGGAGCGACCGTCTGACGGTCGCCCACCAAGGCACTTTTCAAGCGATCGCGGGCGGCGCTGCGAGAGTCTTCCTTAGGCGCGAACCAGCGATGGAAGAGCGGCATCTTCATCAAGAGCGTATTCATCGAAGGGCCTCCTTATCCAGCCTGGGCGCCGAGGTCGGCGGTCAATACCCGACGGAGCTTACTCCAGATCGAGGTGTCAGGGGCACTCACGGGCACCGCGGGATCGAGGATCCGCGCCACCACGTTGCGATAGGCGTTTCCGGCCTTGGACTTCATGTCCAGGATGGCCGGTTCGCCACGGTTGGAGGCGTGGACGATCCGCTCGTCCTCGGGAACCTGGCCGAGAAGCTCGATGGAGAGAATATCCTGGATGTCCTCCACCGAGAGCATCTGGCCCTTTTGAATCTGACCGGGACGAACGCGGTTGAGCAGCAGGCGGATGTTCTTGATCTCGGCCGCTTCCAGCAGTCCCACGATGCGGTCGGCGTCGCGCACGGCGCTGACCTCGGGGTTGGTCACCACGATGGCCTCGTGGGCGCCGGCGATGGCGTTCTTAAAGCCCATCTCGATACCGGCCGGACAGTCCAAGATGATGTAGTCGAAGGCATCCTCAAGCTCTTTGCAGAGTTTCTTCATCTGCTCCGGCTTGACCGCGTCCTTTTCTCGACTCTGAGCCGAAGCCAGAATGAAAAGGTTGTCGAAACGCTTGTCCTTGATCAAGGCTTGGCGGAAGCTGCGGCACTTGCCCTCGACCACGTCGACTAAATCGAAGACGATGCGATTTTCCAGCCCTAGCACCAGGTCCAGGTTACGCAACCCGATGTCGGTGTCGATGATGACCACGGAACGCCCCTGGGAGGCCAGGCCCGCTCCGATATTCGCCGAGGCGGTGGTCTTCCCGACTCCGCCCTTTCCTGAAGTGACGACGATGACTTTTCCCACGTTGATGTCCCTTTCTGCTAACGCGCCGGAAGCGCTTCGACTACCACGGTCTCGCCGTCGAGTCGGGCGCGCAAGGTCCCGGTTGGAGGAGATTTTCTAAAGAAACGGTTGCTGGCCTCGGCTTTGTAGAAGCGGTCGGCGATGCGAAGTTGAGTGGCTCGAAGTGAGGAGGTGATAACCGTCGCCTCCTCGTCTCCCTCGCATCCGGCGTGAACTGAGCCGCGAAGCTGACCCAAGACGATGACATCCCCGTCGGCTTCTATTTGAGCGCCGGGGTTGAGGTCTCCAAGCAGGACCACGTTGCCCGCGAACATCACTCGCTGGCCGGAGCGCAGAGTTTTGCGGATGTAGAGCGTAGGTTCCTCATCTTGATAGTGAGGGATGTGAATTCCCGGCTCTTGAGAGGACGAGAAAACACGAGGTCCCTCGATCTCCGAGCTGTCGAAGACCGTCGGAAGGTTGGCTACCGCCGGGTCGGCGCTGTCGAAAGCGCTCGAAGGGGCCTCGATGCTGGACTCTTCCGAGGGGGGGAGCTCCAGGCTGTCTTCCACCCCAGCGGCCTCGGCGCACACCATCTCAGCAGCGGCGGCGGCAGGGGGAATGGAAGTCTCGGTGGCCGTGGTTGCCTCGATAGGGAGTTCCGCGTTCGGAACCTCGGGAGTGGTTTCCGAGACTTCAGGGATGGCTTCCGAGACAGCGTCTTTGGGCAGAGTTGACTCCAGTGCCACTACCACCGAATCTTCCGCCTTCACCGGCTCTTCGGCCACGGCCACGGGAGGCGCCGCCACGACGGGGACCTCCGCCTGCGCCTCTTGGTCTCGGCGCAATCGCCGGCCGTGGTGCTGGGCCAATCCCAGACGACCGATAATGGCACGATATCCTCGGCCCTCCGCAATGGTTCGAGTGTTGAGCGAGGTGCTCAGAATACCGTTACAGCCGAGCCCTTGGTTCTTCAAGACCGTGATGATGGCGTCGAACTGCTCCTCACAGAGCTCGCGCCAGCCGAAGTCTAAGACGAGTTGGGCATCCTTTAAGAACTGGGCGTTGTGAGCCATCAGGCCGGCCAGTTCGCGCAGAACTTCTTTCCAGTCGGCGTCCTCTCGGACGGAAGCCAGTAGGCCGTGGCGGGTGCCCTTCAAAATGATGGCGTTTTCCATCGATGTGTAGGCCATTCCACAGCCCTCCTTTCCAAGATTTAGAAGAATTTTCTGATGAGCTTGAAAAAGATCCTGCAATCGCTTTGAAAAGTTTGTAATTTTTTCAAGAATCCTAAGGCGTATTAGTTGCGAACACTAGTATTTGCAACTGTTGGCAAATATCTTTATGCGTTGACGATTAGAGGGAAAACTTTTGTCCATAAGAATGTGAATGTTCATCGGAGGGACTCATGAAACTTTTCAGATCTTGGAGAGCTTTGACCGCGGCCTTGGCTGTGGCTGGAGCCTTATTTTACGGTTCTCAGTCGGCGCCTGTGATCGCAAGCGATCACGACGACGGAGAGACTCAAATCAAGTCTCGCAACTTGAACTTGACCGACCTTTACGTCTTTCGAGAAGATTGGCAAACCGGTAATCCCGGGGACTCTTCCAATCTGATCCTGGTGATGAACACCAATCCTCGCTCGCTACCTCGGCAGCAATACTATTTCAACACCGAGGCGACCTACTCGTTCCACATCGGCCGTCAAAGCAATGTGGACAACGCCGCTACCGGCCGAACCGACCTTCGCCTCGACTTCCATTTCCAGGCACCTAACGCCAACGGCCAGCAGGCGTTTTCCATGGATGTCGTGCAGGTGGCTAACGAGCTTCCAACCTCGCAGGTCACGGTCGCTGGTGGGGTTACCACGGCGGCGGCTCCGCTGCTCGGCAATCCCAGTCCGAGCCCTGTTGTTAACCAGTTCCAAGTCGGAAACCATCAAGTCGATGTTTTCGCTGGTCTGCGGGAAGACCCGTTCTTCTTCGACGTACAGGCCTTCTTTAAGGTCCGCGCCGCACTTGCCTCAGCTGGACCCGCGGCGGGATTCGCGCCTGATCAAGAGACCTCGGAAGATTTCGCGAAGGGCTACAACGTGAACGCGATCGTCGTGCGGGCACCTATCGCGTTGCTTCAACAGAACGGGGAGACCACTTTCGATGTGTGGGAGACCATCTCGTTACCGAACGACCTCGGTGCGAGACAGTAAGGAGTTGGATATGGATATGAAAAAGAATCTATTGACCGTCTTCGCGGCCGCGGCCGTTCTTGCCGGTTGTGGCTCCTCCGCGGACAACTTTGTGTTCACCGCTCAATCCAATGGGCAAGGGCAGCAGCAGCCGGCAGTGACGCGTCAGCAGGTCGAGTTTCTCGCTCGACCGGCGATCGGTGAGGGCCTATTGTTCACCAACGACTTCTTGAACACGTACAACGCCGTCACTCCCGCTTTCGTGGCGGCGGCGTTGGCCGACCCCAGCAGCGAGGCGGGATTGGCGGCCGCGCCGATCTTCGCCGAGGCCATCGCGGTTCTCGACCTTCTTGAAGGGGTGGACGGGGATAACACCAACGGCTTGACCACGGCGCAGATCGTCGGCGCGTTTCTGCCCGACGTGATGCGAATCGACACCACCCTCAATGTGGCGGTGGCTGATTCTTCCTATGCGGCTGCCGCCAACTCGCGGGGTTCGGTTGTGGGTGGAAGAAAGCTGACCGACGATGTCGTGGACATCACCCTCACCGTGCTGACCGACGGGTTTGTCACGACAGACAACGTTCCTTACTATAGACCGGCTGGGGGTGACGGCTCCACCAACCAATCCATTGGGCATCAACGGCTCAACGGGCAGGCAGCGGACTTTGGTCCGGCCACCTTTCCTTTCCTAGCCCCTCCCAACTAGACCTTGAGCCGCGAGGGCAAGCAACGTACTACGTGCCCTCAGGGTACAAAGGCGGGACGTGCGAAGGCACGCCTCGCCTTTGTTCTTGTGTTGGCTCTCTTGGTAAGCTGTGCCCAGCGGCCCAAGTCGGATCTCCTGGCCTATCGTGCCCCGCCCGCGGAGGTGACGATCGGGGCCAAGTCTGAACTTGACGCGCGTATCGAATTCCTAGAGCAGAGGCTGGAAGGTCGCCCTAAAGCTTTCTTGGATCAGGCTGAGCTGGCCGGACTGTATCTGCAAAAGGGGAAGCTCCGTCAAAGGAGTCGTGAATTGGAGCTTGCCAAGCAGTGGGCCGAAGCTTCGATGGAGCAGTTTCCCAACAATCCAGCTCGACTGGTGAAGGCCGACCTTCTTCAGATGGAGCACAAATTCGACGACTCCCTAAAGCTTCTCGGGCGCGTGCTTGTGGAGAGCCCGGGCGATATGGCGGCTCGAGCGCTCGCAGTTAGAGTACTGCTGGCGCAGGGAAAGAATCAGCAAGCGCGGGAGGTTCTCGACCCCGTCAAGGACCAGCCGTTCTTTGCCTTTAGCTTTCTTCAGGGGCAGATCTTCGAAGCTGAAGGCCAATTAGATGAGGCCGTCAGCATGTATCAGAAATCGCTTCGTCGTGAGAGGGAAGCCGGCTCGGCATCCGAGTCAGCTCGACTCCGGGCCGTCTGGGCCCGGCTGGAGATTCAACGGGGGGATCTTAAGCTCGCGAAGCGACTTTTGGCTTCCGCCAAGGCGATTCCGGTGGACCTACCTCTGGTGGAGATGGAACGGGCAAAGCTCGCGATGGCCTCCGACCAACCTCAAGAAGCCGCGAAGATACTCAGAGCGGCCTACGCCCTTTATCAGGACCCCACGTTCTTACTGCAACTGGCTCTGCTTCAAAAGAGTCGTGGTCAGATAGAGGAATCGGCACAGACCTTGAAGGCGGCTATCGCCAGCCTTGAGAATCATCCTTACGGGCATGAGAAAGACCTGGCCAAAGCCTATCTGGAGCTGGACCCCCAAGCTCATCGTAACAAGATCCTCTCACTAATGGCATCGGAATTCAAGCGTCGGCGTGATCGTCCAACGATGGAGACTTGGACAGAGGTGGAGAAGGCGCTCGGACCTCTTCCCCCACCCACGCCGCTTTCCCAGGAGAATCCTATCACTCAAGCGCCGCCCCTTCCGAAGCTCAAGGGACAGCCCATTATCCCCACAGCTAGAACCCCGGCTCCAACGAATTAGGATATTCTTTCCAAGAACCAAAATAGGCCCATCAGCGCTCCCAGGAGGGATACCCCGTTCACCACGGCTTTTCGTGCCGAAGAGCGATGGATGGCCACGATGATCGGATAGACCAAAAGGACAGCGGCCACCTGGCCCGCCTCCACCCCGAGGTTGAATCCAACAAGAGGCAAAGCGACTCCCTCACCAGAGATTCCGTTGGACAGCAACATGGAGGCGAATCCTAAGCCGTGAACCAACCCGAAACCCCCAGCCAGCAGACCGCGAACCAGAACGGTTTTGCCGCTCTCCTGGTCGGGTTTTAACCGGAGGTTTGATAGGGCCGCGATGACGATCGATAACGCTATCATGCTTTCGGTCAGGCGGCTCGATAAAGAGAGCCAACCGAGTACGGAAAGAGCCAGGGTGATGGAATGGCCGACCGTGAACGCCGTCACGACTACAACCAGGTGGCGTAGCGAGCCCCCCGCGATCAAAAGACACAGCAAGAACAGAAGGTGGTCTGTGCCTTCGAGGATATGCCGGATCCCTAGTCGGAAGAACGAGCTAAAGTCGCTCCAGGCCGCCGTGTCGGCCAGCTCCTGCTTTGGCTGGTCAAACGAACGCTCTTGACCCGCCGGAATGATGAACGTCGCCGGCTCTCCGTGATCGAAATGAAGGAAGCCCACGAGCGACTGATTTTCGTCAAGGAGCCCGGAGGGGACGGATATGGTCAGAGACTGTAAGGATTCGACGCTCACAGCTTGGAGCGCAACGATGGTTCGCCCGTCGGCATCCTTGGTTCCGTCGAGCCAGGTGACTTCGATCGGGTCTGAGCCGACGCGAAACCGGATGGGCTTCTCTTCTAGCTTGGCTCGTTGGTCACTAGGAACACGGAGGGTTCCCGTCAGGCCCTGTCCGTTGGTCCACCGGAGCTCGCCAAACCACTCGTCCATAGGGTGTGCCAGCAGCGGCCCACTACCCCAACCCAAGAGCAATACCAGAGGAAGAATAGTCCGCCAGGCGAGAAGCTTAAAGGACACGCTCCCTCCCCCTGGCGTTAAATTGCGGCAGTTTCGCGAACGAACAAGAGATCCATGTCGACGTAGTTGACTGCGGCTTGTTTGACGGCGTCGTTGGATACTTGAGGGTGGAAGATCAATCCGGCGGCGAAAAAGGCCGAGCGGTCGATGGTGATCCCTCTGGCTTTCTGAGCTTCCGCGAAGCGCTGAACCTGTTCGTACAGCGACTTGATCTGCTCTCGCTCTTGCGGAGTACATCCGGTGGTGGCCTGCCCAATGGCGACCGCGGCCTTTGCGAGTTGATCTTCCGTCGGCTTCGTCATGTTTTCTAAAGTCTCCAATAGGTCAGATGTGTAGGCCCTCAGTTTCTCAATCTTTCGCCGCGTCTCCTGGCAAGGCGACGCCCACCAAGTGCATCACGTCCTCACGCAGGTCGAGTTGTTAAGGGAGATGGGGATGGCGTCACCGAGAACTCTATTCCGCTCTCTCTACCAAGGCTTGCCGGGGAGTTCCAAGACGGGAAGGTCCTGTTGGTTTAGCGAAGAACTAATTCTTTAAATGATTCAATCATCCAACCTCGCTATCACCACCGCCAAACCGCTCACCACTCCTGTCCCCACAGCAAAGTTAGAGAAAAGCGTCGTGGTGGCGGATGCGAAGCCGCTGGCTCCCCGAGAGAGCGTGAACCTGACGGCGGCTCCCGTCGCCGAGGGAACGGCCATCCCGGTGGTCACTCCAGAGGTTTCGACCGAGCCCATTCCGACCAGTACTCCCGTCCCCAGCACTCTGGCGATGGAGTTGCCCGAGGAAGTCGGCGGCACGGAGCCGGCGGAGGGCCCCGTTCAAACCATGACGCGCTCGCTAATGGCGAAGTCTTCCTCCGACGCGCACTGGGAAGCCGGGTTGGAGGCTCTCAACAAGCTTCCCGAAGAAGATCGGGAGGCGGCCGGGAAGCGTGGCTACTACACCATGGCGGCCATGCTTCCCGAATTCGCCGAGACGCTGGCCGGGCTGCCTCCCGACCAGCAGCCCATGTTCGACCAGATGCTGCACGGAGCCAAGGAAGCCGGAGCCATCGACGGCAATTGGCTCGATGGTCTGGTGAAGGACTGGCAGGCGAAGAATCCCGAGCAAGCCTATCAGGCGCAGATGTCCGGCTTCGCCAGCTACGCCAACGAGCAGTTGGGCACCGCGGCACAAGAGCAAGGAATCGAGAACATGGCGGGCTTCAAGATTGGACCTCGCGAGCAAGCCCTGATTGACGTCAGTAACCACGGCCACTCCTTCGTGGTCGACCGCTCGGCCTACCTCGACGGAGTGTACAGTCTGTTCAATTCGGGACAGCATGAGCTGGCACAGCAGGTCCTCGACGCCTGACGAATCCGCCGGCTCGGCCCGCTTTCTATCGAGAGCCTTACCACTCATCTTACCCCTCGACTTTGTGTCATGTTTTCAGTCCCAGCCCGACTTTTGGGACAGAAAGCTTGAATTTTTTGATCTTATCGCTTTAGACTTTCGTCCAAAGGTTATGACGCTTACAAGTTTCGAAATCGGTGTTTCATAGATAGCCGTGCCACCGCGTGCCGGTCGGAGCCGCGGAGTATCTCGAAAGGGTCGGGCTCATACCCGATGTGGGCTAGGTAGAGACCCTCGGGAGGCGCCGGGTGAGGTGGACGGCTCGGATCGCGTGCCTCCAGCAGTTGCTTCACGCTCTCGAGCGTGCGCATCCCCATCCCCACCTCGGTCACGGCGGCGACGATGAGGCGGACCATTCGTCTTAGGAAGCCGTCGGCGGTGATGCTTAAGGTCAGGAGCCGGGGCTCTGATCGGGGAGTGAGGAAAGTCGGCGTTAGCTCAGTGTTGAGTGTCATCTCTCGGACCGTGCGAACGCAGGTGGGCTTGTCCATCATACGGTAGCTGAAAGTCGAGAAGTCTCGCTCTCCCATGAAAAGCTCGGCCGCCCGCTGAGCCTCCTCAAGATTTAGCACCTTGGGAAGACACCAGGCCTTCGATCTCCAGAGCATCTCCTCAGCCGGCCCACAACCGTCCAAAATGAAGTAGCGATAGGTTCTTGAGAGCGCGCTAAACCGGGCGTGGAAGGGATCGTCCGCGGAAAGCAGGGCCCCCTCTAGTACCACCACCGGCGCGCGCAAGACGGCGTTGACCGAGTGGCACAGACGCGCGATCGAAACCTCGCGCTTGAGCAGAAACGAGACGACCTGACCGGTCGCGTGAACTCCCGTGTCGGTGCGTCCCGCTCCCTGCAGCGTGACGGGCTGGCGCAGAACCTGAGAGAGAGCCTGCTCCAGGCAGCCCTGAACCGTCAGTTTCTTGGGCTGGCGCTGAAATCCGGCGAAGGCGGAGCCGTCGTAGGCTATCTTGAGCGCGACTTTCATCGGCCTACCATACCCTGGCGTCCAGGCTGAGAGCCAATCCCGTCACCAACCACAGACCAAAGGCTGGCCAAAGCGATAAAAGACGAGTGGCCCGGTCATTATCCTGAACTCGCCAGGTCTCCAGTAGGCCCCGCTGCTCGATGGCGAGTCCCGTATTTTCCGCTCGGTGAAGGCTGCCTACTAGAAGCGCCACCAGGCTCTCCATCGCCTCTCTCCCCCGCGCCCAGGGTCCCTCTGGTGGCGGAAGGTTGCGGGCCCGGCGACCTAATCTCATAGCTTCGATCTCTCGTATCAGGGTGGGGACGAAGCGATAGGCCAGGTGAACCAGCAAAGAGAGCTCCTTGCTATCGATGCCCAGTAGCCGCATAGGCGCCATCACACGGACACCTAAGGCGATGGCCTCTTCCGGCACGGTGGTCAGAAAAAAAAGCGTGGTCAGCAAGGTGATGATCAAGAGACGCGCCGCGTAGAGGGCTCCGTTATGAAGCCCGTTCCAAGAGAAAACCGGACGAAAGAACGAGCCCTCCGGATGGTTGAGAAAGGCCCCCGCCAGAATGGTGAAAGCCGCCAGCAAGAGAAGCGGCCGCAGACTTCTCCACAAGGTGACCTGGGGAATCTTAGAGATCCGACCCAAAGCCGCGATCCCGAGTCCCAGCAAGGCGAAACCGAGAGCGCTCTTAAGGAAAAAGGAGGCAAGAGCCACCAAGGTGAGAGCCAGCGCCTTACCCCAGGCCGGAGCTTCGTGCAGGGGCGAGTCCGCGGCAAGGTAGCGACCCAAAGCCAGCTCGTCGAGAAACGTCCCGCTACCTCGCACTCGCGAACTCCTGTAGCAGCGCTTCGCCACCGGAGGCAAGACGCAGGCGAGGCCGCGCCTTTCGCACGTCCTCCAGCGCTTGCTCGGCCGTCATACCATCCACCGCGATGAGGTAAGCCGCGCCCATCAAGCAGGTGCGCCCCAACCCCAAGCTGCAGTGGACATAGCAGTGGGGATGGGCGCGAAGAAACTCCACCCCCTCACTAAGCTGTTCTAGGGACGGTAAGGTCAGGTCCAGGATAGCCACGCTCTTGTAGTCTCGCTCCAACAGAGCCGGAACCTCGTCATACTCGGCCGTCAGGTCGAGCACGGCGGGACAGGAGAGCTTTGACGCCTCCTCCTGATTGAGCTTTCGTCCCAAGAAGAGGCCGGGACGAAGCTCCCCGTAAGCGGGATGTCCCGCGTTAAAGTACCGGGCCGTGAGTCCTGCCAGCCAGCGGTAGGGGTTCAAGAGCCAGCGGGTGTTGGGAAGTTGGCGACCCCGGACCTTTCGCAACAGGCTGGGACCACCGCCCGAGTAGGCAAGGGTCAGAATCAAGAAGGAAACGGCCGGCCAGAGAAAAGGCACCGTCTCCGGCCATCCTAAGACGGAAAGGCCAACCAGCACCAGGCAGATCGCTCCATAAACTCTGGCGATCTTGGGAGAGCTGTTGACCCCCTCGCTCGGAATGGTTCTGGCCTGCTCGATAGGGATCGAGGGAAAGAGCCAGAGACAGAACAGACCGAGGAGTTGCCCCGTCAAAACGTCGATGATGTGATGCTGCCAGCAAAACAGCGTGGACGCGCCGATCAGGGCGAACCAGACGGCGAGAATGAAGCGCCGTGGCCCCCGCGCGGGGGTGACGTAGATCGACCAGAGACAGGTTCGCAACACGATGTGCAGACTGGGCGCGCAGTTGTAGAAGTTGTTGAAGTTCTCAAGCGATGAGAAGTAAGGAGCCAGCCATCCCGTCACCTCGGGCCGCGTGAAGGCAAGCTTTAGTGGAAAGAGGAGAAAGAAAACTCCGGCCACGGCGATGCCGAAGCTCACCCTTTTGAGGTGCTGCCCTAACAAAAGGCGAGTCGGGATGACAAACGGCGCCACCACGAAGAAAAGATCGATCGACCAGTACGGGATGATGAGAATGGGGAGAAAAGGGAAGAGCGTCAACTCCCAGGAGAAGGCGCAAGTGCCCACGTCCTCGCGCAACGAGGTCAGGTAGTTGCAGCCGTTGTAGACGAAGACGAAGCAGAAACAGAGCCAGGCGCTCACCGCCACCCGCTGCCAGAAAGAAGGCTTGAGGGGAGCCGAGGTCACAATTTCCGAGCGAGTGTGACGGTGAACATTCCGTGCCGGTCGACCAGCGTTCGGAGCTTGGTAAAGCCGGCCTCACGGACCAGTTCGTCCATCTCCGCCCCCGACCGGCACCTCATGATCCAGGGCGAACCATCGCCATGGGTCAAGGTCTCGGCGATCAGCTCCAGCTGAGGGTGGGTCGGCTGGTTGGTGTAGAGCAGATAGCCGCCCCGAACCACCGCTTGGGATAGACCCGCCAGACTGCGACGAACCGGATCGTTTTTCGGGAAGAGCTCATAGAGTCCCGAGACCACCGCGATCTCGACCGGGCCGATCCCGGCGAGATCTTGCTGGTCAAAAGCATCTCCACGCTGATAGCTGACGCGGGTCTCACCACGCGCCTGGGCCTCGGTTTGTCCTGCCAAGAGCCCTCCCGCGTCGGCGTCGCGCACCAGCACTTCCAGCCAACGCTCCTGATACCGTGAGAGCCAGTCCAACAGGTAGCGCCCCGGTCCGCCCGCGACGTCGACGATTCGAAGGGCCCGCTCGCCGGGGGCGGCCACTCCTTCGAGAGCCTCGTCCAAAAGCTGCTCGAGGTGCCGGCGCCGCTGGCGAATGCCCGACCATCCGGGCGACTCCAGATAGACTTTGTCCACCGCCCATCCGAAGGGGGTCCAACCGGAGGGCTGATTTCGATAGACGTAGTCGAGTGTCTCGCCCGAGGAAAACCCCGTGCGAAGTCCTAGACGTACGCCCTGACTTGCCCGGCCGAGTGAGCGCATGGACAGGCGCGTCAGTTTCCACAAGGCGTTGGCCGGGCTCAGACGGGGGGGTCCTGCTTTGAGCCACTCGTAACGCTCGGCCGAGGGTCCGTCGCTGTCGGCTCTTCGCAAGAATTCGGTCTTTGGCTCTCGCTCCCAAGAGGCTTGGAGAAAATCGCGTACATCTTGAAAAACGCGCTCCTTTCCTTTCTCCTGGAACACCGCGTGATAGAGATCTCGGTAGACCTTGATCTCTTTGATCGAGCTTCCCAACCGACGAAAGAGTCGGCGGATCGGCCGGTTCTTCACCACCCAGTCGGCCCGCGCCGCCATCACCTGGGTGGGAACCACGATGCCGCCCGCGTCCTTGAGCAGACGGCGTGCCCCTCGGTCGAGATCGAGCAACACCCGGGTCGAGATCTCCTTGCTGATCAAGGGGTCGTTGTCGTAAGCTTGGGCCTGGAGACGATCGTGGGTCAAGGCGCTTCCCCGAACGTAGCTCGAAACCGTGGTCATCAGACCGAAATAAGAGAGCACGGCCAGCCCTTGACGGGCGAAGGGGACGTACAGCTTGACCTCGAGAGCAGGCGTTGCCAACACCAGGCCGGCCAGTCGTGGCGTGTAGTCTAAGACCCACAAGCCCGCCACCACGGCGGCCACGCTGTGAGCGACCACCACCGTTTTTTCTTCCTTGAGACCATACTCGGCTTTGAGATGGCGCAAGAAAGCGTCCATGTCCGATTCCAGCTGGGCTAGGCCGTCGGCGTCGCCGCGCGGTCCCGGGCTTTGACCGCAGCCTCGGCAGTCCCAAGCGAAAAAGGCCACCTCGGGAAGCTCCAGTTGGTCCACCATCTCTTGGAACCGTCCGGAGTGCTCGTGCCCTCGATGAAATAAAAGAACCGCCCGCTCGATCCGGGTCCCCTGGGGAAGCCAGGCCCGGTAGTAAAGAGACAGACCGTCCTCGGCACAAAATCGATGCTCGCTAGCGGCTCTCATTGTTAATCTTTACGTCGACGTCCCAGCAGAAATCCCACCAGTCCGCCCAGCACAAGTCCGCCGATCAAACCGCCTATGCCAAACTTGGTCGCGGCGGCTTGGAACTGAGCCACGATCGGGTTGTCGTAAAAGTTCGTCCCGAGATGGAGAGCCAGAATCTTCCATTTACCCTCGGAGTCCTTGGCCACCATGGCCGTCCAGCGAGTATTGAGTACCAGATGGCGTCCATCGGTCAGATCGTAATCCTCGATCCCCTTGCCCCGGCAGATTCCGAATCTTGAGGCGCCTTCTCCGCGGAACTCGGTTAACTCGTCGGCTTCCATCGTCATCTTCATGGAGCGGACATACTGTCCCTCACCCACCCAGGAGCGAAAGTAAGGCTCCAACCCCTCGGGTTTGGTGATCACCTCTTGATTGACCGTGGTCACTCGAAGTTGGGGGTGAAAGTAGTTAGAGACATCTCCAAAACGCTGCTCATTGATCGCCGTGACGGCGCCTTTGAGCATGGCTCGAAGCTCCTCGTGGTCGGCGTGGTCCTCTTCCGCGCTGACGGCGATGGTCAGTCCCCCCAACAGAATCAGGCTCAAAAACAGCACTCTACGAAACATACACTAACCTCCAGTCAAGTTCGCCCACAGTGCTTTCTCCTGGCACCGATTCTCCCTGTACGCGGAGTACGTTAACGTTAGTCAACACCGAGCTTAGTCATTTTCAACTTGCCCTCGACGAGGGTAGCTAAGTACACGCCTCCAATGGTCAGAAGCTGCTCTTCTCCCGTCGCGGGTTGGCCAATGCCAAACTTTACTTTCATTTGCTGGCCCGGTTTATTGTAGGCGCTCATGGCAAAGTTCCAATCATTGAAGTCAGGGAAGTCATTCTCGACTTTACCCTTTTGTAGTTGGGAATCGTGATCGGTGTAGGCGTATTGCAGCTCCTGGCCGGTCGCGTTGATCACCCGAATGTAAGTGCCCTCCGCCGGTCCGTTGTAGAAACCTGCTCGCCTGACCCCGATCTCGGCTCCACGAGGTACCAACAGGACCACTTGCTGGGAGTATACCGGACACGGTAGATCCAGCTGTTTTCCAGCGGCGCTCCGTAGGACCAAGCGCTCCATTTCGCCGCGCGGAGTCGCCGGTCCGATAACGGAAGACAGCCCGTTCTCCTTAGGGATAGTAATGTCGCGAACCGCGCCCGTCGGGGTTTCAAGGTCGATCTTGAGCTCTTGTCCCGTATAGTTGAAGATTTTAACCTCGGCCAAGGCACCGGTGTCTAAAGCGCCCCAAAGGGCAAAGCAAAAGAACATCCACGTTACGCTGAGGGGCAGTGATAAAAACTTCTTGGTGCTACTCATAGTGGACCTCACTTATTGTCTTTGCGATGACCAAGATCTCCTCTGGAGCTCCTCGCCTGCTAAAAGAAGGATAGTCTTACTCGTTCCCAGCAAATTCCGACCGGCTACACTGCTCTGGAGTGGAAGGTCGGCGTTCCAAGAATTTGAGGTGAGGAGCCGGCGGAGCCCTGATTCAACACACCACCCAACGTGTTGGTCATAGCGGCCCAGCCGCCCAACCCGTTAATGCCGAAGTTGTTACCCAACATGCTCATCATCCGAGAGCCTTGCTGCATGAGGCCTCCGACCTGGGCCAACCGACCTTGCGGGGCGGTTTTCACCCCCAACTGCTGGAGGCGAGCCGAAATCTTCGTCATGGTCTGGCGATTTGTCTTGATCTGCTGATCGAACTGGCGAAGCTTCGACTGAATCGTTTTGAGTGTCTTCATCCCTTTTGACAGCTTGGCTTTGGAGGCCACGGACTTAGCTTTGTTGGCCAGCTTGGAGGCTTTCATTTTCTGAGTCAATCCGGCCATCTTGCGGGACATGCCGGTCATTTTCGTACCCAGGCTGGCCATGGTCTTGCTCAGCGCCTTAAGGCCCTTGGCCACCACGCGCAACCCCTTAGCCACGACTCGAAGCGCTACCGCGATGGCGCCACCCACGAAGGGAATGGCGGCGGCCGCCGCGGCGGCCGCTTCAATACCAGCCGCCGCGCCGTCGATGGCCACCGAGGCCGTGTTGAGGGCTTTACCCGCGGTCTGCATCGTCTTGGCGATATTTTGGAACATCTTGTCCTTCATCGCGTAGGCCTTCTCTTTGTCGGCGAAGCTTTTCTCCAGTTCCGAGAACTTCTTCACTTGTTGAGAGAATCCGCGATTCTGGTTCAGTTGGGAGCTCTGTTGGCGGCCCACGCTCGAGCGGCTCTGAGTCAGGGTCTGCTGGCGCGCCTGGGTCTGCTGCAGCATGGCCATCAACTGTTGGGGGTCCTGAATGTTCTCCAACCTCTCAGCGGTTGCCATCTGAGGTTGGCCGAAACCATTGATGGACAGCCCCAAGGGCTCGGAGAGCGCCGTTCCGTTGACTATCTGTCCGAGTTCAGGACCGAGTCCGCGAGACATCGTGTTGGCGCCGCCGCTCATCAGCTCGTCCGGCTTGCTCTGAGAAAAGGTGTCTTGTCCTTTCTTGGCCGCCTCGTCAGCTTCCCGTGTTCCTTGAACGGTGGTGGCACGCTGGCTCTGGACCTGCTCGGCCATTCCGGGTTGGAGATGTTTGCGCGCGCGTCCATTGCGCAGCGCCTTGGCGATTCCCGACTCGGCTTGTGCGAACTGCCGGTCGACCTGGTCAGTCATTCTCATAAAGTTCACCTTTATCTTGATTTGTTCATATTCTACAGACCGGAATTCCGACCTCATTCCGAGAATCTCATCGAACATGCCTGAAATCGAACTTTCTCGACAATTGGAGGCGCCGTTGGCTCTCCTCAAGCAAGTCACCGAACACTCCTTTCGTTCCGGAACCGTGCCTTCGCGTCAACAGTTGGACGGGCAGCTTTCCCATCTGCGGTCGGCCATCAGCGACGTGGTGGAGCTGGTCAATCAGGCGGTGGCCACGGCGATCAGACAGACCGGCGAGGAGATCGAGCCGTCGGAAGCCGGTTTAAACACGCTGAAAGAGGAGCTACAAGCCGTCCAGGTAGAGCTTGAAGAGCAGTTTCTCACCGTCTCCGAAAGCCTCTTCGCGGCCCGCGGCTTCGAGGAGCTCGCCACGGCCCAAGAAGCGATCGACGGCGCCGCCCTCGGCATGGAAGGCTCCTTGGCGCGCCTTGAAGGATTTCTCGAAAGACTCGACTTCGAACCAGCCGACTCTATCTCCGAGCGGGCGAAAGTCGAGGAGGCCGGGGAGATTCTAGAGCTTTTGGCGAGTGCGATCGAGTCGGTCGAGCGTCACCTCGAACAAGGCGACGGGAAACCTCTCGAGCAAGCGCTCTTTCTGGTGGAGAGAGCGGCCGAAGTTCTGCGCGCGATTCAGTCCTTCTCGGATTCGGAAGCTACTTCGGAAAGGGACCGCGACTTCTGAAAGGCGGCGAAGACAGCCTTCGACATCACGGTGCGTAAGCCGCCCTTTTCCATGTAGTAGAGGGCATCGGCGGTGGTACCGCCGGGCGAGGTGACCTGGTTGCGAAGTTCGGCCAGATGGGTGTCCGACTGCAGAGCGAAGTCGACCGAGCCCTTGACCGTCTGCAAGACCAGCTTCTCGGCCACCCGGCGGGAAAAGCCCATGTGGACACCCGCGTCGATCAACGCCTCCATGAAGAGAAAGACATAAGCCGGACCGGTTCCCGACAGGGCCGTGGCCATGTCGAGATCCCCCTCGCGAGAGACGAAGAGCTCCTCTCCCAGGGCCGCTAACAACGCTTGCGCCATCTCGCGCTGTTCGGAGCTGACCTCCGCCGTGGCGGTCCAGACCGTCATACCCTGTCCGACCCGGGCAGGTGTGTTGGGCATGGTCCGGATGATGGAGGCGTGCTCTAAACTCTTGCGCAGAGTTCGGCTGTCCACTCCGGCCAGAATTGAAATTAAAAGTTGATTTCCCCGCACCTTGCCTCGTAAGGTCGCGATGACATCAGGTAGGACTTGAGGTTTGACCGAGAGCACGACGATGTCGGCACCCTCGACGGCGCGCGCGTTGTCGGTGGTGGAGGACACCCCGTAGGTCGCCTCCAGCTCTTTTCCACGCGCCACATACGGGTCGGAGCAACAGATGTTTCCCGCCTGAACAAGCCCCTTCTTGAGTAGCCCTAAAATGATGGCTTCCGCCATGATTCCCGAGCCGATGAAACCCAACTTCTTGTCTGTCAACATCTCGTTTGCAACCTCGGGCGAGGGGTTCCCGAAAGGGAAAAGGTGTCCTCCGGCTTCTCCCAAATCTCCCCACATGAAAGTACTGTTCTTGGCCGCCGAAGCGGCTCCGTGGATCAAAGT
Source organism: Selenomonadaceae bacterium (assembly GCA_037189585.1). GTDB lineage: Bacteria > Vulcanimicrobiota > Xenobia > Xenobiales > JADMJV01 > JAEXNA01. The sequence continues at coordinate 90,837 of JBBCJA010000015.1, read as the reverse complement.
TGGAGGCCTGGGCGACGTCGCGGGTGCTCTGCCAGCCGCTTTACGTCAACGCGGCATGGACGTCAAATTGATGTTGCCGCGCTACGGCCCCATCGATCCCGGCAAATGGCGTCTGGAGAAAGTTTTGGAGAACTTCCCCGTCCCCATGGACTGGCACGCCGAGGAATGCCAACTGCTCAAAGCTCCGGATCAGGACGCCTACTTTATCGAGAACCAACGTTTCTACGGTAGCCGCTCCCAAGCTTACGGAGACGGTGACGACGCCGAGCGCTTCGTCATGTTCGCCCGCGCCGCATTAGAAGCGTGCCGCCACCTGGACTGGCAGCCCGATATCATTCATGCCCACGACTGGCATAGCGCCGCGGCCATTCGCCTGCACTGGGCTGCGGCGGGACGAGCCGCCCTGGTCTTCACCATCCACAACATCGCCCACCAGGGCTTGGTCCGCAACACCAAGTGGCCGCTCCTCGGTGTCTACAACGCCATTGGTCCACTGAACTTGATGGAGCAGGCGATCTATGCCGCCGACGTGGTCACCACCGTCTCTCCCACCTACGCCAACGAGATCCGCACATCCGAATATGGATTCGGACTGGAAAAAATTCTGCGCGAAAAGGGAGACCGAGTGGTCGGAATTCTCAACGGAATCGACGTGGCCAGCTGGAACCCCGCCACCGATCAGTCGATCGCCGCCAACTTCTCGGCTCAAGATCCCCTGGGCAAAGCCGAATGTAAGCGAGCTCTGCAAGAGCAGGTCGGATTGCCTCAGCGAGGCGATGTCCCGCTACTCGGCGTCGTCTCTCGCCTCGATTCCCAAAAGGGTATCCGCTTGATCCTCGACGCCCTACCGGAGCTCTTGAGCTTGACCTCCTGCCAGGTGATGTTTCTAGGCTCCGGCTATCATCAGTACGAAACCGAGATCCATCGCTGGACCGCTCACCACGGAGATCGGGTCGGCAGCTACATCGGCTTCAACTCGGATCTGTCGCGCCGCGTCTACGCCGGCTCGGATCTCTTCTTGATGCCTTCGAGCTTCGAGCCCTGTGGACTGTCCCAGCTGATCGCCATGCGCTACGGCTCCCTACCGGTGGCTCGAGCGACCGGAGGTCTGGTCGACACCATCCGCAATCGCATCGAGGACGGTTGGACCGGCTACCTTTTCGGGCCGTTCGAGAAAGGTGCGCTGCTGGCCGCCACGGGACGAGCCCTACACGACTACCGGGACAGCTACCTCTGGACCGACGCGGTCAAACGGGCCATGAGCCAGGACTTCTCATGGGAGCGATCGGCGGCACGCTACGAGGAAGTCTTCCACTGGGCTTTAGAGGTTCGTGGCTAACAGAATAGGGTAGTCTCCAGGGCCTTGGACCCATTCAAGGTCCCGGAAACCGGCCTCTCGAGCCAACTCTTCCAACTCCGCTCCGGTGAAAACCACACCTTGTTCGGTCAGCATGACCATGTTGAGGTGGAAGACGTTGGCCGCGTAGTCCAGGTGACGCGGCTCGGGGGCTACAAACTCGGCCACGGCGAGCTTTCCGTCGGGCGCGAGAGCCCTCTTGCAACGGGCCAGGAGCCGGCGCGAGCCCTCCCATCCGTCGGCGTGCAGCAAGTGGCCAAGAAGAATCAAGTCGTAGCCACCCTTTTCCAATTCGACCTCATGATAGTCTCCGGCCCTCAACTCGTAGCGCTCGCTCACCTCGTGTTGCCTCAAAAATCTGGTGGTGACCTCGGAGAGCACGCGAGCTCGGTCCACCGCCACCACTTTGACCTCGGGCCTAGCCTTGGCTAAAGGTAGACTCCAGACGGCCGACCCCGCGCCCAGATCCAACACCCGCCTCACACCCGCGCCGAGCCGCTCGGAAAGAGCCTGGGCGTCGGCCCAGTGGAGCTCGAGCAGTGCTGGGGTCACTGTCGAATAAAATTCGCCACCGTCTTCGGTCCCTTCCACTGCCCGTCTGACAGGGCCGCCGGTTCTGACGGCTTTTTCCAACTCTTCATATTCTGGGATTGTGGGGAAGGCGCTCCATTCGGTAGGCCATGCGTCGCGCAGATACTCCAGCAACCCGGGAGCCAAGCCGAAGCATTCTTGCTCCAGAGTCAGATAGCCAGCAGAGGCCAACAGAGCGAGCAGCGCCTCCATTCCCCGGGGGGCGCAGCCGGTCTTCCTCGCGACCTCCTCCAGGCCTCGGGGGCGTTCCTCGAGCAGGTGAATCACTCTCAGGATTTGGGCGACCTGAAGCGCTCTTCCGGTAATGGGGTCAAGGGGTTGCATGGCGACTTCGCACTTCTCGAAGAGGTGTTCACTTCCTCGAAGACCATCTGCCGGAGGACTTCCTAAGACAGTAGTCGACATGAATGTCATGCGCTACTCGAACTATTTAGCATTCTTGGTATCGAACCTTCTAGTCCTTACCTTGTGGGGGTGCGGAGGTTCGGGTGGGAGCGACACCAACGGGAGCTTGGGGGTTTTCGGACGGCAAGGTAGCGCTGACGGCTCCATGCCCGGTGGTGCGAGGTCCGACAATGTCGGACCGGGCACCGGGCAACCTGTAGAGTTCTCTCCTCCGGCTCCGGATCCCGTGTTCGGAGAGTTCCTGGTGGCACTCAACAACGAAGAGGCTATCGTGTTTGAGCTCGATGCTGACAGTGGGTTTCTCACCGAGGTGTCCAGACAGAACTTTGGCACCGGCTCCTTGCCTTTTTCCGTGGACGCCCGAGCTGACGGAGCGGTCTACATCACCTTTACCTTAGCCAGCCAGATCGGACACTTTCAGCTTGATCCGCTCACCGGAAATCTCGACTTGCGCACGACAATCGCCCAAACCTTACCCGAAGGAGGAGTTGTCAGTCCCGATGGCCGATTTTTCTATCACTGCGAGCCGCGGCTAACCCTCGACGGGTCCGTTCGTGCTTATAGCCTCGACCGCAATACGGGCACGCCAACGGAGCTGCCGGGGTCTCCCTATGAGATTTCTGGAGCCTCTCTTCCTCAACGGAGCTTTATCCATCCCAGTGGACGCTATCTCTACGTCGCCGAACGTGATGCACCACCTCCGAACGGAGTCTTCTACGTTTTCGAGATCGATACAAGCACCGGTGCGCTCACCCAGATTGGAGACGCGGTGAACATTACCGCCTCCAGAGCTTTTGCCTTCGCCACAAACCCTAGCGGAAATACACTTTTCGTCAGCGGCAACGACAACCACGTGGACGCCTTCGCGATCAATCCCGCCGACGGTTCTCTGAGCCCGCTCACCCCTGCCTTCGTAGCCCAAGATGCCCAATTGGGAGAGATGGTGGTGGATGCTGTCAATGGAGTCTTCTACGTCTGCGGTTTTACCGCAGGCCATGTGGAAGCCTATCGACTCGATACCGGTGGCCGGCCGGGTACGGCTGTAGCCGGCTCCCCTTTTTCCACCACGACAACGGGAAGCCTAACGACGTTGATCAATTCTTCTGGAGATTTTTTGCTGACTACCAACACGGGAGAAGCGCCCGATGAGGGGACCGTCTCGTGCTTTAGAATTCGGTCCGACGGTAGCCTCAGTCCGGTTCCCGGCAGTCCCTTTTCGGCCGGAATCGGAACGTTCGATATGGCTGTCGTTCGCTTGCAACGTTGACCGTCTCCGCGCCGTCACTCACTTCCTGACAGCTTCGCGGAAGGTTCCTGGTGAGAGGGCTCAAAGCATGACGGCATGAGCACCCGTCTATCACAATCCGGCCTGTGGGAGCACCAGCGCTCCTATTATCACAACCAGGGAGTGCAAGCCTGGAATACCGGGACGGTGCCTCACTACGTGACCAATAATCCGATTATCGGAGACGCCTACGCGGATCTGATCGTCGCCCACCTTGACGACCTGGAGCGCGAGGGCGCTCTGGACCCACGGCAGCCCGTTTGCATCGTGGAGATGGGGGGCGGCTCGGGACGGCTGGCCCACTACATTATGCGGCGGCTGGACACGTTCCGCGACCAACTGCCCGTGAAGCTTCGCTATGTCTTGACCGACTTCACGACTACCAATCTGGGACACTGGCGGGAGCACCCCAAGTTCGCTCCCTACTTCGAGCAAGGGCTTCTGGACCTGGCGGTGTTCGACGCCGAGTCGACCGATGAGCTAGTCCTGGAGAAGTCGGGACTCAAACTCGACGGCTCCGGGAATCCAGTCTTTTTCGTCGCTAACTACGTCTTCGACTCCATCCCTTTGGACTGTTTTCGGATCCACCAGGGCGCGCTGCAGGAAGCTTATCCCGAGATCACTTATGGCGAGGAAGCCATCAGCATCGAATATAGCTATCAGGACGCTGGTGACTCCCCTTACGGCCGGGACGACTACGACTCCATCCTACGGCAATACCGGGAGAGGCTGGGCGACACTCACTTCCTCTTCCCCATCGGTCCGCTTCGCTGTCTTGAGAACCTGGCCAAGATCGCCGGCGGTCGACTCTGTCTTCTAACCGCCGACAAGGGTTGGACCCGTTGGGAGGAGTTTGTTGGGTTGGGGCCGCCACCGCTGGTCGAGCACGGAAGCTTCTCCTTGAACGTCAATTTTCACACCATGGGTCTCTATTGGGAAGCTCTCGGTGGACAGTTTCTCTGCAACTCCCAGCGCGACGCCATGCTCGACATCTGTTGCTTTAGCATGGGGTTGCCGGAGAACTCCTTGAAGCGAACGAGGCGCATCTTCGCCGATAAAGTCGAATCTTTTGGGCCGCTGGATTTTCTCAATCTGCGCAACGCCATCACCGAGGCCACGCCCCGGGAGAAGCGAAGTTTGCGGCTCTGTCTGGAGCTTCTGCGCTTATCTCATTGGGACGCCGAGATTCTCTACGAATTAGCCGAGCCGCTGGCCACCGGTTCAGAGAACGTCTCGGCCAAGGAGAAGCGCGAGATCTTCGTGGCTTTGACCAGGGTGTGGGCTAACTACTTCCCCATCGGGGAGACCAAGGACGTCCCCTTCGAGATCGCCCGCATCCTCTTTCGATTGGAGTACTACGAACCTTCGCTGCAATTCTACGAAGAGTCGCTCCGTCTCTTCGGAACTCACAAGATGACCTACCACAACATGGGGCTCTGCTACTACTACCTGCGCCGGCTCGAGCAGGCCAAGGCTAGCTTCGAGAAATCTCTAGAGCTCGATCCCGGTTATGGAGTGGCCCGAGATTGGTTGCTGCGCCTGGCCCCCGAGATCGAGGAGTCGGGAACCTTCGCCGCCGTCGCTATCGTTTAACCCAGATGGTGGTGCGCCTTAGCCTCGATTCTCATGCCCGTTGGGCTAAAATTCGAGCATGATTTCGATGGCGCGAGTGGTGGGAGATCGATGATTTTTTCATGCAAAGGTCTCCCGTACACCAAGCCGCTCGGGCCGTCTCCGCTTTCCCCACCCCGGCGAGGTCTGTGAGCTATACTCCGACGGACTGCCCTTCATCAACCTGAAGACGCTGCTAGAGCTCAAAATCGCTAGCGGTATGACCGCTCCCCACCGCCCTCGTAACTTAGACGACGCCATCCGGTTGATCGAACCCAACCAGTTGGCCCAAGTCTACGCCGCGCAACTCCACCCCTTCGCGCGCGCCAAGTTCGCCGAGTTATGGCAGTTCGCCCAGATCTCTGAGGATTACTACATCGCTTCGAAGGCGAACCTCGATCCCGCTTTTAGGCTTGATGCGCGCTATACCCACATCCCTAATATTTTGCATAATCTTGGCGGCGAAAGCCGAAGGCGTTCCTCAAGCCGTAGGCGTTGCGAAGTCCGGACACCATCCGAAATCGCCGCGTCCCGCCTCAGTTACATATTCTCGGTATCCCGACTGCGTAACGTCTCGACTTGCAAGCGGGACCGAGGTGCGCCATCGGACGGTCCTTGCGCTTTCGGCGCCTCCCCACCAATCTTTATGCAAAATATTAGGGATGTGGGTATAGGAGGCTACTTCGACAGCCTCTTAGGGTAAGATTTTTCGAAATTTGGCGTAGCGCTGTAGCCGCCGTCCCACCCGCCCCAGGACGAAGAGATTTTTTTCCACGGTGAAGAAATCTTCAGCCGGTGGAGTCCGTTGAAAGAGGTGGACTACGGGAAAATCCACTCCAGTCCAATGATGGTTTAATCCCAAGTGGCCGCGGATAATAGCTCCGCGTTGATTCAGGTGGCTCAGGACCAGTCCCGCTCTCCAGCCTTCGGGTTTCTTTAGTCGAGCGGCGAATTCGCTCCAGCTATGGTCCGAATCCGATCTCTGCCATATCAGGAAGCGGCTCTGTCCTTCGAGTGAGACATCGGGAAGTAGGGTTAAAGTTTTCCTGGAGGTGAAGTCTCGGGGACGGAGGTGGAGCTCGAAGAGCGACTCGCCTAGAATTTGCAGATGAAAGCCACGGTCGAGCTCCCAGTCCCAGTCTTCACCAGAGTTTCGAGGAAAGCGATGGAGCCATAAGGAGAGAGCCTGTCCAAAAGGGCCTCGCTCTAGCTCCTCCACGCTAGGGCGTGTCATCAATTAACCTTCCGTCGCTACACTTGCCCATTTCCGCTCTCCGCAGGCGATATTTTTCTTAAATACGTCGAGTATTAGGCGAAAAATCTCACATGCGGAGAACAAAAATGTTCTACGCGTAGCTCGAAACGTCAATTGATGACACGCCCTATTTCCGGTGCGACAAGATCAGGTGGCGCGTGACGTCGATGATGTAGTCCTGGTCGGCCCGTTCCAAGGCGGTGAAAAGCGGAAGCGAGACCACGCGGTCGCTGGCGTATTCTGTTTTGGGTAACATGCCCCGCCGGAAGCCCATGTTCTTCTGGTACCACGGGTGCAGGTGCAGGGCCCTGAAGTGAACACCGATCCCGATCTTGTGTTGCTGGTAGCCGTCGAGCATTCCATCGCGATCGATGGTCAGATTTTCGTTTTTGATCTGCAGAACATACAGATGGTAGGCACTTTCGACGTGTTCTCTAACTTTGAGAGGGACCACGTAATCCGAAAGATCGGCGAAGGCGCGGTCGTAATATTCCGAGAGCTCTTTGCGTTTGACGGTGAAGCTGGGCAACTTCTTGAGTTGATGCAGGCCCAAGCTGGCGGCAAGGTCCGTCATGTTGTACTTGTAGCCTGGGGTGACGATGTCCCAGTGCTTGTAGCCCGACTCGGTGTAGCGTTTCCAGGCGTCCCGGCTCATCCCGTGCAGCGACAGGAGTCTGGCCTGGTCGGCGATGGCGTCGCTGTTGGTAGTCAGCATGCCGCCCTCTCCGGTGGAGAGGTTCTTGGTAGCATAAAAAGAGTAGGATGTAGCGTCTTCCCATTGCGACACGTGGCGGCCGCGAAAGCGGGACTCGGTGGCGTGGGCGGCGTCGCCTAAGACCAATAAGTTGTGCTTGTCGGCGATGGCGCGCAGTTTATCCTGTTCCACCGGATGGCCGGAGAAGTGAACGGGGATGATGGCCTTGGTTCGCTCGGTGATGAGCGACTCCACCAACTCCACGTCCATGTTCAGAGTGTCGGGCTCGATGTCGACCAAGACCGGCTTTATTCGTTCGTGCACCATCTCGTTGACGGCTGAGGGAAAAGTCAGGCTGGGAGTGATCACCTCATCACCATCACAATCACCGATCCCGGCCGCGACCATGGAGATGTGCAGCGCGGCGGTGCAGGAGTTGAGTGCCACGGCGTGAGCTTGTCCGGTGTAGGCGGCGAAGTCGGCCTCGAACTGCTTGGTTTTGGGACCGGTGGTCAGCCAGCCGGAATCAAGGCTGTGCATGACCTCAGCCTTCTCCGCATCGTCGACGTAGGCTCGGTAGAAGGGGAGGAAGGTTTCGCGGACCCTGGGTGCCTTGGTCGCCATCTCCATTAGTGGAACTCGACTTTTCCGGCCGCGGTGCGGATCGGAACCTGGCGTAGCCAGAGCGACTTCTCCCACCATTTCGGATTGTCTTTGTACCACTGGATGGTCTTGCTCAGACCGTCGTCGAACGAAGTCGCAGCCTCCCAGCCCAAGAGATCCTTGGCTTTCTGAGTGCTGGAGGTGTGGCGTACCACCTGGCCAGGGCGATCTCCCACGAAAATGATTTCGGAGCTCGCGTTGGTCAACTCCTTGACTTTTTTGGCGATGTCGTGCACCGAGGTGGAAACGCCGGAGCCCAGGTTGATGACCTGACCTTTGACCTTGTTGATGTCCACGTGCAGGACCTTATCCAAGGCTTCGCAGTGATCTCCCACATAGAGCCAGTCGCGCTCGGCCTGGCCCTGCCCGTGCACCGTCATCGGCTCGCCCAGAAGTGCCGAGGTGATGAAGCGCGGAACGGCTTTCTCCAGGTGCTGATTGGGTCCGTAGTTGTTGAAGGGGCGAATGATGACAGCCGGAATGTCGTAGGTGGCCCAGTAAGAGTAAACCAGTCGGTCGGCGCCACACTTGGCCGAGGCGTAGGGGCTCATAGGATTGAGGATGTGCTCCTCGTCCATCACCTCGCCCTCGGCTGTCCCGTAAACCTCGGAGGTGGAGATATGGATGAAGCGCTCGATGCGATCGCGGTGGTTGAGAACGGAGTTGGCGATCACCTGGGTCCCCAGCACGTCGGTTTCAAAGAAGACTTTATTGTCGTAGATGGAACGCGTGACGTGGCTTTCGGCCGCGAAGTGAACCACCATGTCGGATTCGGCCATCAGGGTGTTGACCAGGTCGGCGTTGCAGACGTTGCCGTACCAGAAGGTCAATCGGGCGTCCGGCTGATTCTGTTGGGCCAGCATGTCCTTGGGCAGATTGTCGGTGTTGCCCGCGTAGGTCAGGATGTCTAAGACGACGACCCTGTAGTTGGGATACTTGTCTAAGATATAGCGAACAAAGTTGCTACCGATAAAGCCGGCGCCGCCGGTCACCAGAATCGTTTTCATCGAACACCTCGTTATTGGCTTTTTCGAAGGATTTCGCGACTTCGCGGGCCATGCCGAAAAAGCAGATCGACCACCGAGAGGTATGGCACGAACTCGCCACGGCCTTGTTCGTAGACCGGATGATCGTAGTTGTGCCAACGCACCGTGACGCCGAGCTCTTGGAACTTGTCTTCCTCGAGATAGTCTCTAGCGGCGTCGCCGGTTAGGTACTCGGTGGCCTTGAATTTTTGGCAGATTGCGACAAGTCTCTCGGTCTTCCTTCCGTCGATTCCAAGCTCGGAAGAACGCTGAACTTTCCAGGGCATATCCAGTGCTCTGGTCAACCAGCCGAAGGTGGCCAGGTTAAGATCCACCAGCTTGTCGTAAGGGGTTAGGAGGGCAGCTTCCAGAGCTGGGAAGTGTTCTTTGAAGTAAGGCGTTTTGGAGTAGCTCTGGGATATCGTGGAGATCATCTTTTTAGCCCAGGGTTGACTGTTGTTGATCTCTACCTCGGTGTTGAGCGGTTTCTCCTGCCCTTTGGTCTTGACCGGCACGGTCAGCCAGGTGATCCCGTTGGGGGACAAGATGCGGTTGCGATTTCGCCAGCCGTGTTTATCGTACTGTGTGTCGTCGTAAAGCACGAACACGTCAGCCCAATCATATTGATCGAGATGCCCAAGCCACGGCAAAAAAGACGGTTGGAGGACAACGAGACGGGACATCTGTAGAAAGCTTAGGCGGTTCCGGTCAGGATCGATTCCCAGATTTTCCAGAAATACTGATAAGAGATTCGTCGCCCCACATCGATGGGACGACCATCGAGCAGGAGAGTGTCGTGGCGCCCGCTGGACATGTATTTGGTGAAGGCCAGCGAAAACTCCGATTCATCCGACTCTTCCTCGATGCTCTCGAGAAAAGTCGCTTTGAAGATGGTCCGGCCGAAAGCGCGCACGGAGTAGCGTCCATCGGAAAGTCCTGGGACCCCTTGCTCACCGAGCAAGCCGGTCAGTTGATAGCAGGGCCCCTCGCCCTCCACGGTGACGCCTCGGGAGCCCTCGAAATGCTCGGTCTCTGTCTTGGGGACGTTGACCAGTGAGGAGAGGGAGTCCTGCCCCGTGTAGGCTCGAACCAACTGCGCCGTTGCTCCGGGCGTGCCCATCAACAATTGATCGGGCAAGAGCATGACGAAAGGCTCTTTTCCCAAATTGGGCAAGGCCATCTTCAGCGCGTCACCCAGGCCACGGGGATCGTCTTGTTCCACGAACTCGAGGGTGATGCTGGAGGGGACGGCCCGCGGCACGTGGGCCCGTTCAGGGAAGGGATAGGGGTCCACTAGGTGAGTGCGCAGCATCTCTTTGCCTTTGCGCAAAACGATGATGACTTTTTCGATACCGGCCTCACCGAGTTCGCTCATGGCGTGCTCGATCAGCGGTTTGGGACCCAGGGGCAGCAACTCTTTGGGAACGACTCGGGTTAACGGCAGCATACGAGTACCGAGCCCCGCGCACGGCACAACGGCCGCTCTGACGGGGACGCGAGAAAGTTTGCCGTTTTCCGCGGCGCTCATGTTCTCGGGAAAGCTCCACCCATGACTGCCTGGTAACAGTGAAACAGAAGGGGCAAGATTCCCTCCTGGGGGCTGAAATATTTCAGCATGAAAGTCCGTGAGCGGCAACCGATTTCGGCTCGTTGTTCGGGGTTTTCTATCAGTTCGGCGAGAACGTCGGCGAAGGTTTCATGGCTTACCGTCACCCAGGGGAAATCGGCCTCCAATCCCCAGTATTCGCGATGGCGATTGATGTTGGAGCGGTCGAAAGACTGCAGGCAGGGGCGTTCCAACAGCATGGCCTCGTCGCCACTCAGGCCGTGAAATCCCCTGAGTTGATTGAAGGTGATGTCGCAGACCTGGCGGGCGGCTAAGACCTCACTTTGCGACCACCCCCCTACTTGATGGAATTCGACCAGCTCTCCGAAGCGCTTTTTGAGTTGGCGGGAGACCTGTAGGAACGCCTCGGTATCCTTGTGGTAAGGATATCGGGCGGTGGTCCAGTGAGGGACGCTGGGAGTATGAAGGATTCGGCAGATACCGTCTTTTTCCGATAACGGCGGGACGAGAGGGAGCTCCAGCGTCTCCTGGGGGGGAAATCCCGCGTAGAAGTGAGCTTGAGGGTACATCTTCAGGAGATGAGGAAGCGGGGTCAGGATGCGACGCCCGTGCCGCTCGAGTTTGCTGGACTTGCGATGGACACGATATCCTATGTACAGGTGCATGACGGGTTTGTCCGCCACCAATTCGTGCAAAGGGAACGGCCAGGTCGGCGATGTTTCGTCGTCATCTTCAAAAAAGACAAAAATGTCCGCGCTCCGCAGGATCTCCTCTTGCGCGGTGGTGGGACGGCCTCCCGACTCTCTCAGGAAAAAGGTGTGCTCGTCGCTGGTCTGGCCGCCGATCAAGGGATGGGGAGCCAGGGTCAAGGCCCAGGCTTGACTGTCGGTAAACTTATTGACCGCTCGGGTGTGGTGGAGAACCGAGCCGGCCACGTTCCCCGAGTCGGCGAAGACGATCTTCAAAGATTCTCCTGGTGGGAGTCGGAACCGCTCGTTCCAATGGGGCGACGCGGTTCCGAGGCGAGAGGCGAAAAGGGGAAAATGCCCGTCGGCATGCGGCAAGGGATGTTCTCCGGCTTGACCGCTGCGATGGGTCCAGACTTCGGTCGTTTGGCTTTCTCCGAGGATCGTTTTGAGATCCATCTCGGCCTCGGTGAAGGCGAATTCGTTGTCGTAGTCTCCGTAGCGCAGTGTGTAGCGAGCGCCTGACATGTGAATGTTCACTGGTTCGAGCAGGAGCGACTGTTTGCAACGGGAGCGCAGAAGTTCGAGAGTGGTGGCGGTATTTTCCAGGTAAGACAAGGAGAAGAGAGAGAGACCGTGGGGGTATCGGTCCGCCGTTGCCTGAAGGTGAAACTCTTGCTCGGGAAAGCGGCTTTGGCACTCTTTGGCTAGAATCTGATTACCGAGGAGAAGACAAGGACCCTGAAGATTTTCAAAGATGGGATGAAGCCGGGTCCAATGCTCCTCCATCAGAAGTTTGGGATCATGCCCTCTGGCGGGCCGGGCCACACACTGAGCCCTCGCATTTCGTAGCTCGACCCAAAGAGAGTTGGGCACTCCATTTGGACTACCGTCCCAGCGGACCAGTCCGATCCCGGTCTCCTTGAGGGTGGAAGACAGCGGTGACTCTAAAGTGGACCCGCCGGGGAGAAGCACCACTTCGGGGCGCTCCTGTAGGACAGCCCGGCGAGCCAGCAATGCCAGCTCCTCTGGTCTGGAATCCTCGCCGAGGCCTCCCGTTCCATACTCGGAGAGTCGACGAGTGACCCAGGGGTTGGCTCGGTAGCCAAACTCCGACTCCGAGTTGACCAGGAGCAGTCCATCGGTCTGTCCCCCAAAGTACAACTGCCGAAGCACCGGGACGAGGCTCTCCAATTGGGAACGGGAGGTCGTGAGGCAGAGAACTTTCACCGGAATGCCGGTTCGGTGACGTTCATGCCCTTCCCGCCTTCGTGGGAAATTTTGCTCCCCACGGAGGAGTCAAAGGCTTCTTGGAATATTTTTCAACATGGAGCTATTTCGGACCCAACCGAGCTTGTGCTCTCTGTTTCTTCGCCTTCTCGAAGAATGGGGTGCGGAGACTTTAGATTGGTCGCTACTGCGTGACGAAGTCTTTGTCGATCGTTTTTTACGCCGGCTCCTAGTCAGTCAAGAGATTGAGGGAGATGCGATCTTCAAGGCTTGTTGTTCTTTGTTGCAGCCCTCCATCGGAGGACTCCTGGTCGCGCCCATCCTGGCGCGCGGTGGGCATTTCGACCAGGATGAACTGGACAGTTTTGTCGAATTCGCGGTGCTGGGTCAGGCGAATGTCTGGGACCCGATCAGTTGGCCGGAAATGCTGACCGTGCTCGAGGAAGTCGCCTTCACTCGAGAGGAGCCCGCGGTGTTCTTGGCTGCGATGCTAGCTAACGGTTGGGTTCCGGAGAGCCTACGTGATCGCTTCCGACGTAGGGTTAGGGACACTTGCCGCCTCCCCCTGGCCCAAAAGCAGATGTTCGAATCCTGGCTTGCTGGCCGGTTGGTGATTCCCGGGGTCGGGCCCGCGCCTCGAGAGAGCGGTTTGGTGACGAGAGTGGCTGGGCGCTCCACAGACCGTTTCGCGGGCCGACGCCGAGGGTTTTCTGTGGCTGGCCAGGAAGCTCCGGGTTCATGCAAAGTGGTTTAGAGATCGAGCTCGACCGTCAGGTTTTGCAACCGGGGGACGAACTGGTGGGTTGGATCACCACGACAGAGACGGATGTCGAGTCGGTCGAGGTGGTGTTCTTCGGTGAGGAGGTCTTGGGCGCCAACGATATCGCGCGACGCTATATTTTGCCTGTGGTGGACGAGAAGTTGTCCTTGAAAGCCGACGGAGGACTATCGCGCCGAGAGTTTCGTTTCACCGTTCCGGATGAGGCGCCACCGACTTTCGCGACCCGCGACGTTCGGTGTGAATACGCGGTTAAGGCTATCGCCAAAAGAGGTTTTTGGAAGCGTTCGATGATCCAGCGACTGCATGTGACGATCTTGCCTTCCACTCAGGAAGATCTGCAGGCTCTGCCCTCGGAACTGGAAGTGGAACATCCCGATATTCGGCTGCTCGCTCGTCTGGACAGTACGGTGGTGGTGACGGGGGAATCTCTCTCCGGGACTTTACTTTTGGAGAAGAAAAACGAGAACGCTCAGCTGCCTCGCTCCTTGTCCTTTCGCCTCGCGGCCGTCGTCGAGTCCACCGACAAGTTTTTTTCCCACCGGGAGGTGCTCTCACTGGAGGTGAGGGACGTGGAGGTTGATCCCGAGTTGCAGATGCCGTTTGTCGGGCTATTTGATTTTCCCATAGCCGAAACCGCCGAGCTTTCGGGAACCTGGAATACCTTCCGGGTTCACTACGGCTTTCGCGTGGTCCTGTACGACCATGAGGGGAAGGATTATCGCCGGTCGGCTTTCATTCGCGTGCTTCGAGACATCCGAGAGCGGCGAGACGTACCTCCCGGATTGGAAGATGTCGAGGCGACGACTTCTTAGTGCATCCCTAGAACGCGGTCAAGAGCGTCCAGAATTTCGCTAGAGTAGGATTCTTTGGGAAAGTTCTCTTGCGAGGTCTGTTTTTGCAAAGTTCCGGTCATCATGGGTCTCCTCGAGTATTCTTGGTGTTGTCCTGAGATTACCGTAAGACCGTTGGCCAGATAATAGCTTGCTCTCTGTTTTGTAACAAAAATGTTAAGCTTGTGTTACAGTTTCTTAATTAATCCTTGAGGCCGACAACCATCGAGAGAGGTCGTTCCTCGCCACGGACTAGTCGGCTTCGGTCGGCGAATTCGGCGTTGTCGCGCATGGTTTTGGAGAGCGTGAAGGTCGAACCGGTCAAAAAGAGTGTCCCCATGGCGAGGTAGCCCTTGACCCAGAGGTCGGCGGGAAGATGCCACAGTCCGAGCCAGACCATCAGACCGGCGACGGCGAACGAGGCCCAGGAGAAAAACGTCCATTGTGGTGTGTTGGGGTTGTAGATTCTTTCCATAGTTGAATTGTAGAGACGGCGAGAGGTTTTGGAGAGGGTCAAATGCCCCTCATGTTCGATAGAGCTTCTCCGTATACTTTGAGATCATGGGCGATCTCTCGAATGCGACGCTGGAGCTGTGGTTGGCCCAACAAAGAGTGGGGACTCCAGAGTCGGAGGGGCGGTTTTCGGTCGATCTCCAGGCTGGAGAGCGCGCCGGCATACCGGCTCTTCGACTTTATGACGTTCCGCTTTTGACTCTCGCCGCGGCGGTGGAGGGAGGCTGCGAGAGGTTTCGGGTGCGAAGCGGTCCCGCCCCTCGGCTGGAGTGGGATGGTCGACTGGGTCCCAGTTGGGAAGTCGCGGCGTCTTTGCTTCGAGCTCATCGAGTGGACGCGGCTCTCGGCCCCGGCCGGTTGGATCTTCCTCCGTTTTTTTCCGAGCGGATGGAGCCTTTGGCCCGAAGGTGCCGCCACGCGCCTCTGCGACTGTGGTGGAATGGGGAGTTGCTCTGTTCTCCTCGCTCCGTTCCGGCGGTCCAGCTCACCCGAAGTCGCAGCTCTCGTTTGGTGATAGTGGATCGAGGTCTGGACTTTCTTTTTCCCCGAGCTTTCCCAGGGCTTGACATCGTGGCCTGGGTTCCCCCCTTGCCGGGGGCGCCCTGGCCACGTAGGTTGGCCTGGGGAAAGGAGCTCGAGGCCACGATTCGTCGCATCGTGGAAACGATCGAGGATAGCGGCGCCAACCTCCTCTGAATAGTCATGTTTTTTGGACAGGAATCCCGATTTTTTTGGCTAGGATGTGCTCGGGATGTGCTTTTTTGGATAAATAGCCTGATTTTTTTGGCTAGGCGGCCCGGATAGGAGAGGGAGACGGTCGGGACTAAGCTCCCGTGATGGCCCTGACTTTGCACTACCATCCCCTGTCCTCTTACTGCTGGAAAGCGCTTCTCGGACTTTATGAGAAAGAGCTCGACTTCGAGAAGGTCATCGTGGACCTGGGCGATCCTGACTCTCGTGAAAAATTCGCCGATCTCTGGCCGATCGCCAAGATGCCGGTTTTGGAGGATGACGACCGCGCCATTCCCGAGAGCACCATTATTTTAGAGTACCTGGATCAGCGCTTCCCGGGGACTTCGCCCTTGATTTCCTCGGAACCGGACGTGGCCCTCAAGGTGCGGTTGGCTGATCGTTTCTACGACAACTACATTCACACACCCATGCAGAAGATCGTGGCCGATCGGATTCGCCCCGCCGATCACAAGGATGCTTATGGAGTTCAAGAGGCCCGCAAACTGCTAGCCTTAGCCTGTGGCTTGGTGAACCGCGATATGGATGAGCGCCGGTGGGCTGTGGGTGGGGTTTTTAGTCTAGCGGACTGCGCGGCGGCTCCGGCTCTGTTTTACGCCAATGAGGTTATGCCGTTGGGGGAGGAATATCCGCACGTCCTGGCCTACCTGGAACGGCTCAAGACCCGACCGTCATTCGGACGGGTCTTGAGTGAAGCGGAACCCTATTTCGCGATGTTCCCGCGATAGCTTAACGTCAGTTCGCCATCGCCTTCATGCCCATGTCGTACCAGTTGTCCACTCGAGCGGTGATCTCGGCCCGGGTGATTTTCCCATCTCTATTGGTATCTAGGCTCTTGTTGGCAGAATAGGCTTTGCTGCCTCGGCTGTAGACCGAGGAGTTATCGGACTTGTTCAGGGCCGCCGGAGCGACCACCGCGGTGTAGAGGTCGTCGCGTCCCACGGGGCCCTTGAAGCCGCGAGCGTTGAGGGTGTCCTGCAGGTAGTCCTTGACGTGATCCATCTGCTCGGAGAAGGACATCTTGGTCAACTGGTCCTTGCTCAGCGGGGCCAATCCTTCCTTAGCTCGGCGTTTGTTCATGTCGGTGATGGCGGTGTTGGTGAACTGGATCAGGCCGACCGCTTTGCTCTTGGTTCCCTTGGCCTTTTGAGCCGGGTCGAAGGTTCCGCCCGTCTCGACGCCCATCACGGCCATCAAGTCGTTGGGAGTCGTGCCGAGCTCCTTGGCGACCTCCCGCACCTTGTCTTGATCGGCGGCTGAGATCTTGTCTCCGAAGATCATGCTCTCCTTCGGCTGGGTGGCTGCTTGCTGGCGGGCCGCCTCGTCATCCTGCAACTCCTCGCGGGTCTTGGCCGGCTTGTCGCCCAGCAGAGCCTCGCGAGTCTTCTCGTCCACTTTCCCGGTGGGATCGAGTCCGTTCTTCTCCTGGAACTCTTTCACCGCGGCTTCGGTCTTCGGTCCGAACTTGCCGTCGATTCCGCCGACGTCTTTGCCCAACTTGCTCTGCAGTTCGCTTTGCAGCGCTTTGACGCTGTCTTTGTTGTTCTTCATCCCTTTGGCCATGTCGGTGGTCCCCAGGGCTTCGGCTTTGGCCTCGTACTCGGCGCGGGTCTGAGTGGCGGCCTGGGCTTCCTCGGCAGCTTGGGTTGCGGCGGCGGATTCGGCGTTGGCCGATTTCGGGTCGACGGAAGAGCTTTGAGCCTGATCGCCGAGCGAGGTCTTCGAGTCCAGGGACGATTTGGCGTCGAGTCCGGCGACGGAGCGACTCATGTCGTTGGCCTTGGCTTCGTCGGTCGAGCAGGCTCCCCAAGCTCCGGCGAAGGTATCCGCCTTGTTCTGCGCGCTGGCGACTTCTTGCGCCGTCTCTTTCTTACCCACGGTGGCGCTGTCGGAGAGGGAGGCGGTCTTCACTCCGGCATCTTGAGTCGTGGTGGCTGCCTTGTCGGTCGTTCCAGTCTTGGAAGCGTTGGCGTTGGAGGCAGATTTCGCGCTGTTGTTGGTACTCGACCGGTCCGAGCTTCGGGTGCTACTGTTCGAGCTGCTTGATTTGCTAGCGTCCATGCCCATAATGATTGTTCCTTTCAAAGGTCCCGTTTGAGGAAGTTCTTGATCTTAGGATAAGGGTGAGTACGCAAGAGCCTCCTAAAAAGGAACCAAGCCTTGTGAACTTCATGTTAACGCGCGGACAGATCGGGTTTGGAAGGAAGCCATTCTCGCCATGCGAACCGCCTTGATGGAGTGGAGGTCTAAGCATGACGAGAGCGCTGTATTTAGGAAAAGACGCGGAAAGCCAGGCGCGGGTCGAGATCGATCCCGATAGCTTCACCACTCACGGAGTCATTCTCGGAATGACGGGATCGGGAAAGACTGGATTGGCCCTGTCGATGCTCGAGGAGATCGTGGAAGCGGGGATTCCCATTATCGCCATCGATCCGAAGGGCGATCTTCCGAATCTGGCTCTGTTGTTCCCCGAGTTCGGGGCGGCCGACTTTAGCCAGTGGACCGATCCGGCCGAAGCCGCCCGCGCCGGGGTGGACCAGGCGACGCTTGCCGGACAGAAGGCGGAGTCGTGGAAGAAGGGCCTGGCGGACTGGGACCTCAACGCCTTGGATGTCGCTCGGCTCAAGTCCAAGCTGGACCTCCGCCTGCTGACTCCGGGCTCTAATGTAGGCCGCCCGGTCAACATGTTGGGAGATTTGCAGCCGCCGGCGGCCGACCTCGAGCCGGAAGCCAAGGCCGAGCTTGCCACCGGTATCATCAGCGGCCTTCTCTCTTTAGTGGAGGCGAACGTGGACCCCGTGCGAGACCCTCGTCACGTGCTCTTGACCGCGGTGCTGTCTCACTTCTGGGACAAAGGCTCGGCGCTCTCCTTAGAAGATCTGATCACCCACCTGGTGGATCCGCCTTTTTCCAAGGTTGGCGTGTTTCCGGTGGACCGCTTCCTCTCTCCTGACGACCGCATGAAGCTCGCCCTGCAGCTCAACAACCTGGTCGCCTCGCCCAGCTTCGCGACTTGGAAGCAGGGAGAAGTGCTCGACATCGCCGCGCTGATGAGCCCCGTGGAGGGACGCACTCCGGTCAACATCTTCTATCTCGCGCATCTGGGGGAAAAAGAGCGTCAGTTCTTTGTCGCTCGTCTGATGAATCAAGTTCTGACCTGGTCGCGTGGGCTGTCCGGCTCCTCGGCGCTTCGTGCTCTGGTTTATTTCGACGAGGTGGCCGGGTATCTGCCGCCTTATCCGGCCAACCCGCCCAGCAAACCCCCGATTTTGACCCTCTTAAAGCAGAGTCGCGCGGTCGGCGTCGGCCTCTGTCTTGCCACCCAGAACCCGGTGGACCTCGATTACAAGGCGATGTCCAACATGGGAACCTGGATGATCGGGCGCCTGCAGACCCAACAGGACCGTGAGCGGGTGCGGGACGGACTGCTCTCGGCGGCGGGTGGGTTGACTCCGGCCGAGCTCGACGCGGAGTTCTCCAAGCTCCAGCCACGGACGTTTTTGCTCAAAAGCGCGCGGGCCGACCGCCCGACCATCTTGAAGACCCGCTGGGCCATGAGCTACCTGCGCGGCCCGGTGACCCTGCAGGAGTTGAAGAACCTGCCCGTCAGCGCGGCGCCCGCGCCCGTGGAGTCGTCGCCGGTCGCGGCGGCGAGCCCTAGCGCCAGTGGGGAGAAAGCCGCTCCGCCTCCGGCTCCCAAGGGTTTCGGCCAGTCCTTTTTGGACCCGCGCTACGCCTTCGGGACGCACCACGGCGGAGTGTTCGAGGCCCACAAAGCGGTGGCTCGGGGAGACGGGACGGTGCTGTACAAGCCGGCCTTACGGGCGACCTTGAAGCTTGCCTTCTCCGAGAGTAAAGAAAACTTCTTGCTACACCAACGGCATCACTACATCGCCTTCCCTTTGGACGGGGTGAAAGACGCCACGGAGCTTTTCGCCAACGTGCCTCTAGAGACGGAGAATCTGCTGGACAAACCTCTCGACGGTGGGCGCTTCGTGGAATTGCCGGAGGCTTTCGACCAGACGGAGGAGCTGGCGGCCGCTCAGAAGGCTCTGATAGATCACCTGTATCGGACCTTGTCCGCCACCCGCTTCGTGAACAAGGAAGTGAAGCTCCACAGTAAGCCGGACGAGTCGCGGGAGGATTTCGCCCAGCGCTGCCTGGAGGCGTCGGAGGACCTCGAAGAAGAGGCGGCGGCCAAGCTGCGGGCCAAGCTTCAGACCAAGATCGACCGTGTCGAGGGGCAGATGGCCAAGGCCCAGGACAAGGTGGCGCGTCTTTCCCAGTCGGAAAAGGGGAAGAAGCTGGAGGGGCTGTGGGGGGCAGGCGAGATGCTGCTGAGCATTTTCACCAAGAGAAAGAAGTCGTTTTCTTCCGTCTTGAGTAAGTCGCGCCAGGCGACCGAGGCCTCGACCCGAACCACCCAAGCCGAGGGTGAGCTGGAGAAGCTACAGGAGAGCATCGTGGCCTTGCAAGCCGAGCTCGAGAGCGAACTAGCAACGCTTGACGCGGAATACGCCAAGAAGGCGGAAGCCATCGAAGAGACGGAGATTCGGCTGGCCAAGAAAGACATCACGGTCGACACCTTCGAAGTCCTCTGGGTCCCCGTCACCGCGCGGATCTAGGTTTTTTCAACTCTGGGTTGCGGGGTCCTCGACTCGGATAGGGCGCATGCCGCGTGTCAAGGAGGGCGCGTTCTTTCGGGAAAGGGCGCCGCAGCTCAGAGCGAGCGCACGTCGCGGGTTACGACTCGAATTCGCAGGCCGAGGACCAGTCCGGATTGACCGGGCGCGGGCGATCTCTTTCGGCATTCACGATGCACAGAAATCCGAACGGCTCCTGCCCACTGTTGGAGAGCTGGTGCACATCGTCCGGCGCCACGTAGAGCACGTCACCAAAGCCGAGCTTCACTTTCCGCTCTCCTACGAGCGCGACCCCTTCACCTCGCATCACGATAACCACGTGTTCGTGAAGGTGCTGCTCGAGCGTCGTGTATCCGCCCTCGGCGACTTCGAAATAGCGGGTGTGAAAAAGTGGAGACTCTCCCTTCTCGCCCACGAACACCCGGCGGGAGACCCCCTTGAAGGACCCGTCATCCGTCTTGTACTCCGTCGCCTCGACGTGATTCCAGTCAAAGTTCCCCAGATGCTTGAACAGCTTAGAAACGTTCTGAGTCAGCTCCACGGGATCGCTGGTAAGATCCTGGTCCAATCCAAGTTTCATGCTCACTGCTTTGCTTCTCTTCCAACTTCTGTCCTCTCGCGTTTTCGGGATTCCTATCCAAAATTCTTGGATCTTCTATGGAACGCGAGAAAGCCGTTTTCGCGAGCATGTTCCCAAAATTCGGGATAGAAATCCCGAATACTTTGGACAGAAATCCAGAGAACTCGGGACAGAAATCCAAAATTTTGGGAGCATGCGCGGAGTCTAGTTCTGCCAGAGCGCGTCGAGCCAGCAGGAGCGGGCGTTCTGCTGATACTGCATGGCGGAGAGCCAGGCCAGGGCGTAGTCGTCACTTCGCGAGGGCACCCACAGCCCGCGCAGGTCGCGCGAGCCCAGGATCGCCGCCTCCACCAACGCCAGCCAGAAATCGCCACAGGAGAGTCCCAGCTCACTCCAGGCCGTCATGGCGACAGGGTCGGGGAGCGCGACGGAGCGCCCTCCTTGAACCAGGCGCAGCAGGCGGCGGGAGAAGTCGGCGAAGGGGAGGTGCCGCGGGCTCAGGCTGACCCTTCGTGGGCGGGACAAAAGATCGGGAAAGCAGGCGGGGCGCAACCGGTCCAGGGCCAGGTTGAAACGTCCGACCTCGGCTTCAAAGGCGTGAACCAGGAAGGTGCGCTCGAGCGTCGGGTGCCGTTCACCCATCAGGCGCAAAGGGCGCTCGGGCCAGCGGGCCAACAGCTCCAGGTTGTCCCGGGTGGGAAGCGCCGGATGATCGATGGCCGCGATACGAAAGGGGCCGTCCGCGCTCTCACCGACAACGGAGTCCCCTTCCAGACCAAGAACACTGGCCTCCAGCACGAGTTGCTCTTCCCAACGGCTCTTACCGGCCAGAGCCGCCCGTACCCCGCTGCCGGAGCCGAGCCGACCCTCGGCCGAGGCCGTCCCGTTTTGTAACAGCACCGCCAAGCCCGAGAGCTCTTGGTGAGACACGGTCAAACCGGGCAGTGTCTTGCCCGCTTCGGCGTAGACGGCCACCGCTCGCGAGGGCTCGCCCGGCATCACGTCAGAGATCTCGTAGCGCCGTCCTGTGGCGTCGCCCAGCACGGTGATACAGCCGGCATAGCCGCTGGTGGTGATGACAGGACGGCTGTAGAGACCGAAGAGCTTCAAGTTTCCGATCGGATCATAACGGCGTCGCGCGGTTCCTTTCCAACCGGCGTCCCCCTGGCGCAGCCGGTGGGCGACCAGCAGAAGCTCGCGCAGGTCCTCGGCCAGGCCGTCCAAGCTGAAGGCTTGGCTGTGGCAGCGCAGGTCGCGCAGGTCTCGAGCCACTCGTGTTCCGGCGGAACCGGCGCGATGCAGGCCCAGCTCCTTGCAAGCGAAGGCGGCCCGCTGAATCTCGGCGAGGTCCAACACGCCCGCTCCACTCGCACCGCGCTCCAACAGGCGCGCTCCGCTCTCCCAAAGCCGAGAGGCCGCTTCCCTCTGTTTTTCCGAAAGCGTTTCCGCGGGCTCCTCCGCCGTCTCTTCCTCGGTCGGGCTCGCAGCGCCCTCTTCGAGCACCGGCTCCAAGGCCGACAGAACGGCCAGCCGGTGCAGACAAGCGGGCGCCATCAGACAGCCGCAGCGCAAGTCCTCGAGAGAGCGCAAAACTCCGTCGTGAAGCTCCAGAGTGACCGTCTCCTGGTTGGGGGTGACCACCTGGCCGGGCCTCGACCAGTCCCAAGAGCGGGCCATTCCCGGGTCGCCGTCAAGACGTTTGCGCAGGCGCGGAGAAATCGTTTCGGCCAGGGCCGGGAGGAGGTGAGCCAGGGCCTTCATCGCCGGATCTGCTCTCCCACCCAGCGAGCCAGTTCCAAAGGGGTCAGCGCGGCCACCGGCATGCCCGCCTCCACCACCTGGGAGGCCACGGCTTCGTTAAAGCGCGGCTTCCCATCGTCGGAGAGAGCGGCCAGTCCCAGAGGGCGGGCGCCCGATTCGGCCAGGGCGCGCACCTCGGCCAGAAGGCCCGAGAGAGGTCCGAAGTCCTCGAAGTCGCTGAGCAAGACGACCATGCCGCGCGACGGCGTGGTCAACAGACCGCGCGCGTAGCGTAAGGCCGGAGCGATGTTGGTGCCGCCTCCGACCCTGACTTCCAACAGCAGAGCCAGGGGGTCGTCGACCCGTTCGGAGAAGTCGATCACCTTGGTGGAAAAGACCACGAAGTGAACCGAAAGCGCGGGGACACCGGCCAAGATGGCCGCCATCAGAGCGCTGTAAATGATCGAGGGCTCCATCGAGCCCGAGACGTCCACCACCAACACCAGGCGCCAATCCAGCGCCCGCTTCTGACGCGAGCGGAAGTAGAGCTTCTCCGGCACGATGCGCCAAGGGTCGGGCCGCGCGGTCTTGAGATTGGCCGCCACCGTGCGGGCCAGGTCCAGTCGTCCGGTAGGGCGGCGGGTGGGGCGAGGGGAGGAGAGTCCGCGAAGAGCCGGCCGAATCCCGGTGGCGAGTTCGGCCGTCAGCTGTTCCACCACTTTCGCGACCAGAGGGCGTAAGGCCGCTCTCTGCTGCTCGGGTAGCCCACCCACCAGAGCCAGCGACTGCTGCAAAAGCTCGACCGAGGGGATGACCGTGGCGGGATCGAGAGCGAGTAGGGCGGAGGCTCGGCCCCCTTCCGCGGCTTTCCCCAGCACCTCTTGTCGAACCGGGAGGCCGAACAGCTCCTCTAGCTCCTGAGCCCATTCCAGGGCCGAGGGGAAAGGCTCCTCACTCCCCGCGCCTCCTCCGGTCGGGCGACGCGAGCCCTCTCCGTGACCTCTTCCGTACAGCTCCTCCAAAGCGCGCGCGGCGCGTTGGGCCAGGTTCGAGCGACTGCCCGGCCGGCCCAGGATCAGGCGAAAACGGTCCGCCAGGGGAATCTCGTGAGGAGACTCAGGCCTCTCGGCTTTTGGCGAGACATCCGGCGGGGAGGAGCTGGAAGGGAGAGGCAAGCCCAGAGTCAAGACGGCTTCCCGCCCCTGTCGATCGGCTAGGACAAGCTTTGCCATCAGCTCGCCCGGAAGAGGAAGGGGCCGCTCGGCCGCTCCCAGCGATTCCAGGAAGCGGCCTCGATCGGCCGCGCTCAAGACCTCGAATCCGGCCCGCAAGGAGGCGACGCGGTGTAGGAACGGCTGGTCCTCCAGAGCGTCGACGGCCCGGCTGAAGACTTCGACAAGCTCGGGAGAGGACTGCCACAGCGTGCCTCCCATCACCAAAGCGCCCCGCAGGCGGTCGGTCATCTCCTTGCCCGGCGGCCCTTGCAGCCAGGAGTCCAGGGCCGGGCCCAGGGCGCGTCCGCTGTGCAGAGCCTCCTCGGCCAGCGCGGCCGCGCCCTGCATCAAGGGAGAGCCGTCGCGCCGCATGCTCTGGAGGGCCCAGCGCAGGCGTAGTCCGGGTAGCTCCAGACGAAGAAGCTCGGCCAGGGAGCGCACGTCCTCGAGGCTTTCCGAGCCCACCAGCCCATCCACCGCGCGCACGGCGGCGGCGATCAAGGGCGCGGTGTCGGGTGTTTCCAGGGGGTGGCCCAGCATACCCGGCAGGTGGCCGCGCTCAAGACGGCCCAGGAGGGTCAAGGCGGCCAGGATTTCGGGCAGGGAGGCGGTGCTCAAAAACTCCTCGGTCAGCTCGCCCAGAAATCTTCTCACCAGCTCCGGCAGTCCCGCCTCGGCGGCCCAGCTCAGTCGCTCCACCAGGGAAAGGTTGGAGACCGAGAGAGCCCCCCCGGCGGCCTGGGACAAGGTGACTCCACGAAGACCCGCGAGCTCCACCATCGCTTCGCAGGAGGGTCCCCAGTGCAGACGCCAGACCTCAGTGAGCGTCTCGTCGGACTCTTGATGGGCCCCGTAGGGGACCCCGCACAGCGACAATCGCACCAGCGCCACGTGGCGCTTCCGGTCGGTGGGGGAGCGCAAAGGATCCCAGCGGACCGTCTCCGGCCCGTCGGGCAACTTCAGACGCTCCTTGAGCTCCAAAGTGTGGGGGAGCAGGCCGGATTGAGGAGTTCCTGGAGCCAGGCGTCCTCGCTCTTGACCTACGAGAACCTCCTCCAGCGCTTTGGCCAGGGCCCGCCCTCGCCCCAAAAGCTCCCCTTGGGCAAGGCACGACTGGACCGATTCCAAGAACTCTCGACGACCCGGCGCGGGAAGTCCGCGCAGGTTGGAAAGCTCCAGCGCCATCCTGACCGCCTCTCGCGCTTCCGGGCTTCCCGCCGGATGGTGTTGGCGGCGTAACTCGCGGCACAGCTCCACGGCGAAGCCGGCCAGCGAGTCACGAATCGGCTCCGGCTCGAGCTTGGAGGCCAGGATCGCCTGTTGCCAACGCGGATCGCGAATGCCCGCGGGATAGCCCGAGCGGCTGTCGAGGAGATCGAAGCTGTAAGAGACCAGGGAGGTGCGGATCTCCAGGGGCTCTCCCTCCACCTCCATCGCTTGCCAGAGCTCCGGAGTTTCTAAGAGAGCGGCTGCGTGGAAGCTTCCGACCACGGCGGCGATCCTCGACTCGGTTCGTTGAGCCAGGGCCTTTCGCATCACCGTCTCTCGAGCCAGGTCTCGGGCCCGGATTCCATCGGCCGCCTCCTCCAGTCGCTGAACCCAGCCGCAAAAGAGCGCGGCTCGGCGAAGCGCCTCGGGGGTCGCTCCCGGGGCGGCCGCCTCCACTTTCTCGGCCCACAGCGCTTCGAAGTCCTCCACCTCGAGGGCTTGCCGCAGAGCCCGCATCCGCCCGGCTTCTCCTCCTTCGAGTCGGCGAGGGGGGCCTGGCGCGGTCAGCCCGGCCGCCAGGTCGAAGGGAATGACGGGGACTCCGTGGCGATAGGCCCAGCGCACCGCCGCGAGCTCCGGTGAGAAGTCGGCGAAGGGGTAGAAGAAGAGCCGGTCCTCGGCGTCGGCTCCGGCCAGCGCCACCGGGGCTCTGGTCTCGGGGTGGGCAAGCCAGGGCAACCAGGATGCGAACTCCGGGGGAAGCTCGAGCAGAATCACCTCGGGCTGGAAATCTTCCAGCCACTGGGGCATCCGCACCGCGCAGGCCGGAGAGTGATGGCGCACCCCGAGGAGATACGGACGGCGGCAGTTGGCCAGCTTCTCGAGAACTCTGGTGTCAGCGAGCACGCTGCTTCCATTCAAATTCGTAGAAGATCGAATAGGGAAACCGACGGATTATTCCCCGGCGAAAGTTTTTGTAGACCTTTGGATACATCGTGGGGCTCCTGGTGAGGCCGTTGAGAGTTGCCTCAAAACATGTGAGAAACTCCTCACCTAGACCCGGGCGACGTTGCTCGTACCATTGGTAGGACCCGGCGAGATCGTCCTTCGCCTCTGTTGTGAAAAGGACCTCAAATGGCACGACGACTTCGGATATGAGCTTTCACTTCATCCCATCCCAGGACGGATGTGGGAGCTGAGGCTAATCGGTGCTTTCTCGCGTCGAGCTCATCTTTTTGCCACTGGTGCACGGGAATACTATCCGGGTTTGTACCAAGATCGTCCCACAGGTCCTCGACAAGTTGGAGCTTCTCTTCCACGCTGAGCTCGAAAATGGAACCGATGTTATCCACAACACCTTAATTCGTGTCTTGAGATCGACGGCCCTGCGGTTAGAAGAGGATTCCCCACTCGAGCTCGTCGGACTCGAGAGCCTCGAGAAGTCTTTCCAGTTCATCTTTGAAGAACTCTTTCAACGGCTCGGCCTGGAGGGTGAGCGGTGTGGAAGAGAACGACTGGGCGAAATGTTCCACCCCTTTCCACTCGGGGGGTGTGTAGTCGAGGTCCGGCATGGAGTCGAGAGGCGACACCAGGAGTTGGTCATAGCATCCCTCGATCTGCAGGGGAGTCCCATCTTTCCAGGCGTGAGCGACGTCGGATTGGCACCACCCGTCACTTCGCCGGCGCCAGACCTGGTAGATGATGGGTAGCTGATCGCATGCGAGGATCTCTTGAACCCAGGCTCTCAACGAGGAGCTTGTCGGCGGCTCAGGTCGAGGCGGTAGGACATCGAGGAGATTGTCCCACACCAGCACCGTGAAATCTCGCGAGAAATCGCTTTGACCGATCCAAAGATTGCGCCCCATTTTGACTCACTCTTCCAAAACGGAGCGAAGCTCGAGCAGTCGTTTCCACACTCGTCCACCGGTTTCGGCCCGCTTTCGCACCGCTCCGTCCCAGTAGGCCAAAAGTCGCGCGCGATCCTTAAGGTCGTCTTTACTGACCGCTCCCAGGAGATAGCCGGGCAAAAGCGAGAGAGGGTCGCGCTGGCTTTGAAAGTAGGCCGCCTGCAAGGCGATGGAGGAGGCCACCGCGACGGCTTCGGCGGTGGACAGCACGGTGCCGGGCTTTTCCACCGACCACCCTTCCACGCTTTGCCCCTGGCGCAGATCGCGAAAGGCGGTGACCAGGGTCTCCAGGATGGAGTCGTCGAGCTGAAAGGGGGCGTTGACCGAGCCCACCGCGGCCAGGGCCTGCTTTTTGACCAGGGCCACCTCGGACTTGAGATCGGCGATCGGATGGACCACTTCGAAATTGAAGCGCCGCTTGAGGGCCGACGACATCTCCGAGACACCTTTGTCGCGCAGGTTGGCCGTGGCGATAACGTTAAAGCCGGGCCGGGCGTATTCGGAAAGCCCGAGCTCGGGGACCGACAGCCGGCGATCCGACATCAGCGAAACCAGGGCATCCTGCACCTCGGGCAGACAGCGGGTCAGCTCCTCCACCCGGACCAGAGCCCCCGTCCGCATGGCCGACAGCAGAGGAGAGGGGACGAGGGCCTCGGGATGGGGCCCTTGAGCCAGCAAGAGGGCGTAGTTCCAGCCGTAGCGGAGGTGCTCCTCGGTGGTGCCGGCGGTTCCCTGGACGGTCAGCTCGCTCGAACCGGAGATGGCCGCGGCCAATAGCTCGCTGAGCATGGACTTGGCCGTTCCCGGCTCTCCTACCAAAAGGAGCCCACGTTGGCCAGCCAGGGTCACCACGCAGCGTTCCAAAAGCGCCCGGTCGCCGACGAATTTGCTCTGGAGAAAGCTGACCACGGAAGCGGGAGAGAGCCTCCATCCGGGCGGCTTAGGGGCGTTATCCTTTTTGGCCAGAGCGGCCAGCTCTTCGGCGTGAAGCTGTTCGGCCGGAGGGATCTGGGGGGTCACGACTTTCGCACCTCCTCGTAAGCCGGAGCATCTCCGGCCAAAACTCGTTCCCACGCTTTCCTAAAAAGCTGGTGGCTCGGAGTGAGGTTGAGGATATGACCCATGTTGGGACGCGCCGCCTGGGTGGGGATTCCGTACAGGAGAGCTTTCCAGGTCTCGAAGGGAAGCTGCGGCGCCTTCTGCTCCAGCCACCCTCCGGGCAGGAAGTGGGAGCGTCCGGCCCGGGAACGCTTGGCTTCCAAGAGGAGCCCGCGCTGAGTCAAGGCCGCGGCCGCCTTTTTGTAGGCCGCGGGGGTCCAGCCGTTCCAGAGCTGGAGATTCTTGCTGGTCGGCTCCAGTAGAGTCAAGGTTTGCAGGTACAGCACCGCCTCAGGCTCGGAGAGTCCGAGATGGTCTTGAGCCTCTCGGACCAGTGCCGGGTCGGAGAGCAGGGGGTTGCTCTCGTAGCCGCCCGAGGGCACCGGTGTGGTCTGAAAACGCTCGAGGAAATTCGCGAACTCCAGAGTTGTCACGGCTCGCAGGACCTCCCAGTCGGAAGCGCCTCGTTGGGCGGCGAGCGCCTTCATGATCGGATCGTCGGGCTCTGTTTGGGCCGGCCGGTAGTAGAAGCTGGTGCGACCCCACTGATCGGTCTCCATCATGACTTTGCCGTTGTCGTTGCCGCCCAGAATCGATCTCCAAGGTTCGAGGCTTTTCGGATCGCTATCGTCTAGCGAGCAGGCGTAAAAGAGCAGGTTCGGATTTTTCAGCCGTTCGGCGATGAAGGGCCATGCCTTGACCGAGGTCTGCCGCAGCGGGTCTCCCACCGGAAGGTACTCGAAGAAGTAGGCGAGATAGCTCAGCGACAGCCGCAGGTGAGACTGCTGAAAGCTGTCGGCGGGTTCGATTTGGACATTCCAGCCGGTCGTCTCCGAGCGGCCGTCTTTGTTGAACATACTGTTGGCCGGGTCGGCGAAGGCGGTCAAGAACTCCGAAGGTTTGAGGTAGCTCAGGCCGCTGAGGGCCTTGAGAACCTCGGGGCTCACCGACAGACGGGCGCCCATCAACTTGTTCCAGCTCTCGCCGAGGCGTTCCACACAAGCCGCGGTGTCGCTCCAAAGCCGGACCGGATCGGCGGGCATGGCTTGACTGAAAAGACTCAGTCTCTGTTCCGAGGAGAGACGGAGGTTGTCTCGAGCCACCTTCGCCTCGGCGGGCTTAAGGCCCATCGTCTCTCGCACCTCGTTGGGAAGAAAAGTGCTCTGCCAGGACTGAAAATAGGGGAAGCCGGCCCAGAGCAGACAGCTCTCGGCATAGGAGAGGCCGGTGATCTCGGAGAGCCGTTTGGGGTGCTCGGAATTCCAGGGAATGGCGCCGCGAGATTGCGCGGCTTCCACGAAAGCCGCAATCCGATCGGGGGTATCCCAGCCCTGCGAGCACGGCTCGGACCACTCGAGAGTGGCTCCTTTGGGCAAACGAAACTTCCCGTCGCTGGTAGCCTCAAAGCCCAGATGGGACTGTTGGCCGTGAAAGAGGGGCGCAAGTAGGTAGCGACTAGAGCCTTGGGCTAGAGCCAGGAAGTGAGAATCATTGGGGAGTTTGACTTGGAGGCGACGGAACTTCTGAGGCTCTCGGACCAGTGGGGAGCTCGCCCACCATTGAAGTAAGTCCAGCCCCGACTGTCGCTCTTTCGAATCGGAAAAAGGCGCGACCAACCGCCAGGCCAAGGCCCCCAGCTGCCCGGCGCAAGCTTGGATGAAAGGAAATGGACCCGGCTCGGGCAGTGGAGCCGCCGCGCCCGAATTAGCTCCGGATATCAAACCCACGAGCTTACCTAAGAGTCCCGGAGAGGTCGCCTCGGTGGGTAGGAGCGCGGAGAAGGCTTTCGCCTCGTCACTGAGACTGTGGTTGCCGTGAACCTGCAGTGAGAAGGAAGCCGCCAGCTCTTTGACCTGCTCGCCTTTGACCGAGGGGAGGCCGGCCTTTTCCGGTTCGCCCAGAAAAGACTCCAGACGTTGGAAGAGCTCTTGGGAATCTTGAACCAGCTTCTGGTGAGATTTTCGCAGCACCGGGTTTTTAAAACTGACGGTGTCGGCCCGAGCATCGGAAACCTGGCGCAAGGCTCGACTGTCCTCTAGCTCGCGCGCCTGGTACAGATGCCACCAATGGGGCTCGAGCTTCCAGAGGATAGCTTCCGGAGTGGTCCGCGAATCGCAAACGGTGACCCCATCCTGGATTAAGCTCGCCTGGTTATGGAAAGAGCGGATCTGCCGCTCGGCTCCCTCCAGGGTCAAGATACCGTTGGTTATCTGGGACCCGCGATAGCTCTGGCCGGAGGTCGTCTCCCCTTCCCACTCCTCGCCTCGCCGGCGAAGGCGCCAGCCGGCTAAACCGTCCTTGGCCCCCAGAAGCGAGGAGCTAAGCCCCGGGGGGAGGGGGAAAAGCTCGCAAGATCCGACCTCGAGTCGGCTCTCCGCGTCGATCCAGCTCTCGAGGAAGCCGGGCCAGGAGCGACGTCCGGCATTACCGGCCCGGGGGTCGAACTCTCGAAGAACCGTCTCTCCCTGGGACCATTCCGTTCTCCAACAGGTCTGTCCGTCACAGACCAACCGGCTAGCTTGAAGCTTGTCCATTTGGGAGTCGCCCGCGCGGACGGCCTGGTCGCCGTAGGTCAGGCCGAGGCCGGGGATATCGGCGCAGCGAAGGGCTCGAAACCCGCCGTAGAAGTAGCCGACCTCGCACTCCTTGCCGCCGCTCCAGACCGCCCGCCAGCCGGAGCTGTCCCGATAGCGAAGCAGGAACTCTCCATCGACATAGGCCGCGGCTTCCAGTTTGGCTCCGCTGGGCAGCTTGAGCTCGTGACGAGCGACCTCTCCCTGACTCCCGACCGCGATGACGCGGACCGCGTTACTGACCACGGCGTAGGGAAACATGCCGTCGACCTGGGCCGTTTCGGCACCCAGTTCGGCGATCGCCTTCTCCAGGGCCGGCCAACACAGCTCGTCGGGCACGAATCCTCGCAGCGTGCGGGCCAGGACGGTGGACCGCTTCAGCCCTCGCAGGCGTTGGCGAAGCTCGGGATAGTCGGCCAGGATGCTCCCTTTGGCGTTCTGCTCCCAGTTCTCCAGGATCTCACGAAGAGTCGGTAGGGCTCCTTGCTCAAGCTTTTCCACCTGCTGCTCAAGCCAGATTTTTTTCAAGGCCTTCCAACCCGGCATAGGGGTGGAGACGCTGTCGAAGGGCTCGCTGCCGTAGTGGCGGTCGATTGAGGACAGAAGGAACGGACGAAGCGCTTCGTTCTGGCTCAGGTGGATCGGGTCTTTGGGCCGTTCGCCCCCGCAGCCCTTGGCCCAGTAGGGAAGGTTGAAGACGGCATAAGAGTAGCTGTTCTCGACTTTAATCGGGACCTTCAAAGAAAGGAGCAGCTCGATGAGATCGAGGTCGGCTCGCCACAGGTCTCGCACCACGACGGGCTCGTTCTCCGAGGCCATCCGAGGTGCGGCGCGCCGAATCAAGGAGAACATCTGGTCAGGATTGGGCGTGACGCTCGACCAATGATAGAAGTGTCCCAGCATGCGAGAGAACCAGCGAGCGCCGCCGGGCTCTGTCTCCAGCAGCTTCGAGGCTTCCCACTCGTCGAGCAGGTCGAGCCAGGCGCCGCCCTGCTTGAGCCGGTCGCCGGAAAAGTTGGGAACTAAATGCAACAGGGTTTTGCGGAGCTCGGGTTGCTCCTGGCACATCCGTCCGATGGTCTCCTTGGCCGAGGACCAGAACTCGATGGGAGCGCGGGAGACGGCCGGGGCCGTCAGGATCTCGTCGAGCAGTGTTCGCTCCTCGCGCTTGACCTCTTTTCCGGCCGCCTTGGCCAGCCGCTTGAGCTCTTTGAGCATGCTCGACCAGGGCGGCATTCCACCCAGGGTGCGACGAAGGCACAACTCCCGGAAGTGGTGATAGGCTTCTTCGGGATTGTGCTCGCTGGAGAGCTCTTTGGAGTACTCGGTGAGCGTTTTGATGCTGACCGCTCCGGCTAGCGCGAACTCTAGAAAGGACTCTCGACGCAGACTTTCATCGACCTTGAGGGCGTGGACCCTCTCCGCCTGGCGGGCTTTCCCGAACATGGTGGTGGCCATGGTGGCGTTGCCGTGCTCTAAGAAGACTCGTCCCGCCTCTTCGTAGAAGGAGGGGAGAAAGTGAGGCACGCTTCGACCCAGTCGTCCGGCGATCTCGTCGAAGCCCTCCTTGGCCGCGCCCGGACGTGAACGGGCCAACTTGGCTTGGGCTCGGAACTGTTTGACCACTTCCAGCGCGAAGGCGGCGTGCTCGGGATCGTTGACCAGAGCCCAGCCGGGGAAACCCAGACCCTTGCGCAGTTGATAACCGACCTTCTCGGCCTTGGCCAGGTGGAAGCCGTGAAATTCTAGAGTGAGGTCCTCGGCCGCTCCCAGGGTGTCGCCGACCAGTCGAACGACAGGTCGCTCGCCTAGAGCGGGGTGCTGATATTGGCGGGCCGAGACGCTGTCAAGTTTGGAATCGCCTTGGCTAAGGATGGCGCCGGCTTGGGCTAACTCGAGAAGATTCATGGCTCCTCCGTCTTTTCGACTTGGCGTCCCGCGTAGATGAGACTTGCCATTCTCATCCCCTCGGAATAGGCCACCGGGCCGGCGGTGAAGGCGGAGAGCTGTTTTTCTTTGCTGTCCACCCAGAGCAGCTCTCCTGTTTCCGTGGGCTCCTCGGGCGAGCCGGAGCCGATCCAGTAGCGCGCCTCCACCACCTGGCCGGCGTGATAGACGCTGCAACAGGCGTAGCCGCCGCGCACGGGATATCCTTGATGGCGGGCACGCCCCTGGGCGTGCAAGGTCTGGGCGAACTGCCCTCCGGAAAACTCCGTGACCTGGGAAGTGTCTTCTTGAGGAAGTGGCCAGGATTCGCGGAAAAGTTGGACGGTGCTCTGCGTGAGACCGAGATCGGTGAGCACTTCTCGCTGTTCGTCGAGGTTGGGGAGCAGGATGGGATGGGGGATGGTCACGTTTTCGGGTGTCCTCCAGAAGCTCTCACCGTCGCTATCGACGAGGCCCAGACCACGCTCTCCGACCTCGCGCAGAAAGCCATACTCGTCTCCAAGTTGGACCAAGAGGTTCAAAAGTGGAGCGCGCCAGTCGGGGTCGGGCCAGAGGTGGGTGATGGTGGCGCTGGGGATGGGCAGGCTTCGCAACATCCAGCGCTCCACGGTGGCCTTGCACTCGGCCGCGTGCACCGCCATCCAGCTTTTGAGCTCCGTGAGCTGCTCACCGAGGTCGGACTCTCGGGCCGCCTTGGGGACGGAAGCGAGGACCTTACCCTTGGCGTTGCGACAGACAAGCTTCCCCCCATCGAAGGCCAGCGCGTATCCGTTTCCTGCGTCCACCCAGTTCATGCGGCCTGGCTTCGCGGGCCGAGAGGGCTAACCTCCGCCTGGATCCGAGGGGCGGGGGAAGAGAATTCGGGACAGAAACCCAGAATATTTTGGACAGAAACCCAGAGAACTCGGAACAGAAATCCAGAATTTTTTGATCTTCTCGCGAGAAAGAGAAGAAAGAGCAGGTATATATGCCTGCGTGCGCGGGGTATGACTTCTCGCGTGACCACTTTTCCGCGACAAGTGATAGCCCTGGTCCGCCAGGTCCCCGAGGGCCGGTTGGTCAGCTACGGGCAAGTGGCGCGAGCCTTGGGCCGGCCCAGAGCCTCGCGCATCGTGGGTGGAGTGATGAGCGCGTTGGGCCCCGAGGACCGGGACGTCCCCTGGCATCGAGTGGTCAACCGCAACGGCGGCATCAGCTATCGAAGCGATCCTTTCTCCGACCGAGACCCGATGACCGAGCAGGCCGAGCGGCTGCACCACGAGGGTCTCGAGCCCAACGCCGACGGCAGCTACGATCTGGCGACCTACGGACTCACCGATGAGGAGCTGGAAGAGCTTCTAGCCGGTCTTGGCCACCGGTAGAGTCACGGAAGTGGGAGCGGAGGCGCGTCCATTCACCGCGGTGAAGGTGGACTGAGCGGCCCAGGACAAAGCCTGACTGAGGTCCTCGACCAGGTCGCGCGGATCTTCGATCCCCACCGCCAGACGAACCAACGAATCGGTGATCCCCGCGGTCTGACGGGCCTCGGGACTCATGGCGGCGTGGGTCATAGAGGCCGGATGAGCGACCAGGCTCTCCACTCCGCCGAGACTTTCAGCCAGACTGAAAAGCTCCAGGCGCGAGAGAAAAGCCTTCACCGTCTCTTCTCCTCCGCGCAGCTCGAAGCTGAGCATCGCGCCGAAGCCTTTCTGCTGGCGCGCCGCGATCTCGTGGCCGGGATGGCAGGACAAACCAGGATAGTTCACCTTGGAGACGGCCGGGTGGCCGTGCAACAGCTCCACCACCGCCTGAGCGTTCTCCTGATGCTGGCGCATCCGCAAGGGAAGAGTGCGCAGGCCGCGCAAGGTCAAGAAGGCGTCGAAGGGGGCTCCGGTCACGCCCAGGCAGTTGGCCCACCAGGCCAACTCTTCTCCCAAAGTGAGGTCCTTGGCGATCACGGCGCCGGCCACCACGTCGCTGTGCCCGTTGATGAACTTGGTGGTGGAATGGACCACGATGTCGGCGCCCAAAGCCAGCGGATTCTGCAGGACGGGGGAGAGGAAGGTGTTGTCGACGACCACCAGTGCGCCCACCGCGCGGGCCTTTTCCGCCACTTGTGCCACGTCGACTAGGCGCAGAAGCGGGTTGGAGGGGGTCTCGATCCAGACCAGTCGAGGGCGACGAGCCAACACCTCGTCGAGAGCCTTGGGATCGTTCTGATCGACCACGGCCAGCTGGAAGGCACCTTTTTTGGCTAAAGAGGTGAAGAGGCGATAGCAGCCTCCGTAGCAGTCGTGCGGCACGACCAAAAGGTCTTCGGGGCCGAGCAGACTGGTCACGAGCGTCACGGCGGACATTCCGGTGTTGGTAACCACGGCGCTTGAGCCACCTTCGAGACTAGCCAGAGTCTCGGCCAGGGTGGAGCGGGTCGGGTTACCGCTTCTACAGTAGTCGTATTCGCGCTTTTCCCCGTAGGCCGAGAAGGTGTAGTTGGTGGAAAGATAGATGGGCGGAACCACCGCCCCGTGCTGAGTGTCCGTCTCGATCCCCTGACGAGCCGCGATGGTCGCGAAATGACGATGTCCCACTAGAAAGTCCCTCCTAAAGGCCTAAAGGCGATGCTCACATCCTACGACTTGGATGTCTGGCCGTCAAGACGTATAGACGTCTACTTTTTCTTCGGGTTGAGGTGCCAGGCGCCAAGGCGTGAGTTTCCCGGATCGCAGGAAGAATCTCCCGCGATTCGAGAGAGGGGGATGGCGCCAAGACGTGAGTTTCCCGGATCGCAGGAAGAATCTCCCGTGATTCGAGAGAGGGGGATGGCGCAATGCGCAAGTTTCCCGGATCGCAGGAAGAATCTCCCGCGATTCGGGAGAGAAGAGATGGCGCCAAGGCGTGAGTTTCCCGGATCGCAGGAAGAATCTCCCGCGATTCGGGAGAGGGGATGGCGCAAGGCGCAAGTTTCCCGGATCGCAGGAAGAATCTCCCGTGATTCGAGAGAGGGGGATGGCGCAAGGCGCAAGTTTCCCAGATCGCAGGAAGAATCTCCCGCGATTCGGGAGAGGGGGGATGGCGCCAAGGTGGTCCTGTCGGAAACGAGAAATGGACTCGATGGACAGAACAGACGAGAAAAAGACTATAGCCTTCTTCGGCCTGATGGCTCTGATTTTTTTTCCCGTGGTGGGCTACTTCGCGCTACAATCCCACAACGATCGAGTATGGTTGTCCGGGCTGCAAGAACAGATGGAACAGGTCTCTCGTCAGCCAAGCCAAGAGGGATGTCTTCTGACGGGGACACTGATGTCTCCGGCCGGAAGTCGGGTGAAAAGCGCGCATTCCGAGAGCGAGTGCCTGGCTTACGCCGTGAAAGTGGTGGTCAGGGAAGCAACGTCCGACGGGGACCTCACCGAGACCCAGCTCCCTCTCGCGACGGGGCAAGTGAACGATCTCCAATTTCACTGGAAAGACAAGGTGTTCGACCTCGACCTCCAACGCACCGACCTTGAGCTATGGATGGACCAAGGCAGTCCCGAAATTGAGGCGAACTTCCCGGCCTCATCAATTCCTAGCTATTTGCCGGACAACAGTTACCGTGGTCGAGACGGGCTCTCCTATCAGCTCAGCGAATATCTTCTCGCCGAGGGTCAACAGATTACCGTCTTGGCCTGCGTGGACGAGTCCGGTCGGCTGGTACCGGGCCGGACCCCCTGTCTGATTCTACCCGGCGACGAAGCCCGTTTCGCCGCCGCCGTTGGTGAGGCCGTTAGCAGTGGCAAGGAGAGAGAGTTCAAAGACTTCTCCGCATTCGGCTTCGTGCTCGCGATGTTTGCTCTCGTCGCCCTCATGTTTCTCATCAGCCGGCGCGCCGAGCGGTGGGAGGGCGGACAGCCCCCCCTTAGCCTCCGTCTACTGCTCTTCGCCATAGCCCTCGCCTTCCTGGCCGCGGGAGCGTCTGTTGGGCGATAGCGCTAGGTCGATCGCGACAAGGAGAATCCTCGTGGCGGCCGAGAACACTTCAGTATGAGCGTCGAATGGGACGGGCAGTACATCAGCCCCTACGTCAATCACGGTGAAAAGAATGCCAAGGTCAAGAAGATCACGGTCTCCATTCCGGTGAAGGTCTTGAAGATCCTGACCGATGAGCGTACGCGACGCCAGGTCAACAATCTGCGTCACGCCACCAATAGCGAGCTTTTGTGTGAGGCTTTTCTGCACGCCTACACGGGCCAACCGCTTCCGACGGATGAGGAGCTTCGCAAAGATCGACCCGAGCGGGTCGAAAGTGATGAGTAAGGTCGAGGAGTTTCTCGACTTAGTCGACGAGAACAATCAGCGCATCGGTAAGGCTCCCCGTCGAGAGGTGCGGGCCCGCAATCTTCTTCACCGCGGCGTCGGGATCTTGTGCTGGAATTCTCGAGGTCAGCTTTACGTTCACCAGCGAACCTCGACTAAGGACCTCTTTCCCTCGATGTACGACATGATGGTGGGAGGCGCGGTGGAAGCCGGTGAGGAGTATCTTCCGGCCGCCCGCCGTGAGGTTCGAGAAGAGCTCGGAGTGGAGAGCGACGACTTGCGCTTTGTCCTAGAGCATCTCTACGACGGGCCGAAGAATCGCAGCTTCATTCAGCTTTTCGAAGTCACCTGGGACGGACCGATCCGCTGGCAACCCGAGGAGATTGTGTGGGGGGACTGGATGGACTTTGAAGAGGTCGTCCGCTGGAGCCAGACCGTCGAGATCGTGCCCGACGGACTCGATGTTTTCCAGACCTATCTTAAAACATTGGTACCTTGAGAGAATCGACTCAAGAGGCTGGTTCCTTAAGCCCCAACTCTTGGGGTAAGGTCTGTTCGGCGGGGCCCGGCACGAAGTGGCCGAAGTTGCCGGACGGCTCGAGATTGAACTCCACCGTCGTGGCGCCGTTAAAATTAGCATAGTCGACCATCATCGCGGCGGGAAGGACGGTGCCGGAGGTTCCGATAGCGAGGAAGAGGTCGACCTCGCGCATCGCCATCTTCATCGCCCAGGAGGCATCGAGCGGAATCTGCTCTCCGAACAGCACGATGTCCGGCCGCAATCGGCCTCCACAGGTCGTGCAAAGTCCCGGATAGTCTCTCGGATCCTCGATCGGAACGCTTTGACAGTTCTCGTCGTTGCAGCGCGAGCGCAGAATGTTGCCGTGCAGCTCGACCAGGTTGCGGCTACCGGCCCGCGAGTGCAGGCCGTCCACGTTTTGAGTGATGAGGGTGAAGTTCTGCTCCGCCGAAAGCGAGGCTTCGAAGGCGGCTAGAGCGCGGTGCCCTTCATTGGGTCGGACCTCGTTGGCTCCGGCTCGCAAAGGGAGAAACATCTCCCAGCAGGCCATCAGGTCGCGCCGGATTCCGTCGGCTGTCGCCAAAGGGTTGACCTCACCGTCTTTCCATAGCCCGTTCTTTCCTCGGTAGGTCGGCAATCCTGACCCGACCGACATCCCGGCGCCCGTCAACACCACGATATGTTGATACTTTCGATAGTCGAGAATAGGCATAACGACTTCCCTTCGTCGCTCACGGCATTAGACCCGCTACCACCTTGTAGGGAATGCTAGTCCATCGGTTCCCGGTTGCCCCACTTGTCGCCGGTGAACCTCCGGCCTTGGGGGATGGTGAAATTGTGGAGAAAGACCTCCAGCGCCGGCTGCATCTCTTGGTGAAGTCGCGTCATCGCCTCCACCATCTCAGGCGTCATCGGGTCTTCCTCTTCAGGTTTCACCGCGGGGATCAGTCCCAGGTGTAGAGCCATCTCCAGTTGGTAGAAGGTGAAGTTTCCATAGGGGCGTTTGGGATCGCAACCCGGCACCTCTTCCCCAAAATAGGGATCCGACATCTCCCAACTCATGTGCTTGAGCAGCGCACGGTGCTGCTCGGTGAAGGCAAAACGGATTGCTCCTTCGAGCTCTTCGACGTAGAAGGAGTACTCATGGTCCGAGGGAGGGCGTCGATAGTCGTAAATCCCAGGGGCGCACTCTCCGTGAGCGCAGGCTAGTCGAAGAAGATCGAGGTCCTCCGGCTCCGTTGTCCACTCGGGGGGAAAGCATGGCGCTCCCACTTCGCAACAGTCCCATCCGACTCTGGCCGAGCGCAACCTCTCGGTGTGTTGGGATTCCCATGTAAGTTCCATAGGCTACCGGTTTCAGCTGTAACATCGTATTCCTGGAAGGATTTACCGTTCTTAAGGGCCGGCAGAGCACTCCGCGATCCCGCTCAAACAAGCGGGATCCGACTTGTCTCTGAGCCAAAGATTTCTCGGCACCCGTCTCGAAAGGATGTGGGACATGGCAAGTTTTCTCAAATGCCGGAGGTGCGGTTCCAGCAATCGCGCCGCCGATGCGCGTTGCTATCAGTGTGAGGCCGATCTTCATGCCCAACCGGAGCTTACCACCGCCACCGATCTCGAGATTCAGCAGGTGGCAAGAATGGAAACCGGAGCCGCTTTCTACGGAAAATGTGCCGTATTTTTCCTGGCTCTTATTATCTGTCGTCCCTATTTCACCCAGTCTTCGGTCTACGGCATTTTCGAGTACGCCATCTTGCCTTTTCACGAGGCGGGACACTATTTTCTCATGCCGTTCGTGCCGCACACTCTCATGGTGGCCGGCGGAACGATTGTTCAACTCGGGATGCCGCTGGGCTTCGCCCTCTACTTTCTCTTCAAACGCAAGGAGCCGTTTTCAGCCTGCGTGCCGATGTTGTGGTTTTTCGGCTCGATGCAGCAGATGGCTATCTACATGAAAGACGCGCGTTTCTTGTTGCTACCGATGTTCGGCGCCGATCCGAGCGAGGGGCACGACTGGAACTACTTGTTCGGCAAGATGCATCTTCTGCACAAAAGTGTCGAGATCGGAGAGTTCTTCCATGGCCTGGCCAAATTCGGAGTCGCGCTAACTCTGATCGCCATGCTGGGTCTCTTGCTGCGAGACCCCGGCTGTCCCTGGAGGCGCGCGAAGGAGTCCTCTGGGGAGGAATGAAAGATTTGCCAGATTTGCTATACTTTTGGTATGCAGACCACGCTACGAATCAACG
The DNA here is from genome assembly GCA_037189585.1 of Selenomonadaceae bacterium. Lineage (GTDB taxonomy): Bacteria > Vulcanimicrobiota > Xenobia > Xenobiales > JADMJV01 > JAEXNA01. Next base: position 51,645 of record JBBCJA010000015.1, on the reverse strand, counting down.
ACGAGATTTATCGTAAAGCCAAGACTCGTGCTGCGGAGGAGGGAGTTACCCTTACCCATTTCATTGAAGAGGCACTCCGCTTTCGTTTGCAGCATACTTCTGTCGTCGAAGCCCCCTGGTCGCTACCCGCCTTCAGCGCTGGCCCCACCGTGCCGAAGGATTTCGATCTCATCGAAGCCTTGCGCCAGGCGGACTCGCAGCGAGACGAGAATGCCATTGCCGACCTCCGTGGTGAGAGATAGCTGGCGTATCTTTCGGTGATTCTGCTTGATGCCAACGTTCTGATTTACGCCTTCCGCAAGGAGTTACCTCAGCATGAGCGAGTCAGAGATTGGCTTATCCGAACGGTTGCGCGCGACAGTGTAGGAGTACCCGTCATCTCGGAGCTAGCCTTCTTGCGCTTGAGCACTAAACCCCTCGGTCCCATACCGCGGCTCCTTGGGATCAGACCTGGTCGTTTCTTGAGGCTCTTTTGGCAAGGCCCCACGTTTTTCGAATCTCTCCTGGGCCGAGGCACCCGAATTTCTTCGCCGATCTCATGGAACGGCATGCCTTGGTCGGAGATGAGACATCGGACGCTTGGCTAGCGGCCTTAGCGCTGGAGCAAGACGCTCGTTTCGCAACGGCGGACCGTGGCTTTCGGCGCTTTGTCGATTTACGGATCGTGAATCCTACCGAGTAAGTTATCTGGAGGCGCGTGAAGGAGCCCTCTGGGGACGAATGACCCTGGCGCTCCTGGAAAGCCGTGTGGTAGGTTTTCTACGATGATGCCCCATCCACCGATCCGAGATCCTCAGACACCGAGCGAGGAGAAGTTCAATCTGCTGACCCACGGCCTGGGATTGGTCTTGAGCCTGTTCGGGGCCACGTTTTTGGTCAACCAGGCTCACCAACATGGCTTCGGGACCTGGCTGGTCTATGCGATCTACGCGACGTCCCTGGTCACCTTGTTCGCCAGCTCCACGTTCTATCACGCCTGCGGGTTAGGCGCGCTCAAAGCCAAGGCTCGCCTCTTCGACCATTGCGCGATACTCTTTTTGATCGCGGGGAGCTACACGCCTTTGATGGTTTTGTCTTTGGGGGGATGGAAAGGCTGGACGGTCCTGGGCGCTGTCTGGATTCTCGCGGCGCTCGGTATTCGCCACAAGTTCACCAGCCGCGATCCCTTCGGAGTCGCCTCGGTCGTGCTCTGCCTCGTGATGGGATGGCTGGTCATGCTGGTCTGGCGGCCGCTGATGGCCAATCTAGACCCCACCACCTCGAGCTGGCTGATCTCGGGCGGTCTTGCCTACACGGCGGGCGTCCCTTTTTATGCCTGGAGAAATCTTCCCTACAGCCACGGGGTCTGGCACCTTTTCGTCCTGGCGGGAGCGGCTTGCCACTACGTCGCGGTCTTTAGAGTGCTCTAGGAGGGCAACCGAAAACCCCCTCGACGTAAAATCGCCTCTACTACCAGTCATGCACATTGTTCTTCATTCAAAATACAACTCGGTATTATGTGCTTCAGAACAATGCACCTGACTGGCAGTAATGACAATTTCCTGTCAAAGGGGGTTTCCGGTTGTCCTCCTAGACGATATTGACATCGACCTGACACACATCTGAGCTAGCCTCAGGACATGAAGAAGTCCTCTCTATTCCTTGTCTCGCTGCTGATCTTGGGTGGCATGAAGCTTTCCCAGAGACTTTACCACCCGGCTCTTTCCTGGCCGGAACTTCAAGAGCTTCGTGAACTGAGCGGTTCATCGACGCGTGGTGGGAGATGGGAGTATCGGGAGCGCGGGGTCCCGCTACTGGCCGATGGGACACCTCTGCGAATCCAGTTCGGTTGTGGCGGTGGAAGTAGCGACTACTGCCAGGTTTTGGTTTCCCGAATCTTTGACACTAGGGAAGAACCGGAAGTTCTTCTACGTTTCGGAGGAAATTGCGATCTCTTCCCTTGGCGGAGGCCTCGCATATGGCTGGAGCCTCCAGTTCCGGGGAGAGCGAGGCGCTTTCTGACTTATCACTATGTCCTTGCCAACGACGGTGTCGGAGAAGGTCTGGACGGTGGGTACTGGCTCTGGACTTGGGATGGACGGCGTTTTCGACCTCAAAGGCTATAGGTTCATGGACACTTTTTCCACATTCTCGAAATCTTTTAGGACGAGTGGTTGCTACTGTGATGTTTAACAACACAAAGGAGTAGCACGCTATGCTTGACCTCGATATCCTCACTAATCTCTTCGCTCAGTCGGCAACTTTGATCTGGCACCCTTGGCAAGGGGGGGTGGTCGCGGGCTGTTTTCTGACCGCATTGGCCGGGGTCGCTGTCGAGCTGAAGGACCGCCTCTTCGAGGACCGCCGGATCGATTTGTCCCGTCGTAGTCGGGGCGCCCTGGCCTGGCAGCAGAGCGGTACTATATGCCCTCGGGGTACAGCGGAAGATCTCGCGCCGACTCCCGAATCGGAATCACGCCAGGGGTGGGGGTGGTGCTTGGAAGCCCGCTCTCGCCAACGTCCATCGCGCAATAGCGACTTTTTCGATACTGTCGAGCTCGACTCCGACCATCTCGCCTTCTACCTGGGCGAGGTTTCCGGGGGAGGCGTTGCCGCGGCGCTCTATCAGGCCTCCTGTAAGGCTCTTCTTCGCTACGCCGCGTTCACGCCGGACCGCGCGGCCTCGGCGGTGGAAGAAGTGAACTCGATCCTTTGCCAGCGCGAGCCGGACGGGCGGTTCGTCACTCTTTTGTACGGCGTCCTTCAACTCTCCACCGGAGAGGTCACCATGGTCTCAGCGGGCCAGATCGACCCCCTTTTGCAACGAGTCGATGGAACCAGTCGTCGCATGATCATGCCGCTACGTCTACCGCTAGGGATGACCGACAAACCGGACTACGAAGCGGTCAGCTTCCGACTCAACCCTGGAGACCGACTGCTTCTGGTCTCCGACGGCATCACTCAAGCCCGCGACCGTAGCCGAGAACCTCTGAGTCACGAACGCTTGCGAGTCTTTATCCACAAGCATAGAAATCACAACCTGGCTCAGTGGGCTGACGCGGTTCTTGAGACCATCAATCGCTACGATGACCGGATCACCGACGACCGAACGCTGGTCGCACTGGGCTATTTTGGTCCCCAAGGGCGGACTTCCATCGCGCGGGAAACAGTCCTGACAAGCTTCTAGCAAAGTTTATATGCCGGCAATATTCATCTTCGGAACGCGGCTATCAGAAAGCGGCGACCAAAGGAGTAAGTTGGGTCAATTGACCCAACTTACGCTCGTTCCATTGTCATAACGACCTTAGCCCCGTACAATCGAGGCTATGCCCGAGATCGTCGCCGAGCGACCCACGGAATCCCAACACCTGTCCATCGATTGGAGCTGCCCGTTCGCCCCGGAAAGGATAACGCCGCTAGCTTACGTACCGCTCTACTCCACTCTCACGCCTCAGGAGAGGTTGCGCTACAATCAGCTCTTCGCACTTTACCTCAACGAGAAGACCGCCTACATGGAAGAGGAACTCAGCCATTTCATTCGCCAGGTCTCACGCTTACCTCGGGCTCGGCATCTCAAACAAAATCTGCTGGCCCTATTGCAAGATGAGGAGCGACACGCGGCGGATTTTAAGACGCTCAATCGCCTGGCCTCCCCTGAACTGTACGGAGAGACATCACGGCGCTTCGTCCGTCCGGGAAAACTCGTCTCCTCGCTGACCCACGGGATGGCCACCTTTCCCACGCTCTTCCCGCTGCTACTTTGGATCATCTTGCTGCAGGAGGAGCGCTCGGTCTACCACTCTCACCTTTTTGTCCAAGAGCGTGAGCGGCTAGAGCCGAGCTTTGTCGCCATTCACGAGCACCATTCCCAGGATGAGGCGGCCCACGTCTCGGTCGATGAGGCTCTGCTTGAGATCTTGTGGGAAGGCGCTCCGAAGCCGATCCGGATTCTCAACGGCCATCTTCTAGCTGGAGTCTTTCGGGAATTCCTCTACTATCCCAAACGGGCCGCGGTGGAAGTGGTGAAGATCGCCTTCGCGGCACATCCGCGCCTCGACGAGATGGTTCGGCAGGTGCTCGCGCTCAAAGACAATCACGACTTTCTGATCACCATCTACAATCGAACCACCAACCCCAAGACGCTAGCCCTGATGGACCGTTTCCCCGAACTTTCCCCGGTGGCCGAAGTGATGGCGGGGTATCGCCGATGAGCGAACGGTATCCCATTCCGGTCAAGCTCAATCTTGCCATTTCCGCTTTGCAGCTGTCGCTTCTGATCGGCTGTTTTTATCTGGCCGCGCTCTGCCACTCCTGGCCCAAGCTGCTAGCTTTGGCCATCTTTTATGGAGCGGTCATGAACTCGAGCTACGCCATGCTGCACGAAGCCGAGCACGGTTTGCTCCATCCCAACCGCAGAGTCAACGATGGAATGGGGGTGCTCCTGGCTTTCTTTTTTCCGGCTCCCTATCACCTGATTCGCCAGGGCCACCTGGGCCACCACATGCGCAACCGCTCCGATGACGAGGCCTTCGACTTCTATTTCGAGGGAGAGAGCCCGATCTGGAAATACCTGCAGTTCTACGGCATCCTGACCGGAATGTTCTGGGTGGTTCTCTACCTGAGCAACTTCCTGGCCCTGTTCGCCCCCAAGGTTCTGGCCGTCAAAAGAGGCTGGGTCGACCGTCCCACCGAGGCGCTGATGGAGACCCTCAACGGGCGATATCTCCTCTGGATACGGTTGGAGGCGCTGGCCATCGTGGCCCTTCATACCGGACTTGTCACCCTCTTTGCCGTCCCCTGGCTCAACTACTTCGTGATGCTCTTCGGCTTCGGCTTTAGCTGGTCCAGCCTGCAGTACGTGCATCACTATCGAACCGAGCGCGACGTCCTGAAGGGCGCCCGTAACCTCAAAACCTTCCCTCTGATGGACCTGCTCTGGCTCAATCACAACTGGCATCAGAACCACCATCGCAAGCCGACCGTCCCCTGGCTCTACCTGCCCGAGCTTTTTCCCGAGGAAGCGGCGAAAAGAGAGAGTATGTTGAGCGCCTACCTGCGCCAATGGGCGGGGCCCCGCTACACTACGGAAAGGGTGGAGAACCGGTATCGTGGCAAAATCATCAAATAGCCGTTTCCCTTTCAGCTTTTTTCTTTTGAATTTTTGGCCGCTCCTCCACCTGGTGAGCGTCCTGGCCCTTTGGCGCACGCCCGCGCTGGCTTTGGGAGTTCTCTACCTTTTGCCGCCGATCGTCGCGCGAATTCTTATCGCTCTTGCCGGAAAGCCGCGAGGTGACTTGGTGGTAGGCAGCCGAGAGTTCATCGTCTGGTGGAGCCTGGCGTGCCTGGAAGCCATTTATGTCCGCTTGCCGTTTCTCGAAGAGCTTTTGCGATTTTTCCCGATGTTCTACTCGGCCTGGCTTCGCCTCTGGGGCTCTGAGATCGGCAAGAGAGTCTACTGGGCTCCCGGCGTCACTTTGGTCGACCGAAGCTATCTGAAGGTGGGGGACCGGGTGGTTCTCGGGGTGGGCTCGAGGCTCAGCCCCCACTACCGCTTAGACGACCGACTCGTACTGTCTCCCATCGTACTGGGAGACGACAGCCAGGTGGGGGGCTACGCCCTCTTAGCCCCTGGGGTCGAGGTCGGGCCGGGTGAGAACGTTCCGGCCACCCTACGCATCCGTCCGTATTCTAAATTTATGAAAGGGAGAATTTGGCGAGGCGCCGCGCTCGCCGAGGAGGAGATCACATGAAACGTTGGATGATGATACTGTTATTACTTTGGGCCTTGCCAGGGTGGGCTCAGGAGGCCCCGGAGAAGGACAAGGCGACCCATGACGCGCTCAGAGCGATGAAAGACCAGTGCGTGGAGGCTCTCAACAAGGGGGATTTCGAAGCGGTCATGGCTCTGTGCGACGAGGAGATTGTGTTCACCCCGATGGACTCCCGGCTGTCTCACGGAAAAAGCGAAGTGAAGGCCTACCTCGACAGTAAGCTGCAAGGGGAGAACAAGGCGGTGGAAGGGTTCTCCACCGAGATCACGGTGGACCGACTGACCACTTTGTACGGAGACACCTTTGGCGTGGCCACCGGAACGTCGGTCTCTCACTACAAGCTCATCGGCGGGAAGAATCTCGACGTGGAGAACCGCTGGACGGCCACGGTGGTGAAGAAGGGCGACCAGTGGCTGTTGGCTTCTTTTCAGTCCGGCGCGGATCTTTTCGAGAATCCGCTCTTGGCCGCCGCCAAAAAGTCGGCCGCGGTCCTGGGGATTGCCGCGGGACTAGCCGGACTGCTTTTGGGCGTCGTGCTGGGTCGGATGAGCAAACGCTAGTGCGGCGTTTTTTCCGGTAGAGCCGAGGAGTGATGCTCCGCGATCTTCCACTCACCTTCGTGCTGGCGATAGACGAAGGTGTAACGGGCGGTCACCGATTCGCCGTTGGCGAAACTGAAGGTGTAGATGCCGGAGTTGATGGCGACGTCGCCAAACTGGCGAATGTTGGCCTCGTCGATCTTCCCTTTCGGGCCCTTGGCCATGAAGTGCTCGAAATAGTCTTTGATCTCTTCGTGATTGTGGCGAACCTTGTTGGAGACGGTGGGCAGAAGAATGGCGTCGGGGGCATACTCGCGCACCACCTGATTCGGATCGCCGGTCTGCAAGGCTGCGTTCCAGCGGTCGAAAAGGCCCAGAATCTCCTTCTTGTCAGCGATGCTTAACATCCCAGCGCCGGGAACAGCATGAGCCGCGGCTAATCCAGCCAGGGTTAGCGACTCCGCAACGAGCGGGCTGGTCGAGCGCAAGGTTGCTGATTCAGGTTGAAGCATGCCGGGATGGATCAGCTCCAAGTCCGAGAAAGGCTGAGAGATAAATTCGTCTTCCAAGTGAGGTTGGGTATTCTCAGTATCACGTTGAGGCGCGACGACCGAAGGAGCGGCGAACAGAGGGCGGGAGCTGGAAACGATGGTGAGTTGCATACTGAGATATATTACAGATTTTTAATCGTTCAGATGTGTAAGGATTGTGAACGCTCGTTTAGAGATTGGGAAAATTCAGGCTTGACACTGAATTGCGCTCTGACCTACCATTGAGCAATGTTAGTGACTCTCCCCTTCGGCACCGTGACGCTCATGTGTTGTTGTTGTCTTGCTGATCGCGGGAAGGCTAGCTCTATGATCTTCTGATTGAAGATTAACGATAAAAGAAAATGCCCTCCCGGTTGGATGGAGGGCATTCTTCTTTGATAAGCACGCTTCTTCCACCACCGGAGGTCTGGAGGAAGATTTCGATGGCCGAACCGGCTTATCAATTTAAAGAAGGCCCGCCCACAGGGCGCGGGTCTCAGGTTCATCTCGACGAGTGGGTTTCCCCCGACATCGTGGATGATCACGGGTTTCTCAGAGCTGGCAAGATCCTGGAGTGGCTCGACGTTGTGGGAGTCCTGGCCGCGACCCGCCACTGTTCACTACCGGTAGTCACGGCTTCGGTCGACGGCCTTATTTTGCGAGACCCCATTCCGCTGGGTTCCCACGTCACCTTGACCGCCGTGGTGGCTCATACTTCCGAACGAAGCATGGGGGTGGCGGTGACCCTTCGCTGCTCCCAGCCGGCCGGTCCGCGAGGAGATCTCCTCGACGCCTTCATGACCTTCGTGGCCGTGGACGAAAGCGGTAAACCGGCGCCGATTCCACAACTCGTTCCCGAGACCCCCCAGCAGGTCCAGCGCTTTCGCGAAGGTCGGCTTCGACGGGACTTTCGAAAACGTCTCAAGGCGGGAATTGTGGATCTCGCTTCCGTGGAGATTGCCACCCAAAAGCCTCTGACCCGGGAGGCGAGCCTCTTTATCCGGGAGTTTCTCAAGCAGCTTCCGCGCGCTTTGAAGCTTCCCTGGGAATCGGCTGAGCCACAGAGCCAACAAGGGCGGGAACGATCTTACGTTCACAAAGTCGAGCTCGTTCGCCAAGCCGACCTCAACTTTCATGGAACTCTTTACGGAGGGACCTTGATGCGCTGGCTAGAGAGCACTGGAGCGCTCTCGGCAAAAGCGTTTTTAGGGGGTCGTTCCGTCCGTCTGGTGGGATTGCATGGACTGAACTTCTTACGACCGATCCCGCCGGGCCGATTCGTGCATATTCGCTCCGTCACCGTTCACGCCGACGCGCGGACCTTAACCACTCTCATCAACGTCGAATCGGAAGACCCGGTGAACGGAGTCTCCGAGGAGACTTTGCGAGCGTTTCTGACCTTTGTTCCTTTCGATGGGCAGCGCATTCCTCAGGTCAGCTGCTTCGACGAGGAGGAGAACGCCATCTACGCCGAGGTCGAACATCGGCTATCCCTACAGCGCCTTTTGGAGCTGCAATCCCTACCTCAGGTGGAAAGTTAGAGGACCTCGCTGATGATAGAACTGAACAATGTGGTGAAAACGTTCAAAGTCGCCGGACGAACCGTTCGAGCGCTCGATGACGTGACCTTACGCGTGCCTTCCGGCAAAGTCGTCGGAGTCATCGGCTCTTCGGGAGCGGGAAAGAGCACTCTCATACGGTGTGTGAACCTCTTGGAGAGGCCCACTTGCGGAGAGGTCAGGGTCGCGGGACAGAATCTGCTGGAGCTGTCGACTTTAGATCTGGCCAAAGCCCGGCGACAGATCGGGATGATCTTCCAGCATTTCAATCTGCTCTCATCTCGGACGGTTTTCGACAACATCGCCCTACCTCTGGAATTGGCAGGGGAGCGCAAGCCGGCCATCGCTCAGCGAGTTCGAGAGCTCTTAGAGCTGGTCGGACTGACCGAGAAGGCGGAAAGCTATCCCTCCAGCTTGTCCGGGGGTCAAAAGCAGCGGGTCGCCATCGCCAGGACCTTGGCCCCGAACCCGAGAGTTTTGCTCTGCGACGAAGCGACCAGCGCCCTCGACCCGGCGACCACCCGCTCGATTCTCGGCCTACTCCGCGACATCAACCAGAGGCTCGGGATCACGATTTTGCTGATCACTCACGAAATGGAGGTGGTGAGAGCGATTTGTGACTTCGTCGCGGTGATCGATAACGGCCGCCTGATCGAGCAAGGAGCCGTGCACGAGATCTTTTCTCAACCTCAAAGCGAGGTGACCAAAAGATTCCTGGAAAGCTCTCATCAAGTGAGCGTTCCTCGAGAGTATGAAGGCCGAACCCAACTCGACTTCGATGACGCCAAGACCCTTCTCCGTTTGGAGTTTTCCAACTCTATCGGCCAGGGCGCGGTCATCGCGGAGCTCTATCGCAAATTCCAGGTCAGCGGCGATATCGTTAGCGCTCATTTGGAGACCAGTGGAGGGGTCAAACACGGAGTTTTACTGCTTGAGCTGGCCGGAGAACAGGAGAGTCAGACGCGGGCTCTAGATTATCTCAAAGACCAGGGGATCGGAGCGGAGGTTCTCGGCTATGTCTGAGGCGATGCTCTCTCTTTTTCTCAAAGGAGCCTGGGAGACGGTGGTTATGACCTTTCTCTCCGGATTTTTCGGGCTGCTGCTCGGGCTGCCGGTCGGCGTCTTACTCTTCGTCACACGGCCGGGACAGTTTTTGGAGAAACTCCTTGTCTATCGGGGAGTCTCGGTGCTGGTCAACATCTTTCGCGCCATCCCGTTTCTGATCTTGATCGTCTGGATGATTCCGTTCACGCGCTTTCTCGTCGGCACTTCGATCGGAGTGAAGGCGGCTCTCGTTCCTTTGAGCATCGGAGCCGCTCCTTTCATCGCGCGCCTGGTCGAGAACAGTCTGCTGGAGGTCCCCGCGGGACTCCTGGAGGCGGCCAGAGCGATGGGGGCTTCTTCCTTTCAGATTGTCACCAAGTTTCTACTGCCCGAGGCCTTGCCTTCCATCGTTAACGGCATGGCGATCACCTTGATATCACTGGTCGGATATTCGGCGATGGGTGGGGCGGTCGGCGCGGGTGGCCTGGGTCAGCTGGGTTACCAGTACGGTTACGTCGGATACGACGCGGTGGTGATGAACACCGTGTTGGTGGTCCTGATCGGATTTGTATTTTCTATTCAAGCGGTTGGGGATGCTCTCTCCCGGCGCTTGAATCATCGATAGAGTTCAGGAGTTTTCCATGCGTTTTGTTCCTTATGTTTTCTATCTCTTTCTGGCACTTTTTCTGGTTGGATGCCGATCGACGAAAGCGCCGGCCGATCCGAATCGGATCATTGTGGGAGTTCAGTCGGGCCCCGAATATGCTTTGGCCGAAGCCGCTCGAGCGGTGGCCAAGGACAAATACGGTCTGACGGTGGAGCTGGTGAAGTTTGATGACTATGTGTTACCCAACGAAGCCTTGCATCAGGGAGACATCGACGCTAACGTCTACCAGAATCAACCCTATCTAGACACTCAGTCGCAACAGCGAGGCTATAAGTTCGTGGCCGTGGGAAAGACCTTCGTCTATCCTCTCGCCGGTTACTCCAAGAAGCTCAAGAGCTTGTCGGAGCTTAGCGAGGGGAGTCAGATCGCCATTCCTAACGACCTGACGAACAGCGGAAGGGCTCTCCTTTTGTTGCAGAAGGTCGGATTGATCAAGCTGCGCGAAGGGGTTGGGCTACTCCCTAAGCCGACCGACATCATCGAGAATTCGAAGAAGCTTGAAATTGTGGAACTGGAGGCGCCTCAGCTCCCTCGCGTTCTCGACGACGACAAGGTCGCGATCGCCGTCATCAACAACACCTTCGCGCGCCCCGCCGGGCTTATCTCAACCCGCGACGGACTCTTCGTGGAAGACAAGGACTCACCGTACGTGAACCTCGTGGTGACTCGGCCGGAGCTCCAGAATGAGGACAGGCTTCGGAAATTTGTCCAGTCGTATCAGTCTGCCGAGGTGGAAAAGGCGGCCCAACAAGAGTTCCAGGGAGGGGCGATTAAAGGCTGGTAAGTTACATCTTGATAGCAAAAGAGCCCGGGAGGTTGTCCCGGGCTCTTTTGCCGTGAAGTTATTCCGGACCAGATCCTTAGGAAGCGACCGGCTCCGCCGGAGCCTCCTCGGCTTCACCGGACGCCTCTTCTGACTCGGGGACTTGGCGAGATGAGATGATCGAGACGACCACTCCGTTTTCCAGCAGCACCTCGGTCCCCATCTTCTCCAAGAAGTTATCGCCCACAGCGAGATCGACAACACCCTGAACTACCCGAAGAAGGAAATGTTCCCCCAGGGGCGCGTTGGCAACCCGTGCGATTCGGGTCTCCACCTCGGCTTGTTGGATCAGTAGTCGGCGTTGCCGCTCGAACACGTCGTCCTGCGTCGCGGCGAAGTTCTGCAGCAGCGAGAGTTGATGCTCGATATCTTGAGCGTTGGCCTGTTCCACCAACAAAAGCTCTTCCCGCAACTGCTCGGTCATGATCGCTTTGATCGGAATAGGACACTGGATCCGCACGCTATTCATAATCTATCTCCTAAAAATAGCTGCCGTAGCTGGAGCCGCCAAACATCGACATCAGGTTACCGACTCCACCGAAGAGGGAGTTGAGCCCACCGAGTGAGTTTCCGTAAGAAGAGCCGTAGGAGCCGTAACCCATCAGGCTGGACATGTCGTAGCCGCCGTAGTTGGACCCGTAGGAGCCGTAGCCGGACAAGCTGGACATGTCATAGCCACCGTAGCCGGAGCTTGAGCCGTAGGAGCCGTAACCCGACAAGCTGGACAAGTCGTAGCCGCCGTAACCGGAGCCGTAGCTTCCGTATCCGTTCCCGTAGTTTCCATAGCCACCATAGTTGCCGTAGCTTCCATAATTTCCATAGGAGCCATAGTTGCCATACGAGCCGTACGAGCCGTACGAATTACCGTATCCGTAGTTTCCGTAGTTGCTATAGCCGTTCTCGGATTGGCAGCCGCATTGGTTTTCTTCCGGGGGTGGTCCGGGAGGCGGTCCCGGAGGGCGGCGGCGTTGAATCTCCTGACCGTCCTGATTGACGTTATTGCGTTGATGATGGTGGTAATGATTGTGCTGCCGGAAATAATTCTGGCCGGAGATGGTAGACATTTTGGCTCCTCACTCGTCTTGATATCTTCACTCTAGGGGAGAAACGTCAGCTTAGTTGACCCAAATGTCCATAAAGTGTCTAAACCGGGAGATTGTTTTATTTGATCTGGAAGAAGAACGCACGAAGTCCCCAGAGCTCCGCACATCCCGTTGGCCGCGTACTAGCCCGGTTTGAGTTTGGTCTTGGCTGTGTTGTAGTTGATGCTTTTGGTCTTTTTTGCGTCAAATAGCAAAATGGCGGGTTGAGCGCCGTGCGATTCCGTTTAAGCTCAAACTTCCCCTCGAGCTTCAAACCGCGCGCTGAGATTTTTCGCTTTCTCTTTGGGAGCGGAATTCGTGGACATTGGGAAGCTCACCGCGGAAAATACGCTGGATCTGGGCGCAGATTTCAAGCGCGATCTCCGAGGCACCCTCGGCTCCAAGGTCGAGGCCCACCGGAGCATACAGCTCTCGACTCGACAGGTCCAAACCATACTCGAAGGAGAGACGTCCCAGGATCTGATCGCGGCGACGCCGGCTTCCCAGCAGCCCGAGGAAAGGAGTTAGGGAGTCCCAGAGGGCCCGCAGAAGTTCTGCATCTCGGCCGACGTGATGATTCATCAGGATGCAAGCGGTGCGCGCGTCCACCCAGCGGGAAGCGGACACCGAGGCGGGGAGGATTGTCCAGCCGGCGCTAGGGTAGCGAGAGGCGGGATCGCTCGACAGGACCAACTGCTCGGTTTCCCAGCCTAGAATCTCGGCCATCTGCTTGACCGGTCGCGCGCCGGGACCGGAGCCGAAGACGCATAGCCTTAGCGGTGGCTGGACTTCATGCACGAAATCTCGCCCATCTTCGCCTTCGAGCGAGCTGGGTCTCCAGCCAGAACCCACGGGTCGTGAGTACAGTCGGAAGCCGCGCCGCTCGGTAAGAACCCGCGAGACAGAGCGAGGGAGCTCGGGAGGTAAAGGTTCGGCCAGAAGAGTGAGCCGCCCGTCACACCCCAACATGCGGCGGGTGTCGAGCACCATCTCCAACGGTTCGGTACCGCCCTGGAGAAGCGGGGCGCAACGGGCGGCCACCTCGGCCTCCACGCAGCCACCGCTGAGCATTCCCAAGCGGCGGGTCGGACTGACCAGAAGATGGGCTCCCGCTTTGCGGTAGGTGGATCCTTCGGCTCTGGTTAGAGTGACCATGACCCAGGGGCCCGGGTCATCCCCGGATTGAGGTAGGAGGGTCAATAAGTCGCTCATCCGGCGGCCTTCTCGAGAACGTCCTCGAAGTCGCTAGCTCGATCGAAATCCCTGACAACCGCTGGGTCATCGGTCGGTAGGTATCGCACCCGGTCTCCCCAGCGATAGAAGAGCTGTTTGGCTCCCTGATCCCCTTGCAAGTTTACCCAGTCGCGGCGAGCCCACTCGGGAATATAGACTGGGTGACCCGGCCGTCCCTGATAGGTGGGAACGTTCACAGTGTTGGATTTCAACGTAGGTAACACCGATTCGAGAGTCTCAGCGCTAAAGAAGGGAACATCTCCCAAGGCGACCAGAAACCCCTCTCCAATGTCGATTTGAGATTCACCCAAACGTAGGCTCGAGGAGATTCCTTCAGACCACTCCGGATTGAAGAGCGTCTCCGCACCATGGAAGTTGTTCACGATCTTCTGAACTTCGTCGGCGCGATGACCGGTGAGCACCAGAAGCCGGCCTACTCGGGGATGCTCCACCAACGTTTCCAACAGCCAGGCCAAGAGGGGACGGCCACGCCAAGCCTTGAGTAGCTTTCCCTCGGGGCAGCGGGAAGAGGCTCCGGCGGCGGCCACCAGGGCGGGATAGGCGCGCATGGCTAGGCTCCCAGAACCTTGTCGAGGGTGATCGGTAGATCGCGAATTCTCCGGCCGGTGGCGTGATAGACGGCGTTGGCGATGGCGGCCGGAATGCCGACCATGCCCAACTCTCCCATACCTTTGACTCCTAGAGGATTGACGACCCTATCGTCCTCCTCGATAAAGTCGGTCACCACATCGCCCACATCGGCGCACGAGGGGACGTGGTAGTCGGCAAGGGATGGATTTATAATCCGACCGTAGCGATGGTCAATCTCGGTAGCCTCGGTCAAGGCCATCCCGATGCCCCAGACGATCCCCCCTATTTCTTGGGAGTGAGAAGTTTTGGGGTTGATGATCTTTCCACATGCCGTCGCTTCGACGGCTCGGCTGACCCGGACGGTCCCGAGCTCTTCATCGACCCGGACCTCCACGAATTGGGCCCCGTGAGCCAGGAGTTGATACTTATCCCGCTCTTTCGAGGGCTGGGAGGTGTGCTGGCAGACCAGCTCTTCGAGCCCGCCGGCACGAAGGATTTCCGATATAGCATAACCTGAACTCGACTTCTCCTTTAGCTGTAATCGACCATCGAGGAGAACCGTCTGTTCCGGAGTGGCTTGGGCCAAGGTCGAGTCCGGCAGCCTTATGGCTAGCTCCAGAAGTCGACTTTTGAGTTCCATAGCCGCTCCGTGAACCGCCGAACCCACGGACGCGGTCGTCCACGAGCCGCCTTGGACCGGTGCTCGTGGCATCTTGGTGTCGCCCAGGCCGAACTCGATCTTGGATGGCTCCAGGCCGAGATACTCCGCGGCGATCATGGTGATGACAGTGTAGGTTCCAGGGCCGATATCCGATGTGGCCGAGGTCACTTTCGCGGTGCCGTCGGCTTTGAGAACAACGCGGGCGGAAGCCGGCATCTGCAGAGCATACCAGACGCCGGTAGACATACCGTAGCCGATCAACTCTTTTCCCTCCCTCATCGAGCGCGGCTTGGGGTCACGGCCGGACCATCCGAACTTCTCGGCCGCCTGAGCGTAACATTCGCGTAGAGCCTTGGTGGAGTAGGGTTTCCCGGTGGCCGGGTCGGTGTCGGCGTAGTTGATCAAGCGTAATTCGAGAGGATCGATCCCGAGTTTGTAGCTGAGCTCATCCAAGGCCGACTCCAGAGCGAACATGCCCGAAACGGCGCCTGGCGCGCGCATAGCGCAAGGGGTGGGGAGATCGGTGGGGATTACCTTTTGCGAGACCTTCATATTCGGACAGCGGTAAACGGCTCGAGAAAAGCGGATGGTGTCGTCGCCGCGCAGCTGGATCCGAGACGTGTTGTTGGCAGCTTCGTGGACGAGCGCTGTCAATTCTCCGCTTTTCCTGGCTCCCAATTTGATTTTTTGATGAGTGAACGGGCGATATCCGTGTCCGGTGAACATCTGCCTTCGGGTGTAGACAAGTTTGACCGGACGCTTGACCTCCCTGGAAGCCACGGCTGTGAGGAAGGGATAGTAGTTGGTCTCGATCGAGGAACCGAACGCTCCGCCGACATAGGGGGAGACGACCTCTACGTCTTCTGGAGGTAGGCCGAATCCTGCCGCTAGGTGCTCTCGCACGTTGTAGACGTTCTGGGTTTTGTCGAAGATCTTGAGTTTTCCGTCTTGCCAGTAGGCAACTGCGGCGTGCGGCTCCATCGGATTGTGATGCTCGATCGGGATGGTGTATTCGACTTCGACGCTCACTTCGGCCTCGGAAAGACCTTTCTGGGGGTCTCCTTGAGACTGGATGGAGGGTCCAGAGAAGCGAGAATTTGGCGCCTGAACCGCTAGCTCTAGACTGTTGACGCTATCGGTGAGGGGAGACTCTTTGCGATAAGTCGCTTGGACCAGATATGAGGCGGCCCGGGCCTGTTCGAAGCTTTCAGCGATAATAAGGGCGATAGGCTGGGAGTTAAAATGGATCCGAGACGACTGTAGTGCCTTGAACTGTTCATCGTGATCGGGCTTGGCGAACTTTGGCGTGTTGAGGTGGGTCAACACCTTGATCACACCCGGGGCGCTCTCGGCTTCCTTGACCGTGATCGAGGCGATGGAACCACGCGCGATCTGGCTCATGACAAGATAGCCGTAGGCCTGGTTGGGAACATGAAACTCAGCGGCGTAGCGCGCCCTGCCCGTGACTTTAGCGAATCCGTCAACCCGGTCGAACTCTTGTCCGATGTACTTACCCATGACTAATGCACGCCTCCGTTCTTGGCCATAACGAGAGCGCGGGCGATGGCTTTGGCGCCCAGAGGGATCTTGAAGGCGTTTCCCTCTAAAGGTCGTGCCGTCTTCATGGCAAGTTCTCCGGCCTCTTGGAAGATTTTCGGCTCGGCGGCCTTACCGGTCAGGAACTCCTCAGCTTGAGTGGCCCGCCAGGGCTTGTGGGCGACCCCTCCAAGAGCGACGCGGGCGGCCTTGATGATCGGTCCTTCAAGCTCCAGGGCCGCCGCGACCGAGACCAGGGCGAAGGCGTAGCTCGCGCGGTCCCGTACCTTGAGATAGTACGAGTGCGCGGCGAAGCGGTTCTTGGGTAGCTCGATGGCGGTCACCAATTCTCCCGGCTCAAGTGTATTGTCTTTCTGTGGCTGCTCGTCAGGCAGACGGTGATAGTTGGCGAAAGGGATGGAACGCTCGCTTCCGTCCGGCTTGAGGACACGGACAGTGGCGTCGAGCGCGGCCAGGGCAACACACATGTCGGAAGGGTGAACGGCCACGCACTGCTTACTCCATCCGAAGACCGCGTGCATTCGATTGATTCCGCCCAGCGCTCCGCATCCCGATCCGGCCTCGCGCTTGTTGCACGGCATGGCGGTGTCGTAGAAGTAGGCGCAACGGGTACGCTGGTTAAGATTGCCGCCGTTGCTGGCCATATTGCGGATCTGCTGGGAAGCGCCCGCCAGAATGGCTTGAGCCAGTAGAGGGAAACCTTCCCGAACCAGAGGATGGTTGGCCGTATCGGTGTTATTGGCCGACGCCCCAAGTCTTAAGACTCCGCCCGTCTCAGTGATGCTCGATATCTCTAGGCGACCGATGTCGATGAGTTGGGTGGGACGTTCCACATCCTCTTTCATCAAGTCCAGGAGATTTGTTCCACCGCTCAGATAACGCGCTTGAGGATTCGCACCAGCGTACTGAGCGGCTTGACTTGGCGAGGCCGCTCGGGTGTACTCGAAAGCTCTCATGCCAGCCCCTCCTCGACTCGGGTATGGAAGTTCCAGGTGTGAGGTGAGAGGCGCCCCGACTGGACCTCGGCCACCGCTTTGACAATGTTGGGGTAGGCGCCGCATCGGCAGAGATTGCCGCTCATCCGCTCTCGGATCTCGGCGTCGGAAAGGTCCCCGCCGGCTTGGCCGAGTTTTGGGCTGGCGTAGCTGGCTTGACCCTCGGAAGCTTCTTTTACCAGGGCCACGGCCGAACATATCTGACCCGGAGTGCAGTATCCGCACTGGAAGGCATCGTGCTTGATAAAGGCGGTTTGCATAGGATGCAAAGCATCGCCCGCGGCCAGTCCCTCGATGGTGGTGACTTTTCGGCCCTCACAAGCAGCGGCAAGCGTCAGGCAAGAAAGGACCCGGCGGTCATCGACTAAGACCGTGCAGGCACCGCACTGACCGTGGTCACAGCCTTTCTTGGTCCCCGTCATCTGAAGTTTTTCCCTCAGAGCGTCCAGTAGCGTCACGCGCGGGTCGAGGTTCAGAGGATGGGTGGTCCCGTTGACCTCGACGGTCACTTCCAAAAGGCTGGATGGGTCGGCGGGTTTAGCGTGGAGAGCGGAATCTGAGGGGAGTACCTGAGCGGCGGCCTGCTGATGGGCCATCATCTCCAAGGCGAAAAGACTCAAACCGCCCAGGGTGGCTTTCCCCATAAACTGGCGGCGCGACTCTCCAAACTCGGACATCTCTTCCACCAGTGCGAGTTCATCGGGTGTCAGATCGTGAAGCGTCGGTTCCTCGATATCGTAGGCCACTTCTTGGTCGCTCCTTTCTGTGTTCCTATATTCATAGAAGTATGAATGTTAAGGCTTCACATTCTATGCCCCATTGGCTCCAGGGAGGGGCATCCGTGCGAGGATATACCGAGTGACTATCCGGTGGTTCGAGTTCGCGCCAGCTCAAAGGAATTTGGCGATCACACGCTCCAGGGCATCCATTCCCAATTCCAACTGTGGCATGGGCGGCCCGTAAGAGATGCGGCAAAGATTGGCAAAGCGCGAGGTGGGGCGGCGCCGTCCAGGATTCACGTCGAAGAAGACGCCGGGCACGGTGATCACCTTCTCTATGAGACCTTCCTTGAAAAGCGAGGTTCCCTTCTGAAGCGGCTCGGGCAGTCCCGAGAGGTCGGCCCAGATATAGAAGGCGCCCTGGGGCTGGGAAGCGGGCACGATTCCGATCCCGTGCAGGCGAGAGACCACGAAGTCCCGCTTAGCTCGGAAGGTGTGGGCGATGGCCTCCCCTTCGACCAGCGCCGTCTCCGGCTCCAGCAGTTTGAGGGCCTGCTCTTGCACGGGATGGTTGGCTCCTCCGTCGAGGAAAGATCCGGCGCTAGCGAGCGCCTCCACGACTTTGGAGGGGCCCAACGTCCAGGAGAGTCTCCAGCCGGGATAGCGCCAGTTCTTGGTCAAGCCGTCGACGACGATGACCGGATCGGTCTCCACGTCGTCGACGTAGGCCGCCGCCGAGACGGTGTGCGCACCTTCGGTGGTGTAGAGAAAGCGTGAGTAGAATTCATCGAAGACGAAGGTACAGGCGTTGCGGCGTCCGACCTCCACCCATTCCCGCAACTCTTCTCCCTCCACCACCTGGCCGGTGGGATTACAGGGGTTGGAGACTAAGACCAGGCGCAGCCCACGTCCGCTCACCTCTTCTTCTAAAGCTTGGGGAGTGATGCGGTAGCCGATCGACTTGTCCAACAAGATAGGAATGGGAATGAAGGAGCGAAAGTTCGACAGCAGCTCCTCATAGGCGGTGTAGTCGGGGATGAAATGTCCGATGTTGCAAGGCGCGATGGAGGCGGCCAGGCGGGTCAGTGCTGTGCGTCCGCCGCCGGCGATGCAGACGTTGCGATAGGTGTACTGACTGGATTTCCCCTGGCGGTACATTCGGTTGTAGAATTCGGCAACCTTTTCGCGTAACGGTTTCCAGCCCTCGACCGGACCGTAGGCGTGCTGGGCCGGAGTCAAGCGCAGCTCCGAAACGCGCGGAGGCGCGCCGGGCAGGTCGCCTGACTCGGGAGAGCCCTGCCCTAGATTGGCCCAATCCGGATGACCGTAGACGAAGCCGTGTTTTTCCGCTTCGTGCATGACGTAGATAACACCGGTGCGGGGAACCTGACGAAAACCTGGGATCTCATCCATAAGGCGGCTTGGGTTCGCTAGGCCTCATGCGCGTGCCTCTTGTTCGATCAAGATCTGAACATTCGCGTTTTCTGTTCCGTGAATTGTTCATATAACGTTCTCGTGACGCCCTCGACTTAGGTTAAAGGAAATCTTAGAGGAGTCGTGAGATGACGAGTATCGGACAGAAAGTTAGCAGTTGGACCCGTTGGGTGGGCGATCAGGTGGTGGGAAAGAACGACTTCCGCGGGAGCGACACGCGCTCGCGCGACCTTGCTGTCCTAGGAGCGGGCGCGGGGGCGGCGGTCGGCGCGACGGCTGGAGTGCTCGCGGGATTCAACGCGCAAAAGTCCAACACTGTCAGTGAGGTATGGGAAAGACGCGACATTCGCCATCCCAGCATGCACGGCTACACTCATCACACTCGTGCCGACTATAGCTATCCTTGTGTGGAGCGTAACGATGCGGGTTCGTGCGTTCGTACCAAAACGGAGATCGATGGCTGGTGGCACACTTATTCTCCGAATATTCGGGAGCGTGTGGTCGGTAATTACACCGAACCGACCTTTCGCAACGACAACTTTCTCGAGCCGTTGAAGGGAGGACTTTTGGGTGCTGTCGGTGGAGGGCTGGTCGGTCTGGGGGTAGGGCTTGGCCTCGCCGCCCTGGAGCGAAGCCTCAAGGATGACTCCGCGCCCATCGCGCGTCCCAAGCTCTCCCCGGAGGTCCAAAGGGCGTTGAGCCTTCGAGCTGGAGCCGCCACGGTCGCCGGTGCTTCCATTGGAGTCGCTGTAGGGGCTTATCTAGGTCACCAGGCGGGACAGATCGAGTCGGGCATGGGTCAAGCTCACACCCGACTGTGGAACGTTCCGGTGACCCAGCGCGAGACTCTGGGATATGTTCCCAGTTCGCACTATGAACACAATTGGTTCGGTAGCACCTTCGCCTGGCCCTCAAGCGGTAGAACTAATGCCACGGAAGCTGTGGTCCGCGATGTTCCCGTTTATAACGGGGTGGGTCAGCCCCGCATGACCGGGGCACAGAAAGTGTTCCATACCGAGAGATACGGAGCTGTTTTCGGGGGCATCGCCGGAGGCGTGATCGGAGCGGGAGTTGGCCTGGCCACAGGGCTCGCCGTGGGGATTACCGATAAGCTTCTGGCCGAGCGAGCTGCTTCGAAGGTGGAATCCGGCGCGGCTTGACCAACGGGCCAAACTCTCCGACAGGTCTCCTTGCCTCGGATTGGGAAAGAATCGACATGGCAATTCGAGTCGGAATTCAACTACACCCTCAACACTGTACCTATCCTCAACTCGCCGAGGCGGCCAAGAAGGCTGACGAGCTAGGCTTTGACACCCTTTGGACCTGGGATCACTTCTACCCGCTCTACGGCTCGGAAGGGGCCCCGATGGGCGATTCGCTTCCGCCCAACGCGGGAGACCCCAAAGAACGTGGTGATCACTTCGAGGGCTGGACCCTTCTGACCGCCTTCGCCTGTTTGACTCAACGGGTGGAGATCGGAATGATGGTGACCTGCAACAGTTACCGCAATCCACAGCTATTGGCGGACATTTTTCGCACCACCGATCACGTCTCCAACGGTCGTATGATTTTGGGTCTCGGCTCGGGATGGTTCGAGCGAGATTACATTGAGTACGGTTACGAGTTCGGCACGGCGGTGGGGCGTTTGAAGGAGCTTGAAGCCAACATCCCCATCATCAAGAATCGGCTCTCGCATCTCTCTCCTCCGCCACTTCGTCAGCCCGTTCCCATCGTGATCGGTGGGGGTGGAGAGAAGATCACGCTTCGCCTGGTTGCTCAGCATGCCACGATGTGGAATTATTTCGGAACTCCGGATCAGATGAAACACAAAATTTCGGTCCTCGACGGTTGGTGTGAAAAGGTCGGCCGCGATCCCAAGGAGATCGAAAAGAGCATCCTGCTGACCGACCCGAATCTGGCTTCTCAACTCGACGCTTACCTGGAGGCCGGAGTGACTCACTTCATCTTTGGGTTGGGTACGCCGTTTGATTTTGAGTTTCTGGAGAAAGCTCTCGCATGGAGAGACGCTAAGAACGCGTAGCTCATTACAACAGTGGAGACGAAGCCTCAGAGTTCTCTCATCGGATATGTACCGGCGATCGTTTTACTCACCGGTCTGTTGATGAGTGCTTTGGGGGCGCTGATGGCCCGCCATCAAAGTCAGGAGCAAGATCGGCTGCGGCTCCAATTGGTGACGGAACGGGTGCAGTTCGACACCGCCGAGAGATTGGGAAAGTACGTCTCCCTGGTTCGCTCGGCGGTGGGTTTTTTCGAAGCTTCAGGCCTCAAGGTCAGCGCTTCGCAGTTCCGTCGTTTTTGGGGAGCGGCCAAGCTTGAGACAAATTTTCCTGGGATTTTGGCTTTGGCCTACGTGGAGAAGGTTCCGGCTGCTCGGAGGGCTCAGTTCGAAGCCGAGCAGAAACGACGCCTCCCGGGATTTCATATCTTTCCCGACACGCCCCGGGATCCGTACTACGTCGCGACCTATGTCGAACCGAGCGACGCTGGACGGAAGACTAGTTTAGGTTTTGATCCGTTCACTGAACCCGTTCGACGCTTGGCCTTGGAAAGGGCTCGAGATTCCGGAGCGCCGGTTATGTCAAACCCGGTGATTCTCAAAACTGAGGAGAATCAAGACGGAGCCGCGCCGGCCTTTCTCCTTTACGCCCCTATCTATTCGACACCGTCGGCGCCACCCACCGTGGAAGAGCGTCGACGGGCTCTTCACGGGTATATCGGGGCCAGTTTTAGGGTCGACGAGTTGCTCGAAGGGATCCGTGGGCCCAGCGCTCGCACGCAGGTGGCTTTTCGGATTTTTGCCGGCAAGGATGTCAATCCCGGCAGTTTACTGATGGTTTCAGAGGACTTTCCACTTCAACCCTCGGGTTTGCGCCGAGTGGATACCATTTCGGTGGAGGGGGTGCCGTGGACTTTCGAATACGTGACTCTTCCCGGATTCCAAACCGAGTCCGATCGGGCTATGGAAGTGGCGGGGCTGGGTATTCTGTTGAGCCTTCTTCTGTACGGTTTCACCTTGTCTCAGGCTCAGGCCAGAGGCGCCGACGAGCGTGCGCTACACCACGAGCGCGCCCGTGCTCAGGACTTACAGGATCTCGATCGCGTCAAGACGCGATTTTTTTCCAATCTTAGTCATGAATTGAGGACTCCGCTCAACGGAATTCTCGGAATGACTGACCTGCTCTGGGATACCCCACTGACGGAAGTTCAGAAAGACTACCTGACCACCATCGGAACGTGCGGAAAAACACTGCTTGACCTCATCTCCGATGTTCTTGACGTTTCTAAGATCGAGGCCGGAAAGCTTGAGCTCAAGAAGCGGCCGTTCAAGTTGCGCCAACCGTTCACGGCGGCGCTGGAGGTTGTTCGAGGTCAGGCGCGTGGCAAGGATTTGCAGCTTGAACTGCAATGGGATAACGAGCTTCCGCTTTACGTTAAAGGCGATCTGGTACGTCTGCGTCAAGTTCTGGTCAACCTCCTGAGTAACGCGGTCAAGTTCACCAGTCACGGTTCGGTCACGTTGCGGGCCATGCCCAGAGAGGGAGGAATGGAGATCGAGATTCAGGACACCGGGGTGGGGATCTCGGGGGAGAATCAGGAGAAACTGTTTCGACCTTTTTCTCAAGTGGCCATGGACGGGGCTGAACCTAACCAGGGAACGGGATTGGGTCTTGCTATCTCCAAAGAGCTTGTCCATCTGATGGGCGGGACTATCTCTTTGTCTTCCCAGCTTGGCGTGGGCAGCATTTTCAGGATATCGCTTCCGCTGGACGTCGAGGACGCCGAAAAGTACGAATCCGTGGTGACTCCCAATATCAACAAGGCGGTGGAGGGAGGGCTGCGCCTTCTGGTCGCTGACGACAATCCGGTGAATCTGCGAGTTCTGTTGTTGCAGCTTCAAAAGCTCGGCTACAGCGCCGACGGGGTCGAGGATGGACAGAAAGCTGTGGAGGCCGCGACCCAAAAACCTTACGATCTTGTCCTGATGGACTGTCAAATGCCTGTGATGGATGGTCTAGAGGCGACGAGAACCTTGCGCCGGACCCTACAGCACAGCCCGATCATCGTGGCTTTGACCGCCCACGCGCAGCCTGAGCAACAAGCCGAGTGCGAGTCCGCCGGGATGGACGACTTCCTAACCAAGCCGATTGAACTCGCGCGTCTGGTCACGGTTTTGGACAAGTGGCGCTTAAAGCTCAAAAGCGAAGAGCCTACCTCGGAGGAAGCAAGCTTTTAACGTGCCTCCCTCTCTTCTTCAAGGAGTCCTTAGCCGCTCGCGTACTCGGGTCAAGTCTGGCAAGGCAAGTCCGTTGAGATGACGCTTCCACTCCGGGCGGTAAGCTTGGGACAGCTTCTCGAAAGCGCGAAGCCAAGTGCGGACCTGTCGGGCCAAGGGAATGTCCATCGAGAGTTGGTGCTCGCGCTCGTTGCCGCGGTCATCGGCCAACCACCAGATCGAAAACCGCCCTGGCTCGAACTCTAATTCCAAAAAAGCGGGCTCCAGCCACAGCCGGGCGGGCCTTGAGACACCTGATAGAGCATCCACCATAGCGCACTCCAGCTCGTCAAACGGATTATAGACGGCCAAGGAGATCTCTCCTCTGAATCCCTCGATTTCCAAGGGCAGCCATCCGTGATGAGGCACACCCCAGACCACTTTCAAGCGCTGTTTCCAACCAGACATGCTCTATCTCCCGGCAAGAGTTCCCTTTCGGCTCACGAATCTTCGCCACATGACCTCCTTGTTCCACCTCCAGCCTGGGCGGGAGGCCAGTTCTTGAAAACCGGTTTGTTTTAGAATGAGAGGGCTGCCGGATCACCAATGACAGTCTGGTAGAGTTCGAGAAGGATTTCACTTTTGAGTCCATTCACTTTCCCCGCAGCTACGAGAAGGCGAGCTTCGTCGTCTCGGCTTTCCGAGGACAAGATCTGTCCGTCGTTCGTCATACCATCGAATTTCAAACCGCCCTAGAACGCTTACTCACCCACGCGCTCGTCCGCTCTGAGGAGGTGGTCTATCGCCCCCATCCGCGATCAGGATGGAGGAGGGAGAAGGCTGTCAGACTGTTGCTCCATCGGTTCTTGCAAGCGTATAACGTACGTGAGGTCTCTTTCAACTCGGAGCATTGGGGTAGAAGCGTTGACGCTTATCGACGTTTTGGCAAGGGGCGTCACAAAGCTGCCCTCAATCTGGGCGACTGTTTCTCTTATGCCACCGCGAAACTAGCCGGGGAGCCTCTCTTGTGTGTAGGGGATGATTTTCTCCACACGGATCTGCCTCTGGCCTACCGTCCCTCCGAGTGATAGCCGAGTCTTGGTCAGGAGTTAACACGGAGTTAGGCTATCGCCGACCGTCATGCTTTACAGTCGTAGCATGCAGATCACCACGGTCTCCTACCAAACACCCACCTTCGTCCGCGCTAATCTTGGCTCCAAGCCAAGCCACGTCTTCGATCAGAACAGTCAGGCCAGCAACGCCTACGTCGCCTGCCAGGGCGACTCTTGCCGTCTGGGTAGCGACAATGTCTGGGGAGACGTGCCTCTCAAGAATGCCGACGGAACTCCTCAGTTTTCCACCAAGCAAGCCGAGATCGACCTCACCCCTCGCAGCCCCGTCAAGTATGGGCTGATCGCGGGCTTGATAGGAGCCGGTGTCGGCGTGGCTGTGGGGGCGTTGACCTCTGGTTCCATCGGAATATCGACCGGGTTGGGCGCCGTGCTGGGAGGCTTAGGCGCGGGCGCCGCCTCGGGCGGAATCGCCGCCTTCGCGGTCAAGGGTGACCAGGTGAAGACTGTGTGGGACACCCACGAGATCAAAGATCCTAAAATGCTAGGCTACAAAGAGCTGGTCGGTCCGGGTGAGTCCAACGGCACTCCAGGCTTTTTCCACCGCTTCGTGCCGGACATCCAAGAGACCGTCATCGGCTCCTACCAGACCCCTCGAGCGGTTCACTACAAAGAGGAACCCAAGTCATGATCATCGGCAAATCTCTCTCCCGCATCTTTGGGCCCCGTCCTAAACCTTTAGACGAGACGGTCTCCTATGAGGACCAGCGCCTCCAGAGCCGCTACCTCGGCTCTATCCCGCACGACTATCACTCCTACTCCAGCTGGGGCCAGGGCTACGTGTCGGGAAGCTCTCACGGTGGGCGTGCCATCTATCGCGATACCCCCGTGTACGAGCCCGACGGCAAGCCGCGAGTCGACGTCACCACCGAGCGGATTCAAGCCAAAGCTTACTCCGTACCGCTGTTCGGCGCCGTGGGCGCGGTCGGCGGAGGTGCCGTGGGCTTCGGAGTGGGGGCTCTGGTCGGTCACTTGGCCGGCTGGTCCACCGGAGTGGCCGGCGGCATCGTGGGGGGCGTGGCTGGTCTAGCCGGGGCTTGGGGCGCCGCACACTACGCCGCCGGCGACAACGTTCGCCTGGAGTGGCGCGAGCAGCCCATCAACGAGAAACGCCTGGCCGGCTATCACCACAACGTTTCCCCTCACTACGTGCAGCGCTGCCGTACCGAGACCGATCGCGACGGGAAGAGCACTCAGCATTGCTGGCAAGAGCAAGACGGCTACAACCACACCTTCAGCCCCGACGTTCGCTATTGGTCGGTCGGCTCTCATATCGCTCCTAAGGTGGTACACTTTCAGGACGGTAGCTGGAAAGCCGAGCCCGATCCTGTGGAGAAAGACACCGCCGACGACAGACCTCCGGTCTCGGCCGCTCAGGCCCATCTGGCGAACATAAAGTAGGCTTCTTTTAGTCGTCCGGCTCGATGATGAGTCGGCCGGTTCGGATCAGGAAGCTGCGGCAAGCGCGAAACACGTCTCTCGTGGTCTTGATCTTCTCGCTCATCGGAATGACGAAGGTCTGAACCTCGTCAAACTCGAGGACGACATCCATGGCGAAGTAGGGACCCCTGCCTTCGACTTCTAGGCTGCACACTGGAGGACCGTAGCCGGTGTGACGCTTGAGGAACTCCACCTTCTCGACGGGAAGCCGCACGAAACGAGCCACCTCTCGGCGAATTCGCTTCTGGTAGGAGGCTTCGTCCTCTTCCTCGTCCATCATAGCCGTCTCTTCCCAACCCGTTCGGCTCGTCCTGGTAGAGTGGGCCTCCTCGCTCAAGGAGAACTGACCTCGCGCGGGCAGTGCTACCAGCTTTTCTCGATAGCACTGGCTTTTCGCGCGGGTAGTGCTGCCCGTTTTTTCGATAGCACTGGCTTCACGCGGGTAGTGCTGCCCGTTTTCTCGATAGCACTGGCTTCACGCGGGTAGTGCTGCCCGTTTTCTTGATAGCCCTGGCTCGCGCGAGTAGCCAGCTGCTAGAGGTTAGATTCGTTGCCCTCGACGACAAAATCGTAGACGCGACCGTTCACGATGACGTAGGTCGCGGACTTCAAGGAGGTACGCCGAGTTTGCTCTCCCGCTCGTCGTCATTCTTCGGGGAAGAAGGAGATGTTGGGGAAACCTCAGTACGAAGAGACTACAGGGGATGTACGGTGACCGCCAATCGTAGGAAGGTTTCCATGCCCAAATCGACTCTGCTGCCCCTGATTCTCCTTGTTCTCGCTATCGCTCCAGCCCACGCTCAATTGAGCTTCCAGCGCTCCGAGCAGGTCACTCGAACGGTGAATGAGCAGCTAGCGACAAAGTTAGAGGGGTCGCTCCGCGTCGGGACCTCTCGCGACGATTTGCTCCGGTTGCTCAACGGAGGGGAGCTTCAGCGGACTTTTGCCCAACTGATCGGCAACTACGGTTTCTCCAACAACGATCTCGCCGATGTCTTCACCGGAGTTTCCGTTATCGGATGGCAGATCGCCAACGACAGAAGCGATATCGAAGAGAAGCTCGGCTATCAGAAGATTCGAGCCAACTTTGCCCAGACTCTAGCCGGAGCGGACTGGGTCAAAAAGCTTGACGACGAGGGTAAACAGACCGTAGCCGATAGCGCGAGTACAGGGATGATGCTGGTCCTCGCCCGCTACCAGAACGCCAAGACGACAAGGAACGCTCAGGAAACCGCCCAGGCCGGTCGAGATGCTCAATCCCTCCTTATCGAGTTACTCAATCAGGATCCCAAAGCTTATCATCTGAACGCTCAGGGCTTCGTCCCGAAAAATGCGAGCGCCGCTCAAACGCCGCCCAAGCCGGTGCCCAAGAAGCCTATTGAAGCGGCCTCGAAGCCCGCGCCTCAACCGGCCGCGCCTCCCGCGAAACCAAGCAACGGCGGAGCCAAGCTCGAGCGCGTGGCTCTTCTAGTGGACTACGAGTCCGGCTACGGTGGAGCCATCTATCCGGTGCACAATCCGTACGTATTTTTCAGCAACGGCACAGTGGTCAAAGAGCCGAAACGGGCCCTTGATGAACTCAACCACGGAGCACGGAGCCGTGACGACGGACGTTGGGGCAAGTGGCAGCAGGTCGGTAACAAGGTCAAGATCACCTGGGACCAGAGGGATCGTAAGGGGAAAGTTGACACCAGCGAAAAGGACTGGCCAGGCCCCTCCGGCGTACCGGCCGCTACCAACGAAAAGCTGAACGGAACCTGGAGCACCATCGGCGGTGGAGGAAACCTGGCCCTAGGGGGCTCGACCGGCGTGATCACCTCAGGACGCTTCACCTTTAGTCCCGACGGCCGCTTCACGACCGAACGTATGGCGGGCGGCTCCACCACCACGGAAACGGGAAGTAACTCTTCCTACGCCAGCCGCAACGGAGCGGGAACCTATCAGCTCGACGGCTACACGCTCAACCTAAAGTTCAATAACGGAGAGCGGAAGCGGGTCTTCTTTTGCTACCTCGACAAGAGTAAGAGATCGTTTCGTATCGGTGGTAGTAACTATACACCCAGCAAGTGAGTGCCGTGACTCCGGGCTGACAAGACTCGAGCCTGGCTTGGGCGACTGCTCCGACTCACGACAGATCGACTCGTAGCCGGCAGGAAACCTCAGGCTCTTCCAGCAGGTTGGACTCCAACCTATGCGGCACACGAGCCAGGATAAACGGACGACCAATCGGGGACTGGTCATGGTGGCGGTGATGCTGGCTATGCTGCTCGCCGCTATCGAGGCGACTATCGTGGCCACGGCCATGCCCAACATCGCCGACCAGCTCGGGGGTTTTAGTCTTTACGGTTGGGTCTTCTCCAGCTATCTCCTGATGCAGGCGGTGACCACTCCTATTTTCGGGAAGCTGGCCGACATCTTCGGTCGCAAGCCTGTCTTCGTGGGCGGGGTGGGAATCTTTATGCTAGGGTCGGCGTGCTGCGCTCTCTCCCCCTCGATGCCGCTTCTGGTGGCTTTTCGTTTCTTGCAGGGCATCGGAGCGGGCGCGGTCGTTCCGATCGGGGTGACCCTGGCCGGCGATCTCTACACTTTGGCCGAGCGTCCCCGCATCCAGGCCTATATGTCGAGCGTCTGGGGTGCCGCCTCGATTCTAGGCCCTCTGGCCGGCGGTCTGCTCGTGGAGCACGCCGGCTGGCCCTGGATCTTCTGGCTGAACCTGCCCGTCGGCGCGGTAGCCATGACGATGATGTGGCTCTTTTTGCAAGAAGAGGTCGTGCCCCGTTCCCGCAGATTAGACCTGGCCGGGGCCGGTCTCTTGCTGGTCAGCTTATCGGCCTTGATGCTCGCATTCTCTCTTTTGAGTCCGGGATTATTGGTGCTGGCCGTGGTCTGCGGGGTTCTCTTCGTGCGCCAGGAGTTCCACGCCGAGGATCCGGTGATTCACCTCGACCTCTGGTCCAACAGTCTGGTCTGGCGCGGGAATCTGACGGTCCTCATGATCGGGGTCGCTATGCTGGGGTTGATCGGGTTCATGCCGACCTACGTACAGGGCGTCCTGGGCTATTCCCCGATGGTGGCCGGCTTCACGGTTTCGACGATGTGCATCGGGTGGCCGTTGGCGGCGGTGGCTTCCGGCCACTTGCTCTTGCGCCTACCCTTGCCTACCCTGGCGCGTTTTGGAAGCGTTGCCTGTTTGGCTGGCTCTCTCTTGATCGTGCTCACTCACGCTCGTGGGCCGATCTGGGCAGGCACGGGCTGTTTTTTGGTCGGAGTGGGGTTTGGCGTGCTGAACACGGTCTTTCTCGTGATGATTCAAAACTCCGTGGCCTGGGATAAGCGGGGCGTCGCGACCTCCGGAACCATGCTCATGCGCAACCTCGGTAACTCCCTGGGGACCGCGTTCCTAGGCGCCGTGCTGAATCATCGCATGGTCACCTATCTGCATGAGCGCGGTCTCGACGGGATCGTCAGTATGGAGTCGGTCCGCGAGTTGGTGGGTGAAGGCAGCACTCTGGACCCTGCTCTGCTGCAGCAGCTTCAGGGCGGACTAGCCGACGCCTTACACCTGGTTTTCTGCGGCGTTCTAGCGGCGATCCTGGTGGCCGGATTGTTCGCCTGGGGAGCACCCCAGGTGGAGGTCCGTGACGGTGAACCTTCCCCGTGAAATCGACGTAGGGGAGGTATGAGAGATTCTTCACAACGGACTTCCAGAGGAAATCTTTTCCTCGTCGCTATCGCTTTTCTGGGAATGGCGGCTCTCGCTGCCATCCTGGTTATCCCCCAGTTTATCCGTCCCAGGAACAGCGGGCAGCTGACCGCATGCAAATCCAACCTCAAGAACTTCGGCACCGCGCTTGAGATGTACGCCTACGACCACGCGGGGCGTTACCCGTCGAGCGCGACACAACTCACTCCAAACTATCTGAAGACCCTTCCTAAATGTCCCACGGCGGGACGAGACACCTATTCCTCCACATACACTCGTGCGAAACGTCTCTGACGAACCATGGGCTTCCTGTCCAACTCACGGTTCAACCGGCCCCTGCGCGAATTACGGGCGTCGTCTGCTTCAAGAGGCCTCGCTTTTTCGAACTCAACACCAAAGATGGCCGAAGGACCTGGGAGAAATGCGACTACCTCCAAAACTGTTGGCCTGTCCCTACAGTGGAGCCTCGCTTTCTTACATCCCGATTCAGGAGACCTACTTCTTCGGTTGCGGTGGGCTTAACCATCGACAGTACAGCCTTCCCGCGAATAGACCAGCCTACAATGGCATCGACGGCTTGATAGAAAGATGAACCTGCCCTCGACCTCGGCGACACACGGATCTGCCTCTCGCCTACCGAGAGAATGACTTGTGAGCTGGTCGCGCGAACTTCAAGCCTATGCGTTGGATGATCTTACTCTGTCTTCTTGCTCTGCCCGCCAGTGCCGAACCGTGGATTAGCTATGGTCACAGTGGCGGAATCGCCGGCCTGTTTATGAATTTGACCATCAGTGGCGAGGGCCATGTCCAGTATCAGGACAAACGAAATCCCATTCGCACCGCGATACTTTCTGAGTCGGAGATAGAGACGCTACAACGGGCTATCCCCGTCCCTTTCCCCATTCGAAACGACGAGGGCCCGCAATTCCCGACGGTATCAATTCCTTGCTGCAGGTCGGCCAAGATAAGGCGGAATGGGGAACAGGCTCACCGATGCCCAATGAGCTCAGCCCCTTGGTCGAGCAACTGGAGAAGATCCGAACCAGGTTCTCCGACTGATCTGTCGGAACGAGCCCCTCGTATCGAAATCCGAAGCCGCTGGCGGCGGCATGTGATAGAGCGTTGAACGGGTCGCATTTCCACCCGCATCGGAGGTAGTCGAGTTCCTCAAAAGCTTGGTTAAGAAGTAGGTCGAGCGTCCCCGCCGCGATGGGAGTGTTCCGCATCACCGGAGAGACCGTCCCAATGATGACGGCAGAATCGCCCCTACAGTACCTCTTTCGCGGGAGGCTTGGCATCGGTCCAGTTCGGAACGAGCCGACCGCCCGGCTGCCCCGTCGGGCTCCCTGTCCGGCAGAGTGGCAGGACCAGAGCGCGTGTCTATCGAGAACCTCACGGCTCTATGCCTGCGATGATAGGGCAAGAAGCCGTTTCGAGCGAAGCGCGCTGCTCTATGCGCGACCTGTTTCCTCAAAAGCATGCCCTGATCGGAGCCATTCATCTGGGGGCTATGCCCGGTACACCTCGAAACGTCTCTTCACCGTCGGAGATCGTTCGCCAAGCTGTGGAAGAGGCGCGGGTTCTGGCCGCCTCGGGCTTTCACGGTATCATCTTGGAGAACATGCACGACCGACCGTATCTCAATGCTTCTGTCGGTCCCGAAGTCGTGGCGACGATGGCGGTGGCTACCGCCGAGGTTCGCCGAGTCACCGAGCTCCCGATCGGGATTCAGATTCTGGCCGGAGCCAATGAGCAAGCGTTGGCCACTGCTTTCTGCGCGGGGGCGGACTTCATCCGTGCCGAAGGGTTCGTCTTCGGGCACGTAGCCGACGAAGGTCTCATCGAAGCAAGCGCGGGGCCGCTCCTGCGCTACCGTAGACGAATTGGAGCCGAGCGCATTAAGATTCTCTGCGACATCAAGAAAAAGCACTCGTCCCACGCCATCACCGCCGACCTGTCGTTGGAAGACACGGCTAAAGCGGCGGAGTTCTTTCTCTCCGACGGAGTGGTGGTCACAGGGCTCGAGACCGGCAGCCAGACCGACCCTGAAGAGGTTCGACGGACGGCCCAGGCCAACAGGCTTCCGGTTTGGATCGGCTCGGGATTGTCGCCGGACAATGTGGGGTATTATCCCACGGCTCACGGATTCATAGTGGGAAGCTGGATGAAAGTCGACGGGGACTGGACCAAGCCGGTGGATCCGGCCCGATGTGAAGCGATGGCTCGGGCGGTCGCGCGGCTTTGACAACTGTCGATCTGGTGGTCATAGGGAATCTCCTGATCGATGACCTACCTCACGACTCCAGCAGTCCCGGTGGAGCCGTTTTATTTACCGCGCTCGCCGCTCGATGCTGCGGACTGAGTGTCGGAGTTCACAGCGTGGTCGGAAACGACTATCCGGTCCATTGGTTAGAAGAGGCTGGAGTTCACTTGAGCCTTCTCCGGCTCGATGGACCTGGAGGGAGAACGGTCATTCGCTACACATCCCAGGGCCGTACCTTGGAACACCGTGGTCCGGGACATCGCGAGCTCTCGCCTCAGATCATTCATCCGTTCCAAGCCAGGATGGTTCACATCGCCCCGATGCCGACCGAGATTCAGGCTTTCCACCTGGCCGCCTGTGAACCACGCACCGCCCTTCTGGACCCTTATCCCTGGCTGAGCCATGAAAGCTGGAGCGCCTTCCGCAACCATCGGGATCGTATCGCCGCGCTCTTGGTCAACGATGAAGAGTTGAAGATGGAGCTAGACGAGATCGACAGCGACGTCTGGGTGGTCCACAAGCAAGGCGCGCGCGGTGGAGTCACGCGAAACCCGCACCTCAAGTGGAGTTCGAAGCCGGCGAATGTGGTCGACCCTACCGGTGCCGGAGACGCTTTCGCGGCGGGACTCGCCGCCGGACTCTTGACGGAAACAGAGCCTCTCGCCGCCCTACGAAAGGGAGCGGAAGCCGCCGGTTGGGCTCTGGCCGACTTTGGAGCCGACGGCCTCTATCGTCGAGCTCTCCTACAGACCTCTTAAGAGGAAGCTCTAGGCCACAGCTTACGCTTGAGTTCGAGCAACTCTTTCATCGTCTCGAAACGAGTGTCGGGCGTGATGCGCAGAAGCGGCGCGTACTGTAGCTCCTCGAAGCTGATCTCCGAATTTTTGATAGCATCGTATAGCGGTCTGAACAGCTCATCCGGAATCGTCTTGGTCGCTGGGGTCGCCTCTGGCTGAGCATCGAGGTCCAGCGGTGAGGTGTCGTACATCGCGATATCGAAGTAGGTACGAGTCATCCGATCCACCAACTCAAGATCCGGATTCTCTTCGTTGAGGAGCTTGCGAAACCGCGTCTCCAGGAGCTCCAGCTTGGTGTAAAGCTCGGAGGCCGTCTGCTGGGACAAATAGCCCGAACGGGATCCGACAAACAGAAAACGGAACGCTTCGTTACGTTCACTGACGACACGCTCCAAAGCCCGGTCTTGGCTTCGCCTCATCGACAGACCGAATTTGGCGAAAAGCCTTCCGAATAGGTCGCCCTTGGACGCTCTCTCGCTGTCGGCCTCGACCACTCGAGTCACCGAGCCTAGAAAGTACTGCAGACTAAACGGCTTGAAGAGATAGTCACTAACCTGGCAGCGAATGGCTCGAACCGGCGTGTCCTCGCTGGCGTAGCCTGTGATGACGATCGACTTCAGCTTGGGCTGAATTTTCTTGATCTTCCCCAACATTTCGACGCCATCCATACCCGGGAGACGAACGTCGGTGATGACCAGGTCGAAAGTCTCCTTCTTACAGCGATCGATCGCTTCTTGTCCGTTGTACGCTGACGAGACGTTGTAGCCTCGCGCCTGCAGGGTCGATTCCAACATATCGTTCATCTCTTCGTCGTCTTCGACAACCAAAATACGCACCATGAAGGGACCTTCCAGCCGTGTCCGATCTTGCCTCCGTGGAGAGGACGTCGAGTTCATACTTTGTTCACTTGCAAGTGTTATACTGAACTCTATGAGTGAGATCCGCCGTGACTACCAGTCCCAAATTCGCCCTCCATTTTTCAACTATGGATCACAGGTTTCGAGTTCTGGCGCGGTCAATGCCGGCCGTCCGGTCAGCTTCTTTAGCTCGACTCAGTTCGGAAGCATGCTTTCGACCTTGCAGGGACTTCACGGTGGCTGGACCTCTTTTCTCGGTGGAGCGACCGCCAATCAAGTTTTCACACCTTTCTGGTCAAATCTGCTCGAAGGGCAGAACAACAACACCTCGATGACCATGAAATTTCCTTCCGACAACGAAGACGGAGGATGCGGTTGTGGGTCCAAGCCTCCCTTTGGCGGCGGCACCTCGATGATGACCCAGAAGTACCCCTCCGACAATGAGGACGGAGGCAGTGGTGGGGTCAAGCCTCCTTTTGGTGGTCCGGGCGAGATCATGACTCGCAGATATCCCTCCGACAACGAGGATGCTGGCGGCGGTGTTGGTGGACCGCCCATGATGACCCAGAAGTACCCCTCCGACAACGAAGATGGAGGTAGTGGTGGGGTCAAGCCTCCTTTTGGTGGTCCGGGGGAGATTATGACCAGGCGCTGGCCCTCCGACAACGAGGATGCCGGCGGGGGCGTTGGCGGTCCTCCTATGATGACCATGAAGTACCCTTCCGACAATGAAGACGGCGGCGGTGTGAAACCTCCCTTCGGTGGAGGCGTTGGCGGTCCACCCATGGCGACAATGAAGTACCCGTCCGACAACGATGAGGGTGATGGTGGTATCAAGCCTCCTTTCGGCGGCATCGGCGACATCATGACGAAGCGCTGGCCCTCCGACAACGAGGATGCCGGTGGTGGCTCTGTCGGCCCGCCTATGATGACCATGAAGTATCCTTCCGACAATGAAGACGGTGGGGCGCGGCGTCTGAGCTAAGCCGAAACCCGAGCATCCCTGAAATGGCTTCGGCCACTCAGCTTCGAAGCCGCGACTATGATCCTTCTGCTTTCCCATAGCCAGGACCACTTCACCATCGACCGTGTGGCGGAACACCTGACACGACACGGCGCGGAGTTCGTCCGCTTGAACACTGACTCGCTTCCGTTCTTCCATCCGGTCAGCGCGCGCTTCGGAACCAGTGAACCGGTCCAGGTCGTGATCGAGTTTGAGAACGGACCTCACGCCCTAGTCGTTGACTCGGTAGCAGCCGTTTGGAATCGACGACTCTGGCCCGGAAGAATGCCCGAGGAATTCCCCGCGGAGGCGGCTGCTCGTTGCCTGCCGGCGGCCCAGACGGCGGTCAGAGACTTCCTCAATCTTTTCACCCAAGCCCGTTGGATGAACGGGCTTGAAGAGGGTCAGAGAGCCGAATCCAAAGTTGCCCAGTTAGAGCTCGCCCAACGCTTGGGATTGCGCCTTCCGCCGACCCTTATCTCCAACAATCCGCGCGACGTGGAAGCGTTCTATTATCACAATCAGGGCGAGATCATCACCAAGCTTCTGGTCCCCACCGTGGCCTCGATGGAGGGGCACCCCGACTTCGCCTACACCTGCCGGGTGGAGCCCCATCATCTGGAGTACCTCGAGCAGGCCCGAGCCCAACCCCAAATCTACCAAACTTTTCTCCCCAAACAGCGGGAGTATCGCTCCGTCTGCGTGGCAGGATGTTTCTTTACGGGGGCGCTCCGCGTGCCGGCCTCCGGCCCTCTCTCGGTCGACTGGAGACAAGCCACCGAGGAGGACGGATTGCAGTGGGAGACGGCCACTCTTTCACCTGCGGTGGAACAGAAGTTACACGCAATGATGGAGTCTTTCGACCTTCGTTTCGGAGTCTTCGACCTCATCGACACGGGAGACGGCGAGCCGTATTTTCTCGAGGTCAATCAGGCCGGAGAGTGGGGCATGCTCGAGCGAGATCTTGGGCTGCCGATTTCGGATGCCATCGCTGGCGAGCTTACCAGGTGAGCATACTTGTTCTGACCCGCTCCGACGACAACGCCTGCGTCGAGCTGGTAGCCGGACACCTGCGCCAGATGGGCCATCAGGTTCTCCGTTTCGACACCGACCTGTATCCGACCGAGGTTAAGGTCAGTTCGAACCCAACGGGCAAGACGCGAATTCGCACCGGCAACGAGAGCTTCGACCTTTCCGAGGTCAGCGCCATCTGGTACCGCCGATTCTACGCCGGTGGACGGCTGCCCCTAGAGTTGGGAGAGACCCGTGAGGTGTGCGTCCATGAATCGCGGCGGACTCTTTACGGAACCATCGCGGCCAGTCCCGCTTTTCAGCTGGACCCCTTGATCTGCGTGCGCAAAGCCGATCACAAAGAGCTGCAGCTAAAGCGGGCTCATCACTTTGGGCTGACCCTTCCCCGCACGCTCTTCTCCAACGATGCCGAGGAGGTTCGAGAGTTTTTCCAGGCCGAGAACGAGCAGATGGTGGCTAAGATGCAGTCCTCGTTCGCGCTGTATCGCGAGGGTGAGGAGCTGGTGGTGTTCACCACCAGAATCACCCGCGAGCAGCTTCATGAGTTGGATCGCCTTTGCTACTGTCCCATGATCTTCCAGGAGTTTCTGCCCAAGAAGCTTGATATTCGCGCCACCGTGGTGGGACAACGAGTATTCGCCGCCGCCATCGATTCACAGAAAACCTCGGTCACCGAGGTGGATTGGCGGCGCGACGGCGCCGGTACGTTGAACGACTGGTTCTCTTTCACTCTTCCACCCGAGGTCGAGAAGTCGCTGGTCGCCCTGGTCGATGATTTCGGCCTCAACTACGCCGCCGCCGACTTTGTGCTGACCGTTGACGACCGGCTGGTCTTTCTCGAAATCAATGCCGGAGGTGAATGGCTCTGGCTGTGCAGTCATCACGACCTACCCATCGATCTCGCCATCGCCGAAGTGCTGGCCGGGAAGACTGGGCGAAGTTCGAGCTGGCCCTGGATACGGCACGGTGAGGAGACTACACTAGAGGCGTGAAAGCCCTATCCGCTGATACGAGTATAGAAGCGCAGAGCTTCATGATTTCTCGTCTCCGCGAGATGTCGCCTTCGCGACGTCTAGAGATTACCCGGGCGGCGATCTCCGCAGGCCTGAGTATCCATCGTTCGAATTCAGTAGAGATGAATCCCTTCGAAGTCGCCTATCGTGTCACCCAATTTCTGGAGGCTCAGGGGATCGAGTACTTCCTGGGCGGCTCCATCGCCAGCACCGTGTACGGTGAGCCGCGTTTCACTCAAGATGTCGACATTATCCTACGATTGACTCCATGGAAAGTCTCCAAACTCGCCGGTGAATTCGAAGGAGAGTTCTATCTCAGCCTTCCCGCGCTTCAAGAGGCCGCCTCTCGGGGTACCACGGCGAACTTGATTCATTTGGAAACGAACTTCAAGATCGATCTGATGTTCAGTCGCGACACGTCCTTTGAGATTTCGGCTTTCGAGCGAAAAATCAAGCATCAGGTCACAGGTCTCGAATTCTATTTCTGCACCGCCGAAGACATCATTTTGGCCAAACTCGATTGGTACCGCAAAAGTGGTCAAGCCCTAGACCGGCAACTCCGCGACATCCAAACCGTGATGATGGTCCAGCGGGACCTAGACCTGGAATATCTCAGAGCCTGGGCAAAACGCCAGGGCACCCTCGCCCAACTTGAGAACTCTCTGCGGGATGCCGGAGTCGAGTAGGTGAGAGAATCCAAAGGCTGGTTGATGGCGCGTTGGATGTTTCTGATGTTGTTATTCTTGCCCAACGTGGCGCATGCGAGTATCGGGGATGCTGTCATGGAGAGTTCATGCCCCGCCTGCGGCGGCAAAGTTTGCTGGGCTCTATCCGATACTCACCCCGTTCTCTGGATTCCTTTAGAACGTGACCTGAGAGGCCCGGAGCACTTCCATTCTTTTGTGACATGCGAGAAATGCTTTTACTCCGGTACGCCGGCGGAATTTGAAACGTCTCTGACTCCTGAGTTTCTTCGAATATTCCAACTATCAAGTATGAATCTTCCCCGTGACGCGAAGCTTTCAAAGGAAAGGTACTGGGAAGTCTACCTCGCTCGAGAGACTGGTAGAATTCGAGGAGATAGTCCACAAAAACAGACCTTCGTCTCGCTGAACCTGGCCTGGCATATTCGCATCTGGTCAGCAACTTTCTCCGACCCAGCTCTGTCGGGACAGGCTTATCGAGCTTTACCCGACTACGAATGGTTCGACTTCAATCATCCTGCAGATCGTCAGGAGCAATGGAAGCGGATGGAAATTGATTTCTCTACATCAAGAGATCCAGAGCGGCGTCGCGCGCTCTCCATTGCTCTAGCATCTCAACTTAGCTTCCTCGGAGAGTATGACTACCTCTTACAGCTACTCCCTCGCCTAGAAGGCCTGCCACCCGTGACCGCTGAGCGAGTGAGAGGCATTCGCGACCTCGAGCGTAGCCTGGCGCTCGAGCCCGCACTGCAAGACGCGCTGCTTGCCCTCGAAGATCCTCGTACCAAGAAGTCGGCTGAGATGGTCTATCTGATAGCTGAACTCCACCGCCGACTGGGCAACTTTGATCTGGCACGCGGATGGTACGAGAAGGCGCTGGCCCGTTCCGACCTCAATCCGCGGCTTCGTCAATGGATCCCTGAGCAGCTCCAGCTGATGAACGGCCCCGAAAAACAATATTCCCCTCTGCTTCCAGTCATGGCACTCGCAATGCTGTTCTCATTTCTTGGCTGGCAGTGCTGCCCGTTTTTCTTGATAGGAGAACCGCGAGCAAACCGCTGGCGAGCCGATACTCGACGCTCCCGCTAAACTCGTGAGGATCTCCCGTCGAAGTTAGCGGGATCCCGGTTTCGTGAGTGGGATCCCGGCTTGGGGAACGGGATCCTGGTCTCGCGAGTGGGACCCGGCTTGGGGAACGGGATCCGAACTCACGAGTGGGATCCCAGTCCTTAGGGTCCGGCCTCGATGCGCACGATACGGGTGGGGATTTCGGTTTTGGGCAAGATGACGCCGGTGTAGACGCCCCAACCGAAAGGGCGAGCTTCCGGCGGTGGTTCGGGGATTTCGAAATCGACCGAGATGCCTTCTCCGTCCATCGAGGTTCCCAGGAAGGTGGGGAAGGCGGAGATGGTATCCCGATGGACAGCGATCACCAGGATTTGCTTGTTGAAGTCGATGGAGAACTCGCCACGCAGGGGATCGGGATTAGGTCGGTCCGGATGCCTTTTGTTCGGCAATGTGGGTGAGATGCAGGAGGCGAATTTGGCCAACTGCTCCTTGGACGTGATCACTTGATCCACAGCCGAGCTCCTCTCCTGGAGAATGTATCCTCCGAGGACACGTGGCGCCTCTTGAGACCAGGCGGGAAACCAGCAGCCCAGGAGCAGTATCGCTACTAACGGAATCCCAAACTTCATGCAGCTTCTCACACGCATAGTCCTCGCTATTTTCTTTCTCACAGCCGGAGTCGGCCATTTCACTCACACTTCGGGTTTTGAGCGTATCGTCCCACCTTATCTTCCCAGTCCGCGGGTTCTGGTCTACATCAGCGGAATCTTTGAGATTCTGGGAGGTCTGGGCATCCTTGTCCCAGCGACCCAGAAACTTGCCGG
Organism: Selenomonadaceae bacterium; assembly: GCA_037189585.1. Classification (GTDB taxonomy): domain Bacteria; phylum Vulcanimicrobiota; class Xenobia; order Xenobiales; family JADMJV01; genus JAEXNA01. The sequence continues at coordinate 12,393 of JBBCJA010000015.1, read as the reverse complement.
CTGGGGACTGGTCGCTTTGCTGGTGGCGGTCTTCCCGGCCAACGTGTATATGGCGACAGCAGGGATAAAGTTCGGTAACTTTCCTTCCGAGCCGTGGATGGCTTGGGCTCGTCTCCCTCTGCAGGCCGTGTTGATCGCGCTCGTCATCTGGTCTTGCCAGCTCTGGTCCAGGGGCTGAGCCAACCCTCCAACCGAATCCTCGCGCGCAGCACGACGCGCGAGGGACTCGGAACCCTAGTTCGCGTCCATGGTGGCGCTATCGATCACGAAACGGAAACGGACATCCGAGGACAGAACGCGTTCCCAGGCCTCGTTGATCTGGTCGGCGGTGATCAGCTCGATCTCGGCGGTGATTCCGTGTTCGGCGCAGAAATCGAGCATCTCCTGAGTCTCTTTGATCCCTCCGATGCCGGAACCGGCCAGAGACCGGCGACCCATCAAGAGCGGAAAAGCGTTGACTTGCAGGGGCTCGGCGGGTGCGCCCAGGTTGACCAGGGTGCCGTCCACTTTCAGCAAGGAAAGATAGGCTCCCATGTCCATCGAGGAGCTGACCGTGTTGAGAATGAGGTCGAAGGTGCTGGCCAACTTCTGGAAGGTCGAAGCATCGCTGGAAGCATAGTAGTCGTCGGCTCCTAGACGCAGTCCCTCTTCCTTTTTGCTCAGCGACTGGGAGATGACGGTCACCTCGGCTCCCATCGCCTTGGCCAATCTCACTCCCACGTGTCCCAGCCCGCCGAGGCCGATCACGGCGACCTTCTTGCCCGGTCCGGCCTGCCAGTGACGTAGGGGAGAGTAGGTCGTGATCCCGGCGCAAAGCAGCGGAGCCGCCGCCTTGAGGTCGAGACTGTCCGGGACGCGCACCACGAAGCTCTCCGGCACCACGATCCGGGTGGAATAGCCGCCCATGGTCTGTTGGCCGTACTTGTCCACTCCACCGTACGTTCCGACCATCCCCTTGGCGCAGTACTGCTCCAAGTCGTGCTCGCAATAGTGACACTCCCGACAGGAGTCGACCATACAGCCCACCCCCACTCGGTCTCCTGGGGCATACCGGGTCACCTCGGATCCCACCTCGGAGACAATCCCCACGATTTCGTGTCCGGGCACCGCGGGATAAGGGACCGAACCCCAATCGCCACGAGCGAAGTGAATGTCGGAGTGGCAGATGCCGCAGTACTTGATCTCGATCAGAACGTCCTCGGGGGAGAGTTCGCGTCGTTCGATGGTGAGAGCCTCCACGGGCGCGGTGGCCCCCTGAACTCCTCGAGCTTGAGCTTGTAACATCAGATGGTCCTTTCTTGACTTTAGCGATTGGTCAGGCGTTGTTGGGCTTCTGAATAGCGCTCTCCATAAGCCTGAATTTTGGCCGCGCCAGACTCGATCTCAACGAGATCGGCAGTACTGAGCTCCACCTCGGCCGCGCCGTTGTTCTCTCGCAGGCGCTGGGGATCAGTGGTGCCGGGGATGGGGACGATCCAGGGCTTCTGAGCCAAGAGCCAGGCCAGGGCGACCTGCCCCGGTGTGATACCCTTGCGCTCGGCCAGAGAGGCTAAAAGCTCGACGAAGTCTCGATTGGCCTTGAGGGCCTCAGGAGTGAACCTCGGCAACTGGGAACGAAAATCATCGGACCCGAAAGTCGTTGTCTCGTCGATCTTTCCGGTCAAGAACCCTCGACCCAGAGGACTGTAGGGCACAAATCCGATCCCCAGCTCCTCCAGGGTTGGAATGATGACCTCCTCGGGGCTTCTCGACCAGAGGGAGTATTCGCTTTGCAGCGCAGCCACCGGCTGCACGGTGTGGGCCCTGCGAATGGTTTCGGCACTGGCTTCGGAGAGCCCAAAGTGCTTCACCTTTCCTTCGGCGATCAGCTCCTTGACGGTGCCCGCGACATCTTCGATCGGCACCTCGGAGTCGACTCGATGTTGGTAGAAGAGATCGATGTGGTCTGTTCTCAATCGCTTGAGAGAGGCCTCGGCCACGGCCCTGATATGCTCGGGCCGGCTGTTGAGGGGAGACCCTGCTGACCTGCCGGTGGGGCCGATGGGGCTCCGGCCGTTCTCGATGTTGAAGCCGAACTTGGTGGCGATCACCACCTGGGCTCTTCGCCCTTCGAAGGCCTCACCGAGAAGCTCCTCGTTGAGGTAGGGGCCGTAAACCTCAGCGGTGTCGAAGAAGGTGACTCCCTGGTCGAGGGCCGCGTGCAGCACGGAGATCATCTCTTTCTTGTCCTTGGGAGAGCCGTAGGCGAAGCTCATCCCCATGCAGCCGAGGCCGAGCGCGGAGACTTCGAGACCGCTTTTCCCTAAAATGCGTTTGTTCATCACATCTCTCCTTTTCGAGAGCTATCTTGCCACCAGACAGCCTCGAGGTGGTAGCCGGATCTTCTGGCATTCTTGCACGATTGTCCGAAAGTCTCCATTCAAGTTGTCTTGACTCGAGTCAACCACTAACCTACGAAAGAAGAAATTTGTAGCGGAGCAAAGTGAGAGCGGGATGCGGGATCAAGAGGCCTTAGCCTTTACCTTAGAAGAGCTCAAAGACAGAATTGCCCGATGGACCGGTGACGAAGATTGCTACCATTCTCCCATTTCAGGGCTTTCGTTCTTTCGCCTGACCAGGCCGTCGGAGCCTAAGACCGTGGTCTCCGAGCCAAGTCTCTGCCTGATCGCCCAGGGCTCGAAGCGGCTTCTGGTCGGAGAGGAGAACTACGTCTACAACACCGATCGCTATCTTCTGACCTCGGTCCACTTGCCCGCCGTGGCCTGCGTGGCCGAGGCGAGCGAGGAGAAGCCCTACTACGGTATCCGGCTCCTCCTCGATCAGAGGCAACTTTCCCAACTGATAGCTGACAGCCAACTTCCGCCACCCCACAGGCAGCAACCGACCCGCGGGATCGCGACCGCCTCCGTCACCGCTCCGCTGTTGAACGCCGTCCTGCGCTTGGTGGAGCTGCTTGACGAGGAAAGTGACATTCCGATTTTGGCGCCCACTATTCAAAAAGAGATCATCTATCGCTTGTTGGTCGGCGAGCAAGGCGCGCGGCTGCGCCAGATCGCGACCGCCGGTAGCCTGAGCAACGAGGTTTCCCGCGCCATCGAGTGGATCAAAGAGAACTATTCGGCCGCTCTCGACGCCGACGACCTGGCCGCGCGCGCTCGCATGAGTCGCTCGACTTTCTATCAGCACTTTCGCTCCGTCACGGCGATGAGTCCGTTACAGTATCAGAAGCTGATCCGATTGCAAGAAGCCCGGCGCCTGATGCTCACCGAGCATCTCGACGCGGCCACGGCGGGCCACCGGGTCGGCTACGGAAGCCCATCCCAGTTCAGTCGAGAATACAGTCGCGAGTTCGGCACTTCTCCTCTACGAGATGTGGCCGGACTGAGAGAAGCGGTTCGCTAGGCCGGTTTAGAAAAGTCCGTGGTGACCATCCAGTGGTCGGAGGCGGCGGCCGCTTGTTTGTGTTTGAACACACCCTGGTCTTTTTGATCGGCGGCAAGCTCTGGTGAGAGTAGAATCTGGTCGATCCGCTTGTACCCCCACTTCTTGGCGGTCTTGGGATCGGTGGGATAGGAAACTTTGTCAGGCGCCTCTCGAAAACCGTCGACTAAGCCCCAGCCGTCTTTGTCTTTCTCTAAGAAAGTTTGTACCGACTTAGAATCGGGCGTGTCGTTGAAGTCGCCCATGACGACATACTTCTGGCCGGGGAAATCGCGCACTTCTTCCTTGATGATGGCACGGGCGGCCTTGGCTTCGGCCTCGCGCATACTGTCGGCACGGTCTCCTCCTCGTTTGCTGGCCAGATGCGCGGCGAAAAAGCGAATCGGTCCGTAGTTCGGAATGTCGATGTCAGCCTGTAACAAATCACGTAAGAAACCTCGCGGTTCCTGACCCGGCACTTCGAAGACTTCGTCTTTGTGAGACTTCACGTTCGTGATCGGGTGCTTCGACATCAGCGCGACATCGATTCCACGGCGGTCGTTGCCTTCGATCAAAACAAGGTGCGGATACTCTTCCTTCAATCCATGCTTATCGCGCCACTCGGTTAGAATTTCCAGGTTCTCGACTTCCTGGAACGCGAACACGTCGGCTTCGCTGTCGTCCACGACTTGAGCCAGAGCCTTTTGCTCGGATGCTGGCTTGGCTGGGGTTCCCTCGTCGGCTTTGTCGGGGTCGTCGATGTTGTCGAAAAGATTCAAGACGTTATAGGACGCGAGGCGAAAGCTATTGGTGCTGACATTCATGACGAGGAGGCCCTTTCTGTTGAGCAGAACCTATTCGTTTTGAAGCAGGATATTGTTACCGCTGTGTTTCCACATTAGCGAACGGGACAGATACCGAACCGGAATTCCCGAGGAGGTTCCACTTACCACATCAGGTTACGGGCTTTTTGATAGTCGTGGATGAATTTGACATTTTGCCTTTGAACCTCACTGAGATCGCTGTCCTTGTATCGATACTGGTCTGTCCGAGGCTGGTAATAACTCTTCTTGGAAAAATAGGCCTTCAACTGGGGGTCTGCGAAAGGCCGGCTATGAACAGCGAAGATTTCGTTTCTGATAAGAGTCAAGGTGCGCGCATCCCGTCCCTTGAGGTCGGTTTCCGTGAGCTTGTCCGCCAATGCCTTGGGCAACAACAGCTTGTCATCCTTATCACCTTCCCAATCACCGAGACAGGCGAAGCTCATGCCGTCCTTGGTGAGTCTGACGTGCACAGGCCGTTGAACCCCCACTCCCGCGTTGACCACAATCTTGCCTCTGACCCTCGTCCCGTCTTTACTAAGATACATCAGTGACCCACTACCCTTATGTGAATTCGTCGGATTCACCAGTAGCTTTTTTCCAGGATACCAGTGATAAGCAGAATAGTCGGGCGCCAAGGGTATCAAGCGACCTCCTGACCAAGTGAGGAAACTAAAGCGATAGGCGGGACCCCCACGACCTATTCCCAGGCAGATATCGTCTCGACCGTCTCCGTTAATATCGAACAGGCCCATGCTCACAGGCCCTTCCTCGGAAGTCCACAAGACTTGGCCAGATGAGTCCTTCAGGGTCAACTTCGTTTTGAAGTCCCCTAGCCATTGCTGATGGAGCGTATCTGGCAGACCATCACCGGTGACATCCCCGGTGAGGGTTTCATCGGCATACGCGCTACCGATCAACACCTCAAAAACGACAATACAAGCCAACAGGATTCGTTGAATATTCATTTCTGAGCATACTCAAGGTAGAGCTCATACTCCTCCAGGAAATCCTTCCTGTATCACGCTTGGGTGCCCAAGTCAGAATCGGGTAGGGCTCTCCCTGCCTGGGTTCGAACCTCGAGGCCTATGACTATCACCTGCATCGATCAGGAATTTCTGGGCACTCCTCATGTGATCGCCAGCTACTTAGTGCAAGCCCCCGAGGGATTAATCTTGGTAGAGACGGGTCCCGCCTCCACCCAAGTGGTTCTGGAATCCAAGCTGCGAGAGCTAGGGGTCACGCTCGAGGACATTCGACACGTCCTGGTCACCCATATCCACCTCGACCACTCCGGCGGTGCCGGATACTGGGCCCGGCGTGGAGCTAAGGTGTATGTGCATCCCAAAGGGGCTCCTCACCTCATCGATCCCTCGAAACTTCTGGCCTCAGCCTCTCGAATCTATCTCGACCGAATGGAAGAGCTTTGGGGAGATACCATTCCCGCGCCCGCCGAGCAGGTGATACCACTCGAAGAGGGCTCGCATCGCATCGCGGGGCTTGAGGTTCGCGCCTGGGATACTCCAGGCCACGCCGCTCATCATCTAGCTTTCGGCATCGGTGGTGACCTTTTCACCGGTGATGTCGCCGGAGTCCGACTGCCCGGCTCCGAGTATGTCTCCGTTCCCGCTCCTCCGCCGGAATTTCATCTGGAGACCTGGCACCAGAGTTTGGAGAAGTTGATCGAGCTAGCTCCCGAGCGCCTGCATCTGACCCACTTTGGCGGAGACTTCGAGGGTCTGGCTCACCTGCGACAGCTCGACACACGACTCGAGGAGTGTGTCGAGTTTGTCTCTGAGCGAAAAGAGCTCTCCACTGCGGAGCTACAGGCGGCCTACCAGAAATGGGATCGAGAACAGGCACGGCGATATGGCGTGGATGACATCGCTTATCAAGCCTATGAAAAAGCTAATCCCATCTTCATGTCGGCTCAGGGCATTCAACGATACTTGAGCAAGTTTCGGGCCGGCTAGAGGCGTCTTGGCCGGTCACCTTTTCATCATTCGGGGAGACCTGACCAAGCTGGCGTGCGACGCCTGGTTGATGCCGACCGGCTTCAATGTCAAGGTGGAGCGTTACTGGCTTCAACCCGAGCCAAAGGGATTCCAGGCGGCTCTGAAGGGATTGCGCGCGAACCTGCCACCGGCTTGGCTGACCGGAGAGCTCAGAGTTCTGCCCGTTCCCTTCTGGCCCGATGACCGTAGCCGACCATGGCTTGTCAACATTCTAGGGCAGCCTTTCAATGAGCTGTACGGAGTGGTACGTAAGTTTATCGACGCCGTGCTCGCGGAGAACAAGCCTGCCCAGTACGGACGCTCCCGACATCTGCTAGCACTTCCCGTCATCAGCACGGGAAAGGGGGGAGGGGCTCGCTTCAAAGGGCAGGTGATCGCCGCCCTTGTTCGTTCGCTCCTACAACTCACGCAAGATTGCGACGTGGACCTGGTCCTGGTGACCCATACCGCCGCGGCTCTGGCGGCGGCTCAGAAAGCCCGGCATAGCCAGCCCTATATATGGAACGACCTTCCAAAAAAGAGTCTGAAGAAAGCGAAAACGCTAGCCGAAGTCGGCCGACGTCAGGGCCTCGCCCTCTTTCTGGGAGCGGGCGTCAGTTGTAGCGCGGGACTTCCGAGCTGGAACGGTCTTCTCCGCAACCTGGCTCAGGACATCGGCATCACCTCCCCGACAGAGCTCGAGGAGTTCAACAACCTCGACGTCCTGGACCGAGGTAGCATTTTAGAACGGAGATTTCGTAACGAAGGCAAGAATCTCAGGCTCGCCATCGCGGAGATCTTTTCTCGCTCTTGGGACCACTCGCTTCTTCATGCCTTCCTGGCCTGTCTTCCGGCCTCGGAGGCTATCACTCAAAACTACGATCGACTGTTCGAAGTAGCGGCTTTAGGGGCCGACCGCCCCGTCGCCGTTCTTCCCTACACTCCCGGTCAAACGCACAACCGTTGGCTGCTGAAAATGCACGGCTGTGTCTCTGTACCCGACGATATCGTAATTCAAAGGGAAGACTACCTGCGATACACGGAACGTCGAGCCGCGCTCACCGGAATCGTGCAGGCGACGCTTTTGACTCGGAGTATGCTGTTCGTCGGTTTCTCACTGCGCGACGGTAACTTTCATCGCGCTGTCGACGACGTCCGTCGGGCCCTGTTGGGCCAACGCCGCCCCCACGGCCTGGGCACCGCTCTTTTTCTCGCCCCCAGTCCGTTGACCGCGGAACTTTGGCACTCCGAACTCGATATTCAGGACTTTCAAGATTCAGGCGATCCCCCAGACGACCTGGTAGGACCAGCGGCACGCCGCCTAGAGATCTTTCTTGACTGCCTCCTGGCCCACTGCGGAAGTAATACCGATCACCTTTTGGACCCGACCTTTTCCCATCTCTTGACCAAGGGAGAGCACGAGCTCAAAGAAGCTCTCCTGCATCTTTCCAGAGGCCTCCCCCCTCAAGGAAATCGTGCCCAGGCTTGGGACAAAGTCGAGGAGCTTTTGCATTCTTTGGGATGGCATCTTCCTAAAGAGGGACCCTAGCGGGTAGAAGGAACCCAGCACGCTATGAGATCGCTTTTCTTGGCACTTCTATTCCTCGTCACTCCATGTTTGGCCGCTCCCGAAGCGCTGGAAGGCTTCACTCACGGAACTTCCGTGGAAGAAGTCCTGCAGAGAATCGGAGAGCCTGGAACCGTGGAAGGTCCTGTCTACCACGAGGCCACGAGGCGATGGCTCTGGCGATGGGACTACGCCAACTACGGTGCTCTTTTCGAGATGGAGTCCACGGCCACCGAAACCCCACAACAGGTGCGTTCAGTGACCATCGTTGCCCCCTCTGTTTGGAAGCTGGCCAGTGGTCTAGGACTTGGGGACACTACCGACAAGATTGTCCTACACTATCCCAATCTCTCTCGACTGCAGGACAGCTTATGGTTCGCGACCGAACCCGGTAGCCCTATCGTCACCGGTTTCGAACTGACTGGTAGTCGTATCAAGGCGATATTTGTCGGCCGGCGCTAACCGGGAACAAACTGATCGAGGAAGACGCGGGTAAGGGAAGAGTTTTTTCATTGTCCCTGGCTAGAACCCGTGCCCCCCAACCAGAAATTTCGACTCTGTCCTCCAGTCGCCGCCCCGCATATTGAAAGGCTATCGAGTGGACCTGGACTGGGAGTGACTCTGGAGCCATTTTCCTTCGCTGTTTGATAGCCATGGCCATGCGAGCTTGAAGGCGGCGATGGAGGGGTGTCACCTCAACTTGTCGCTGGGACAGTGGAAAAGGACGCCACGAAATGCCACCAGCCTTGATGATGTAAAGGTCGCGAGGAACGCGAGCTTCGGACAGCTCGGGAACTTCAAGGTCCTCTCGGAGGGCCTGGGCGGTTCCCGCGGTTTGGGCCAGCCGGCTCAGGTACTGAGCTTGCTCGGCTTCACCTAGTTCCACGCCCAGCAGCACACTGCTGAGCTGCTGTTCCACGTAGGCCAGAGCTTCCTGACGCTCTCCCCGGGCCTCCCGCCGCGCCTTGACTAGGCTCCAGAGCTCACCGCCGTTATAAGAAGCGATTCCCGCCGGAGTGGAGGAGATCGGTAAGCTCACAGTCGGCCTCCGAGCTCTTCGTCGAGAACCTGATGATGACTCTCGGCTTGCTCTTGAATATCGCGAAGAATATCTATGGCATCTTGGGTCTGAGACTTGATGGCGCTCGCAAGCTCCGGTACGTCTTCCACCACGGCCAGCTCCAACAGATCCACCGCCTCGAAAAAGCCGTCGATGGCCTCGCGGAAGCTTTCGTCAAATCCCTCTAGCCCGGCGGGATGAATGTCGGACTCGAGCTTCTGAGACCATGCCTCAAGCAACTGTCGAGCCTGCTCGAGAGTGGGTAGCACTCGATTGGCCAGAAGCAGATCTCCATGTTCCAAAGCATCCGCACCTTCGAAAAGATAATCGGCCAAATTCATCAGGTAGCTCGAAAACGAAGGAAGTCTTTGTGGCCGGGAATTTTTTGCTTATAGCGTAAGGATGCGACAGACTCGACCAGACCCTGATCGAGAAGATCGCGGGCTCCGGCTGAAGCGGCCACGGAGTCCGCCGCGGCCAAGAATTTGGTTCCCGCGAAGCGATAGTTCACGGAGGTCAGGGCGATGACGTCCGGCCCGGCTTGAGCACAAACCGGGCAGGCGTGCTGTTGGGCTTCGGGAAGCTCGGTACCGCAAACTCCACAGGCTGAGCGCCCTCCTCGACGGCCCCGTTCCCGCTGGTCGTCCCGAATCTCTTCCAGTTCGGTGCGTTCCGCGTGAATGGGGCGTTCCTTGGGGCTCTCCTGCGTGGGCTCACCCTTCTTGCCCCGCTTGGGACCTTCTCCACCTTCCTCCTCTTCGGTCTCAGGACGCTGGAAGGGTTGGTAGCGCGCGGTGCGGCTAGAGCCGCCCGTGGAGGGAGGCGGAGCATAGCGGTTCTCGATCTGATGAAATCCTTCCACGATCCCAATCTTCGGGTCGATGACGATCTCGGGGTTGAGCGCCAAAGTCGCCGCGCTATGCGCTGCCGCTGCCGCGGCGGCAGCCGCTGTTTCGAGTCCGGCGACAGCGTAGGAGATAGGCTTCACCGACGGCTTCACCACTGACTCTTGGCCAGTCGACCCAGGTGAAGTCGGTTTGAGTTCCGCCGCTACCACTCGACGTGGCACCGGTTCGACAGGCTCTGATCCGCTAGCGGATTTAGCGACCGGAGCGCTTGAAGGTGAGCTGATGACGACGGCTTGCGCTTGACCGGGCCTTGACCCGCGCGCTCCTCCGCTGACAGGCTTTTCATCCGGCACGGCTTTAACAGTATCTAGCACGAGTTGGCGTCCGGTCAGGCGATGAAACTCTCTGCGTAGCTTGCCCAGAGTCCTGTCATCGAGGTTCGCATCCGCCGAAATCTGAGCTCTAACCTGACTAGAATTTAGCGCGATATGAACACCCGACAGTCGAATGCTCTCGGGTACGATATTCGATAAGGCTCGATGGACAACTTTCTCCTCCGCGGACAAAACCTGACTCCGGAACGTGTTGGGGCCAATTGGCTTCGTCACCAGGCCTTTATCCTTTAGCCACAAGATTCGATTTCGATCTAGCTCCGAGGAGCGCCGCCTCGGCTTGTCCGCTTTCCCGAAAAGGGTCTGGCTCTCTTCAGGCTCGGTGCGTTTGTTAGCCTGAAAGAGTGTCTGTTCGCGACCAGGGGAAGTGGGTTTAGATTGGCGCGTCACCAATATCGAGTCTGACGTTCCACCTTTTAGCGAGTCGCGTTCGGCTTGCAAGCGACTGCTGACAACTCGGGAAGGCCCCACCGTCTCGCCTCGTGGCGACGGAGGCTCTGGCCGCTCAGGCTTGGCTTTCTTGGCCTCGGTCTTTGGCTCCTGGACATCGGGCTTGGCTTCCTTGGCCTCGGTCTTTGGCTCCTGGACCTCGGGCTTGGCTTCCTTGGCTTCGGTCTTTGGCTCCTTGACTTCGGTCTTAACTTCCTTGGCTTCAGCCTTGGTGGCAAAAGAGACTGAGGTCGGCAGTTCCAAAGATTGGCTTAGACGCGGGTTCTTAGAAGAGTTGTTCGAGGTTGATGCCGTCACAGCGACTTTGCCAGATTCATCTTGTTTAGAATTTGCCGATTCTGTCTCTTTGGACCTTGCTCGAACCGGCTCGACGGGTGTGACCACTGAGCCCTTAACCGACAAGGTCGAGGCGCTTAAAAAACCATCCCTTTGCTTCTCGTCAGTCTTCTGGGTTCCACGACGGGGGGTCTCTTTTCGCTCTTCAGATTCTTTGGGGGTAACGGAAGCTTTTGATGCGACAGCGGCTATAGCTTGAGGAACAAGCTGAATTCTCTCCGACTCCGTATGACCCGCGCGTGTGACAGAGCCACTTTGCTGAGTTGCCAGCGAATTAGTGAGACTCTTTGTCTGGTCAATTCTTATCGGTGGAGCGACTTTAAAAAGAATCGCTTCTGGTGCCGGCGGAATCGGGGTGACCAAAAAGGTCACGGGAATCGTTCTCGCGTTCGATGCCTTTTCTGTACCTTCCGATGAAGACAGAGTTGTCTCATTCTTGGTTGGAGGAGTGACGCTAATGAAGACAGCGGGAGGTGCCGGTGGAATGGGCGTGGACAACAGGGCTCTAGTCTCGCTCTTAATCAACGGAGTCGAAGAGACTGTCGCCGGCGAGATGTCCTTGACGAGCATCGTCTCGCTCTTCACCGCAGGCACGTTGGTCAAAATTACCGTCGGTGGCGCGGGCGGCGCGGAGGGGACCTGCTGCACGGGCGGTCGAGGCCCCGTCGGGGGAACGTTGGGAGGGAGCGGTGCTGTGAGACCGGGAGTTGGCGTCGGTACAGGAGTGAATTCCTTGCCCTGTATTTTCGCTGGAGGTGTGGGAACGTTCTGTAGGATGACGACCGGAGGCTCACCTTTAGCTGGCGGAGTCTCCTTCACGGGAGATGGAATCTTCACGGAAGGCGGAGTCTTCACAGAGGGCACGTTGGTCAAAATTATCGTCGGTGGCGCGGGTGGCACCGGCTGTAGGGGCGGCGGTGCGGGTGGTGATGTGGGGACCGGCTGTACGGGTGGCCGAGGAGCTACATGGGGAACGTTAGGAGAGACCGGCGGTGTGGAAACTTTCCCGGGCGAGTTCAGCGGACCCGGAACGGGCGTCGGCGCAGGAGTGAGGCCTTTACCCTGTATTTTCGCTGGAGGTGTGGGAACGTTCTGTAGGATGACGACTGGGGGCTCACCTTTGGCTGGTGGAGCCTCCTTCAGGGGAGAGAGGTTCTTCACAGGAGGCGGTGTCTTGACCGGAGGCGCGTTGGTCAAAATCATCGCGGGCGGCACGGGCGACGCGGAGGATATCGGCGGCGCAGGTGGTGATGTGGGGACCGGCTGCACGGGTGGTCGAGGCGCCGTCGGTGGAACGTTAGGAGAGACCGGCGGTGTGGAAACTTTCCCGGGCGAGTTCAGCGGACCCGGAGCAGGAGCAGGAGTGAGACCTTTAACCTCTACTTTCGCTGGAGGCTTGGAAACGTTCTGTAGGATGACGACCGGAGGCTCACCTTTGGCTGGTGGAGTCTCCTTCACGGAAGGCGGAGTCTTCACAGAGGGCGCGTTGGTCAAAATTATCGTCG
>JBBCJA010000014.1:0-83618 GCA_037189585.1 Selenomonadaceae bacterium | reverse complement strand
TCGATGGCGTAGCCCTCGTTGGGCTTCCAGCCCAGGCGTCCGAAGATGCCGCCACGCCAGTCGAGCTGACCGCCGCCCACGCGAGCGTCCGAGATGTTGCCCTGGTAGCCGGGTCCGGAATTGTTCCAAGGGTTGGGGAAACCGATAGGTCCATGTCCTCCACCGTAACCACCATAGCTGCCGTATCCGCCGCCGTAGCTTCCGTAGCCGCCGTAGTTGCCTGCGATGTAGCTCATATCTTTATCCTCCGGGTCTTTGAGTGAGTGAGTCGTTCTCTGTAGGAGTATCTTCACGCGCTCCGATTCTTAATAAAGCCCTAAAAAGTAAACGCTTTGTAAGAAAAGGTTGAACCTCATGTTAACTCCCCGATGAAAGCATGAACTTCCATTTGTCTTCACCCGGGAGGAGAGTCGCCGTGGGCCAAACAGTCAAGCCTGAAGGGATGTTGTGTCATGAAAATTCTTCGTTCTATCTTTCTCACGGCCTGGTTAATGGCCAGTCCCTGTCTTGCTCAGGAACCCGTCGGCTACGAGAGGATCTCCGTTCAGGGGACGACCATTCACCTGGTTACCGTGGATCTCAACTCTAAAGACATCGAGATACGTCCCGTGCTGGCCCCGGCCGGCAACACCATCTCGTTGGAGGGATTGCTCAATCAGGGCGGCTCCCCGGTAGCGGCCATCACCGGCACCTTCTTCGATCCCGCCTCGGCCATCACCGTCGGCAACGTGGTCACGGACGGACGACTGATGACCGAGGGCTGCGTGGGAAGCGTCCTCAAGATCGATGGCGACGGGAAGGCTCGGGTTTCATCTCTGCAGGGTAAGCTCGGACGCCATGTGGACTGGTCGGGCACGAAATTCGCCATCTCCGCCGGACCCACACTCTTAGTGAACGGACAGGAAAGTATCGCTCCCGCCAGTGAGGGATTCCGTGACCCCGGTCTCTACGGCTACCGCATGCGAGCGGCCATGGGTGTGACCGCGGACAACAAGCTTCTCTTGTTGACAACATGTCGACCCGTTAGCCTGCATGAGCTTGCCGGCATTTTCCGCGAGCTCGGAGCGGTCGACGCGGTCAATCTGGACGGCGGAAGCTCGACGGCTCTAGCCTACAACGGTTCGGTGCTTTCCCGGCCTTATCGCTCGCTGACCAATCTTATCGCCGTCTACGAAGTCGGCACGGCGCCCTCACAAGCTTCGAACCTCAGCGATCAGTACGCTGTGGCTTATCAGCATGCACAAGCGGCGGGGCGCTTGTTCAAACAAGGAGAGTTGATCCAAGCTCACTCTCGCATGCGAAAAGCTATCTCCATGGCTCCCGATCGCGCCCCTTACTGGGAAACTCTGGCTCAGATTCAAGAAGCGTCGCGCCGCCCTGAGGACGCCGCCGAGAGCTATATCAAGGCGGCCCAACTCTATCTGGAGCGCTCCCAAACCAACAAAGTCTCCGAGTGCGCCCACAACGCCTTTCGGATCGACCCGACCTTGCGCGCCCAGCACGTGGAGCTCAGCCGTCTGGCGGGTGAATCCCACACGCCGAACTCCCTCTAGCCAGCCACACTGAGCGGTCGAAAAAGAGCCTTCCGTCTTGAACGGAAGGCTCTTTTCGATCCGGACGACTCGGAATTAGTAGCCGTTGCCGTTATTCAGCCAATGCGGCTGGAAACTGCCACTATATCCACCACCATATGAGGGCAAGCCACCATATGAGGGAAAACCACCTCCAAATCCACCACCACCACCGAATCCGCCCCACGGATCCATTCCGCCCCCAGGATTCCATCCGCCACCAACTGGTCCTTGGTTCCAGCCGCTGGGACTGGTGTGACTGGTGCGGGTGAAAGGGTTGACGAAATCGACTTCTTGACGGCGTCCACCGAAGGCTCCTCCGTTCGGGATGCTGTTCACCGAATGAAGCTCATTGGCCGAAATGCCGCCGCCGCGCGAGGAATCGATCCACACACGTCCACCACCAGCGGACATCTCTCGCTGCGAGAGCACACCATCCCGATTGCGGTCGAGCTGCTGGTACTTGGAACGAAGGATGGCGCCCTGGAGCTTCTCGCCTTTGGAAATTTTTCCGTCGTTGTTGAAATCGAAATTTCCGGTGGCGGCCTTCATCATGTCGTTGGTGCCCTGGACGTCCTTCTTGTCGTACTTGCCGTCACGATTGATATCGAAAACCAGAACTCCGTCGCGTCCTCGGTCATAACGTCCGTTGCGATTAAAGTCCAGCGCGTAGCCTTCGGTGGGCGGCTGAAACTTAGAGAGGAAACCAGGAAACCTGGAACCACCACCAACATTCGCGTCAACGATGTTACCCTGAAAACCGGGGGGGTTCTGCCCTAACCCTCCGATGATACCGCCGCCGAAGCCGCCAGGGGTCGGACCGTAGCCCATCGGAGGGTACCCTTGCATCATCTGCTGTTGATAGTTGAAGGTGGGATTGAATGCGTTGATCATATCGGTAGTCCTCCGGGTCGGTCGTTTGTAGGGCTATCTTGTCAGAACCAGCGGGTGAGACATAGGAATACAGCCTGGTCATGTGACCAGGCTGTAAGAGATTTGTAGACTTTTTGTTAACTTCGACCCAAAACCCCTCAAATTAGATCATGTGAGCATTCATGGGAAACTGATTGTAGGGCTGTGTCGGGAGTCCGCCTGGAAAGAACGGAGAACCCCCTCCTGGATAAAATCCACCACCACCAAAGGGCGGAAAGCCCCCACCCATCGGAGGATAGTAGGGCGGCATCGGGCAGCAACCGCCGCCACCACCCCAGATTCCGGAGGATGGGCTCGAGTGGCTCATGCGACTGCGAGGGTCGACGTAGTCGAGGCGCTGAGGTTCACCCCGGTTTCCACTCGGGACGTTGTAGACCGAGTGCTTCTCTTTACTATCCACGCGACCATCGCCGTCTTTGTCCATCCAGACTCGAGCGCCGCCTCGGGACATCTCCTCTGTGGAGAGGCGCCCATCGCGATTGGTGTCGAGTTGAGAGAACTTAGCCTTCAAGCCGGCACCTCTCATCTTCTCAGCGAACGTCACCTTTCCGTCGCGATTGAAATCATAGTTTCCGGCGACAGCCTCCATCATCTGATTGGTCTGACGAACGTCCTTCTTATTGTATTTGCCGTCACCGTTGAGGTCGAACATCAGCACTCCGTCGGTGCGTCGATCGTATCGACCGTTCTGGTTGTAGTCGATGGCGTATCCCTGGTCCTTGGAGAACTTAGTCAAGAGTCCACCGCCGAGCCACCCGCTGTTGCCGGTGTAAGAGCCGGGCAAAGTTTGATTGTACTCGCCGCCATAATTGGGGAAGGGGAAGTGGTTACCGATGATCGAGGGCTGGTAGCCAATCTGGGGACGATACATCATGTTGCTAATCATTGCTTGCTCCTGCGAGAGTGTGTTCTTGTTGAAGCCATCTTCGCAGGCATCGACGGCGGAGCGAGCATCCTTGGCGGCGGCCATGTGTCGAGAAGGTAAGAAAATTGTGAACAGATTGTTTCCGCGTCGCCAAGGCCGAAAAATAAAAAAGGCCGGACTTTACTATCCAGCCTTTTCTATCGAATGGTGCACCCACGAGGGCCAACCTACCGCGTTACCCGGTCCACGATCTCCCACCAGGCAGATCCGCTTCACATCAAACCTCTCGCTTACGGCTGCTCGTTTCCACGCCTGACCGGGTTCACGAGCGTCCAATTGAGCGGGGCCCGGAGATCGACAACCGCGAAGCCGGGTCAGCCGGCGTAACGGTCAGCCCCCGCGGGGATTCGGCCGCGAGGCTTAGCACCAAAAATGGCGGAGAGGGAGGGATTCGAACCCTCGAAGCAAGTTTAACCCCACTTACACGATTTCCAATCGTGCGCCTTCAACCAGACTCAGCCACCTCTCCAGGTGGTGCACCCCCAGGTTTCTCCAGGGGTACTTCATGCCCTTTGACAGACATGTTTTGGCGGAGAGGGAGGGATTCGAACCCCCGAGGAGCGTTAACCCCTACCCGATTTCGAATCGGGCGCATTCAACCGGGCTCTGCCACCTCTCCGTGTTTGGAAAAAACTCTTCAGTTGTCTCACGCATCGGGTCTCTAGCACTCCCCCTAGCACCATCACGGATGTTCTGGCACCTGGAAGATCCGCCAGGTTGATAAGACTCTTAACGCATCCAGTCTCGTCATTATAGGCTCCGAATACGATTCGGGATACCCTGGCGCCGACGAGAGCGCCCGCGCACATCGGGCAGGGTTCGAGGGTGACGTAGAGAGTGGCGTTTGGGAAGCGCCAATCTCCGGTTCTTCGAGCCGCTCGCTGGAGGGCGATGACTTCGGCGTGTTCGAGAGGCGATTGCGTGGACCCGCGCGCGTTACCGGCCTGTCCCAAAATCACCCCATCTTGCACCAAAATCGCCCCGACGGGAGGCTCACCTCTTTGGAAAGCGGCTTCGGACAGCTCCAAGGCCTTTTCCATCCACTGCTGGTCAGTGAGCGAAACGTTATGCAGTTGTCTGTCAGTCACCTCGGCCCCGTCACACGACGCCAAAGTGGCGCGCCCGACAGGATTCGAACCTGTGACCTTCGGCTCCGGAGGCCGACACTCTATCCACTGAGCTACGGGCGCCCATTACCGAAGCGCAGTGTAGCACACGCGTTTTGGCTTGACAACCCGTTCAGGCGGCGACGGGTGCGATGGCTGGAAAGCGGTTGCGGACCAGGTCAACATCACCCTTGTCGTAGGTTTCCAAGAAGGCGGTGACCATGCTAGGATCGAGCTGAGTTCCAGCAGCTTTCTTCAGCCTCAGCAAAGCTTCCGAATCATTCATCCCTTTACGATATGGGCGATCCGAGGTCATGGCATCCCAGGTGTCAGCCACGGCGAGCATTCGAGAAACCAGAGGAATCTTCTCACCTTGGAGGCCGAAGTGTCCGGTTCCGTCCCAGTTTTCGTGATGATAAGCGGCGATTCCGAAAGGGAGACCGTCCTTGAGGGCTACCAGCTTTTGGCCCAGAGCCACGGCGCGGTCGGTGTGAGTCCGCATGACGGCTCGCTCTTCCTCAGTGAGGAATCCCGGCTTGCGCAAGATGGCGTCGGGCACATCGATCTTACCCAGGTCGTGAATAATGCCAGCTCGGTGAGCGGTCTCGACTTCGGCCGAGGAAAGGCCGATCTGACGGGCCATCGCGGCGGCGTAGCCTGCCACACGATTGGAATGACCCGAGGTGTAGCCGTCCCGCTCTTCAAGGTAGGTGGACAGGGCCAGGATGGTTGACTGAGTCTCCTCCTCCAGCTTCTGGCTTGCCTCCATCACGGCGTGAATCAGGACAACCGGGACAAAGAGCAGCGGAACCATCCATGCGCGGTCGGCCACGAAGACCGAGGTCAAGATGCCGATGGGGAGAAAGAGAGCGGCATTAGCGAGATTGGCCTCCACCGCTTGAACACCCCGGGAGAGCCACTTCTCCGGCTCACCCTGAGCCACCGAGACGTGAAGGGCGTTGAGCAGAAAGAGCACCAAAAACCAGACCGAACCAGCGGCAAGCGCGGCGCTCGCGCCCGCCAACCCCGTCAGCGGGCTGGGCCGTCCCATCAGATCCAGACACGCACCGGCGAGCATAGTGGCGAATCCCACAAAGACGATATCGGAAAAGTGATAGACCACGTTGGCCACGGTGACGCGGTCGCGGTGGCGGCGCAGTCCCTTGGCCAGGCGAACCGACTCGTAGCAAAAGCGCAGAGCCGTCACCGTCGCGGTGGCCACGGGCGTGCTGTAGAGAAAGATGATAGCGAAAGTGGGAGCATCGTCGAGGGTATAGACTGAGTGGTAGTCTCCCTTACCTAGACGAACGGTGCGATGAAGTCCCAGCCAGACACCCGCCGCGAGCAGCGCGATGGGCCAGAGCTCTCCGGCTCGCACAAGTTCGAGAGATCCGCCGAGAAGATTCGGAATCAGAAGTGCCCCTAAAGCCAGGACCGAGGCGTACCAGATAGTTGAGGAAGAGAAACGCTTCATTTGCTCTGGCTCTCTCCTGGCTTTTTCTCCTCCGCTTTTTTCTCGCTCTGAGCCTCTAAAAAGAGTGCGTTTCCGGTCCAGCTCAACGGAAACTCCGGCATCAGCGAGGTCCACTTCATGTTGACGGCGTTGGTGACAAAGCTGGTCAACGGTCCGGTGAAGTTAGAGATCTGAAAGTATCCGCCGCCGGCTCCGGGTCCATCGCTTTCCGCGGGATCCTGACTGGGCTCGTAGCCGCCACCAGCGCCGGGGCCGTCGTCATCGGATGGGATGTCGTGAGAGTTGTAGCCACCGCCGGCTCCAGGCCCATCGCTCTCCGCGGGATCCTGGGTGGGCTCATAACCGCCTCCGGCTCCCGGGCCGTCATCATCGGAAGGGATCTCGTTATTGTCGTATCCCTTTTTAATGTCGACTCCATCACCTTTGACCGGGACCGTCTCCCTGGTCGTCTCGGCCGTCTTAGCCTGGACTTTCTTGGCGATCTTCGCTGAGGTGTTGAGCGTGGCGGTGTTGATGTTGGTGTTTACAGTCATCTAAGAAAAAGCTATCTCCCTGACTCTATTATGCTGTCGCGAAGTCTCGGGGATGTTAAAGAACTGTTACGCGCCGCCTCATTCCATATGATTGTCGACAGAGAGAATCACAGCATCCACCCAGCTTTTCTTCGAAGAGCTCAAAAAGCCCCCGTGTCCACCCAGGGCCTCAAGCTCTTCTCGATACTCTTCCAGTTGACGTTTGCTTTGGGCGCTCATTCCGAAAACTGGCCATTCAGCCGTCCGAGTCTGGTCGATAGTGAATGGGTCGACGCCGGAAAGATGAGCGAAAATTCCGCCCATCGTCCGTAGGGAACCGCCACGGTCACCAGGCCCGAAACTCCCGGGAGTCACGGAGACGTATCCTTCGCAGAGATGGCCGTTACCACACCAGACCAGCATCTTCGGTCTTTGCCTGCTCTCCCACACCTCCAACAGATTTCGAGCCTGGGCTAGCTCTCGCCACTGGGTGTAGGCAAAGCTTCCAATCACCGAGCGCGGCCCGCTTACGTCCTGAAGCCAGGCAGCGCGCTCAAGGTACTGCTTCCGCCTAACGTCGTAGCCCGTCAAATCCCATCCCAGATCGAGCGCCGCCTGGAGAAGCTCTCTCATTTCTGGCTGGCTGACATAGCCGAGGCCGGACACGCCAGAGGCCGGTATCTGGCGCGAGCGGCTCCAGGCGTGGGCATCCTCCTCGTCCAAAGCCTCCAGAGCGAGCAAGCGAAATCCATGCCCATCAAAGCGTGGCAGCAGGGCGGCGCCCAGCTTTCGCGTGCGCGGAAGTCGCACGAAACCGGAGTGAGCTTCGTTCATCATGACCACGGGCGAGCGCGCAGCCGCCAGATCCACAATCTCCTCTGGACCGATAAGCCGCTCTCTTGCCCGGACCTCAGTTCCCATTGCTGCCAGCAATAGAGCCAACAACAGTAGTCTTGGGTGAAAGGAGGGCAGGCTAAGCGGAGCGCTTGAGCAGGACGGTCTTGAACGCCGCCACGACGCTGGGGTCGAACTGCTGTCCTTGGGCGGCCTCTAGTTCGGCCAGAGCCGCGACGGGACTCAATTTGCCTTGACGACGCTCGCTGCTGACCATGCAGTCGTAGGCTTCGGCCACAGCCAGAATTCTGGCTCCCTGGGGGATAGCTTGACCGGCGAGCCCCATCGGATATCCGGTGCCGTCGAAGTTCTCGTGGTGAAAGTGAATGAACTCTGCCTCTTGTTTGCCCAGCGACAGATGAGCGGCCACACGAGCGCCGACTTCAGGATGGCGTCTCAGGGAAGCGATATCGTCCTCGCTGAGCTGTTCGGTTTTGTTGAGCACGCTCTCCTCGATTCCGATCTTGCCCAGATCGTGCATCCGAGCGGCGGTCACGATGCGGCGAACGGTGCGCTCCTTGAGGCGCATTTCGCGGGCGATATCACCGGCGATGCCGGCCACCCGCTCGGCGTGACCTTCGGTCCCCTCTTCACGCCGCTCGGCCGCCTCGACCAGGGAGGTGATCACCTCGCGAGCCTCACGAAGCGTATTGACGTAGAGCTTGATTCGCTGAAAAACCACAACCAGTGGAAGAAAGAGAAGCGCCGTGGAGACGGTTCCGAGTTGAAGGCAAGAGCCGACTAAAAGTCCCAGAGGAAGAAGAACGACGGTGGAGAGGCGAATACGGGACCATTCGACACGAGTGGCCGGGTGTCCGATTCTGTTCTGTAGTAGAAAGAGATGATAGGCGGCACAGAAACAGTCGAGAACCGATGCGGCCAGGGCGGCCAGGGCGAAAGGTAGCGCTCCCTCGAGCCCACTCAGACGAAGAAGAGCGAACGGCGCCGCGAAGCAGAGCCCGACCTGAAAGAAAGTGTAGACGGAGTAGTCCCATTGAAAAGCCGAACCGCGACGCAAGGCGCGAGAGAAAACTCCCACCGCGAGGACCAGGACGGCACCGGAATACTGACCCAGATAGAGGGCGCCCAAAACGGTCGCCTCAAGACCTGAAACCACTCCGTAACCGGGTAACTCCAGTGGAGCCGATTCGGCGACGAAAGCGACGGCAGCGAGAAAAGCGATGGCACCCAAAGCCAGCGTTCCGTTAACCTGGCTCAGCATCGGAGCTAGCAATAGCGCGCCCGTGAAGATAACAGCGATCCGATAAACGGTAGCCGGAGTTCCATGTGAGACCAGACTTGTCATCACAAGCATTATGGAGGGTCCTCGTCTCGAGTGTGTTAAAGATCTGTTACCCACCCACCTATATTTCGACATGTGTCGATCTCTGAAAGCGAAGGTATAAGAAGGTATCCCTGTACCGCGTTGCGGAACTTCCAAAAAAACCGCCCTTGTCGAGGGGTGGATCAGGAGCTTATCTCATGCAGACTTACAAAAACGTTCTCGAGCTTATCGGAGACACTCCACTTATCGAGCTTTCCCGAATCTCGCGCGGAGTACGGCCTCGCATCTTCGTCAAGGCCGAGTTTTTCAACCCTGGTGGCAGCATCAAGGACCGCATAGGCATTCGAATGCTAGAGGCTGCCGAGCGTGATGGTAAGATTAAAAAGGGTGGAACGATTATAGAGCCGACCTCCGGCAACACTGGGGTCGGACTGGCTCAGGCCGCGGCCTTGCGTGGGTACCGCTGTGTCTTCGTCATGCCGGACAAAATGAGCCAGGAGAAGGTTCGCCTTTTGAAGGCCTATGGTGCGGAAGTGGTGATCTGTCCGACCGCTGTGCCCAAAGAGTCGCCCAAGTCTTACTATTCGGTGGCCGATCGGCTGACTCGAGAGATTCCGAACTCGTTCCAGCCCAACCAGTACTCCAACATGGAGAACCCCAAGACCCACTACGACTGGACTGGACCGGAGATCTGGCGACAGATGGACGGGAAAGTCGATGTCTTTGTGGCTGGCATGGGGACAGGTGGAACGATCAGTGGTTGCGCCAAGTACTTCAAGGAACAAAACCCCAACGTTCATATCGTGGGCGTCGACTCCGAGGGTTCGGTCTATACCTGCCAGGAGATCCGGCCGTACAAAGTCGAGGGGATAGGCGAAGACTTCTTTCCTGAAACCATGAATCTCGACATCGTCGACGAGATGGTCATCTGCCCTGATCGCGAGGCTTTCGTGACCGCGCGCCATCTGGCTCGCGAAGAGGGTATCCTTTCGGGAGGTTCTTGCGGCGCCGCCGTGTACGGCGCGCTACAAGTGGCTCGCAAGTATGACGAGAACACCAATATCGTGGTTATCCTACCCGACGGCGGCCGCAGCTACCTTTCGAAATTCTACTCGGACGAATACATGAAAGAGAACGGCTTCTGGGATCCGGTAAGCGACGCCTACTCGGTGGACGATCTCCTACGTTCTCGTCCGGCGAAGAACTCCATCGTCACCATTGATGCCGATGCGGCCGTACCCGATGCCGTGGCTTTGATGAGAGAGCACAACATCTCGCAACTCCCGGTGATGGAAGACGGCAAGGTAGCGGGCTCTGTGCAAGAAACGGTTCTGATGAACCGCATCTTCGAAGACAGCTCGTGCTTGAGCCAGCAGGTCCGCCAGGTGATGAGCGAATCGCTTCCCACCATCAGCGCCGACACCAAGGTCGCTTCCGTCTATCAACTCTTGCTGGAGGGACGCCCCGCCGTACTGGTCGTCGATGACCGCAACTCACCCCGCGGAATCCTCACCAAGATCGACTTGATCGATCACTTCAGCCGAGTACAAGAAGCAGCCGCTAACTAGAAGAGGTCGAAGCTACCGAGTGAAAAGAAGCGACCACCTTCCAGGAGGTCGCTTCTTTCATGCGCGCACTTCAAGTGGAATTCACGCGCGCACTCCAACACCGCGCGCCGCGTGCACTCCAAGCGAAATTCACGCGTCCTCCCAACCACGCGCGCAAAAGAAAACGACCCCCAACGTAGACGGGTCGTTTTCTTTGTCGGCTTTTCGTCGTTAACATTAGTTAGCGCGGAGTTCCGGCGGCACCGGGAGCGGTGCTAGTAGCCGGTGCGACGGGAGCCGAAGCCGAGGTGGCCGCGGCTCCCGGTGACGCCACAGCGGCAGGAGTATCCGAAACATCTGGAGTCGCGATGACCGGCGGCTTGTCGATCTGCTCGAGCATCATCTGCCCGATCAACGCGGCCTGCTGGTTTCCAGTCTTTTGCCCGATATCCACCATGGTCGCGAAGTCTTTTTTAGCCGACTCCTTGTCGCCCTTTTCCATAAAGTAACTAGCACGACGCTGATAGAGCTCCGGGTTTCCAGGTGTTAAGGCGATCACTTCATTCATCTTGGAGATGGCTCCGTCCACGCTACCGGCCTTGAGCTCCATGAAGGCCGCCATGTTCAGAAATTCCGCTTTACGAGCTTTCGCTTCAGCGGAGACTTTAGTGTCAGCGGAGGCTAGATTCGTCTCCACATCTTTGAGACCTTGCTCGATAAAGGACTTAGCCTCTTCATGCTTGTCCTGCAAGAGTAGATTCTTGGCAAGCTCCGATTGGGCGAAGCCGTAATTGGAATCCTTCTCCAGAGACTTGCGCAGATACCCTTCCGCCTGGGCCAGCAAAGTCTGGGCCTGATTGTCATCTTGCCCCATCATCTGAAGCTTGCCGGCCTTCTGAGTCGTGTAATATCCCAGGTTAGCCAACGTCACCGCGTTGTTGGGGTCCTTGGCCAACTCCTCGGAATAACGCTTGATCTGCTGTTCGTCGTCGTCGGCCTGTTGCTGCTGCTGTTGCTGCTGCTGCACCGGGTCTGGGCTATCCGAGAAAAATAGTCCTAACATCGGAGCCAGAATGAAGGCGATGATCAGCATCGCGACGCCGCCTTGAATAACGATATCTCGGCCGGTGCGTCCGGGAGGGCGGTACTCGACCTCAGGCTCCTGTTGGTCTTCGACGACAACCTTCTTCTTATTTCTGATAGGTCTGTTGGACATCAATCTACTCCTGAAAGCTCCCGCGGAGCCGGGCGCCCTTCTGGCTCATCTTCGGAACTCCTCGTTTCGAGAAGGACTACACGGTGAAGTCGTGCATCGCCTCGGGGCGAACCTCCATGCCGCCCAACTTCTCACGCAAGTGACGCACCGCGCGCAGATGAAGCTGGGAGATTCGCTGCTTGCTCACCCCTCGCATGCGTGAGATCGCCTCGAATGTCACTCCCTGAAAATAGTGCATCTCCAGAAGCTCTCGCTCACCTTCTGGCAAAGCTTCCAAGGCCTGCCTTAAAGCTGAACGTTCCTCGGAATACTCATATTCGGCTTCAGGACCGCTGAACTGAGAGTCTTCCACCAGATCACCCATGGAGACATCGCCTTCTTCGTCCCCGATGGGTTGGTCCAACGAAAGAAGGTACATCGAGCTCAGATTGGCGATGAGCTCGTACACCTCTTTAGCCGAAATCTCGAGCTCTTTGGCGATATCCTCCTCGGAAGGCCGGCGTCCCTGGACTTGCGAGAGCTTATCCACAGCCTTCTGAAAATTTCGCGCCTTGGTTCGAGTTCTCTCAGGGAGCCAATCCAGGCGACGCAGGCCATTGTAAATCGAACCCCGCACCACCGGCGTGGCGTAAGTCGAGAACTGAAAACCGCGACCGGGGTCGAAGGCGTCGATGGCCTTGACCAGGCCGAGCATTCCGTCGGAGATCAGCTCCTCGACCTCCGTGCCCTGTTTGAGTTTTCGCGCAATTTTATGAGCGAGCTTGTAGACCAAGCCCTGATAGTGCACGACCAACTCCTCTTGCAGATGAGGATCGCCGGAGGCCTTATATTCTCGCCAGACGTCGGCGATATCGCTCATAGTCGGCCGCTTCTGCATAAAAAGAAAAAAACCCACCCGGGAAAAGGCTCCCGAATCGGTTTTTTGCCCACTTTCCTCAAAGTGGATTCAAGCTACATGTTCTTTTTCATCTGCTCGAACATCATGCTGGCCAGCCCTACACCGCCCTCTTGGGACCAGGACTTAGCTCGCTCTTGATCGAGCATCTCTTCGAACTGCTTCTCGCTCTGAGACCCACCAAACATGCCGCCTTGCGGGGCCGTTTTGCGCATCTGCTTCATCATCTGGGTGAGGAACATCTCCTCGAACTGTTGGCAAGCGTCCTTGAGATTCTTCTCTTCAGCAGCCTGGGAGGGACCGGCCGACGCCTGTTTAGCGATCGGGTCCGGGAACATTCCTTCGATCATCATAGCCGAGTTGCTCCTCCTACCTTAGATTATCCGCGAGACAGCTGGTTGGCTTGTTTCATCATCTCGTCGGCGGCCTGAACACCCTTCTGGCTCATCTCGAAAGAGCGCTGAGCCTGAACGATGGAGATCATCTCCTCGACGATGTTGATGTTGGACTTTTCCAGGTGTCCCTGAGCCAGAGCGCCCAAGCCCAGTTGCTTGTCGCCAGGGATACCTTCGACTTTGGAGCCGGAGACATCGGTCTCGACGAACATGTTTCCGCCCACAGCCTTGAGTCCGGCGGGATTGAGGAACTTCACCAGCTTAATCTGGCCCAGAACCTGGGGAGTTCCGTCGCCTTCGTTGGACACGCCCGTCACTTCCCCGGTGGGCGTGATCTGAATGTTGGACATGTTCTCCGGAATAGTCACTCCGATAGGCTGGCCGGCCGCGGTGGTCACCTGGTTCGTTTTGCCATCATAGCGAAAGTCGCCAGCGCGAGTGTAAGCGGTGGTTCCATCGGGCATACCGACCTTGAAGAAACCGTCGCCATCGATACCCACGTGGAACGGGTTGCCGGTTTTTTGCAGACTCCCCTGAGAGAACATCCGGTCGGTCGAGGTGGCGCGCACACCCATACCGATCTGGGTTCCGCCGGTGGCCTTGGTTCCAGGCTCCTGCATGGTCGCGTAGAGGAGGTCCTCGAAGGCCACGGTGGACTTTTTGTATCCGGTGGTCTGGTAGTTGGCCAGGTTGTTGGAAACGTTGTCGATGTTCATCTGCTGGGCCATCATGCCCGATGCCGACGTGTACAGTGCTCTCATCATAAGCTTAGTTTTCCTCCGCGCTTTCTTTTAATTCAAAGTCTAAATTCAGGTCTAGCGAACGCGTCCGAGCTCGGACACGGCCTTCTGCAGTCGTGAGTCGTGAGCCGCCAAGGCCTTTTGGTTGGCTTCGAAGTTTCTCATCACTTCCATCAAACCGACCATCTCTTGCAGGGCGTTGACGTTGGACATCTCTTTGTAGCCTTGCTTGATCTTGAAATCGGTGGAAGCGCGAACTCGAGGGGTCGCGGCCGAGAAAGCCGTTCCGCCGGCGCGCTGAAGGTCTTCGGAATCCTCGAACACACTGACGAGAACCTTGTCGACTTCCTTGCCGTCAATCGAGACGACACCGTTATCGGAGACCTTAAAGTCGTTCCCGGTCGCCTTGATCGGACCACGGTGACCCAGCAGCTTGTGCCCCTCAGCGGTCACCAGGTGTCCGTCGGTTGACAAGCGGAAGGTTCCGTTTCGAGTGAACTCGATACCGCGGTCGGTCTTGATGGTGAAGAAACCCTTGCCGTTGTCATCGAGGGCGAGGTCGAGATTGTTGCCGGTCTCCTTGAGAGCTCCCTGGCTAAGATAGGTCTGGGAGGAGTGCTGAAGCGTGCCCTTCACTTGGACATCCCGCTGCAGCATCGCCTCGCCACCGGCCTTGTGCATGCCGTCGGAGACTTCGCGGTCCAGGATCTCGGTGAAAGAGCTGATGACCACCCCTTCTTTGCGGAAACCCGCGGTACTGGCGTTGGCCAAGTTGTTGGCGATGATGTCCTGCTTGACCGACATCGCCATCATCCCTTGGGTGGCTGACTTAAAACCATCTAGCATCGTTCGACTGTCCTCCTGCGTCCTCTGTGGCTGCTACAATCCGAGCTGAAGAGACTTCTCTTTCCCTAGGCGCTCGACCTTGTTTATAACATTTTTTTAACAACTCGGCTCCATCGAGAGGAACCCTTCTGAAACCATCTTAAAAAAAAGCTGTGATCGAGCGTTGACGGAGAGGTTAACGACATGTTAACGAATTCGACCCTCACAGCCCTTCGAGATCTTCATGAGAGAACTCGAGCTCGGTCGCCACAACGGGACGCGGAATCGGCTGGTGGCCTTCCCGCGCCACCCACTCCTGGGTCAACTCCTTGGCGAAGTCGATCACCGTGGACATCAGATCATAAATCTCCGGTGGAACATCGGTAGCACTGGCCAGCGCCGGTGAGCCCGGGTCGGAAAGCTCTTCCACCTGGGCCGCGTCCTGCCGCACTTCCATTCCACTGGCTTGGGCCGACGCGATCAGCTGTTCCGCCTCAGCCCCGGAGGCCACCCCCACGACTTTGGTGCGACCTTGCGCGTCGGTCTCTACCAGTAGGGCCTTCTTCTCCTCGGCGCCGTCGAGATTATCGTAAAAGCCCCCCTCGAACGCTTCCACCCAGTTCTCGTGCCAGGGAGCCTTGGAGGGAGCCCTTCCGGCGTCACCGGTATTTTCAGGCGTGGACATTGAAGCGCTCGAGGTTTTCAAAGTCGGTATGCTCGACCAACTCCCGCTTGCCGGAAAGAGGGCGAAAGTATGAGCGAAATCGTCCCGTGCTCCAACCTAGCGCACGCACACGCTCGGCCAAGGCCGGCAGATAACGAGCGGCGAACTGGCGCACCTCATGTGAGGGGGTACCCAAATCGACGTGAACTTTACCGCCACGAACATCCACCGCGAAGTGGAGTTCTCCCATCTCGTCGGTCTGAACAAAAAACTCCAGGCGGGTGTCCTCCGGGTCGATCTTACGATTACCGGCACCGTCCTCGGTGTATTGAACCCACATCTCACCGTGTTTAAAGCCGTCGAACTTAAGTCCAAGCTGCATGTAGTAGTAGCCCATCAACGACTCCGGCGTGGCCGCGTTGATCAATCGCTGAGCCTCGATATTTTGTTCAAGCCCCTCCATCAAGGCTAGAAGATCTTCCGAAGCAACCCCCTCGGCCATCGCGCGTTCACGCATGCGGCGTATCATGGTGGGGAAATCCCACTCCTCACCGCCTCCAAAGCCTCCGGGACCGTAGTGGGTTCCCGACTTGTCCATCCCGGCCTGTTGAGCCATAGCCTTCAAACCGCCCAGACCTCCGCCCGCCTCTTTCTTGCCGCCGCTTTTGGCCGGATCACCCACCCCGAGCTTGCCGATTCCGGTCTGCACCTGGGAGATCATGTCGTTGAGCTCTTTACTGACCTTGTTGCTCACTTCGTTGAGCTTCTTGAATTCGGTATTCAAAGCGGCCATCTGCTGCCCGACCTGGGGGTTGGTGGCCAAAAAATTGGACAACGCCCCCACGCTCTGCGGGGTCACCGGAATATTGTTGGTCTGTAGAAAATTGGCCGCCGCCACTCTGTTGGGCAGAGGAGCCGCGTTGGCCGCCTCTCCCTTAGGAGTCGTCTGAGCTAAGGCGGTCTTGAGCTCGGCCAAGTTCTCCTTGGTCAGCGGAATCTTCTGCTCCACCATCGTTTTGGCCAGGGTCATGGTTTCCC
The DNA here is from genome assembly GCA_037189585.1 of Selenomonadaceae bacterium. Taxonomy (GTDB): domain Bacteria; phylum Vulcanimicrobiota; class Xenobia; order Xenobiales; family JADMJV01; genus JAEXNA01. The sequence goes on along the minus strand of JBBCJA010000014.1, from coordinate 67,598 downwards.
CGTCCATGGGGACCTTCATGTTGGTCAAGGTCTGCCCGAGGTCGTTCATCGACATCTTCTCGAACGGAGTCGAGACGAGCTTGAGATGAACTTGCCCCTTGTTCTCGCCCTGAACCTGGAACTGGACGGCATCCCCCACCTTGAGGGGGACGCGCGCGTCCGCCTTCATCATCAGGTCGCCTAAGCGCAGCATGAACTGCCCGTTCGGCTGCTGGCCGGCCACACGTCCGTGAATGGTCGAACCCGGAGCGAACATCGCCGCTTGGGCGCCTTTGGGCAAAGCGACCGATACTTGCGGAGGGACCTGACGAGTCGCCGGAGGGGAAAACGGTCCTTGCCCGGTGACGGGAGCCCCGGCTTGGCCCGGCCCTCCCGTGGCAAGTCCCGCCTTGAATGCGCTCAGTCCGCCTTGTCCACCAGGTAACGCGTTCATACTTCCACCATCCTAACAATTCTCTGTCATTTGGTATCGTCGGTCATCTTACCATGATGTTAACGCTTTCGACCGAACAAGTTCCGAAAGGGCTCAAAAGACAATGTTAACTTTTTTGTAACATGGCGGAGTCGTTTTTTAGGCCAACCACTCAGACGACTCCCTTAAAATTTGACCTATGAGAGCCAGCCAGACCGACATCACCCAGGATTTTCGACTCGCCGACTGCAAGCACGAGCGACTTCGGCGGGCTCTAGAGTTCCGTCCCCTGGGTCAAGCTCCGGTGGAGGTCGCTACCCCGCTCCTAACGATAAGCTCCCTGGAGTCCTCCCTGCGAACCTCTCCGCAAACTTCGATGCAGACCGTGATCACTCAGGTTCAAGGCGAAGTGTCCGACTCTCGTGAGCACAAGAGAACTCTGGTGGGAGTGATAGGGCTTTTCAGCCTGGCCTGCGGATGGTTTCTCTGCGGCTCCGTGGCTTCGATCGACTTCTCGAGATTCGAGGCGGACCTGAGCAGCCCCCAGATCATCAGCCAGACGGTTGCACCCAGCCAGAATTCCAGAGCCTAGACTAATCTGGTTTCGGCGACTTCGCGGCCTTGTTTTTCGCCTTGGGTGGATTCAGCCCCTGATAGACCATGACGGCTAGCGGTGGTATCTCTAGCTCCGCTGAGTAAGGCTGGTGTCGATGAGGCACGACTTCAGCTTTGACTTCGGCTACCGTCACCATCCCACTTCCGCCATACTTCGTATCATCGGAGTTCAGACGCTGCTTCCACACGCCCGGCCAGGGCAAAGCCAACCGGTGAGCCGAACGAGGTACCGGAGTGAAATTGCAAACAAAGAGTAGAGCGCTTCTCGGCTCAGAAGCGAAGCGAACGAAACCAAATACGCTGGTATCGCGATCGTCACATTCCATCCATTGGAAACCCTCCGGAAAACTATCGAGCTGGTAGGCCGCGGGTGATTCCTTGTAGAGATGATTCAGGTCGCGGAGCCACTGATGCAGACCCAGGTGAGGAGCGTGCTCGAGCAGGTTCCAATCCAATTCGGATTCGAAATTCCACTCCCGGCGCTGGGCAAGCTCGGCCCCCATAAAGAGTAGTTTCTTGCCCGGATGACCCATCTGGTAGCCCAAAAGCAGACGAAGATTGGCGAACTTTTGCCAGTCGTCGCCCGGCATTTTGTGCAACAGAGACGCTTTCCCATGCACCACCTCATCGTGCGAGAGCGGCAACATGAAGCGCTCGCTGTACTGATAGGACATCCCGAAAGTCAGTTTATTGTGGTGATAGCGACGGTGGACGGGATCCTCCTTGAAGTAAGCCAGGGTGTCGTTCATCCACCCCATATTCCATTTGAAGGTAAAGCCCAGCCCGCCGTCCCCGGTCGGTCCCGACACGCGAGGCCAGGCGGTGGACTCCTCAGCCATAGTCATCACGCCGGGGTACTCCTCGTGGATGGCGTCATTGAACTGCTCCAGGAAAGCCACCGCCTCTAAATTCTCTCGACCGCCAAAGCGGTTGGGTAGCCATTCGTTGTGCTTTCGGCCGTAGTCGAGATAGAGCATGCTGGCGACCGCGTCGACCCGAATGCCGTCGATGTGGTACTTCTCCAGCCAAAACATGGCGCTGGAGAGAAGAAAGTTCGCCACCTCCCGCCGCCCGTAGTTGAAGATCAGCGTGGACCACTCGGGGTGAAATCCTTGGCGAGGATCCTCATGCTCGTACAGATGAGTGCCGTCAAAGTAACCCAAAGCGAATCCATCGGTGGGGAAATGCGCCGGCACCCAATCCAGGATCACGCCGATACCAGCCCGATGAAGAGAGTCAATGAGAAACATCAAATCCTCGGGGCGGCCAAATCGTGCCGTGGGAGCGAAGTATCCAACCACCTGATAACCCCAGGAGCCGTCGTAGGGATACTCGGTCACGGGTAACAGCTCCACGTGCGTGTACCCCATCGAAACTAGGTAGTCGGTCAAAAGAGGAGCCAGTTCTCGATATCCGATCCAGTAACCGTCGTGGCGACGCCAAGAGCCCAGGTGAAGCTCATAGATGTTCACCGCCGATTTTTGTGGGTCGATACTTCGACGAGCTTCCATCCAACTCTGATCGCCCCACCGATAGCTCTCCAGATCCCAAACGATGGACGCTGTCTCGGGGCGTAGCTCCGCGGCGAAGGCGTAGGGGTCGGCTCGGTCGGTTTGATAGCCTCGAATGTGAGACTCGATGGAGTACTTGTAAGCCTCCCCCTGTCCCAAACCAGGGATAAAAGCGGCCCACACTCCGGTGTCCCGCACGGGCCACAAAAGATGCGACCCCGGCCGCCATCCGTTGAATCCACCGATGACGGAGACACGCTTAGCGTTAGGAGCCCACACCGCGAAGTGAACTCCTTCGACACCGTCAACCTGGCAGATGTGAGCGCCAAGCTTTTCGTACATACGGTAGTGCCGGCTGCCCTTCCACAGGTAGGCGTCGAATTCGGAGAGTTCGGGAAGCGAAGACTTGGCTGACATACCTTCTCACATAACCCGGTGGAGGAAGAGCCAAACCGCGAGAGTCGGTACATCCCCTGGTATGCCCCCTATCTGCCCGAAGGATCCTGCCCTTCTTGTCGCACGTCGGTCATAGTAGAAACCTCAATCCACTCCGGGGGGCAACCGTGGAAAACTTCTCACTGACACGAGCACTACCACCGATGAATTTCTCGAATTTCTCGGAACTCATCGAGTCGGGAACACCGGAATGGGCTCCCCCCACCTCTTCCTCCAAGAGAGCGCCAGAGCTTCCCGAGCCGAGTCTTCCTCAGGATTTCTATGAATCGTGGCAAGGCATCTCCTGGTAACCTCAAGCCCAAACTTGAATTTGAGGCTCCGAACCTAAGGCGCCCCGAAGCCGTGTCAGATATTCTGATCTCTCGATTTCGATCGCTCCTAAACTCGCTGTATGCGGGTTGATCACCTGGGAGTCAAAAAGAATCACTCCTAGCGTTCGAAGCTTTTCAACGAGGTAGTGGAAGGCCACCTTGGACGCGTCGGCGCGATGAAAAAACATCGACTCACCGGCGAAAAAGTTCCCCATCCCGACCCCGTAGAGTCCTCCTACCAGGCTCTCCTCAGACCAGACCTCCACACTGTGCGCGTATCCCATCCGGTGAAACTCCGTGTAAGCCGCGATCATGGAGGGCGACAGCCAGGAGTGCCAATGGTGTCTTCCACAGGCCCACATAACCTCTGTGAACGCTCGATCGAAACTCACTCGAAACTTCCCCTGTCTCACCACTCGGGATAGGCGCCGTGAAAGCTTGAGAGTTTCCAGCTCAAAGATCGAACGCGGGTCGGGAGAGTACCAGCGGGCCGGTCGGTCAGACCAGGGGAAAATACCGTTCTGATAAGCCTCCAGGAGAAGTTGGGGAGTGATGGCAGGCGTTATACCGACCAGTCCATCGGCATCGACCCGGAGAGGGTCGAGGAAGTGTCGCAAGGGAAAAAGCATTTCGTCGCGGACGAGTTTTGCCCTCAAAGGCCAAGAGCCTGCCGAGATCAAATCGCGGCAGGCTCTCCCCGTCAAGGTCGCTTATCTAAACGGAGACGACGTCCGGCTCTTTCTTGGGCTTGGGCTCTTTTGGCTCCTTAGGAATGGAGGTTTTGGCCGACTTGGCGATGTCGTTGTAGTGCTTCCCGACACCGTTGTGCCAGTTTTTATCAGTGGCCCAACCCGCTTTGTTGACAGCCGAAAGCTGTTTGGCGATCGGGTCTTTGTCATTGGATCCACCTTTCTCTCGAAGGTTCGCGAAGGTCTTGGCCCCCGAGTAGATCTGCTGCACCGCGCCGTCGAACTTGGTCTTGCCGTTAGGATTGCTGTCGTAAGCTCCAACTCCCATGTGCTTGGTCACTCCGACGCCTAGCTCTCCGTGGCGGGTCTCGTGGCGACTGATGGCCAGAAGCGCCAGCGGGTCCACCTTGTTATCTCTGCCCGCCTTGACGAAGTGAGCTCCCAGACCCTTGCCGGCCAGAGGCGTACCCTTGAGCTCTTTCTCGATAAAAGCGGCCAGCTTTTTGTCATCACCCGCGAGTTCCGGCGGAACAGTAGAGATGGGGGACGAGCTTCCAGAATCCGAGGAACTGGAAACGCTTCCACCTCCACCTCCGGAGCTACTACCGCCTCCGCCGTGGACGCGACCACCGCCGCCCCCACCGCCCCCAGCGTAACTGCCGCCACCACCACCTATGGCGCTACCATCGCTTCCTCCGAAGCTGCCTCCACCGCCGTCCATCGGCATACCGGTCATTTGCGAAGGATCACCATTGAGCCCAGGGACACCGAACAGTTGAGCCAGCATCAGTAGCGCTTGCTGAAGCTGCGAGACGGCCTCCTGGGAACTGTTGGAGCCGGGCATCCCCCAGGCTTGCATAAAATTCGAAAGTAGGTCCGTATTGGCCAACTGAGGCTGTCCCAACTCCGAGGAGAACGCCGTCTGGTCCAGCGGATTGAAGCCGAAGCCGGGGGTCGCCCCCGGGCTGACACCGAAAGGAGAGTCCCCTAACACATTGCCGTTGTGGAATCTGCCGGGTGCGAAAAGCGTCGAACCCGAATTGGTATTCTGTGCGAGCTGAGGAAAGGAAATCATCGAGGGCCTCCGTGGAGTTGTTTGTTACCTCGAGATTAGTGGGCGCGAGAATCCATAGAGCCGCCGAGCCGCGACTTCCCGTTAACAGAATGTAAACTCTCGGTGAACTTTCTCTTCACTTCGACGCCTTGGCGGGCCTCACCGGTCGAAAATCGAGAGCGTCCGAATTGATGCAGTAGCGCAAGCGAGTCGGCGGCGGACCGTCCTCGAAGACATGTCCCAAGTGCCCTCCGCAGCCCGAGCAAAGAATCTCCGTTCTCACCATGTTGTGAGAAGTATCCTTTTGCTCGAACACTGATTTTTGTCCCGCCGGTTTATAAAAACTAGGCCAACCGCAGCCCGACTCGAACTTGGTGTCGGATAGGAACAGGGGCTCTCCGCAGCCTCGGCAGGCATATGTACCTTTTCGCTTCTCCTTAAGGTGTTCACCGGTAAAGGGAGCCTCGGTGCCAGCCCTGCGAAGTACGTTATAGGCGCCCGGTGGAAGAATCTTTCTCCACTCGGCATCAGTCTTCTGGACCCGATAGGTCGGCTTGGCAAAAACCGGCGAACCGCAAAAGAGAAGGCTAAGCAAAAGGCAAAAAGTCGAGCTTCTCATGGTTGTGTGTAACTAAATTCCGAAGAGACAAGTTTCAAATTTGGAAACTAAACTTTTACACTTTTGTCATCTTTCCCGCCGGGAAACTTAGGCACAGCCAACCGGAGAGCTCTATGCTCAAGGCATGGAACGTGAAGAAGGACTTCAAGAATTGAGCTTAGCCGCCACACAGATTCTCTCGAGAGTCAGAAAGATGGCGGCTCGTGGGCATTCCCGGGGAAACATCGATAGCTTTTTGACGGAATGTCGCCACGGGTTTCTCGACGCGGCTCACGAAGCTCAAACCGAAGGGCATAACGAGACCATCGAGGACATGGCTCGAGCCATGCGACACACAAGCTCCTACGGAGAAGTTTTAGGTGCCCTGATCGTCCTGGCGGCTATCTCTGGAGAGATGGTGGGACGCGGCATGACTAACTTCAAGATGGTCTCCATCTCGGCGACTCAAAAGGTTCGAGCGGAGATGCGGGACCATTTCCTGTGCGATATCTGCGAACCTGAGGAGATCCGAATGGGCGCCGAATTAGCCCTGCATTCGCTACAACCGATCTCCGAGCCGTTTCAGCCCGAACTTCTGGCGGCCTAAATCTTGTCCCAACGTTAACAATCTCGCAACATTTCACAGGTTCGAATTACGTTCGAAATTCATCGTCCCGATAGTCTATCCCCAACGAACGACACGAAAGGGAATAGAAACGATGAAGATCAACGCCAATGCCAATACCGCCTCCAAGACCGCTAACGCCGCCAGCTCCAATAACACCAAGCAGGGCATCGTGGCCGGAGGATGCTACAAGAACACTTCCGACGTCAAACTTCCCGCTCAGGACAAAGTCAACAATCCCAAAGATTGCACCGACATCTCCAAAGAATGCAGAGATGAAAAGCACGACAAAAACAAAGACGGTAAGTGCGATAAAAAGGAAGAGAGAGCCGAAATCGGAGAGCTGATCGATCTTCTTAAGGACCTCTTCGGCGACAAGGATGACGAGAAAAGCTCCGGCGGATGCGGGGGTGGCGGCCAGGGTGGCGGCGGACAGTGCGGTGGAGGCGGCCAAGGTGGTGGTGGCTGCGGTCAGGCCGGAGGTGTCGCTCCCTCCTCCGACAACTCGGACTGCGGCGATCCCATCAAAAAGCTCGAACGTGCCGTGAAAGCCGTGGAGTCCGCTAAAGACCCTCAGGCCAAGGCCGAGGCCAAGGACAAACTCAGGAAGCAGTACGAGAAACTCAAGGAGAAGGGCACCGAAATTCCGGAGAAACTCAAGTTTCGGGTCGAGCGCGCTCTGTCGAGCGATGGCCTCTGGGCCACCCCCGCTGGTCCTCAAGAAAGCGCCAAGGTCAACAGCACCAACAAGGCCGCCTAAACAACCTCTCATACCGAGGACCTAGCTCACGACTCTCGTGAACTAGGTTCTTTATTGCGACAAAGTTTAAAGGCAAACAATTTTGAAGTAGAGAATTTTCCCCCATGCTGCCACACCTTTTCAACCAAAGCCGTCGACGAGGGATCGCTCTTTTGACCGCCGTGATGATCGCGCTGGTCATGAGTGTCGTCGCCCGCGGGATCCTCCATCTACAAATTGGCCTAACCTCTCAGCAGAACCAACTGGAAAAGCGCGCGCGATTGGCCGCGACCTCCGGTCTGGAATACGCCAAGAGCCAACTAGCCAAAGATACGAAATGGAAGGGTTCGGATACCCGAGGAACCACAGTTGACAATGGACGCCTGACGATCAAGGAACAAGACGGCGTCGTGATCGGCCTGATGAGATTCGAGGACGGGGGGCAAGCCCAGTTCCGCATCCGCTTCAACGCTCAGGACGGGTCTGGAGGCGTCGATGACCTGGGCGACCCGAGTGACGGCTACTTCGTGGACAATCTGTATCTTTCCATGAACAACCTGGGGCGAAGCTCGGAGGCCGACCTTCCCAGAGTGAGGTCCAACTTTAAAGCCGATCCTTCGGAATCCGACGGCAAGGTCCCGGGACGCTCCGTCTTGATTCAAGTCGAGGGGAGGGCCGGTCAGGGGATCGATGGACTTTCCCCCGCCCAGCCCAACGCCACTCCCTCGGGCCATGTCACTCAGGCTAGCGCCCAGGCCGTTCTGAAAGCCAAACTCCCGGAAACGACCGAGAACGCGGTCCTACAAACGGCCGGAAACATTGATTTCTCGGGCGGGCAACTAGAGGTCTCTAGCGCGGATACGGCGTCCCCCGCCATCCGTTCAAAAAAGAAGATCACCGCTCAGCACAGTGACAGCACTGGCGACGCCCCATTGTCCATGCCGGGGGGAGGCAACGTCTACTGCCAAGACGGCGCCCTCGGTCTGACCGCCCTCTATGACTCCAATCAGGTGACTGTGCGAGAAGAGCTTCCCAACAATGATCTCCTGCAAATCAGTTGGGACCAGGTGGAAAAAGCTGGACCCGGCTATCAAATCAACGCCGGAGTCTACGTGCTATGGCCGGGCATCCCCTCCGCCTCGATGACGGATGGGGCACCGGAACTTCACTACTACGACATGTCCTACCAGGAGTATCGCAGCAACATTTACGAACCCTACATACTCCAAGGAACTCTCCCTCCCGATCAGGGAGTGGTGGTCAACACCTACTTCACCAACACTGGCGGAGAGGGACACGGCCCGACATCGGACGCGCCCAAAGTCCGAGTCACCAACAACCAGATCTTCATTTCTGGAGATCTGACCATCGCTAAGACTTCAAACACCGGCGACTTCGCGCTGATCCCTCTCTGTGACGCTCCGCTAAGCTCCAGCGAGCCACGACCGCCGCTATCTGCAGCCGCGGCCGATGGCAAAACCGTGGATATTCAGGGAGGTGATCCCCTGACGATCAATATCATGAATTCCAAAGTTCAAGCCCAGGGAGACCTTGTCCTCAAAGGGGCTGTCCTCAACGTCAATGACACCACTTTGATCGGCGAGCAGAATCTCATCCTCAACACCAAATCGCTCTCTGTCACCGGGTCGGGTTCCGACGAAACAAATCTCAGTCTTTATTTCAAAGGCGACGTCACCGTGTCGACTCTAAGCACAGCCTCCGGACCGCTGGGGACGGCGGGGGATACCTATGGAGACTTTTCCATCGCCGGCACCGTCTACAGTTGGGGAGACATCCTCGCTGATGTTGGTAGCCAAGGGGGTGGAAAATTTGAATTTCGAGGAACGATGGTAGCCTATGGAGGCAATCCCGACGATCCCAGAGATCCAAATTCAAACAAGGGCGGTTTCAGGCTCCTCGCCGATTCCGCCAAGTTGATCTACGACCCGACCACCGTCACTCAGGTGGTTTCCCCCGAAGATCTCGGAAACTCCATCGTTTTCACCGCCGCGAGTTTATGGGTCAAATGAGCGAGCGCTTAAGGAGGGGGATGTCCCTCCCCGAGGTGCTCCTGGCCATCGCGCTTTTGGCCATCACCTTCCTCAGCTTGATGAGCGTCCTCGCCTCCGGACTGCGAGCCGACAAGAAAGACTATGTCAAGGACAGCGCGTCGGCGGCCGCCGAACTCATCCTCAACAGGGAGCTTCGGCAGATACGAACCTCGCCGGCGGCCAAGCAGGCTTTCTGGAACAGTGACTATCCCGACCGAAACTCCCCTTACTCAAGCGGTCTTGAGGTCGCGGGAAGCACCGAGTTTCACTACGACATCTGCACACGAACCGTCGACGACACCTCGGGCTCACCCTTCAACGGGACGGAGCAGCGCCTCAAACAGGTCGAGATCTTCGTCCGCTGGGGCGGCGACGACACGCGCGTGGGGTTCGGCTCGACCGTCTACCATGAATTGAGGTACGTCAGTGAGGCCAGCGACGATGACACCTAAAAGCTCTCGTGGCTTTAGCCTGGCCGAGCTCTTGATGGCTTTGACCTTGCTATCCATGATCGTGCTTTTCAGCTTCCTCTACCTCGATCGCAGCCAACGGCTCTGGAGACGGGTGAACGCGTCTTCCTCCGCCGGCCAGAGTTTGCGCAAAGCATCGGCGCGACTTGGCCCCGACCTGCGTAACTGCGGGAAGAAGGAGATCGACACGACCACCAACGGAACGGGGACTCAGCGTCTGGGAGACGCGGTGTGGTTTCTCTCGGCCGAGCATCCCGACGACGGAACCTTTGTCCGCACGGACGGGGGTGGATCCTTCTGGCAAAGAAACATCCTTTACTATCTGACCGTCCCGCTGGACCACGACTCGCGCTACGGCACGGCATGCCATGCCTGGGAGCGAGTCTGTCCCCACAAGATCCTGCTGCGCAAAGTTATCGATTCGGGGCCCGCGACCACGCCGGCTAGCCCCGAGAGCGCCAAGGAAGAGCTCCTAACTGTCGCGCAAGCCGCCGCTTATCTCACTCGCCCCGCCACTTTGGACCTCTCCACGGCGAGCGAACCTGGAGTAACCAAGGTGGAATACGTCACTGGAACCCTCCTGGACCTACGCGTGGAGCTGGAGAAGAGTGGAGAGTCGGTGCTCGAAGTCCGCTGTGACCTGGAGGCGCCTCTTCTAGAAGACGCGCGAGGACATGTCGCGGTCGGCCAACAGCCGTTCCCTGCCAACACCTTCACCCTGGTCCGGCGACTCGCGGCCATCCCAGCGAACTGATTTAAATGTCCGGACGGTAACACGGGAGACATCCCCTCGTTACATTCCGAACAAAATGACCAGCTCTTTTACGCCGGTTTTCCGCCTCTGGTTTAGTCTGCCGCACATCATGACGAAACCAAGCGGCCACAAATCCGAGAACACCGTTCTCACCTTCTACTACGATGCTCTCGATTCCAAGCGGGATCTGAGGGTTCGCGGGACGTGGTTCGCGCCCACTGAAAGCAAAGCTCGCTACTGGTTGGAGAATCAGGGCTACACCGACATCCGGCTATGGCGCGGGCGTACCGGCCAGGCCGACCTGCAAGTCCAACCGCAAGCGTTAGCTCTCTTCTATCGCCAACTCGCCGTGCTCTTGCAAAGCGGGACCTCCCTTCCCTTCGCCCTAAAGCTGGTCTCCCACTGCGAGGATCCGCGCCTTGTCGGGATCGCGCGTATGCTCGAATCCCAGGTTAGCGCCGGAGAATACCTTAGTGCCGGAATGCAACGCTTCCCCAAGGTCTTCGACCCGATCAGTGTCAGTTTGGTGAGAGCGGGAGAGAACTCTGGAGCGCTCACTCGGATAATGCTCGACATCGCCCGGGCGAAAGAGCGAGAGGTCGAACTGCGAAGCCAGTTGCTCGCCGCCATGACCTATCCCGCGGTTCTAGCCGCGAGCATGCTTTTGGTCAGTGGAATCTTCATCTTCTACGTCTTCCCTGGTGATAGCGATCTGTTCGGCTCCCTAGGGGTCCAACTTCCCGCTATCAACCGCGCGATACTTTCCCTGGTCGGACTATTGAGATCACCCTGGGTCCCCGGGGCTCTCCTCGGTTTGGGAACCGCCGCGGGATGGGTTATCCGAAAAGGCGGCGCGCGGAAGCGAATATATCGAGTTCTTCTAGGACTGGTTAAGCGATGGAAGCCGAGCCGAGAGCTTCTACTCAAGATCCGTGCTATCCGCCTTCTACAGATCCTGACGATGGTCGTGAGCAACGGGGGTACGGTGGAACTCTCGCTCAAACTGATGCACGACTCCAGCGTTGACGAGGTGGAACAGGGGGAGATCGAGAGCTTGCGTCAAGCCGTGATCCAGGGCGCGGACTTCGGGCAAGCTTTGGAAAAGGCGAAAATCTTCCCCTCGGTCGTCGCGGCGCTTTTGCGAGTCGGCTTCGAAGCGGCCCGCCTGGACCAGATGAGCGACAGCTCCCTGCGACTCTGCGAGGAAGACGTGCGAATCGGACTCGACACCCTGACTTCGCTGGTTGAACCGCTCCTTCTTGGAGCAGCGGGCCTGGCCGCCGGTTTTGTCATCGTCACCTCGGCCCTCCCCCTGCTCAAGCTGATCGAGACGCTTTAGCGGGACCAGCGGTTTGGGGGAAATCTCCTCTTTGAGGATTCTGTAAGAGCTCGCCCTTAGAATGAGCCCAAGATACAAACACGGACCGGCCCACACACAAAAACCGGCCACAGCTCACTCACGAAGGAAAAACGATGAATACCCTTGCTCAGCGCCTGCTCTTCACCACCAGCGGAAGTGGTAAAACCCTGGTTTCGGAAATCACCCGTAAGAATACTTCACAAGTCAAGGACGAGTTCGTCCCCACCTTAACCCCGGCCGCCGAGCTTCTGCTCAAACAGGCCAACACCGGCGGCCTCGAGATTCAAGAACCGACCGTGATCGCGCGCGACACGGAAACAACCTCGGAGGCCTACTTCCAGGCCGGGCAAAACTTCATTGACCTGTTTCGCCTTGACAACTCAAAGGACGACCTCAATCCCGCCCTCGGCCAGGTGGAGATTCACGTGCCCAGTGGCGGCTATGGCCGCACCCGCGAGCACTACCTGATCGCCAACTTCGGCGGTACCCGCAGCAACGGTTGGCTGGAGCAGTACAAGGACTATCCGGCGGTGGAGAGCATGCCCGCCCGAGAGCTGCGCGAATATCAACAGATCAAGGATGGCCGCGCCGAGGTCCTGAGTCTGGAGATCTCACCCAACGGAGAGAGCATGACCCTTTCCCAGAATATCGCCGACTTGAGCAATCCAGACGACAGCCATATGACTCGGTGGTACCTGAGGTAGGCGAGCAAAACCTGGCGCGGGAGGCGCCTAGAGCGCTCTTTGCTCCACGGCGGGCAGAGTCAGACGAAAGACGACCTCGTCCCGACGATTTTCGGCCACCAAGCTTCCCCCCTGAGAGCGGGCCATCTGGTATCCTAGCGAGAGTCCGAGGCCGGTGCCCTGACCTGCCGGCTTAGTGGTAAAAAATGGCTCGAAAAGCTTCTCCAGGTGCTCTTCCGGGATGGGAGGTCCGTTGTTGGCGATCTCGAGTTCCACCGTATCGCCGAGCCGGCGAGCCCTCAGTTCGAGCTTTCTCTCCTCGGCCGTCTCCTGAAGGGCGTCCACCGCATTGAGCATCACATTGGTCAAAATCTGGCCCACTTCTTGAAGGTTCCCCACGACCTGGAGATCGGGAGCGACCTCGACCCGGCAGGCCACGGCCAACGGTGCCAAACGTCCTTCCACCAGACCTCTGGCTTGCTCCACCGCTTGGGTCAAGGGAAAGGGGACACGACGACCGTCGGAGAGACGCGAGAAGTTGAGTAGATTGTCGATGATCACCTTGGCTCGATGCCCGGCGCTATCGAAAATCTCCAAGCTGCGCAGAACCCCGTCCTTATCGTCTTTTTCCAACCGGCGGCGGGCCACCTGGGCTTGCAGAACGATGGCCGCCAGGGGAGAATTGATCTCGTGAGCCACCCCAGCGGCCAGTTGGCCCACCGCCGCGAGCTTACCCGACTGGACCAGCTGCTGTTGAGAATCGGCCAGCTCCTCGAGCGCCCGGCTCTTCTGCTGGAGCATCTCGGAAAGCTCCGACTGCTGGCTCTGAATGCGCCAGATCAGTCCCGCGCGCTCAAGAAGATGGCGCATCAGCTCATCGCGCAGCTTGTCCTTGCGCACGGCGGGTCTCATCCAGAGCAAGAGGCAGTCCTCGCTCAGAGCGAAGACCACGCGAAGCTCGTCGGGCGAGCGCAAAAGCTTGCCTACCACCCACTGCCCCGGAATCGCTCCAAACTCGTCGAATTGAAAACCCTCGGTGGAGGCGACCACCTCGCGGCGTTCTCCAAGATAGCGCAGAACTGCCCCACCGGCTCCCGGCTCCAGGTCGCCCATAGAGGTGAGAAGCCCGGTGGCGACCTCGCCCGTCTTCAAAGCCTGACCTTGGAAGTCGTCGAGCAACGCCTGAAGCGCCACAAAGTCCTGATACTTTCCACGCTCCTTCTGATGGCGAAGATGGGAGGACCTCAAGGTCGCCTCGGCCCTCTCCATCTGCCGATGAAACTCTCCCTCCAGCTCTTTCGGACCCTCGGGTTGGCCACGGAAATAGAGGAGCATTGCCAGAACTCCAAGGAAGGCCGACCAGACATGGCCTGACAGCGGTCCCAGCAAGAAGCCGGCCCATGCCCCCTCCATCAAAGCTTCGCGGTAACGAGGCCCGTTGAGCGCCACATAGAGGAGCAACCAGAGCCCCAACGGCGCGCTGAACTGTTTGGCCGCCAGCGCGACCACCAGGGCCGGCCAGAGAGTGGACAAGAAGACGAGCCCAGTACCTCTGGTCAGAAGCGCCAAAACCCATCTGACCACAGTGACCGAAGCGAGAAACCAGACCCCTCCCAGGGACGGTAGGCCCTGACAGAGGGCTAGAGCCATCGCGCCCGAGCCAACTTCGTTATGGCCGGCCCGAGAACTGAGCCGGTCCAGCAAGAGCGCTCCGAAGGCGAAGAGGCCTGCCTGCTCCAAAACCACCGCCTGATAGGGCGCGAGAGCGCCGGCCGCCATGAGGGCCAGCGCCAATCCACTTTGAATGTTTTCCCCGAGTCGCGCCTTCACCCCAAAGAAGGGTTCCCGCGAGGGATTCGCTTTTCCCTCTGGAAGCCTTGGCGCTATGTCCGAAGATTCGGAGCTGTCTCCTCTCCAAGTTCTCATCGTCGAGGACGATCCCGATCTGCGCGCCAGCCTTAGCGACGTTTTGGAGTTAGAGGGGTACGAAGTGCGGGCGGTTTGCTCAGGAAGCGAGGCGATCGAGGCGGCCGCCTCCCACGTCTTCGACCTGGTGGTGACCGACATCAAGATGCCCGGAACGGACGGCCTCTCCGCTTTGGAAACGGTCAAACAGGGGAATCCCGAGATCGCCGGGATCGTGATCACCGGCTATTCCACTGAGGACTTCGCTCTACGGGCGGCCCGTATGAAGGTGGAGAACTATCTCAAGAAACCGTTCTCCATCGCCGATTTTTTGGCCACTGTGGAGCGGCTGGCCGAACGCAAACGGCAAGAGCAAGAAAAATTCCTCAAGGAGCTTTCCACCCAACGCGGTCTACGTTGGCTTTCCAGCCAACTCTACGCGGCTTTGTTCGAGACGGAGCCCACCGAGGTCGAGGCGCGCTTGAGCGCCGCCGTCTCCTCACTGCGTCAAGAATTCGGTGACCCGCGTGACCTGGTCGGACTCGAGAGCGCCCTCGTCTGGCAAGTTCTGAGAGAGCGCTTGAGTGTCAGCGACGATCTCGAACGTTCGTTGCCCGAGCGCCTCCGGCGCCTGCTGGCCGCGGAATCGTCCCAAGGTCTCAAGGGACGCTTAGCCGAGTTGGCGGCGTGCCTGAACTCCGACGCGCCATTAAGCGCGACGGGAGCGCCGCCGGAAGATGAGACGCCCTTGACCGGGAGCTTACTCAACGTCGCCCTGTTGTTGGAAGGCTCGGAGCGTGCGACAGAAGCTAAGGCGGCCTTCGAGGAAGTCCTCCGCCAGAGCTCCGACCCCCAACAGCGATACCAGGCTCACTTCGGACTGGCCAGGCTAGCTCGCCAACAGCGAGAGTTCGAGAAGTTGGAGTCTCAGCTCGCTCACGGCGTCGAGGTCGCGCTCACCTTAGGACCGCTATCGTATTCCGAAGCTCTCACGGAGCGGGGACTTCTGCTTTCGTTGGCCCAGCGCCCTTCGGGAGAATCCGCGTTGGAAGAGGCGAAGTCGGCGGCCAAACAGGTGCGTGACACCACCTCCTTCGCACTTTGCGGATTGGCCTTAGCCCACTTCCACGGGCAAGAAGCACTTCAACGCGGGCGCTATCTACAGCACCTGCGCCAACCGGAAAACTTCGCCCAGGCCGTGCAAGCCGGCGGCTGGCTTTTGGACTATTTGGTCGGATGCACCGATGACGAAGAGAGTCGCGGCTTTACCCGCAAGCTGATGCGCGCCTGTCCCCGTAGCTTTCACCTGTTGGTGCTCAATGCCGACAGCGTGGTGCAAGCGGCGCGCCTGACCGAGATGCTCCCCTTCGCCGAGGCCGAGACGCGCGAGGTCGCTCAGGCCAGGTTCGCTCAGTTCGATGACACGGATTTAAAGCGCCGGCTCTCCCAGGCGCAAAGCCAAAACTCCGAGCCATCGGAGCAAGGTTCCCTGGTACGAGTCTTCTCTTTCTCGGGGATGCAGCTTTTTCGTAACGATGAGGCGTTGGATCTCAAGCGGAAGAAGCCGTTGCTCCTCTTACTCTACCTTCTCTACCGCGACGCCCCGGTGGGCGAGGAGCACCTGCTGGAGATGTTTTGGCCCGGTGACGAACAGTCGGGCCGGGCCAGCTTGCGCAATGCGCTGACTCACCTGCGCAAGCTGCTCACTCCTAACGGCGGCCCGGAACTTTTCCAGCGGACCGCCGCCGGACTCTCCTTGACCAGGTCCTTACAGGTCTGGTTCGACTATCGAGAATTCCAAAGCCTGGTGGCCCAGGGGAGGAAAGCGCTGGCCGCTTCTCCCCAACGGACCGTCGAGTGCTATCGCGCGGCGGTCCGCCTTCACCGAGGACCCTTTCTGGAAAACATCTACGAAGACTGGGCTCTGGTGGTCCGCCAGGAGACCGACGAGGCTTTACAGGAATGTCTGCGGTTTCTGGTGGAGCAGTGCGCGGCCGCCGGGGCCTGGGCGGAAAGCTATGAGCACGCCAATCACGCTCTGCGTCGAGACGACCTGAATCAGCCCTTTTACGAGATGGCCATGCGCGCTTTGATCGAGCTCGGGCGCCATCATGACGCTCTGACGCTCTTTGACAAAGGAAAGTCTCGTCTGCTCTCGGAGCTCGAGATGGAGCCTTCCATCGAGATGCTCCGTCTTCGCGAACACGCGCGGCTGAATGTCTAAAGTTTATCAAAGGACCTCCGCCGGAGACAGCTAAGACTCTAGTGGAGGTCTTCGCCATGACTTTAACCTTTGAGAACATTCGCTACAGCGACACCGTCCAAAAGTTTCTCGACCGTAAACACCAGCTTTTTATCAACGGAGAGTGGATAGATTCCGCCTCTGGTCAGACCATCGAAGTGCTCGATCCCGCCACGGAAAAGATCGTGGCCAACGTCCAACGTGCCAACTCCGAGGATATCGACAAGGCTGTCAAAGCCGCCCGTCGAGCTTTTGAGGGTTCCTGGTCGAAGCTCTCCGCCAGCGAGCGGGGGCGCCTCATCTGGAAG
This sequence comes from Selenomonadaceae bacterium, assembly GCA_037189585.1. GTDB lineage: Bacteria > Vulcanimicrobiota > Xenobia > Xenobiales > JADMJV01 > JAEXNA01. Next base: position 50,815 of record JBBCJA010000014.1, on the reverse strand, counting down.
CTGGCCGACCTTCTCGAGGCCAACTTAGAAGAGTTCGCCGAGCTGGAGAGCATCGACAACGGGAAACCGATCTCGGTGGCTCGGGTGGCCGATGTTCCGCTGTCGGTGGACATGTTCCGCTACATGGCGGGATGGGCCACCAAGATCGAGGGGAGCACCATCCCCATTTCCGTCCCTTATGCCCCGGGATCTGAATTTTTCACCTACACCCGGCGCGAAGCCGTCGGCGTGGTGGCTCAGATCATCCCCTGGAACTTTCCTCTCTTGATGGCGGCCTGGAAGCTGGCCCCCGCTCTGGCGGCCGGGTGTACCGTGATCCTCAAACTGGCGGAGCAGACCCCTTTGTCGGGCCTTCGCCTGGCCGATCTTTTCGCCGAAGCCGGCTTCCCCGCCGGAGTCGTCAATATTCTTACCGGCTACGGTAAAGAAGCCGGAGCGCCGTTGGCCGCTCACCCCGACGTGGACAAGGTCGCCTTCACCGGCTCCACCGAGGTGGGTCGCCAGATCGTGGCGGCCGCCGGGAGCAGCAACCTCAAGAAAGTCAGTCTGGAGTTGGGGGGAAAGTCTCCCAACATCGTCTTCTCCGACGCCCCGCGTGATGTGGCCATTCACGGCGCGGCCAGCGCCATCTTCTTCAATCACGGGCAATGTTGCGCGGCCGGTTCCCGTCTTTTCGTGCAGAAAAACGCCTTCGACGAAGTGGTGGGAGGGATCGCTGCTCAGGCTAAGGGGATCAAGCTGGGGCACGGTTTGGACGAATCCACCGAGATGGGTCCGGTGGTTTCCTCCGTTCAGCTCAACCGCGTTTGCGACTTCCTCAAGTCGGGTCAAAATGAGGGTGCCAAGGCACTCTCAGGCGGAGGACGCGCGGGGGAGACGGGCTACTTCGTGGAGCCGACCGTGCTGGTGGACACCAACCCGAACATGCGGGTCGTGCGTGAGGAGATCTTTGGCCCCGTCGTGGTGGCGACTCCCTTCGACGATGTCGAGGACTTGGTCACCCAAGCCAACAATACCAACTACGGACTGGCCTCCGGCATCTGGACCTCGGACCTGTCCAAAGCCCATCGCATCGCCCACCGCCTCAAGGCAGGGACGGTTTGGGTCAATTGCTACAACGTTTTCGACGCGGCCCTCCCCTTCGGTGGCTACAAAGAGTCCGGATGGGGCCGCGAGATGGGAGCCGAAGTGCTCAACAACTACACCGAGGTCAAAGCCGTCACGATCAAGTTGGGATAGGGGAGGCTATAGAGTGACAAGACAAGCGGCTCAACGGGGAAATATCTTGGTAACCGCTCTTTTCGTCTCTGTATTTCTATTCTTTCTCTCCACAGCTCTACTGCTGAGCAATCGTCAGGACATAGCCTTATCGCTCTCCATGGAGCACAAGCTGAAAGCTGATTCCGCCGCTCGCTCGGCCGCGGCTGAAGCCTACGGCCAGCTTCGACAATTGGGAGAGTTTCGTGGCTTGAGTGGCAAAGGTGGAACCTCAGGTGTGGAGACTCGTGTCCAGCTCGTGGAGATGCCCGCCACCGGGCGACGCGGCAAGGTGGTGCGGGTCCACTGCCGCTCCACCTCAGGCCCTGTCAACTCTTACCTGACTTATCACCTTCTCAAGACACCGTTTCTGGACTCGGAGACCAGCGATGAAAAGGTGATGTTCTTGCCTCGGGTAGAGCGCGAAGCTTGCGCGATTTTCGCCAACGGTGTCTTATCAAAACTTGGCTCCGAGCTGCCTCTAGGTATGGTTGCCTACGGAGGTCCAGCCTTCGTTGCCACGACGGCGGAGACTCAAAGCAAAATCGCTTTCCGGGATAAGATTCCCATCTTTCCCGAGTCGGACGGTCCTCTGAGGGTGATCGACCCCGCTTTAACGATGGCACCCACTCCGACAGACGAAACGACGCTGAGCCGCCTCGACCGTAAGAACGGGTCCTTCAGCTGGACGCCGATTCCTCCGCCCGACGGCTTGGGGGCTGCTCCTCCAGAAATTTCCGACCAGCCTTTGGTTTTTCAGACCGAGGCGACCGGGTCCTGGAACAGCATGGCGATCGCCGGTCGTGGAGACGAACTCACCACCTATTCCTGGTATGATAGCGAACCGGATACCTCGACAGTCGCGGAAGCCATGGGTCTGTCTCGAGGCTCAAACGTTTCCGCGGCGGGAGCCCGTGAGGGTGAAGCGAACTCTCCGGTAAGCTCCTGGTACATCACGCGAGGAGCGATCGCTGCTTCGGGTAAAGACCTCTACACCCATGCTTGGCAATATCTGTATCGTCCGCATCGTGGCGGAGTGCCGGATAATATCAACGAACTCTCGGGCTCTCGTCTCATCCGCTGGCCCTGCTTGCTCCGTTACAATGAAGAGGGTTGGTCGAAAGTCTGGACTCCTCTAGATGATAGTGGAAATGTGGAAACACCGGTGGTTCCGGACCCTTCTCACTTGTGGGTGACTTCCGAAGGGAAAATTTATGGGCTGACCAGTGAGCGCCGACTTCTGATCTTTCGGAAGGGGAGAGTCGAGATTCAGGAAGGAGTCGTTCCTCCAGGCACACTGACACTCTATCGCGACATCCTGTTCTTGAAGGCGCCCAAAAGCTCAAAGCTGGTGGATATTCTAGAGAACACAGAAATTGGACTAGAGAATCTCCCCACGGGAATTCCAGGAGTCCAAGGAGAGATGTTCGACTTCCCCCAAGGCCAAAGTATGGCTATTGACGCCGCGGGGGTACTGGATACTTCAGCAGCGGGAGCGCTAGATATTCCTCCACGCAAATCGTTCACGGTCTTTCCTAACTACCTGCTGAGCTACGCTATGGAAGGAACTCCGGTGGCCGATAAAGAGAATCTCTTTATAGCGTTAAGGATCGATGTCGAGGGAATTGACGCCGTTGGTGACATTTGGGATAGAAAGATCGTCCAGGACCATACACCGCTCAGCGGTGTCGCCTTGGCAAGCTATAGCGAGGAGAGCTGGCAAGTGCAGCCCGCGGGCCTTCGATACTTTCTGCTTCGCGATCTTCTGGACCCTCCATCGCAACAGGAGCCTCCCCCGGGTGACCCTCCTGTGGGTGAAGACGTTTTTTTGCCACCCGGCTTTAATGGAGCGATAGTGGCAACCTACGAGGGGCTCCCCAAGTCGGCTCCGCGTTACACGCTCATCAGCATCGACACACGTCCTTTCGAGTTTCAAAAGGGAACCGGCGGAAGATGAAAAGACGTTCTATCAGGTCTGGTTACAGTCTCATCGAAGTGATGATCGCTCTTGTCTTCGTCAGTATCGGCTTCTTCGGATACGTCGCTTTACACGCTCGACTGCTGGACTCGGGCCAGCGTCTAGAGGAGAGGGAGAGGATTCGTTCGGCTACGGACCTCGTTGAAGGGCTCGAAACCGCGAGGGGGTCACGAGGCTATCACACAAGCATCGACGGCCGTGAATTCTCCTTGACCTCGTCGCTCGATGTTCCGACTCTCATATGGGTCAATACCAAACGTGAGGGCAAAGACAACAGTTGGACGAGCCGGCTTCCAGCCGAGCATGTCGAAAACGTGGAGAAAAGTTTCGATCTCACTTGTGCCGTTTATCCGAAACCGTGGATCCATCGATGGGCGAGACGATGACGGGCCGTCGAGGAGCGACGCTGCTGGAGGTTCTTGTCGCCTCCAGCATCTTTAGTCTGATCTTGATCGCGATCCTTAGCTTTTATATAGAAGCATCCGCGGTCTCGGCGAAACGAGACGAACAGTCGAGCCGACTGCGTCGCTACCACTTGGCCTTGGACAAGACTGAGCAGATTTTGCGTGAAGCTCGAGTTTTGCGAGTTGGAGCGCGCGTGATAACTTTTCTCCGCTTAGCCGACACATTCGAGCGCGAGGGATTCCCCGCCTATCAGGCCGCGGCCCAGATCATCTCCTCTAAGGAAGGCATGATTTTGTTCCAAGGCACCGAACGACAAGAGTTACTCAAGATAGAAGAAGGAGAGAACGTCTTTTTCGGCTGGACCCAGTACGACCCTCCCGGGATTCCGGGCCAGCATTTGATGAAGATCACGATAGAACGACCTGTTTCCGACAAGGGGCGCCAGCTCTTGTTCACTCGTTCCATGTTATTAAACTCTTTCTAGAAAATAGCCACGGCTCAGAGCCAAGCCCAAGGCCAGAAGGAACAGGCCGATGTAAACGGGCAAGAGGTGAAACTGGTTCCAGTAGCTGATGGAGCGGTGGATCCAAAGAGTGAGAAAATACGGCTCGGACATCACCACCAGGTAGGTCCACCAGAGCCAGGCGTCGCCACGCCGAAATCCCCACAGGGTGGTCAGTAAGATGGCGATTCCGGCGCTAATCAGCATGCCCCCGAAGGTGGCGCGATCATGGGCGATCAGCGCCTTCAGTTGGGGGGCGAAAGCGGCCAGTTGATCGGCGTTCATCCCCAGATACTCGATGTCTTGAGGGACGAAGACCTCTGTCACCCCGAATGCGAGAATGGTCAAGCCGGCCAGAATAAGAGCTGAGGCATGGATCACGAAAAGAAGCTGTGCCCACATCCCCCGGCGCCAGGTAATATCATTTTCCCAAGACTGGCTGGGTTTATCGCGCCTCCCTGGTCCGGTGGGTTGAACCGAAAGCTGAATGAGAAACTGGCACAAGATGGCCGCCACCATGGCATGAAAAGGATCGAAGTAGCCGTAGCCGAGGAAAGCGAAAAAAGAGATGAAACCGCTGATCGCCGAGAGCTGGATCGCCCGCTGGGCCCAGTGAGCCCCTTGTCGGATCTCGAAAAGAGCTAGAGCGATATAAAGAACGCCCACGCTCACCATGGTTCCGGAGAGCGTGATCCGATCGTGCACCATAAAGGAGAGGATCCTGGGATTGAAAGCCGCGATCTCGGGACCGGTTTTCCCGCAGAACTCCTCATCGTAGGGGAGAACCACGTCGGTCATAGCCACCCATCCAGCCAAACCCGCTCCGATCAGCAGGCTCAGGCCAAGAATCGCCGCCCAAAACCAGGACTTTCGCTCAACCGGTTCTTTAGATGGGACTTCGGCCTCTATCTGGTCTTGGTAAAGAAGAAAATCGTTGACTCGTTTGGGTAGGCCTGGTCCGGTATGGACTAGTCCGGCGGAGATCCCCACAAGATCGGCTCCCGCTTGGCAGAGAGCAAGCGCCTGGCAAGGGTCCAGCACACCAGAGTCCACCGCCAGCGGAAGGTCGGGGAAGCCGGCACGAATCTCGCTGGTCAAACGTTGACACCTCTCCACAGCGCCTCCCCATTCCCAGCCGCCGTCTTCGCTGGGATGGCCCGAGATCCAAAGCCCCAGACTCAGATTCGCGCAAACTCGGGCCCAACTCATCGCCTCGGCCGGCTCCGTGGTGTCGGGCAATCCCAGCAAGAGAGGCTTTCCATACTTTCTGGCCGTCTCGGCCAGCCTGGCCAGAGTTTCCGGCTGGAGACCCATGCTCCGGGGCGATAGAACAAGAGCGTTCGCTCTCTCCTCCAGCTCGCGACAGAGGCCTTCGAAGTGCTCCTCGAGCGCGTCGTCTTGCTCGTCGAGCAGCAGTTCCACCAACAACTTCCCTTGCCCCAGGGCATCTCTAGATAGTTCATCAGCACCGACCCTGGGTAGAGAGAGAGCTTGCAAAGTCTGGCCCTCTCCCTGCTGGAACTTCCCGACGTCGGATTCAGAAACGGTGACCGGGCCGACCACCAAGGCGCCGAATCCGAATCGATCGAAAGCTCGTCTCGCCCCACCCTGGGGGTCGATCGCCGGGGCGAGAATCACCGGACTCGAGAGATTCAATCCCATGAAGGAAGTGGAAAGCTCTTCGGGCGGGTCCATATGGCCCAACAGGTCCAGAATTCCGGTCCCCCCAGGCAGCGAGGTCATCGCTCGCAGATACCCATTGACGAATCGTCGTGAGACGTCATCCGGAAAGCACCGAAAAAGAGGAGCGAGAACAGTGCTGTAGGTCCAGTCCGGCACGAGGCCTTTTTCTTGCCCTAGACGGCGTGGGCCTCCGAGTGCCCCGTAGGTTTCCAAGCCGAGTGACAATTCAGGCGGCTCAGTGGCGGCCGTGACCGGCTTTGGTCCAGTGTCACCTTCTGGGGAGGTTCTATCTTTATGCTGAATCTTTGGGCTTGGATGCCGAGGGAGGCCTCCGCTAGTAGTTCCAGGTCACCAACCGGGGAGAGTAGCGGAGCGTCTTGAGCTCCTTGGAGTCGTTGGGCCACCCATCCAGGTAATCGAGCAGCTCTTTGAAATCCTCCGAGATGGTGGCGAGATCCGTCTCCAAAGCCTGGCGGACATCATCATCGAGAGACTCCACCTCCACATCTTGAAGAGCCACAGTCTGCTCGCGCCAGCACAGAAAAGACGGAGCTAAAGGTGTGAAGGCCCGCACAGCGGGAGCGGCCGAAAGAGAAAGGGCATCCTCGAGATCGTCGGCCCAGGCCTCCAGGCGCTTCGCGGCGCCGACGGAGTTCTCGAGTCCTTGTCTGATGATATCGCAAGTCCGATAGAGCAGAGAGCGAAATCCGTCGCGATCAACGGGAGCTTTTCGATAATCTTTGAACTTCGATACCACCGCGAGAATCAGGCAGATGGGCCAGAACCACGACCACAGGGGGATACTGGCGTACCAATTGAACCAGGAGAAATAGTTCTCAGCATCCTCGCCACTCGCGACCAAAAGTTGCCCTCCGAGGTATATCAACCAGGCGGCACCCCCTCCGGTGTTAGAGCCATCCACCAGGGCGAGATAAAATCGCGGCCAGAGCGCTCGGAGCCCCAGAAAGAGTAGACAGGACGCCACCACGCGCGCCGACTCAAAAAGCGGCTCCGCCTCCTCTTCCCACTCGTGGGTGACCAGATAGTCGAGACCGTGGGTCGCGAAGTGAAAGAAGAAGACACCGCTCAGGAGTCCGCACACCATCCTTAAAAAGGAGTGACGCGATCCCATCATGGAGATTCCGCCTAAGATAGGTCCCACCCACCAGAAGATCCGAATCGGTACCGGCGACTTTGCCCAGACCCCGAATGCCATGACGCCGGCTAGAGCCAGTAGTAGAACAAGAGCGATCCTGGGCCCGGCGGAAGTTCCCGCGATGACCTGCCGACGCGGTATATCCGCGGCTGGGAAATTCGGTCCGAAGTAAACATCGCCGTCCGGCTCCTTAAGCAGTGGGATGGCGAGCTTGACTTCCGCTCCCATCAGCATCGCCTGGTCCGTGCCGTGAAAGGGTTCGGTCTCGTCAAGTTGTCGTTGCTCGAGAGCGACCCAAGAGAACGTAACAGGGGGCGTCTCCTTACCAAAGATCTCAAATTTGGTGGGAATGAACACCTCATGAATCTTGATGACCTTGGGTGAAGAACTAGGAACGGCCGGAGCTCGGCAGAGATACCACTGCTCTTTATCCTTACCGAGCCAACACTCACGTCCGTCGGGCCCCGTGTAGACGGTGAAGCTCAAGCGCTCCGTGCTGTCCCCCGACCCCTTGGTCGCGTCGACGAGCCCTCGGTACTGATATGTCTGTCCGTCCACAACGATGGGCATAAATCACCTCGAGCTTTATCCCGAAAATTCTTGTAGATCATCCTATAGCCTTCATCTAAGCTTAAGAACTGGGCCGGTGGCGAAGCCGATGGGATAGAAGCTGAGCCAAAGCCAAGTAGAAATCGGCTTCCGCCTCTCGATTCTCTTCGATCAGATCGTAAACAGTTTCCAAGGATACTTGCTGGACCTCGAGGTCTTCCGTGGCGACAATGCTGGCCGAGGCGGGGAGGTTTTCTACCAAGGACATCTCGCCGAAAATCTCTCCACCTCGAATGGCATCGACGACAAATTTCCGGCCCTCGGATTTCTTGATGACCTCGGCGCTACCATTGAGAAGAACAAAGAGCCCCGGGAATAGCTCTCCTTGAGAGATAATGGACTCACCCGCCAAGACCTTGAGAGTCTCCGTTTTACGATCGAGGGTCTCCCGTTGACTCGGGCTGAGAAAGCGGAAAAGGTAGTCAAGGCCACGCTCCTTCCCGCTCCATTCCGAGACGAGAGTGCGGGATTGCGTGGCCTCGATATGCGCTTCCATCATCTCTTCAAAGACCTGGGTTCGATTCTGGTCATCTTGAACCACCAGGCCCGTCGACACGTAGTGCTCGACAGATTTCGCCTCATCGCCCTCGATGTACATCGCACCTCGCTTTTGATGACTCACGCGCCAAGCTCGCATGGTGCTCAGGCAGCGATTGTAGGCCTCTAAAAGGCGAGGTGAGGCTGAGCGGACTACGAACTCTCGCAGAATCTCTCCAGCCGAGTCCATAACTTCGAGAAGTTGCCGATGGCGAGGCATCATGTAGGCTCGAGCCTTGAGAATCAGACCACCGAGCTCACTACTTCGGGGAACGCCTAGAAAGCTATCGAGGAGTTGAATCGTGCAAGATTGTGGACCGCTGGCACCCTCTAGAGGGCCATCTCCATGGTCGAGCAGCCAGATCATGGTGGGCTGAACATAGGTCAGAAAATTATGGGGCGCGATACGAGCCTTCTTGATCGAACGGTTAAAGTCGGATGTGATACCTAGCAACGTCGCGGCCAGAAAGGTTAAATGATATGTCGCTTCCTGCTCGTCGGATCGACCGACGCAGTCGTGAATCTCCTTGATGTGAGCCAGAATTTTCGCCCCCCGGGATTCGATGCAGAGCGCCGTCACCACAAATGTTCTCAACTCTTCATGCAGTGGAGGAAGGAGCCAACTGTGAACAAGGTCCACCGTCTGATCGCTGAGTTGTTCCACCTTGTAACGGCTACCTGGAGCAACTCCTTGAAGAACCCAGTTATTCGCCACCATGGTGTAAAAATTGCCGACTCTCGGCACTCCGAGACGAAGAGCGAGGTCGCTCCAAAGCGACTCAAGACCAGTTGGGAGCTTGATGTTCTCCAGGGCGTAGTTCTCTGACGGAGTGGGCATCCTCTGCCAGCGGTAGGCGTGACAAAGGAGGCTAACCTTGGTCATGAGATTCTCTAAGAGAGAGTCCGAAGCCGTCTCGAGAGCACTGAGCCATTCCGGGCGTGGGTCGGTGAACAGTTCGTCCAACCAAGGGCGGCAGTCTTGGTCAAGTCCGTGATATCGGCCGGCCAACTTTTCGCAGGCTACCGAGAGCTCTTCGTAGGGGTACGGAAGAGTATGAAGTGGAGCCGTCGCGGGGAGAAACCCGACGGACACGTCTTGAACCGCTTCCAGAGCTTGTTTCACCTGGTCCCAATGGATCTCACGCTGTTTTGACATTGGACAGACCCCCCTTCCCTTGAGGTCTTCAGGCTTGGAGGGAGCGTTCCTCGCTAGTCCGCGGGTATCGCTCCCAAGGCCCATAGAAATAAAAACGGCGACAGAGCTGTTCTGTCGCCGTTTTTATTCCTATGGCGATGAAATTAACGAAAGCAAGGGGGATTGAAAAAGTGGTTGTGGCACTGGTGTCCACCATGAAAGCCGCAGTGGGGCTTGATGAAACCGGGCTTCACACAGTGCCCGGGACGGAAGAAGGGTTGCACGCAGCCACCCGGGCGGCGACGACGGCACTGGCAAGGATTGTGGTGATGCTGGTGGGGACGGCAACGACGATTTCCTTGGCAACGGCCGCGACGGATGCGAGGGCAACGGGGACGAAGAATAAGTTTACCCAGGCTGGAGGGGTTGAGGAGTGAATTGAGGAGCATTGTGGAGTACCTTCCTTTATTCGAAGTGTTTCGTTCTGTAGTTAGAATACCCCGACTCCGTAATGCGACCGCAAATTCACGCCCTCAACGTGTGACAAAAATGTTAAAACTCTAATAATCCACTTCCCTCTAGGAGACTACTTCGACAGCCTCCTAAGCTTCTTCGCCATCGCTGTCCTCACCAAGCTCTTTCTGGGCGGCCAGCAACTCTATGGTGGCTTCAGCGAAGTCACTAAAGCCATCCTCCACACCTGCTTGATGGCCGTCTTCGACGGCCTGAGCCATGGCGTCCAGGGCCTCCACGCCTCGCTCGATACTGCGAACCAGGTTCTCCAAAGCCCGCAACTGCTCTCCATCGGAACCGGCTTGCTCGGATTCTCGGTAAGCGACAAGGGTTGACTGATGCTCAGCCAGTTGGCGCGCGCGCACTGTCTCCAACTTATCCACGAACTGCTCAGCTGGCAGATGACCGGATTTCCAGCTTTGGTGAGCGTCAGAGACCTCGATGAAATTTGGTGTGGTTTCCGCATTCTCATCCTGTTCATTGCCGTCGATCCCTATCAACGGCTTTTCGGCGAGCTCGGTCAAAACCGGTAAGATGGTCCCACACTGGCGACAATTCGTGGCCTGCTGATCGTTTTCAGACTGACAACGGATGCACAGCTTGGGAGCCACCAGTTCAGCTTCCTCCACCAGGCCTTGAAAGCCCCTTACCATCAGGTTGGTGGCTGTCTGAATAATTTGAAATCCTTCCTCCACCGCGCCGTCGTCCTCTGAGTCGAAGAAGGAGCGCATCAGCTCTAAACCACGCAGATGGTCGTGAAAACTGCTAAGGATAGCCAATCGATTGGGATCGTTCGGGTTCACCTCGGGCGACTCGGCGCCTCGCTCCATCTGCTCGATCTGGCCTTTCACGTAAGCTTCGACGTTGCCGATCACGCGCAAAACCTCTCCGGCCTCCACCGTTTGCTGATCGTAATCATCCCAAACCTCTTGCAAGCTCTGTAAAACCGGTGAATCGAAATTGCCATGCTCGTCGGCAACCAATGTGTCGGATTGTTGAGTCAAGTTCGTCCCCCTAGGCAAAAAGTCTCCAGCGCTTCTCCAAGGCTTCTCCAAAATCCGCCCCACTTGCCCTCTATTCCGTATCCTCTACTCGCATTGACGCCACCCTCTGCCTCATGATTGAAGGATTTTCCATGAATACTTTAGAAAAATTTGCCCTTCTGTAGGTAAGGGTAGGTTTGTTAGCGTGTATCTGAAGCGTCTCGAGCTTTATGGCTTCAAGACATTCTCCAAGAAAACGGTCATCGAGTTTCCCCACGGGTTCATGGCCGTGGTCGGTCCCAACGGCAGCGGTAAGAGCAATCTGACCGACGCCATTCGCTTTTGTCTGGGCGAATCTCAGGTCAAGGCGCTGCGGGCCACCAAGCTCGAGGAGCTGATCTTCGCGGGAACCCCGGAGAAGGCGCCCGCCCCTTACGCCGAGGTCACCGCGGTCTTTGACAACAGCGACGCCAAGCTGCCGGTGGACCTGGCCGAGGTGGGCATCACCCGCCGCCTGACCCGCGACGGTGGCTCGAGATTTGCCATCAACGGCACCACCTGTCGCCTCAAAGACATCCACGAGATGCTGATGGGCTCGGGGATCGGTCCGGGAAGTTTCTCCGTCTTGGGCGGCAAAGAGGTTGACCGCGTTCTCTCCTCGGATCCCAAGGACCGACGGATGATGCTGGAGGAGACCGCCTCCGTCAACCGTTACCGCTACCGCAAGAAAGAAGCCCAGCGAAAGCTCGACCAGACCGACGACAACCTGGTCCGCCTGCGCGATATTCTGCGCGAGGTCGGAGAGCAGTTGGGAGAGAGCAAAAAGCAGCTGCAGCGCTACGAGCGCTACCAGTCCAGCAAGGACGAGCTAGGCAACCTGGAGCGTCGGGTGGCGTTGCACGACGTGGTCACCCTACGGGCTCAGGCTCAGGAGCTGACCCAGCAGGTGGAGGACCTGGAAGCCCTGATGGCCGACGCTCGCCAACGCGAAGAGGCGGCCCGCAACGCTATGGACGGCTTCGCCGCCGAGAAAGAGAAGGCCGACCGCGAGCGGGAGAAGATCTCGGCCGAGCTCTCCGCCCTGCGCGAGCGCACCGGCGCGACAACGGCTGCCAAGGAGTCCTTGGTCGAGCGCCGCCGCCAGATCGATGAGAGCCTGCGCCAGGCCGATCAGGTCCTGGTCACCGGGGCTGATCGCGTGCAGAATCAGATGGAGCGGCTCAACGAGCTGTCCGGTCGCCGAGTGGAGCTGACCGAGGAGCAGACCCGCGCCCGCCAGCATCTCGAACTTATCTGCGAGGAGCTGGCTCGCTTGCCCCAGGAAGCGGGAGGAGAGCCCGCTGCCGAGTTGCGCCAACGCCGCGACAGTCTGATCAAGCGTCAACAGCTGTTGCGCGAGGAGGCGACCCGGGACGAAGCCGAGGAGAACGCCGACAAAGACCGCCAGGAGGAGCTCGAGTTTCGTCGGATGGAGCTTTCCGACTCGGAGAGCTCCAGCGAAGAGATGGGAGAGACGGCGGAGTTTTTCGATCTCGAGGTTCTGGAGAAAGAGCGGGCCGAAGTCGAGGAGTCGGCGGAGAAGCTGAAAAACCGTCGCGCGGCTCTGCAGAAAGACCTCGAGGAACAGATCAAAAACGGCCGCGAGCTGGAGAGTCATCGCCGTCCGTTGGTCGGTCGCATCGCCGAGCTGGAGGCGCTGGCTGTCGACCACAGCTCCTTGCCGCCCGCCGTGCGCTCCGTCATGCGCTCCGGACATCCCGGCGTGGTGGGGCTGTTGGGAGAGCTGGTCAAAGTCCCGGACGGGCTGGAGGTCGCGTTCGAGGCGGCCCTGGGCGGAGCGGTCAACAACATCGTCACCCGCGACAAGCGCACCGCCTCCGAGCTTGTCGAGCAGCTCAAGCGCGAGCGCAACGGTCGCGCCACCTTCTGGCCGCTGGACCTACCGCGTCGCGGCGGACGGCGCCCCGACCTTCCCGACCGGCGCGGCGTGGTGGGATGGGCCCTCGACCTTCTCGACTTCCCTTCCAACATCGAGCCCGTTCTAGAGCAGATCCTGGGACGCACCGTGGTGATGGACGACATGGCCTGTGCCATGGCCATGTACGAACGCTGCCAAGGTCAACGCCCCCACATCGTGACGCGGGGCGGCGAGTATCTCAACCCCTCCGGAGCGCTGACCGGCGGAGCCAAGCGCAACGACTCGTCCGGGGTGTTGGCCGCCCGCTCCAAGCTGATGCAGGCCAAGCAAGACCTGATCGCCCTGGAGAAGGCTTCGCACGGGGTGGTCAACCGTATCGAGAAGCTGCAGAACGGCTTGAAAGAAGCCGAGGAAGCTCTGGGTCGTCGCCAAGAACGCCTGCAAGAGCTCGCCGCCATCCTGGTTCAGGGTCGAGCCCAAGACCAGGAGCGCTCGCGCCAAAAAGAGCGTCTTTTAGCCGAGAAAACTCGCCTGACCGGAGAGCTGGAAAAACTCGACGAGCGTCGGACAGAGCGCGCGCGCCGCGGCAACGAACGAATTTCGGAAGCCGAGCGGATCGTGAGCACCCTGGCTTCCATCGAGAGTGAGCTCGCCGGCTTCAAGCAACAGGAGGACGAGCTGGGACAGCGCCGAGAGTCGCTTCGCGGTGAGCGCCTGCAGGCCGAGATGCGAGTGGAAAGAGCGGCCGACAAGCTGGCCGACCTGGAGCGGGAACGCCAGCGCGAGGAAGAGCGTCTGGCCGACCTGCGCTCGGACCGCGCCCGCGCCGAGCAAGAGTTGGCCCGCAACCGCGAGGGGCTGTCCGCCCTAGACGGCGAGTCGACGCGCTTGGAGCAAGAGTCCGAGGTGCTGGTCAAACGCGTGGAGGCCAAGACCGAGGAGCTTCGCCAGGTGCGTCTGGCCCATCAGGCCATCGACGAGAAGGCCGAGAGTATGCGCCAAGACTTCGCCCGAGCCAACTCCGCCCTGCAAAAGCACAGTGGGGAGCAGCATCGCTTGGAGCTCGAGAAGACTAAGGTGACCACCCAGTATGAAGACTCCTTGGCCCGCCTGCGAGACGGCCGCTCCGACACCGAGCAGCTGCTCTTGCAGGCCCAGCAGACCGACCCTTTGAGCCCGGCCGAGCTGACCGGAGCCAAGTCTCGCATGGGACAGCTGAGGCACTTCCTGGACAACTTTGGAGCGGTCAACCTGGGCGCTCGCGAAGACTACGAGCGTCTTTCGGGTCGCTTTAACGGGCTCGAGACTCAGATCATCGATCTCGCCGAGGGAAAAGAGTCGCTGCAGAAGATCATGCGCGAGCTGGACCAGGCCACCACCCACCTTTTTACCGACACCTTCGAGCGGGTCAACGACACCTTCAGCCGCCTCTTCTCCGACCTCTTCGGTGGCGGACAGGCCAAGCTGGTGCTGTGCGACCCCGAGGACGTGCTGGAGAGCGGCGTGGAGATCATGGCCTGCCCTCCAGGCAAGCGCCAGCAGAACATGATGTTGATGTCGTCTGGAGAGCGCGCCCTTTGCGCCATCGCTTTCTTGATGTCGCTTCTGGCCTGCAAGCCGTCGCCCATCGTGATCCTCGACGAGCTGGACGCGCCCTTGGACGAGCGGAACGTGGAGAAAGTGGCCACCCGCCTCTTGGAGTTCTCCACCTCCTCGCAGTTTCTGGTGGTCACCCACAACCGCAAAACCATGGAGTATGCCGACCGCCTCTACGGCGTGACTATGCTCGAGCCCGGCGTGTCGCAAGTTCTCTCGGTCGAGCTCGCCAACGTGGAAGAGAAGTTAGGAGCCTTGAATTGAAGCTGTTAGATGTCCTGAAAGGCGGATTCACCTTGATGGTGTCTCTGCCCAAGAACTCCCCCGAGCTTGCCCGCGCGGCGGTGGAGGCTGGAGCTCAGTGCCTGAAGGTCCACATCAACTGTCACCACTTCGCCTCCGACACCCGCTTCGGCTCCTGGGCCGAGGAGAAAACGGTCATCTCCGAGATCAAGGCGATCTGCGGCGACATCCCTCTGGGCCTGGTAACTGGTGAGGAGAAACAGCCGAGCCCCGAGGACCTGGCGGAGATCTCGTCCTTCGGCTTCGACTTCTGGGACCTCTTCTGCCGCTACACTCCTCCGGAGTTCCTGGGGCTTCCCAACATGGGGAAGATGGTGGCCATCGATTCGAGCTGGGAGCCCTGGCTGGTGAAATCTCTAGCCCACCTGGGCGTGGACGTGATCGAATCCTCCATCATCCCGCGCGACCAGTACCGCGGCGACCTGAACTTAGAAGACCTCGCCCGCTACGCCCGCCTGGCCCGCAAATCTCCCATGCCGATCCTGATCCCCACCCAGCGCGCCATCAAGCCGGCTCAGATCCCGTACCTCAAACAAGCCGGAGCCGCCGGAATCACCATCGGCGCCGTGGTCACGGGCCTGGAAGCGACCTCGCTAGCACAAGCCACCGCCGCCTTCCGCAGCGCCATCGACGCTCTCTAGCCTATCAACGCAGCATTTCCGTAAACCCGCAGGCTAGCCAGGCGAAGGGAATCGCTAGCACTCCGTAGGCCCTGGGTAAAACTTTTCGGGGGGTGGAGCCTGCCAGCATGAAAGCCAAGAGCGAGCCTATGAAGGCTGAAGCCGCTCCAGAGCACAGGGAGACGGTAAGAACTTCCACTAGGTTCTCACTTAACGTTGAAGAGCTGTATTGACCGAACGTCAGATGAAACGCACCAATGGGAATCGCGAAAAGAAAAGCCGAGGATACAAAAATTCTTGGAAAGATGACACTGATGCAGAGTTGTTCCCAGGCTGTTCCGTCTTGCAAGCGCTCCTGGGCCGCCTTGACCACCCTTCGCAGAACAAAAGCGAGATAAGTACAAAACAAGAGATAGATGACAAACGAACAGCGAAGATAGAACTGGATCTCGGCGCTATCGGGTCTCATCAACTTAAAACATCACTGTCTTTGGCAAGAGGTTGATCCAACAAGTTTGGGTAGCAACCAGTGCTCTCTAGAAGTCTGTTTGGTTGCGTCGCAGAAGTCTGGCCTTCAGGTTTGTGATTGCTTTCTCCATCCAACGAAGAGAAAGACAATACCAACTGAAAAGGTACGCTAAGGGATATCGCAAGAGCCAACAGGTTCCGAACGCGAAGAGTCCGAAGTAGATCGCTCCCCCGGACAGTGTACTATGCAACCACATGGAGGAAGCCATGGCGAGCGCCCCGACAAAGCAGAACGGTAAGAATACATGCCGAAGTTTCTTCTCCGTCGCCTGCCTGTCAAGGTCCATACGCATCACGCTGTAAAGTGTCCAGCCAAACATCAGACTGCCCATCAGCATCGCCAACTCTGTTTCGGTGGAAAATTCTGATCCTGACATTTACGGCTCCAGATTGACCGCGACAGCTTCGGGAGAAGCCGTTGAAGTTACTTGGTGAGAGGATTGGCTAGCCTTGCCTCTAGCGGTGCTATAAAAGCACCCGAAGCTGAGCAGGCCGCAGAGAAGACCGACGGCTATCACCTGAACAATGGGCAAATTGTTCGTAGAGGGGTCTGAGGGCGTAGATATCTCCATTCTCGGATATTTCGCCACCGCTCTCACGACTCCCGCCGCTTCTCACCCGTTCGATCGTACTATCATTCCCAAAAGAGAAACTTCAGGTGGCCCTGGTCGAGATCCACGGCGGCAAGATTATCGTCGCACTCAGTGAGTGTTCAGCACGCTCGACAGCCCAGTGGTCGTGGTTTCCTCGAAGTACCAGACAGCCTTCACGACGAAGTCGCTCAAGACAAGAGATATCCTGATCTCCTCCGAAAATGTCTCCGAAAGAAAGCAAAGGGAGGCCGTACCGCCGCGCGATGTCCAGGGCAAGTTCCAATCTCGCGAGATGTCCATGAAGGTCGCCGACGGCGAGAAAAGCCCGTGGCAAGTAGGGGACCGTGGGGTCGCCCTTAGGCAGCCGGGTCGCCTTTTTGTTCGAGGCGCGCGACTCTCTTTTCTAAGGCGCGGTAACGCTTGTCGCTATCTTTTTCCAGAGCCCCGAGAAGCTTGCCGAATTTGTAGTCGAACTGGCGCAGGCGACCCACCATCTGGTCGCCCAAGGCCACGACCTCGCGCCCCAACGCGGCGGTGTGTTTCATGGAGGCTTCGATCGCCAAAGCCTGCCGCTCGATCTGGAGCCCGTGCTCAGCGATTTTTCTTCCCTGTTCAGCGATCTGGCGCCCTTGTTCAGCTATTTGGTGCCCTTGTTCAGCGATTTGGTGCCCTTGCTCGGCGATCATCTCAGCTTGAGACTCGATCCTTTGACTTATCGCCTCAATTCGGGTGTTGGAGGCGGACTGGCTCCCCCACATCAACTCGAGATCCGCGCGGATCTCCTTCTTCAGCTTATCGGTCTCTTTTGACATCTCCATTCCTCGCGGAGAGTCGTAGTGCGGACCGCCTCTGGGCCCAGGTCGACTCATCGCCGCGCTTGAAGTCAAGCGTATCATGGGTCTGTTTCCGAGTCTACTCCACGACTTCGATACCCGCGCCCTCGTGGTCCGACAAAACATGACACCAGTCGCCCTTGGGGTCTTCAAAGGCCCAGAAGAAGTTCACACCGTCGGTCAGGTACTCACCTTCTTCATCCTGCCACTCTTCCAGACGCTCGTTGTCCACCGGGCCGACCGGCGTCAGACGATAATTCGCATAGGCTGTCACGCTCGGCAGCTCTCGCTCCCCAAAGTAAAAACCTGTGGCCACGACCTCAAATGCCTCCACGTCATCCGTCTCCACGATCAGCTCATCGAGGCCACAGATATTGCTTGG
This sequence comes from Selenomonadaceae bacterium, assembly GCA_037189585.1. Lineage (GTDB taxonomy): Bacteria > Vulcanimicrobiota > Xenobia > Xenobiales > JADMJV01 > JAEXNA01. The sequence continues at coordinate 33,284 of JBBCJA010000014.1, read as the reverse complement.
AACAAAATTCGCCTTCAAGTGCTTGGACAGAAGCTCTACAATCTCTTGTCTGGCTCCTTCTCCTTTATTCTCCCAGAGCTCGGCCGCCTGACGAATCTCCGCTGGAATAAGTTCAGCCGGGCAACCGGGGTCCGCCACTCCACGCTTAATATGGGCGCTAAAAACTGTCGTCATCCTGATCCTCCAAATCGTTGGTAGAAGAATTCTACAGTCCCGACTCCGAGAAAATTCCGAGTACTACATCCGAGATACCGCTATCGAGACACGGCCTTCATCAAGGAGCTGGGATAACGTTCCCCCGCGACCTCTTTGGAGATCTCGTTCAATCGCTGGCAACCCGCCTCTGAAAGGCTCAGACGAACCGCCTGCGCGTTGTCCCGTAGATAGGAGCTCCGCTTGGTTCCGGGGATGGGAATGATATCTTCACCCTGAGCCAGCACCCATCCCAACGCCATCTGCGCGGGGGAACAGCCGTGAGCTTTCGCCACCGCCTTGATCTCCTCGACCAGGCGCAGATTGTGATCCAGGTTCTGTTTCTCAAAGCGTGGCAAATTGCGCCGCATATCGCTCTCGGCAAGCTGAGTGTCGGCTGTGATGGCCCCGGTCAATAGACCTCTGCCCAGAGGACTGTAAGGAACCAGACCGATCTTGAGCTCGCGCAGGGTAGGCAACACCGACTCCTCGACCTCGCGGGTGAACAAGCTGTACTCGCTTTGCACCGCGCTTAGCGGAAACTCACGATGAGCTTTTCGAATCGTCTCGGCTTTTGCCTCGGATAGACCAATGTATCGCACGTATCCTTCAGAGACCAATTCACCCATCGCTCCGACACTTTCCTCAATAGGAACTTTCGGATCGACACGATGCAAGTACAACAGATCCAAGGTATCCACACCGAGCCTTTTCATGGAGGCTCTACAGGCCTGGTGGATGTAATCAGGGCGTCCGTTGACCGTCAGGCCATCCTCGTCCCGACCTGTGATGCCGCACTTGGTGGCCAACTGGACGCGGGAACGCTCGGTTTTCAAAACACGCGCGAGCAGCAACTCGTTTTTTCCATCACCGTAGACGTCCGCGGTGTCCCAAAAAGTCACCCCCAACTCCAAGGCGACATAGAGACAGTCGAGCGCCTTCGCTTCGTCGGCGAGGCCGTAGGCCCAACTCATCCCCATGCACCCTAAACCCAGTCGAGAGACCGTTAGCCCCTGGCTGCCACAGCTTACCTTACGCATAACCGAACTCTTCTCGTCGTCGCTCGAGGATCCGCCTTACACTCGCCAAATCTTAACTTTTTGTTACCAAGGTTGCCGATCCTCGTCTCTGCGTGACACTCAAGACATGAGCCTACTCCGTTCCACCACCTCAGTTCGGCCCAATCCCTACACTTACCGCGCGACCTCTCGTCACCCGCGCGCCCAAGTCACCCATCGAGACGCGCAAGGCATGCCGCCATCACGCGACAGCGTCTCGCTTTCATCAGCCGAGCGGCCCCGTGACGGCAAGAGGATGGCCCTCCTGGGCGCGATAGGAACAGCGGTGGGGATAGCCGTCGGACTTCTGATTCCCGGCGCGGGTGTTGGAGCCGCATTGTTCGGGGGTTTACTTGGCGGAGTCGGAGGCGCGGCCATCGCCGACGGAGCCCTGACCGAGGCCGGGACCAGACCGGCCAAATCTTTCGACCCCTACAAGGCCAGCGACATTTTAGATCCCGACAACATGTTCCACCCCCGCAACCCCTTCTCTCCCTGGAACTTTGCCAAATAACGTGTCATACAACAAGAAAGAGAGGGCCAGATAGACTTCCCTCTCTTTCATATCGAAGTCGGGTGTTGGATCAGTTATCGTGACCTGCGCCCCGTCCTTCGTATTCAGTTGTCTTCGAAGGTCGTTTCCCGGCGGGCTGTAGCCTTACACGCGAGTGCGCGCGAAGTGCCAACCAAAAAAACGCTTCGATGATCGACTTAGTTGCGTAGTGTTATGGACCGCCGTACCCAATTGGTGGGGGGCATCCTTTTTTGACACTATCTCTCGTCACATAATGCCAGGGGGGCAGCGCCGCTGTCGCCTTTCAACAAGATAAAGAACCCCCATCCCAAAGTATAAATAGCAAAATCGCGTGACAAGGGAATCCAGTTCTGTCATGGAATGAAAAAACGATGAGCGACCTGAGCGTATCCGAGAATCCCCTGGCTGAAAATCTTCAAGAGTTGGCCCAGGAGACACTCAACGAAGTGCTATTGACCCTAAAACTCGAGCGCGCCGCGGTGCTCATTCGAGACGAAGAGGGCTGGAAAGTCGCCTGCGCCCACGAAATCCCCACCGAGCGATTCTGGACCGCCGCCCCGATCAGTCAAACGATTCTTCGCAACTCGATCCTTCAAGGCCAACCACTTTTCCTGGTCGATGCGATGGAGGTTCCGGAATATTCCAACCAGGCCAGCGTGGTGATCTCCGGGATGCGCTCGGTGGCAAGCGTACCGGTGATCGACCACGTGGGCGAAGTTACCGCGGTTGTCTACGCTGATCACCTGGTGCAAAAGGGAGCCTTCGGTCCGGCTGAGTTGGAGACGCTCAAAGAGCTCGCCTCGGAATTTGGGCGCAAGCTCCTGTCCGAGACGATTTAAGGCGCCAAAGTCCAAGACAACCCGCCCACATCACGAAAAAGGACCCGGTGCTTTTCCGAGTCCTTTCTCCATTTTGAGTATGGGCGCTTATCCGAAAGCTCCGGCAACTCCGCCGACGACGGATCCACCGAGACCTCCAACGACGGCTCCACCCAAGCCCAGGGCGACAGGTCCCGCTACCGCGCCCACGACACCGCCGATTACGGCATCGGCAACTTTGTTTCCAGTGATGGCATTGTTGACACCATAGATAATGCCAGCAACGATGCCGACCGGCTCTCCGACAAGAGCACCAATGGTTCCACCAAGATAAGCGCCGGCAAGCCCTCCCGCGAGGAGGCCCTCGGCCGCATCGCCGGCACCAAAAGTCACCTTGTCGGAAGGGGCGGCTTCAACCTGGGTCTGGTCGATCTTCGGCGCCCGGCCGACGTAAGCCGTGTGGTTAGCGTAGTTATTGCCCGCAGTGAGGATATTCATAATCGTATCTCCTAGAAGTCTTTGATGAACAAAGACTATCTCACCCCGGCTGACTCAAAATGGAATCCTCACCACTTTTCGAGCTCCAAAATCACCGGATTGTTACTATCACGACAGGCCCTGACTATGCGTCCAGCTTCAGTGCGCTAGCCAAGGTCTGGCCGCACTGCGCCAGGTGAGCTCGATACTCGAGGCTTTTGCCCGAGCCCGAACTAGCGGCCTGGTCGACCTGACTTTTCAGCTCATTGGCCAAAAAGCGCATGATGCTGCCGACCTCGCCGGGAGCCTTGCTGGTCGGGGAGAGCAACGGGGCGATCGCCTTGAGATGCTCTCGCTGCAGGTCGCGGCGGGCCTGGGAGATCTCGCCGCCTTTACCGAGCTCCGACCAGATGTTGTTCTGAAGCGTCTCGTAAACTTCCGACAACGGCAAGGTCGGAGTTCCCTCGGCCAGCTTTTCCGGGTTGTCGATCAGGCGTTGGGCGACATCTGGCGCCAGCAGCATTTGCATGGCGCCGGCCTGGGTCCGCAATACACTTTGCCCGACATGAATGTTCTGGTCACCCCAGGTCGTAAAGCGGTCCTTAGCCAAGCGCGAGACAAATTCGGGCTTGAAGCGGAAGCTGTCCGGCTGGAACATCGAGGTCATCAAAAGATTCAAAGCCTCACGCTGCTTCTCCGCCGGAACCGGTTCGTGAACCGGATTCCCGGTTCCCGCGCGGTCTCGACGAACCGTCACGCCACCGATGTAGCGCGCCGCCAGTCGAGCCGACTTGGAAAAGTTGTTGAGTCCGGAGGAGAACGCGCGTGTCAGCTCTTGATACGAGGCATCTTCCGGTAGCTCCCGAGTCTGAGCGCGGTCCCACAGTTCCCGACCGAGCTGCATCTGCTTCTCTGCGAACTGCAGCGGATCGTTACCCAGGTCAAAACGGTTCACACCGGGGTCCGAGGCGTCGGCGGCCTCGTCGGATTCATAGGCGTAAAGCGGCTCGGTGGTGGTCTTCTTTGCTATCTCATTGAGGGACTTGGCCTCTTCGTCGCCCGACAAAGGAGCGTAGGCGTACTGAATAGCCAGGTAGTCGTAGGCCCCCAAAGTGGACTGGACAAGCTCTCCCTGTTTCTCACCGGGCGCGGCCAGGTTGAAGGGTTGGTAGTCCATGACCGAAGAGCCCAAGCCGTTGGCCTTTGTGAACTCGGCATCCTGAAGCTGCTCGGGCGAGTAGACCGTGGAGCCGCGGAAGTTATGGCGGAGTCCCAAAGTGTGGCCGACCTCGTGCATCACCACGTCCTTGACGTAGGCTTTAGCCAGCTTCTCAGAGGTCTCTTGGTCTCCGCGAGCTTCCAGCAGGTTGGCGGCGAACTCGTGCTCGAAGGCGGCGTGCGCGGCGAACTCGCAGGTATGGCCTTCGTGACTGTGGGAGTGCTCGGCGTGATCGTGGGCGTTCTCATGCACCACGGTCGCTCCCGGATTATCGACCAAGACACGTTTGGCCGAGCGCCCGAAGACGTCGGCCATACGGATGTCGGCGTCGAGGATCTCTCCGCTTCGAGGATCGACATGGCTTGGTCCGACAGCCGAGCCGACATCGGCGGCGGTGTACCAGCGCACTGAGGCGTGGGCGGCGTCGAGCGTGTCGAAAGTGGCATCGGCCGGCTGTTGCTTGACCTCAATGGCATTATTGAAACCGATCCGTTCGAAAGCCTTGTTCCATTCCAGGATGCCCTCTTTGACCGACTCCCGATACTCCTCGGGAACGTCATTGGCTATCCAGTAAGTGATCGGCTTGACCGGGTCGGAGATCTCCGCACCAGGGTCTTTTTTCTCCAGACGCCAACGGTTGACGTAGCGAACCAGTCCGTCTCCCTCGTCTCCCGTGTAATCTTTGCGAGTGGTCACGAAGTGTCCGATCCTATCGTCAGCCAAGCGAGGCTTCATCGGCTCTTCGGGGAGCTTGAGAAAGTTATAGCGAAACTCGGTTAAGACGCTGCGACCCTCCGGGGTGGTGGAAGGAAGTGAGCCCGTTCCCGGAACGATGGCTGGCGCCTGGTAGTGGGTCTGTACCCCGAAGCTGGTGTGGTCTTCGGAATTGTCGATACCGGTAAAATTGGTGTTCTTGGTATCCAGCGTGAAAGCCGTGCCATAAACTTTGGACAGTCTCTGCTGATAGCCTGGGATGTCGGTGAAGAGGAGCGCGTTGGCCTCCACCAGGACCTCGCCCTCGGGACGCGAGCTACTAGGAGTGAGAGGGGCGCTTGCGATCAGACTGTCGGCGAAGCCTTCTTTGACGAATTTCTCCTGGGGGGTACCGGCTTCGGCGAAATTTTCGGTGTGCTTGGCCACCAGCTGGATCTGATTTCCAGAACGACGAAACTCGGCCAGTCGCGAGGTCCCGAGTTGCGAGCCGACCAAGCCCTTTTCACCGATGCTCTTAGAGACGTTGGCACTAAAGAAAAACGGTTTATTGAGCTGCTCTTTCCCGATGGAGAACCAGACTTTATCACCCTTCTTGAGGATCTTGAACAAGCCGGGGATCTCCTGAGCTCCGGCCACGGGGTCCTGATTGGTCGCGGCGATGACCTTACTTGCTAGAGCCTTGGCGTCGCTGAGCACCGCCATGTCCACCGGTTTAGGCGGCGCGGCGGGAGTCTCTGGTGCCGCCTTACCTTTGACATCCGGCGCCTCCACCGGCACCGGCCGATTTTGCGCGATGTTATTCTGAAATCCCGATGAACCCGAAATGGTGGACACAAATTACCCTCAAAATAGCGATAGATGGCCATTATACTCTCAGAGTCAGAGAAATGCATGGGTTAGTTGTTAACAATCCGCACGAGGAGAAGCTTTGGTGGTCTCAAATCGTCCCAGATGAAAATTCGTCGCGCCTTTTGGCTCTCAATCGTCGCCTACGCCGCTTTACAAGGACCTGTCCTGGCTCAGTCCAACCCCGAGGAGGTTCAAGGGTTTATCGATACCTACACCTCGAAGTATCTTGACTTGTATAAAGTCAGCGCGGAGGCGGAGTGGGCCTCAAATACCATGATTATCGATGGAGTCGACACCATTGACAACGTGGCTAAACTAGCCAACGAGGCGATGTCCAAGCACACGGGCTCGATCGAGGTGATCGCGAAGGTTCAGGAGTACTTGAAGAATCGTGAGGGCTTGACCCCACTGCAGGTCCGCCAACTGGAGACAATGCTCTACGCGGCGGCCAACAATCCTCAGACCGAGCCGGATCTGGTCAAAGAACGGATCGCCGCCGAGAACAAGCAGAACAGCCAGCTTTTCGGATTCACCTTCAAGGTGGACGGCAAGGAAGTCACCCCTAACGAGATCGACAAAACCCTGGAAGGTTCCGCCAACGAAGCCGAGCGCCTCAAAGCCTGGACGGCCTCCAAGGAGGTAGGCAAGGTCCTCAAGGACGGCTTGGCCGACCTGGTCAGCTTGCGCAATAGAACTGTCACACCCCTGGGCTACAAAGATTACTTCGCCTACCAGGTGGCCGACTACGGCATGACCACCGAGCAGATGATGGCCCTCAACGAGCAGTTCGTGCGCGAGATCTGGCCGCTCTACCGCGAGCTGCATACCTGGGCCCGTTACACCCTGGCCGCCAAGTATGAGGCCAAGGAGGTGCCCGACCAGATTCCCGCTCACTGGCTGCCGGACCGTTGGGCCCAGGATTGGAGCGGCCTGGTTAGCGTGGAGGGACTAGACCTTGACGGCGCGCTCAAAGCCAAGGGTCCGGAGTGGCTGGTCAAACAGGCCGAGCGTTTCTATGTCAGCCTGGGATTCGAACCACTGCCTGAGACCTTTTACACCAAATCTTCCCTCTATCCGGTGCCTAAGGACGCGGGCTACAAGAAGAACACCCACGCCAGCGCCTGGCACATGGACCTGGACAAAGACGTGCGCAGCCTGATGAGCGTGGAGCCTGACACCCGCTGGTATGAAACCACGCACCACGAGCTGGGGCACATCTATTATTACATGTCCTACACCAACCCCGCTGTCCCTCCGCTCCTGCGCGGCGGCGCCAATCGAGCCTTCCACGAGGGGGTGGGAAGCCTGTTGGGGATGGCCTCCATGCAGAAGCCCTTCCTCGAGGGAGTAGGTCTGGTTCCCAAGGGGAGCAAAACAGACGATCGCCAAGCCCTCTTGAAGGAAGCCCTGGCCCAGGTCGTCTTTCTCCCCTTTTCAGCCGGGACCATGACCCACTTCGAACGCGACCTTTACGCCACCAAACTCTCCAAGGACGAGTACAACAAACGCTGGTGGGACTACGCGACGAAATGCCAGGGAATCGCGCCCCCCTCTCCCCGCGGTGAGGAGTACTGCGACGCGGCCACCAAGACGCACATCAACAACGACGCCGCTCAGTATTACGACTACGCTCTGTCTTACATCATTCTGCACCAGCTGCACGCCCACATCGCCAAGAACATCTTGAAGCAGGACCCGAGGGCCACCAACTACTTCGGCAACAAGGAGGTCGGAAGGTTTCTCGACGACATCCTCAAGCAGGGAGCGACCAAAGACTGGCGCCTGGTGATGAAGGAGAGTCTAAAGCAAGAGATCAGCGCTAAACCCATGCTGGACTACTACCAGCCTTTGATGCCCTGGTTGAAAGAACAGAACAAGGGACGCCAGTACACCTTGCCGGAGCAGCCGAGCTTCTAATCTGCGGTAGGATTCGACCAGAACTTCACCAGGGTCTGGGGAGTCTCCGATTCGCGAAGAGTTCGCCAAAGGCTGCCCGTCCAGCCCAAAATGGCCGGCATGGGCCGGCTGCAGTAGCGTGACCACATCGACAAAGTGTAGGCTCCGATGTCGTGGATGACGACCAGGTCGCCCGGCTCGATGGGCGGTAAGAGGCGTTGCTCGGCTAGTTTATCGCCCGAGAAACAGAGCGGGCCAAACAGGTCCACGGGTCTCGGCTCTCCCGTCTTGAAAGTTCCTCGCGCATCGTGCACCGTAATCTCGTGATACCAGCTTTCGGGCTGGTAGGCTGTTCGCAGAGCGAAGTCGGCCCCCAGGTGCAAAATCGCTTTCCGCTCGTCGGCATACTCCACTCGGGTGACCGCCCAGCCGCATCCCGCATGGAGGGCGCGTCCCACCTCGGTAACCAGAGGATACCTCCTTAGCTGCGGGAGTTCCGAGTGGAGGGCATTGATGTAAGCCTGGGGCGACAGACCAGGGTCCTCGGCCCGATAGCGTGCTGGAAGCCCACCCCCGATGTCGAGCCATCTGACCTGAGGAAACTGTTGGGCGAGCTCCAACGTTCGTCGAGCCCCTAAAACAAGGTCTTCCAGGGTGGCGACTTGAGAACCGACGTGCACATGAAGGCCCGTCAGCCAGGGATATCGGCCTAGCGCTTCGCTGACCGCCGTCGCCTGGAGGCCGAACTTCGACCGCGCGGTAGCCACCATGGTGGTGCTCTCTCGCTCACGGCTCGCGACCACAGGATTGAGGCGCAGGCCTAATAACGAGGTGCTGGGATTTCTCCGAAGCAGTTCATCGATCCGCTCAAGCTCCGCCGACGAATTGGCATTAATACGGATTCCCAACTCTAAAGCTTCCGCGAGTTCTTCCATCGTTTTCGCCGGCGAGTCGTACACGATTCTGTTGGCCGGACAGCCCGCGGCCAACGCCAAAGCCAACTCTCATTCACTCTCCTGGACAGGATACATCCGCTGGCGTGGGGCAAACGGCTCTGCTTGAACACTTTTCTACAAGGAACCTCAAGCCATAATCAAATCACGAGGCAGCAACGGAAAGCAGAGACTTCCTGGCCTACAGAAATCAGTCGAATTCGAGAGACCGGCTTGGCATCAAAAGCGCGGGCTCTAGTGAGACAAAAGCATACATCTCGTCGGCTCCGCCCAACATTTGAGCTTGGGCCGACACGAAAGAGGGCTCGTCCAACGAGCCCTCTTTTCTCTGTTCGGTGCTGTTGCAACCAGCGAGCAATCGAAAAAACCTAAGATCGAGATGATTAGGCTAAGCTTTAACGAAAGACCCCGCGCTTTGAACCATAAAACCGCGTTTCAACCCAGTCCCCACCATCATGGTAGCCCTCTCCCCCTACCTCCGGAGCGAGATGCCTGCGGCATCGGATTTGTCGCCCGCGTCAACGGGAGCCCCAGTCACGAAGTCCTGAAAATGGGACTTCAGGCGCTGGCTAATCATCGGCATCGAGGAGCTGTCGCCGCTGACGGAAAGACCGGCGACGGGGCGGGAATCATGACCTGCCTTCCTCATGAATTTCTGACCAAGGTTTGGTCTGAGATCTCGGGGTCCCGAACACCCGAGCCCGGACGGCTGGCCGTCGGCACCGTTTTTCTCCCGCTGGGTCATCCCGGAGCTTTGACCTTTTGTCGCCGCACCTTAGAGGACGCGCTACGAGCCGAGGGGCTAGTCACCCTGGGGTGGCGGGATGTGCCGGTCGACCTGGAGGCACTAGGCGTTCGTGCCCTCTCTTGCCGTCCCCACATCCAACAGATCTTCATCGATCGTGGAGAGGTGGCCACCGGCAAAGCTTATGAGGACGCACTTTACACCGCTCGCCGCAAAGCCGAGGCGGTGGTGCGCCAAAGCGGGGACCGCGAGTTTTCCATCGTCTCTCTTTCTCACAAGACGATCGTGTATAAAGGTCTCTGCCTGGCCGATCAGCTGGATCGTTTCTTCCCTGATCTGGCCGACCCGGCTTTCACCACTCCCGTCTGCCTCTTTCATCAGCGCTACAGCACCAACACTTTCCCCGCTTGGAAGCTGGCCCAGCCCTTTCGCATCATCTGTCACAACGGTGAGTTCAACACCCTGACCGGTAACCGCACCTGGATGCGGGCCCGGGAGAACGCTTTAGAAGCCGAGGAGCTGACGGCCTTTACTCCCATTATTGGAGACGACGTCAGCGATTCGGGCGCCTTCGACAATGTCTTGGAGTTCTTCCAGCGCCGTGGGCGGGCGCTTCTGCCTTGCTTACTGATGATGATCCCCGAAATCTGGGAAGGGGTCGACCCCAATGACATGCCTCAGGGCTGGCGCGATCTCTACCATCACTACTCCTGCCTGATGGAACCCTGGGATGGTCCGGCCGCCGTGTCCTTCTTCGACGGGCACCAGGTGGGCACGCTGCTCGACCGCAACGGTCTGCGGCCCTCTCGCTACACCGTCACTGAGGACGGATTGGTAGTCTGTGCCTCCGAATGCGGGGTGGTGGACCTTTCAGGTCGAAGGATCGTCAAAGCGGGCCAACTGGGACCGGGAGAGATCCTGGTCGTCGACATCGACAAGCAGCGCATTCTCGGCAACCACGAGCTCAAGGACGAGACCTCCAAGAAGCTTCCTTACGCCGACTTCAATAAGAGTCGTATCTGCCTTGTGCCGGACGAGCTTTTTTATGGGGATCCCAAGGCCCAGGAGAGCATGCTGGCCGCGCCCGCCCAAAAACACGATCTCAAGCGTCGCCAACTGGTCTTTGGCTACACCAATGAAGAGCAGGTCACGGTGGTCCGGCCCATGGCCGTCACGGCCAACGAACCGGTCGGCTCGATGGGTGATGACACGCCGCCCGCCGCGCTCTCCCGCTTGGACCGCCCCTTCTTTCACTTCTTCCGCCAGCGCTTCGCCCAGGTGACCAATCCGCCCATCGACCCCTTGCGTGAAAGCCTGGTGATGTCGCTGCGCACGCAGTTGGGACATCGCGCCAACATCCTGGTGGAATCGCCCGAGCGAACCAACGCCCTGGAGATTCCTGGGCCCATCCTCTCCCGAGCGGCTTTCGAGTACCTGCATACCTTAAATCCCCTCCTGTACCCGGCTATCGCTCTACGCAGCGTCTATCCCGTGGAGGGCGGCGCTGAGGGCCTGGCCCAAACCCTGGAGAATCTGTGCCGGGAAGCCGAAGTGGCGGTGCGCCAGGGAGCCAGCCTGGTGGTTCTCTACGACGGTGAGGTCAACGCTTTTCGCGCGCCCATCCCCTCGCTTCTAGCTGTCAGCGCCGTTCACCAACATCTCATCGACAAAGGTCTCCGCCTGAGAGCCTCGTTGGTGGTAGCCTCGGGCGAACCGCGCGAGGTTCACCACTTCGCCTGTCTGCTCGGCTATGGAGCCGATGCGATCTACCCGTTTCTGGCCCTCGAGTCGATCGCCGAGGACGTCGAGTCGGGAGGGCGTCACTGGCAAGGGATCTTGGTCACTCAAGCCCACCAGAACTTCATCAAGGCTGTGGAGAAAGGTCTGCTGAAGATCATGGCCAAGATGGGGATCGCCCTGTTGGCCAGCTATCGTGGAGCTCAAGTCTTTGAAGCTCTCGGTATCTCGGAAGAGGTGACCCGGCGCTACTTTCCCGGCACCGCCTCGGTGCTGGGCGGTGCCACTCTGCAAGACCTGGCCGCCCGCCAACAGCGCCATCACAGGTCGGCTTTCCGCGAAGGCGTGGAGGAGACTTTGGAACGCCTGGCCGGTCAGGGCTTCTACAAATATAAAAAGGGGGGAGAGTTTCACCGCTTCACCCCGGTTTTGATCAAACGTTTGCATAAGATTCTCGAGGATGCCCAAGCCCGCCTGAAAGAGCGCTCGGACACGCTTCCCACCGAAGTCCTGCCCGAAGGTCCCCGCGGCTTTGTCGAGTATGCTCAGGAAGTCCACAGGGACAAAACGGGGCCTCGGGATCTGCTGGACTTCGTGCGCCACCGCCCGCCCGTTCCCATCGAGGAGGTGGAACCTCTGTCGGCTATTCTGGCCCGATTTTCCACCGGAGCGATGAGTCACGGCTCTCTTTCAGCCGAAGCCCACGCCGACCTAGCGGTGGCCATGAATCGTATCGGTGCGGCCTCCAACTCGGGTGAAGGAGGAGAGGACGAAGCGCGTCTCGGCAGCGAGAAGAACAGCCGGATCAAACAGGTCGCCTCCGGCCGCTTTGGAGTCACCCCGTCCTATCTTCTGAGCGCCTCCGAGATTCAGATCAAGATGGCCCAGGGCTCTAAGCCCGGTGAGGGAGGACAGATCCCGGGACACAAAGTCTCCGACGAGATCGCTCGAATTCGTCACACCACACCGGGCATAGCTTTGATCAGCCCGCCGCCTCATCATGACATCTACAGTATCGAGGACCTCTCGCAGCTGATCTACGACCTCAAGCGACTCAATCCGGAAGCCGCCATCTCGGTCAAGCTGGTCTCTTCCGAAGGAGTGGGAACGGTAGCCGCCGGTGTGGCCAAGGGGTTCGCCGACACGATTCACATCGGAGGTTGCGAGGGAGGTACGGGAGCCTCTCCGCTATCATCTATTAAGTTCGCGGGCATGCCGTGGGAGCTGGGATTGGCCGAGGCTCAGCAGATCCTGGTGGCCAATCGGCTACGGGGTAAAGTTCGTCTGCGCGTCGACGGTGGATTTCAGACCGGCCGGGACGTGGTGATGGCGGCCTTGTTGGGCGCCGATGAGTTCTCTTTCGGAACCGCGGCCTTGATCGCCGAGGGCTGCCTGATGGCTCGCACCTGCCATTCCAACAACTGTCCCGTGGGGATCGCCTCGCAAAAAGCCAGTCTGCGAGCCAAGTATCCGGGTACTCCAGAAGCGGTAATCGCTTTTATGATCGGGGTTGCTCACCATGTGAGAACCTTGCTGGCCGAACTCGGCTACCGTGGACTCGACGAGGTCATCGGCAAGACCGAGCTGCTCGAGCAGGTCATCTGGGGGGAGCCGGCCGGGCATCTCGACCTGTCACCACTACTCTGGCGCCCACCCGACGACCTGGCCACCCGCCACCTGGGTGAACGCAACGTGGCGGCACCCCGCAGTTTTATCGAGGAGGAGCTGATAGCTCGCCTAGAGCAGGGGCAAGATTGCAACGAACTCATCCCACTGCGTAATACTAATCGCACGGTGGGAGCACGACTCTCCGGTTGGCTGGTCTCTCTCTCGCAACCTCACACTCCCCTGACCTTCTGCTTTTGTGGTCATGCGGGGCAGAGTTTCGGTGGGTTCTCGGTTTCGGGATTAACTCTGATCCTCGAGGGCGCGGCCAATGACTACGTCGGGAAGAGTCTCTGTGGGGCCACACTGGTGGTCAAGCCGGGACCCGAGGAAGCTCACTTACCTGGCCCCGAAACCTCTAGGATCGGTAACACCTGCCTCTACGGAGCGATCTCTGGGCGCGTATTCGTGGCCGGTCGGGCCGGTCAACGCTTCGCGGTGCGCAACAGCGGTGCCACCGCGGTGGTGGAAGGCGTGGGAGAGCATGCCGCCGAGTATATGACTGGAGGTCGTCTGGTGATCCTGGGCGGTATCGGGCGAAATCTGGGAGCGGGCATGACGGGAGGTGAAGTTTACCTCTATGACCCCCACAACCAGGCCAAGGTCAAAATCAATCCCGAGTTGGTCAAGGCGGTGCCGTTGGAAAAAGACCATGAAGAGGTCCTACGAGCTCTGGTTCAAGAGCACTTCGACCTGACCGGCAGCCGGCGGGCTCAGGAGATTCTGGCCGAATGGAGTCGCTGTAAGCGCGAGTTTCTTCTGGTTCGCCCGAAGTCCACCGCGGCCTCGATCGAAGCCGACAACGAGGGCGTGGAAGCCAAAACTGGATAAAGTTAAGGTAGGGTGACTCCTCTGATACCGTCGTAGGCGGGGAAGGTTAGGGTGATTCCGGCCTCCTCGTGATTGCCGGGACAATAGAACGTGTAGCGCTTAGCTGTCGAAAGCTTATAGGTGGAGGCGTAAGAAACGGTGGGCGCGGTCGGACAGGTCGGGAGCACGCCGAGGTATTTGGGGACGAGCTCTTCCAATCGTTGCGGCGGATGTCCCTGGTGCTCGCCGGCCCACCGGTCCAAAGCCTCCCCCAGAGTTTCCAGGTGGCGCTGACAAGCGGAGAGATGGGTGAAGGCGTTAGCCCCTCGGAATCGGCCCAGAGCCTCTTCGACGGTAACCCACTGACTCTCGTCGGGAGTGAAGCTGACCCTTCCCGCTGACTTCTTAGCCCAGAAGATCATTTCGTCGCGACCCGACTCCATGCGACTGGTGATGGAGAGCACCCCGTCCCTGTTCTCGCGAAGAAACGCCTGCATCAAAGGTTCGATTTGGGATGGATTGGTCAGGGTCTCTTCTTGTCTTTGGCCGTCGCGATATAAAATCTCCACCTTCGCCGTATCCTGAGCCAAGGCGACCAGCGGCATCGACGCGGCCAGCAGCGCCGCCAGGAGAAAAGATGGCGTGATGTGGTGATGGAGCATGCTCTGTCACCACTTCGTGGCCCGCGCGAATTTCCACTGCCACGCCAAACTTTCCGTATAGAGGAAAAAGCCTCGATCCAACCAACACTTTAGCATATGACCACACGTTTACTGTTGGGGGGGCTCGTCCTCTGCTTGCTTCTCACCGGGGGAGTCACTCCCGCGACCGCTCAAGACCTCTACGTCAGCAATCGACCGTTTAAGGGAGAGGTCAGCAAAGCCGGCTCCGGTCTCATGGTGGAGATAGAGCCTCTGGCTAAAGCGCTCAAGCTTGACATCAGCGTTGTCGGCAGCGAGGTCAAGATCAAGGACCGGAGCATCCCCGTCACGGTCAGCCCGAATGGAAAGAACTTGGTTGTCCTCGAACAGTTCGCCGCGGCGGCTGGTTTGACGGTGCGCAAGAATCCCGATTTTGGGCACATCGACGTCTACGCCAACACCGCCGCTCCTTCCGGAGACTGGGCAGAAACCGAAGTCGCCAGTGATGGAGCCTCAGGCGGTGGCGGCAAGTCGATTTCCGGAAACGCCCAGAGCGACGCCCGCGCCGGCTATTCCATCAAAGTTCCGCCGGACTACCAAATGATGAACGACCCCGCCATGCTGGAGGCGATTTTGGGCGCCGCGGCCAAAAATTCTGGTCAAAACTTACCGGAAGGGTTCATGCAAGCCGAGTTTTTCTTGACGCCCAAACAGGGGATCCCGAAAACTGGCGCTATCGTGCTGATGACCATGCAGTTTCCCGGACCTATTCCGGCCAAGATGGAACCCGAACTGGCCAAAGCCGCGACCGAGGGCATGGCCCAAAAGGGCCAACTCATCTCGGGTCCGACCAATACCGCGATCGGAGGTAAGAAATTCACCCGAAGTACGTTCAAGGCGAACCAAAATGGGAAGATTAACACCATCGAAGTCAATCTTCACCTGGCCTTAGCCAAAGGTAAGCTCTTTATGCTCATGCTGGTCGATGAAGAGACTCAATTCCCCAAAAGCTCGCCCGAGCTCCACTCTATCCTCGAGACTTTCAAGGTGACCATCTGATGTTTCAAACAGAACTCCTGAAAAAGCAACGAATTCTCGTCACCGGAGGCGCGACCGGTCTAGGCCTAGCTATGGCCTCGGAGTTCTCCCGATTGGGCGCGGACTTGGTCCTTTTGGGGCGGCGCCAGGAAAAGCTGGAGCAGGCCAACGAGTCGCTCGGCGGAACAGCACAGCTCGTCTCTTGCGACCTTCGCGACCCCGAGGCGGTGGGGCGTGCTGTGGAGGCGATCTGGGACAAGGGCCCCCTGGACGTTCTGGTCAACAACGCGGCGGGCAACTTCGCCTCCCCTTCGGAAAGTCTCTCCCACCGAGCCGTCGACGCGGTTCTGGCGACCGTGCTGCATGGAACCACCTACATGACGTTGGCCTGCGGTAAGCGCTGGCTGGCGGAAGGTCGCAAGGGAAACGTCTTGTCCATCGTCACCACCTATGCCACCACCGGTTCCGGCTGGGTTCTACCTTCGGCTATGGGAAAGGCGGGAGTTCTCGCCATGACTCGAAGCTTGGCGGTGGAATGGGGCGGGCGAGGCGTTCGTCTCAACGCCATCGCGCCAGGACCCTTCCCCACTAAAGGAGCGACCGAGCGACTGGCGCCAGATCCTCGCCTGATCGAGGTGATGCGAAAGCAGAACCCGTTGCAGCGCTTCGGAGATCCCGAGGAACTGGCGCGTCTAGCCGTCTTCATCGTGGCACCCGGATGCGAATACCTCAACGGCGAAGTGATCACCCTCGACGGTGGGGAGTGGCTGCAGGGCGCCGGGCAGTTCAATTTCTTGCGCCATCTTAGTACCGAGGATTGGCAAAAAGCGGCGGCCGCTCGCTCCAAAGGTTAAACCGGTTGATGCGCGGGCCCGCCCTCACAGCGCCAAAGCAGCTTCGGCCGCCAACCAGAACACGCGGTCGTGCAGACTCTCGGCGGCGGTCCAGTCGCGGAAGTCCCACACACCTCCGGCCAAACTGTCTCCGCAAAAAAGGATGGGCACCAACTGGACCTTTCGAAACCGGGCTATGGCGAGAAGCGAGGCGCACTCCATCTCCACCGTCAACGCGCCGGCTTGTCGACGGCGCTCAATTCGACTCGGAGTCTCTCGATAGAGGGCGTCGGTGGTCCAGGTCGCTCCTTGAACGAAGGGTGTCCCCAGACTTCTCAGGCGATCCGCCAACGCGGCAAGTCCCTTCTCGTCGACCTCCACCGACTCCGATGACGGTAAATAGTGGTGCGACACTCCCTCATCGCGCAAAGCGCGCTCGACCAGCACCAGGCCACCTAGCTCCAACTCCGGGGTGAGCGCTCCCGCGCCTCCGCACAGAACAAACTTCCGACAACCTAGCGCGATCAGCTCCTCCAAAGCGGCGGCGGCGAGTGGCCCTCCCACGCCGGGTGAGCAAACGGCCAGGCGATGCCCCTGATGTTCTAGCAGCAAAACGGGGTCGGGCCCGATGGCTGAGCCAGGGCGTTCCAGACGCTCGACGCCCGGACGGCGTGCCAGAATTGTGATCGCTTGAGGAAACAGAGTCAAGACCGCTCGCTCCGGTAGGACGGGTTGAGGGAATCTCCGACCTGGCTCGATCAGAGCTTCTCCTTCGTCTGGGCCCTCGACTAACGGAGAGAGTGTGGCTTGCCACCCTTTGGGCCAGGGGAACTCTCCGGCTTGGTCTTGCGCCAAACGAAGAATCGCTACCACGGAGCTGTCGGGGATAGGGCCGTAGAGGTGAGGGAAAGCTTCGCCATGACCGTAGAGGTCCTCCCAACGCAGAGCCTCTCCCCAGCCGGACGGATCGAGCACCAGGAGGCCGAGGGTCGATTCGGCGGCGAACCATCGGCGCGCCGTCCGGGGAACCTGAGCCGCGCTGGAGAGGTGCACGAACCCTTCTTTCGTTAGACTGTCCGGGATCAGCGCCGTTTCGCTCCGGCAGGGCCAGGGAGTCAAATGATAGAGGTACTCCACAGGCTAACGCTTCGAGCAGGTGTCTGTGTGACCTCGCCAAACAGTGGAGAAT
Organism: Selenomonadaceae bacterium; assembly: GCA_037189585.1. Taxonomy (GTDB): domain Bacteria; phylum Vulcanimicrobiota; class Xenobia; order Xenobiales; family JADMJV01; genus JAEXNA01. The sequence goes on along the minus strand of JBBCJA010000014.1, from coordinate 15,915 downwards.
GAACAGAGATCAAGTCCGTGACATCGTCAACCGTAGCTTCTACAGTTCGCTTGAGGAGTCCAAGACCGATCTCAGTGCTCTGCCTCCCGGTCAACTGCAAGGCCTGGTCAGAGCCATTTCCGATTCGATGTTCGCCGTGTTGGAAGGCCTGGAAGAGAGCCCTGAGGCGTTTGCCTCGAGGGTCAACGGCAACGAGGAGGAGGTCGTGCTCTGGACGGGTCGACCTTTCATGACTTTGCGGGTGCGATACGAGCTGACCAGCCAGAGGTTGCGAATCTATCGTGGATTGATCGGACGGGACATCGAGGAGGTCGATCTCATCCGCGTGCGGGACACGAAGATCAAGCAGCATGCGGGTGAGCGGACGATCAACATCGGAGACATCACCGTTTTTTCCACCGACACCAACAATCCCGAGATCGTTCTTTCCAACGTGGACAAACCGCTGGAGGTACGAGAGATCATCCGCAAGGCCTATCTTGCCGAGCAGGAGCGGCGTGGCCTTCGCTATCGCGATACCGAGTAGTTTGAGGGGTATGATATGAACGCGCGAACGAACAGACCTGTACGCTGGCTACTAGCTTTTTACCTGATTCTGTCTCTTTCCGTCCCAGGCTTGGCTCAAAACGAGCCCGAGCCCGAGGTGATCGACGCCAGTTTTCCCACGCTGACAGGCACTCAGGAGGAAAAACTCGAGGCCATCGTCAGCCTGGCCTTAGTCAAGTTGATGAGGATGAGGTATGCCACCATCTTATCCCACAGCGATCTTATAATCTCTGAACTCGATAGCTATCCCGACGTGGTCTCCAACATTCGCCGCCTTTTGACCAAGCACGGCCTGGACCCCAAAACCGCCGACGAACTCTTGACTCAGGAGATCGAGACCGAGATCGAACTTCACAAATTAGTCATCATGGCGGAATCGGGCTTACTCGATCGTTTCGAACGGCAAGCGCCTATTCTTCTTCGAGAAAAACTCGAGCCCCGAGTTATCGCCGCGGTCAATCTCACGGGTTATCGCGCCGCCGCGCGACAAAACCGCCTCGAGCTGGCGGAGAGATACCTCAAGGGAGCTCGAAAGGCCCTGGACCAGGATGGAGACGATCGCGATCCCATCCTGGAGTATGCCGCGCGCACGGCCGAGTTCGGGCTCCGTCAACTCAAGGGCAGTCAGGCCACTTCAGAAACCATCAGTTCTGAATTTCAAAAAGCCTGGGTAGCCTTGAAGCCATATCGCCCACTGACCATGAAAGAGCAGGATCTTAGCTGGAGTTACGGTCGATTGGCCACTCGCGCCTGGGTCGACATGATGGCTCCCCATCCCGAAGCCAGTCAGGGCGCGATCCTGACCATCGCCAACGACATCACAGCCTGGGTCACGCTCTTTGACAACTGGAAACCTGATACCGACAGTGTTGACGGTCTGCTGCAAGTTTTCGACATGGTCGCGATGGCCGTGGCCTCAGCTGATCAGATCACCTATCTCTGCGCCGCCATTCCTGAAGCTACTAACTCTACTGAAACGCTTAACGGTTTTGAAGAAGTCGTGGTCTCTCTCTTGAGCCCACAAGTTCAGATGCGGGCCTTCATTGGACCGGGATTTCCTCCTTACGAACTGAGTAACGGGGGACTCATTCCCGAACTCATCGCCCGTTGTCGATACATCGACACCTTCGACCAGAGCAAAACACCTGAGCAGCGCCTGCGGCTTCTCGACATAGGGGTCACCAAAATAAAGGAAGCCAGGAATCCCGAGGCCGCGGTCGACTATCTCCTGGCTGCCGGACAGCGATTCGCCGAGCTCAAGTCCTACGAGAGCGCCATCGCTTCCTGGCAGTCCGCCCTCGAGATCGCCCAAAGACTCTCCTTCGTTCAGCGTCAGGTCGACGCCGCCACCCTACTGGCCAAGGAATACGGACGCCGCCAGGATTGGAAAGAGGCCAGCCACTACGCCGACATCGCTTCCGGTGCCCTGGAGAAGTCCGTCCCCGCACTCAGTGCCCGCAGTGAGCAAGGGCAGGCGGCGGTGACCATCGCCCAGGAACTGACCGACCTTTCGGTCAAAGCCGCCGTCGCCTCCGAGGATCCCGAGAAAGCTCTGGTCGCTCTGACTCGTGGTCAACAGGTCCAGTCCGCCACCTACGCCATGGAGGGACAGAAAGAGGCTCAGGCGGAAGCTCAGCAGTTGCAGCGTCAGGAGTCTCAAGTAGCGGCGCTGTCGGCGGAGGTCCAACGTCTCGAGGAGATGCCCGAATCTCCCACTCGTAACTCCCTGCTCGGGGACGCTCAGAGCCTACTTGCCGATGGTCGAGCCAAGTTTTTAGCCGAGAGCCGCAAACTACGCCAGAACTATTCCGAGCTCTATAACCGGGTTCTCCGCTTCGACCCTCTCAATCTTCCCGAAGTTCAAAAGAACCTCCCCGCCGATCTCGCGGTCGTGCAGTACTTCTCCACCGAGGACGCTCTCTATATCTTCGTGGTCACTGCGGAGAACTTTCGCCTGCGTAACGTTCCCGTGACCAACCAGGTCCTGGAAAGTTCCTCCAGTCTTTTCACTCGCAGCGTGCGTAAAGGTGTGGCGAACGACCCCGTGGTCGCGGCCGAGTCTCGCAAGCTCTACGACTGGCTCATCGCGCCGGTGGCCAAGGATATCTCCGGCAAGGAGACCCTTGTTCTTATTCCCTCGGGAAGGCTCTACAGTGTGCCGTTCGCGGCTCTAACCGATTCCACTGGAACCCCTCTGGCCCAGTCCAAGAAATTGCTGGAGTTAGCGAAAACCACCGACCTGACACGTATACCAGGTGACAAACCGGAGCCTATCCAGCACGTCGTCGCCTTCGCCAACGCCACCGGCGACCTTCCCGCGGCATCCCTGGAAGGCAAGCGGATTGCGGCTCTTTTCCCCGACTCTCAGCTTTTTGAAGGCTCCAAAGCCACCAAGGACGCCTTCACCGCCCACGGCAGCAAGGGACAGGCTTTGCACTTAGCCACCCACGGGGAATGGAACATCGAAAACTCTCTGTCTAACTTTCTCGCCATGGCCGGAAACCAGCAAGTCCGGCAGGATGAGATCTTCTCTCTCGATCTCGCCGATACGTCACTGGTCATTCTTTCGGCCTGCAACACAGCGATGGGGGAAGGCGGTGGGGAGGTCAAGTACGTGGCCAGCTTGGCCGAGGCGTTCTGGCTAGCCGGTTCTCGCTCGGTGGTGGCCAGTCTCTGGGCCGTCAACGATGAGTCCACCTCACTTTTGATGACCGAGTTCTACAAGAACCTCAAAGAAGGTCAGCCTAAAGCCGAGGCTCTCCGCGAGGCTCAGATGACGGTGCGAAACAACCCGAAGTTCCAACACCCCTACTACTGGGCCGGCTTCATCCTCTTCGGCGACTGGCAGTAACCGTGGCTACATTAATTCGACAACTCAGCGCGTTTATTAGCGGCGTCACTCTTTGTCTCTGGCTTTTCCTTGGCGCTGTTTCGGCTCAGCCTCTCTGGGAGGACATCGAGGACAGTGAGGCGGCCGCCCTCACCACCCGTCTACTGGAAGCCCAAACAGCGACACCCGAGGTCTACCAGGAGTTGATCGGAAGGCGGCCGGGGTTGACTCGAAGAGCCTTTGTGATCGCGGTTCTTCAGTCGCTCAGATTCGATGCCTCTGACTCGAAGAAGGCAGAGGATTTTGCGTCCTTGGCTGTACGTTTGGCTCATGACATCGAGCAACTGTTCGGTGACCCTGAACCTATGGCCATTATCAAAGAGGTCGGATCCGGCGGTTCGGATGCCGACTCGCGCTTTCTAGCTTACTGGGAGCGATATCGGCCGAACAAGCGCCCGTTGCCCAACGACAATGATGTCGAGGACCGCTACTGGGAGAGCCCGGCTTTCCCAGCGGACCTTGATGAGAAGTCTCAGCGTATTATGAGGCCGCTTCTGGCCAAAGGCATGCGTATCGAGCTTGCCGCGCAGCTGTCCCATCCCAGGCTGCTTATTTCCGAGTTCGACAGCTTTGACAAGGTCGCTCAGGAGGTCGTGCGCCAACTCTCGCCGGAGGAAAGAGCGACCCTCAACGATGAATTTCGTCTCGGTCTGGAGCTGACCAAGCTTTTCCTTCAGATCGATCTCGGATTGATCGGGGACTTGCCCGCTCAGATCGACGCTTTTGTTGAACAAGACGGTGACCGGATGACCGAAGCCGGACTTCGCTTCGCGGGATTTCGAGCCGCGGCCCGACAGGCTCGATGGGAGCTCGCTAGCAAGTTTCTCCAGGATGCCCGGTCCGCGCTCACAGACGGACCTCCCGAACCGGTCTTTCGCTTCAGCCTGCGCACAGCCGACTACCAACTCCGCCGCGCACGGGGATTTCAGCCCACGGCGGAGCAATTTCTCAAAGAGTTTCGAACGGCCTGGGCTATTCTTGATGGATACACCCCCAAGACTCTCATCGGGGATGACTACGACTGGCCGGCGGGGCGTGCCGCCATAAAGTTTTGGATCGACGAGGTTGCCCAATTCCCGGAATCCAAAGAAACTGTCATAGAGCTTATCGGGAATAGATTTTTGACCTGGATTATGGCTGTCGACTCTCAAAGCCTAGAGCTCCCAGGGGAGTCCTTACTCTGGCACCAGGATGAGTTCTCCGGGCACACCGCTTATTTTCTAGCGCTTCTCGACGGTTACACTTATCTGCTGGAAGCAACGCCTGAGGTCGACGAGGGGTTGGGGGGGCTCGTCGTCGGGCTGCGCGCGCTCGTCGAGAGCTACCTTGTCAATGTCGAGAGCGAGCTTTTCCAGATTCCCGGTCAACCCAAGTTCGAGCTCCGTTCGGCCGGCTTCATTCCCGAATTATACGCTCGGCTCCACTACCTTGAGTCTCTGGCGAAAGAGACTCCGGCTGCGAAACGACCAGAATCCCTACGACAGGCTCAACGCGAGATTCTCACGACGGAAAACCCCGAGGCGACCGTCAAGTACCTGCTCCTCTTCGGCCAACGCTTCGCCGTTCTCGGGTCATCGGTCGACGCGCGAGCTTGTTGGACCCAAGCCCTCGAGCTTGCTCAAAAATATTCTTTCGTAAGCCAGGGAGCCAAAGCCGCCGGTCTCTTGGCTGAGGATCACCAGAAGTCGGGCGAGTGGGAAAAAGCGGGGCGATACGCGGCCCAGGCCAAGGAGTTTCTGCAGACTCAGCTTCCCCTGATGGGTGTACGAAGCCTCGGCGGCCGCCAAGCTGCCGAGCAAGCCTGGCAGGCGACTCAGGTGGAGACCCAGGCCGCCATCGGGGAGCAGAGCCCGGAAAAAGCATGGTCGGTGCTTTCCGAGGGGCAACAGTTGCAGACCGCCACTCTTCGCATGGAAGGCCAAAAGAGGGCCCAGTCCGATGTTCGCCAGAGCCTCGAGATGGAGCAAGGCGTGGCCTCCGTGGCCCGCGAGGTCGATCGCCTCAAATCTTTACCGGCTTCCCCCACGCGCGATCAGCTACTCGGACAGGGAGAGAAGCTCCTGGCCGACAATCGCGCGCGTTACCTCACCGAGAGCCGCGCATTACGGCAAAAATATGCCGACCTTTACAGTCGAATTCTTAAGGTCGACCCGCTGAGTCTAGCCGAAATCCAGGCCAGTCTCCCCAAAGACCTGGCTGTGGTGCAGTACTTCCCCGCTGCCGACGCCCTCTACATTTTCCTGGTCACCTCCGAGGCCTTCCGGTTGCAGCAGGTCGACATAGGGCAGGCGGCTCTCGAGAAAGAAGTCGTGACGCTACTTCGCGCGCTGCGAAGAGCCACACCGAACGATAAGGTCCTTTCCGAAGCCTCTCGCTCGCTCCATCAGCGCCTCATCGCCCCCATCGCGGCACAACTTCAGTCCTCTAGCACCATTCTTTTCATCCCGACCGGCCGGCTCAACAGTTTACCCTTCGCCTGCCTCGAGGACAGCGCCGGGAAACCGCTGGCCGCTGATAAACGGCTTGTGGAGCTAGCCAAGGCCACCGATCTCAATCGCTTGACCTCGGAGGGAGAAAAGCTCGAGAGCCTGGTCGCCTTCGCCAACGCCACCGGTGATCTGCCCGCGGCAACCGTCGAGGGCCGGCAGATTTCCGAGATGTTCCCGCAAGCCAAACTGTTCACTGGAAAAGAAGCCACCAAGGCCGCCTTCATGCAGGCTGGAAGTCAGGGACAGGTTCTTCACCTGGCCACTCACGGCGAGTGGAATCTCGAGGATTCGCTGCAGAACTACCTGGCTTTGGCCGGGGGAGAGAAAGTCTCCCAGGACGAGATCTTCTCCCTCGACTTGAGCCAAAAGTCACTCGTTATGCTTTCCGCCTGCAACACGGCCATGGGAGAAGGTCAAAGTCAGAACTACGTGGCCAGTCTTGCCGAAGCGTTCTGGCTGGCCGGCTCCCGCTCGGTAGTGGCAAGCCTTTGGGCCGTCAATGACGAGTCCACGTCACTTTTGATGACCGAGTTCTACAGGTCTATTCGCGAGGGCGATAATAAAGCCGAGGCGCTTCGCAAAGCTCAGATGACTGTACGTGCCAATCCTAAATTTTCCCACCCCTACTATTGGTCGGGATTCGTCCTCTTCGGCGACTGGAGGTAGAGATGCGGACATTCTTCCTGGGACTGATGCTGCTCGGCTGTTTTCATGTCGCGGCCATGGCCCAATCCATCGAGTTGGTGGAGACCTATCCTGTGGAGACCGACCTCGACCAGCCCGATCTTCGCCAGGCCAAAGATGTCTGGTTGGAGATGATCGACGGTGCCCAATCGGAGATTCTGTGGCAAACTTTTTATCTGGCTCACGAACAAGGTCGAGCCAGTGAGCCGGTCATGGCGGCTCTGAAAAAGGCAGCTAAGCGAGGAGTCAAGGTTTGGCTTCTGGTGGACGGAAAGTTCCGTACCCAGTACCCGGAGAGTCTCGATGAGCTCGATGCCGTGGACGGAATCGAAGTTCGCTCTTCGGGAGTCGGAGAATGGTATCACGGGGTGATGCACGCCAAAGCCATCTTCGTGGACGGTCGGGAAGGATTCGTGGGCAGTCAGAACTTCGACTGGCGCTCTCTTGAGCACATTCGTGAGCTGGGGGTTCACTTCGTCTCTCGGGAGCTCTGCCAGCCCTATCGCCAAGCCTTCCTGTGGGAGTGGAAGCACGCCGGAGAGGCCTCTCCTCCGAAGGCTCTGGCCGAGACCTCCAGCGCGCCGGTGATAGTGGGAGACTCCATAGTGGTCCCGACCTTTAGTCCCAACGCCTTGAACGGGCCAGCGACGGCTGGAGACGAAGTCGAAATCGTGAAGCTTCTTGATGAGGCCAAAGAGAGCGTCGAGATCGGGTTACTGAGTTACAGCCCGCTGGACCATCACGGGAAAGAGTATGATCCCACGCTAGATTATGCCCTGCGCGGAGCCGCCGCGCGTGGAGTGAAGGTTCGAATGATCCTGGGTCACTGGGTAGAGAAAGGTCAAGGTTTTGACCACCTGGTTAGCCTGGACGCCCTGGACAACGTGGAGATTCGTGCTCTGCGCATCCCACAGGCCAAGGAAGGAAAGATCCCCTTCGCGCGGGTCCACCATAGCAAATACCTGGTCTGTGACGCGGGTAAAGCTTGGCTTGGCACAGCCAATTGGCAGAGCGACTATTTTCACAAAAGTCGAAATTACGGTCTGGTGATACTCGACGGACCGCTTCCTGAGCGCCTTCACCGACTCTTCGACTTCGACTGGGCTCGCTCGTCTCCGTTGGAGAAAAAGACATAGCCATTCGAGAGCGAAAGCCGCGCTATGAAAATTAGCGCGCGCAACAATCTTCGGGGCAAGGTCGTCTCTATCGAGCACGGCTCCGTCAACAGTATCATCACCATCGAAGTGGCCGAGGGAGTTCAACTCGTTTCGATGATCACGCGAGATTCGGCTCAAGAATTGGGGCTCGAGATCGGTCGTGAAGTCTACGCCCTGGTCAAGGCCTCCAACGTGATGGTCGGGATCGACTGAGCGCTCTATCTGGTTGAAGTTGGATACCAGTAGGCTTTCGAAGGCCGTGTGAAGTCGTAGCTAGCTCTCCAAGAACGCGGCAACGTCTCACGCTCGACGGCGACAAACCCGAGGCGCTCGAAAAAATCTCCCACGAAGTCCGAGACGGTCAGCGCGAAGAGCGCGCGTTTGCCCTCCGCTCGGGCCCTCTCTTGCAGCGCCCGTACTAGGTCGCGGGCTCGTCCTCGAGCCTGATAGCGAGGCAAGGTGCAGAGTTTAGCCAACTCATAGCAGTCATCATGCGGTATCAAAGCGGCGGCGGCCACGATCTGGTCATTGACCGAATAGACGGTGAACGAGGGGATGCTTCGTAAAAGACTCTCTTCCGAGACGGGCTTGATCGAGCCGCTCTCGATGTAGGGCTGCATCATGGCCATGATGTCCCGCACGTCGGTTTCCCGCGCGGGACGCAAAATGTTGGGATACTCTCGAGTCAACAACGTGCCCGAGCCGGAGTGGGTGAACACTTCACGAAAGATAGCTCCGCGCTTGGCCTGCGCGATGACCATGTCCACCGCGTGAAGCTGCTGCTGCGCGACTAAAAAGCGCAGGCGCGAAGCCGACATGTTGGCGCTTTTTCCGTGCTCTAGAGCAACGCTTAGCTCCTGGGCCGTCGGGTAAGAGCGGAGCCTGCCGTCGAGATGGAGGCCGGGCTCTTCTCCGGGAAAGAAGACTTTGACCGCTCCTAAGCAGACGGCGCAGTGCATGATCGCCTCGTCCGCCCTCAGCCGGCCGTCTTCGTCGGCTGGAAAATCACGAAGCGCGACCAGAGGGAGATGACCGTCCCCAAGGCTTCGTTGCAAGTGCCCGATGAAGGCGGCCGTCTTAAGATCGGAAACCGCCGCCTCCAAGACTAGAAACTTGTGACCCGAGCGGTTCCACAACTCCAACTTGGTCAAGAGATCTTTGTCGTGGACGCAGAACAACACCTGGCGAATCCGCGCGGCGTGCAAAACTCGCAAATCCACCAACAGCTCCTCGCAATACTCGGAGCGCTCGAAGACCAAAGCGAACAGCTTGTCGGCGAACCGCCCGCAGTAGTGCAGAAGCTCCAAAGTCTGCAGCATCTGAGCATCAATATCGTCAGTCACGCGTGCTCTGGTTGCGCCGAATCCGTCAAAGTTCCTCGAATGTATAACTTCAACCGTGTGAAGGGTCGCTAAGAGATGAGCGGATTGCGCCAACGCAAGCCAGAGAATGCGACAAAAGTCGGTCGTTGGAATGTATGTCGGCCTGATATTCCAGAGCAAGGGCGGCGATATGAGCGTTACAACTTCTCTACCGCAAAAACTCCAACGTCACGAACTCAAGTACGGTATCGCCGACGTTCTCCAAATCGTGAATGAAGTCGCCTCCCTCATTATGGTGAAAGTCGAGATCGCCCCGAACATAGGCGACGCGGTAGGCATCTCCAGTCCCGTACCGGGTCACGGCGGTCCCGGAGGACAGGGCGGTCCAGGTGTAGTCACGAGCGTGGCGGTGGAAGGGGAACCGCTGGCCCGGTTCCAAAATGATGGACCAGAGCCGAACGTGGCCATCCTCAAAGCGCACGGTCTGCCCCACCCTCTCGTTGTGAGCGTGGGATTCCAGCTCTTCTCGCAGCTCGGGGGGCCAGTGTTCGAAAGAGCCCTCGGATAATATCTCCTCGACTATCATCGAGCTTCGCATTCACTTCTTGACCGGAGCATCCCTCGGAACCTATGAGGCGCGCCGGAAGAGGCGACCGCGGTGGCGGGCGTTCTTACTGTAACGCAAGGTCCCGCCCGGGACGTAGCCATCCGAGACAAGCGCGAGCCGGCGCTCGGGCAACATCAGGATGATGACGCCCGAGAGGGCGATGGCGGCGGCGGCGCAAGTGGCCGCCGTCAAGCTTTCGCCGCCGAGAAAGCTGCCCAACAAAACCGCCACCACGGGGTTGACGTAGGCGTGAGTCGAGGCCAGAGCCGCCGAGGTGTTCCCGACAAGCCAGGTGTAGGAACTGTACGCCAACAAAGAGCCGATGAGAGTCAGATAGAGCCAGGCTGTCCAGGCCTTCCACGAGATGGCCTCCAAGGACATGCCCTGCCCGCTAAAAAGCGCCAGGACTAGGAGGGCGAGACCGGCGCAGATCATCTGCATTCCGGCGCCGGCCATAGGCGGGATTTCCCGCGTGGTGCGGCGAGCCCGAAGCGAGCCGAAAGCCCAGGCCACACCGGAAGCCAGACAGCCGAGGCAGCCCCACAGGAAACCCTCGCCATCGAAGTTAAGCGAGGCCCCGACCAACGAGCCGACACCGCCCAAACCGAGAGCGAGACCAACCCACTTGCGCAGGGTCAGCTTCTGCTCCGGGTCGAGCAGCGTCACCCAGACGGGAGAGCTCGCCACCAGCAAAGCGGCCAGACTCGACGAGATGAAGCGCTGCGACCAGGCGACAAGACCCGCCCCGCAGACCAGTAAGAGAAAGCTCAAGATCGCCGACTCTTTCCATTCGGCCGGCAAGGCCGGGCGCACTCCTCCCAGTCGACTGAAGAGATACAGCGCGGAACCCGCGAACAAGAATCTGAGTCCGATGAGATAGAACGGGGCCAACCCGCCTTCCAAGGCAAGTTTGACGCCGTAGAACGTCGACCCCCAGACGACGTAGACGATCATTAGGTGTAGCGCGACACCAAGGTTGAAGTTTTTCATGACCTACAGTCCTCCGCCAATTACGTTACGAGGGAGAGGCAGGGGAAACCAGGCCCAGTTTTAGAAATTGTATACAGTTCAGAGCTCGATTTGAAGCAACTGTATTTATGGATTTATAAGGAACTGTACTGCTATGGCTAAACTGTATGAGCAAGTCGCCAACCAACTCGCCGGTCTGGTGGAGGGCGGAGTCTATAGCACGGGCGAGCGCGTGCCCTCGGTGCGGGTGCTCAGTAGGGAGCTCGAAGTGAGTGCCACAACTGTAGTGGAAGCTTACCGCCTGCTCGAAGATCAGGGTGTGCTGGAGGCGCGGCCCCAGTCGGGGTACTACGTGCGGGCCAGAGCTGCCGAAGATGAGCATTCCCCCCGAACCGTCTGCCCCGCTCCGCGCGATCCGTTGCCAGTCACCGTGGGCGACATGGTCGTCCGCTTGATGAAAGATAGCGCGCGCGCCGACGTCGTTCCGCTTGGTGGAGCCGATCCGGCAGCCGACCTCATTCCGATCAAAGCTATCCAGAAGTGCGTGGCCGCGGCGGTCCGCGACTCCGATTGCCTGACCGAGTACGATCCCCCGCCCGGATGTCGAGACCTTCGCCTGGCCATCTCCAAGCGCGCGGCCTTGGCCGGATGCCATTTCTCCTCCAACGACATCGTATTGACCAACGGAGCGCAGGAGGCCCTCACTCTGTGCCTACGCGCGGTCTGCTCCGTGGGAGACGTAGTGGCGATCGAGAGCCCCACTTTCTTCGGCCAGTTACAGGCCATTGAGATGCTGGGACTGCGAGTCCTGGAAATCCCCAGCGACCCCCACAACGGGATCAGCCTGGACGCTCTGCAGCTTGCTTTAGAGCAGATGCCGGTCAAAGCGGTCATGGTCACCCCCAGCCACAGCAATCCCACGGGAAGCTTGATGCCGGAGGAGAACCGGCGTGAGCTCGTGGATATGGTGACGCGCTCCGAGGTTCCCCTGATCGAGGACGACGTCTACGGCGACCTCGGCTGCGGCATGACCCGAATCCCCGCGGCCAAGGCCTTCGACCGGGAGGGCAACGTCCTGTACTGCTCTTCCTTCTCGAAAACCCTAGCCCCCGGCTATCGTATCGGATGGGCTGTCGCCGGACGATATCGAGACGAAGTGGAGCGCTTGAAAACCCTGACCAACCTTGCCTCTCCCTCTGTTCTCTCCCTGGGTCTGGCACGCTACCTTCAAGGTTCGGCCTACGACCGCACACTTCGCACGATGAGGCGCGAATACGCCCGACGCACCCGAGCCATGCGCGACGCGATTCTGGCTCAGTTCCCGTCCGGGACACGGGTGAGTCATCCCCAGGGCGGCTACGTTCTCTGGGTCGAGTTGCCGCGTCGCTACAACTCCTTGGAACTCTACGCTAAAGCTCGCGCGCTCGGCATCATCTTCGCGCCGGGTCCCATGTTCTCGGCCGGCAAACGCTACCTCCACTGTTTGAGGTTGAGCGCCGGAGACTGGGGACCGCGAGAGCAGCAGGCCCTGGAGACGCTGAGTCGCCTTTTAGAGGAAGCCTAAAAGGCCGGCAATGAGTCCCGAAACATAAAAAAAACCCGAATCGCTCCGGGGGATATTAACCACTATGCTTATTCACTCATGAAGGACCGGGGTCGTGTGTTTCAACGTCCGCCGGTTGATAAGTTGATATTACAAGGCCTTGATGGAGCCAGGGTGTACCGGGTTCCCCGACATGTTAACTTTTGAGTTTTTCTTGTCATGACCTAGACAACTTTCGAGAGTGCGGGATATCACTCATGCACACTCCTCGTAAGCCTCGGGCTCAGACTCCGAGGCTATTTTCTTTTTATGGCCCGCTGCGTGGGATCAAAGTTCGGAAGCCTTGACCTTACCATCGTGGGAAGCTTTAGGGTAAGGATATGATTACACTCGACATCGATGGCATGAGCTGTGCCTCCTGTGCCCGCCGCGTGGAGACCACGCTTCTAGGCGTGGCCGGAGTCTCCAAAGCCAACGTGAATCTGGCCAACAAAAAGGCCTACATATGGGGGAACGTCTCCACCGGCGCCCTGGTCCGAGCCGTCGCCTTCCTGGGCTACCGAGCCACCACCTCCGAGGAAAGTCAATCCTCGCGGGCAGCTCATGCTCTGGCCCGTTCGGCCGCCATAGCCGCCGTCTTCACCGTCCCTTTGATGGTTCTCGAGATGGGTTCGCACCTATGGCCCACATTCCATCACGCCCTGGGGCACACCCTCGGTCATCATGGAGCCGGATTTCTCGCCTTTGTCCTCTCCTCTGTCGTCCTTTTTGGGCCTGGTCGCCGCTTCTTTCGCATGGGCTGGGCGGCCGTCCGGCACGGAGCCGCCGACATGAACAGTCTGGTCGCGCTCGGCTCCGCTTCGGCCTGGGCGGCCTCCACTCTGGCACTTTTTTTTCCCTCTCTTTTTCCATCCGGATCGGACTTTCGCTATTTCGAATCCGCTGCGGTCATCGTTACCTTAGTGCTGGTCGGAAAGGCCTTGGAGGAACGCGCTCTGGCCAGAGCGGGCGGTGCCGTTCGGAGCCTTTTGGAGCTCGCCCCCGAAACAACGCGCGTGATGCGAGAAGGCCAAGAGGTCGAGATCCCTACCGAACAGGTTCAGTTGGAAGACCTGGTCAGAATTCGTCCCGGAGAGAGAGTTCCCGTGGACGGCACCGTCACCGAGGGGACCTCTTATATCGACGAGTCGATGCTGACCGGAGAAGCGGTCCCGGTGCGAAAGGAGCCGAGAGATCGCGTTGTCGGAGGGACGGTTAACGGGCAAGGAAGCCTCCTGATTCGGGCTACCGGTCTGGGCTCCGAGAGTGTTCTGGCCGGCATCGTGGCCGCGGTGGAGAAAGCCCAGAGCGGTAAACTGCCACTACAGAGCGCCCTAGACCGGGTCACCGCGGTCTTCGTCCCTCTGGTCTTCGCCTTCTCCCTTCTCGCCGGCGCCCTCTGGTGGGTCCTCGGTCCCGAGCCCAAGCTCGCTCATGTCTTCGTGGCTATGGTCTCGGTTCTGGTCATCGCCTGCCCCTGCGCCATGGGTTTGGCCGCGCCCACCTCTTTGATGGTAGCCACCGGACGCGCCGCCGAGCTCGGCTTTCTACTCAAGGGCGGAGAAGCGCTGCAGAGGCTGGGAGAGATTCGCCTGGTGGCCTTTGACAAAACGGGAACTTTGACAGTGGGGAAGCCGACCTTGACCAGCCTTGAAACTCGAACGCTAGATTCGGAGGAAGCGCTCCGACTGGCCGCCTCCGTCGAGGCCCATTCCGAACATCCCATCTCCAAGGCGATCGTGGAAGCGGCCCAGAGCAAGGAGCTCCCTCTTGCTCCGGTTGAGAACTTCGAGGCTCCGACTGGACGCGGAGTAAGGGGGACGGTTGAGGGGAGAGAGCTCGTCTTGGGCACCGCTCGTTGGCTAGAGCAACTCGAGGTCTTATCCGCGGACCATCAACAAGACTGGAAACAGATCGCGGAGCAACTGGAGAGCCAGGGACAAACCCCCGTCTTCATGGCCGTCGACGGCCATGCTCAGGCTCTTTTCGGAGTCTCCGATCCTTTGAAAGCCAACGCTTCGAAAGCCATCGGCGAATTGCGGACGTTAGGAGTGAAAGTGGCGGTCCTGTCGGGAGACAAGGCCGCTACCACCCAGGTCGTCACCCAGTCACTTCAACCTGACACGGTGCTGGGCGAATTAAGTCCCGAGGGAAAGGCCGAGGCGCTCACCCGACTGCGGGAGCAGTTCGGCTCGGTCGCCTTCGTCGGTGACGGGATCAACGACGCCCCCGCGCTCGCCTCGGCCGACGTGGGCCTTGCCGTGGCCGGTGGAACCGACATCGCCATCGAGTCGGCCGACGTGGTTCTCATCGGTGATAACCTGGAGAAGGTGGCCACCGCCATCGGATTGAGCCGCGCGGCCGTACGCAACATTCGGCAAAATCTGTTCTGGGCGTTCGCCTACAACGCCGCCTTAATCCCCGTGGCGGCGGGCGCTCTCTATCCCGTCAACGGCACGCTGCTCTCCCCTATGCTGGCATCGGCCGCCATGGCCTTTTCCAGCCTCTTCGTGGTGGGCAACGCCCTGCGCTTGCGCGGCTTCCGCTATCCTCCCCCCCTATAGGTGATGCTCAGGACCTCCCCAGCGTGGCAATCTCTAGGCGGCTTTGAATAGTCCTTCGAAGATGGGTTCGGAAACTTGGGAAGGGAAGTTGGAGATTTCACGCGATGCCGAAAGCGAAGCGTCGTAATCACTCAATACACGTCATGTCGATACCTTCGGTAACGCTTCGGTTTGCGATGTACAGGGAACAAGCGGAGCTCGATGTCCGGGCGACGCCTCATTCACTGCGTCACGCACACGCTTCCCAGCTGGACCGAAGCTTTACTGCACGGTCACGAAGGAAGAACTCGCCAAATCGGCCAGCGCCCTGGAATAAGGGCCTTTTTCGAATCGCCCTGAGATCGTTACCTAGTAACGTGGTGGCCATCACCACCGTTAATGTGTAACGCTCTGGCCTTGTGACGTTCCCGTGACGCTCGGACTGTACAGTGTCGGAAGTGAGAAGAGCATAGCTAGTGGCCCCGGAGTTGATGGAAACGTCCTCTGGGGCTCTTTTTTATATGCCGGGGTTTGCGCCCTTCGGGCTTGGGCGACTCCTCGCAGATCCCCCGGACCTCTGGCGATCCTTCGGGGGCCTAACGGCCGGGATCCGACGATCCGACTTGGGAGGATCCGCTCGACCGAAGCGGTAGCGGCTGCGCCTTGTGCCGCTTCGCTTGGGCTAACGCTCAAGCTCATGGGCCGGGGCTCAGGGACCCGCCAGAAATTTGCGTTCACGATCTCGCATCCACCGGGGGCCTCCGGCCGGATTCCAAACGACCAGTGATGATCGGCGACAATTACAAGGCGGGCCCATCTCCCCGGCCTTCGGCTATCACCGCCCTTGCCTCCGGAAGGGCGAAGATTACCCTCAAGCTCACTGGCGAGACTGGCAGCAACCGAGGGCCAGAGCAAACGACAGACTTTGGCTGGCCGGGCGGCTTGCGCGGGAGAAATTCTTAAGCTCAAGGGGAGTGATGGGAGGTTTTCCCCAGCGAACCGCCCGGCGCGAAACTCTGGGCAAACCCCCAAAGCGAGACTTGGAGCAACGAACAGGGCCAGAGCTCAGGCCGGGACCGTGCCGGAATACGGTTGCTCCGGGTTTGTCGGCGGCCTGTCGGCCGCC
>JBBCJA010000013.1:0-323234 GCA_037189585.1 Selenomonadaceae bacterium | reverse complement strand
ACTGAGCGACCTGGGGTTGCCCTGGTAACGAAGAAACCGTCGTGCGAGCGCGTGGCGAAGGTCGAGGAGCTTGGCGAAATAGCGATTGTGAGTGGCCTTGCTCTTGGTCTCTTTCCAGGCCGGCTCCGCCGGATTGAGCTCGGGCGAGTATGCGGGGAGATAGAAGAGCTCGATTGCATCGGAGTTGTCCGCAGCCCATTCTCGCACGACCTTCGCGTGGTGGTAGCTAACGTTGTCGGCGATCAGAAAAACCTTTTGCCCGGGATAGTAACGGACGAGTTGCTTCAAGAACCGAAGGTACGTCTGAGTGTTAAAGATTTTGTCGAAGCGGTAGTGCCAGCGAGGGCGCGCTGCGTGAGTGACGTTAATGGCGCCGAACACCTTGACCGAGTTGCGGACGGGAGCACTTTTGACTGTGGTACCAATGCCCACCCTCGCCCACGTTATGCCGACTCCCGGATTATGCCGCGCGCGGCATAAACGTGATTGTTGTCGATAGGAACGGCGGGGTCGCTCAGAAAGACGCGCAGGCCGTCTGTGCGTTCCAAAGCGTAATTTATAGCGATGATGAACGGACTGGTCTGAGGTAGACGCGATTCGGCGTAGACTTGGTTTAGATAAGTGAATATCTCATCGACGACTTCGGTCGAGACCTCCGACCGAAGCCTTTCTCGAAGCTTGCGATCATCACCGGCGTTTTTCTCGACCTTGTATAGCGTCTGCATCCAGACAAGCAGCTTCTTCACCTTGTCGGGCTCGTGATTCTCGGCTTCGATGAATTTGCGGCGCACGTGAGCCCAGCAGGCTGCCCAGGTAACCCCTTCCACCTTGTTGGCGAAGGTCTCGTAGGCATCGTAGCCGTCGGAAAGCAGCGTGCCCTGAAAGGCGCCCAGCACATCCTTGACGACCTTGCCCGACCTCGTCGGCGAGAACAGGAAATAGATCTCATCTTGGTCACCGTAGATGGGCCAGTAGAAAGCCTTCTTCGTCTTGTCGGTCTTCCCGTCCTGATGCCCAGCCTTGACCGGCGTCTCGTCCATCGAGATGACCTTGGACTTCAGAATCGAGCTCAAGAGACTTCCGTAGATTGGGTCAAGCAGCTCAGCAGCACGATGGATGTAACGCGAAATTGTCCCGCGGTGGATCTCAACACCTTTCTGCTGAAGCTCTTGATGCTGACGGTAGAGCGGCTGGTGAAACTGATACTTGTCCACCACGAGCTTGGCCAGGAAGCTCACGTCAGCGCAGCACTGATCCCAGATGCCGGAGGGAACCTTGGGCCGGCTGATCTCGCCCGTAACTTTGTTCTTGGTTGTCTCAAGGACCATTCTCAAGACAGCGAAGGGCGGTAGAGCCACGATTCGGTCGCTGTGGCGGGTCTCGATAACGGTGAGCTTTGCGGGGTCAGCGCCGGCGAGCAGCGGATTCTCAACCTTGACCTCGATGACGGGCACGTTGTCTTTGAAACGAATGCCACCTGTCGTCTTGTCGTCGACCTTGGTCTTCTTCTTGCGGCCCTTCTTGTCTAGGTCAACAACGGTAGTGTCAGCCGGGGGAACCTCCTTCGGCAGCTCGAGCATCATCCCACTAAGGAGAAGCTGGCCTTCGGCATCGAGATGGTCAAGAACTCGCCGCTCGGATCTTGAACCCAGGGCGATGTTGGATAGCCACTTGATGTGGCGCTCAAGACTTGCGATGGTGTCGGACTGTTTCCGCTCAACCTCAGCTTGGGCCGCTTGCTGCTGGAGGACGAAGGAGACCAGTTCGGCCTTCGACATCCTCTGTAGCTGCGTCTGCATGTCCACTGCTTAAAGGGTTTGATCCCACGATCTCAACTCCTCCCACAGAAATCCCGTCTAGAAATTTTCTCAGACATTCTCGCGAGATGACGATTTTGGAGGCCTTGTTTCGCAGCTTGAACTGACCGTTCTCGAGACGCTTTGCGATAATCACGAAGCCTGTGCGGTCCCATAGCAAACCCTTGACGTAATTTCGTCGGCGGTTCAGAAACAGGAATAAGTCACCGCTAGTGGGCTCTTCCTCGAGCTTGTATCGGACTATGCAGTACAATCCATCGAAGCTCTTGCGCATGTCGACTGGCTGCCCAAACACGAAGACTCGCGCCGGGGCTAGGAGTTCTTGACTCACCTGTGACCGTCGCTCCCGACTCCGAAGAAGCGAAGCTTGACACCAAGGGGAAGCTGGACCTCCAAATCGGGTCTCTGGCCTGGTGCTGGCGGCCGTGTCGTGACACGACCGGGCTTATCAGCGATGAGCTCCACGAATTGGCCCTCCACAGCCCCCTGAAAGGCGTAGCCGTTACCGAAGGTATCATCGAGGCGAAGTTGCTGTCGCCAGTAGTCGAGGGTCGACATCGAAATGTTCTCGGCCTTGCAGAAGTTGTCCTTACTGATGCTGGTTTGTTCGAACCGTCGGGCCATTGCCAGGCGGTCCTCTCTCGGTACTCTTTGTGACATCGATCCAGAATAAGGCATCGTCTAACGCCCCGAAAGAACACCACTCAGGAACCGCTTACTGCAAGCCCTGATCGCTTCCCCCGGGTCGACCAGGGCTTTTTCTTTTCTGCGAACCAAGAACAGAAGAAGAGCCTTACGCCCCGGTTTTCAGTCCCCGACAGGGGACTGGCAAAGGCGGGCACCGTCTTCCGACGTGGGCCCGGCCAAAGCTCTGGGCCTGTTCGTTGCTCAAAGTCCCGCCTTGAGGCTTCGCCCGGACTCAGCCGACGAAAAGCTGTTCAAGCGCCTGCATTGATGCTATTGATAACCCACCGGCCCCATGTGATAAGACACGATTGGACTCCACTATCAACCCAAGTTTTCATAACCTTGATGTTCCTCCCCGGAGGCATGGAAGGTGACTCCAACTCAAGTACCCCCCCTGAAAACCTGAGAGACTTTATCGTTTTCGATGTACACTAGTACAAACTCGGAACTCAAGAACCCACACGTGTATAGAAGTCGATGACCTCTGCTCGCTGGTAGTTCATCGAACCTTATTGCTCTTGCGGAATCATCTAGTGACATCCAAACTGTATCTGGCATTCGTAAGCTTTGACCAGTTCTTATAAGAATCGGATTTCTGAGGTGTTTGCGAACTTCATTTTCAGAATCCCCAATCTCCGGAATCCAGCAAGTCTTGCCAGACGCGACTACACTACAAAAGCAAACTACAACCAATAAAAGTCCCGTGAATATCCATTTTCTTTGTTCTCTTGGGACCTGCATATTCGTATATTACGTGTTCAAGACAAGTGAAGGAAGTGACTCGGCGCTATTCGTCTATCTGAGTATTCAACTGCCGAGACCATGTCACTCCCCTGATCGATCTCCCCAGGTCGGTCGGGGCTTTTTTCTTTTCTGCGAACCAAGAACAGAAGAAGAGCCTTACGCCCCGGCTTTCAGTCCCCGACAGGGGACTGGCAAAGGCGGGGCACCGTCTTCCGGCGCGGGCCCGGCCAAAGCTCTGAGCCTGTTCGTTGCTCAAAGTTCCGCCTTTAGGCTCCGCGCCGGGTGATTCGCTGGGGAAAGCTGCCCATCAATCCCCTTGAGCCCAAGAACCTCTCCCGCGCGAGTCACCCGGCCCCCCAAAGTCTGTCGTTTGCTCTGACCCTCGGTTGCTGCCGGTCTCGAGCGAGAGCTTTGAGTGTAACCTTCTCTGCTTTGGAACAAAGCGCGATGGCTGGCGTTGGCCGGGGCGATGAGCCCGCCCGCAATTGTCGCCGCTCATCGCTGATCGTTGGAGTCCGGCCTTAGGCCCCGCGTTGGATGCGAGATCGTGAACGCGGATCTCTCGCGGTCCCTTGAGCCCCGGCCCATGAGCTTGGGCGTTAGCCCAAGCGAAGCGGCGACGAGCGGATACCGATAAACGGCACCATGTCCCCCCAAGTAGGGTCTTTGGATCCTGGCCGTTAGGCCCCCGCAGGATCGCCAGATCTACGGGGGATCTGCGAGGAGTCGCCGAGACATGGCCACAGACGATCCCGGAACTGGGCGTTACGCACTAACGCCAGTGATGGCCACCACGTCACTAGGTAACGATCCAGAACGGTTCGAAAAATGGCCCTATTCCAGGTCACTGGCAGATCTAGCAAGTTCTTCCTTCGTGACCGTGCAGTAAACCTGAGTGGAGCCGAGCTGCCTGTGCCCAAGGATTTTCTGGACGTGAACCGACCGGGACGGTAGCGGCTTCGGTCCAGCTGAGAGGCATGCGTGTGTCGGTTATGCCGAGCTCGGCATAAGCGTCATTCCTTCGCGACCCATCTCTTGGAGTCCGGCGCGAACGTGGCTTACATCCAAGCCCTCTTGGGACACGAGAGCTCGACCACCACCGAGAGCTACACGCGGGTTAGGCCGCTAGAGCTCCTGAAAGAACATCGCCGCACTCATCCCAGGGCGATGCGAAGCGAGTGCTTTAGGGCAAAGAGAAAGAGCAAGGAGAGCAAAGTGTCAGGCGACAATGACGATTGCAGTAGTCGGGCTCAAGGCGACACGAGGCTCTCGGAGCAGCGTCAGCAAGCGGTGCTATGGCTGAAGCGGAAGCTACATCGGCAAGCCTAGAGTCTACCGCCAGCGGTTGAAGTGCGTTGAGTGCAGTAACCGCTGGCTCTTTTCGAGGCCAAGAACGAGCAGGTTTCCGTTGACGCGCTGGCTTTGTCGGAGGCCGTCAGGCCTGAGACCAGGTCCTGATTTAACCGACCTGGAAGGCCACTCGATGGGCGGAATTGTTCTCGTATCCCTGGGCGTTCCAGCGCGCTTTTTTGGGTTGGCGCTCCTGATCGGTCAGGCAGAAAGAGGTTACCGAGTATGAGCCTGGAGCGAGTTGAACTTCGGCATGAAAGGACCGCCAGGCGAAAGGTCCCAAGTCGTCTCCCAGCCGTGCCACCAGAAGCCGGTCCGCTCCCGCTCCCCGAAGCTCGAGCTCAACACCGCTGACGTGCGATTCGCCCGACCAGACCTTACCGTGAATGCTCACTATCCCCCGAACGGTCTCCCCCTCGGCAGGTGAGACCAGAATCGACTTGGGTCGCATCAAGGTGGCCGGACGAATCGGGGTTCCATCTTGATAGTCGACCAGATAGTCCTCGATCTGATAGTAGCCGACGCTCGCCGTGGGGGAATATTCAGCCTGACACAGCCACTTGACGGACGTCATCGCGTAGTAGTGCGGAACGATCAGACGGAAGGGGGCCCCGTGCTGCAAGGGTAGAGCCTTTCCGTTCATCTCTAAGGCGACCAGGGCCCTATGTCGACCGATCTCATCGAAGGTCAAGCTGCGCTCGTAGAGACCATCCTCGCCTCGATCGGCCCCGCGAAAGATGACGTGCTTGGCCTCGGACGAAGGAGGAAATTCTCTGAGCAGCGTCTCCACCGCGACACCGCGGAAACGACCCGTGGAAAGACCTCGAATTCCCCAAGGAGTTCCTTTAGGCACCGGCTTGAATTCGGTTCTTCCGTTACCGGCGCACTCTAGCGTGACCAGATATTCGACCTGAGACATGGCGGCCAGCTCCGCGGGGGTCAGGGGGTGGCCCGCCCAGTCCAAGATGGCAGGAGGCTCGGGGAAGTCGTTATGGTTACGGCAGAAGAACTCTCCGGTAGGGGTCACGTCGTGCTCGAGACCTTGCCAAGAGACGTGACGGTTGAGCGGTGCTTCGGTGACGATGTCAGACATGGTCCAAGGTTCGCCGAAAGGGACCTGAACAACCTCCAAAGGGCTTAGCCGCCTCGACTGAGAACGGCTTGATCATGTCAGTTTCAGCTTACGGAAATCCCAGCGCGGCCGCGCCGCTCGCCCCTATGACCATCGACCGTCGCCAGACCGGTCCGACCGATGTCAAGATCGACATTCTCTACTGTGGTATTTGCCACTCCGATCTGCATCAAGCTCGTAACGAATGGAAAAACACTCTCTATCCTTGCGTTCCCGGTCATGAGATCTTGGGCACGGTTCGCGAGGTGGGAGCTGAAGTTAGCAAGTTCAAAGTGGGCGATACCGTCGGCGTGGGCTGTATGGTCGATTCCTGCCGCCAGTGCTCGGCCTGCCATGATCACGAGGAACAGTTTTGTGAAAACGGCGCGGTCTTCACTTACAACGGTCCCGACAAACATCTGGGCGGTCACACTTTCGGTGGTTATTCCCAGTCAGTGACGGTCGACCAGGAGTTTGTCCTGCACATCCGCCACACCGACAAACTCGAAGCCGTGGCGCCTTTGCTTTGCGCCGGCATCACCACTTACTCTCCCCTCAAACGCTGGGGTGCCGGTCCGGGTAAAAAGGTCGGCGTGGTGGGCCTGGGTGGGTTGGGCCATATGGCGGTGAAGATCGCCGCCGCCCTGGGAGCCGAAGTTGTTCTCTTCACCACCTCCGCGAACAAAGTGGAGGACGCCAAGAAGCTGGGCGCTTCCAGCGTGGTTCTATCCAACAATCCAGATCAGATGGCGGCGGCCGCCGGAAGCTTCGATCTGATCGTCGATACGGTCTCGGCGACTCACGACGTCAACGCCTATCTCTCGTTGATCAAGCGTCATGGCACGATGGTGCTGGTCGGCGCCCCTGAGGAGCCGCTGCAGGTCGCCTCCTTCTCGGTCATCTTCGGCTCCAAGAACCTGGCCGGCTCACTCATTGGAGGGATCGCCGAGACACAGGAGATGCTCGACTTTTGCGCCCAGCACGGAATCGTCTCCGAGGTGGAGCTGATCCCGGTCGACAAGGTCAACGAAGCCTATGAACGACTGCTGAAAAGCGATATTAAATATCGTTTCGTGATCGACATGGCCAGTCTTAGTTAGGCTGCTGTTTCGGAACCACCACCGACCAGACGGTTTCCTTAAAATTGTCGATCGGCATACTGGACAAGCCTGACTGCTCGTCCACCTGGAACCCATCCGGGCGATAGCGATACTTGTAAGCCGGATCGTCGGAATCTCGGCGAGCTTTGTCGTTGGGGTCGAGTTGCGCCTTACTGGGCCGATTCGGATCGTCAAAGTAGACTCTACCGTCTTTGATCTCCCGGACCAGAACCCAGTGAAATCCGTCGGCGGGCATGACGATTTTCCGCTTAGCCTTAATCGCATCCTGGGCTTCTTTGCCCAGAAGCCCCTCCAAAGCAGATTTATCGAGCATTCCGGGGAAAGTACGCTTGAGGAGTGCCCCCACCATGGTTTTCTCCGTTTTCATTCCATGGTCGGCGTCCATAAGGACGAAAGCCGGTAAACGCCTTTGGTCCAAAGCTTCTAGTGCCGCCTTGTTCTTTGGCTTGGCTCGCTGGGTCAGAGACCTTCTAACGTCGCCTATACTCAAGTCGGATCCGAGAACCTCATGCTCTTGTCCAAACAACGCGGTCGTCAGCCTGGCCATTTCCGGCTGGGTCAACCCTGGAATCTGATGTCCCAAAGTCGCCGCTAAATGGCGAGTCTTCTCAGATGCATCAAATTTGGCATAGATCGGTCCCGTACCGATAGCTGGCAAGCTAGATTTGTGAAGAAGGGCGTTGGCATTATGTTTGTGCGCCTCTGAGTCCTTGTCGACCTTATAGTCGTACTTGTCTCCATTGGCGAACTCCATGAAAGCCGGCTGCAAGAGTTGTCCCGTCAAAGAGCGAGAGCGGTCATTGTTAATCTGGCTCTGAAGCGCCCTGATCTTGTTTTTGCCGTCCGGAAGAAGAGCTTCTCCGGGTGGCTTGGCCAACTCCGCAGTGATGCGAGCGTACTCGGCGGGGCGGGTTTGGGCCAGGTAGATGCTGGAACTGGTTGCTCCGCAGGTATTTCCTCGACCTTGCCAGATCACTTTGGGATCGTCGAGGTCGGTGACGAGCTGACCCAAAAGAGCCTTGCGGTCGATCTCTTTTCCGTCCGTATCTTTGATCAAAGGCCCCTGAGCCAGGCCCAGTAGCGATTCGGTCACGGTCTGGCCCTTGATGTCTTTCTTGGCCAGGATCCCCTTCTGCTGGAGGCTCAACAAAGCGGGAAGGTCGTTGGTTCTCATGGTCTTTGCCAGGCCCAACAGCTCAGGATTTGAGCTGAACTTCTCCAACACCTCACGCCTGTCGGCACGTGCCTTCTTAACTCCGGCCTTCACCCCTTCGGCGAGCATACCACTGGGAAGGGCCTGGTGAATTTCGGGTAATCCGGTCCGTTCATCGCGTGGAACTCCCTGGGTAACTCCGAGATTCTGGTTGGGGTTCATCAAACCGCCGGTCAAGCGGGACACCATCCGTTGAGTCGCGGGCGAGACAACCGAGCCCAAGGGCGCCTCTCCCGCCGGATTTCCGAGAATGCTATCAGCCACACCAGCCAAGTTGGATGCAACCTTCTCGATCGACGGTGAAATGATAGGCCGATGTGGCTGATTCTGGTTCGTACGGATTTCATGGCTCATAGCTCTATTATCCCCAAGTAGGGTCAATCGTCTAGGCATAAAGTACCGTAGGCCTTCACCTTTCCCTGGAGGCTTCGCCGTGCGGGCTTCGAACAAGTTTGCCGAATGTCGACCCCAGCCGGCATATCTATGAAATACGGAGTGTGGAGAAAGAATTGAGCCTAACCGAGACTCGTCAAGACAGCGCGTGGACCATTGAGGATAGCGAGGAGCTCTATCGCATCGAGTATTGGGGGGACCCCTATTTTTCCATCAACGCGGCCGGGCATGTCACCGTCAGTCCTCAGGGCGATCGTGGCGGGGCTCTGGACCTACATGAGTTGGTAACCTCTCTCAAGCAGCGTAATCTGGAGATGCCGATTCTGATCCGTTTTTCCGATATTCTAGAAGATCGGCTGGAACGCCTAACTTCAGCTTTCTCTCGAGCCATCACTCGCTACAGCTATAGCAACCATTATCAGGGAGTTTTTCCGGTCAAGTGCAATCAGCAACGCCATGTTGTCGAAAGTCTGGTCAAATACGGTACAAACAAACAGTTTGGTCTAGAAGCCGGTTCAAAACCGGAGCTTTTGATCGCTCTGGCCACCTTGAATTCGCCCGGCGCTCTCATCCTTTGTAACGGATATAAAGATGCCGACTACGTCGAGACGGCGCTGCTGGCTTCGCGGATGAGCCAGCAAACCATCATTATCTTAGAGCAAGCTGAGGAGTTGGACACCGTTCTTGAGGCTTCCAAAAAGCTTGGTATCAAGCCGTGGCTGGGTGTCCGCTCCAAGCTCAATATTCGAAGCCAGGGCCACTGGGCCAAGACGGTGGGTGACGGAGCCAAATTCGGATTGACCGTTCCCGAAATCATCGAGTGCGTGGAAAGGCTTCAAGATGCGGGAATGCTGGACTGTCTGCGCCTTTTGCACTTTCATATCGGCTCTCAGATCTCGTCTATTTCCACTATCAAGGAAGCCTTGCGGGAAGCCTGTCAGGTCTACGTTGAGTTGGTGAAGCTGGGAGCTCCGATGGGTTATCTCGATGTGGGCGGGGGCCTCGCCGTGGACTACGATGGCTCAAAGTCCAACACTCACGCCTCCAAAAACTACAACATTCAAAACTATGCCAACGATGTGGTAGCGGCTGTTAAAGACGCCTGCACCACCCACAATGTCATCCAACCCGTCCTTGTTTCCGAAAGCGGTCGCGCCCTGGCTTCCCACATGACTGTGCTGGTCTTTGATGTCCTAGGAGTTGGCGAAGTGACCAGGACAGAGCCAAAGGCGCCCGCCGACGACGATCATATGATCGTGAAGAACCTGTTCGAAACGCTCGACCACATCACTAGCGAAAATCTCCAGGAGAGCTGGCATGACGCCAAGCAGTTCAAAAAAGAGGCGGTCTCCCTCTTCGGACATGGCTATCTCTCCCTTCGGCAACGGGCCAAGGCCGAGCGACTGTTCTGGCAGATCTGCCGAATCCTTCAGAAGCTCTTCCGTGAGATGGAAGAGCCGCCGGACGACCTCGAGGAGCTCGACAAAACTATGGCCTCGATGTATTACGTCAACCTCTCCATTTTTCAGTCGGTCCCCGACACCTGGGCGATGGATCAGCTCTTTCCCATTATGCCGATCCATCGCCTGGACGAGGAGCCCACCGAGCGCGGCACCCTGGCCGATCTGACCTGTGACAGCGACGGAAAGCTGGACAGGTTCATCGATCCCAAGGAGGATCACAAAACTCTGCTGGAGCTTCATCCTTTGATCCCCAGCCAGGATCCGGCACGGCGGTTCGAGCCCTACATTCTCGGTCTTTTTCTCAGTGGCGCGTATCAAGAGATTCTCGGCTCGCTGCACAATCTGTTCGGCGACGTCAACGCCGTTCATATCAAAATGACTCCCAGCGGCTACCAGGTCGAGCACGTGGTCAAAGGCGACACCATGCGCGAAGTCCTCTCCTACGTCTCCTACGATGTGGACGACCTGGAGGAGAACATCCGACAACGAACCGAGCGGGCCATCGAAAGCGGCCGAATGACCCTCAAGGAATCACAACTGCTTTTGCAGGGCTTTGAGGCCGGCCTCCGTCGCTACACCTACCTGGTCGGTTAAACCCAGATGATGCGTGGACAGGCAGAGAAATTTCGTAGTCCACCGATATGGCGGGTCGATATCAAAGAGATGTATCGAATCCTTCAAGATCACCTTGCGGATTTAGCTGAGGTTGTAGCCTGCATCCCGAGATTTTAGGTTGAAACTGGACACACCTACATGGACAGTTAAAGGACAGGCGAAAACGGGGCAGAACCGACTGAAATGACGGAACAGTCTAGCGATCCCACTCAGAACGTGTTGGCCCAGTCGGTCACTCTGGCCCATCCACATCTCGAACTGCAGCTGGTTCTCGACGGTCAGCGGGAGTACCGTTTCCCTTTCATCTCCGAGGAGATCAGCTTCGCCAAGGAAGCGGCCACGGCTTTTCCCGCGGGCTCGACATGGTCTGCCAGACTCAAAGGCGACAGCGTGGTCCTTTTCAACAGCGAGAACGGCGAAAGCCGTCCGCTGCACGTGGGAGAGAGCGCGATTCTCGACGGAGCGAACATCTGGCTGCTGGACGTACGTCAGCCTCCGGTGGGAACGCTGGAGGGGGTTGACGCTCCTTTCACCGGTCGGGTTTGGCACCTTAAGGGTCAACAGACTCTGTTGGGTCGTCGGGGCAAGCGACTCAACCATATCGAGCTCGAGCATCCGACCATATCTCGAGCCCATGCGACCTTTCTGCCCGATCGTCACGGCCAGGTTTCGTTGATGAGCGAGTCGGCCGGTAGTGCCACCACGGTCAACGGGGAGGCGCTGGCGCCCGGAGCCACCAAGCGGCTTCACCATGGCGATCTGATCGGAGTCGGCCAACTTTTCTTCCGTTTCTCCGTCCCCGCTGAAGCCTCTAGCACCGAGTCGCTCATCTCTATTAGGACCTTGGGCACCTTTTGGGTCTCCTTAGGTGGCGACGCTAATCTGGGGCAAGACGTTCGTAACGAGAAGAGTCGCTGGCTGCTGGCTCGACTGGCTTTGCAGTGGGGCGAACCTCTGGCCGTGGAGTCCTTGTTGGAGGAGTTCTGGCCCGGGGTCGCGGCAACCCGTGGCCGAAAAAATCTCAGCTACACTCTGCTCCAGCTGCGCGATTCCCTGGCTCTCGACGACGCGGCCTTCGAATCCCTGGTACTGCGGACACCCTCGACCCTGCAACTCAATCCCGAACGCCTCGGCCAACATGACTACACCGAGGTCATGAAAATGACCGAACCTCGCAAACCTCTCACCTCGGCCGCGGCCCTACGAAGGCTGCTCGATCTCTATCGTGGTCCGTTTCTGCGAACCTGTTATGAAGACTGGGCCGACGTGGCCCGGTCCAAACTCGAGATCTGTTTCACCGAAACGGTGCTGGCTTCGGGTCGGACGATGCTGGAACACAACGAATTCGAAGCAGTGGAGAGTTCCGGACGAAAACTGCTGGAAGTGGACCCCACCAACGAGGATGCGGCCGGCCTTTTAATGGAGGCCTACCTGAAAATGGCCAAGCCGGAACGCGCGGTGGAAGTCTACGAAGCGACCGTCAAAGCGCTCAAGTCCGACGACCTCGATCCCGACCCGGAGTTGATGAAGCTCTACTATCGCGCTTCAATGGGTCTATAGTTCGACGATCTTTGCTTCTTTTTAGAGGGTCTTTCCTGCTTCATCCGAAAGCGGCGGATGGAATTCAAGGGGGTCGTGGTCGTCATTTGTCCGCCTCAAAATCCCCGAGATTGGAGTTACCGTATGTCGATCGAAGCCAAGGATCTCGTTCTAGAAAACGTCTATCGCTGGGAAAAAGAGAGCCCCCAGCGTGTCTACATGACACAGCCGATGGGGGGCGGCGCCCTACGGGAATTCACCTGGGCTCAGACTCTCGACGAAGCCCGCCGCATGGCGGCTCACCTCAAAGCCCAAGGGTACCCGCAGGGGTCGCGCATCGCCATCCTGTCGAAAAACTGTGCCCATTTCATCATGAGCGATCTCGCCATCTGGATGGCCGGATACGTCTCCGTCGCACTGTACCCCACCTCGAGTCCGGATACCATTCAGTACATCCTCGAGCACAGTGAGTCCAAGCTGATGTTTGTCGGAAAACTCGACGTTTTCGACGCCAAAACCATGGTCCCCGAGGGGATGCCGTGCATCAGCTATCCTCTGTCTCCTAAAACCGACTACACCAAGTGGGACGACATCATCAAGTCGACCGAGCCGATCGAGGGAAGCCCGACTCGCGACAAGGACGACACCGCTCTTTTGATCTACACCTCCGGATCGACCGGTCAGCCCAAGGGGGTAGAACATACCTTCGCAAGCACTGTGGCCGGTCCCAAAGGCGCCATCAAAATCTTCAGTCTCACCACTGACGACCGCTTTATCTCTTATCTCCCCCTAGCTCACGTCTTCGAGCGTGCCGCGGTGGAGGTGGCGACCTGTCTTGCCGGCTGCCAGTTGTTCTTCGCCGACTCTTTGGATACATTCGTGGAGGATGTCAAACGGGCCCGTCCGACCATCTTCCACTCCGTTCCCCGTCTCTGGCTGAAGTTTCAGCAGGGTGTCTCGGCCAAAATGCCCGAGAAGAAGCTGTCCCTTCTTCTTAAGATTCCCATCATCTCGGGCATCGTGAAGAATAAAATCCTCGCCGGGCTTGGTCTGGATCAGACCCGCTTCGCGCTTTCGGGCTCGGCTCCCATTCCGCCTCAGTTGATCGAGTGGTATCGACGCCTGGGTCTAGAGCTTCTCGAAGGTTACGCAATGACCGAGGAGTTCGTTTGCTCTCACGTCTCGCTCCCAGGAAAATCCCGTGTCGGCTACGTGGGTCACCCGATGCCCGGAGTGCAGGTCCGTATCTCTGACGAGGGGGAGATTCAACTCCACACCCCCGGATTGATGAAGGGCTACTTCAAGCAGCCGGAAGCCACTCAGGAGACCCTCACTGAGGACGGATGGCTTAAAACCGGCGACCGGGGTGAACGCGACGACGCCGGACGCCTCAAGATTACAGGCCGCGTCAAGGAGCTGTTCAAAACCAGTAAGGGCAAGTACATTTCGCCGGCCCCCATCGAGAATATGCTCAACGCTCATCCTTACGTCGAGATGTCCTGCGTGACCGGTTCCGGCTACGCCATGGCGTTTGCCTTCGTGATGCTGGCCGAGGGTCTTCGTAAGGACCTAGCCGCCGGTAAGGCCAACAAAGCCGAAATCGAAAGTCAACTCAAGGAGCTCTTAGCCAAGGTTAATCGCTCCGTCGAGGAATGGGAACGCCTCTCGAGTTTGATCATTATCAAAGAAGAGTGGACCATCGAGAATGAGTTTCTCACTCCCAGTATGAAGCTCAAACGGCGCACCGTGGAGGATAAATACGGACCCGAGATGGACAAGTGGGCCGAGAGCAAGGAAAAGGTTTCCTGGCAGTAAGCCATTCCACCTCGACTCATCTCCAAAGCCCCGCCTCGCCGCGGGGCTTTGTTGTTTCTTAGAAGAAGTCGTTCAAAAACTGACACCGACGACTAGATGGTCATATTCGTCACAAAAAGTTAACATTTACCCCCGCTCGCTCAACCATGAGAAAACCTCGAGGCTGTATCTTGAGGGCAAGAACACACCCCTAGGGGACCTAAGGAGAAAGCTAGCCGTGGCAGCCCAACAACGAGAGAGACACTTCCAAGGAGCCGACCGATACGCGACCTCGCTGTTTTACGGCGGGCAGCCCGAGCGTCACGATTCCCGCTCGGCTTTCGGCGCCACCTACAGCAACGGACAGGCCCGCCCCGTCACCGCTATCGCTCCGACGACCCGCCCGGTCGCTCGCCCCGTGGCAAGCCCGGCACAGCCCTCGATCGCGGTTCCGTCCAACGGGGGTAGTTTTCATGACGGAGTGGTCTTCTCCTTAGAAACTCGTGGACTTGGCAACACCTCCTCCTCCTCCCCGGACCGCACCTCGACCTTCCAAAGCGCTTCGCGGCGGGCCGAAAGAGGGAACGCGGTGGGACCCCTCTACTCAAACGACTTTCGGAATGCCCTGGATTCTCTGCTGGGGTAGGAGTCGGTCGTTTCCACCACTGTATCCGTTTGATTCCAGGAGCCAGGTCGAAAAAAGCAAAGTAGGCCGCGTGCGCGCGCCATGGATGCTTACCGCTATTGTCTTTGCTCTGATGAGACTGCCCGGCGATGCCGAGCAGGTCATAGTGAAAGTCCATGTCGATCCTCCCAACGCGATCGTCAAGGTCGACGGAGTGGTGGAGCAGAGCGCCGCTCAACCGCTAGCTCTCGAGCTTCCCGCTTCGGGAGACAAGTCTTTTGAATTCACCCTTAGCGCCGACGGCTACGTGCCTAAAGTTATCTCACTCACCGCGCCTGAACTCCGAGGCAGTCGGCGCCTTCCTAGCCAGGGGACCTACAGGCTTGAGCCTGTCGGATCCGGATCGTGGCTTGCTCCGGGGCTCGCCCTTCTGGTTCTGGGGGTGGGCGCCGGTGGATTTATCCTCGGGCGACGAGGTCGCCAGCAGCAGACGCCGCCCTCGACCCGGTTGCCCCAAACGACTTCCGGCCGAGCAGACCCCATCCCGCCGACCGGGCCGCCTTACGTCATAAAAGAGAAGATCGCCGAGGGGGGAATGGCGATCATCTACCGCGGCACCTCGCCCAAGGCGCCTGGTCGAGAGGTGGCCATCAAAGTCGTGCGTCCCGAACTGCTGGAAGACCGTGACACCAAGAAACGATTCCTTCGAGAGATCGAGATCTGCTCCAAGCTAAACCATCCTAACCTCGTCAGGATGTATGATACCGGCGTGGGTCCCGACGGCGAGACCTACCTGGTGATGGAGTTGTTGGAAGGTCGTACCCTCTCGGAGGAGCTCGACGACGATATTCAACCGCCCAGAGAGAAGATCGCGAACATTTTGCTTCCCTTGTGCAAAGCTCTAGCTTACATCCATAAAAAGGGTATGGTTCATCGCGACGTCAAGCCATCGAACATCTTTTTGGACCGCACTGGAGTCAAACTCGTCGATCTCGGGATCGCTCGAGGTCTAGAGTTCGAAGCCATCACTCGAACCGGAATGGCTGTGGGAAGCCCTCACTACATGGCGCCGGAACAGGCCAAGGGAGAGGTTCGTCCCGAAAGCGATCAATACGCCGTGGGAGTGATCCTTTTCGAGATGCTGACCGGGGACCGCCCCTATCCCGAGGGCGACCCCATCGAGGTCATAACCCAACACCTGACCGCCCCCGTCCCGTCTATCTTTCACGAGGTGCCCGATGCCAGTCCACTGCTAGAAGTGGTGGTTCAACGTCTGATGGCCAAAAGGCCGGAAACACGATTCCCCTCAATCACCGAAGCGGCTCAAGCCATCGAAACCGCGCTAGCCGACATAGGGGATCTTGACGACGCGACCTGCGGCGTCATCATTCCCAACTAACGGACGACCTCGGGTTAACGTTAAATTTTTGATCAAATTTCCTCGCACCTGGTCGTCCATACACTGTCTAAAACAGTCCGCGGCGACCTTTCGACACAGGAGGTCAGTGAACAATGTAATCGAAGTTTTTCCGATTATTTTCCGATCTCCTCGCTTCGGCGTGGAACGAGACTTTCTCAAGCTCCAAGGCCAATTTCGCAGGCCGAGCAAAGCTGCTAAGATAGCTCCAATTTTATGTCGACTCGAGTGGGAAATGGCCGAAGATAAGTCTGCTGAACCCAAGCCGGTGCAGTGGGGCGATGACGTCTTGGCCACTCCAGGTCCAGAGATGGACACGGAGTCGACTTATACAGGTTGGCTTTCCGGATTGATCACATCGGACTCGCAGCCCCTGAGCCGTCCAGCCGGGTCGGACCACTTTACCTCCAGCGGTGGCTGGGTCGCCCGTGAGACCTCGGAGACATTTGAAGTCAGTAGCGATGAAATGATGCGGGCCTGGCAACGAAGTCGCCCCAAGAAAGAGGAATCGCCCACCGGAGAAGTCGGGCTTCCTGAGATGCTTTCCCACGCTGAAGCCGTCGAGAAAGCTGCGAAACAACCCCCGGCCCTCCCTCCGGTGGAGCTCAAATTGGCCAAGCCGCCAGGCCCGAAACCCATCGAGAAGACACCTCCAGCGCCCTCAGCTCCCGAACGACCCGCCTGGGCTAAGCCGGAAAGTCTCGACGATCCACCGGTTCCCGCCTGGGTAGCCAAGCTAGAGGCACCCTCACCCTCCGTCACGGCTCCGGAGCTCGACGCCTCAAAACCTCCCTTAAAACCTCCCCCCACTCCTCCATCGCCCCCGCCGGTCAAAAAATCTCCCGTGGCGGTCGAATCCGTCGCCACCTCGGTGCCTCGGCGATCTTTGATCCAATCCTGGTCCGGCAACCTCCAGCGCCAACGAGTGACCTTCTACCGCTCCCTCACCACCATGCTGGGGGCTGGCCTGCCTATGTTCGGAGTCTTCGACTTTCTCGCTCGAGAGTCGGAAAGTCCCGAACAAGCTGAAGCCTGTCGACGTATTTCTCAAGACCTATTAGCGGGTCAGCCGCTTCACCGGGCAGCCTACAAAGAGCCCGCTCTTTTTAGCGAGATCGCGGTCAAGCTGGTCGAGATCGGCATGCGTTCGGGTAAGCTGGTGGCCGTTCTTCACCGTTTGGCGGCTGACGAGGAGCATCGATGGAAGCTGCGCCAAACCTTGCAGAGTCATCTCTTCTATCCGCTCACCATCGCCTCGCTCACACTTCTGGCGGTGGTTCTACTCCCGCCTTTCGTTTTGGCCGACGTCTTGACCCAGGTTGTGGAGCTCAGTGGCGACCCCCCGGCTATCACCAAGGGGATTCTCTGGTTCTCGCGTTCCCTCTCTTCTCCGGCCTTCCTCATCACTGCGGCGTCTCTGACGGTCCTCGGATTCCTGGGGCTCCGTAGCGGAAAAGTCCGTGAAAGGTTGGTGAATCTGGAGCCGATGGCCTGGGCGCTACCGGGTGTCGGAAACCTGATCCAGACCGCGGTCTCGCTTCGTTTCCTAAGAATCTTCATCATGACCTATGATGTCGGGCTGACCGCTCCCCAGTGTTTTCTCATGGCCGCCGAGGCCACAGGCTCACGCAAGGCCACACTGGCCGGACCCAGAATGAAACAGGCCCTGATCGACGGCAGTACCCTGCGCGAGTCGCTAGAAGTTGGAGACATACTGCCGCCGCTGGTGATCGAAGCTGTCGAGGCGGGTCAACAGAGCGGCGACGTGACGGGGATGATGGAGAGTGTGGCGCGTATCGTCGACGCCGAACTCGAATATCGCATAGAAGCGCTGATGAGTCTGGTCGAGCCCCTTTTCATGGCCTTCCTGGGAATCTGCGTCGGCTTTTTCTCCATCGGGTGCCTGCTGCCGATCCTCAAAATGTCCGAGTCTCTCTAGATCTTCGCCAGCGCTGGCCCGCCAGTCCCTCGGACACCGCCCGGCGCGCCTCCTCCACGGAGGCGAAGCGCTCCTCTGGGCGCTTGGTCAACATGCGCAGTAGAGCCCTCTCCACGACCTCGGGAATACGCGGTTCGATTTGGCGCGGCGGGGGCGGAGTTTCATGGATATGCTGATGGACCAGGGCGGCCACGTCGGTGGCCCGGAAGGGACGTCGTCCGGTCAAAATCTCGTACAGAACAAGACCCAAAGCGTACTGGTCGGTAGCCGGACCGGGTTTCCCCTGAACCTGCTCGGGTGCCATGTAAAGCGGAGAGCCCATGGCCTGACCCGCGACGGTGATCGACTCCGTGTTCGCGGTCTGCGCGATTCCAAGGTCCATCAACACCAGTCCGCCGCTCTCCCGAACAAAGATATTCTCGGGCTTGACGTCGCGATGGACCACTCCGCGTCCCTGCAGATAAGCTAGAGCCGCTCCGACCTCCTCGACCACGTCGAGAGCCAGCTCCGGCGAGCGATCATTTTTCTTGAGCTCCTCCTTAAGAGTTCGGCCCTTCAAAAGCTCGGTGGATAGGTAGAGCCGTCCGTCACGGGCGAATCCGTAGCCGAACACCTTCAGCAAGTTGGGATGGCTTAAAGAGACGCTGGCGGCGATCTCTCGGTTGAACCTCTCGGCCGCCCTCGGATTCGCGGTCAGCTCGGAGCGGAGAAACTTCAACGCGCACTCCATCCCATCGGAATCGGTCGCGGCGAAAACCTCACCCATCGCTCCCGCGCCGAGCCTTTCTCTCAATGAATATCCATCGGTCAATTCTCCATGGGGCTTCGGTCGAGGTCGACGTCTCCATAGCCAGCCCGCCACCAGGGTGACGAAGAGCCCCGCCGGGGCGCCTAGCGCCAGGCTCGGATGGGCCAGTGTCCAGGCTTGGAAACGCCGCCAGCCGCCGAGCTCCAGGCGATGGACATCACGCTCCGGGAATCGACGGGTTTCGCGTAAGCGGCCGGGAGAGACATACTCGGCGGGACTGGTCCAGGTGGAGAACCAGAGAGGCACTTTGAACTCCACCACGATATCGCGATTTCCGGCCATTTCCGCCGCGTCGAGGTCTAAAGACAGCATCTTGTTGGCCGGGCCGACATAGTTGCTCACTCCCTCCCCGGAGGAGCGCCAAACTTCGGTATTTCCAGGATCGACGACAAACTCCGCTCGCACCACTGGAGCCTGCTCTTGGGCCAGGGAAGAGCCCGCAGAAAACAACCAGCCGGCCAAGCCCAACCCGAGCAGACACCTCTGGCTCCCCACCCCGGGCTTCAATCCTACAGCTCCAACTGGCCACCGAAGCCCTCACCCTCGTAGAGGACTTTGGGCTCCAGGATTCCTCCAGCAACAGCTTCGCCAGGTCCATGCCTGGGGGAGGGTTTCTGGTCAAGCTCGGCGTCGGCCAGCTTGACTCTGGCTTCCGGGGGCAGAGACTCCAATCTTTCGATCGGTTTGACGAGCCCCTCGGCGCGACGCTCCGACACCATCCCCTCCGCCTCGGCTCGCAGCGTCTCCAAAGTTTTGGCGTCAAGTCCCAGATGTTCAGCGAGCTTGGCCAAAAAGTTCACTTCCGCGGCCGAGAGAGCCCCGTCGGACAAGGTCACCGCCAGAGCGTAACGCATCGTCTGGACGCACAGACTTGGTTCGACTGGAAGCTCGATGGGATCGAGGTCCGGTCCTTCCAAGGCCTGACTGATGCGAGTCATGATCTCGCCCCGACTGTAGCCCAGGCTCACCATGATTCTGTCCAGCGATTGCTTCTCGAAGTCCTCCACTCCCCCGTCGGCCCAAGCGGCGGCAATGGAAATAGAGACCATGGCGTCGCGAAATGGATTCTGCATGCTCACCGGGCACGATTTTCCGACCCACGGTATTCTCCTGGCGGAAGGTCGCTTTCCTTCGCGGGAAGTATCCATGCCCACCATGTTCGACCAACAAGCCGCCGTTGCTCTCCTATCCCAGACGGACCTCTTCTCAAGACTCTCTCCACCCTTGCTCGAGGCGGTAGCCAAAGTCACCCGAGCCATGGCTTTCGAGACCGACGCCGTCATCGTCCGCCAGGGCGACCCAGGGTCGGAACTGTTCATTTTAGTCGAAGGCTCGGTGGTGGTAGTGCGAGAGGAGCCGAGTCTGGGGGTTGAACAGGTCCTCTCGGAGAGGCGCAGCCCGGAATCCTTCGGGGAGATGTCACTTCTGACCGAGGCTCCCCGGGCGGCGACGGTGCGCGCCCTCGAGCCGACAACCTGCCTTGTTCTGGCCAAGGCCTCTTTTGATTCGGTCCTGGAGAAGCTGCCTCAGGTGGCTGTCGAGATCAGCCGATACTTGGCCACTCGTCTGGCCCAGCAGCTCGGCGGCATGGGATTTCACTTCGCCCGCGCCGAAGAGATCATCAATCAGCCCGATCTCATCGAAACTTTCACTCCCAACTTGTTGCGAACCCTCAAGGCCATTCCGCTGCGTCTCGAAGCCGGCGTGGTCACCGTAGCCATGACCCGCCCCCACGACACGGCAACACTTGCCGCCCTGCGTCGCCAGGCGCCGGGGCTGAGCATCAACCCCATGGCCTGTACGGCGGAGGATTTCGCCGACTTCGCTCAACGGTTTCTTCCCACCGTAGCCCCTTCCTCGACAAGCGTCGCGGCCACTCCTCCAAGGAGCATCACTCTGGAAGGCGGGGAACCGGTGAGAGCTCCCTTTGACACTCTGCTGGCCCATGCCTACGCTGGTGACCAGGGAAGGGTGATCGTGGAGCCGACACCCAATGGCGTCGCCCTCTTCGCGGCCGGCTCGTCAGGACGACTCGAACCGCTCGACTGCCAGCTTGACTCGACTCAAAAGAATGCGCTCGGGCAACAGCTGAAGGCGCTCTTTGGGGCCGACACCGAGGCCAACGAGGTGCGGACCCGAGTGGTCGTGATCGACGGGCAGCGATGCGAGGTCCACCTGTCCCGTTTGCAAACCCTGCGCGGCGCGCGTTATGCCGTCGGCGTCACCGACCCGCGAGAAGCTGTCCCTTCGCCCTCCGCTCTGTGGCCCGTCGACGTTCTCAAACAGACGATCGAAGCTGCCATCCGTGGCGAGGGGGGCGCCGTGCTGGTGGTCGGCTCCTCTCACTCCGGACGTAGCACGACACTCTATAGTCTGCTTCGACTCCTTGACCAGGAGACGGGACGGGTCAACGCTTTGACTTTAGAAACAAAGCCTCTCCTAACCCTGGATCAGATAGCCCAAGTTCGACTTCCAGGGGACCTGCTGGGTCAATGCGAGCGACAGAACCTCACCTCGGCCTTGCGGGTGGCTCTGGAGCAAAAACCTGATGTTTTGATGGTCGACGAACCTGGCTGCGAGAGTCTCAACTCTGTTTTAGAGGCCGCCGAGGACGGACTGACCGTGCTGACCACCACGCGTGGAACCGACCCCATCTCGGCACTGTCCGGGCTGCTGGGTCGCCCGGACGCACCCGCCTCCACCGTGGAGAATCTCAGCCTGGTTCTGGGCCAGCAGCTACTGCGCCGAGTCTGTTCGCACTGCCGTCAGGCGTATAGCCCTTCACCCGCCGTCGTTTCTCAACTGGAGCTCTCCGGCCTGGGCTCGCGCGACGACCGCTTCTTCCATGGAGCCGGCTGCGACAGTTGTCGAGGAAGCGGGGTTTCCGGCAAGGTCGCGGTTTTCGAGTCGCTCAAACTCAATCCGTTCCTGGCCGAAATGATGCGCGCCGGACGTAGCCCCGAGGCCGTCCGCAAGGCTGCCATCTCCCACGGGCTACTGTTCTCGTTCAAGAGCTTCGCCAAGGTCCTGGTCGCCCAGGGGCAGATTCTCCCCACCGAGGCGCTCCGGCTGTTCGGAGGGGCGACTCTAGCCTAGACCACAGCGAAGACTTCGATCTCTTCCTGAGCTCCCTTGAGGTTTAGCCTGCCTAGCGAGTGCAGGGGGTAGTCCCGGGTCAAGAGAGTCGCCGTCGACTCTCCCAAGAGAACTTTCGAATCGTGATCTCGGGTCAGTTTCTCGATCCGAGCCGCCATATTCACATCAGGCCCAAGTGCTCCGAACTCGATGTAGCCAGCGAAGCCCATATGGCCGACCGCGAATTCACCCGAGTTGATCCCGACTCCCACTTGCAACACCGGCATGCCGCGCGTCGCCCAGTCCGCGTTGAGCTCGGCCAGCCGAGCCTGCAGCGCCAAGCCCGCCGCCACCGCGGAGTCCGCGTGTCCATCCTCGGAGAAAGCAGCCAAAAGGGCATCCCCGATGTAACGAAGGACCAGTCCTCCGTTCCCTTCGACCACCTCCCCGGCGGCCTCGTAAAACTCCCTCATCAGCTGCGCGACCTCGTGCACGGCCCGGCCGTGGAAGAGATTGGAGTAGTCCCACACGTCGCAAAAGAAAATCGTCCCTTGACCCGCACCGAAGGTATCGTGATTGCTCTGGAAGCGCACAATCTGTTGTCCGAAGGCCAGAAGGTCTCCGTTGCGCAGAACCATCTTCTGCTCCACCGGGCGGCCGTTCACCGTACTGGTGCTGCTAGCGGCCTCGGGTATCAGCACGAATCGTCCCTGCTGGTATGTCAGGGTCGCTTGTTCGCGACTGACCGTCTTGTCCAAAAGAGAGATGGTATTGTCTCGCTTGCCGGGACGGCCCACGGTGACGCTCTCCTCCCCTAAGGGCCAGAAGGTCCCCTGGTGAGGGGGGGTCAGACCTTCCAAGAAAGCCACCACGGGAGAACTCTCCAACACAAAGGCTCTCCCATTCTCCGCGATCTCGTCTCCCGGTCGCAAAGGCTCTCCGCTGAAAGCCGCGCCGTTGACCGTCACGATGTCAGGGTGTTCGGTATGCAGCTGAACCTCTTGCTCGTCAACCACCAGATAGGACTTTGAAGAGATAAAAAGGTGAGTCCGTGGCACCACCACTCGCCGGCGCTCCCCGCTGGCTCGGCAGACGAGGGAAAAGTCCGTCGGACGGATCTGCTCGAGCTCGGCCGTGGAATGGGCCTGTGTCTGGTCGATATCGTGTGGCTGCATAAGGAGGCTCTTTTGGTTCCAAGGAGCGATCTCCTCGGGATTCTCAACGGACAAGTATAAGCTTCTCGCTGGTGATGAACCGATTCTTTTGATCGTAAACCAGTACCTCGACGATATTTTTTCCGTCTCTCCAATTTCGTGCCGACAGCCGCCAATCCAAAGGCTCGTCCGATGCTAACTTCAACTCGTCGTTGACCCGGAAATAGACTTTGGGGCGTTGCTCGTAGGTTTTCAGTGCAATGCGCAATTCCGAGGAAGTGCTCGCGGAAACTCGTCCGAACACGGGTCGGAAGGCCTGCTCCGTCCCTTCACCGTTCCCCTCCGCGCCGAGGTAGTAAGAGGAGGAAACGGCCCGGCGGTAGTGCTCGAGCAGTTCCTCCGGCTCGGTCACCTGGTAGTTGTTGAGTTGGCGCGACGGGCTGGCGTGACGAAGATTGTTCGAGCTATACCAGTTGACCATCTTCACTCGAGGGAAGCGGGTGGGAAGTGAGCCGTACAGTTGGGAGATCTTGGTCTTGGCGAAATCCACCAGGGGTATCGGTGTCGCGCTCGACTGGTGGCTGGCCGCCCATTCTCCAATGGCGATCGGCTTACGAGAGGAGTAGAGACCGTAGACCGTTTTCAAGTGATCGGTGGGATGGATCAGTTCTCCCGGGCGGTTGCGATCGTTATCGAGAAAAGGAACGCTGTAAAAGTTGACTCCGACCCAATCCACCGCGTCGTCGCCCGGATAGTAATCCTCGAGTCCCTGGCGAGGGATGGTGTTGGGACACCACATCATGGCAACTTTAGAGGCCCGCCGCGTGGCTCGGTGGACTAAGCGAAAGGCTGCTTTGTAAGCCTTGGGGTCGCCATGATAAGGAGTCCACTCACCGTTCATCTCACTGGCGAAGCGCAACATGACAGGGTGGTCCAAGGCGACCATCGCGTCGACAAAACTCTTCAGATAGGCGTCGTCTTTGACCCTGGCCAGATCGCGCGGCTCCCAGGCCAGGTGGACAATGGCGCCGCGGGCCTTCAGATACTCGGCCCACTGCTTGGGGAAAGGCTCGCCGTAGGAGCGATACATGAAAAAGCTGGCGTGTTTTTTCCCCGTCAACTCGTTGAATTCATCGACATCGCCGTGGGTCTGCGAGACCATCATGAAGTTTCGCACCTTGTCGTCGCGGTCGATGAACGCGCCCACCAGACATCCCGCGGGCGGCTCTAGACGCTCGGCGGTCCGTTGGGTGGAAAGGCTAGAGCGCCCGCTAAGGTAAAATCCGAATTCGGTGGAATACTGATCGGCCCGCGCCTCCTGGGCCAGCGCGGCCTGAAGAATCCCTTTGGACCGGTAGATGCTGGCTTCTTGCCGGAACGCCTTGGCGGCTTCTCCGTAAAGGTCCAACTTGAGAGCGCGCTCCCCAGCCTTGCGCCATTGTGCCGCCATTTTGGAACTCCTGGCCTCGGCCAGAAGCGTCTTGAGTTCCCCGTCATCAGAACTGGTCGCGTTGGTGGGACCCGGAAGGGTCAGAGGTAGGCTACTACTCGGGTCGGGTTGAGCCGGCGGCTCGGAAGTCCGAGTCGGCGCGGCAACGACGGACGCATTCCCTACGACGGTCGGAGTTGGGTCGGCGGTCGCCGTCGCAACGACAATCGGAACCGCGGGCTCGGGCTGCGTCCGGGGTAACCTCGAGCCGGGTCGAGCGGGCCGCGGAGTCTCTCGTGCCAACGGTTCGGGAGACTCGCAGCCGGAGGAGCAGCACGAAAACAGCAGACCGGCGACGAGCGCCCACCGAACTCTTCGGCTACTTCGAGAACTGAACGAAGAAACGTCCAAAGTGACAGTTGGTGCACACCTTGACGGCGACGCCGAGCGACTGTGACCCCTCACCGACGGGAAGCTTCCCCTGTAGCGGGAGAGTTGCCCACTCTCGCTTTTTGCAGACAGGGCAGTCCAAGTCGTTATGTTCCCCACTGACCTTTGCGATAAAATCTTGCACGATCCATCATCCTCCCTACAGATAACTGGCGGCATGATTTTTCCCGATCGACGATTCCCCTTCTCCCTCCCGTCTCAAGGAGGAGACCAGTCTGATACGAACCGGTTGGGGTGAAGATTCTGATGACAGCCGCCCACGGCGGTTTCGGCTCGGAGGACGTTCCCCTAGGGGGGGGCGCCGCTGTCTTCGAGCGACTGTGCCAAGCGTGGTCGGGCCGCGAAGGGATCGAACTGGTGGCCGTGGGGGCCGGCCCGCGCGCGCCCACGAAGACTCGATATTATCAAGTCGCCGCCCCGCCGAAAGCTCCCAGCGCGCTCTCGACCTTCGCCTACGCTCGATTTTGCCAAGATTTCGAAAAAGCCAGCACACGACTGGCCCTGACCGAGAAACCGGATGTCGTTCTGGCTCACGATATCTCCGAGGGACCCAACGTGCTGGCGTTGCGCAACGCGAACATCTCCCTGGCGACCATCTTTCACGTCGACGTGGTGGACATCTTTTCACGCCTCTATCTCGCCTCCCTGATCTCTCCCCGCTCTTTAGCCTGGGCCTATGACAAGGCGGAGAGACTCCCCTGGCCTGAGGTCTTGAAGCTAGTGTTTCAGAAACAACAGCGTGTGGTGAGGCATGGGCAGTTGAACCTTGTGCCTTCATACGGGGCGGCGGAACTTCTCAAGGAGAGTTATCCGCAAGCCTGTTCTCCGACCGAGGTGATCGGCTGGGGTGCCCCTTCTCTCTCCTACACCGATGAAGAGATCGCGGCCAGGGCTCGGGAGTTGCGCGCCGACCGCGACATCCCGGAAAGCCATCAGCTCCTTTTGACCCTCTCCCGACTCTCCCCCGAGAAAGCTCAACATCGTCTTCTGCAAGCCGTGGCGCTGGCCGAATCGGAAGGTCGAGCGCCCAGAAATCTCACCGTGGTCATCGCTGGAGCCCCAGCCTTCATGCAAGGTCCGTCCCACGCCCGACAGCTAGAAAAACTGGCTCGAAAACTCAAGACTCGCGTCATTTTCCCCGGTCATGTCGGCGGACTGGAGAAAGCGGGATGGTACCGCGCGGCCGACCTTTTTGTCGTCTGTTCACTGCACGAAAGCTACGGATTGACCACACTGGAAGCCATGCAACAAGGATGTCCCGTGGTCGCCGTCTCCTCTTTTGGCACACGGGCCACCGTGTCGTCTAGCGCGGGCCGGTTGGTGAAACCCGGACCCGAACTCGTCAGGCGCCTGTGGGGCGAACTGGAGCTTCTCCTCGGTGGCGAGGCCGATCAACTTCGCCAAGCCCTTTCCGCTGGAGCGTCTCGAGCCGCGAGGGAACAAAGCTTCGAGCGCGCCGCCCAGGGAGTTCTTGAAGCCTTAAAACGACTGTCATAAATGAAGAAAAGTCAAAGGATTCCCTTAGAACACGCGGAAATCCGCGCCCCATGACAGACAAGAAAAAACGTTATGGCATCCTGGTCGGCGGCGGTCCGGCCCCCGGAATCAATTCCGTCATCTCCTCGGTCACCATCGAGGCCAGCAAACGCGGCCACTCCGTCGTCGGCATTTACGACGGCTACAAGCACCTGATGGCCGGTACCGTGAACACCGAGGAGCTTTCCATCTCTAAGGTTACCCGCATCCATCGTCTGGGGGGGAGCATCTTGCGCACCTCTCGGGCCAATCCCACCAAGCAGGAAGAGCATCTGCGCAACGCGGTGGAAACCCTCAAAGCCATCGGAGTCACGCACCTGGTCACCATCGGCGGTGACGACACCCTCTTTTCGGCCACCAAGGTCGCCGAATACTCGAAAGAGCACTTCGACTACGACCTGCGCTTTTGCCACGTTCCCAAAACCATCGACAACGATCTCCCTCTGCCCCCTGGTATCCGAACCTTCGGTTTCGAGACCGCGCGAGCCGAGGGAGCTCGTACCGTCAATACCTTCATCGCCGATGCTCGGGCCACCGGCCGCTGGTTCGTGGTGGTGGCGATGGGACGCAAGACCGGACACCTGGCCCTGGGTATCGGAAAGTCCGGCTCGGCCAACCTCACTCTGATTCCTGAAGAGTTCAAAGGGAAAATCTCTCTCAAGCTGATCACCGACTTGATCGTGGGCTCCATCATCAAGAAGCGCGCTGCCGGGAAACCTCACGGATTGGCCATCGTGGCCGAGGGCTTCCTGGAGTTTCTCGATGAGAACGAGCTGCGCAAACTGATCACCTCGCACCAGTCGATCGAGCATGACGAGCACGGCCACCTGCGACTGGCCGAGCTTAATTTCAGCGATATATTGAAATTCTCGGTCAAACAACGACTGGATCAACTGGGGATCGGAACCCGCATCGTGGATCAAGAGATCGGGTACGAGCTCCGCTGCATCGATCCGTGCGCCTACGACATCGACTACACCCGGAATCTCGGATTCGGCGCGGTCAAATTCCTGGAGGAAGGTAACTCCGGCGCTATGATCTCGATTCAGCGTGAACAGTTCGTACCGCTGACCTTCGAGGACCTTAAAGATCCCACGACGGGTAAAACCAGAGTTCGTGAAGTCGATATCAACTCGCTCTCTTTCCAAATCGCCCGAGAATACATGATTCGCCTGGAGAGGTCGGACTTCGAAGACCCCGCGGCGCTCAAGCGTCTGGCCGACATCGTCAACCTGACCCCGGACCAGTTCAAAGCCGAGTTCTCCTACGTGACCGCCTAGGCTTGGATTTCGCACTTCTCTCGAATCTTGCTTCCCGAGGCATCATTGTCGCGTTGTCGTCCCTCGCTTATGTACCATCGTACACCGCACTCGGGTTCCTATCGACAATAATGCCTCGAAAACCAATCTTTCGAGAGAAGTGCGAAACCCGAGCCTAGGAACCGCGCTCCGGAAAGCCGGTTGACTGTCCAAAGGTAGGGGGTCTGTATATCCGGAGGGCGGCAGGGCGTGCTCCGCCGCTCTCAAGAAAGGCAAGCATATGACAAATTCTAACTTAACCCGACGAAGTATCTTAAAGCTTGGCGCCATGACTCTAGCGGCCATGGCCTTTCCCTTGTCCATGGAAAGCCAGGCCGCTCCCGCGGCCACCAATACCGGAGGTCCCTTCAAGCTCCCTCCTCTTCCCTATCCGGCCAACGCTCTCGAGCCGGTGATCGGAGAGAAGACGATGCAGATCCATCATGGAAAGCATCACCAAGCCTACATCGACAAGCTGAACAAGGCTCTAGAGGCCCATCCCGACTATCAAAAGTGGCCGCTCGAGGAGCTTCTGAGTAAACTCGAGGAGCTTCCCGAGGCGCTACGCAAGGACGTCCGTAACCAGGGCGGAGGGCATCACAACCACACCCTATTCTGGGAATCGATGGCCCCTCCCCAGACGGCAAAGGCCAGTAAGCTGAGCAAAGGCTTGGAAGACGCCATCCTTAACGAGTTCGAATCCTTGGACAAGTTCAAGACGGCCTTCCAGGAAGCCGGAGCGGGAGTGTTCGGTTCCGGCTGGGTCTGGCTCGCCGCCGACCCCAAGAATGGAAAAGTCGCGATCAAAACCACTCCCAATCAGGATTCGCTTCTGATGGAAGGCTGGAAGCCGCTTCTCGGAAACGACGTTTGGGAGCATGCCTACTACCTCAACTACCAGAACCGCCGCCCCGACTATCTCAAAGCCTGGTGGGACGTGGTGAACTGGAACGTGGTGGCCGAAAGACACGCTAAACTTAAGGCCTAAGCCCTAGTGACGCGTCAAGCCTAAAAGCGGGCTCCGCACTGATGGCAAACTTGCCGGAAGGTCCAGACGCTGTCTGGACCTTCTTTCATTCCAGAAGGAGCATAACGTAATCCGAGGATTA
Source organism: Selenomonadaceae bacterium (assembly GCA_037189585.1). Taxonomy (GTDB): domain Bacteria; phylum Vulcanimicrobiota; class Xenobia; order Xenobiales; family JADMJV01; genus JAEXNA01. Next base: position 294,547 of record JBBCJA010000013.1, on the reverse strand, counting down.
CCGAACTTGAAGAGAAAGCTCAGCCAATGAAACTCTACTTCGAAGACACGTCGACGGAAAAGCCTCCCCTGCTGCTCATCGCCGGATTAGCCAGCGACGAAATCTCCTGGACCTTTCAGAAGGAGGCGTTATCCCAGGAGTTTCGATTGATCACTTTTGACAATCGCGGTGTAGGCAGAAGCCCCAAACCTCCGGGACCCTATTCTGTCGCCTCGATGGCCCAGGATGTCCTAGAACTGCTCGACACGCTCAATTTGACCCAAGTCCACATGTTGGGTCACTCTATGGGAGGAGCGATCGCTCAACACATCGCGATAGAGCATCCCCAGCGGGTCGACCGCCTACTCCTGGCTTGTACCTTCAGTAAAATCGGGGCTCGCAACCTGGCGGTCCTGGAAAGTTGGGCCGCAACCATCGCCGCTAGCCAGGCTCAGCCGCGCGATATCGGAAACGCCCTTTTTCCCTGGCTCTACACGGAAGAATTTCTCGACCGTCCGGGACATCTCGAAGCCGCCCACAGTGCTCTGGCGGCCCACCCCTACCCTCTCGATGCCACCAGCGTGGCGGCTCAGGTCGCGGCCATTCGCGACTTCGACAGTTCGCCGCACCTCCATCGAATCCAATCTCACACAGTGGTACTCCTGGCCGAAGGAGATCTCCTCGTCCGACCGTCCTCCGGGCAACAGCTTGCCGAAGCCATTCCAGGAGCCAAACTCGAGCGTCTCCGTGGCACCGGCCATGCCTGCATGCTGGAAACCCCCGAGCTTTTCAACCGAGCCGTTTTAGACGCGCTCACCCCCGGTATGATCTAACACGTAGCTACAAGGGGATATTTCCGTGCTTGCGGGATGGCGGAGTGACGCGTTTGCCGCGTAAAGTCCTCAACGTATCGATCAGCCGAGCCCTGGTGTCCTTGGGTTCGATGATGTCGTCGAGGAATCCGCGCGACGCCGCCACGTAAGGCGAAGCGAACCGGCGCTTGTAGTCTTCCACCAGCTCTTCTCTTTTGGCTTCGGGGTCGGCCGCCTCAGCCAGTTCACGCCGGAAGATGATGTTGATTGCCCCTTGCGGTCCCATCACCGCGATCTCCCCGGTCGGCCAGGAGAAGTTCGCGTCAGAGCGGATGTGAGAGGAGCACATCACGTCGTAAGCGCCTCCGTAGGCTTTGCGCAAGATGACGGTGACCTTGGGTACGGTCGCCTCGCAGTAGGCGTACAGAAGCTTGGCCCCGTGACGGATGATACCGCCGTGCTCTTGCTTGACCCCGGGCAGAAAGCCGGGAACGTCGACTAGGGTGACCAGCGGAATGTTGAAAGCATCGCAAAAACGTACGAAACGAGCAGCTTTCTGAGAGGCCTCGATGTCGAGCACTCCGGCTAGGACGATCGGATTGTTGGCCACGATTCCTACCGAACGACCCTCCAAGCGGGCAAAGCCCACCACGATGTTGCCCGCCCAGTCGGTCTGAACGGGAACAAAGAGCTGGTCGTCGACGATCTCCTCGATCACCCTGGTCACATCGTAAGGCTTGTTGGGGTTATCCGGAACCAACTCCTCAAGCCCCCGGCACAGCCTGTCGGCCGGGTCCGAGGTGGGAGCGAGAGGCGGATCGTCGAGGTTATTGGAAGGCAAAAATTGCAGAAAGTCGCGCAGAAAGCGTAAGCACTGCGACTCGGAATCGAAGGTAAAGTGGTTGACTCCGGACTTGGAGGCGTGGGTGTCGGCGCCACCCAACTCCTCGAAAGTGACCTCTTCATTGGTCACCGTCTTGATCACGTCGGGCCCGGTGATGAACATGTGGGACGACTCCCGCACCATCAGGACGAAGTCGGTGATAGCCGGAGAATAGACCGCTCCGCCGGCGCAGGGGCCTAAGATGACGGAGATCTGAGGGACAACTCCAGAGGCCTGCGTGTTGCGATAGAAGATCTCGGCGTAGCCCCCCAGTGACTCCACTCCCTCTTGAATACGAGCGCCGCCCGAGTCGTTGAGACCGATCACCGGAGCCCCGTTTTGCACGGCGAGATCCATGATCTTGCAAACTTTCTGAGCGTGAGCTTCACCCAGGGCTCCGCCGAAAACGGTGAAGTCCTGAGCAAAAACGTAGACCAGTCGACCATAGACGGTCCCGTGACCGGTGACCACGCCGTCACCCAGAAAGGTCTTCTCGGCCATGCCAAAATCCTGACAGCGGTGGGTCACGAAGCGATCGAGTTCGCGGAAGCTCCCCGGATCGAGAAAAGCCTCGATTCGCTCTCGCGCCGTCATCTTGCCTTTAGCCCGATGTTTTTCCAGCCGATCGGCTCCCCCACCCAGGGCGCTCTCTTGACCGAGCCGGTGAAGCCGTTCCAATTTATCTTGATATGTCTCCATGAACGTCCTAAGCCATCTGATGTTGAAGGTGTAATACGATTGGGTCAGCTGCCGCTTGCGACCAGTATCGCTCGAGGTCGCTCCCGCCCGAGCGTTCCGGAACCACCTTCGCGAACTTGGCGCAAGCCGAGAGGAAACTGTCCACGGTCTGCATGTGAGGGAACTTGTCCTTGCGCAGAAACGGTGTCTGGTAGTGCATCGGAACCACGACCTTAGGGCGGAGCCTCTCCACCACCCGCGCCGCCGAAACCCCATCGAGAGTGAAATCCCCACCGCAAGGGAGCAAAAGGAGGTCGACATCCTCAAACATAGCTTCCTGCTCTGAATCCAATGGGCAACCCAGGTCGCCGAAGTGGGCCAGTCGACGCCCGGACCACTCCAGTAGAGTCAAACTGACCGGCTCAGCCCCCTCGCCGTCATCGTGCCAACCGATGGCGCCGGAGACGGTGACGGGACCGTAGGTTCGACGGGCGATGCCTCGAACCACAGTGGCTCTCCCGGGGACCTGGTCGACGGCGTTGTGATCGAAATGATCATGGCTGACGACGATCAGATTGGGGTCGTGAACCCGGGGCGGCGGATAACCGATACCGGTCGGGTAAGGATCGAAAAGAACGCGGAATCCCGAGTTCTCCAAGAGAAAGCAGCTATGGGCTAAATAGTCGACTCGCATCGTCCGTGAGCCCCACTTGGCGGGGTCGACAGGGATTCCTCCAGTCTCATCGCAAAGCCTACGGTCAATGAAGACCAACATTCCGTTTTTAACCGCGGACTGGAAAGAGCTGACTTTGCTCAACTTCCGCCTGGATCCGATCATGCTGGCCAGCACCCTTCCAACCGGTCTGGTCCCAGACACCAGAGATGGGGCCGCGTTCGCCAGTTTGGTCGCCTTTGATTTCGAAAACATTCGAGTAGCCGGAGTTCCCTGGCCCGGATACACCAGGTTTCCTGAATTCAACCTTCGTGTTTACGTCAAATGTGAGGAAGCTGGACGGCGTGGAGTGATGTTCGTTAAGGAGCTGATACCCGGCCGTCTCCCCGCCCTGATCGCCCGAATGGCCTACAACGAGCCTTACTCCGCCTGCCCGATGCAGCGCACGGTCACCAGTCACGACGACGGCAGCCAGACGCAGGTCACCAGACTTTCCTGGCAGGGCCGCGCAAGCCAGGTCGAGGTGCGAGTCGGACCTGGCACCAGCGCCTCTCGCGCCGGCGAATGGGCCGACTGGTTTACCCAGCAAGAGTGGGGCTTCGGTTTAGGTCACGACGGTAGTCTCAACCGCTATCACGTTTCCCACCCCCGCTGGCTCTTTCGCGATCTTCACGAGGCCTCTCACGACATCGACTGGTTATCGCTCTACGGACCAATGTGGGCGCGAACACTGAGGGAGGCCCAACCCGACACTGCTTTTCATGCCATAGGCTCGGAGGTCGAGGTCTATCCCGCGGTGGACGTGGCGCGTCCCCACTTTTCCTGATTTCCGATGTTGAGTCATCTGCGCCCGGTCATCGGGCCCTTGAAACGCTTGCTCGCCTGGCCTTTTCTCCGTCTAGGGCTAGGCCCGTTCCAGGTTGGCGTGTTGGGAATCATCCTCGCTTTGGCGGCGGCGGGCGCGGCCCGCGCGGGAGAGACGCAGCTTTCTTTTTGGCTCGCGGCCTCAAGTTTACTGACCGATCTCGCTGACGGCGAAGTCGCCCGCGAGAGTGGAGAGGAATCCCCCGAGGGAAACTACCTCGATGCGATGGGGGATCGAATCTGCGAATGCGTCTTGTTGTTCGGGCTTCTTCCCCTGGCACCCAACCTGGTTCTACTGTCTCTGGCCGGCGGATGTCTCGTATCTTTCGCCAAAGCACGCTGCGCTCTGGTCTGCTTGATGGACAACCGAGACTGGCCGGGCTGGGGAGACTATCCCGACCGAGCCGTACTGATAGCCCTCGCCTATTGGTTCCAGCCCTTACCTTTTTGGCCGCTCGGGGTTTTAGTTCTGTTAACCTGGAGCTGCCTTTTTCGTCGCGTCCATCACGCGCGGGCGAAAATCCGCGCCTCCACTCCCGAGGAGCTGCAGCCCTATCTTCGGTGCTCGGACCAATACCAGCGATAGAAGTACACGGCTAGTCCAAAAAACATATAAGCCACCGCGGCGATCTTCATGATCGCTCCTCCCAGAATCTGGTCATCAATAGGACTGATGTTAAAGCTCTCCAACCGGGGCGCGGCCTCATAAGTCGGGTAGAAAACCGTGTTGGAGAAGGTCAAGGCCGCGAAGAGCGGCAGCTGGCCGATACTGACCCCGAGGATGTAAAGGATCTTGATCCCCGGATGCACGGGTTTCTCTTCTTTCTTCGTCCCAGGGTCGATCAGGGGCCAGTACATCAAAATCGCCGTCCCGGTGAAACCGAGATGTTCGAGCAGATGGACCAAACTGTCGCGAAGGGCCAGCTCGTAAAAAGCCGGTATGTGCCAGATGATGAGCATTGCGTTGAACAGAACGCAGGCCACCACGGGTTTGATCAAAAATCTCAAAACGGCGCCCAGTCCCTCGGTGCGCAAGAGAAAGTCAACCAACCAGTTGGGCAAGCCGAGAATCAAGAACGGGGGCAGAATGAAAATCAAAATGACATGCTGCAACATATGCATGGAGAAGAGATACTTCTCCCCGATCTCGTCCATCGGCGTCGCTACCGCGAGAATCAAGATCACGACCCCGGTGGCAAAGAGGCTCGCCCGCCATCTTTCAAAAGGCTCTTCCGGTACCAGGTAACGACGCAAGGGCCAGACAGCTAGAACGTAAAGAACCGACAGGGCAAGGATCCCATCCACGACTCCAGGGTCCGGGGTGAAGAGGCCGCCTAGAAAATCACTCACCAGACTTTCCTCCCGGCGACCTAGCCTCGTCCTTCTTGAGAGTTAGAAGCCAGTCGACCATCTGGTTGAGTTCCTGATCCGAAATCTTGCCCGCGAAACTTGGCATGGCGTTGACAAATCCTTCCCGTACGGTCTTCCCGGGTTCCAGTAGCGAGTCCCGAAGATAGTTCCGGCCGTCTCCCCCATCCATAGTAGGCGCGCGCTGTCCGATGTCGTCAAGCCCCGGACCCAGGGTGCCGCGTGCGCCCGGTAGCGCGGTCACGGTATGGCACGTGACACAATCGTGCTCGAAAAAGAGCCGAGGCCCAGGCAGGCCAGCCAGCTCCGGAGGGACCGGAACGGGCTGGCTCTTCTTGTGATAGACTGAAAAAAAAGCGACCACTCCCACGATCACCACGATGATGGGTAGTAGCCGCTCAGGACGCATCTCGTACCCCTTAGGCGCTAAGGGCTTCCCACTGCCGCCAAGAGTGCTGTTCAGTATGGGGTAGAGCCTCGCCTCGGCGAACCTTCTCCCTATCTTCATAGATCTGTCTTAGCGGGGGAGCCTTCACGGCGTCGCTTCGGTGAGGATACACGTTCATCACCGCCAGCAGCGCGACCAGAGTTCCAACACCGATGACCATACCTAGACCGAAGATTCCGGTGAAGATAGGGTCATCGTTCCAAAGGTGCATGAACAGCCCGACCACCAGAATGAACTTGCCGATACCCAAAAAGGCCAGCAGTGCGATCTTAAAAGTGTCTCCGGCCCGAACCAGCGGCGGGTAGAGAACCAGCACCTCGATCGCGGTCACGACGGCCAACACCACCGCGGTGATGGTATAGCGCGCGACAATCGAGAGGCCTTGAACTTCTTTATCTTCTTCGTGCTTCATCGGACCTTCCTTTAAATAATGTACTCGAGCAGATAGACAGCGACAAAGATCACGATCCAGACGATGTCCACGAAGTGCCAGTACAGACCGGCGATCTCCACGTCCAAGGCTCGTCGCTGGGTTACCCCACCGGTGAACGAATAGAAGAAAAGGGCCAGTAGCCAGAGAACGCCTATCGCCACGTGACAGCCGTGCGTCCCGGTCAGAACGTAGAACGAACTACCGAAGACCGAACCATGCAAGGTCAAGCCGGCGTGATAGAAGTGGGTGAACTCGTAGACCTGGAAGCCCAAAAAGATCGAACCGAAGAAGGCTGTTCCCAGGCAGTAGACCCTAAACTTGGTCAAGTCGTTGCGCTCGATCGCCGCCAGAGCCAGTACCATCAGGTACGAACTCATCAACAGCACGAACGAGGACGTGGAGGTCAGGGGGATGTCGAAGATCTCCTCTGGAGTCGGCCCGGCGATACTTCGTCCTCGATAGATCAGATACGTGCTGATCAACGCTCCGAAGAACATACAGTCCGAGGCCAGGAAGAGCCACATCATGATCTTCCGGTGAGGAAGCCCCGTGGTTCCGATCTCGTGCGGGTTCTCTATCAGATGGGACCCATGCGCGCTCATTTGTTGTCCTCTTCCTTGAAGTGAATGTTGTAACCGCCAATCGGCTCCATCGCCCAGGCGAAGACCGAGGCGACTCCCATCAGTCCACCCAGAATCGCGAGCCAGTATTCGCGAAGTAGGATACTGAGGGTGGACATGGATTTAGCCGCTACCGGATCTGGAATGAAGAAACCGTGCATCACAATGCCGAAGCCACCGATACAGAACCCCAGCGCGGCGAACATCGGGAACCAACTTCCGCCCGGCATGTGGATACCGTGGTCGTCGTGGCTGTGGCCATGAACGGCCGGGTCAGCCGCGACGTAGTCGGACGGGTGCATAGTCTCGTCCTCGTCGTGCACCATGGTCTCGGGGTACTTCGCGTACCAGAAATCGTCCAGGCACTTGACCTGTGGGGTGTCTTTGAAGTTGTACACGGGCGGAGGATTCGGGATGGACCACTCGACAGTGCGAGCGTCCCAGGGATCGAATCCCGCCACTTGTCCGCTCTTAGCCGTGCGGAAGAGGTCCCAGAAGAACACCACCACGGCGACCGCCATCAGCAACGCGCCGAAGGTACAGACCATGTTGATCGTATCCCAACCCATGTTTGGTGAGTAGGTGTAGATACGGCGGGGCATTCCGTTGAGGCCCAACCAGTGCATCGGGAAGAAAGTTAGGTTGAAGCCTACGAAGAGGAACCAAAAAACGAATTTTCCGAACTTTTCGTCAAGCTTTCGACCGGTCACCTTGGGAAACCAGTAGTATAGACCCGCGAACGTTCCGAAGAGCGCTCCGCCGATCAAGACGTAGTGGAAGTGAGCCACGATGAAGTAGGAGTCGTGCTGCTGAAGGTCGTGCACCGCGTTGGCGTGCATCAAGCCGGAGAATCCGCCCATCATGAACTGGTAGATGAATCCGAGCGAGAACAACATCGGAGTGGCCATGATCAGTTGACCCTTGTAGAGCGTTCCGATCCAGTTGAAGATCTTAACGCCGGTGGGAACCGCGATAGCCATCGTGGTCAGGGCGAAAGCCGCGGTGGCGATATTGCCCAGACCCGAGGTGAACATATGGTGGCTCCACACAGTGAAGCCCATCAGGCCGATGGCGATGCCGGAACCGACGATCAGCGGATAGCCGAAGAGCGGCCTACGAGAGAAGACCGGAAGGATCTCGCTGACCATACCCATCGGAGGCAAAATCAAAATGTAAACTTCGGGGTGGCCGAAGACCCAAAAAAGGTGTTGCCACAAAATAGGGAGACCACCGGCGGCCGCCTGGAAAAAGTTGGTACCGAAGAGCCGGTCGAACATCAACTCCGCCAAGCAGATGGTGATGGCCGGGAAAGCCAGGATGATCAGAAAACCGGTCACCAAGGTCATCCAAGAGAACACCGGCATTCTCATAAAGGTCATACCGGGCGCTCGCATGTTGATGATGGTGGTGATGAAGTTCAATGAACCCACGATAGAGGCCACACCGAGAAGCTGCAGGCCGATAATCCAGAACTCACCGGCCATACCGGGCGTGTACTGAATCTCGGTGATAGGCGCGTACCCTACCCAGCTCATGTGAGGCGCTTCACCGAAGAACCAGGAGATGTTCAGCAAGATGGAGGCGAACAAGAACATCCAATAACTAAACGCGTTCATGCGTGGAAAAGCCACGTCTCGAGCGCCGATCTGTAGCGGCATCACGTAGTTAAAGAAGGCCACCGCCAGGGGCATCACGACCAAGAAGATCATCGTGGTGCCGTGCATCGTGAACAGACTATTGTAAGTCTCGGCCGAGATGAAACCCCGGAAGTCCGAGGTATGCAGCTGGATGCGGATCATCAGCGCTTCCAAGCCGCCCACCAGGAACCAGAACAGCGCGGTCACTCCGTAAAGAATACCGATCCGTTTGTGGTCGATGGTGGTAAGCCATCCGATCAAACCCTTGGGCTCGACCTGACGGGGAAAGATGTTATCGAAGAAGCCCTTTTCGGGGGCCGGTTCTATGTGCATTTCTTCGGAGGACACTTTAAGCTCCCTTACTTAAGACTGTAGAGATATTTGGCCAGCACGTCACGCTCCTCGTCGGTAACGACGATCTGAGAGTTGTTGACCAGGCCACCCCACTTGTCTGTGTGCTGGTAACCTGTCACGTACATGATGTTCTCGGGCTTGAGTTCACCCGGCTTTTGAATCCAGTGTCCCAGATTCTCCGGAGTGTTTTCCAACCAACCGGCCGCGATGGAGGTGCGACTTCCAATGTGGGTCAGGTCAGGACCGACCAGACCTTTGGCATTGGTGCCGCGAACCGTGTGACACGTTTGGCACTTGTTCTTCATGAACACCGCTTGGCCTTGGGCGACCTCGCCAGCGGTTAGGGTCGACTTCGAATCCGACTTCTGCCACTCGACCCACTTCTGGAAGTTGGCGTCATCGAGCACTAACACTCGAAACTGCATGAAGGCGTGTGAAGACCCGCAGTACTCAGCGCACTGCCCATAGAGAACGTAGCCTTGGAAGGGATAGTCAGCGGGAAGATGAGCCCAACGGGGAGAGCCGCCCGAAGTTGACAGTTCCTTGGCGTCGGCCGCCAGCATTTCCGGATCGGCTTGCAACCAGAGCCAGTTATCCTGGCCTGGATTTAAGTCCATCTTGCCGCCAAGGCGGGGCACCCAGAAGGAATGGAGCACGTCCGCTGTCTGGAGATTGAACTTGACCGGGCGACCGGCCGGGATGGCGATCTCGTTGGCCGTCACGACTCCATATTCGGGGTATTCGAATTTCCACCACCACTGAAGGCCGGTGACGTTGACTTCGTAGACCTTCTGGTCGCTCGGTAAGGTCCCGACGTAGAACACACCCTGCACGGTGGGCAAGGCGATGATCCCGACTAAGAACACGGAGATCAAGATCAGGCCTATTTCGGTCAAGGCGTTACCGTGACTCTGGTCGGGCAGCGGCGTGTCCTTCGTGATCTCGCCCTTATGGTGAAACTTCACGAGGCAGTAGACGAGAAAGGAACCCACCACCACGAACATCCCCAAGCTGACCCACAAGGTCACCATGAACGTGCTCATCTGGCGTTCGGCCACCGGGCCGAGCGGATTCAAGGTGCCGCGCACCTCGTTCACACAACCGGTGTTCAAGATCGCCAGGAGCGCGAGAAGAATCCGCGAGAGGGGACCACTCACGGCTTTCAGGTATCTTTTTGGCATCATATTCCTCATAGAATGGCTTCTAGGTTCGTAACGCTTTCATCCGGGGAATGCTCCCCCCCTCCCTTGGAGACGACTAGAACAGTCGCTTTCCTAAATGGTCATCAACTGTTCACAACCATCACTCCGTACAGTAAGGGGAGGTAGACCACCGAGGTCAACAACAGCTTTCGCGCCGCCACGGTGGACTTACGCCAGCACAAGTTCACACCCGAGGAGAGGTAGACGATCCCGAGCAATAGCGCGCAGTAGAAATAAAGTTGGCCGGCCATCCCTACCAGGGTTGGAGCCATCGAGACCGGCAGCAGGGCCAGGCTATAGATCAAAATCTGAGAAGAGGCCAGGGTCCCTTTCGGATCGATCACCGTGACCATCGGTAAGCCCGCGCGAGCGTAATCCTCGCGGCAGAGCCAGGCGATAGCCATAAAATGTGGCAACTGCCAAAGAAACAGGATGGCGAACAAGATTAACCCACCGATGTCGAGCACTCCCGTGCGGACAACGTAACCTATCAACACCGGGAGAGCCCCCGGGACGGCGCCAACCACCGTACAGCTCGGGCTCCAAGTCTTCATCGGGGTGTACACGAAGACGTAGGAAAAGAAGGCGGCAAAAGCCAGCAGTCCCGCCCAGGGTTGCCATAGCCCCAGACAAAGCGTCCCCGCCGCGATCAGCAGACCGCCGGTACGCTCCACCAAAGCCACCGAGACTCGGCCCGTGGGAAGAGGTCGATTCCGCGTCCGCTCCATGCGGGCGTCGGTCTCCACCTCCATAACGTGGTTGAGCATGCTCGAACCAGCACCAAGAAGAGAAACGCCGATCACGGTGACAACCAGACCCGCGACACTCAAGGCTGTTCCCCCGAGGAGAAATCCACACAGAGCGGTGAAGACGCTCATCGTCACTAGCCGAACCTTGGCCAGGTCCATCCAGTCCTTGCGGCTGACGTCGCTCATCTTAGTGGCCGCGCTGGAAGATTCCTCACCCTTATTCCCGTCGTCGCGACGAGGGCGGGTGAGCCGCCAGGACCAGAGAAAGATGGAGAAAGCGGTGGCGAGCACCAGGGCTCCATTCATCACGTGAAGGGAGGTCGAAAAAAGCCCTCGGCCTCCCCACACCGTCAGAGCACCCAGGGTGACCTGGACCAAAATCAAGCCGACAAGAACGGCTGAAAGTCTGCTCAGCACGGTCATCTCGCGATGAAACTTGAAGACGCGCCGGCACAGTAGAATCGCCATGGCGAAGATGGCTAAAGCCAAAACTCGGTGGGTGAAGTTGATGGCGATGGGAAGAGAGGTCAAAGGCGGAATAATCCGCCCCAGTGAGGTCGGGAAGTCGGGAATGACTAATCCCGCGCCGAGATGTCGCATGGTGGCGGCCACCAACAGCTGGGCGAAGATCAATCCGGTCATCGCCCCGCTCGAGATCATAAGATCTCGAGCGGCCGGCCCTTCAATCTTGGCGATCGAGGCGACAAAGCGCGAATCGGTCCACCAGAGTAGAGCGACGATCGTGCAAAAGAAAATCTGAGCGGTGGTGCCGTGGGCAACGGAAACCGCGGTGGGCAGGCGCATGAGAACGGTCAATCCGCCCAGGAGTCCTTGGAAAATAACCAAGGCGAGAGCGAACAGTGAAAGCCTTCGGACCACCGTGTTGGCTCGAATCGAGGTGGCCCAGATAGCGGCGACAAGGACCAGAAAGCCCACCGCCGAGGCGACCAGGCGATGTCCATGCTCGAAAGCCACTCCCCCGACCATGGTCGGATTGATCTTTCCGAAGGAAAGGGGCCAGTCGGGAACCGACAGGCCCGAGCCGGTAGTGGTCACCATCGCTCCGACGAGAACCAAGAGTGCGGTACATACGACGAGAACCCTGACAAAAAGCGCGAAGGGACTCGGTAAAGCCGTCTCCCCCAGACTTTTGGATTCTCTTTTCATAAATAGAAATACACTCCCAAACCGGGTCACATTGTGAAGCTTTTCACAATGTGTGTCAACCGGAAAAATTCGGCAGGCGATCTGCTTTGTCGCCGGTGATGCCGAGGCCTGCCGCCGGAAGAGGCTCAAGCCTCCAGTGGGTGTGCGCGCGCCCACTCCCAGGCGATGATGGAGCCGCTCATGGCCACGTTGAGCGACTCTACTTCGGGAGCGCAAGGGATAGTGAAGGGCTGTCCGAGCCCCTCGAGTTCTTGAGGAAGACCGTGAGATTCATTGCCCAAAAGTACGGCGTCTTTTTCGCTCCAGGTCAGACCCGGCAGCGCCTCTCCCCCTCTGGGGACAGCCTGGCGCAGAGTGAACCCCGAGGCTTGGAGTTTCTCTAGCGCTTCTCGTCCCGAGGAGACCTCCAGCTGGCAGACCTGTGTCGACATCAAGCTACCGGCGGAAGCCCGGGCCACCTTGGACGACCAAACCGAACAACCGCCGACAACTAAAATCGCGGCTCGGCAAAGCGACCTACCGGCTCGGATCAAGGTGCCCATATTTCCGGGATCGCTGATCTTCCAGAGCACCATAAGAAAGGATACCTCGAGAAGCTCCTCCAGGGTCACCGGGCGCGGTGAAAAGACGGCGCAGAGTCCGCTACTAGCAGGAACGCTGGTGACCTGATTCAAGCGCTCACCCTCGACCAAAAACCACTCTATACTAGGGATCCCCAGAGCCAGGCCGGCCCAAAATTCCGGTTCGGAGCTGTAGAGTTCTTTGGAAAGGAGCACCTGTTCGGGGGGATAATGCCCTCGCAGCGATTCCAAAACCGCGTGTCGGTGCTCCAGAAAGAACTTCTCCTCCTGGCCCTTTCCGATGCGCCGCCACTGTTTCCAAAGACGGTGATGGCGTCCAGGCTCAAACCACGGACCGGAATTCACGACAGTAGCGTCGCCAGGCGGCGCGCCACCTCCTCGGGATTTTCCCCCAAACGAGCGGCGTAGTCCGCCAACTGGTCCGAGCCGATTCGGTTGATAGCGAAATAGCGCGCCTCGGGATGATGAAAGACCATCCCGCTGACCGACGCAGCCGGCCACATGGCTCCAGAGTCGAGCAGCTTGATCCCCGTCCTTTGCTCCACCTGGAGAAGTTTCCATAGCTCATGCTTGGTCACATGGTCAGGACAAGCGGGATATCCCGGCGCCGGACGGATCCCGGAATACTCTTCCTTGATCAGCTGCTCGGGAGAGAAGCTGCCGCGACTTTCCAATCCCCAGGCGACGCGTAACTCCCGATGGACCCACTCGGCGCCGGCTTCGGCCAGGCGGTCGGCCAGGGCTCGAATCATGATGGCGTGATAGTCATCGTGGTCAGCCTGGTAAGCTTTCACCGCCTCGTCGCAACCAAAACCGGTGCTGACCGCGAAAAGTCCCAAGCTGTCGGCTTGCGGAGTGGTGGAGAGAAAGTCGACAAGCGATCGCGACGGCTTGCCTTCCGACCGCTCGATCTGCTGCCGAAGCATGGGCCAGCGCTGTCCCGCGACCACCAGGTCATCTCCCTCGGAATGAGCCGGGAAGACCCCGAAGACGGCTCGAGCGCTCAAAATTTTGTCTTTCACCAAACTCTCGAGCAGCTCTTGAGCCTCCTCGAAGAGAGCTCTGGCCTCCGGCCGCTCCAAGATTCGAGGGTAGGTGCCCCGCATCTGCCAGACGATGAAAAACGGAGTCCAATCGATCAAGGGCACCAGCTCTTCCAAGGGAAGCGGGTCTCGTACTATGATTTGAGAAAGATTCGCCGCTCTAGGGACCCCACCGTTAGGGCAGGCCCAGGTCCATCCCTTGGAGCGCGCTTCGGCGAGAGGGAGTAGGGCGACTTGAGATTTTTTGAGAAATCTCTGCCGCAACCGCTCGTGCTCAATTTCCACCTCGGCCAGATAGCTTCCGCGACCGTCAACATCGAGAAGTTTCCCACAAACCGCCGCGGCTCTGGAGGCGTCCAACACGTGGACCACAGGCTGAGAACGGGTGGGAGCGATCTTGAGCGCGGTGTGGGTGGCCGACGTGGTGGCTCCGCCGATCAAAAGCGGCTGATCTAGTCCGTCTCTTGCCATGGCTTCGGCCACTCTGACCATTTCATCGAGCGAGGGGGTGATCAACCCGGAAAGCCCCACCAGGTCGACCTGGTGGGATTTGGCCTGACGTAAAATTTCCTCCGTCGGGACCATCACCCCCAGATCGATCACTTCAAATCCATTACATCCCAGAACGACTCCAACGATATTTTTGCCGATATCGTGCACGTCGCCTTTGACCGTCGCCATCAGAATGCGCCCCTGGGACTTGGCGCCGCCTTGCTCTTTCTCGGCGTCCATAAACGGAAGTAGGTAGGCCACTGCCTTTTTCATCACGCGGGCGCTCTTGACCACCTGGGGCAAGAACATCTTTCCCTCGCCGAACCGTTCACCCACGATCGCCATGCCAGCCATCAGCGGACCCTCGATCACTTCCAGAGGACGAGGGTACTTCTGACGAGCCTCCTCGGTGTCTTGGTCGATGAAGTCGACCACTCCGTTGACCAAGGCGTGGGAAAGACGCTCTTCCACGCTGCCCGAGCGCCAGGCAAGACCCGTCCCCTCCTCGGCTTTCTTGCCGCCTTCCTCGCGGTACTTCTCGGCCATGGCCAGTAGTCGCTCGGTCGCCTCGGGGTCTCTTGCCAACAAGACATCCTCGGTCGCGACCCGCAGGTCCTCGGGGATATCCTCATAGATCCCCAACATACCGGCGTTGACGATGGCCATGTCCAAGCCGGCCTTGATGGCGTGATAGAGGAAGACCGTGTGCATGGCTTCACGCACCGGATTGTTTCCACGAAAGGAAAAACTGACGTTGGAGATTCCACCGGAGATCAGCACTCCGGGACACTCTTTCTTGATGGCGGAAATGGCTTCGATGAAGCTCAATCCGTAGCCGTCATGCTCGGGGATTCCCGTGGCCACGGTCAAGACGTTGGGATCGAAAATGATATCCCAGGGGTCCATGCCGACCTTTTCGGTCAAAAGCTTGTAGGCTCGACGGCAGATCGCGATGCGGCGCTCGGTGGTGTCGGCTTGTCCCTGTTCGTCGAAAGCCATGACCACCACGGCGGCGCCGAACCTCTTGAGGAACTCGGCTCGATACAGGAACTCCTCCTCACCGTCCTTGAGCGAGATGCTGTTGACCACGCAGCGACCCTGGGCGCTCTCGATTCCGGCCACCAACACTTCCCAGCGGGAGGAGTCGATCATCAGAGGGACTTTGGAGATGTCGGGCTCGGAAGCGACCAACTGCAAGAACTGACGCATGAAGGCTTCCGAGTCCAGCAGCCCCTCGTCCATGTTGACGTCGAGAATGTTGGCTCCGTTATCGACCTGCTGCCGGGCAACCACCAATGCGCCCTCCAAGTCGCCTTCCCGAACCAGCCTGGCGAACTTGGGAGAACCGGTCACGTTGGTTCTCTCCCCCACCACGATCAGGCCTGTGTCGGCGGTTTGGCGGAACGGCTCGAGGCCGCTGACGGCAAAACCCGATCGAGTCGGCTTGGGCCGGCGTGGAGCGCGACCCTTCATCTCCCGCGCGATGGCCGCGATGAACTCCGGTGTGGTCCCACAGCATCCGCCGACCATGTTGAGCCATCCGTTGTCGGCGAAGCGACCCAGGACAGCCGCCATCTGCTCCGGAGTCTCGTCGTAACCGCCCAAAGCGTTGGGCAAACCCGCGTTGGGATAGCAGGAGACAAGAGTGTCGGCAAGCTCCGAGAGCTCACCCAGGTAAGTCGTCATCTCCTCGGCACCCAGGGCGCAGTTGAGGCCCACGCAGAGCGGCCGGCAGTGGCGAATGGAGTGCCAGAAGGCTTCCAACTGCTGGCCCGAAAGGGTCCGACCGCTGCGGTCGGTGATGGTCACCGAAATCAAAACGGGGATACGGCGTCCGAGACGGGCGAAGACATCCTCGGCGGCCACCACCGCGGCCTTGGAGTTCTGGGTGTCGAAGATCGTCTCGATCAAAAGACAGTCCACGCCGCCTTCGATCAGAGCTTCGATCTGCTCATCGTAGGCTTGTCGGACCTGGGCGAAAGTGACCTCGCGCGCTCCCGGACGATTGACATCGACGGAAAGCGACAGGGTCTTGCTGGTCGGTCCGACCGCACCGGCCACCCACACCGTCCGACCTACGGTCTGCGCGCACTCTTTGGCCAGACGCGCGGCCTCGCGGTTGATTTCGGCCACCAGCGACTGAGCCCCGTAATCGGCCATGGAAAGGCTCTGAGCATTGAAAGTGTTGGTCTCGATCAGGTCCGAACCGGCCTCGATGTAAGCCGTGTGAACCTCACGAACGATGTGCGGCTGAGTCAGGCACAACAGGTCGTTGCAGCCCTGGAGCGACTGGGGCCACTCGGCGAAGCGCTCACCCCGGAAAGCGGCTTCGTCCAGCCGGTAGCCCTGAAGAGCGGTCCCCATCGCCCCATCGAGAATGAGAATCCGCTCCGAGGCGGCTTGCTTAAAAGCTTCTTCCATGAATAATGTTCGCGGTTCGCGACCTATTCGGTCTCGGATTCGTCGGATTCTGAATCCTCGTCCTCTCGAGAGGCCTGCGCTTCCGCCGCGGCTTTCTGCAATGTTTCGCTAATAGCGGTTAAGGCTTTTTCGGAGGACTGCATTTTGATCACGCCATCGCGGACCCCACGAACACCCTGGACAAGAACGTCCTTGTCGTGAGTCTCGACATAGCTGCCCAGGATGCCCAACGCCTCGCGAACGGCTTCGATACCTTCCATCATCAACTCTCGCTGAGTCGAAAGCTGAACTTGAAGCTCCTCGATCTTCTCTTGCATGTCAGGAGGGCAATCCGGATACTGCATCGCTGGAACATCCGGCATCGTTTGGGCGGCTTCTTCGAGCAGCCCATCCATCCAGTCGATCACTTCTTCGAAGTCTCTATCGCTACGGCGACTCTCCGCAACCTCGTTGACTGCCTGGAAAAGACGTTCCAGGTTCGTGGTCATCTCGAGTTCTTGTTCGCCGAAATCAGCGGCTCCGTCAGATTCCTGATAAGACATGGTGGAAGAGACTCCACCGACCCCGGCCTGCTGGGGCAACTGCGCTCCACACTTTCCGCAGACACGCTGTCCAGCTTCGTTGGGGGATCCGCAGCGAACACAAGAGACTTTCCCCTCGCTCTCCCCAAGACGCTCGAGCTCTTCTTTGTGATCGGAGAGCTTCTCGGAGGCCTCGATGAGAAGCGTCTGCGCTTTGGCAAAGTCCTCGGGAGCAGCCTCTCCATCAATGATCTCGGAAAAAATGGCGATAGCTTCGTCATGAAGGTCGTAGGCCGTGCGAACACCTTCAATCTCCTTGATGACCGCCTCGTTTTGCCCCGGAAGACCCGCCATCTCATCCACGGCGGCCCGCTCTTCCTTGAGCTCTCCCTCAAAGGAATCCAAAGTCCGACCAAACTGATCGGGACTGATGCCACCGGCACGAAAAGTCTCGGAGGCGGAAAGCAAGACATTGGCTCGCACCAATCGGCATGGCCCAACGCTCATCATGGCTTCGTTGAGTGAAGCCATCGCCTCACGAACACCCTGACTCGTCTTAAGTAAGCGCTCAAAGGCATCGTCCACGGTGCCTTTGTCCTTGCTTCCGCTGTCGATCGTCTCACCGACGTGCTCGAGACTTTCGATCTGCTCTTCGTAAGCCCGTACCAAGCCGTCCCTCTGCGGAGGCTGCTCGCCTTCGGCGGCCAAAAGCTCAGCCATCGCGGCTTTGGTCATCTTGACGATGTTGTCGAGCGCCGCCTGAAGCTGGCTTCCCTCGACCTGATTTTGAAGATAGCCTTCCTTCATCTTGAAGAGGCCGTTGAAAAGAGGCATGTCGGTGGGCCCATCGGAGAGCTCCGCCTGCTGCATGGCTAGAACCGCCAGAGCGCTGGCGTGGGCGGCGCGAAAGATAGAGCCTCGAACACTCTCGTGAGTCTTGTCGTCGGCTTTGTCGGCATACTCGTCGATCTCCTCGAGTGCGACTTGCATCTCTTCAAAGCTACGCTCGAAGGCGTCGAGAACTTCGTCCTTGGCTCCCCCCTTCTCCAGGTTCGCTAGGGTCTGCTCGCGAGCTTGCTCGAGACTCTTGATGGCTTCCTGAGCGGCATTGCGAAGGTCCTCCGCCGCGAGCTTGTCCTCCAAGCGCAGCCGAACCTGTTCGAGCAGGTGATTACACAGGGGAGACGGGGTCTCGCCTTGCTGCGGCGATTGTGGGGGGGTCGATTGTGTACCAGCCATGAATCCTCCAAGATCATCACCGAGCCATACCTAGCGGGAGCCTCGGGCAGAGTGCCTATTAGAGGTGTACGGAGTGCATTCCTTCGGGCGAGTCAGTGGTCTCGGGTACAGCCCGCCAACCTACTTACGAGCGGGTAGGCCCACCATGCACTCTAAGAGCGCGTCCGTGACCTGCTCGGAAGGAGCGGCCGGACTCTCGTTAGGAACATTCCAGAGTAGTCCCTGGTCGATGTAGTGGTCCAAGATGATCTGCTGATGATCGTCTTTTTCGGCCTGCCAACCCAAAACTCGGCGCTCGTTGGGACTGGTCGCGGACAGCAAGCTGTCCAGCCCCTCGGCCACACCGCGATCCGTAGGGAAGCCTTCTAAGATAAATCCTTGGGCGAATTCTTCCGCGGACAAAACGGTAGCGAGCTCCTCGATGGAGTTTTCCTCCAGGGAGACAACGGGGAGTCCTGTGGCGGTGGAAAGCTGCTTTCCTAAATGAAGTTCCGGATCGGCTAAAACATGAACGATCTGAGGAAAGGCCGCCAGGGCCGCTCCGACCGATTTCGCTCCCTGATCTCGCATCCGAGAACTGGACATGGAACTCCCGGACCTCTGACTGTCCGCGGGTGGCTGCATGGGAACCACCTCGTCGATGGGCTCCCTGGGAGACGACTCCACGGGGTCCTGGGCGACCTCTCCGGGACGGACCGCCGAAAAGGGACCACTCGTCCAACTATGTACGCCCGTAATTATCACAGCCACATTTTAAGGCTAAAGAGCAAAACGGACTTTAACGAGATGTGAACGTTCGAAAAATACCGACGAAGTTCCCGGGAGCTATAGATCGGGATCGTGGAGGAGCTTTAGCAGATGTTTAGCGTGAACATCGTTGGAATTAAGCTTGAGCACATCATTGAGTCCGAAGCGAGCCCCTTCGAAATCCCCGTTTCGGTAGGAGGTCAGGGCGAGATTGTAGGTCGCTTCGAGATGCTTTGGATCGTACTCCAAGGCTTTAACGAACTCCGCCTTGGCCTGCTCGAGAAAATTGTCGCTTTCAGCCATGGACAAACCCAACATGAAATGCACATCGGCCTGCTTAGGATCGACTCCAGCACTCGCTCCATCTTTCTTTCTCACAAATGACAACATCTTCTGCAACAAGCCCTGCTTTTTAGGCGCCTGCTTCTTAAAGGTGTCTTTGGTCGGCTTGTCTCGGCCTTTGCCAAACTTCCGATACTGAAACTGCGGCTGCGCGTCGTAGGCTTTACGCTGTTCCTTATTATTGAGCACGTTGTAAGCCGCGACGAGTTCTTTCATCTTCTCGTCAGAAGCCGCCTTCATCCCCGGATTGAGGTCGGGATGGTACTTTTTGGAGAGTTCCCTGTAGGCCTTTCTGATCTCGTCAGGGGACGCGACGGGCTTGACCCGAAGGACCATATAGAAATCTCGCTTTTGCAACTCGACGCTCCTTTGACCCGTAATAGCTCGAAGGCTCAACATCCCCAAGCCATGTCATCTTGAGGGCCCCTTTTGGATTCTTCCCGGGGCATTCCTCCAAGATTGGACTATTCGTCGCTCGAGGACACCGAGCCTCGCGACTTCATAAAATTCTGACCAACCTGAGGGAACCTCGGCTCAATCCGTGGTAAACCCACATATGCGGAGCCTGTTGCGCCGAATCCTGGGTCGTTCCAGAGAAAACTTGAACCCGCCTCTGCTATCGGAGTCGGGCAGGTTGCGTTTGCGCCCTCTACTTTCCCAGGATCACCAGGCCGTAGCCGGCTGGTTCGCCGACTCCGAGAGCTGCCGACTGGCCTTCGGCGTGGACACGGATAGCGAGACTCTCGCCGAAATGTCCCGGGAGTATTTGGACGATCTTCGCTGCGACGGGCGAGGAGTGCTTCTCATCGAGGAAGCCACAGCCAATCTGCCCCTGGGCTTCTTGCGCTACAAACTCTTCCGTAAAGACCGGCGGAGCTTGGCCCGTGTCGGAATCATGGTGGGCGCGAGCCAACAACGAGGTCGTGGCCTGGGCTCGGAAGCGATGAGGATTCTGGTCCGGTACCTTTTCGAGACTCGCGGTGTCGATACTATCGAGCTAGACACCGCCAGTTTCAATTTAGGCGCCCAGGGCTGCTTTCAAAAGTGCGGTTTCGAAATCATTCGAGAGATGGAGATTATCGGTCTTCACAACCGATGGACCGAAAAGCGGGTCATAATGAGATTATCCGCCGAGCAATGGAGAGCGACGACTACCGTCCCGCCTTCACCAGAGGCTCCGTCGTGGGGCTCTCCTCAAAACTGAGCCCACTGTCTACAAACTTCTCCGCTCGCGGCTCCTCCTTCACCGGGCACACCTGACCGATCACCCAATCATAGTCGGCGCCACGTCCGGCGCGGAGGTGCAGTTGATGAAGCTGGCCCAGTTGATCGAGAAGCTTCACCCGTCCAGCCACGACCGCTTGAGACTTCTCTCCCTCAGAAGCCACATACAGGCCCCGCGCCAGACTTTCTTGATGTCTGGCCAAAGCGGACAAACGCAGACCGTCGAGCGCGCTACTGACCGAGCAGGGCATCACGGCGGCCGAGGAAAGAACGACTACCCCGTCTGGACTCTCGGCCGGCGGCTCGGCCAACCCGAGGTCGCCGAGCAGCCCCTGGTCGCCCACCAGAACCACCGCGCCATCGCGAGCTTTAGCCTCGGCCTCTAACCGGTCAGCCCGAAGGGCCGGACTAGAGGCGAGATTGACACGGAAAAGCTTCAGGGAAAAAGTGCCCAAGGCGGCGTCGTAGGCCAACTCCCCCGACCTGTAGGCACTCGTTCCATCCTTTTTACGAAACAGGTAGCCGCATGTAGCGCGATCCACGGGGAAGAAAAGACGAGCGGAACTTTTTGAGTCAGGAACATTTTCGACGAGAAACTCCAAGGCCTCCGAATTCGTGACCTCTTTCTGCCCGAAGAACTCCATCGAAGCCTTTCGCCACGGCCCCCAGCCTATGTCTTGACTTCGCAAAAAACCGGCCACCTCGAAGCTCTGCCCGGCGACCGGAGGGGATCCATAAGTCAGACCCTCCTCCGCCGTATAGCGGCGATGTCCAGACCCCAGGGTGAAGTCTTGCCCGTCTGTGCGATAATTCATCGATCCCGCCGCTCCATCCGGAGGCAAGGGGGGATAAGCGCCCGAAAGCAGAAACTGCTCCTCGACCTCCTCCACGGCACGCAAGAACTTCCCTTTGTCGCGCAGACTCTTCCCACCGAGGTCGACCACAGGTTTAGAACGCAACACCATGCGCTGACCCGCTGACTTAGATATCAATTCCCGGTCTTGAGAACTTAAGGCCACTTCGCCCACCAACGAGCCAAGGAGAGGCGCCACGACCTGGGGGTCTCCCTCCACCACAAGATGGGAGTCGGCGACCGTGGTGGTCCCCACAGCCTTTCCGCTTCCCGAAAGAGGATTGAAAGCCCAGGCCGCTCCCACGCTTCCCATCAACAAGACGGCCGCTGTCCAGCGAACGGAAAAGCCGCGCGAGATGATTCCTGTCTGCTCGGAGCGACGGAGACGAGAAAGTGACAACTTGGGCTTACCGGGGTGACTCAACGAACTGTGAAACCTCATGAAAAACTTTCAAGGAAAATTCTGACAGATCTTCAAGCCTCCTTCCTGGAGTAGGATTTTTTTCAAGGATTGAGAGCGGCCGAATCCCCTGAGCGAGGGTTAATAAGTACCGCCGAAAAGCTCACCAAGATAGGCGAACATCTCGGGGTCTCCGGCCATCAGGGTGTCGCGCAGTCCGGGCGCGAAATAAGCCTCCACCGATTCAGCGAAGTACTCCGCCGGCTGGGTCGAGGCGTAGGCCGAGACAAAACTTTTGCGGGTCTTTTCGAAACGGTACCAGAGCTCCACGCTCAATGGCTGTCGTCGTTGGCGCTTCCGGCTCCAGGTGTCCTCGTAGGCGTGAGCGAATTCGTGCCGGACGGTGGAACGTCCGCTGCGCTTGCTCTCGTCGAGCAGCTCTTCTCCGACGCAGATAATGCGCCGCTTGGCCGAATAGACACCGCGGACCACCGACCAAGGGCGCCCGTCGAAGGTCTTCTCTCCCGCTCCAAAGAGCCGGATCCCGGCGATCTCGATATCGGTGAAGGCCGTCCTGGCTCCAACCACAACCACACGGGTACCAAAACGCTTGACTTCGCCCAACAGTTCGGCCCCGAAGACCTCCAGATCTCGAGCGACTTTCATCGCCTGCTTTTTATCTGGGGCAATGGCGACCATAGCCAGAGCCAGCTTCCCCGCCCGGGTCAACTGCGAGATATCGTCCTCGGCCGGCTGAGGTCGAGGCGCGATGGGCGCTGGCCGGCTCTCTTCCACCAAAGGTCCATAAGTCGATAGGGTCAGTACGGGAGGGAGATAGGGCGTGACATCTTTTCGCGGCAGTTCGCTCAGCGGCGTTAGCTCCTCCTCATCCAGCTGAGCTAGCAACTGGAGAAACTCTTCCTCGCTCTGCTCGGCCTCGCGGTCTCGACCTCGTTTTTTCTTCTTCTTGATTTTGCGTAAGATGTCACGAGCTTCTTCCGAGAGTTCCACCTCGTCGAGGGTGAGAAGTCTGAGCAGTTCCTCAGCATCAAGCTCGTCATCGAGATCGATGAAAGTCTTGAGATCGCGCAGCAAATTAGGCGCGACACTCTCGGTCTTTTGCCGAGGGACGGCTTGGATGTGCTGGCCTTCGTAGCGGCCAAAATTGGGTCCGGAAATAGGGCTAAAGGCCACGAGACTCAGTATAACCCTTCGGTGCCCGCTTTGTCTTGCTTAGGATTTGCTAGGGGGACTGGCGGCCAGATGACGAACGTGTTGGCGTGCTTGAGCCATCTGGGTGTCGTCCTCGGTGCGGCACGCGGCGATGGGCATCTTAAGCTCCAGGTCGGGCTTGATCCCGATCCCGTCGATCAGATCACCGGCCGCGGTTCGATAGGCCGAAGTGGTAACTTTGAGAGCCCATTTACCGGGCAGGTCGACGATCCGCTGAACCGATCCTTTGCCGTAAGTGGTCTCGCCGATGACTTCGGCATCCAGGTGATGTTGTAGACAAGCGGTGAAGATCTCCGCGGCGCTGGCCGTTTTGCTATTGACTAGCAGCACCACGGAGCCTTTGAAACGAGGGGCGCCCTCGCTATAAAGCGGAGTCACGCCGTCGGGCGATTCGGTCTGCACGACCAGAGAGCCGTCCTTGACAAAAAGGGAGGAGCAGGCCACCGCCGACTTGACGTACCCTCCCCCATTGCAGCGAAGGTCGAGGACCAGTGTCTCGACTCGGGTTTGGTCCAGAATCTGTTGGAGTTCCTTGGCGGTATCGGCGCCAAAACTGGTGATACGAATCTCCGCGCTATCCCGGTCGGTCTTGGTCAGATAGGCCGTGGGGGCATCCAGATCGACCCGAGTGACATCCACCTCGCGGCTCTTTCCCTTAATGTCGGAAACCAACAGATGCGCCACCGACCCCGGTTGTCCGTGCAAGAGGGAATCGAGGGACACTTCTGTCGGCTTGGTCAAATCCGTACCGTCCACCGACCGCAGTCGCTCGCCGGCTTTGATCAACCCCAGGGCTGGCCCATTGGGAGCGACGTCGGAGATCAGGTAGCCCTGATTTTTAGTGCCGTCGTGGACCAGGTTGAGACCTAAGCTACCCAACCCATCTCCGTTGAGACCCGATCGCATGTTCTGGCTCTCCTCCGGAGAGTAGAGACGGGCCCATCGATCATCGAGAGACTTCAGCATCGCCTTGATGACGGCGGTGGAAAGTTCCGCGTCCGAACTTCCGTTCAGGCGATGGGAAAGTCCCGCCACGGTCAAGGCGTCGTCTCCCAGTGAGGGAACGGCGTTTCGGGCACTATCCAGAAGGGTCTCGATCGTGGGGCGCTTCTTAGCGAGCTTCGAGATCTGGGCCACGGCGGCTTCGAAACGAAGCGCGTCTCCGCGATCGGCCTGGGTGGGAGAAAGTAGACTGAGCGCCAGTAGGGCACATAAGACTAAAGACCGCCAAGAGCGTGGAACAAGCACCGAGAACCCTACCTTCCAAAACTGTACCCGGAGGGCACGTAGCACCCCGGAGGCACGTTATATACCTGAGGATACCCCAGATATATACGATGTTTGAAGTATACAGACAGATAAAAGTTTCGTTCCAACAGGATAGTTTTTCAAGCGTTCCTCCTCCAGGAAAACAAGGTCTCACGAGATAATTTCCGGGCTTGGTATGAAAGCTGATGAACAGGTACTGCGAGAGGCGCTTCACGCGGTGACCTCGGGAGAGAGGTTGACCGAGCAAACCATGCGCTCGGTGGTGAGCGCTTTGATGAGAGCGAATCTGGAAAACGCTCCCGAATCGCTTCTGGCGGCCGGGCTTCTGAGCGCGCTGAAGGTGCGCGGCGAGACGGTGGATGAGATCGTGGGGGCGGCCCAGTCCTTAAAGGAGCACCAGGTCAGTGTTTCAGTCGGCGCTGAGGGGGAGACCCTTCTGGACACCTGTGGCACAGGCGGAGACGGAGCTCACCTGATCAACATCTCGACTTTGGCCGCCCTGGTGCTCGCCTCCTTGGGGGTGAGGGTAGCCAAGCACGGTAACCGCTCCATATCCTCGGCCTGCGGGAGCGCCGATCTGTTGGCGGAGCTGGGCTATCCGCTGGGGCATCGCCCCGAGGAGGTCGCTAGGCACATCGCTTCCGGCGGATTCGGCTTTCTTTTCGCCCCCCACTTTCATCCCGCTATGAAACAGCTGGCGAGCTTACGACGCGCCCTGGGGGTGCGGACACTTTTCAACCTTCTCGGCCCGCTGGTCAATCCGGCGGGAGTGAGCCATCAACTGCTGGGCGTGTATGCTCGCGAATTGGTGGAGCCGATGGCTCAGGCGGCAATTCGGCTCGGCTTGCGTCGCGTTCTGGTTGTTCACGGCGAGGGCGGCCTGGATGAATTGAGTCCCAACGGGATCAGCTGGGTCAGCATGGCCGAGGCCGGCCAGCCGGTTCGGAACTGGGAATGGACTCCGGCGGTGTTCGGCACCTCCCCCATCGCTTTGGAATCTTTACGAGGCGGCGACGCGGCGACCAACGCCTCGATATCGCGCGAGCTTCTCGCCGGCGGTCGCGAGGAGCTGGCTTGTGCCGTGGCCATGAATGTCGCCGCCGCCCTATGGCTGACCGAGGTCGAGAACGACCTGGCCGCCGGCTATCAGCGAGCCTACGAAGCTTTGCGCTCCGGAGAGGTCGGTCGCTACTTCGAGCGATGCCGAGAGTATGCAATGCGGAAGTGAATGCGGAAGTGAAGCCACAAAGGGCTCATTTCCCTACTTCGCGGGCGAGCGCCGGGTCCGGCGCGTCAGAAAACCTCTGACGGTACACTGAAAAAAGCTGAGCCGCTTCTTCCTTTCGCCCTTCCTTCATCAGAGACCGGATAACTATTCGGGTCAGCCTGGCCGAATCTACCGGAAGTGGCTTTGCATGCAATTTTAAGCCATAGCGGTCGTAACGCTCTTCGATCTCGTCTAAGACAGGCTGCGCGGACTTGATAGCTTCTCCATAAGCTCCCGCTTTAAAATGTTGGTCCGTCAAGTTATAGGCCTTCTCCAGCTTAACCGCGTGCAATCCTCCAGTGACCATAAAACCTACAAGAATCAAGAGAGGCGGGAGACAGGCGCAAGACACCATACGCCAATCTCGCTTTGCTTTTTCCGCCTTGAGTCGCTCCAGCTCTTGCGGATTCGCGCGCTCCCGCTCGCGTCGCTGATCCTTTTCGTGGTTAACTGCACGCCGAACGAGAAAAACCCCGAAGAAAACTCCGAACAACGCCAATAGTATACCGACAAGTTGACCCAGCCCGCGAAACGCATCCATTCGAGGCTATTGAGTTCGCGTTGAATATTTCCCCTTCAAACGATCGTCTATTCCGACTGATTGATCAAGAAGATGACGTAGTTACCGAGGAGCTTCACCTCCTCGGTGTCCATGCCCAGAAAGAGCAGCGAGTGGAGGTGGCGTCCCGGTACATCCGGGTCTTCCCGAACGCCCATGACGCGACAGGGAAGCCGGAGCGCGGGCAGGATGCGCCAGAGGCAGATTTCGCAGTGGATCTGGCTGTCCCGCTCGAGCGGAGCGTCGAGGGCCAGGAGCGCGCCCCCCACGCCGAGATTGACCACCTCGCCGGTAGCCGGGTCGTCGGGACGAACAGTGAAGATCCGAGCCGGGATCTGACCTTTCACGCGGAGAAACTTTCGCTTTTGAAACGTCTTATTCTCGTCGAAGCCGAGCTGCTCGAGAACATAGCGCACCCAGGATCGCTTCATGTTGTCCCGGCTATCCTCGAAGGCCAGTCCCGCTTCGTAGCTGGTCCGCCCGACCTGCTGAATCTGCTGCACCCAGACGATACGGCAGCGTACCGAGCCCGTGCTCTCGGGATCCTGGCCATCGGGGAAGAAGACCTCCACCCGTTCGCCATCCCGCACCGGGTGTTGGCAGCGCATGCGCATGCCGTCCAAAGACAGGTCGGTGACGATGGCGGAGACCCGCCCCTTGTCGGTGGCGATCTCAAGCCTTATGTAGGTCCGGACGCGCAACTTCTTCCGCCTCTCGGCTAAACTGAGCTGCGGGAAATCGGGATCGGTCGCCTCGAGGCCCTGAATCTTGTTGCGCAACATGGGAAGCGGAGGTTCTTCGGCAGGGTCCATCAACCCTTGCCCTGAAATCCTCCGCTCAATCAATCTCTAGGAGAAAAAGTCACCGTGATCGCAGAGCAAGAATCAGAGGCCGTGCGTGCCTCTAAAGAGATCATCGCCAAGAATATGGAGTACACCCTGTTCTCCTGGTCGGTGCAGTCGGTCGCCAACCCTATCGCGGTGGCGAAAGCTAAAGGAAGCTGTTTCTGGGACGTGGAGGGACGACGCTATCTCGATTTCTCCTCCCAGCTGATGAACATGAATATCGGTCATGGCCACCCAAAGGTGATCGAGGCCATCAAGGCCCAGGCCGACGAACTGGCCTTCATCTATCCCGGATGCGCCACCAAGCCGCGCGGTGAGGCAGCCGAAAAGCTGTCCAAGATCGCCCCCGGCAATCTCAAGAAAGTCTTCTTCACCAACGGTGGCGCCGACGCCATCGAGAACGCCATGAAGATGGCCCGCTTGGTGACCGGCCGCCAGAAGGTGATGACCCGCTACCGCGCCTATCACGGCGCGACCTTCGGAGCGATGAGCGCCGGTGGTGACCCTCGTCGTCTGGCCAACGAACCCGGCGTGCCATGGATCGTGCGCATGCTCGATCCTTACTCTTA
Organism: Selenomonadaceae bacterium; assembly: GCA_037189585.1. GTDB lineage: Bacteria > Vulcanimicrobiota > Xenobia > Xenobiales > JADMJV01 > JAEXNA01. Next base: position 267,075 of record JBBCJA010000013.1, on the reverse strand, counting down.
CCGCAGCCCTCTGTATCGTCACTGCACGCCGGAGCAGGGAGACCAGGCCTTGGTCGATCTGATCGAAGAGCAGATCGAAATGGAAGGCCCCAACGACATCGCGGCCATCTTGCTGGAAGGCTACTCCGGCTCTTCCGGTATCATCGCCCCTTCCACCGTGGGCTACTGGAAAGGTGTGCGCGCGCTGTGCGACAAGTACGGCATCAAGCTGATCGTGGACGAAGTGATGAGCGGCTTCGGTCGCACCGGCGAATGGTGGGGTATCGACCACTACGGCGTGCGGCCCGACATCCTGGTTTGCGCCAAGGGGCTGACCTGCGGCTACATTCCACTGGGCGCCGTGGTCGTCTCACCCGAGATCGGCGACTACTTCGACACAAGGCCCTTGTGGTGCGGGCTGACCTACAGCTCCCACCCCATCGCCTGCGCCGCCGCTTCAGCCTGCTTGGATGTCTACACGGAAGACAACTTGATCGAGCGAGCCCGCGTGCAGGGCGAAAAGCTTGGCCAACGGATGAACGAGCTGAAGGCCAACCACAAGTGCGTGGGTGACCATCGCGGCATCGGCCTATTCCGTGTGTTGGAGCTGGTGAAGAATCAGGAGACCAAAGAGCCCATCTCCGGCTTCAACAAACCCGCCTCCGAAGCGATGGCCAAAGTCGCCGGACACCTCAAGTCCCGCGGCCTCTCCACTCAGGTCCGCTGGGACTGGATCTTCGCCGTTCCCCCGCTGTGCATCAGCGACGAGGAGCTCGAGGAAGGCCTCTCCATCATCGACGAAGCGCTGTCGTTAGCCGACCCGTATTGCGACTGAGCGAACTTTACTCGTCAGTAAAAGGCCCGGTGCTCTCGCATCGGGCCTTTTACTAGGTTGTGTCACATCTGGTTGAAGCGGGCGCGAAAGTCCGCCCGAAGTGGAAGCGACGCGCTCGGATGAATCGGGCGGGAATCCTACCCCGGAGACAGTGTTACTTGGACAAGGTGCCCGCGGTGACCACTACCAGCTTGCTCGGATCGATATGCTTGGCCAGCGCCGTTTGAATCTGTTGGGGAGTCAGGGCGGTGATCTTCTTGTCCCAAGCGTTGAGCCATTCGACGTCACGGTCATAGAACATGTAGCCGCTCAACAACCCCACCAGGTTCCCGTCCTGGCTGCGGGAGACTTTGAGCGATTCCAGGTAGCCCCGCTTAGCCGCTTCCACCTCCGCTGTGGTGAATCCATCCTTGATGGCACGGTTGACCTCCTCCACGATGGCCGTCTTCACCTTGCCTACGTTCTCCGGCGCCGCGATGGCGTAGACTCCGAAGCCGCCCACCGGGTCGAGAGCGTTGGCTGAAAGCGAGGAGCTGATCGAGTAGGAGAGCCCCTCCTGTTGGCGGACCCGCGTGGCCAGTCGGCTGTTGAGAAATCCGCCGCCCAAAAGATAGTTACCGAGGCGAAGCGCAGCGTAGTCGGGATGCTCGTCGGTGATGGCAAGCGGCATGCTGGCGTAGTAAACCGCGTTGGCTTTGTCCGGGATCTCGACGGTCAGGCTTTGACCCTTCACGCCTTCTTTTACCCGACTGGCCATTCGCTCGTAGGGAACGTTACCGGCCGACTTCCATCCGACGAACAGCTCCTTGAGAAGCGGCTCGATCTCTTTGGGATCGAAATCTCCCACAACCGCGATCTCTCCCCGTTCGGCTCCGTAGAACTTTTTGTGGAAGGAGCGCAGCTCCTCGAGTTTGACCTTCTTGGCTTCGGCCATATCCTCTTCCAGCGTCGTGGCGGCGCGAGGGTCGCCCTTGGCGTAGGGATCGAGCACCTGGCTCAGTAGGAGTGAAGCTCTCGTCTCGGGTTCGCTGCGAGCCTCTTCCAGAGCAGCGAGATAGCCTTCTCGCATGGTTTCGAGCTCACCCGAAGGGAAGCTCGGCTCTTTCATGATCTCGGCAGCCAGTTTCAGAACTTCCGGTAGGTGCTCCCGAGTGGTGGAGAAAGAGGCGGAGACAGACTCGTAGTCGCCACTGACAGAGCCACTGGCTTCGAGTTCGGTCAGCTTATCCTTGATCTGCTCTCGGGTTTTCCCCTGAGTGCCCCGCATCAACATCCCACCGGTGAAAGCGGCCACTCCGGCTTGGTTCTGCGCGTCCTTGACGTTATTGAAGCGGAAAGTGAGGTCGAAGACCACGGTCTCTCCACGATTGTCCTTGGGAAGAAGCGCGAGCTTGATCCCCGGAGCGAGCTCGGAATAGGTGGTACGAGCCTTGATGTTGGTGGGAGTCGCGTCGAACTCCTCACCCGCGACCACGTCTTTATCCACCTTCAGGTCGGCGAGCGCCGCGGTAAGGTCCTCTTTTTTAACTTGAGCGATCTCCGAGCGCGAGGGGGCGTCATCGGGCAGGAATGTTCCCACAGTGCGATTGGATACTTTCAGATAAGCTTGGGCGGCCTTGGCCACATCGGCCGGAGTTACTGCGGCGATTCGCTGTTTGTAGAGAAAGAACATCCGCCAGTCTCCCATGGCTTCCCATTCGGAGATCTGAAGAGCCAGACGGCGAGAGTCACGCAAAGTGGACTCGGCCGACTTTAAAAGCGCTCCCTTGGCTCTATTCACCTCTTCCTCCGTGGGCGGATTTTTAGTGAAGGAGTCAACCGTGTCGAGTAGGATCTTCTGAACCTTATCCAGATCGGCGTCTTTGCGGGCCGAGGCGGAGAACAGCATCAGGCCGGGGTCGTGAAGCTGATAGGCTCCTCCCCCCACACTGGTCGCGATCTTCGGTACCACCAGCGCCTTATAGAGACGGCCCGAGGGGGTGTCGGCCAGGATCTCTCCCAGAACGTCGACGGCGGCGAAATCCGGAGCTGTTCCCGCCGGGATATGAAAAGCCACCGTGGCGACTTTGCTGTCTCCGGTCCGGCGAAGCTCGACTTCACGCTCTCCATCCTGGGTCGGCTCCTGGGTGTAGGTGGCTTGCAGTTCTCGCGTCGGCTTGGGGATAGCTCCAAACTTTTGCACAATCTTGGTCAGGGTCTCGGCTTCATCAAAGCGCCCAGCCACCACTAATACCGCGTTGTCCGGCTGGTAGTAGTAGCGATAGAAGGCCTGAAGACGGTGAATCGGAACCTGTTCGATGTCGGATCTCGCTCCGATGGTGGATTTTCCATAGTTGTGCCAGAGATAAGCCGTGGAGAAGACTCGCTCCTCGAGAATACTGCTGGGATCGTTCTCGCCACGTTCGAATTCATTACGGACCACGGTCATCTCGGAATCGAGGTCTTTTTTGGCGATGAAAGAGTTGACCATACGGTCGCTTTCCAAAGAAAGCGCCCAGTCGAGATTTTCCGGAGAAGAGGGGAAGGTCTCGTAATAGTTGGTCCGGTCATACCAGGTGGTTCCGTTGGCCTGGGCTCCATGCTCGGAGAGTTCCTGTGGAACATTGGTGTGATTCTTAGAACCTTTGAACAAGAGATGCTCCAAGAGATGGGCCATTCCGGTTTCACCGTAACCTTCATGACGAGACCCCACGAGATAGGTGATGTTGACCGTGGTCTTGGCCGACGAGGGGTCAGGAAAAAGCAACACCCTCAGTCCATTGTCGAGTCTGTACTCGGTGATACCGGCCACTTTGGTGACCTCCTTTGTTCCGGGGGGCAACGGAAAGGCCAACGCCGTACCGGAAAGACCGAGAAAGAAGAGACTCACAAGCGAGCGCTTGAATCGTTGGGATAGTTTCATCATGACTCCTAGAGTAGTTTCCGAATCGGGGCCTACACGAAATCCCCTCGGAAGACCTTTTGACTCAAAATTTTTACATGATGATCGGTGGTTTGGTGAAAATCCTCACGAAAAAGTGGAGGTCGAAAAAAAATTGGGTTTCGAGAAGGAGATTCTCGAAAAAGTGAAAATATGTTCACCATACCCCTGAGGAGAAAAACTATGGACAAGAAAAAAGCTCTTGAAGCAGCATTATCACAGATTGAGCGCCAGTTCGGCAAGGGCTCTATCATGAAATTGGGGGAAGCCGGCAACCGCTTTGAGGTTCCCGTCATCCCCAGCGGCTCCATCGCCATTGACGTCGCTCTCGGCGTCGGTGGAATTCCGCGCGGGCGCGTGACTGAAATCTACGGACCGGAATCTTCCGGTAAAACCACATTGACTCTGCATGTTCTGGCCGAAGCCCAGAAAATGGGCGGAGTAGCGGCCTTCATCGACGTCGAGCATGCTCTGGACCCCATCTACGCGGCCAATATCGGAGTCGATCTTGAAAATCTCTACGTTTCTCAGCCGGATACCGGTGAACAGGGCCTCGAGATTGTGGAGACCCTGGTCCGCTCCAACGCCGTGGACGTCGTCGTCGTCGACTCGGTGGCCGCGATGGTGCCCCGAGCCGAGATTGAGGGCGACATGGGAGATGCCCACGTGGGTCTGCAGGCCCGCTTGATGTCGCAAGCTCTGCGTAAGTTGACCGCGGTAATCTCCAAGTCGAAAACCGCCGTCATCTTCGTCAACCAGATCCGTGAGAAGGTCGGAGTGATGTTCGGCTCGCCGGAGACCACTCCAGGCGGACGCGCTCTGAAGTTCTACTCCTCTGTCCGCTTGGAAGTGCGACGAGTGGAGAGCATCAAGCAAGGTCAGGATGTCACAGGAAACCGCGCGCGGGTGAAAGTGGTGAAGAACAAACTGGCTCCTCCCTTCAAGACAGCCGAGTTCGACATTCTCTTCGGCAAAGGGATCTCGCGTGAAGGCTCTCTCTTGGATGTGGCGACCGGACTTGGTGTGACCACACGAACCGGAAGCTGGTACGCCTTCGGCGATACCAAGCTAGGTCAAGGACGCGATAACTCACGGACTTTCTTAGAGGATAATCCCGAGATGGCCGACGCCATTGAACGTCAAGTTCGCGCGGTGTCCGGCACTAATCGGGGCCAGACGAACGGTCAGGCCAACGAAGTCAACGAAGAGGAGCCCGTCGAGGCCTAGGAAGGTTTAGTCCGGTGGCACGGGCTTTTCAAGGGGGTCGTGGCGGTGACGCGGAGCCTCTAACGCCGAAGCAATTACGCACGAAGGCGCTGGACCTGCTGACCCGTCGAGACCACTCGGAAAAGGAGCTAGAGGACAAACTCCGATCCCGAGGCGGAAGGGAGGACGATGTCGCGCGAGTTCTTTCGGATCTGCGCGACATCGGCCTCCTGGACGACCGCCGCTATGCCAGGAGTTTTCTGCTCTCGCGCTCCGGTAAGGCCTGGGGCCGCCAACGATTCCGTCAAGAGCTGATAGCGCGCGGGTTGCCCTCAGAGATGGTGACGGAAGTTTTACTGGAAGCCCAGGAGGACGACGGCTTCGATCCCTCTCGGAAGTTGACCAGTTTAGTCGAGCGCGACCTCTCACGGGGGAAGGACCCGCGAAAAATCATCGCCTCTCTATTGCGTCGAGGCTTTGCTTACTCTGAGATTCGCGAAGCGCTGGCCGAGCACACCGAGCACGACTAGAAAATAGTTGACAGCGTAAAGACCTCCTATCGTGGAGGTCTTTACGCTTTCAGTGGCATCCCCGCGCGTGCTATTCAATCAGCCGCGCCGCGTGCACTTCAAGCGACATCCGCGCGTGCAATTCAATCAGCCACGCCGCCCCAAGCCGCGGGGGCTCTTAACTCACAACCCGTAGGTGGCGAGTCTTCATCGTCTCACCCGCGCCGGTGTGATGGCGAGCCAGCAGATCGATGATAGCGGCAGCCAGACGCTGGCTATCATGGCGGACCAGATCGTGAGTCGACAAGAGGTTCGCGCCCACAACTTTGACTCCCATCTTATTGAGCCGCTCGAGCTGCGGGTCGACCGGACGGGCGCCCTCCGCTTCATAGCGGCGAAGGAGTTCTGAGCTCGGAGTCTCGACGTTGACCACAATGGTGTCGATGACGCCCGTGCCGACATGGCGCTCCAGCGCTTCCAGGTGATCCGCCGCGCCGAATCCGTCCGTCTCTCCAGGCTGAGTCATCACGTTGCAGACGTAGATCTTTGGAATCTTCAACTCTCGAAGCGCTTGCTCCATGCCGTCCACCAAAAGGTTGGGAATCACACTTGTGAAAAGACTGCCCGGCCCAAGAATGATAGCATCGGCCGAAGCAAAGCTTGAAAGAACCTGAGGTGCCGGGGTCGCCCCTGACGGGTCAAGATAGACCTGTTCCACCACGCCGCCACTCTTGGGGATGGCGGACTCTCCACAGACAACTTGTCCATCCTTCATCCGGGCGCACAGGGTCACTTTATCCAGGGTCGCGGGCAGAACTTTCCCACGAATCGCCAAAATTTGGCTCGACACCTGAACCGCTTCCTCAAAATCCCCCACCACCTCGGACAGAGCGGCCAAAAACAGATTCCCGAAGGAATGGCCTCCCAGATCGTTACCGTCTTGAAAACGATGGTTGAAGAGCTCGGACAAAAGCGACTCGTCGTCGGCCAAGGCCACCAGGCAGTTACGAATATCACCCGGGGGAAGAACTCCAAGGTCTTTGGAAAGTCGACCCGACGACCCACCGTCGTCGCACACCGTCACCACCGCCACCAGATTGCTGGTCATCGGCTTGAGTCCCCGAAGAAGCGAGGAGAGCCCCGTTCCCCCACCCAGAGCGACAATTTTCAATCCCACGCCGAGCTGGCTCCGCTCGTAGAGCATATCGACAAGCTTGCGCGTTGGATTCGGCTGTACCGCCGCGTACATGGTCTGAAATCCGCGAACCAGGCCAAACACGATTCCCACCATCCCGCTCACGGCGGCACCGATCCCCAGAGTGTTTCGAACTGAAAACCGCTCCCTCATGAGTTCCCAAAAGTGGGTCGGCATGTCGGCCAAGATAAGAATACCGATGGTAAAGACCAAAAACCCAAGGAGTGAAACGCCAAACCAGCGCTTGACGCGAATTCCCGGAGTCAACCACTTCCGTAGGGCCTTCCATCCCCATGGACCGGGTCGTCGATAGCTCACGAAGCCGCTCCCACCATCTTGGCCGGACGATCCGGTTCCAGCAACTGACAGCGATATCCGGTCAGTTCCGGCTTGAGATGAACGTCACGATGATTCAAGGACACCACATAACCCGCTCGCAAACAGATGTCGGCCAGCTTCTCGGCCGTCGCGACCGAGCGATGTTGCCCTCCGGTGCATCCGATCCCGACACTGACGTGACGCCGTCCCTGCTCGGAATAGATCCCGATCAACTCCAGCAAATTCGCGATCATCCGATCGATCAAGGCCACTTGAGAAGACTCGGAGAAAACCACTTCGGCCACCGCCGGCTCCACACCCGAGCAAGCACGAAGCTCGGGGTTATAGTAAGGGTTGGGAAGAAACCGGACGTCCCACAGCCATTCGGCGTCCGCGGGGGCGCCCTTTTTGAAGCCAAAGGACTGAATGTGGACAAGAAGCGGCTGATGGCGCCCTGAAAGACTAGCCTGGATCGACTCTAGTCTCATCAAAAGAGTGTGCGGGGAAAGGCTCGTGGTGTCGACGATGTAATCCGCCCTTTCCCGAACGGACTCTAAGGCTACTCGCTCATCGGCCAAGGCTTTCAGCAGTCCTCTACCGTCGAGCCCCATGAGTGGATGCCGCCGGCGAGATTCGGAGTAACGCTTGACCAGGGTGGGCTCGTCGCATTCGAGATAAATGACTCTGGTCCGAATGGGAATGTCGGGCAGTTGAGCCAGCGCATCTCCCAACTCCTCAAGCTGTTCGATTCCACGAAGTCCCAGCGCGGTGGGCAATAACGCCGTGGTCTCCTCTTTCGTCGCCTCAAGCTCCATATACGCTCGCATCAGCGGAGCCGGAAGGTTGTCGACACACCAAAAGCCGAGATCCTCAAGGCATTTTAAGGCCAGGCTCTTCCCTGCCCCGGAGAGGCCTGTCACAATCCAAAGGTCACGGCTCATAGCTCCATATGTCCTACCTGATGAGAGAAAGTCAAGCGACCAAGGTTTTATCCAAGCGGGTCGAACAGCCCTGGTATGCGAGGCGAACTTTCCAGCTGGCAACAAGAAAAACTAGGCGTGCTTTTCGACTTATTGGACAACAACGGCGACGGACGCCTGGAAGAGAACGAGCTCCAGGCCATGCTGGATCGCTTGCGGGTCGACACCGGATGGCCGGAATCGAGCCGCGTTGTTCGGCATGTCCAATCTCGCTGGCACTCTTTGATTAACACTCTCTTCTCCGACCGCTCCAGTTTGACCCGAGGAAACTGGCTAAAAGTTTTGTCCCGAGCTCTCTCGAGCGATTGCGAGCGGCGTCTGGCCGAAGAATCCTATCGTGGACCGGTGGAAGAGTTCGCTCAGCTTCTCTTCATGCTTTTAGACCGGGACCGTAACGGAGAGATCGACCCCGAGGAATTTCTTCTCTTCTTCTATGCCATCGGGCGGCGCGACGAGGATGCCCTACAAAGTTTTCATCATCTCGATCTCGACGGTGACGGAGCGCTCTTGAAAAGGGAAGTCGAAGACCTGGCCCTGGAGTTTTTCCATAGCTCGGAACCGGGAAGCTCCGGCGACTGGCTCTTCGGTCCGCCTCAAAGAGTGGGCTTGTAGACTTCGGCCCAACGCTGGAAAGACAGCAACGTCCAGAGAGGTTTACGGTGATCCGCCTTCCCCTCAAGGTGTTCGCGAACGATCTGTCCGACCGCTTCCACCGAGAACAGACCTTGCTCGCGCAATCGGGACGGACCCAAATAGTCGTCAAGCCAGGGACGCAGAGGCCCGCGTAGCCAGTCGGCCAGGGGTAAACCGAAACCTTTCTTACCACGCCGGGTGATCTCGGGCGGCAAACGGTCTCCCTCCACTCGCTTAAGGGCCCGCTTGGCGTCAAGCCCCCTGAGCTTCCAGCGAGTCGGCAATGAAGCCATCGCTTCCACCAAGCGGTGATCAAGATAGGGAACCCGACCCTCCAGAGAAACCATCATGCTGGCTCGATCCAACTTGACCAGAAGACCGTCGGCGAGATAGGTGTGAAAATCCAAACTCTGGGCTCTCTCCACTAAACTGGTCGCCAAGTTCAAGGAGGCAAGCTCAAGACAGTGAGCGACCGGAGCACTCAGCACGCCGGAGTCACCCTGCCAAGGGAAAGCCCCCATCCAGGTCAGGTGGCGGTCAGCCACCGGCAGACCGAGTCCTGAAACAAATTTCTTGAGCTTAAAGTCGAGGCTCAGATACTCCCTCGAGGTCGGAATATGAGAGACCCATCTCCTTAGGAGAGGCCAGATCGATTTCGGCAAGTAGTTGAGCGGTTCAGCCAGTTGGTGGGCGAAATAGGTGGGATAACCACCGAGAAGCTCATCGGCTCCCTCTCCACTGAGCGCCACGGTCACCTTCTCGCGGGCGAAGCGGGAGAGAAGATAGGTCGGGATCAGAGCCGGGTCGGCCAGCGGCTCGTCCATGCTCAGAGCCAGGGGATCCAAAGCCTCGAGCGCTGTCTTCGAATCCAAGACATGATGATGATGGATCGTCCCGAGAGCTTTGGCCACCAGTTGCGAATAGGGGCTCTCGTCGAAAGAGCGTTCCGTGAAACCCACCGAAAAGGTATGCACCGGTTCGTCGTGTTGAGCGGCCATCAACGAAGTCAGGGTGGAAGAATCGAGCCCTCCGGAGAGGAAGACACCCACCGGAACGTCGGCCACCAAACGCAGCTTCACCGCGTCGGTCAAAAGCTCTCGTAGTCTCTCCACCCAATCCCGCAGGTCGCCCTGTCCGGGAGAAAGGCGAGGAAACTCCCACCATCGCCGAACCTCGAGCTCTCCTTCGCTCACTCGCAAACGATGACCCGGCGGTAGTTTGCGAATCCCTGAGAAGATAGAGTTGGGACCGGGTACATACTCAAGAGTGAGGTAGCTGCGCAAGGCGTGGTGGTCGAGTCGTCGCGAGACACCGGGAACCCGCAGCAATGCCTTGAGCTCGGAGCCGAAATAGAGGACGCCGCTATGCCGCATGGTGTAGACAGGCTTGATTCCCAGCCTGTCTCGAAAGAGATGAAACTCCCGGCCATCCCACAAGGCGATGGCGAACATCCCGTTGAGTTTCTCCACAAAGGCGGCTCCGTACTCCTCATAGAGGTGCACTATCACTTCGCCGTCGGCCCGGCTACGAAAATGATGACCACGCGCCTCCAAGTCGGACCGCAGTTCTCGGAAATTGTAAATCTCACCGTTGAAGACAGCTCGGATCGACTCGTCCTCGTTGCGGTAGGGCTGATGCCCTCCCTCCAAGTCGTTGATGGCCAGACGCGCGATCCCCAAGGCGACACCGGCCTCCTGAAAGCCGTCTTGCTTGTCCGGCCCCCTGTGGCGTAAGGTGCCCAACATGCCGGTCAGAAGCTCACCTTCGGGAGCCTGCCCATCGAGCTTGACCCAGCCACAAATTCCGCACATATCGACCTCTACTTGTTCTCGTCGCGAGCGAAGCGGTTTCGAACCAGATAGATCTTCTTGTCTTGCGACTCGTGATAGGTCCTGATCACAAGTTCGGCCAGCAGCCCTAGCATAACGGACTGCATCCCGAGAATCACCAGCATCGCCGACAGAGTGGGCAAGGGAGTCAGAATCATGGAGACACCATGAACGAACTTCATCCACAGCATCAGCAAGACCAGCGAGAAACCGCCTGCGAATAAGCCTAGTCCCGCCCCCCCAAAAAGATAGATAGGCTTGGTCGAATAGCTACTTAAGAACTTGACCGTCAAAAGATCCAACACGACCTTGAAAGTTCTTCCGATACCGTACTTGGAGACCCCGAAACGTCTCGCGTGATGGCGTACCGGAACCTCCAGAATTCGAGCACCTCGCTGAGCGACCAGCGCCGGAAGGAAGCGGTGCATCTCGCCATACAGCTTCAAACCTTCAATAGCCTCGCGCCGGTAAACCTTGAGGGTGCAACCGTAGTCATGAAGATGCACTCCGGTCACCGTGGAGATGACCTGATTGGCGATCTTCGAGGGGAGGCTCCTGGACAGAAAATCGTCCTGTCGATCCTTTCGCCAGCCGCTGACCACGTCGTAGCCATCGGCCGCTTCCGCCAGCAGGCGTGGAATATCGCCGGGGTCGTTCTGTAGGTCCGCGTCGAGTGTGACAATAAACTCGGCCCGTGCTTGATCGAAGCCGGCCGCCATGGCCGCGGTCTGTCCGAAATTTCGGCGCAGTTCAAGTACGCACAGTCTCGAGTCTGACTCTGCGAGCTGTCGAGCGCATCGCAGACTACCATCCGTACTGCCGTCATCGACAAGAATCATCTCCCATTTGATCTCGAGAGGATCCAGGGACCCAACCACATTCTGGTACAGGAGCGGGAGATTCTCTTCCTCGTTGTAGACCGGAACGACTAGCGAGACCTTTGGCGTTTGCATGCCACCGTTTTCCCACGGAGCAGAGTAAAATCCTGGCACCGTGCCTCGAGGGAAAGCCTTCCACGACGAGAAGGGTCGTCCCATGAAAAAGGATCTTCTTCCTCTTTTAGCCTGCCCGGATTGCCGAGGTGAGATCGATGGTGACTTTGAGGAAGAGCTCGAATGTGGAGAGATTCATTGCCGAGGGTGCGGGCGAATCTTTCCCGTAACTCAAGGTATTCCTAGCCTTCTCCCCTCCGATGGAGATCATCTGGCCATCCAGGTCGCGGGTCAGTTCGCCGAGCAGTGGAAACGCTACGACCAATGGCGCCCCGAGTACCGGCAACAGTTCTTGGATTGGCTTTCCCCCGTGGAGCCCGACTTCTTCAGAGATAAGGTCATTCTCGATGCCGGCTGTGGTAAAGGCCGCCATCTTCGAGTCTCCGCCGAGATGGGTCCCAAACTCGTGGTCGGTGTCGATCTGGGGGAATCGGTCTACGTCGCCCGTGAGGCTACCCGAAATCTCGAGAACGTCGCCATCGTCCGGGGCGATCTGCTGCGCCTCCCGTTCCGGCCTGGAGTTTTCGACTACGCTTATTCGGTAGGGGTTTTGCATCATCTGCCTCAGCCACGGGCGGGATTCACCAGCATCCTGGAAACGATCAGACCGAGTGGGCACCTTTCCGCCTGGGTCTATGGATACGAAAACAACGAGTGGATCGTCCGATTGGTCAATCCGCTTCGCGAGCGCATCACCAGTCATCTCCCTCGTCCAATTCTCAAGGTCATGTCCTGGCTTCTCTCCGGATTTCTAGGAGCTCTCATTCACGGAATCTATCGACCCTGGAATCGAAGCTTTCCTCATCGAAAGCTCTTCTATCAGGATTACCTACTCTATATCGCCAATCTACCCTTGGCCGAGGTCGAAACCATCGTCTACGATCAACTCCATCCGAGCGTCGCCTTCTATCTTCGGCGAGAAGAGTTTGAGAACTGGTTCGCGGGCCTCGAGGAGGTCGTGGTCGGCTGGCACAATCGTAACTCTTGGCGGGGATTCGCCCGCAAACCCGGAGGCTAGCGGCCCCCTCTCCATGTGGTCAAGTTCTGACAGTCTAACAGGAGCGAAACTCTCCATAAGTTCTACCGAAAGGCTCTTCGTTCTGGGATGGCTCGCGATACTCTTCCTCTGGACCCTAACCCCACTCGCCGGCTATGATTTCTGGTTCTACCTGGCGATGGGGCGCGAGATCGTCACCTCGGGGGAAATTCCTGTAGGACAGAGTTTTCTCGGCACTACCTCGGACCTAGGGTTAGGGAACTATGCCGACACAGCGTGGCTTGGAAATTTTCTCTGCTACGCTGTCTATGGCGCCTTCGGAATGCTTGGTTTGGTCATGCTTAAGAGTGCCCTCCTGACCCTTTCCACCGGTCTGGTTTATCTCGGGAACCGGCTCGGCGGGCTCTCACCCTTTTGGGCCGGAGCCTGGGCCACTTTGGCTCTTTGGACGATTCGCGGCCGCTTCGAGATGCGTCTCTACCTCTTTACCACCCTAGCCTTGGCCACCCTGAGTCTACTGCTCATTTGGCTGGAGCGAGGAGGTCTTACACGCCAAGGAGCGCTAGCCTTGGCCGTACTCTTTGGCCTTTGGAGCAACATTCATCAGGGTATCCTGGCCGGCTATCTGGTACTCGGAGGCTGGCTTGTCTTTGGACGTAGGCCGATACGACAGCGCCTGGTCCTTAGTGGACTGGCCGTACTGGCAAGCATGCTACGCCCCAACATCCTTTCTCAACCGGCCTTCTATCGCGACACCTTCTCCAACACTCAAGCCATGCGGGGCGTCGTGGAGTGGGGGGTTCCCAGCTGGGAACAGAGGCTGACCCACCTCGGCCCTTTCTACCTGGTCCTTATACTGGTCGCGGGCTTCACACTCCATCGCCTGGTCCGCCGGTCCTCTCTGCCCCCTTGGGCCTTCGGAGTCACCTCGCTCGCTTTCACCATAGCCGGTTGGAACTCGTTTCGCAGCATGGCCGAGCTACTGCCGATCGTCTGTCCTCTGGTCGCTCCATACTTCCCCTCCCTCCCTCGGGGAGGGTGGACCCAACGGTTAGTGGCGCTCTTTCTGGCGGGGCTACTCCTTTCCACTTTCCATGGAAGAAATCTGCGCGGCCTCGATCGGGTCGAGGGAGTCCCCCGAGAGCTCGCTCGCCTGATTCCGAAAGAGGGTCAAGTGCTCAACTCCTTCGAGTTCGGGAACTTCCTGGTCTTCGAGGGGATTGCGCCTTTCATCCATGGGATGAGCGCGCTGTACCAGGAACAACTCGTCCTCGACTTCGAAGCCATCCTCAATCCCACTCCCCGCCGGCTGGAACTACTGGCCCGGTACAACGTCACCTCAGCGCTTCTTCACTTTCCCACCGAAAACGACGCGACGCTGCTCCTAGTCGAATTCCTCGCAGCGGCTCCGGACTGGAAGCTCCAAGCCTGGGACGACACCGGACTGCTTTTCGTCAAAGGCGCCCCAAACAGCGGGCTGACCGCGGTCCGGCCCTGGGCGGCTCAGGGTTGGCTCGATCCGGTGGCAGCCGAAGCCGAGCTCCGAACGCTCCTAGGCCACCATCCTAGCGCCTTGGGTCACCTATTCTTGAGCCGGCTCTTGTTGGAAAAAGGAGAACTGGGAGAAGCCACCAAGAACGCCATTCGCTCCACCGAGCTTTCTCCCAACTGGACGCCGGCCTGGATGCAATTGGGAGGCTGCTACGCAAAATCCGGAAATCTCACCGGGATGCTGCTAGCCACCGAAGAAGCGGTCGAGCTCTCTCCCTCCAACCCTCAGGCTCAACTCAATCGAAGTCTTGCTTTCCTGGCCATGGGAAAAACGCGGGGGGGAGTTCTGGGAGACTTGGAGCGCTTACGAGCACGCTACCACGCCAAACGCGCGCTCTGGGGGGACCCCAATCTCGAAGCCGCGCGCAAGGTTTTGCGAGAATTGTAAGCACGCACGGGCACGACGGGTCGAGGAAGGAGCGGGGACTAGGGGTCGCCAAACAGCCAATTCCATGGCTATCTCCAGCACCGAGTCCAAGCAGCAGCGACACTACGATGAAATCGCTGAAGCTTATAATCAGCACTACTCCGACGAGTGGAGCACCAAATATCGTGATCGCTTCTTTCACCAAGCCATGTTCGAGGGCGTCGACCTTCACGGCAAGCGTGTTCTTGACGCCATGTGCGGCTACGGCGACGCCACACGATATCTTCTCGAGCAGGGCGCGGACGTCACGGGACTCGACATCTCTCCGAGTCAGATCGAGGCCTACACCGAACGTTGGGGATGTGAGGGCTTGGCTCGTTCCATCCTGGACAACGGTCTGCCGTCAGAATCCTTCGATATCATCGTGGCCTGTGGCGCTCTCCATCACATGCCTCCTTATCTCGATGAGACCATGGAAGAGATACTGCGCCTACTAAAACCCGGTGGTTTTTTTTGCTTTGTCGAGCCTCACGCTCATTCCATTCTAGAGAAGCCCCGCCAGTGGTGGTATGCCCGCGACCCTCTCTTTGAGGACAACGAGCAAGCCATCGATATCGACGCTCTCCAAGAAGCGTTTCAGGACCGTTTCTCCTCAATGGAAACAACTTTCCGGGGAAGCTTCGCTTATCTCTTGGTCCTCAACTCAATGATCTTTCGTCTCCCGCTGTGGACGAAAAAGTACTACAGTCCGCTCATGTTCTGGTTGGAGAATTTCACCGACAGGTTTGGAATTCGCCTCTTCACCCTCTACGTCGTCGCTCGCTGGAGGAAACGCTAGACCTTCCTAACCAGGGTCACCAGCGTCATCCCGAGAGGGAGAAGGTCTCTCCGGACCAGGGGAACTTCAGCGTAACAAAGACCCGTCACTAAACTGTTCACCACGGGGTGAGGGACTTCCATCTCTTGATGATGGGGCCCGGAGCGAAGCTTGGCCAGAGCCCGGGCCAGCAGCACCAGGGGCAAGACCAAGAAGTTGACGTAGGAAAGGTGTTCAATCCGATATCCGGCTTGGTGAAGCTTCTGCTCTAGCTCCGCGCGCCGGTACCGCCTTTTGTGATGCACGATGCGGTCGTGCTCGTTGTACAACCAGGGTAAGGCCGGAGTATAGATGAGAAGGTATCCTCCGGGTCTCAAGACCCGGCCGAACTCGAGCAAAGCGCCCCGATCATCCTCGATGTGCTCGAGCACGTCAAAAGCGGTGACCAGGTCGAAGGAAGCGTCGGGGAAAGGCAGCACGTCGGCTTCATGAAGAGTCACCTGCTCCACTCCACGCCGGCGACAAAACTCCAGAGCCTCTCTCGACATGTCGACCCCTTGGGCCCGACCGTAGCGGGAAAGCAGTGTCAAATTGTAACCAGTTCCGCACCCCACATCGAGAATATCGAGGTCATTCCGGCCGCCCAGATAGCGATCCAGTAAGCCGAAGCATATGCGGCGGCGTCCTCGATACCACCACAGGGTTTCCTCGATCTCGAATATCCTGGCATAAGCGGAGATGTCCATGGCTGCTGTCCGGTTCCCGTCGCCGGATCGGAATCCCTATCGATTATCCGTGGAGGTAGGCGTGAAGCCGCTGGGCCGAAGCAGAACCGAAGCCTTCCACCGAGGCGATCTCCTCCACCGAGGCCGCCATCAACCGTTTCAGAGTCCCAAAGTGAGTTAGGAGACGCTTTTTCTTGGCCGGACCGACTCCGGGAGCGTCGTCGAGGCGGGAGCGTTTGCTGGCCCTGCCTCGCAAACCCCGATGATAAGTGATGGCAAAGCGGTGGGCCTCGTCGCGCAGGTGGGTGACCAGAGAGAGTCCCTTGGAACCGGCCGGTAAGATGATCGGTTCGGCTCGTCCCGGAGCGAAAAGCCATTCATGTTGCTTGGCCAAACCCAAAACGGGAAACTTACCCCGGACATCCATCTCGTCCAAAGCACGACAGGCCGAGCTGAGCTGACCTTTCCCCCCGTCGACGATCAAGAGATCGGGAAGAGACTCGTACCGTTCTCCCTGACCCCCGTCGCGAAAGCGACGAGTCAGCACCTCGTGCATCATGCGAAAGTCGTCGGGAGTGTCACCCGAGGTGATGCGAAACTTGCGATACTCGGACTTTTTCGGCAACCCTTGTTCGAACACCACCAGGGAGCCGACCGCCTCTTTTCCCTGGGTATTGGAGATATCGACACACTCGATCCGCCAGGGAGGCCCCTCCAGCTCCAGGACCTCCTGAAGCTCCGCGAGCCCCTCCCGACGCGACTCGTATCGGGACGGCATGACCGTCTCCATCTCTAAAGCCTGGCGCGCGTTCTTAAGGCAAAGATCGAGGAGCTTTTTCTTCTCGCCTCGTTGGGCTAAACGGATCTCCACTCGATGTCCGGCTTTCTCCGACAGCCAATCCTCCAAGACCTCGGTCTCCTCAGGTAAGACCGAAACCACCAGCCGCCGCGGAAGTGCCACCGGATTTCCGTAGTGCTCCTTGAGAAATCCCGCCATCTGCTCGGCCTCCTCGGCTCCGCCGTGAGAGTCGAGAAAAAAGCTCTTCTGCTCGATCAACTTTCCGGAGCGAACCATCAGAAGGTGCACCGCCACCGTATCCCGGCGCGAAGCCAGCCCGATGTAATCTTCGTTCTCCCTGGGGTTGCTCGAAACCACACTCTGCTTCTCCACAATCCTGGCGACGTCGGCTAGAGTATCCCGCAGACGAGCACAGCGCTCGAAGTTCAGAGCCCCGGCGTGGCGCCGCATATCCTCTTGCAAACGAGCGATCAGACGTTCCGAACGTCCTTCCAGAAAATCGACGGCGGCATCGATCTGCTCTCGGTAGGTTGTCTCGTCGACGTAACGAGTGCAGGGAGCGGTGCACAATTCGATGTGATAGTCGAGACAGGGACGTTCAGCCACTTTCCCCATGTCGATCTTGCAGGTTCTGACCTGAAAGACTTTTTGGATCACTTTTAAAGTTCGTCGCATGGCGCCCGCGTCCGGGTAAGGTCCGAAGTAGCGATTCTTCAGGTTACGCGCCTGGCGAACCACGCGGATCTTCGGGAACGCCTCCGAGGTGGTGATCTCGAGCAGCGGGTAGCGCTTATCGTCACGATACTTGACGTTGAAATAAGGCCGGTACTTTTTGATCAGGTTGCACTCGAGGATCAAAGCTTCGAGATTCGTTCCGACCAGAAAGACCTCGATGTCGTGAACCCTCGAGACCATCCAGGCGATTCGAGGTGAATGGGTGGCCCCTTGGTGAAAATAAGAACGAACGCGAGAGCGCAGGCCGCGGGCCTTTCCCACGTAGAGCACCCGGCCGGCCTTGTCCTTGTGCAGGTAGACTCCGGGAGAATCGGGCAGTTGCGCGAGCTTCTCAGCTAGATGGGCGGAGCGGTTCGCTCCATCTCCCCATCCGTAACCGAGAAGCTCCGGTGAATCTAAGGATCGGTCGGGTCTTTTCTCCATAGCTCCCTACAAAGTTGCAAGACATCTTGCTGAATCAAAGCTTCATCTCGCCCCTGGCCGACATCGACAGCATGGTCGGGGGTTAGCCCGCGACCCTCCAAAGTTTTCCCTGAGGGGGTCAGGTAGGTCGCGGTGGTCATTTTGAACCCGCCACCGTCAAGAAAGTCGTACAGCGTCTGAACACTCCCCTTGCCAAAAGTCCGGTCGCCCAAAATGTAAGCTCGACCGTGTTCCCGGAAACTCGCGGCGAGAATCTCCGCCGAACTCGCGGTCCGACCGTTGACTAAAACCACCATCGAGGAGTTGTTCCGGTGGGCCCCAATGGTGTACTTGGAGCGGTTTGCCTCCCGCCCCTTGACGGTGACCACCGGTAGGCCGGAGGGGAGCCAGAATGAGGCGATCTCGACAGCGGCGTTAAGATAGCCACCAACATTGTCTCTGAGGTCGATAACGTAACCTTGGGCTCCCTTTTTGGCAAGAAGGGCCACTGTCTCGACCATCTCCCTGCCGCTCTCCTCTCCCAAGCTATTGACCACGATCCACCCGACCCTCGGTTCTCCATAGGCGGTGTCTCCAATCATCCGCCCGAGCACCGAACGAGACTCGTACTTGGCCAAGGTCAAGGTACGCTGGTAGGGCGCTCCAGCTCGTTGCAAACGGGCGTTGATCCTGGCTCCGACCTCTCCCACTAAAAGGGCGCGCGCCTGGTGTAAGGTGACAGCCGGTTTGCCGGGAGGGGCAAGTTCGATCCCGTCGACCTCGAGAAGCCGATCTCCGGCCATAATCTTAGCCGCCCCCGCCGGTGAGTTTGGGGCAACTTCGAAGACGACATAGGCGCCCTTGGTCCACTCGAGCTCCAACCCCGCTCCGCCGTAGACGTGAGTGTGAAGGGACTCCTGAAACTTCGTGTAGGCCTTAGGATCCATCACGAAAGTGTAAGGGTCGGCCAGGGCCTCGAGCAGGCCCGAGATGGCGATGTAGACAGCTTGTTCTCGTGGCAGCTTGGCCGGATCCAGGGAGGAAACTTGGACCAGATAGTTTTCGACTCGGGCTAACCCCTCATCCCCCGGCTGCTTGGGTAGAGCAGTCCAGGTCGGCAATCGAACCTCGCCTATGCCGCGTCGTATTGCCTCGGAGCGAAGGGCGCTCACAGCGCTCTCCAAAAGCGGTCTCTCCTCCAGCCGTTGAACGTAGTTGTGTCGCAATAAGAAGATCGCTTCCGAGAGCTGAGAATCGGCTCGAACCGCAGGCTCCGGCTCACCCTCGAGGAGCTGTCCCCCTAGAAAAAGACAGCTGGAGATGATGACCAGAAGCGAGAGAAGAATCTGAAGGCGCCGACGTTGAAAGAACACCGTCGAGTTGTGACGCCCTAGACTCCCAGAGCGGGGCCGAGATTGAAGCGGAACGTCTCATCCCTACCGGCGCCTGGGAAGCGAACCCTAACCTCTTCGATCAGCGGCGTCTTTCCTTCTCCTAAAACATAGCGTCGGTCGAGGACGCGAGGCTCTCCCCTTCCCAGGGCCAAAAGATAGCGCCACTGCTCGGCGCCGGTGCGCGCGGCCGGAAGGTCCCCTTTGGCCACAGCGGGCTGAGCCTGGATCTCGGCGATCAAGGACTTGGCCGCCGCTTGAAACTGAGTGTCATCCTCTCCGCCCAGGCTTCGCCCTTCGAATTCCACCTTTTCATTCGGCTCGATCCCGACCTCGTTGATGTCTTTGCCGGTGGGAGTGTGATAGTGCGCCGTCGTAATCTTGACGCCCGACTCGTCAGGCAGAGAGAAGATCTTTTGCACAGAGCCTTTTCCGAAACTCTTCACTCCGATCAACTTGGCCGCGCCATGGTCGGACAAAGCGGCCGCGGTGATCTCGGAGGCGGAGGCCGAATACTGATTTATCAAAAGAACCAACGGTTTAGGCCGGCGCAGGCTGGGGCGCGAACGGTAGATCTTATTTCCCGTTCCCCGCTCTTCCACAGAGGTCACGATCGAGCCGGTGGGGACGAACTTGGAGACCACGTCGACAGCGGAGATGATGTAGCCGCCGCCGTTGTTGCGAAGGTCTAGAAAGTATCCTTCAGCCCCCTGGCTTTCCAGGTCGCGCATAGCGCGTTCCAACTCCTCGTCGGTCTTTTCTCCGAACATCTGGAGCCGCATGTAACCGAGCTTGTGGCCGTCGATCTCCTTGAGCGTGCTGAAAACCGAACTCACGCGGATGTTGTCCCGCCGCAAAGTCACGTCAAACGGAAGGTCCTGCTTGAGACGACGGATGGTCAACACCACCGGACTACCGATAAGACCACGCAGCTTATCCTGAGCGTCCTCAATGGTAAAGCCCTGGGTGGACTTGCCGTCGATGGCCAAAATCACGTCACCCTCCTGAATCCCCGCGTCGGAGGCGGGAGAGTCCGGGATGGGACGGCTGACGGTCAGACGGCTCCCCGGCTCTTTACTCAACTCGATATAGATACCGACGCCTCCGAAGTTTCCACCACTCATGGATTCCTTCAAAGCCCGATACTCCTCAGGGTCCATGAACACGGTGTAACGATCGCCCAGCCCCTCCACCATCCCCTCGATCACCTGGTGAGCCAGCCAGTTGCCTTTGAGTGTCTTAGGGTGGGCCACGGCGAGCTTCTCGAACTCCTGGCCCAAAAACTGCTCGGCTTGCTCGGAGGTCATATCTTTGGGAACCGGCGGCAGCGCGTAGGAGATCCCGTCCTTGGTGAGCGCCTCGGAGAGCTGCTTGAAAGCCCCCTCCACAATCTTTGTGGGCGGTGTGTCCTCGATAAACTCGCTCCGAACCAGGGTGAACATGTTCTCCACCACCTCAAAGGCGGCTTTGCTATCGCTTCGAACATCGGCCACGGCGCCGAGAGAAAGCCAGCCCACGATCAGGGCGGCGCACAGGGTACGGGACAATCGCTTCAAGACAACACCTCGCTTAGGACTTGGTCTGGAATAACTTTCCGGTTTTGAGCACGGATCCATCCCCGCTAGCAGCGTTGCTTTCTCCTCATTTGTGTCGAACAAACAGCGTCTAAAGCGCCTTGGCCAGCAGGGCGCCTCCGCACTCGAAACCGGAAAGTTATTCCAGACCAAATCCTTATGTTCGAACTCTTCGGTGAGCGGTGGGTTTCGCCCCTGTCGATGAGACGATTTTACTTATATAGCAGTCCGGATTACAGACGGCTCAGGGGATCGATCGGATTGCCCTGATAGCGCACCTCGAAGTGAAGGTGAGGCCCGGTGGACATTCCCGTGCTGCCGACGAAGGAGACCGTCTGGCCACGCTTGACCGATTGACCTTGGGAGACGTTCAAGCTCGAGGCGTGGGCGTAAAGGGTGGTCCAACCCGAGCCGTGGTCCAAAATGATGGTGTTGCCGTAACCGCCGTACCAGCCGGAATGGATGACCAGTCCGTTGTCGGCCGCTCCGATCGGCGTTCCGTAGCCGACCCCGAAGTCCAGGCCGGAGTGAAACCGACTGGTCCCCAGAATAGGATGGACGCGATAGCCGAAGGGTGAGGTGATGGGTCCGTGCACGGGGTAGATCAGACCGCCGGCCGAGGGAGGCACGATCCCCGGCGGAAGGTAAGCCGTGCGAGCCCGGATCATCGCGCGCAGCTCTTGCTCTTTTTGGACCGTGATGTGCTCCATCTCGTCGATACGAGTGGAGAGGCGATTCTGATGGTCCTGCAGGCGTCCGAACAGGTCGTCTTGAGCTTCCTTCAGACGGGCCAACGATTCGACCTTATCCTGTTTTTTCAGGCGGAGCTTAGCCAATTCCAGCACCACCGAGCGGGCCCCGATCTTTTCTTTGCCGAGAGTCTCTTTGTGAGATTTGACCGAGGCGATCAGCTCCGCGTCGGTACGCACGATCCGCTCCAGATAGTCGGCTTGATTCAAGAAGTCAGTGAAGTCGTCGGACTGCAAGAGTACAGCCATATAGGAGACCTCACCTTCCATGTAGATCGCGCGCAATCTTTTCTCCAGCGCGTGCTGAGCTCGCAGAAGCCGAATGGAAGTGCGACGAATTCGCATCTTGATGACGCGAAGGCGCTCTTGAGCATCTCCCAACTTTTCTTGGGTCTGAGCCAGATCGACTTCAGCCTTCACCTTACGTTTGCGCGTGTCGGCAAGCTTGACCGAGAGGTCCTTTTCTCGCCGAGTCGCCTCGTCCAACTGCTTTTTGATCTCTCCGATGCGCGTGCGGTTGCGCCGGATGTCGCGACGGAGGTTGGACTCCGAGCCTCCCCTTTGGGCGGCCAAGGGCATACTGGTCATCAAAACTAGTCCGGCGCAAAGCATGGCGATCAGGCGATACATCGAATTAAACTTTAAGGAACTTGTTCACGGAAACCAGGCTACCCAGGGCTCCCACGAACACTCCCATCAAAATGAGTGCCGGAATCAACATCGGCAAAAGCTTGGCTGCCGGCAACACCGGCAAAAAGGCCACCGTCTCCAACAGCTTCGGGACGACCATGGAGTAAGAGGTCCCGACCAGAGCTGCCGCCACGATGGAGCCGGCCAAGCCCTGCAGTACACCTTCGAGGATAAAAGGCCAGCGTATAAACCACTCCGCGGCCCCTACCATCTGCATAATCTCGATCTCCTTACGGCGGGCGAACACCGTCAAACGAATGGTGTTGGAGACGATAAGTACCGTACTGAGAAAGAGAAGCCCGAGGATGACCGCTCCGACCGAACGCACCATGGCGTTGAAGTTGAGCATCCGTTGGGCGATCTCTTCGCCGTACTTCACGCCGGACACACCCGCGATCCGCTTGGCCCGATTGGCCACGGTCTCCAGGTCGTTGGCGTTCTTCACATCGAGCTCGTAGGAGTTGGGAAGAGGGTTACGTGTCAGATCGCCCACTTCGATACGACCCTGCATTCGCTCCACCAGCTTCTTGAGCGCGGTCTCCTTAGAGACAAAGTGGGCCGAGGAGACTTCGGGAATCCGTTCGAGCTGCTGGCCGACCGCGACCTGATTGGCGCTGTCGTCAAGATAGGCCACCACTTGAACCTCGTCGAGTAGCGAATTGGCTAGGGACTCCAAGTTCGCCATAATGGCGGTGAAGTAGCCCAAAATCAACGTCAGCACCAAAACTGTGGTGACACTGGCGATGCTCATCAAGGGAGAGCGCCGGATGTTGGTGGAGACTTCGCGCAGGAAATATCCGGGACTCACGGGGTCTGGCTCCCCACTGCCGCCAAGGAGGATTCTTCAACGGAGCCTCCACCGAGCGAACCGTCAAGCTGGTAAGAGCCACGAGCCAGGTCCTGGACCAGATGGCCTCGCTTCATGACCAAGACGCGCTTTCTCATCAGGTCCACGACTTGTTGATTGTGGGTGGCCACCACCACCGTGGTCCCGTTGTTTTGGACCAGCGACAGAATCTGCATGACGTCCCAGGTGGAATCGGGGTCGAGGTTTCCGGTCGGCTCATCGGCCAACAGCAGACTGGGCTCGTTGACCAGGGCTCGAGCAATGGCCACGCGCTGCTGCTCTCCACCGGAGAGCTGGCCTGGCAGGCGCTTGGCTTTATCAGCAAGTCCCACCAGCTCTAACGCCTGAGCCACCCGACCCGGGATCTTCCTTTTCGAAGTCCCCGTGATCTCGAGCGCATAAGCCACGTTTTCGGAGGCCGTCTTGTTAGCCAGGAGGCGAAAGTCTTGAAAGATGACTCCGATACGTCGTCGCAGGTAAGGAATCTCATGACGAGCGAGATCGGAGAGGTCGACCCCGCCAACGGTCACGGCTCCCCGAGTGGGAGTGAGCTCGCGATAGAAGAGTTTGAGAAGGCTACTCTTTCCGGAACCGGTCGAACCAACCAGAAAGGCAAACTCTCCCGCGTCGATCTTCAGATTCACCTCGCGCAGGGCGGGATGTCCGTTGGGATAGGTGAGTTCGAGGTCATTGACCTCGATCATCGGGACCTCGCCCGAGCTATTGAAAGCTAGTTCAGCTGTTTTGAAAGGTCCCCACATAAAGATTGGGCTCCCGATTTGCTGTAGGCCGAGAGCCGGTCCCTATGACGGACAGACTCTAGGACAGTATTTGCGCGACTTCAGCGATTCGTCCACCGGCCAGGGCCAGAGTGGCGCGAAAAGCCTGATCCGCCTGCTCTCGCATCACTTCCACGGCTTTTGTCTGAACCGCGCGCTGGTTCTTGCGTCCCATCAGAAGATGCTCCCATTCGCGCGGGAGCCGTTCCGATGAAATTTCTTCAACGCGGCAGGAGAGAGCACCTGCGCGCCGACAGAACCTTTCCACCTTTGGGTCGTAAGACAAACCAAAAAGCGGCGGATTCTCCACCGTGGCAAGGATCAGTGAGTGTAACCGCATTCCGATAACCATGTCGCTGCAAGCCAAAATTCCGGTGATCGCTTTTGGGGTCAACTCTCGTTCGATGACCTTGGCCTCACCTTGAAGTAGACTCGCCAGATGACGAGACGGCTCTAAATCGCGCTCCGGCTGGAAGGGCAAGAGCAGATACCGAGCCCTTGTCGTCTGGCGAAATTTCGCCAGCGCCTCGGCTAGCGCTTGCAACGGCAGGTCAGGCCAGGGGCGGACCGTGACCACCACCAGAGGGCCGGCCTCCGACAAGCGACCATCAGGTAGTTCCGAACGCCCGAGTTCTTGAAGGAGGCCCTCGGCCTCCATCAACGGTCGCATCTCTCCAACAGGAAGCGGTTTCATTAAAAGCGCCGGATCGGCGGCCAGATGGATACGCTCGCTCGGAATTCCTAATTGGCGAAGGTCCTCCACCGACTCCTCGTCCCGGATAGTGATGATTTTGGGCAGTCGAAAAGCTTGGCGAGTCAACCAGCGTCCGAACCCTCCGGTGACAGGACCGTAACCTTGACAAAAGATCGCGCTGGGCTTACGCGCCGCCGCCGCCATGGCCAAAAGCCCTCCATAATAGATGACGGAGCCCCGACCCGTGCTGTCCTGAAACAGTCCACCTCCGCCCAAAACGAAGGCGTCGCAATGCCTCATGGCGCTCCAAACGGATGGTATATGCTTGCGGGGAATGGCCTGGACCCCTAATCTCTCGGCCGTCGTCGATGCCGCGGTGAGAGCCGACAGTTGAACGCCGGGCTCGAGCTCCCGAAAACGATCAACCATCGCTTCGAAGATCGCTTCGTCGCCAGCGTTGTCGTAGCCGAAATAGCCAGCTAGAAGTAAGTGAGGACTGCCGCTCATTCACAAGTCTTATCACGTCTGGGCCTAGCTTTCCTCCGAGCACCGGCTCGATGCTATAGTTCGGAAATACCAGGAAGCCGAAGTGTAAGCGCGAAGCCAGCGCCATCATTCCCATGGAGAGATGACGTTTCAATGGCCAGTTTAGAGGGACCCGCTCACGCAAGCGACCAAGCCACCGCCTCGCGTGGACTACCTGAGGCGCCACCACTAACGCCCGAGCGTGCTCAACAAGAACTCACGAAGCTGGCCGACATTATCGCCGCCAATGAGACTTTGAATTTTCTTGAACCTCGACTCAAGCGTTGCCAGGAGAGCGGGTCGGCCGATCTGGGCACTCTGTTGGCCTTTTATCGATTAGTCTCCCAGGCCTTAGCCGAGGAACTGGGAACTCAAAAAGAGGCCCTGCAGTCTTCTCAAGCCGCCCTGGCTCAAGCCAAGCAGACCACAGCCCAGGCCGCCATGCAGGCCGCCCTCGATGAAGCTAGCGACCTGGTGACGGCCAAGGCGCGTGGGGATTCTTCTTCATCCACGAGCCAGCCGAACGCCTCCACCGGCGCGATCATGAGCGAGGAGGGTCAAGCCAAACTCGAACAGGCCGAAAAACAGATCGAGCGACTCATGCAAGATATGCAGAACATGAGAAATCGAGCCAAGATCGACGTGGATGTCAAGGTGTTCAAAGAACTCGAGAAGTTCTGCCACTCTCTTTTGCCCGCGCTCGACGCCTTCTATCAGGCCATGCCAAGTCTCAAAACCACCTCGGACATCTCGTCGGTTGTCACGGGGGTCACCATGATCCACGAACAGCTTCAAGAAAGTTTAGACAAGGCCGGCCTGAAGAGACTTCATGTGGTGGGTCAGCCCTTCGACCCTCGTTTCCACGAAGCGATCGGGGAAGTTCCGACCAGCGACGTCGCCGACGACCACATCTACGACGAACTGCAACCCGGATATCTGCTAGGAGAACGCATTATCCGAGCCGCCATGGTCCGAATAGCCCGCAACGACGGACCCGCTCCGGCGCCTGCGGCTTTAGAGCCACAGCCCGCGGCCTCTCAATCTGATTCGGCTCCCGAGGCGGCCGCTCCGCAAGCCGCGCCCCCGGTCATGCCCACCGCCACACAGGCGATACCTTCTGCCGAGACGACGTCGGCCAGCGCGGTTCCCGCGCCGAGTCCGCACCCGGTACCGCAGCCCCAGGAGACGACCCCCCCCGAGCCGGTACCTCCCTCCGGCGCGACCCCTCCGGGGACCCCCGCTCCCGCCCCACCGATCACTCCCACGGTGGTGGTCGCGGCACCCGAGCCTCAGGAGACATCGGAGCCGGCGACCGCCTCTCCCGTCTCCGGAACAGGACACGAGGAAACCGCTTCAGCGGACCCGAACCCCTAGCAAACTTTACCCCTCTACCTAGAGATTAAGGAGCAGTCAAGGCGTGAGCAAAATCGTAGGGATCGACTTAGGGACGACCAACAGTCTCATCTCGGTGGTGGAAGGCGGTGTGCCCACCGTCATTCCAAGCGCGGAGGGTGACTTTCTATTTCCGTCCGTGGTCGGCTTCTCTCGTAACGGCGACCGCCTCGTCGGTTCGGTGGCCAAGCGCCAAGCCATCTCCAACCCGGAGCGAACCATCATCTCGGTCAAGCGCTCGATGGGCACGGACTCGCGCATCAATATCGACGACCGTTCTTACTCCCCCCAAGAGATCTCGGCCATGGTCTTGCAGAAGGTCAAAGCCGATGCCGAGGCCTACTTGGGTTTCCCGGTGGAAAAAGCGGTCATCACCGTTCCCGCCTACTTCAACGACTCCGAGCGACAAGCCACCAAGGACGCCGGATCCATCGCAGGTCTCGAGGTCGTCCGCATCATCAACGAGCCCACCGCCTCCTGTCTTGCCTACGGACTGGACAAAACCGAGAAAAACGAGACCGTTCTGGTTTGGGACCTCGGCGGAGGAACCTTCGATGTCTCGATCCTCGAACTCGGGGACGGCATCTTCCAGGTCAAGTCCACCGCCGGTAACGCTCGTCTCGGCGGAGACGACTGGGACCAGCGCATCATGGACTGGCTGGTGGATGAATTCCGTAAAGCTTCTCAGATCGACCTGCGTACCGACCGCGTGGCCATGCAGCGCCTCAAAGAAGCGTCCGAGAACGCTAAGATCAAGCTCTCCACCGAGTCCTCCACCCAGGTGAAGCTGCCGTTTATCGCCGCTGACGCCTCCGGTCCCAAGCACCTTGACATGGAACTGACCAGGACCCGTTTTCAAGAGCTGACGAGCGACTTGGTGGAAAAGACCGCCGAGCCTGCTCTGCAGGCTCTCGAAGACGCCGGGCTGGGCAAAAACGAGATCCACAAAGTCCTTCTGGTCGGCGGTTCGACCCGCATGCCGGCCATTCAAGATAAAGTGCGCCAACTGTTCGGGAAAGAGCCTTCCAAGGATATCGATCCGGACAAGGTGGTGGCCATGGGCGCCGCCGTCCAGGGTGCCGTGATGGCTGGTGAGGTCAAGGACATGGTGTTGCTCGACGTGACCTCGCTGTCGCTCGGCATCGAAACCATGGGCGGGGTGTTCACCAAGTTGATCGAGCGCAACACTCAGATCCCCGTCGATAAAACTCGCGTGTTCACCACCGCCACCGACGGCCAGACAGTGGTGGAAGTCCACGTATTGCAGGGCGAGCGCGACATCGCCAGCCACAACAAGTCCTTGGGACGCTTCGAGCTGCGAAACATTCCCCCGGCACCCCGCGGCGTACCTCAGATCGAAGTTCGCTTTGACATCGACGTCAACGGTATCGTGAACGTTTCGGCCAAAGACATGGCCACCAACAACAAACAGAAGATCGTCATTCAGTCCCCTACCAACTTGACTCAAGAAGAGATCAACACGATGGTTAAAGAGGCGGCCATCTACGCCGAGGAAGATGCTCGGCGCCGCGCCGAGGCGACCGTTCGTAACCGAGCCAATGTCGAGCTCGACACGGCGGAACGCACCATGCGCGAGTTAGCCCAGCAGATGACCTTCGACCAACAACGCCGGTTGCGCGATTCGATCGACCGCCTCCGCATGGCGCTGCAGACTTACGAGAACGAACGAATCAAAGAGTGCACCAAGGTTCTCAAGGACGCGATGTACGCCATTTCCACCGAGGCTTATCTCTCAACCGGAGGCGCTCGCGCCGCCGACGCGGCTAAAAAGGCCGGTGTGGATGTGGACGCGGCCATGGCTTCTGCCGGAGTCGGAGGCGGCGCAGGTCCCGCTGGCTCTGGACCCGATGACGGCGGTGGCGCCGCGGAGCCCGCTGGTGAGGAGCCGGAAGACGAAGACCTCTTCGACTGGTTCAACAAAGACGAGTAGATCCGTTAACTCTAACACTTCGCCAATAGACACGGCCATCACTCGGTTGTTATTCATACAGAGACTATGAGCCGCGACTATTACGAGGTTCTCGGTATCTCCCGCGATGCCGACAAAGCCCAAATCAAAAGCGCCTTCAAAAAGATGGCGCGCCAGTATCACCCCGATGTGGCCACCGACAAAAAGGAGGCCGAGCAGAAATTCGGGGAGATCAACGAGGCCTACAGCGTCCTCTCCGATGACGAGAAACGCGCTTACTACGACCAGTACGGACAGGCTCCGGGAGCCAACGGTCCGGGAGGCCCGGGAGGCTTTGGCGGAGGCGGCTTCGGCTTCGGCGACATCTTTGAGGCGATCTTCGACATGGGGGGTGGCGGACGCCGCCAACGACGCGGTCCGATGCGCGGGCCCGACCTTCGAACCGCGGTCGCGGTTTCTCTAGAGGAGGCCTATCGCGGCGCCACCCGGGAGCTCGAACTCAACTCCGACGTCACATGTTCGAAGTGCGACGGACGCCGTGCCGCCACATCGGACGGCTTTCGAAACTGTCGGGAGTGTCACGGAACCGGGCAGATCCATCAGCAGATCTCCACTCCGTTCGGTCGTCTGACCCAGTCGGCGCCCTGCGCGGCCTGCGGAGGCGAAGGGCGCCAGCTCACCGACCCATGTACGGAATGTTCGGGCCGCGGAACGGTAGCCAAGAAACGTACCCTCGAAGTGAAAATCCCAGCGGGCATCGACACCGGTCGGATGATCCGGATCGAAGGCGAGGGCGGTCCCGGCCGGATGGGAGGACCCGCGGGCGACCTTTATCTTGCCATCGACGTGGAAAATCACCCCGACTTCGAGCGTCGCGGTGACGACCTGGTCTACAAACTCAAAATCCGCTTCACCGATGCCGCTCTTGGGGAAAAAGTCAAAATCCCCATGCTGGGCGGCGGAGAAGAAACCCTGAACATTCCGCACGGTACGCAGAACAACACTATCTTTCGGATCAAAGGGAAAGGTATGCCGCGGCTAGGTCGTAACAGCCACGGCGACCTGCACGTGGTGATTGAGGTGATGATACCGACCAAACTCAACTCCAAGCAGAAGAAGCTTCTCAAGGAGTTCGCCGAGGCTGGCTCTCAGGACGCCGAGCCCAGTTTCTTCACCCGGATCAAAGATGCCATCTTTGGTTAACCTTCCCTGGCTCGAAGTCGACATCGAGCATCAATCCGAGGACTCCCCCTGGGTCGAGACCGTGCTGGAGAGCCACGGTTTCGAAGGCTGGGAGGTTCATCGAGAACTGCCCGACGTTCTCTGGCGGCTTTACTTTCCGCTCGAAGGTGAGCACGAAGCCCGGCTTGCCAAACTTCGCACCGAGCTCGAAGCGGTAGGCGCCAAGGTCACCACCGGTGGCGAGATTCGCGACGAAGACTGGGCTGAAAACTGGAAAGAATTCTACCACCCCTTCACCGTGGGAAATCGCCTGGTGGTCGCCCCCTCCTGGGAAGACCCGCCAGCGGAGATGGCCCGGGGACGTACGATCTTACGTATCGATCCTGGCTCGGCTTTCGGCACGGGATATCACGAAAGCACCCGGCTTTGCCTTCTCGGCCTAGAAGCCTTAGCCGAGGGTCCGGAGTGGGGACAAGGGGGCCTACTAGATTACGGAACGGGCTCCGGGATTCTGGCCATCGGAGCGCTTCTTCTGGGCTGCCCTAAGGTTGTCGCCACCGACCGCGATCCTGTGTCGGTCAAGGTAGCTGGCGTGAATCTCGAACGTAATGGGTTCTCCAGCGCTCAATTCCGGGTCGAAGAGACCGACGTGCCCAAACCTCCCGGCCCGGACGACCACGCCACCGGTCCGCGTTATCCCTTTCTGGTGGCGAACTTGACAGCCGATATCCTCAATCTTCTCTGCCAAAAGTTGGTCGCCGTGGCCGACCGGCATATCCTCTTAGGGGGAATCGTGGAAAAGCGCGCTCAGCGAGTGGTGGACGCCTTCACTGAGGCCGGATGTACTCTGGTCACCAAGCGTCAGGAGAACGACTGGGTCTCCTACCACTTCCTGGCTCCCGAACGGTCGTGAACCGCGTCCCGCGGATCTATCTCTCCCCCTCGGCCTTCGTCGATCGCTCGGTCCGGCCAAGCCAGGAGGCTGCCCACCACCTCTTTCGGGTGCTGCGTCTGCGTCCGGGAGACCAATGGGCCGCGCTCGACGGCAAGAGTCGCTCATGGCTTTGTGAGGTCGTTGATGAAACGCAATCCCGCAAGATCGAGGACTGGATCGCCGTCGCCCCCCTTCCCATCCATCTGGAAGTCGGGCTCGCGCTCTGCAAAGGGCAACGTTTCGAAAACGCTTTGGAAAAAATGGCTGAATTGGGAGCCGTTCGACTGATTCCGCTGGAGACTGAACGAACCGAACGCGGTCTCCCCTCCTCCTCCAAACTTCTACGCTGGGATCAGATCGCCAAATCCGCTAGCGCCCTGGCCAATCGACTCGTTCCCTTACAGATATCCGCCCCACGTCCGCTGGAGGACTTTCTGCGCGAAACCGATCCCGCGACCACCGTCTACTGCCACCATGACGGAGCCTCCCCTCCCGAGCTGTTCCGACATCCCCGAAACCGCTTCACTCTCTTGATCGGTCCCGAGGGGGGATTCTCATCGTCAGAACTCGAGGAGCTGCAAGGTCGGGGGAAACGGGTCTCCCTGGGCCCCTTGACCCTGCGGGTCGAGACAGCCGCTGTCGTCGCCGCGGCGCTTGCTTTGACGTTGCCCACCACTCGCTGAAAGTTCCGGGTATAAGTCTACCGGCAAGACGGTGTTACATCCTATTCACATCTCTGCTTTCGTGTCCACGTACAGGCCATCCGAGCCTGCTATGTTCTCCCCAAGACACTTGATTGAGGAGAACCGTCGATGAATATGAACGTTCCAGGCTTTTCCGCGATGAATCCCCAAGCTTTCCCAATGGGAGGACCCGCCATACCAAACCAGGGTTTCAACTTCGCTCCCCAGCAAGAGATGATGCTTCAGATGATGGCTATGATGCAGATGCTCTTCCAGCAACTCCTCGGGTCTATGGGTGGCGGTATGTCTCCCTCAGGGGCAAACTTCGGGGGCTCCCCGGGAGGCACCGGCGTGGAGAACTTCCTGGGTGGCTCTCCGAACTCTCAAGCCGCAGCGACCGGGGGGAGCTCTTCTCCCTCAGAATCGGCTGCTCCCACAACCGACCTCTCCAACGTCAAGGGAACGGAATTCGGTAAAAAATTCGCAGCCCAAGCCGAGAAGACCGCTCGCCGCATCAACACGCCAGGGCTATGCCTCAAAGGGGTTAACGATACGATGGAGGCCATGGGCATGCCCGTCCAACGCGAGGCCTCCGCCTACATGGCCCTCGACAACTTTCAAAACAACAAGCGTTTCAAAGAAGTGAAAGTCTCGAAGGACCAGCTCAAGTCGCTACCCGCCGGCGCTGTCGTGATTTGGGACAAAGGCCCTGGCCTCCCTCACGGACACATCTCCGTCGCGCTTGGCAACGGGCGTGAGGCATCGAGCACGGTTCGCAACCAGCTCACGCTGAAAACCAACTTTCACGTCTTTTTACCAAAGGAGTAGCTCTCTAGCCTGTCAGGGCCGCCACCGCGAATTCTTCCACCTCATCTGAGCTTCGTCCATCGGTGTCGATGGTGAGATGGAAGCGCTCTTCGAAATCGTGGAAGATGTCAAAGCCGTAGAGCCGTAGAAAGAGCTGTCGCGTCTCCTGATCCTTGGTGGCGATCCGTTGGCGCGCTTGCTCGAGACTCTGTCCCCCCCGCCCCGCCGCACGTTCAGCTCTCGTCGTGAGTTCCGCCTTCAAGTGGATCTTGAATCCGACCGGGCTAAGCCATGGAAGAGACCAGCTGTCGATAACCACCTCACCCCGGTCGATCTCCGCGAGTAGGACCTGAGTTGTCGCCACGTCCACCGGAACCTCGTGGTGAAGTCGCTCCGACAAGCGTCGGGCGCCCTCCGACGACTCCCAGTATCCGTCGTTGGCTCGGGGACGCTCCGGAGCGGCCACGCCACCATCCATCAGGTTTCGAAGTATGCCCGAGGGATGGACGACCCTTAAGCTCAGGCGTCTGCCGAGAGCCTGAGCCAGGGTCGACTTCCCACTGGCGGCCAGACCGAAGACGATGACGACGCGGTGGGAATCTTCTTTAGGAACGATACGCGTTTTCCAGTTCATCAGCCCTCGCGGAGAACATCGAACGTCCCAGAAGATCGCGAAAGAGAAGGCCGTGCTCGGTCAGCTTCCAGAACGGCTCGTCCCAGACCGCCAGCCCTAGATCGAGCATCTGCCGGTGGAGTTCGGGAAACGCCTCCTCGTAGCGAGATCCAAATCGTCTCTGGAACTCCTCCGCGTTGAGCGCCTGGATATGACCGATGGCGTACTGGCGCATTCGTTCATCCTGATCCAAACTCACCCCGCATTCCACCGAGTGACGACCCGCCGTGACGTTGGCCATATACTCCAAAAGCGCCTTACGGCCGTTCAATGCAGTGTAGGTGTTGCGCACATGCATATTCTGAGCGTAGCTCCGTGCTCCGGCTCCAAGCCCGACGAGACTCATCCCGCGGATATTGAAGTCGCCTTGCAAAAAGCCGTTCACCGGATGAAGAGTGTAGCGGTCGTGGGAATCCCGACGATATCCGGCTGCCGAGAAAAGCTGTCGTCCCAATTCGTAGCAATGATAGATCTCTGGACCCGGCATGAGCTTGGGAGGGCGTCTTCGGCCCAATGCCGTCTGAGGCATCACGCCGAGGGCGTAGAGTTGGACTGTTTCGGGCCGGAGGGCGAGGGTGCTGCGAAGCGTTTCTTCAAAAGACTCGATGGTCTGCTCCTCGATACCGATCATCAGATCCACTACCACATCCGGAACGCCGATGTCGCGCAAGAGCGTGACAGCCTCGGACAGCATCGACACCGCGTCACGTTCAACTTCCACACAGCGGTTGGCCAGGCGGACCTCGGCATCGACCAGGGATTGAACCCCCATGCTGACCCGATTGATTCCGGCCTGGTGATAGGCGAGGAACTTCTCTTTTTCGATCGACTCGGGAGTGGCCTCGATACTAACCTCCAGGCATGTCTCGAGAATCCTGGGGTTGACGTCTTTTAAGGCCGCGACGATTCGACCCAGCTGCTCCGGGGTCAAAAGTGAAGGAGTTCCACCGCCAAAGTGCAGCGTCTTGACCACCTTATCCTCAAGGCAGCGCGAGCGCAGCCCGATCTCGGCGATCACGGCGTCGACGAACTGCTCTTGAAGCGACACGTCGTACATCGTCTTGAAGTATCCGCAGAAGGTGCAGAACTGGCGACAGAAGGGAACGTGGACGTAGACATTGAGTTCCGAGGTCAGCTCGAGCTGGTCGAAACTGAAACTCTCGAGCCGAGAGTACATTCGTGGCGTCGGATAGATGTAGATCTCGGGATGAAACTCCCATTCGGCCACTCGCTCGGCCAAACTTTTAGAAACAGCTTCCAACACTAGCTATCCCCCCCGCGTCGCAGATGCTCCGCATCGTTTTTCGACATTCGAACAAACGTGCCCGGATTGGACCGGAAAAAGTCTTTGATATCCTCCAGGTCGATACGATAGGCATGAACCGGGGTCTTGGTACGCGCACTGGAACTGTGGCGTTCAAGCTCCAGGCGCGGTCCAAATTCTCCCAACAGCGCGCCCGGCCCATAGACCGCTTCAGCGTCGCGGCGCGACACTTTCACCGAGCCGCTATCGAGCAGATAGAAGGCCTCGATGGGGTCCCCCACCTCATACAGATCCATCCCCGCTGCTATGTCCACCGCCACCATGGCGCCCAGCAAGGTATTCATCTGCCACGACGACAAGGCGGACAGGTTGCGATGCTTTTCGAAGGTCCAGCGCGCCCCCACGCTCCGATTGGTGTCCAGTCGTCGCACGATGTCGGGGATCGAGGTTCCGCGCACGAAACGAAGGAAGTCTTCCCTATCGATGGTCAAAAGCTCCGTCCGCGTCCGAGCCACGATGTCGGCGTTGCGCGGCTGGTCTAGAATCAACGCTGTCTCTCCGATGTAGTCGTAGCGAGAGAAAAAGAGCCGGCGAGGTAAGCTTTCATGCAGCACCTCCACCACCCCTGAGAGAATCATGAAAAACTTAGAACCGTAGCTGTTCCGCTCGATGATGATCTGGCCGGCCTCCGCCACCTCGTGATGAGTGATGGCTAGAAGCTCGGCCGCTTTGCGCAACTTCAGGTCGGAGAAGAGGTCGATATGGGAAACCACGTCGAGAATCCTCGAGGCTAAGCTTTTTTCCGGGGTCGGAACCGGAATTTCCATAGTGTTCGCGGTCCCTGTGTCGGCCAGCTTCAGTCCACTATTCGGTGGAATGGCGCTTGCCGAAACGTGGGTCAGAAACATTCGTTTCTTCACCTCGTCTGGTTGAGAAGCCAACACATTCATAGGAGTATGAATCGGTGGGATACCCGCTTCGTGAAGAATCAGCGAGCTGTGCCATGGAACGTTGAGAAGATCCTCCATTCGCCCTTTAGACAAAATTCCGCGCTCGTGCAGCCCAGCGATCAGGTCGGGGTCGTAGAGCGTGTCGCAAGAGTAGTAAAACGACTCTTTTTCAAACTCGACCTCGAAGCCGAGCGTGGGGATCGGGTGCAGCGTGTAGCGAAAGACAAAACGGCCTCCCGCGATGGTCACAGGGGCTCCGATCCGCAAGGGACTGAACTCGAAAAGCTGGCGGAAGTCCTTGGGGGTAAGCCCCGTCAGAGCCGTGTACTTGGCCACGAAGCTCGCCATCACGGTCTCCGTGCTGTGAATGCGGATCCTCCCCTCCTCCAGGACTTTCTGTAGGGTTCCGGAGTCGTGGTCGGCGTGGCAGTGGGTGAGAATCAGATCGGTAATCAGTCTGGGGTTGATACGATCGCGCTGCATCCAAAGGGTGGAGTCGACCGGCGGATCGACCAAAATCCCTTTACCGTCGATCCAGATGATGAAACCGGAGGTCTTCGACTCGACATCGAAGCCGTGTCCACTCCCGATCACGGTGATACCGAAGTTGGGTGGTGCGTAGAAGCCAAGCTCACAATCCTGGGTCTCTAAAGAGGTCAAGGTTGGCGCATCCCGGTCGGGACGAAACTCGCACTCGATCGACTGCTCTCCTTCTTGCAACCGATAGCGATTCCGACCCAGCGAGGTCACCTTCACACCGTCAATCTCCGCGGTTCCATCACTCTCAAAAATCTGAAAACTGACCATATGCTTGAGGCGCAATCGGCCTCCGGGAATCTTGGGGTCTTCCTTATAGAAGGCCATCTCTCGCGGCATGTCGGGAAACGCCGCGGCGGACGCGCCTTCCGGGTACTCCTTTTCCAGAAAGAGTTTGAAAGGTCCGAAGATCGCTTCTCTCAAGACTCGAACCATGGGTCGAACCTGATGAGGATGGCAGAGAAAACAGCAACGCTGCCCTTTGATGAAGAAGTTAAAGTAGACGGGAAATTCTAGCTCGTTATTGCTGACGCCGCGATTGGTATCGAAAAGATCGTCCGGTAAAAGATAGAGATCAGGCACGCCCTTCTCGGACTTCATGGTGTCCTTGATCGTTTCCGGATAGGCTCCGATCTGCAAACGGAGACGCCCGCCCTCGACCAGCAGTCCGCCTCTGGGCAGGGTCTGAACGGAAAACTCCGACACTCGGCTCTTTTCGACTGCCATAAAACCCCCGGCTCTGGAATCTAGAGGCCCAACCGGAGACCCGGACCGAGTCAAGCGACGGACATTTCGGGTAGGCGGAACTGGATGATTTTGCGTAATATCAAGAATATTTGGCAACAATCATACGGTTTTGCATGCACGATAATGGACAAGCTTGGTGACGGGAGGGTTTCCGGTTGGGTCTCTAGGGGTTCACAATAACCGATTCAACTCCTGGAGTCGGCGAACTCGCTCACAACTTCTCAGGCAGATTTTTCTAGTTGGTGAAGGCGTCTGTCATGCTCGTCGAAGCCTTCCTCCAGTCCTTCGAGGCGCCCCTCGTGCTCTTCCAGGAGTCCGTTCTGCTCTTTCCCTCGCTCGTTGAAAACACGAAAGTCACTGCGTATGTCCTCACGAATGAGGTCCACGCTACGGTGAAACTCCTCAAAGTCCTGACGACGCTGCTCACGCATCTCCTTACGGAACTTCTCAAAATCCCAACGCATCTCCTCACGATACTTCTCAGAATCCCGACGCATCTCTTCACGATACTCCTCGGAGTCCCGACGTATCTCCTCACGGAACTGGTCGAAACGCCGATCAATGCTTTCTAGTTTGTCGTCATGCCTTTCCAGATGCGCACTATGCTTCGCAAACTGCTCGCTATGCTCGGTGAGTATCTTGCTATGCTCGCTGAGAATCTCGCCATGTTCCAGGAGAAGCTCTCTGTGCGTCTTGAGCTCCTCTTTAATCTCTTTCAAAGATTTTTTGATGTCCTCGTCCATAGGCTCAGCCTACCATGATAGCCTCTCGAAGAGTGACGAACATCGAGTTAAATCTTTGGGTCAGAATATTGGCGATAGGAAAATCTGCGAAGGAAAAGGTCTTTTATCGAGCAAGTTCCGCACCTATGGCAACATCCATCGCTCTAGGGCAAGTCACTCCCTACGCCGATTTTCAAGCCGCGCGATCACGCGGCTCGAAGGTCATCCCACTGACGGTTCAGCTCTCGGCCGACCTCGACACTCCGCTGTCGCTATTTCTGAAGGTCAAAAGGCCGGGCGAGCTCGGATTTCTCCTCGAGAGCGTGGAGAAAGGTGAGTCGACCGGGCGCTACTCGTTCCTCGGCTTCGCGGATCAGTCGGAACGACTCGTGCCACCCGCCGACTCCGATCCTTTGGAGTGGCTGGCGAGCATTCTGCCCATGGAAAGCGTCGAAGCCCCCGGCGACCTTCCTCGCTTCTGGGGGGGCGCCGTGGGCCATCTCGGATGGGAGGCGATCCGCTCCATCGAGCCGGCCGTCGGGCCGCGGCCGGCAAAATATCCGCCCGCGACCGACCCTCAACACGCCTTTCTCAAGTGCAAGCGCTGCCTCATCTTCGATCATGTCGCTCAAGTTATCACCGGCGTGGTGGTGGTCGTCGTCGACCCTTCCCATACCGAGGAGCAGGCGCAAGCCGCCTATCAACAGGGTCTTGAACGTCTGCGCGCGCTGCAAGAACGGACCACTCAGGCGATCACGGTACCCGAGGCCGAAAAACCAGCCGACTTTAAGCCCGAAGAGAATTTTCTCACTCCAAGAGAAGCCTTCATGAAGAAGGTGGAGAAGACGAAAGAGTACATTCGCCGAGGCGACATCTTTCAACTGGTGCTGTCTCAGCAGGTCCACCGCAAAACTTGGGTCGACGCCGTCTCCATCTATCGCGCCCTGCGCATGCTGAACCCTTCTCCCTATACTTTCCTCTTAGATTTCGTCGACTATCAGCTGGTCGGCTCATCACCGGAGATGCTGGTCCAGTTGACCGGACAGCGCGCGGTGGTCTGTCCCATCGCGGGGACACGGGTGCGAACCGGCGTCGAGGCGGTGGACCACGAGGCCGAGGAAGATATGCTCCACGATCCTAAGGAGCGGGCCGAGCACCTGATGCTCGTCGATCTGGGGCGAAACGACCTGGGACGTGTGTGTGAATACGGCTCGGTCGAGGTCCCCCGTTACTCCGAGGTGGAGTATTACTCCCACGTGATGCACATGGTCAGCCGAGTGGAAGGTCGGCTACGACCCGACAAGACAGCCTTCGACCTAGTTCGCTCGGCCTTCCCCGCTGGCACCGTGTCAGGCGCTCCTAAAATCCGCGCCATCCAGTTGATCGACGAGCTCGAGGACCATCCTAGAGGGTTCTACGCTGGTGCCGTGGGCTACTTCGGAAACTGGGGAAGTCTGGACACCTGCATCTCCATCCGTACCCTGATGCTCAAGGACGGTTGGGCCACCATGCAGGCCGGTGCGGGAATCGTGGCCGACTCGGATCCAGCCAAAGAGTGGGATGAGACGATGAATAAACTTGCCGCCATTCGGCAAGCCGTGGACATGGCCGAGCAGAGCTTCGGAGGAAACGCACAATGAAACCGACCTTACTGGTCCTGGACAACTACGATTCTTTTACCTACAACCTGGTTCAAGTTCTGGGCTCATTTTGCGCCGAAGAGTACGAGCTCGAGATCGTGCGAAACGACCAGATCGACCTTGCCGGTGTTCATCAAAAGTCTCCAGCTTTGGTGGTTGTCTCTCCGGGCCCGGGCCGACCGGAGGACGCCGGAATCTCAGTGGAGCTGATGGGAGATCAAGAACTTCGGTCACCCCGTCTGGGAGTCTGCCTGGGCCACCAGGCCATGGCCGAGGCCTTTGGAGGCAAGGTGATCGGAGCACCTCGCTTGCTGCACGGGAAAGTCTCCTCGGTCTATCACGACGGCAAAGGAGTCTTCCAAGGCCTGACCAACCCGTTGGTGGCCACTCGCTATCATAGTCTGGTAGTGGAAGAGGAAAGTCTACCCGAGGAGCTGGTGGTCTCGGCCTGGACCTCGCACGGTGAGATCATGGGGCTGCGGCACAAGTCCCTCCCCATCGAGGGAGTCCAGTTTCATCCCGAATCCTTAGAGACCCGAGAGGGGGCCCGGCTATTGAAAAATTTTGTGCAATCGCACGATAATTCGCGTTAGGAAGTCCTTGACACGGGTCTTTCACTTGCTATAATGGGGGCCACCGAACGGGCGGATAGCTCAATGGTAGAGCACTTGCGTCACATGCAAGGGGTTGGAGGTTCGAGTCCTCTTCCGCCCAAAAGCCGGAGTGGTGACAAACTCCGGTCCATAAGGGACAAATATGTGGGGGCGTGGCCTAGCGGTTCAGGGCGCCTGCCTGTCACGCAGGAGATCGCGGGTTCAAATCCCGTCGCTCCCGCCACCGGCCCGGGGAAACCCGGGCCACCCTTTATGGGTCTGCCGAGGTAGCTCAGTCGGTAGAGCAAGCGACTGAAAATCGCTGTGTCGGCGGTTCGATTCCGTCCTTCGGCACCAAGAAAACTCCGTCAAAAGCGGAGTTTTTTGCTTTTCTCCAGGTATGTTACCCAGAACGGAATCGAACCGCCGACTCGACAAGATGTCGGTTCACAAGGCGCGAAGCGCCGCTCCGCCAAAGGCGGCCATCCGTCCTTCGGCACCAGAAGAAGCCCAATTAGGGCTTCTTTTCTTTTCTAGAGCTATCGTTTGCGCAAACTAGAATCGAAAGCGAAGCGTTCTGGATCGGAGGGCACCGCCGCTCCGTATCTACTCAGGCAGACGAGTCGTTGTGGTCCCCTCGACGATGAAGTCAGAAACGACCTCCTCTAAGGTTTCTATTGAGGCGGTGTTGGGATTCTCCAGGCGACTCAGCATGGCGTGCTTAACCTTCTCTTCGGCTGGGAAGTGATACCAACCGTTGTTCTCGGGTCCAGCTCCGCCTTCATAACGCTTCCGGTTCTCCCTCACACCACTCACCTTGTCCTTGGCCGTGGTTAGAAGCTGTACCGGTTGCTCGACCTCTTTCGCGTTTGCTCCAACCCGATACATTGCTATCGCCTGCCCCAAAGTGGCCGGGGTACGGGGGGTAGGATCATCGTCAGCGGAAGGCTTGGCCTTACCCATAGGAATGGCGTTGAGCAGCTTCCCAAAAAGTCCGAAAGTCACCGTGTCGACCAGGCTCAATACCGGTAGAAACAGACCCACGGGAGCATCTCCACCGACAAAAGGAGCCAAGGCCGCGACCCCCTTAACCTCCTCATGGCGTTTGGCAGACTGCAGGGCCACTCCGCCACCACCGGACAGTCCAACCGTGTAGACAGGAGCTCCTAAATTCTCGGCATCTTCGATCGTCTCGTCGATGAACTCGGTCCAGACTTTGCCTTCCCCAGCATCAGGGATCTCCTTACGCCATGGCTTCCCCGACTCGTCCACCAAGCCGTGCCCAGGCATGCGCGGTGCGTAGACGTTGAAACCCTCTTGATGGAGCTGTTCGGCCATCTCCTTGTACTGCCAGGGTCCAGCCGTGAAGCCATGATACATGACCACCGTGCCTTTGGGCTCGGAGACTTCGGCAGTTTTGAAGATCGAAACCGCGTTCTGACGGAGGTGAATTCCGTCTTCGTTGGCCTGCTGGGTCCATTGAACCTCGTCTTGAACGTGAGCCCGAATGTGCTCAAGGGCACTCGAGGAATTCGAAGAGCGCCTTGAGTCCTGAACTAACGTCCGCGAGAGAACTCGAGGTGAAGCGTTGGAGTTTTGAGTGAGTGTGAGAGCCGCCATACAGGAACCTTCCTGACATTAAAGATGCGACCTCATAAGTGAATAAAGACCGGACTCTTAGGAGCCTCTATGTCATGGTGAGAAAATTAGGAAGCGAGGCTGGCCGCCACAGTAACCGCGGGTTCGGCAACGACGGCGACAGGAGCGGGTTGGGGAAGGTTGCGGCGAAGATTCCATAACATCTTCTTTCTGTCCCACTTCTTCTCTCGGCGATTTTCCGTTGTGGCCATTTCGAATTCCTCACTTCGCTTATCTTGTATCCAAGATAGCAGGGGACCCTGAAAACATTCTGCAATGGAAGCTCGCAATGTTACCGAGAGGTAAAGAGGCTGTTAACTCTTTGTATCAGGATGGCCTATGACTGAGAATCGCAAGTGGATCGTAGTCGTCGACCCCGTATTTCTGGAAGATCCCCTGGAGTTCCCCTAGTTGAGCGAGATCCGCCTGGCCATACGAAACAACGTCAGCCTTCTGCAGAAGCTCTCGGTAGAATCCTTCTCTAGCGCCAGGCGGGATACGGTCGAAGTTAAAGTCGGTGAACACGCCTCGGAGCTTGCCTTCGTAGAATGACGGCTCTCGCCATTCTTTACCCAATCCGATATCAGCGTCGCGCACAAGGTCCTGTAGTCGACTGACGGCACGGTCAGGGCCGCTGACCGGAGTATGGCGATAGCTATCCAAATTCGCGAAAAATGTCTCGTGGTCGATCTTTACCCCACCCTCCTTGTCCACCAGTTTTCGGCGTGGACCAGTCAGAACGCTCGCATTTTCCGACTTACCCCAGGGATTCCTCAGATAGACGAACTTGTCGTCCATGCCCTCGGCGACGAGGGCATGGTAACTATGCTTGGACCCGAAGAGCTCCTTACCCCACTTCATACTCAAGTGAAGAGGCTCACCACTTTCGACCTGGCCTTGGAGCCGCTGGCGAAAGAGCTCTCTGGCCTGGTCGCTGTCTGTTCCTTGAAAACGGTGAGAGGTGTAGTTCTCTCCGAACGCGTCATTCATTAGCTTCTGAGCGTCGGTGTCGTACAGGCCCGAATACTGAATCTTGCCGTTCGCATCAACATGGCCGCCCTTGGATGAGAGCCAGCTTCCAGCCTTGTTGTCGTAAAAGAGATTATCGGCGCTGGCGTGATTCATGGCGGAATCCTGATAGAGTCGGTCACTGACACGCCGCCCGCTCCCGTCTGAGGCCAGCGCGGATCTGTTCAAGACCATGGTGCCGCCGCCGCGCAGCGTCGCCTGGCCTTTCTCGCCGGTCAGTTCCGCCATCACGCGGATGTAGTCTGAAGGGTCCCTTCTCGCGTGGATGTACTGCACACTGGTGGCCGAGCAAGTTCCTCGATTACCTTGGCTGATACGTCCTGGATTCGCGACAGTGTCCAGAGCGTCCACGAAAATTTTATCGCCGTCGAGTCCAGGATACATCCGCTGGCCTTCAAGCTTCTGAAGATTTTGGAGTAAGCTCTCTCCGTCACGCCCGACGGCCTGCATCTTTCCCTCGCGGATCAAACGTTGGAGATTTTCCTCCACGGAACTCGGGCGCCGACCGTTGACTAGCTTGTCAAAGAAGCCTTGGGCGGGGGGATGGCGGTCGGCCATGCGCAGAACTTCGAGTTGATCGATAGGATTCAGCGAGCCGAAGTTCTCCTGATTGACGAACCTTTGCCGCAGGCCCGAGTCGGGGAAGTTCTCAACCATCTGAAGAATTTGCGCGTCGGTCGGGCCGTCGGTAAGCCCGCGGCCGCCTTGCAACCCCTCCGCCCGAGTTCCCGTCACGGAAAGGGGCTCCTCGATATTGCGCGTGGGGCCCGGCTCCGGAGCTAGCGCTGGCTCCTCAAGCTGGCGTACAGGGTGCGGCTCGGGGGTGGAACTCGGGCGCGGACGCACTGCCATGTTATCGATGAAGTTGTTGTTGAACTCGCCCTCTTGTCCACGCAGGTGGAACATCGAGCTGTTTCCCTCGAGGTCTTGCGCGTCCACGATCCCTCGACGGGTGGAGACCTGGCCCGTTCTTGGATCGGTGACCTCGAACATCACCTCACGGCCGTGGATGTCCCCGACCATCGTGGCGTTGCGGTCATCGGATTTGATCTGCCAGCCTTGCTCACGAAGGTCCGCGCCAAACTCGTTGGCGGTTCGGCCGCCTCCACCGCCCAGGTTCTCTCGGATCCCTCGGATGGCCGCTGAGCCGGA
Organism: Selenomonadaceae bacterium; assembly: GCA_037189585.1. Lineage (GTDB taxonomy): Bacteria > Vulcanimicrobiota > Xenobia > Xenobiales > JADMJV01 > JAEXNA01. Next base: position 224,164 of record JBBCJA010000013.1, on the reverse strand, counting down.
TTCCATGACCTGAGCTGTGCCTCCACCGGTGACCCCGCCGGTGACGGTCCCTATCGCGGTCTGCGACAAGACGTTGGTGATGCCGCTAGCGAAATCGCCGTCCCAGGTCCTCTCATCGATCAGGGACTGAGCGGCACCGCCGATGGTCCCCTCCACAGCGCCGTCACGGATCCCTTGACGTACACCAGTGGAAAGGATCCTATTACGAGCCACAGCCTCCGCTGTCTCAGTAGCCGCTGTCGTGGCTACGCGACCCGAGCCAGCTCCAATGATAGCGGTTCCGCCATCGATGGCTCCGCGTCCGAAGTCGGAAAAGCCCTGCTCGAGCCCATAGGCCTCACCCTGGATCGCTCCCGAGACCAACACTCGAGCCGAGCCTCCGGTGGCCGCAGCCATGCCCGCCGCGACCAGCGGTGTGGCCGTTCCCGCGGTGACTGCGATAACCACCACGCCGGCTGCCGTGGCGGCCACGGTACCTGCGACATCAGCCGCGCTATCCTTGGCCTCTCGAACGCTATCGACGTCGGCGTTGGAGTAGCCCACGAGGCGCTCTAATCGGGCCCTCTCCGCCGCCGCCTCCTGAGTCCGTCCTTGGGCTTCGAGGTCTCGAACCCGTTGTAGACTCTCATTGCTCGCGGCAACATTTGAATCCAGCCGTTCGCCATGGTCGGAAAAGAGGTCGACCACCCCGCGCCCGAAAGAGTTGCTCTCTCCACCCCGCTCATACTGATGCCTTTCATTGAGGCGTTCCACCGACTCTTCCAAGGTGGTCGGCTTGCCCTTAAGAGCCTGGGTCGCATCGAAGAGGTCCCGCCCAGTCATGTCGGATTTGAGATCCGCGGTCAACTCTCGACCTGTCTCTTTCCGATAATCGTCCTTGATCTTCGCGATCTCTTCTTTGCTCTTGCCCTCGAGAGTACGACGCACCGCCTCCTCGTCAGTACCCAAGCCTTCCATGGCGAACTTGAGTTCCTGCGCGTCGGAGAGCTTTCCGTGCTCCATCAAGATCTTGGTCTTGGCGAGATCGTTTCCGGAGAGTTCTTTACCTAAAGCCTTATGCAGATCCGTACCAAAAGTGTTCTTATACTCTTGCTGGATCTTGGCTCTCTCCTCAGCACTCTTGCCCGCGAATACCGCGTTGATCGCGTCCTCATCGGTACCCAATCCCGCCATTGCGGTACGAAGCTTAGCCGCGTCGGCCTTGACGGTGTCGCCGGCCAACAAGGCTTTGGCCTCGGTCAACTGGCTTCCCGAGAGCTCGGACTTGAGGGCCTTACTCAAGTCCGTTCCATACATTTTTTTATAGCTGTCGACAATAGCCTCGCGCTCTTTGGCGCTCTTGCCCTCCAGCGTCTTCATAATGGACGCTTCATCGGTCCCGAGGCCTGCCATAGCGCCTCGCAACTTAGCCGCGTCGGATTTTGCCGTATCGCCCTTAAGCAAGGCGTTGGCACGATCGAGGTCCGAACCGGACATATCGCCTTTGAGGTCCGCCTGCAGAGTCCGCCCCGTCTGTTTCTTATACTCAGCGGCGATCTGCTCACGCTCCTTAGCGCTCTTGCCTTCCAAGGTGGAGAAAACCGCCTTCTCGTCAGTACCCAGGCCTCCCATGGCTTGACGCAAGGCGGTGGCGTTGGCGGCGGCCGAATCGCCTTTCATTAGCGACTGGGTACGGCTAAGGTCTTTTCCCGACATCTCGCTCTTGAAGTCGGCGTCGAGGTCTCTCTTATAGTGCTCCTTGTAGTGAGCTCTGACCTGTTTGATCTCATCCGGGCTACGGCCTTCGAGAGCTTTAAAGATCGCGTCCTCGTCAGTTCCGGCACCAAAGAGGCCGCCGTGCATGGCCTTGTGCAAGCTACTGGCTGTTTTGCTCGCATCAAATTGCGGTTTGGCCGGTCCAGGCTTGGCCTGAGTCTGCGCCTTCGCCTCTGGTTGGCCAGGCTTGGCCGCCGTTTGACCTTGAGTCTGGACAGGCTTGGACTGAACCTGGGACTGGCCCGGCTTGGCGTCGGCTTGTCCCGGCTTGGCCTGCGGCTGACCGGTTTTCGTGGGCGAAACCGGCTTAGCCTCGGGCTTGCCCGGGGGGTGAGGTTTCGCTTGAGGTTTGGCCGGCTGAGCCTGAGGACGAACCGGCTGTTGTGTCCTTGGCTGTGCGAGTTGAGGCCGCGGCGGGGGCGACGGAAGGTCCCGCTGGTCGTCCATGGCTTCCTCTGGCTTGGGTCCGTAAGGCATGTTGTAATGAGGTTGGTGAAGGCCGGTGGACTGATGGCATGGGCAATGGCAAGCGAACGGCGCCGGTCCTTGTAAGAAATTCATCAGAACCTGGCCCATCAGCGAGGTCGAAAATCCCCCAAAAGGATCCATCCCGAACATCGCCGGACCAAACATCGACGGGTCCATCCTTGGCCCGAGAAACAGATTGGCACAACCAGAAATGCCTGAATTCCAACTTCCGCTCCATTCGCTGGCGGGAACTCCTGAGAAAATTTGGGACTGTCCGGGGTTCTGTGAAATGTAAGCCATACAAGTTAGAATTGTCCCACAAAAATTAAAAATGTAAAGAATGATGTATTTATTTTACAAGATCGCGGGCCCCTCTCATCTTGGCAACGCCGTCGTCGAAAATCGCTAAGGCCTCCTCCAGGTGACGGTCCTCGGGATGTTCGATCGTCGAAAGAAGATCCAGAGAGCGCCCTATCTGCTCGATCGAATCTCGAAAGAGGGTTTCGGTGGTATTGCTGGGATGGCGCGCGCTTTGCAAGAAGCCTCGGGTCGCACCCTCAAAAATCCCACGCGTCTGATGAACCGTTCCATGAAAATCCTCGAGGCACAAAGCCAGATTCTGGAACTCGCGACAAGCTCGTCGTAGACGGTAGACGTTCTCCTCTTCTCCTTCAGAACGCTCGAGCTCGGCGAAGTCCACGGTCGAGACGCTCGCGCTCAGATCCGCTGCCAGCAGGCAGGAACATGACCCACAACGAGTCGAGCGACGAGAATTGCGATATCCGCAGCTGCTACAGGAGATGGTACCCTCGGTGGTGGCGGCCCGACCAAAGGCCGCGATCTCTTGCTCTAGAAGCTCGTGAAGCTCGTGCAGGTCATCGATATCCTCGTTCTCCAGATGCCCGTCCCCTTGCTCGGCCAGGGTTCCAATGGCCGTTTCCAGCTCGGACAGCGTGCTCAAGAGCCGGTCAGCCTCCCGTCCCGGGGACTGACCGGTGGCTTTGACAGCGGACTCGAAATCAGCCCGAATTCTGCGAAGCTCTGTCAGCACACCGTCAAGGAGCCAGACGATCTCCTCATTGGGGACATCGCCTCCGAGAGAGGCCAGCAACTGCTCCAACGAGACGGTCTGCTCCATCAAGTAGCCGGCGAATCTCTCGGCATAACCGATAAGCTTGGTCAACAGGTCCTCAAATTGATGTCTCGACATCTGCTCGTGCCCCTTAGACCAGGAAGCGAACTGGCGAGTCACTTTCAACAAAGCCTCTCCCTCTAAAGCCGGACGGCAGGAAAGCTTGAACTCGAGCTCGCGGATGTGGTCATCGAGTAACGTAGTTAGATAGCGTGGAAAATTCTCTCCAGCGAGAAATCGCTCTCCTCCATCGACCACCATGTTGATCCAGTCGACCTTGGTCGGACCACGAAAAATCCAGCTTTGGGAATGAAAGTCCAGGAGAAGGCGATTCAGGTGAGTGTGCGCATCGCCTAGATCCAGGAACACATCCTCGCTGGCCTCTGGGGTCAGGCATTCCTGGGCCAGTTCCCCACAGGCCTCCAGCCCTTCCTCGATAGCCGCGACATAAGCTTCTAGAAAGTCCACCAACTCGTCGGGTTGGTGCTCCAAGGCTGTCTCAAAATCGCTCCAAAGCCGATCAAGCCCGTCGAGGAAAGGCTCAAGCACACTCTCACGACTGACCCGACCCTTCGCCGCGGCCTCGAGTCGCTCGAGAAAACTCCCGGACACCATAGTTAGCTTGAGGTGTTCTGCTAAAGGGTAGAATTCCCTATCCTACGAAATCCCGCCTTGTGTCACAGGAACAACTCGAACAACAGACTCGCCGATTGGCACGGGATTTTCTCGGTCGAGAACTCCAAGCTTTGACGACGATGGAAGAGGTCGTCAAAGCCGTTTCCAACAGCGAAGTCTTCCTAGTGTTCGCCGAACATCAGTGGGTAGCCATAGGCTCGGAAACGGGGCGCCTCCGTTTTTTCAACCCCTCGGCTACCGATAGCCCTAACGGGACGATCGTTTCAGGAGATGAGCTTCCCGAAAGGCGGGTCGAGGACGAGGGCGAGGAATCCGCTTCATTGGAAACTCTTTCAGCTTGGATGGCCCAGGGCCGAATGAGAGCTTTACGACTAGTTTAAGGAGCATCGTCTGAAAAATGTTAGCCGAGCTACTGTATAGCTTCCGAGATATCGTGATGGGCCCAAACCTCGATGAACGGAGAGTCACACCCAGGGCTCGCTGCAGCATCCCTTTGTCCTGCCAGGCCTCGGACGGCGCGACGATCTGTACGCTCAAAGATCTTAGCTCGACCGGAGCGCGGATCTTGTGCGATCGGAAGTTCGCCAAGAATCGTGTGCTGATGCTGGCTCCTCCAAAAGGAATGGGTAACAGTTCTCGGTCGGTCAAAACTCAGGTAGCCTGGTGTCGCTCGACTCGAGATGGATACCTGCTCGGTCTCCGGTTCTCGGGATCAGCGGGCGGCTGGGTTCTCCCCCTTCTTAAGGAGCTGGGTCTTACTTCCTCGGTACCGACCACCCAACGCAAATTTGTTCGCGTGCCCGGCGACATGAACGTTAAGCTACAAGCCCAGGGTTTCGAGAAAGTCGTCCACATGCGAGACCTTTCCATCGGAGGCGCGCTCCTGGTCGGCCGAGACCAGATAGGCAACGATCAGGTGGTGAGACTACTGCTCCCCTCGGAATCGGATCTTCCCGGGCTTCAACTCCTGGCCGCCACCTGCGGATGTCGCCCTTGCAAGGAGGGCTACGAACTGTCTTTAAAGTTCGCCGATATCAATGACAAGCAGAAAAAAACCCTGGTCAAGTATCTCAGCTATCTGATGCGGCGTTCTCTGGGTCGTTAGCCCGGATGAGCTTCAAACCTCGAACCTTCCGCTGCCTGGCTGGCCGCCGAGCTCTCGAGCATCTGACTCGACACGGCGGCGAACCGGATAGCTTCCAACTGATGCTGGCCGCCTCGGGCGGTCCAAGATGGCTTGGCCTGGTCGGAATAGATCGAGCTCTGACAAAATTCTTGAGGGCTCGAAGTCGTGGAAGACTCCCCCTATTAGGCGCTTCCAGCGGCGCCTGGCGAGTGGCGGCGATAGCCTGCGACAACAACGGCGCATCCTACGACGAGCTTGAGCATGAATACATCCACCAGAGATATGAGGGAAAACCGAGCCCCTCTGAGGTGAGCCACACCTGCGAGGAATACTTGAGGCGCATTTTCACCCAGGACAGGCTCCGATACGCTCTGGAGGAATCTCCCTTTCACGCCAACTTCACCACGGCTATCTTCCGTCGCGAACGTCCAACTTCAGCCCACATCTTCTCATCCTTACTGGGACTCCCCCTGCTCAATGCGCTTGACCGCAACCTGATGCGCATGGTGTTCCAAAGAGGGCTGTTCTCGGCGGGACCGCATCCGGTACACTCTCCGCTGCGAAAGCATCCGTCCTGGGACGCTTTCCCCACCAGACTGGTCACCTTGAGTCAGAGGAACTTCGTGCCGGCACTGCTGGCTTCCGGTTCCATACCCTTTGTATTAGCCGGAGTCTCCGCCATCCCCGGAGCGGGTCCCGGACATCATCTCGACGGAGGTTTGCTCGACTATCACTTCGAGGTGGAAACGGACGGTCCAGTCTTGTACCCTCACTTTTCCGAGGATCCACTACCCGGATGGATGGACCGCTTTCCGCCCTATCGAAGGCTCTCGCGGGCGGCCCGGGACAATCTGTGCCTGGTCTTGCCTAGCCAGGAACAGCTGGCGAAGTACCCCGGAGCTTTCTATCCTGGGCGGATCGACTTCAAAAAACGCTCCAACGACGACCGGATCGCCCGATGGGTCCAAACGGTGGAGCTCAATAAGACCATGCAGAGCGAACTCACGTCCTGCTTGGAAGCTGGCGAACTGGCGAAAGTCGCGGAACCATTACCCTAAGGGTGGGCGCTTCCAGCTGGCTGGGGAGTTGGAGAAGCTGGCTTGGGGCCGACATACTCCACTTCAAAATAGAGCGTGGCGTAGGCCGGAATGACCGGAGGACGACCCTGGGCGCCATAGGCCAGATTGTAAGGGATTTCGAGGTTCCTCTTCTCTCCCGGCTTCATTCCCACCAGACCCTCGTCCCAGCCGGCGATCACCTGACCCACACCCACCTGGACTTCAAACGGCCGGTTTCGATCCTTAGAGGAATCGAAACGCTGTTTTCCCTGGAATTTGTCCAACCATCCGGTGTAGTTGAAAAGGCCCGTCTGTCCTTTCTCGATGGGAGCGCCCTGGCCCTGATGGGTCGTCGATTTCACCAATTTACCCGGAGTCACGAAGTCGAGAAGCTCGACCTCAAAAAAGAGGCGAGATTTGGCTGGAATTTTCTCCTGGGCTTTCTCACCGTAAGCCATGTAGTGAGGGATGGAAAGACGCCGAATCTCCCCATCTTTCATACCAAGAAGGCCTTTCTCCCAGCCCGCGATCACCGTTCCACTCCCGAGCGTGACGGTAAAGGGAGTGCCTTTCTCACGAGAACTGTCGAAAATATTTTTGCTTTCGAAGCCCTCTGTGCGTCCCACATAGTGGACCTTGAGCGCATCTCCGTTAACCGCCTCCTTACCGGTACCGGGCTTGACCGTCTTGATCTCGAAAGGCTCCTCAGGATAGACATCTTTGACGGTCACTTCAAAGAAAAGCCGTGAATTTTGTTGGAACGGAGCGCCCTCCGGAATCTGAGAGAAAAAATCTCCGGCCGCCATCTCCAAGCGGCGCACACCGCCCTTTTTCATCCCCTTGAGCGATGAAGCCAGCCCTGGCAGGGGTATACGATCAGGAGTCAGGATCATCTCCATCTGACCGCGCCCCAAAGGCCTTCCGTCAAACTTGTCATCCCAGGCCTTGACCAGGATGGAAAAGCCGCCCGAATCAGCGATCTCCGGGCCCTCCCCCACCTTGACCTCGGTCGTGGTCACCTGGCCGGGAGTGGCCGGCGGTGGCGGTGTGAAAGCGCCCGCGGTAGGGGTCTGGCCAGGAGAGGCCGCCACCTTCGAGGTCGAACCAGCCGGACAGCCAGTGATACAAGCCGCCGCGGCGACTAACAAAAACATGTGAGTTATCTTCATGGATACATTCGTGAGAGCTTAAGAATCATGGGAACAAGAAAGGGAAAGACCAGAGCCCAGACGACCAGCAAACCGGTGTAGATTTTGACCACCCGCGAAGGCGATTCCACGGGCTTACAGCGAGGCGTCACGGAGTCCGACGAGAGTCGCTCCCCCCCACACTGGGGGCATTGCGACGCGGGGACTTGAACCTGACCTCGCCAACCGCACTCCGAACATCTCATAGCCAGGGAATTCGGGCAGCGAGCGACGAGACCTTCGGGAAAGAAGACCGCGACCACCTCTGGCGCGGCCGCGGTCTTGCCTGAATGTCTTCTGGGATCTAACCCGCGAGTGATCTACTCAGAACGCTCGCCACCTGCTTAGAGAATCCGGCCGGGTCTTCCAACTCACCGCCTTCGGAAAGAACCGCCAACTGGTAAACCAGATTAGCTGTCTTACCCAGCTCCTCAGAATCCTTGTCCGTCTCGTAACGCTGAGCCAGGTGACTGATCAAGGGATGGGTGGTGTTGATCTCGAGGATCCTCTTGGTGGTCGGAACTTCTTGACCCATGGCTCGCATCAGACGCTCGAGGTTGGCGCTCATGTCTCCGGAATCGGCCACCAGGCAGGCCGGAGAGTCAACCAGGCGACTAGAGACCCGTACCTCCTTGACCTGCTCACCCAGACGAGTCTGCAGCCAGGAGATGAAGGTAGCCATCTCTTTTTGAGTCTTCTCTTTCTCTTCAGCTCGAGCTTTGCGCTCGTCCTCACTACCGATCTCAAAATCCGAGCCGGCCGCCGAAACGAAGGTCTTACCTTGAAAATCCGGCACCACGTTGAGCCAGACCTCGTCCACCGAGTCGGTCAAGAGTAGAACCTCGACGCCTTCTTTCTTGAAGGTCTCCAGATGAGGAGAGTCGATCAGCGATTCACGAGCATCGCCGGTCAGATAGTAGATCTTGTCCTGACCTTCGGCCGTGCGGTCCAAGATCTGCTTGAGGGTGACCAACTCGTCTCTACCCGTCTGGGTGGTGCGGAAGAGCGCGAGCTCCAGTAATTTGTCGCGCATACCAGGGTCGTGGTAGATGCCCTCTTTGAGAACCCGACCGAACTCGTTCCAGAACTTGCGATACTCCTCCGGGTTCTGCTCCTGGCTCTCGGCCAAGGTGTCGAGAACCTTGCGCACTAGACGCTTTTTGATCAACTGAATCTGGCGGTCCTTTTGCAAAATCTCGCGCGAGACGTTGAGCGACAGGTCGCTGGCGTCGATCACCCCACGCACGAAACGCAGATAGGGCGGCACCAACTCTTTGCAGTCTTCCATGATGAAGACGCGCTTAACGTAGAGTTGCAATCCGTGGTGCCCCTCGGGATGGAACAGATCCATCGGAGCCCTCTCCGGCAAGAATAAGAGGGCATGATATTCAAAAGTCCCCTCGGCCTTGAAGGCCATGGTCTTCCACGGCTCGGTCCAGTCGTGAGCGATGTGGCGATAGAAGGCGTCGTATTCGGCCTTCTCCACCTCGTCCTGGGACTTGGTCCAGAGCGCCTTTTGACTGTTGAGAGTCTTGAGCTCTCTCGACTTGACCGGTTTGTCCTCAATCCAATTGGTGACCTCCATTTCCATCTTGATCGGATAGTTAATGAAATCGGAGTATCGCTTGACCAACTGCTGAACTTGGGTAGCGTCGGTATAATCGTGCAGACCGTCATCTTCATCCACCGGCTTGAGATGCAAGATGATCTTGGTTCCGTGAGACTCTTTAGAAGACTCGGTTATGGTGTAGGTCCCGTCGCCGGTGGAGGACCAGAGGATGGCCCCGTCCCTGCCGGCCCGTCGAGTGAGAAGGTCGACCTTATGGGCCACCATGAACGCCGAGTAGAACCCCACGCCGAACTGGCCTATCAGCTGCTGAGAGTCCTTGTCGGACTTGGCTTTCTCCAGGTTGGAGAGAAACTCTTTGGTACCCGACTTGGCGATGGTTCCGATCAAGCGGACCACCTCTTCACGATTCATTCCGATACCGTTATCGGAGATGGAAAGCGTCCGATGCTCTGGGTCTGACTCCAAAAGAATGTGCGGGTCGCCGGCATCTAGACCTTCGGAAGTGTTGAGGAGCGACTCTAGACGCAGTTTATCCAGGGCGTCCGAGGCGTTGGAGATAAGCTCTCGAAGAAAGACATCTTTCTCGCTGTAAACGGAGTGAATCATCAACTCCAGAAGCTGTTTGGCTTCGGCTTGAAACTCCATGGTTTCGGTAGTGCTCATTGAAAAACATGCTCCTTGCAGGGATCAAATTATCGATCTCTGTTTTCCCTGTTCAAACTTTCGTAACACGTGAGTGGGGGATATTTTCGTATGCTGAGTGCATGAATAGTGTTAGCGCCGCTCTCTCCTCCAACGCTCGGCAACTCTTTCCGCTCTTGGACCCTACCTTGGGACGAGCCGTCGGGGCCTACTTTCAGTTCCAGAAAAATGAGGGGAAACCCGAATCTTTAAAGCTTTCGGGACAGCTTGATGACGGTGACGTCAATACCCCCGATCAGGTCGAGCTGAGTCTGACGCGTAACGCTGAAGGCGCGGTGGAGGTCCACGGGACTTACGCCGGAGCGCCCGTCGATGTGACCATCTCGCAAAAACCTCGAGCCGCCTTTCGCCCCAAGGAGAATCTGATCTGGGGACAGGCCGGGGTCACCTCACAGAAATCCGAAGCGGAAATCCTGGGCCAGGTGGGAGAGTATCCCGTGGCGGCTTACTTTAGCACTCACCGCGAGGAAGTCGCCATCGACATGACGCCGGAGCTGGAAAAGAGCGGTAAATCTATCTACATCCTCCCCTTCGCTCTTGCCGTAACCCCGACATTCGGTGGCGCCCCGGCCCGGGTCAACGGTCTTCCCGGGGACGCCCCGACCAACAGCCGGCCCCTACAGACCACGGATCGCACCACCGTTCAGGGTCGGGTGGGCGAAACGGAACTGGCTCGTGACCAGCACTGGGTTACCACCACCTGGACGGTGTCGACCAATCAGCGAGACGGCGGTAGCCAGGTGGAGATGAAGCAGGCCGAATCAGCCAGCGAACGTGAGATCGTGGGACAGCCCGACGGGCGTAGCGACCGCCAGCGCCAATTCGGAGTCGCCTCCGGTCGCGCGGCCAAGGCCGAGGACCGAACTTATGTTCTAGACTTCAGTAAAGGCGTGGTCAGCGCCGACATGATCTCCGGCGACCATCACTTGAGGCTGGCTTTAACGCCCGCTTGAGCCTCTATACCCACGTCCATAATATTTTGCATAATCTTGGCGGCGATCCATCCGAAATCGCCGTGTCCCGCCTCAGTTACATATTCTTGATATGCGCCATCGGACGGTCCTTGCGCTTTCGGCGCCTCCCCATCAATCTTTATGCAAAATATTATGGACGTGGATATAGAAGGCTCTCCTGAAAATCGAAAAGGCGTCCCGCGCGGGTCGCCTTTTCGATTCTCAAACTTCGCGACTATCCTTTTCGATGAAGCCTATAAGTTTGGGAAGACTGGTCGTTTCGAAGAACCAGATCGCTGCCGTTATTGCTCAACACCGTGTATGGAACGACCAGATTTCCGGTGGAAACTTGAAGCTGAGCCCCCTGACAACTCCAAGTGAAGCGCGCCGTGGTCCGGGGATTCCTCTGTTCCATGAACCCCGATCCGTCCGGTCGAAAGGTCCAGGTCGCGGCCTGCTCTCCTTCTTGCGTCCAGGTCCCGATCAACTTGGCCTCGCTGGGGCCCGCCACAGCGGCCACCACGAAGAACAACAAAGCGATTGTGATCGCTTTGAGACTCACTTTCTGCATTATGCCCTCCTGTGGCGGTTCTCGTCACTTTAGCTAGTAACCGGAGTGAATCATCACGGTTCCAGTTTGGGATAATCTCCCCGAAAAAACAAGAGGGGACGTCTGTTTGGGTCCGCCCCGAACTCCAGAACCTCGGCGATCACTACCATATGGTCGCCGTGGGTATGAATGGTGTTGGTCCGACAGCGAATCCAGCCTACACTTCCGTCGACCGACGGGGGCAGCGCGTCATCGACTCGCCAAGGCTTCTCGCTTAGACGTGGACGGCCCGCGTAGTGCCAGGAGACGTCCCGATGCTCCTCGGCCAGGATCGATACTGTGAAGAGCTCTCCCACCACGGCCTCCAAGGCGAAGCGGGTGGTCAACGCGGGACAAAATAAAACCAGAGGTGGGTCGAGCGACACTGAAGCGAAAGAGTTGACCGTCATGCCGCAGATCTCACCCTCGCGAATGAAGCTGATCACGGTGACTCCCGTAGCGAACTGGCCCAGGGTTTGGCGAAAGAGCTGCGTGTCGAAGGTGGGATTCATACGGCGGTCTGTCCTAGATCCATCGTCACGGTCGCGCCTCGGTCGGAATTACCACGGATCGAAAAGTCGCCGCCGTGCCCTTGAGCGCAACGCCTGACAATGGAAAGTCCCAAGCCCGCTCGCTCCCAGCGGGAGAATCCGAGGGCGGCGAGTCCGTCCGTTGTGTCCGACGCGGCGATTCCCTCTCCGTTGTCGCGCAATTCTAGCAAGAGCTCGTCGGACCGGTTTTCCGCTGTCAACTTTAGGTGGCTCGCTCCGGCAAGCTGAGCGTTCTCGGCAACTTCCAAAAGGGAGAAAATGAGAGCGTCTCCGTCGACTTCGGGACGTTCCGAACTAAAATTCGAAGGTAGCTCGATCTCTAGTAAAGGAAATCGATCGTTGGCCTGAGAGCGAAACTCCCCCAGCAGAGCGCTCAATCGGGTCGGTTGCCGGCGCATCTGCCCCATCCTCAAAAGTAAGACCAGCTTATCGGCCAACCCTTCGAGGTGTTGGGCGCGCTCGAGCAAGAGAGGCTTGAGCTCCTCCTCATCAGGCAGGGCTTCGAGTCCCATGCGCAGGGTGATCAGTCCACCCTTGAGATCATGGCGTAGCCGGCTGGCCACACCGCTTAGAAACGAGGCGAACTCGTCGGCGACTTTATTCTGCGACATCGCCCTCCTCGATCTCCTCCGGGATCTGGCCGCCAGCGCCGGCTTCCGGCACTTCGATCGGACAGGTCGTCGGCAAAGGAAAGCTATTGATTCTGTCCACCATCTGGCGCAGTCGCCCGAAAGCTCGACGCCGGAAGTGAAGCCTGAGGCGGGGCAGATGGCGGATCGAGGGATCAGTCTCTTCAGGCAGAGCTTGGGTCGGCTCGATGGCGCCGGACTTCAGTAAATCCGCGAACTCTTGATTGAGGATGTCGATCTCCTCCGTCGTTAGGGCCGCCTCCAACCGGAGAATCAGGTCTTTCTTGACATACCGCATGCTATGGAAGCGCCGATAGAAATTCTGAATCTCCGCGGCCGCCTCGTCGACGGACTCGGTCACCTTGTAAAAAGAAAGATCGGCCTCCGAGATCATCCCACGGGTCAAGAGCCGTTCAGCATTGTAGCGATGCCAGTCGGTCCAGAACTCCGAGCCGGGAGGATGCAAAAAGACAATAGGGACCAAAAGCGACTTTCCGGTCTGCACCAGAGTGAGAGCTTCCAGTCCTTCATCGTGGGTCCCGAAGCCTCCGGGGCAGCAGACCACTCCATGAGTCTCTTTCATGAAGGCCAGTTTGCGAGTGAAAAAGTACTTGAAATTGGCGAGCTTCTCGTCGCCCGCGATGTAAGGGTTGGCTACCTGCTCGAACGGCAAACGGATGTTGAGACCGAAGCTCCGCTCTCGTCCCGCGCCCTTGTTGCCGGCCTCCATGATGCCGTTACCTGCGCCCGTGATCACCATGAACCCGAGGTCGGCGATCTTTTCCGAGAACTCCACAGCCTGCTTGAAGTCTTCCGAATCCGGACCGCAACGAGCCGATCCGAACACCGCGACTTTACGGACTCGACGGTAGGGGCGCAACATCTTGAAGGAGTAGCGCATCTCCTTGAGCGAGGTGTTGAGAATCTTGACATCTCCGCGCTCGGTCTGGTCCTGAGCGAGCTTGACCACCGAGACCATCATCTGATGAAGAAGGTCCGCGTTCTCGGTGGCTCCGGCCCGGTTGAGAAGGTCAGCGATGGCGCTGTCGAGTTGGTGATTTCCTGTGCTGTAACGATAAGACAAATCGGCTCCTAATCTCGGGGGGGCTTACAAACCGGGGTTTGACACTTGGGACAGCGCAGCACGCCGAGGTATTCCTCGCACTCATCCGACCAGTGGGGTAGCGCCGCGGGACGATCGTAGAAATGCTCACAATCCTTATTCATACAGAACACAGCGAAGGGGTTCCCTTCCAAATTGTGATGCCGGGTCACGTACTGCCCAGGCCCGTTAACCGGGTCCCGCTCGTAGTGAGTCACTCTGAACATCTTTTCACTCATCTTACTTCTCGTTTTCCCCTCACTAGCAGACCTCACCTCCAAATCCTTATCGCGACGGTAGGGGGATGAAGGTTCGATGCGAACGAGGGCTGGCATATGACTGCTGAACAGACCAAACCGCTCGACGCCATCGGCCTGCGCATCCCGCCTGAGGGGGTGGTCGAACAGCATGTCCATCTGGGCGGCGCCGTCCCTATCCATCGACTCTTCGAAGCCGCCGTAGACCGAGGAATTCGACTCCCTGTGACCGGCTATGAGGAGTTCTCCGAACTGCTCCATCGCCGTAAGGACAACTCCGGCAGTCTGGAGCGGTACTTGGAGATCTACGAGGTGGCAGAACGTATCCAGTCCGGCCCCGGCGCCTTGCGTGAAAGTGTTCTTATCGCTTTGAACGGTGCGGCTCGAACCCAGGGCGCGCTCAAAGTTTCTAGCGAGGGCGAGGCGGTGGTTCCGGCCAAGGCTCAACTCCCTATCCGCGGACTGGAGTTGCGGTTTAACCCGATGAAGCGAAACTCCGGCGGGATCTGGGACCTCGACAGGGTGATGTTGGCCGCCTGCTCGGGGATCTCCGAAGTTCGCACCGCCTACAAGAATCGCTTACGAGCGGGTCTGATCGTCTGCCTGGGTCGCGACTTGCCCTACGATCAAAATCGCATTCTCGCCGAAAAAGTCGCCCTCTGGTCCAAGGACGGGCTTCCGATCATCGGGATCGATCTGGCCGGTCCTGAGTCTTCCAACCCGCTCTCCGATCCAGGCGAACTCGACAAGATGGCGGAACTCTTCGCCCTGGCCGGTGACAAGGTGGGTCGCACCGTACATTGCGGAGAGACGACCGCCATCGACCTGGAAACCTTCATGGCCACCATGACCGCGCTCAACGCCGACCGAGTGGGCCATCCGTTGGTTGTGGCCCGCGCCTTCTGGGAAAACGGCGACGACCGAGGGCTGGACTTTATGCGAGAGCATGGCATCGTGGCCGAACTGTGCGTAGTCTCGAATATCTTGACCGGGGCTCTTTCCGGCATCGAGGAGTACGAGAATCTGCTGCGACTTTTCGACGATTACGGCATCCGCTACACCTTCAGCACCGACGCTCCAGCGCTGCAAAAGACGACACTGGCAAGCGAAATCGGCCTACTCCTCCACCACGGAGTGGCCACCACCGAGCAGGTCGAACGCTCCTTCGTCACCGCCGCCGAGTCCACGTTCCTCCCCGCCCCCAGCCGCGCCGAACGCCGCAAGAGCCGCTGGGCTGGCGACCACAAAGCGCGTTAACATCTAGCTTCCTTCTACTGGTGTCGCGTATACTCAAGAAGTGGAGCCAGGACTTTGATAGGAGAACGAATCACAATAGACCCAGCGATCTGTGGGGGTAAGCCGTGTATCCGTGGAACGCGTGTCATGGTCAAAAATATTCTCGGACTGATAGCGGGGGGCTACGACCTCGACGGTATCTTGAGCACCTATCCCCAACTGTCCGCTGAGAATATCAGCGATGCCTTGCACTACGTAAGTCAAGTCATTGACGAAGATAAGCACATTTCTCGTGCCTCCTGAAAAGCTACGCTTCCTTCTTGACGAGAACGTTCCCATCGCCGGCGTGGCGTGGCTAAGTCAGGAATTCCTTCGAAGTATTCCATGTTCTCCAAATAGGATTGAATGGACGCTCTGACCAGGAAATCTATGACTGGGCGCAATCCCAAAAAGGCAGTTGTGATCACGTTCGCTGAACTACAAAGTTAACAATTCTTACAAATTTCCGGGTCGGAATCATCTCGGAATCCATCGGAGTAGTCTATCCTCGCCATAGACTCTCGCAGGGGGCAGATGATGAGACAGATTCGGGCAGAGATTTCGAAGTTACCGACTCCTTTCCAGCAGGGGAATTCCCGTTCTGTCTCACCTCGTCAGGAATCCCCCGCCGGCCCCCAGGATAGCGTGGTTTTCGGCCACTCCTCCCCGCCTCTACCGACCCTGACCCGAAACAATTCCAGCACCCTCGTCGACAATCTCGGCCCGGGGTTTCCCGCGGCTCCGACCGACCGCTCTAGCTTAGCCGAAGGGGTTCACGACTGGGTCTCCTCCCGCGATCCGCTGGGTCTCTACAACAAAGGCGTGGGCATCCTTCTGGATAAGGTCTCGGACTCCACCCGCGAGGGGATCGGGATCGACGCGCAAGGGCTGCTCCAGGTCGAGCGCACTCTCTTTCGCTCTCTTTCCAGCGGGGCCGAAGGGTATCAAGGCAACGGCTCGGTGCCTCTTTTCGAGGCGCTAGCCAACGGCCAGGCCTGCTACGTCTCGCTCGGTCCCGAGCGGCAGTCCGAGGCCGAGCACATGATGCTGCTCTTCAATAACACTCCTCCCGAACAGCTCAAGGATCTGCCCATCGCCGATCCTGAACTTGCCAAGATTCGCGATCAACTGGTGACCAAAAGCGAGAGAAAGGAGTTCCCCGTCTTCATCGATACCGACGGAGACTTCGACACCACCAATGCGACCGAGTCGATCCTGACCGGATGTCTGTCCTCCATCGCCAAACGCCAGAACTCCCTGGGAGCCGACTTTCCTGACCCCAAGGACTACTATCGCTGGCTTTTGACCCGGGTGGAGTCGAGCCACAAGAAGCTCGATCCCTGGCTCTTCGCAGCCCAACCCACCACTCACTCAGCCGCGGTCGAGATCAAGGAGAATCTGACTCCCCCCTGGCTTGAAGCGCCCAAGCGTGGCTTCTTCTCCGGAAAACCGGTGGAGAACAACGATCCCTTCGGGGCCCAACCCTCAGCCAAGAAGATCCGGATGGCCTACTTGAAAATGATGGAGGTGTGCGGCAACGGAAAAGCCCCCGACTGGAACACCCTCACCTCCATCGCCGACCTGACGGTCAACCTGGACCGCGACCTGGTTAGCGGAGTGCAGACCTACTGGGTGAAGCTTCTCTCCGAGCTCTCTCCAACCGAACGCGGAACGCTGATGGCTCCCGTCTCACGAAGCTGGGTCAACCTGAACGTTCTCGGCCCCGACCATCCCCAGTTCGGAGAGGTCTCCCCCGCTTCGTCGCCCATGATCGAGCTGGTCGACCGCCACTCGGGCAAGTTGAAGCTGGAGCGATACGATCGCGCTCAGGCGATGTCGCAGGCCGTGGATCATATGATCAACGGTCTCGGATTGAGCCAGCGACGAGAGTTTCTCGACACTTTGATGGGCGACATTCGGGCCAACCAACCGGCCCTGGAAGCTCGAGAAGCCCGAATCCGCGAGCGATTGGGCGCGTCCTACAGCGGTTTAGACGTCGCGGCGCTCTTGCGCGGCGACCTCGACATTCGCGATCCCGGCGTGAAAGAGGCCCTCGGCCAGCTCCGCGCCGCGGCCACCCCTGACCTTTCCACTCACGATATGACTCCCGAGTACGCCGAGCTGACTCGCCATCGCGACATGCTCGACTGGGTGGCCAACCGCTACGCCCGCTATGGAGACTCCGCTTTCGACTGGGTCGTGAAAAGCCCGCGAGCCGGAGAATTCGCCAAGAATCCTTTGATTGTGAGCGAGTATTACACTCCCACCGGTCGACCCGCCAAGGGTGTGACTCCACTTCCGGCCGGTCCCGGACCCGGGGAGCTTTTGGGAGAGAAGATCTCCGGGAAAGATCCACTGAAGATGAGCGTAGTCTTTGAAGGAGGCGGAGGCAAAGGATTCGCCTACGTCGACATGCTGCGACAACTGGACGAAACTCTGGCCAAAGGGCCGGGCGAGATTCAGGTCGACGAGTTCGTGGGCAACTCGGCTGGAGCGATCACCGCCGGACTTCTGGCCGCCGGCTACAAGGGGGACGAGCTGGCCAAGGTTCTCCAGGACCTCGACTTCACCAGCTTCTACTCCGACTACCTGTGGTTGGCCGGAGGAGTGGACCCCAAAGCTCGCGGTATCGACCGCACTGGTCTTTTCTCCACCCAGAAAATGTACCAGACCATCTCCGACCTCCTCCAAACCAAGTGCGGAGTCGAAGGGCGCCCCGTTCTCTTTCGCGACCTCCCTTTCAAGCTCAGGGTCACCTCCACCATGATCAACGGAGACATCTCGCCGGAGCTGCGCGAGTCGCTCAAGCTCGCTCCCGACGGACAGGTCGTCTTCTCCGACGAGACCTCTCCCAACATGGACGTGGCGGCAGCCATTTGCAGCTCGGCCGCTATCCCCGGCTTCTTCAACTCTCCCCAGCTTCAAGTCTGTTCGGGCGCCGAGAACGGAAAAGCCAAGCTCTCCCGCATGCAGATGGCCGACGGAGGGGTGACCAACAACTTCCCCATCACTCAAACCGCCTCGGACGAGTCCTCCTTTATGGTGATGCTCCCGACCAGCTTTCAGGCCCCCTCCCCTATTCCAGGCGGGAAACCGATCAGCCTGACCACGCTCGACTTCAACTCGGCCGACGTGGTCAAGATCGACGCCTACAATCGCGAGGTGGGCAAGACCTTTCTGCCCGGACTCAAGGGAACCCTCAACGAAGCGGCCGACAAAGGCTACGGCCGCGCCGTTCTCGCCATGAATCTGACCAGCCTGGGATTTCAGACCCAACCGGTCGTGCAGGGCCAAGAACGCGAGGAGACCCTGGAACTGCTCTCGGTGAGCGCCCGTCACGGAATGCCGACCTACGACGCCGAGACCGGCGCGGACAAGGTCAAGAGCAACATGCAGCACAAATCACGCGGCGTGGTGGAGCGATGGGCCGTGGATAAGTTCTTGGACAAGGACGACCACTTCCAACCTTGGACCCCCGGCCCGTACTTCACTCCGGGTCGAAGTGAAGCCGACGGCATCGGAGATGTCCTGTCCGCGGTGGCCGCCGCCTCCTTCTCCTCTCCGGAACAGTTGGAGAAGCGACTGTTTGAGAAGTAACTTCAGTGCTCTTCCCAGGTGGAGTGACTGTACTTTCCCTGGGCCGTGACAAGATCAAGAGCGAAGCGGTCTATGGCGTTTCTGCTGATCCAGCCCGGGGCCTCGACGTACTCTAGGTTCCATTCCGCCCTCCCCTCCGGGCTCTGACAAAGAGTCGCAGGCAAGCTCCGCCGTGGCAGTCCGCCACCGAAAGTGAAGAGCGTCTCCTCCCCCTGGTCGCTTTGAAACGAGCAAAGCCGGCCGCCCAGCCACAAGCGGTAGGTGCTGTTCCACGCTCCGGAGCCGTCTCTTATTCCCAGAATCTCGGCCTCCACGGTGGTCTGTGCCCCCACGGCAAAAGGAGCCCGCACGACTTTGCCGGTGAAGAAATATCCGCTGGGCGCACGAAGATCTCGGTCCCATTTGGTCGGCAGCTTCCACAGCATCGCTCGCGCTTTGTCACCGGAGACGGTGAGCGCCACAACCAAAGGCTCCCTCCGTACCGAGCGAACCGGGACCGACGAGGCGACCAGGCCCGCAGTCGGAAGGATGGCAGCGGCACCCTCGCCCCGACGGGGAACCTCGGCGAACGCTCCCGGACGAAGAGCCCAAGTGACGGCGTTTGGATCCTGACTGCTCAGTATCCACTCAGGCTTGCTGGTCGCCTTGATACAAAGTCGAGCGTCTCCGCTACGCAGGTGAGGCTTCAAGCCGTCTTCGCCCCAGAATGACAGCCAGGCCGCCTCTCCATCCCAGAGGCCCAGCCTACCGTCGTCGGTGACGAAAGCGGACATCTCTTCAATCTGATGATGAGTCAGTGGGCGCCAAACCTCCTGGCAAGGCGCGAAGCGGGGAAAGTCAAGCATCGGAACGGACCTTTCCACTTCGGCCGACAAGCTGCCGCCAGAACTCTTGGCGTACCTGAGGCCCACTGTCGCGGAAAGTGACGAACCGCGCCGGGCGTTCGGGGTGCGCTTTGTCGATCTCAAGCCCCCAAAGCGGTAAAAGACTGGTCGCAAGCATGGCGTAGCGGGCGTCTCCGATCACCTCCGGTCGGTCGGGATGAGTGATCAGATAATGATCGGACAGTGCGGAGAAACGCTCGAGGTCGCTATAAACGCGAGTGCCCCGGTGTTGGCCAAACTCCGAGGAGAGCACCCACAGAGGCCTGGATTCCCCGAACGTCGTGGTGACGCGCCATCCGGTACGAACCGCCACCGCCCGCACCGTCGGACCCTGAAGATAGACAGCGCGCCAAAGGATCTGATTCCCCAAGGTCGGCTTGAGCACGATCTCGGCCGGATGCTCTCCCCTTGCGGCAAGCTCTTTTGTCAACGCCTGATACGCGCGGCCATGCTGCACCGCGCCGTGAGCCAGGTAGAGCAGAAGCCAGAAGGCCGGAGCCACCCTCCCCAAACTCTTCGAGGTGCGAAAGGCGACCACCGTCAGGGCCAGTAAGACGATGGTAAAAAGCGGATCCACCACCGGCACGAGGTTGAAGGCGAAGCGATGCGTCGACCAGGGCCAAAGCAGTTGGGTGCCATAGCTAGTGCAGGCGTCGAGTAGACCCGCCGAGACTAAGCCCAAAAGCGCCGCCACGAAGGTCGGACCCCAGGGGAGTCGTGCCTTGGAGAGGCGATGACTCAGGGTCGCGACCAGCGCGGCAAGCAGGGGGAAAGTGGTCAAGGCATGGGAGAACTGGCGATGGAGCTCCAGCTGAAAGAGCGGGTCGGAGCTTTTTTGAAGAAAGACGTCGAGGTCCGGTAGCAAAGCCGCGACGCCGCCGATCAGCATCGCCTGTCGCGGCTGCGTCTTCCGGTAGACGCAACCGGCCACGGCCGCTCCAACCAGGGCGTGAGTGACGGGGTCCATGTCAGATCAGCCCCATCTCAATGGCACGAAGCCGAACAGCCACCTGCGTGTCGGAGGGCACGTCGTACTTGGCAAGCCTGCGGTGAAACTTGGCGTTAAACCGATGCGCCCTTGACCTTCTCGGCCAGTTTTCGAAGCTCCGGCAGGACCTCCGCGCCGAGCAGCTTGATCAAGCCTTCCTGGTCGGTGGAGGCCATCTGCAGGGTGACGACGTCGGCTTCAATGTCTTCCACCAGCGGACGATAGACCTCGATGATGTCTTTGGCGCTACGGCATTGGGAGTAGCGACCCAGGATCTCTTCTCGAGGGAGCCCATCGGCGGCTTCGCGAAGCTCCTGGGGGTCGACGGCCTCCAAGCGCCCCGGAGCGCGCAGGCCGCGCCAGGAATAGAGAGCCTTCCAAGCTTCCTCGTCATTATTGGCCAGGATCGTCCAGCGGCTGGCCATCACCTTCGGCTGGGGGCGCCCCTTCTCGGCCGCGGCGCCTCGGGCCGGCTCGATCACCTTCTCGAAGATCTCCTTGGGATCTTTGACCGAGACGATCACGCCGTCGGCTTTACGACCGGCCAGTCGAGCCGACTGAGGACCGCCGGCGGCCATCCAGATGGGGACAGGTCCGGTCGGCGGGGAGTAAAGTTTCGCGCGGTCGGTCTTGTAGTACTTGCCTTCAAAGGTCAGCTTCTCTCCGTCGAGCAGACGGCGCATGATCTCGAGCGCCTCGCTCATGCGCTCGGAGCGCTCTTTGTAGGCCGCGAACTGGTAACCGAGGGGGCCCTCGTTGATATTCTCACCGGTGCCGACCCCCAGATTGAAGCGCCCACCGCTCATCCGGTCGACGGTGGCGGCGGCTTGAGCCACCAGCGCGGGGTGGAAGCGCCACAGAGGGGTGGTCACGCCGGTGGACAGATGCAGTCCCGGAGCGGCTTGAGTCAGACCGCCCAGAGTCGACCAACAAAAGCCCGCGGCCGAGGCGTCATCCACCCAAGGGTGAAAGTGCTCGGAGGCCACCAACATGTCGAACCCCGCCTCTTTGGCCAGGCGGCCGTGATGCATAAGTTGTTCCGGATGCCACTGCTCGTGGCCGCAAAAATAGGCAAATCTGGTCATCCCCCAGGCTTCCCAGTTCCCCGGAATATACCCTTCCGCTCCTATCAGCGTGCTATCTTGCTGGATCCGAAATGTATAGCCATAGGGTGAAAATACCGAACGAAGAACGAGGTCTCTGTGTTGGATGAAAAGATCGCGATTAACAAGGCGCTTTGGGACAGCCGTGTGGAGGGGCACATGGCTTCGAAGTTCTACGATATGGAGAGCTTCCGGGAGGGCCACAGCAGTTTGAAGGCTCTGGACCTGGAACTCATGGGTGCGGTGGAGGGGCTTTCTCTACTCCACCTGCAGTGTCATTTCGGCCAGGACAGCCTTTCCTGGGCACGGATGGGAGCTCAGGTCACGGGAGTCGACCTTTCGGACAGAGCTATCGAAGCGGCTCGGAACCTGGCCAAGGAATTCAAACTCGAGGCGCGATTTGAAGTCGCGAACGTTCTGGAGTATCAGCCCGATCAGATCTACGACAGGGTCTACACCTCTTATGGAGTACTCGGCTGGTTGCCCGACCTGGGCTCCTGGGCTCGGGTGGTGGGAAAAGCTCTCAAGCCTGGTGGTCGCTTCGTTCTGGTGGAGTTTCATCCGGTACTCTTGATGGTCGACTTTCCGACCGGCGTCCTTCGCTACGAGTACTTCCACAAAGTATCCTACGAGATGGTCCGAGGAAGCTATGCCGACACCGATGACCACTCCGAACGAGGTGAGTACTTCTGGTCTCACTCTCTCGCCGACGTCATCACGGCGCTACTGTCGGAAGGGCTCAAACTGGCCGACTTCCGCGAGCTCCCCTGGTCGCCCTACGGATGTTTCGAAGGGATGGAAGAAGAGGAGCCGGGTCACTGGGTCTACTCCCGAACGAGGGTCCGCCTACCCCACGTTTTCTCACTGGTGATGGAAAAGCCTTAAGGTTCCTCCGCCCCTCCCGCCTTTTGGGTGGCAAGGACCGCGTAGAAGAGGTCGGGGCGGTTGTCGGGGTTCCAGATGGTGACCTCTCCTCGTTTCCAGGCGGTGCCCTCCTGCTTTTCCTCAGGGTCCCACCAGGGGCGTTCGAGTTTCAGAGAGATCGGCTTCTCCGGAACCCCTCGAGTGACCCCAAATTCTGAAAGTGACCGAAGAAACTCGCGTCGAGGTCCTTCCTCGAGTTCAAGCCGGATAAAGAAGAGGCGATTGTAAGCCAGGCTTTCAAGGCGCCTCGTCGCCACCGCGGGAAGACCCAGTTTGGCGAACGCAGCCTCGGAAGGGAGATGTTCTTGAGGTGTTCCCAACCAGAGTGATAGGACCAACGCTAGCCCTAGCGGTAAGCCCAGTAACACTAAGAGAACGGGCTTCCATCCGACCGGCCTGGGGAGATCTTGAGGAGGGTCCTGGCTCACTCCCAGGCCTTTACTTTTCGGGCCGGCATCCCTTGTCGCGGGCCCAAGGGATTCACAGAGCCACTGCGAAGACCCACAGATGAGCCTGACCCTGGCCGCTCCAGAGAATCAACAGCTCTTTCATCGCGTCCGTAAAGGATCGATGTTCCCTCAAGTCCTGCTCTCCACCGAAAGCTCCTCCGGTCTCCAATCCGGATGGGCTCGCTGTTGCGGCTTCAACCTGGCCCAGGGGCTCCTCTTCTGCTTACCTCTACACGCGGGGTTCATTCTACACGAGCAGCCGCAGACCGCCACCCTGGTCATGGCTTGTCCGGAAGAAGGGCTTTCGCTTCATTTTTGGGGTCGACTCTCCACGTTGAGAGACGCGACACTTTCCACCCACTACTGGCAAAGGCTCCAACCGATCGTCACGGCTTTGAACCTGCAGCCGGAGCAGCTGATGGAGTTAACCATCGAGGAGACGCGGGCCGACCGCTTCTTTTCCGAACCGTCCGCCTAGACGGAGCGCAGTCGAATGTAGGTCGATTGTAAGAGTTCATGAAGCGTCGCTTCCCGCCACAACTGGCCACACTCCTCGGCCGTCATGCCTGAGTTTCCCGCCTCGCCCACCAATCTGCGAAACTCGGCGATACCAAGCTCTCCGCTAAGCTCCACGCTCCGTTCCAGAGCCGGCCAGCCCTCGAGAGTACGGTCCATAAACCGTGAAAACTCAAGTAAGGCCGCCTCACCTGTCAAAGCCCGCAGTCGTTCCGCGAGCTTGTCCCCCTTTCCCTCCGGCTTGTCATACTCCACGCACCAGTAGTGGATCTCGAGCAGCAGATCGCGTAGCTCCCCTTGAGGAGCCCGGCTCCAGTGGGTTAGACGCAGTAAAAGGACCAGGCAGCTGAGAGCGATCCGGTCTCGCCCCGCCTGCTCCAACCGCTGGAAGGCTGGAGCGAGGAGCTGCCGCAGCGCCTCTTCTCCCAAGCGCTGAGTGGCCTGATAACTCGAAGGCAAGATGAAGAGGCCAGCACAGTCGGGCACACCTTCCCAGCCGTGACGCGCGGCCCAGATCGCCTCGGTGGCCCAGCGGCGCGCCCCCGAACTCAAGATCGAGGTCACCCGGGTGGAGAGTGCCATGTCCCGGACCACGTCGGGGTGATTGAGGTCCTGCTCACGTCGAAGGTGGATATCAGCCAGGTAGCTGGACAGATCGGAAGTCAGTCCTCCAAGCAGCTCTTCCACAGGGGCGTATTCCCCATTTCCCTCCCACAGATTCTCGGGGTCGAAGACAAAACGAGGGCTCCAGTGCTCCGCCGCCAGGCGGGAAAAGATCGCCTCCTCTCCCGAGCTAGCGTAGGCCCACGATAGCTCGCGATGCGAGGTCGACCAGGCCCGATAGGGAAAAGCTAGATGCTCCATCAAAGTGGCCAGCATCAAGGCCATGGAGCGTTTAAAGATCCGCCGCTCCTCCAGCGTGCCGCGGAAATCATACCTTTCGGCCTGTCGATGGTAGCTCCAAAACTCCCGCCCGCTGTCCCAATCGTTGTCGTTGAGACGGTCGATCTCGGCCCGCTGAACCGCCGTTGCGTAGATCAGGTAGTCACTGGCCCGGCGCTCGAATTCTCCATGGTCGTCCGGCTCGGCGAGCCGAAACCCCACCGAGCTTGAGCCGAAAGCGGGAGCGCCCACTTGAACCTCGACCACCTGACCTCCAGCGAGCAGCTCGGCCACCATCTCGGATGGGATCTCGTTTCCACCGTAGGTCCGACCCACCGACAGAAGATGCTGTACCCACCACGGGTCATCGAACCGTTTCGGCCTCACTCGGGCGCCTCGTCGCTTGCAACGACAGTCTCTTCCCCGATCCAATGGAGCAACCCGGAGCGAATAAGAGTCTCTCGAGCGGAATCTCGAAACTCCGACAGATCGACCTTGAACTCTTCTTGATAGGCCAGGCTCTGCAGCGCCATATCCAGCTTGTCCACCGCTTTCACGAAGCGGGCTTCCGGGCTCGATTGAGACTGATACTCTCTCAGTAGCTCGGAAGCTCTGGTCTCCCAGTCCAGGGGTGCCGTCAAACAGAGCAGTGCTCCCAGTTCATCCGCTGCCTTCTTAAACTCGGGAACACCCTCGCTGGGAATGACATCCCCGGTCACCACCTCGGCCAGGTCGTGCAGCAAAGCGATCTCCACAGCCCTGGCCCGATCGAGCTCCGATGGACAGAGCAACAGAACCATTAGCGCCACGCCGTAGCTGTGATCGGCCACCGATTCCACCGCCGCGTCAGGGATAGAGAAACGGGTCCAGCCCTTACGTTGTACGCCCTTTAGAGCCAGAAGTCGAAGCAAGCTCTCTGGAGTGTTCAAGACAGGGTGGCGACCATGACGGCCTTGATGGTATGCAGACGATTCTCGGCCTGGTCAAAGACCACCGAACTCTCCGATTCGAAGACCTCCTCGGTCACCTCGATCCCTTCCAAGCCATAGGCCTGGACGATGGCCGCTCCGACTTCGGTGTCGGCGTTGTGAAAGGCGGGCAGACAGTGGAGAAACTTGGAGTCGTCTTTACCAGTCGCGCCCATCAGCTCCGCCGTCACTCGATACGGAGTCAGCGCTTCAATCCGCTCTTTCCATAGCGCCTCTGGCTGACCCATCGAAACCCAGACGTCGGTGTAGAGAAAGTCGGCTCCCTCGACCGCGCTGAAAGCGTCGTCGTAAAAGCGAAGCCTCGCGCCGCTCTTAGAAGCCAGCTCTTGACAGGTCGCAACCAAAGAATCGTGCGGGCGTAAGTCCGCAGGACAGGCCATGCGAAAGTCGAGCCCCAACTTGGCCGAACCGACCATCAGACTGTTCCCCATATTATTGGCTCCGTCGCCGAGGTAGACTAGCGTCTGCTCTTTTAGTGGCTTGGGATTGTGCTCCATCATGGTCAAAAAGTCGGCCAGGATCTGGGTGGGATGAAACTCGTCCGTCAGGGCGTTGTAGACCGGGACACCGGCGTGTTGGGCTAACTCTTCCACCGTTGTTTGGGAATAGCCCCGGAAAGCGATGGCATCGTACATCCGGCCTAAAACACGGGCGGTGTCGGCCACCGTCTCCTTCTTGCCGAAATGGCTTCCGGCGGCCCCCAGGTAGCTGGCCTGAGCACCCTGGTGGATGGCCGCGACCTCGAAGGCGCATCGCGTCCGAGTCGAGTCTTTCTCAAAGATCAAAGCGATGGCCTTGCCTGACAGGCGCGCCACCTCCTGGCCGGATTTGCGAGCCCACTTCAGGTGGCGAGCGAGCTCCAGGAGCTCCAAAATCTCCTGGCCGGAATAGTCCAAAAGCTTGAGATAGTGACGATGACGAAAGGACATGGCGCAAATATATGCGCCCACGAGCGGGACTCACCTTCCGGGTGCTGACAGAGAGGAGGAACCGCTGGTGAAACGGATGAAAGGGCGGCGGCAATCGCCCATAAGGAGAACTATCTTGAACGAGAACCCCCTTCCCCAAGACGCTTTCCGCAAAAAGCCCGTGACCGATGAGGACAAGTACTTCGCCGACCGCGAGGCCGAACGTCTGGCAGACCTGAAAGCGACCCGCGCGGCCCGCGCTGAGGTTCAGCGCCTCTGCCCCTGTGACAATGCAGTTCTCGACCGTGTCATGTTCGATTCCGTCGAGGTCGACAAGTGTCCCAAATGCAACGGTATCTGGTTGGACGCCGGCGAAATGGAACTTCTCACCGGACGCGCCAAAGGATCCTCTAACGCCTTGACCCGATTCTTCCGCAATCTGGCGGGCGACTACAGCGCCTAAACGTTTGAAAATAAAGGAGTCGAGATGAAGAAACCTCTCAAGGTGGCCATCACTGGGGCCGCCGGAAATATCGGCTATGCTCTGGCTTTCCGCATCGCCGCCGGCGATATGCTGGGACCGGATCAGCCCGTCATTTTGCAACTCATCGAGATCGAGCCAGCTCTCAAGGCCCTCAACGGCGTGGTGATGGAGCTCAACGACTGCGCCTTCCCTTTGCTCGACGGTATCGTCGCCACCTCGAATCTCGAGGAAGGCTTCGACGGTACCCACTTCGCTCTGTTGGTCGGTGGACGTCCCCGCGGACCGGGCATGGAGCGTAGCGATCTGATCAAGGCCAATGGAGCTATTTTCGCTCCGCAGGGTAAAGCGATCGACAAGCGCGCCTCCAGCGACGTTCGGGTTCTAGTCGTCGGTAACCCGGCCAACACCAACGCGTTGATCGCCGCCAGCCAGGCAAGCCGTCTGGACCGCAAGCAGTTCACCGCCATGACTCGTTTGGATCACAACCGTGCTGTGGCGCAGCTGTCGGAAAAGACCGGAGCCCACCAGAAGAACATCAAACAGGTCACCATCTGGGGTAATCACAGCACCACCCAGTTCCCCGACCTGAGCCAGGCCAAGGTAGACGGTAAGGACGCCCTCTCCTTAGTCGACAAGGCATGGTACACCGACAACTTCATCCCGACGGTAGCCAAGCGCGGCGCCGCCATCATCGACGCCCGTGGCGCTTCCTCGGCCGCCTCGGCCGCCATCGATCACATGCACACCTGGGTGCATGGAACCGGAGATAAGGACTGGACCTCCATGGCGGTCCCCTCCGACGGCTCCTACGGTATCCCCGAGGGTGTGATGTACAGCTATCCCTGTATCTGCAAGAACGGAATCTACAGCATCGTGCCCGATCTTCCGGTGGACGACTTCATGCGCGAGCGTATG
The DNA here is from genome assembly GCA_037189585.1 of Selenomonadaceae bacterium. GTDB lineage: Bacteria > Vulcanimicrobiota > Xenobia > Xenobiales > JADMJV01 > JAEXNA01. The sequence goes on along the minus strand of JBBCJA010000013.1, from coordinate 196,535 downwards.
AAGGCTACCGACAAAGAGTTGCGGGAAGAGCGCGCTGATGTCGAGGATCTCCTCAGCTAGTCCATATAGTTCGGTCAGCACTAGAGAAAGGGCGCTGGGTGAATTTCACCCGACGCCCTTTCTCTATCTAGGTCGTGAGGTTAGTCTTTGGATTAGTCCTGGTCCTCGATCAAAGAGGGTTGGAACTGCTCGGTCTTCTCCAAGCGCCCGTCCGGTGACTCCACCACAATGCGATACTTGGTAGGCTGAATCTCGTCCTTGTCGTTGAGCAGCGGTGTGTTGTGAGTGGTTCTCACCAGGTCGCGGGTCAATGCCTGACCGGCCAGAACCTTAAGACCGGTGTGGCGGCCCAGCTCGAACCAGGTCCCATCGGTGGGATTCTCCACCAGGTAGAGCACACTGACGCCGTACGCGTTACGTTTGCCGGAGTTATTGATCCGTACTTTGGTATTGACAACGAAAAGCGGTTTTCCGTTGGCCTGGAAGTCGACGTTCTCGATGGCAAGCTCGACTTTCGGCCGCAACGCCTGGAGATCTTCCGGCATTTTGTCGAGTAAGGAAGACTGGCCCTCGGCCGCCATAGCCTCGGTGACGAGAAGAAACATCTCAGCCTCATTGCCCAGGGCGGTAACCACTCCGGGTTCGAGAATCCGCGCGGGGCCAAAGCGAGCCGGGTTTCCCCAGCGCACTAGAGCGGCGTAACCCGCCTCGCGGCCAGTCACACCCAGTTTTCGTGCTACCGACTCCGGCAGTTGCGACACCGCGAACACCGGGTAGTGGGAAGCTTTAGCTCCGGCTCGGGTCACCAAGTCGTGGTAAAGGGATTTCTGCGAAGATGTGGAGGACTCTGGTCCGACCAGCAGGAGAACGTTGCGACCGGCTAGCGACTTGACGGACTCGGTTTCAAAATAGGGAGTATCGGCAAGACTGGCGACAGCCAGGGCCAACAAAAACAAAAGGGTTAAGGTTAGAGGTTGTGATCTGATCAACATGGGGCCGCCGTTCGCTAGCCGATGAAGCTCCCCTGGCTGGGAAATATAAACTCCTACTGCTCGTCGAGCGGTTTCTCGGAATAGGCTAGCGACTCGAGAAACCTCGTGTAGTGGTCAAAATCCTCGCTTCTCGCGTCGAAGTCATGATACTCCAACCCCGCAACCACAAACCCTTCCTCCACGGAGGGAGCACACCAACGAACCAGAGCTTTCTGCTGGACCCTTGTCTCACGAGCATCATCGAGGTCGATGGCGATATCGATGACCTCTCCGGGCGTCAGCTTCCCTTGCCCTTCAAGGCGAAGGCCTTCCATGGAGAGGTCCAAGCTGTGCCCCTGGAATCCGTCAAGCTGAGGAGAACGAACTCGCAGGCGCCGGGCAAAACGTGGAACCTTACGCTTCTCCGAATGGGCAAAGATCTCTTCAAGGTAAGGAATGACTTCGGCCGGTGCGATCCACAAGCCTTTGGAGACTTCAGTGCCCGTCTCGATCACCTGAATTCGACCCTTCAGCTTGACTCCAGAGATGGTCGCGTGAACATCATTGATCCCCAACGGTAACGGCTCAGCGCTGGTGAGCACCACCTCGGGAGGTTGATATCCCACCACATCAACCTCGACAGCTTTTCCGAAAACTTTGGTTAGAAAGTCGAACATCTCTACACCTTATTCTTAAGTGAATCGGCAATCATTCGAGAAGAGCTGGCCATATAAGCCTCACCGAGCTCTTCGAACACTTCCGCGAGCTCTTCTAAGATAGGGGCTTCGGTGAAGCTACGAAGGTACTGTTGGTAGTGCCCCACCGATTCTCGAAGCTGCCCGGCCTCCCGACAGGCCCGTCCCAGAGACAAGAGGGGATGAGGTTCTGGAACCTCTGTCTCAGCGGCCGCGTCGATGGATTGCTCGGGAGGCAAAGACCCCTCTGGAGACAAGGACTCCTCTGAAGGCAAGGGCTCCTCTGAAGGCAAGGACTCTTCCGGAGGTAAAGACACCTCTGAAGGCGGAGAGTTCTCCAGAGGGTTAACCATCTCAGCTTGCTCGACTGAGCCCTCCTGGGTCTCGTCCTCGGCTCCCCGTCCGAAAAGTTTGTTCAAAAACTTCATGTCATCCCCCGGCTAATTGAGAAGCTCAGCCGCTTTACGGGCCGAGACGCTGAGATTTGATTTACCAAGCTCATCGTAAGCATCCGCGAGTTCGTGATAAACTCCGCGATCCTTCTCCGAGCGAAGGTACTTCTGATAGTGAACAACGGCGACCTTCGTTTGATCAGCATCCTTATAAGCTCTGGCTAAAGACAACGAATGACCCGGCTGATCGGGATCGAGTCGAACTAAGTCGCGATAGAAGTTGATGCGGTCCTTGGCATCAGGAAAAGCGGTCTTAACCGCCCGATGCCCTGACTCATCCTTAGGCTCAGCCTGCAGAAGTTCTAAGAGCTCGTCCTTCGTCAAGTTGAGGCCTTCCCCCGAACCTTCCTCTTCCTCTAACTCTTCCTCTGGCTCCGCCTCGATAGGCTTCGCCTGGACGAGCGACGCCACGGGCGCCGGCTCGAGAGCTGAAAGCGTCCCCACGACGAGGTCAGGAATAATAGAAACAGGTTCCAGCTCGACCGGTACAAGTGCTTCGGTAAAATCACCAGTTGGTTCAGCTAGAGACGGGAGTAAGGCCTCTTCCGCCACAGATTCCGGCAGCCGTAGGTCCGGTAGCGGCGGCGGCTCCGGCACAGAAGGATCCGCCAACGCGATTTCCTCGCCGGGTCGAGGATCCGATACGTCTGAACCCGCGGCGGAAGATTGAGCAGCCAGGGGGGCGACAATGACCGGTCGACTCTCGAGCAAACGCTCGAACAACTGGGGAAGAGCGGAGAGTTTTTCCTCCAGACTCACCCTCAAGGATGCGACCTCGGCCGTCAAGGTTTCCTGTTTTTGGCGCAACTCAAGAAGTTCGACCTGGGCGGGACTTGGGATGGGCTGCTCCGGCGGGTTCATGCTGGTCCAATTCGAGACCGCGGGAAGCTGGCGACGCTCCTCGGCGACAGTCGACCAACGCTCGTGGAGTTTCCGCGAGGTCTCGGCTAGAGACTCGGATCCGGGACAGATGCGTCCTCCCAATCCAAGGATGTGTAAAGCCTCCGGTAGCTGGTCATCAGTCAGACTGACGGCCCAAGCGACCAGCAAAGACTCCATCTTCTTGGTCGCCTCCAGAGACGGATAGTCTCGCAGCATCATCCCCAAGATAGAGACGGCGGCGGAATAGTATCCCCGTTTTTCCAAGTGACCGACGGTTTGGGCCAGGATTCTGGGGAGCTCCGAGCCTCCCGCGGCGACATCAGAAGGCATTCCGGCTAAAGCGGCCAGAGCAAAGCGACTCTCCGCCGATTCGGTCTGCTCGAGATACGATTCCATCCGGACTTTAGCTTCCGAGATGGGGTCTCTGGTGAAAGAGACGATCGGGGTACCTAAAATAGGGATAGCGACGGCCACCGCCGGAGCGGACTGAGCGGTGGGCCGTTCCTTATCCGCGACCTCGGCGACGGCTTCAACCCCCACGGGGGCGACAGGAGCCTCCGATTCCGGCTGGCTCGATTCCACCAGTGAAACCACCGGCTCATCCACGGCGTTAGCCTCAGTCTCGGCAACGGGATCCTCCGCCCCCAAGGTCGTCGGTGGGGGCTCCTCCATCGAATCTTGAGCAACACCGGCGGGTGCGGGAGTGTCCTGACTGTCACCAGGAGATTGCTCCTGTGCCTCACTCTCTAGCTCGTTCGAAGGAAAAACCTCGTTGACGATCTCCTCGTCGGAGTCGGCCACCTGCTCTTCCATAGAGGATGGGCTCGCGCTCATACTGTAACGGTCCAACATCGGCTTGCCCGCCTTAGCGGAGGGCTTTCCGGGCAGTTCCGCCCCCCCCGCTCGGCTTCGAAGTCCGTGACGAACGCCCTCGCCGTCCCCTTCCGCCCCCGGCATGCGTCCACCCTTGAAAAGCCCGTCGCGAGCCTTCAGACCCTTGCGCCAATCGAAGGCGGGAGCCGCCACTTCCTCGTCCGCCTTCGCCACTTGCTGCGCCACCTTTCGCCAACGGTACGGGAGGACACTGAGCTGAACGTCGAGCCCTCCCTCCGATTCTAGAACCAGGACTGTGTCTTCGACCAAAATTCCATGCTGACTGGCTAACGCCGCCGCCTCGGCTCGCAACTGCTTGCGCTTGGCACCGGCTGATAGCCGTACCGAGTCGATCATTTCACGCACCCGCAACCCCGCCCAGACCCCTTCCAGGGCTGGACTAGAAGTATTCCGCGCGTTGACGGTCCCTGCGAAGAAGACGCCGGTCTCGTCTTTGGAGCGGAAACGCAACGAATCCGGGGTGCCGATCCCCATACAGTGAACCGGGCCCTCGGCCGTCAGCGATGTCATCCTGGAGGGAACCAGGCTGGACATGTCCACCTCGGCGTCGTTGCCCTCCTGGCCCTCGAAGGTCACTTCGGCCAAGAGCGCCCGTGTCTGCCCCAAAAGTCGCTTCAGCGCCTCGGCGCAGTTACCGTCGGGAGCGACTTCGCAACGTCCTCGGGTCAGCAGGGCTAAGCGTCGGAGAAAAGCCTGCTGCACGGCCGGCCCTAGTCCGACGGCGTAGTAGCGACGATCGCTTTGATCAAAGTCCAAGCTCTTGAGAATGGCCGGTTCGTTACCTACATGGCCTGCCGCCAAAAGAAAGATACAAAGCTGCCGTTCGGGCTCGGAAGGCAACGACTGAATGCTCGCCAGCAATGGTTGGACATCGGCTCGACCTTTCGGCTCCACGTTCTGTAGCCACTGGCAGGCCTCTTCCACCTGACTGACGTCGCAGAGGTCACCTCCCATATAGCCGTCGATGTCGCGCCCATAGGTCACCAGGGCGAATCGATCGTTGTCGTCGAGGGCGCGAAGAATCCCACACATATCTTCACGGATAGTCTCGAACAGACCGTCCAGGACGTTCTCTGAAGCGTCGACCGCGAACACCAGGTCGCGTCGCTGGGGGCTGGCGGGAATAGAAGTTGGAGGAAAAATGGAGAAAAGAAAGTGACTATCTCCTCGACGCAGCCTGGTCACCGGCATCTCGGTTCGCCCCGGTCGAAAGGTGATCTCGAGATCCGAGGTGGCCTCCTCCGTTCGCCCTTCCAGATGAAGGATCTCACCCTCTTTACGCTGCCTCAATTCGATGTTGCCGGTCGGCTCATCCACCAATTCATCGGCGTCCTCGAGCTCGACTTGAAAGGTGATCACCGTCGAGGGTCCAGAGGCCACCAGCGCCTCCGCCACGCGTCCCGGAATGGGCAGATGAATGCGACCGTCCACCGTGGGCAGACCGTTGGAGAAGGTCAATTGAAGTTCCAGCGGGCGGCCGGGCTCATAAGCGGCGAGATAGGGGTCGAGCGCCAAACTGAGGATGGGTAGGGTCTCCCCACCGAAAGTCTCGAGCATGGTCTTACTGGGGCTCGGAGGTAGGGAGTCCGCCGGTAGCTCGTCGATGGCTCGAACCTCCGGCTCCGCTCCCAACGTGCTCTCTTGCGAAACTCGACAGACCGAGAGAGAGGCTTGAGGGGGGAGCGGGTAGAGCAACAGAGCGCGTTCATGGCCGCCGGGGAGATTGCTCAGGTCGAACCGGCAGGTCACCTGCCAATGAGCCAGAGGTCCCATGCAACGGATCTGAAAATCGGCCGAGAGCGGCTTGCGGTAGCTGCCATCGGAAAGTCGCAAAAGGCCGGGGCCCAAAGGCAACGACCTCTCATTCCATAATCGTGGCCGCGCCTCGGCTTGCGGCACGACCGACTCCAAAGTGCTCAATCCTGTCTCCTCTACCTCAAGTTACGCGATCCTTCGCTCCTCCCCCTCTCCTCAGGGCTTTCTGAGGAAACAAACATCTTGTGTTGCCGTCGCTCCAGGCCCAGAAGGAAGTCCTCCGCGTGGACGAGAAGCCGGGCCGAACTAATACGCCAGAGGCCACCATCGACCATGTTGAAAATTATCAAGAAGAGCACCCCAGTCAAGCTCGACGCCAATTCCGCGCGAGCCTTCCAAAGTCAACTGCAGGGGCGCTTTAACTCGCTGCTGGCCGGAGTTCGCTTAGAATACGCCCGACGACTGGGGCTCGACGAGATCGACCTGGCTCCCGCGCCCACCAATGAGGCCGGTGTCGTCTGTCTCGGTGAAATTTTCCTGACCCAGCCCGGTACCATCTGTTACGTCCGATATGACGGCGATGAAGAGCTTCTGGAAGCCTCCGCCATTTCCAACACACGCGAGACTGATCTCGAGGAGTTCTTTCAAGAGGTCGAGGCCTGCTTGAACAACGCGGGAGTTCGTGGTCGCGGCTGGTCGCAGGCCGATGGAGACAGCTCTATACCCGAAGACGCCGAACTCGCTTCGGCCAATGTTTCCGAAAAAGAGCTGGAGGCGGCTCGCGAGTTGATGAAACCCGAGAGCCGGTGGCTTCTTCGCCAGCTCGCCGGACAGGAATCGATCCTGGTCCGAGAGATCGACACCACCGGCGTCAAAGATCTCTTCCGCCACTTGCAGCACTTCGAGGATCTCGAGCTTATCCGTAAAGACTACGCGGTCATCGACCAGAAGACCGGCCAGCAGATCCTGCGCGTTCCCAGCCGTGCCTCGCTGGAGGAAGCCTCGCAGAAATTCTTCATCGGCGGAACCGCCATCTCCAATGACAATGTCGACGAGGTGATCTCCTGCACTCCGTTCTGCCGTCACTTGATGGCCAACGACAACTGGCTCTTGCTCTTGTTGCTCGGCACGATCAAAGAACTCGACCTCGGACCTGACGCGGTTTACGTCTGCCGCTCCGATTCCGGACCTAGCAGAGTCTATCTCCAGACTAGCCAGCAGAAGTTCTTGTTGGTGCTTTCGAATCGCCGCTTGAGTTTAGATGACGCCTACCTGGTGGGCGCTCAGGTGGCCGCCTACGACCTCAAGGATATCATCGTGATCTCCACCGATCGGACCTCGACCCTGATGCGTCACCACCTGCGCCAGACCAACCCTGACGCGAGTTTTGCCTTCGTTGACGCTCTGTCGGACCTGGACACTCAACTGCGTTCGATTTTGTTGGAGCGCCAGCGCTCCTACCTGCGAGAGATCTTGGATCCTCTGGCCGCATTGACCCCCGTCCGAGTGCAAGACTTGATCGTACGCAAGATGGTACCCAACGCGCCGCTAGGAGATAACGGGGAAGAGCAAGCCCCGGACGGAACTGACAGCTTCGAGTCGATCCCTAATGACGCCAGCGCTGAAGTCTTTCCTGACCCGATCGAGGAAAGCGACGAGTTGGACTATGACAACAACCCCGCTCGCTTGATTGCCGACTCTTTCGAAGCTCCGGCCCCCGACATCTTGCCCACCTTCCATTCCGAGCGAGAGCCCCAAGAGGGTCCGACCATCGCGATATCTCTCGACGACGGCCCCGACAGCTTCCCCGCGCCCGAACTCGCGGTACCGGAAATGCCCTCCATCACGGAGACTCCACGGACCGAGGAGGAGTCGGAGCGTAAACCCGGAGGAATCGCTCTATCGAATCTAGACCTCCCCGATCTTCCCAATGCCGAGGAGTTGATCCCTGAATTTCCGTCAGCCACCGAACCGGCGGTTCGTTCGGAGCACTAACAGGCTGATGCATCATCCGAAGAGGCCCTCATCGAGAGGGTCTTTCTTTTTGTTCCTCTTTTGTCTCTGTCTACTCTTTCCCGGATGCCGAGGAGAGCCCGGGGGACTAACGATCTTCTGCGCGGCCAGCCTGAGTTCGACCGTCCAGGCGACCGCCGAAGCGGAGGGCATGACTGTTCGGTTCAACAGTGGAGGCTCCAACACTCTGGTACGTCAGGCCGTCGCCGGTGCTCAAGTCGACCTGCTTTTGCTGGCTGATGACAAACTTGCCAAGGAGCAGTTGGTGCCTAAAGGGTACCAACTCACCCCTTTGGCTTCCAACGACCTGGTGTTGATCGCGCCCCAGGGCTCAAAAGGGGAAACCGGACAAGTTTCCGACATTCTTGAGCGAGCCAACACTCTAGCCGTGGCCGATGCCAAGACGGCACCACTGGGTGGATACACGGAAGAGGCGCTGACGAATTGGAAGGTGGCGGCCAAGAAGATTCCTCTGCAAGACGCCGGCGCGGTCGTGTCCGCCGTGGCTCTGGGTCACGCTCCCTTCGGCATCGTCTACCGCAGTGACGCATTAGCCGAGCCGAAGGTCCAGGTGGTCGCGGGCATTCCACAAGAGCGGCATAGCCCGGTTCGCTACGTGGCCGCCTTCAAAGACGACGCCTCTCCAGAAGTGAAAAGACTCGTCGAATCTCTGATCTCGGGTCGAGGACGCCAGTTGATGGACAAGGCGGGATTTCTCCCGCCGTCATCCGAGTCAACGCCTTAGGGCCTGCGCAGGAATAAGATCGAGTTCTTAATATGCGACCGAGAAGATGACCTGGACTTGAGCCGGCTCTCCGGTGTAGACACAGGTCCCGCTCTGTCCTTCCGGCTGATCCAGGGGGATGCAGCGAACCGTGCCCTTGGTCTCGTCCTTGATCTTCTTCTCGTTTTCGGGGTCGGGATTGAACCAGCAGCGGACAAAGCCGGAACGCTCGGACAGAGCCTTCTTGAGCTCCTCGTAGCTTTCCACGGTGATGGTGTTCTCCTCGGTGCGAGCCTTGGCCCGTTGGAAGAGCTCGGCCTGCAGCGATTCGATCTTGGCCTTGAGCCATTCTCCCGAAAGCTCCGATTGCTGCAAGAATTCCTTGTCCCGAGAGAGTCGGTTCTTCAACACGCATGCGCTGTTGGCCACGTCTTTGGGCCCTACCTCGAGCCGGAACGGCACCCCGCGCTGCTCCCAATGGAAATGCTTGTCCACCGGTTTGAGGTCGCGCAGGTCCAGGATCACCTGCTGCTTGTGGCCCTCTCCAAAGAAAACGGACAGAACATCCCGCTGGCCGAGGCGAGACTCGGCCTGAGCCAGCGCCTCCTCGCCGCAGAGATTGGCGAGCATTCCCTTGCAGGCCGCGATGACCGTCTCTTTCTCTTCCTCTTTGCGGTAGATGGGAACGACGGCGCAGACCACCGGCGCCATGCGAGGCGGTAGAACCAACCCTTCGTCGTCGGAATGAGTCATGATCAAGGCGCCGATCAGACGAGTGCTCACACCCCAACTGGTGGTCCAGCAGAGGTGGCGCTGATTATCGCGTCCGAGGAATCCGATATCGAAGGCGCGGGCGAAGTTTTGTCCCAGGTTGTGAGAGGTTCCGGCCTGCAGCGCCTTGCCGTCCTGCATCAGGGCCTCGATGCAGTAAGTGGTGTCGGCTCCGGGGAACTTTTCACTCTCCGTCTTACGCCCTTTGATGACCGGCACGGCCAGGAACTCTTCGACGAAGTCGGCGTAGACGTCAAGCATGCGAAGCGTCTCCTCCTCGGCCTCCTCCGGAGTCTCGTGAGCGGTGTGCCCTTCTTGCCATAGGAACTCGGCCGTGCGTAAGAACAGGCGAGTGCGCAGCTCCCAGCGCATGACGTTGGCCCACTGGTTGATCAGGATCGGAAGATCGCGATAGCTCTGGATCCACTGGGCGTACATATGCCCGATCACGGTTTCTGACGTGGGACGCACGATCAGCGGTTCGGCCAGCTCTCCTTTAGGGACCAAGCCGTTCTCTCCAGCCTCCAGTCCCGAGTGGGTGACCACCGCGCACTCCATGGCGAAGCCGTCGACATGCTCAGCCTCTTTCTGTAGAAAGCTGACCGGGATGAGTAAGGGGAAATAAGCGTTGGTGTGACCGGTAGCCTTAAAGCGAGCATCGAGGTCGCGCTGGATCGACTCCCACAAGGCGTAGCCGGTAGGGCGGATGACCATACATCCTCGCACGGGCGAGTAGTCGGCGAGCTCGGCCGCCTTGATGACGTCGAGGTACCATTGATTGTAGTCTTCCGCGCGGGTTTTGATGTTCTTGGCCATAGCAGGGACCGCCTTTCGGACCGCCGAGAGCGATGCCTTCTTTTCCCTCCTCGATCCCATGTCGTGAGAAATGATCATGTTTTTTGGGACAGGAATCCAGAATTTTCTGATCTTTTGAGCCCAAACGCGATGGGGAGGCTCACCCTCCCCTAGAGACGAAGGCCGCTGGACATATGACCTTTATCGGCTACTACCAGAGGCCCACCCTGATGGGAGAGACTCTGGTCTTCATGTTCGAAGACGATCTCTGGCTGCGAGACCTCAGTTCCCCCTTCAGCCACGCCTACCGCCTGACCGCCAATCCCGGGCGCTCCTCCGACCCCCAACTGTCTCCCGACGGACAGCACTTGGCCTTCACCTCGCTCGACGAAGGAACGCCCGAGATCTACGTCACCCGATTGGATGAAATGGAGCCGCAGCGTCTCACCTACCTGGGCGACGACACCCGTTGCGTCGGCTGGACCCGAGACGGTCAGAACATCCTTTTCACCACCTGCGCCGGCGCCCCGTTCAACCGGATTTTTCAACTGGGTCAGGTGTCCATGGGCGGTGGGCCTTGCGAGGGACTCAATCTCGGACCGGCCGCTCACATCAGTTTCGCTCAAAAGAAAGGCCAGGTCATCGGGCGCCACACCTGGGATCCCGCGCGTTGGAAAAGGTATCGTGGAGGGACCGCCGGACAGCTTTGGATCGACCGGGAAGACAACGGTGAGTTCGTCCCTCTTTTAGAACTCGATGGCAACCTAACCCGACCGCTCTGGGTGGGCTCGCGCATCTATTTCGGTTCGGACCACGAGGGGATCTGCAATCTCTACAGCTGCACCCCCAAGGGCAAGGACCTGCGGCGCCACACCGATCACGACGACTTTTACATCCGCTATCCCAATTCCGATGGAAAACGGATCGTCTACCAGTGCGGAGGCGACATCTATCTTTTTGATCCCAAAGCCGACAGCTTGCAAAAGATCGACATCACCGTTCACACACCTCGCCCTCAGCTGTCGCGTAAATTCGTCGCACCAGGACGCTTTCTCGATAGCTACACCCTTTCCCCCAACGGCTCTCAAACGGCGGTCTGTACTCGAGGCAAGCCGTTCGTCTTCCCACACTGGGAGGGCGCGGTGGAACAACTGGGCGTGCGAGACGGAGTGCGCTATCGCAATGTTCGCTGGGGCCATCAGGGCCTGATCTGTGTCAGCGACCAGAACGGTGAAGAGGCGGTCGGGATCTTCCGCAAAGCCGAGGACCAGCCGTTCGAATCGTTGACCTCCGGCCACGACATCGGTCGCGTGCTCGACATCGGGTTATCCCCCTGCGGAGAAAAGCTCTGGTTCACCAATCACCGCCACGAGCTGTTCGCGCTCTTTTTCCCCAAACCGGCCGAAGAGGCGAAGATCTCGAAGGCTAAAGGGAAAAAGAAGAAGACGGTGGCCGCGAGAAAATCCAAGGAAGCGCCACTGACGGTCCGCCTGAGCAAAGCCAAGCCGAAGGGTAAGGGAAAACTCAAAGCCAAGAGCAAAGCCAAAAGGTCTCCCTCTGTCCTCACCTTGATCAAGGTGACGGAAGACAAGTTCAGCCGCATCGGCGGAGCCAGTTGGTCGCCGGACGGCCTGTGGCTGGCCTACGCCCAGTCGCTCAATCGCCAGGACAGCCAGATCATGCTGTGGAGCTGGGAGTCTCAAAAAGCCACCCCCGTGACCACCGCTCCTTTTCACGACTGGTCTCCCGACTTCGACCCGGAAGGCCGCTATCTTTACTTTCTCTCCTGCCGTGATTTTGATCCCGTGCGGGACAACGTCTTCTTTGAGTACTCTTTTCCCAAAGCCTCGCGCCCTTACGTGATCACGCTGCAGAAAGAACAGCCCGACCCCTTTGTGGACCGCCCCCGCCCCCCTGGGGACGAGCCGAGCGCCCTCCCCTCTCCCTACGTGGAGGAGGAGAAGAAAGCCAAGGCCAAGGCCAAAAACAAGATCAAGGCCGCGGCCAAGAAAAAAGAGACCGAGTCGGTTCAGGCCAAACTTCCCGAAGGCGAGGCTGAGAAAAAGACCGAGGAGCTCAAGAAGATCCGCGTGGATCTCGACGGGATCGAGCGACGGGTGCGCGTGTTTCCTATTGACGAAGGCCGCTATTACGGCATTCTAGGGGTTCGGGGCAAAGCCGTTATCGGGACGTCCGCGGTTCGGCCGGCTCTGGGCCTTGCCACCACCGAAACCGAGACGCCGAGTTCGGCTATCGCGCTCTACGATTTCAAAAAGCTGGAATTCACGGTGCCTATCCGGGGCGTCTCGGGCTTTGATGTTTCCCTGGATCGCAACACCCTCATCTATCGTAGTGGCGCCTCTTTAAGAGTCTTGAAAGCGGCCACTCTGGCCACACCGCCTGCCGACCGCGCGGTGGGAAGAACCACCGGATGGCTCGACCTCAATCGAGTCAAGGTCTCGGTCAAGCCGATTCCGGAGTGGGAGCAGATGCTCAAAGAGGCCTGGAGACTGATGCGCGATCACTTCTGGGACGCGGAGATGTCAAAGGTCGACTGGACCGAGGTGCTCAGCCGCTATCAGCCGCTTCTCAAGCGTCTCTCCACTCGTCGCGAGTTTTCCGACCTGCTGTGGGAATTTCAGGGAGAACTGGGGACCTCTCACGCCTATGAATACGGCGGCGATTACAACGCCGGACCCCACTACGCCCAGGGGAAACTCGCCTCCACCCTTGCCTGGGACAACAAGCAGAAAGCCTATCGTATCGTGGAGATGGCCGAGGGAGATCCCTGGTGTGAAAGCCACACCTCTCCTCTGCGCCTCCTTCACGACCCGCTCAAGCCTGGTGATCTCCTGCTCGCGGTCAACGGGCATCGCCTCTCCCACGCCGAACCGCCGGAGAAGTTTCTGGTCAACCGGGCCGACCAACGCGTCACTTTGACGGTCCTTCGCCGCGCTTCCCGCAAAGGTGAGAAAAACCTCAAGGAAGAGAAGATCGTGATCAAAGCCTTAAGGCGTGAAGCACCTATCCGCTATCGAGCCTGGGTGGAAGCCAATCGAGCTCTGGTTCACCAGCGAAGCCAGGGGCGTCTGGGCTATGTGCACATCCCCAACATGAGCGCGGCCGGCTTCGCCGAATTCCATCGAGGCTACTACAGCGAGCTGGAAAAAGACGGATTGGTCGTCGACGTGCGTTACAACGGCGGCGGCAACGTCTCTCAGCTGCTCTTGGAAAAGCTCGCTCGTCGTCGCCTTGGGTTCGACGTGCAACGTTGGGGACAGCCCATCCCCTACCCTCAGGAATCCCCCGCCGGTCCGCTGGTGGCCATAACCAACGAGCAGGCCGGTTCCGACGGGGATATCTTCAGCCACTGTTTCAAGTTGATGGGTTTGGGCCCCCTGCTCGGCAAACGGACCTGGGGTGGGACTATCGGCATCTGGCCGCGCCACAGCTTAGTCGACGGCACGGTCACGACCCAGCCGGAGTTCGCCTTCTGGTTCACCGACGTCGGCTGGGGAGTGGAAAACTACGGCACCGACCCGGACGAGGAGATCGAAATCCGTCCCCAGGACTGGCGTGACGGTGTCGACCCACAACTCGAACGGGCCATCGCCGTGGGATTAGAGCTACTCGAGCAGAACCCGCCACTATCAACCATGGCGCTTTCCGAAAGACCCGACCGGCGCAGGAAGTCTAGCGGGGATCCCCGGCACTGACGAGAAGAGGCCGACCAGGTTTGGAAACTTCCAGCGGCCGCCGTCTTTTAAAACTTAGAGATTTGAATAAGGAGCCTTCATGTCGAACATCACCCAAATTACCGACGCGCAATTCGAGGCCGAGGTCGTCAATTCGTCCCAGCCCGTGCTCGTTGACTTTTTCGCCACCTGGTGCCCTCCGTGCCAGAGATTGGCGGTCATCCTAGAAGACCTGGCCAAGGCCTACGAAGGTAAAGTTAAGTTCGTCAAGCTCAATACCGACCAGGAACAGGTTTGGGCCGGGAAGCTGGGCGTGCGTGGCCTACCTACCCTGGCTTACTATAAGGGTGGCGAGGCTATCAAAGTCGAGGGCGGACTAGCCCCGCCCAACCACATCAAAGGCCTTCTGGACAAGCTACTGTAGAGTCTGGGCCTTTTCGCACAGTTCGTCGACCCTGGGGATTCTTGCCACGATGGCGGCCAATTCCGGCCCGCTCCAGTAGATGTCTCCGGGCAACTCGTCCTCGACCCAAAGAACCAGGAATCCAGGGCGACACGCTTCGGAGTCCAAGGTGATCGAGCCGAACGGGCGCCCTTCACGCCAAAAGACCACTTTCGTGGAAGCCTCTGGATCATCAGCCGGCGCTACCCGATGGCCATCAAACTCGAAAAAGGGTTCAGGCGGCCAGGAGGGCACTCCCGGCCTGTGAGATTCCAGCCAGCGCGCGCGCCCTGACTCCTTCCAGTGGCTCTCGCGAAAAAGTCGACCAACCTCTCGCGTGGTAAAACCAAGCTGCCTTAAAATCGGGTGCTCCCACAATACCAGCGGCAATGGTAGCTTGGCCGGAATGCTAGTAGAGCGGTCGGCCAGCACCGGTATTGGCTCCCCCTGCTCGCACCATCGGCGGCAGTGCTCCAAACTGGTGTAACCGCCATCGACGAGCTCCAGCAACGGTGCTCTATCAATCTCCTCTAAACCCTTCCCGTCCCACGGCTTGGCCTGACCTGCCCAGGCCAGAGTGGCCAAAACCGATTCCCGCGCGGGAGGATGCCCCGTCATCGACTTGGAGACAAGGGATAGCACCACACCTCGACTCTGGCTATCAAGTGATAGCTCTCGTGCCCCCCGGTCGAGAGCATGCGGACTCTCCCGCAGCAGTCGGAGACCTTTGGGGGCCAAAGTGTCCAGGTAAAACGTCTCGCGAGCCCGTCTCGGCCCCACAAACTCGAGCTCGGCCCCACGGTCGGGGTCCCCCCAGGGCAAGAGGCTCCAAGTCTCCCCTGCCGCGAAAACCGAAGCCAGACGATGCTCGCCATGACCGGAGTCCAGTCGCTGTCGCTCGGCCTCATTGACGGCCAGAGTGTAGAGATATCCGTCCCCAGGAACAAGGTGGGGAAAGAGAGAGGTCAGGATTTTTCGCGGCTGTCCCGCCCAGCGGAGCACAGGCCGCTTCGGGCGAACCCGTCCCTGTGGTCCCTCTCGTTGGGCTTCGACCCCCAGCAGCTTCCCCTCGCGTTGGTAGTCAGACCAGACTTCGTCCAGGTGCCAGGTATGACCCAGAGCATCGGGCAACAGAACCTTCCGGCCCACCAGTTGGGCCAGTCGAGGGTCGTGCCCTTGCTCGACGGCGTAGGCGCAGGACAGAGCGAAAAGCGGTAGCGCCGTGGTGCCTTCCGTCTCCGAGTCGAGCAGTAAGGAGGGCGAAGACTCCACTTCTCGGAGAAGGTGGTCTCGAAAGAGGCGTGCAGCCGTCGCCTCGAGCTCTAGGCGCCGCTCGCTCTCGGGCACAACTGTCATGCTAAAATCCGGCTTACTGAGCTGGTCGTTGATAACCGCATCCACCGGAAGAGCCCATTTTCGATGGTAAGAGATGCCTCGAAGCACTTGCACAAAACGCCCTGAAGGGCGTGCGACAACCCCGAAGGGGTCAACCCACGGCGGTGGATAAAAATCAACCCTAACGTCATCCTGTGAAGCGCGAAAGAGAGGCGGACCCGGACTCCGAATCGGTTCCTTCCAAGGATAGAAGGTCAGCCGCTCCCAGAAAGCGGCAAAGACCCGCTCGATCGCCTCCGACCCTCCTCGCGCCGAGAGCCGGACGTAATCGTCATGGTAATGAAGCTTAAGGCCCTGGGCCTCTAAACTAGCCTCCCCCAAGAGCAGTTCGACCGTGGGCGAGAGTCGGCCATGCTCAATGGCCCAGGAGAATTTCCAACTCGAGCGCCCGAAGTCGATAGGACCACCTTGGGAATGTGTGTAAAGAGCGGAAAGAAGCGGTAGCGGTCCGCTTTGGCTAAGCCTCCCCTGAGCTCGGAGCATGGCCACAGCGCGGTGGGGGTCGAGGGTGAACTGACCGGGCTCGGTCTGAGCGCCGTGAGTTTGAAGATCTTGAAGAAACTGCCTTAGGGCGGGGTCGGCGTTAGAACTCACCCCTCGCTGTTAGCGAGGCGGGTTCTGGAACCTTCCGAGAGTCGGCTATCCGCCCAATGACGCGCCGATGATAGCCCGGTCAACGTCGCTGCACGCCTCGTTCGGGCAGATCTCGGAGCGCAGCACCGAGACCACGCGAGCCTCGGGTGGTCGGGCGTCAGAAACCAGGTCGTGCCTTTCCTCGCACTCGCGACGCGCCTCGAGGTCCCACATAAATCGAGATATGAATTCGTCCGCGCTTTCCATAACTTACCTCCTCGAACCCATCGTAGACGGTTAGAGTTCCGGTAAGCGGTGAAGAATTTCACATTCGAGACCAATCGGGACAAAAATCCCATGGCCTTAAGGACATTTCTACAAGCCTGGGTAGCGAGTGAACTGTTTACCCAGTTGTGGTCCGCGCTGGTTCTGGTAGTTGGACGAAAGTTCGCTTCCGTACAACCGATCGGGAGGCTTGACCATGTGCTCGTAGACCATCTTACAGATCGGTTGGCCGTGCCGCATGACAACGTCCTCGTGAGGATCGACCTCGAGGACCGCGGGGGTGCCCAGGATCTGTCCCTCATCGCCGTATCCAAAGCCGGGGTCAAAGAATCCCGCGTAGTGAGAGCGGTACTCTCCGCTCTGAATATCGTAAGCCACCATCTCCACGGCGAAACCGGGCGGGACGCGGAGAAACTCCTTGGTCACCATGATGTAAAACTCACCCTGGCGCAAAAGCACTTCGCCACGCTCGGCCACGATCGGCTCCCAATACTCTTCCGCCCTGTGTTTAGTGCCGCCGCACAAGTCCAGAAACCGCTCGTTGTCACGGGCGCGAAATCCCGCCACCTGACCGGAAAGGTCCGCGCTTAAAAGGACACCCTTGTCGAGTTCGCAAGGCAGTTTGTCCCCCCGATGGTCGTAGATCAGACCGATCCTCTGGTGAGTCATATCGAGTTCGAGATCGGTCAACCGATTGTCCCCCACCAAAAACCGAGCCTGGTTGAGGGCTAGGCCCGTGGCCACTCGAACCGACCACGAGCGAGGAGTCACCATCACGTAAAGTTTCCCCTTGTAGCCATAGGGAATCTTGTCGAAACGAGCGAGTCGGTCGACTAAAGTCCTCACCCAGACGTTGATGCGCCCCGTGCTACTCTTGTTGTTGGTGTAAGCGTGAACCTGTTCCGGCAGGTCCAGGCTCTCCTGAAGCTCCAGGACGTAGGTGCAGTTCTTCTTCAGCAGAGCTCCTTCTCGCAGGTCGAGTGTCTCCTCACGATAGCTCTGGACCGCCTCCTCGATGGTTTCGCCAGCCTTGGGCAAGAAGGCCGCCTTGACCAGATAGCCACGGTCGCCAAGCCGCAAATCCAATGAGGCGGGCTGAAGGTTCCCGTCGGGAATGGGCTCTCGGCAGCTGACGCCTCCGTTGGCGATGAAGTCGCGAAGAATCTGTGAGGGGACGGCTCCGGTCTGACGCATGGCCGCATGATTTGGAGCCACCTCCGGGGGTCCTGCCTCAAGCTTGGAATTCGCAGGGTTTGCCGGCCCGCCAAACGTATGGCATCGCTATGCGCTGGGCCCCCTCTCGAGATCCGCTGCTCTGGCTATGTCCTATCGGGCTGTGGCTGTTCGGGCTACTTGGGCTTTGGAGTCTCAGTCGCGGCATCAACTATCCGTTCTCGCTTTTCCTTCGACAATCGGCGGTGGGAGCGCTTGGCCTTCTCGCCGCGCTCCTTTGCGCTCGCCTGCGCTGGTCCACAGTCTTAAAACTCCTACCCTGGGCGGTCTCGGCGTCTATCGGAACTCTGCTGGGGGTCCTCGCCTTCGGCACCAACATCAACGGAGCGACTCGGTGGCTGACGCTCGGTCCTGTGGGCAGCTTCCAACCTTCGGAACCAGCCAAACTTTCAGCACTTTTGGCCACAGCCTACCTGATGACCCGCTGTCAAAGTCCATCTCAGGGATTGGTCAGGACTCTCGGGCTGGTTGCCGTCATGTCGGGTCTCGTCTTTCTCCAGCCCGACCTCGGAACAGCCCTGGTCCTAGCGGGGGCTTGCGTAGGCCTGGCCTATATCGCCGGAGCGCCGTGGAAGCCGCTAGCTGGGCTGCTGGGCGCGGGGATTCTCATCCTTCCCCGCTTTCTCGATGACTATCAGTGGCGTAGAATTCAAACCTTTTTGTCCCCGGAATCCGACCTTAGTGGAGCCGGCTGGAACTTAGAGCAAGCCAAGATCGCAATCGGTTCAGGGGGACTGTTGGGCAAGGGGCCCTTTCAGGGACTTCAGGGGCCCTTGGACTTTCTGCCAGAGGCTCATTCTGACTTTATCTTCGCGGTCTTGAGCGAGGAATACGGATTCCTAGCAGCCCTGTGGGTGGTCATCCTTACCGCGGTGTTGGTCTACCGACTGTTCTGGCACAGCCGCCAATTGACGCATCCGATGCGGGCTCTGGTCCTCGTAGGCCTCGGTCTCCACTTTTCTCTTCACGCCGTGCTCAACCTTGGAATGACGGTCGGGATCGCTCCGGTCACCGGCTCTCCTCTGCCCTTTGTCTCCTTTGGAGGCACCGCTCTTTTCTGTAATTTCCTGGCTGTAGGCCTGGCTGAAGCGATCCTTCGCGCTCAGCGCTTCACTCATAAAGGCTGAAGAAAAGCGGAGCTGACACCGACAAACTTCCTACTATATCGCTCCTACAGTGCTCTGATCGGAGGATTCTGGCACTGCCAGCGGCCTCACCATCCCTGGCATTTTTAGACCGTACTAGTCGTATAGGTCTCCCTCCTCCATTCGAGGCAAGCCGTCGCTACTTCCCGACCTTTAGCATAAAGGCAGCCACCGGACCGTTTGTCAGGGGCTTTGAGTGGGCTCGACACAAAACTCGCGCTCTGGGATGGAGGCATTTATGGATATTCAAGTCGCCTTAGTCGACGTTGTGGAAAAGATGATCGGCTGGGGTCATAACGTCATTCTGATGATCCCGAACTTCGTGGTCGCGTCTATCGTCTTACTGATCGCTTTCGCTCTTTCCCGACTAGTCCGCCACATTACATCCAAGGCGATGTTGCGTGCGACCTCCCAGGTCCTTCTCACCGATCTGATGGCGACCATCACGCAGGCGGTGATCCTGCTCATCGGTATCTTCGTGGCTCTGGGGATTCTCAAGCTCGACAAAACGGTGACCTCGCTCCTAGCCGGTGCTGGAGTGATCGGTCTGGCACTGGCCTTCGCCTTTCAGGACATCGTAAGCAACTTTTTGTCGGGAATTCTCCTGGCCATTCGCCGGCCGTTCAACCCTGGCGATATCATCAAGACCAATGAATTTCAAGGCACCGTTGACCAACTGAACCTACGAGCGACTCACCTACGAACCCCCGAGGGACAGATCGTCATCATTCCCAACGCTCTGGTCTTTCAAAAACCGCTAACCAACTTCTCTATGGCCCACTTTAGACGCGTGGACATCTCCTGCTCGGTCGACTATGACAACAACCTGGAATTGGTGGAAAATCTGGCTTTGGAGGCAGTCAACTCCCTAGAACAAGCCGATAGGTCTCGAGCCATCAGTCTTTATTACGGAAACCTGGGTGAGAGCACAGTGACGTTTACCGTACGCTTCTGGATTCAGTTCAATAGCCAGCAGGACTATCTCGAAGCCCGAAGCTTGGCCATCAAGAAGCTCAAGAAGGCCTTTGACAAGGCCGGTATCAAGATGCCAACCCAGACCATTGATGTCAACTATCGTCGGGGGGGAGAACTGACCGTCCCCGACGGTGAGGCGCTACGGAGCGGGCGGAGGTAGACTCTCTTCTTGTCAGTCGGGGTTGTCCATTCCCCATCAGCAAAAACCATGGTCCGTGACGACGTAGCGGTGCTCGCATCCTTCCTCCATGGGGTCGTAGAATCTCGCCAGCAGCACCCATTCCTGCTTGGTCATGTTTCCAAGCGTAGGAAGAAGCTTGATGCTTCAAGTCAACTCCGCGCTCCATCGCGTGAGTTGCTCTGCGGTCGTACCGACGCCACCGCAGACAATGAGCACGATCGAACCGGCCTTGAGGTAACGAGGTGGGAGTTCCAGCCCGCACAGCTTGAGCGAACGAATCCACGCCCTCCGTCTCGACGGCAAGTACCGGAACGGAACCCCGTCCGTTACGCCTCAAGCCTTCCACCACGCCGCACAGCAGCCCACCATCACCGAGCTCGACTCTCACCAAGCTAAACTGTGGCAAGGCGACTGGGCTGTGTTCGCCCAAGTCCATGCCGCGGTGTTGCCTTGACATGCTGTTTCGAGCCGCAACCCTCGAAAAGATCGCGCGTGGTGAGGTGACAATCGCCTTCCGGTTATTGGCGGAGGCCGACCGTCAAAGCAGGCGGAAAGCTGCGCACGTCAGTCGGCGAACTGTCTATCGAATCCGTGGAATCCTGCGAACTCACCGACATATCCGAGCGTGACGCGCGTGCCGCAGGCTTTGAGGGAAAAGGCGAACTCTGGGCCGCCCTCGACCAGCGCGCTGACTCGAAGCTCTACCGCATAACCTTGGGAGCGGTGAGGTCAGTAGCAACCATTCAGTACCTTAGGCTCACAAGCCCAAAACGAAAAAGTACGCATTGTAAGCTTACCACAAGTGGCCCTATGGGCACTCCTCGGTTGCTGGGAATGCCCATACCGCAAGTTCGTTACCACTCGGGTCCTGAAAGTGGAACCGCCGTCCTCCGGGGAAATCGAAAGGCTCCTTGACGATCTTGCCACCCGCCGACTTTACTCTCTCCAGAGTGTCCTCAAGGTCTTCGGAGAAAAGCACCACCAGCGGGCCCCCCGATTTGACTTCACCCACCGTTAGACCACCGACCTCACGCCGAGGCCCCTTGATCCCGGCATAGACCGGGGCGTAGTCGGTGAACTCCCAGCCGAACGCCGCGGAGAAAAACTCTTTGGCCTGGGGAAGGTCACTGACTGTGAACTCGATGTAGTCCATGCTGTGATGGACGTGCTGGCTAGATTCCTGACTCATGTCTCGTGGTTCTCTGGGATGACGGCTCTTCCATTCAGTAATCTCAAAGTCTCCAGACTTCTAAATCCTCGTCAGAAAGTGGGGCAAACGTTTCCTCAAAAGGAGCGACTGGACCGGAAGTTCGTTGGCCTAACTGGGGCGGGTGTTTACAGGTGCCTGAGCTACATGCACGAGGCGAACCATTGGCTGGTCTCCACGATAGACAACGATATCTTCCCCGTAAAAAGCTTCGTTAATCAGCTGGGAGAATTGGGTTTAGCCTGATGAGTAGTAACTTTCTTCACCTCTCCAAATTAACTTCCATGGTTAACTTCCCGCTGAGCTGCATCGAGGGAACTCAGATGGCTTCGCGAACTAGAGGGCGATGTTACGTCTGCCAGCCGAGTGGATCTTTCGCGAGCCCTACTCCACGCACACTTGGATGGACGCGGTCTCCGTTTACTACTCGATGATTCCCTGGCCTTGGCTGTACCTTCCTTTCCTACTGTTTATTTTTCCTCCGATACTGGCCAAGGATAAACGGGGGGCTATCGGCTTCACCATGCTCCTAGCGGTCGAGCAGGTCTTTGGTGTGACCATCACTGGATATCTTCTTATGGTGGGGGCTTGCCTCTGGAGCTTTTCGGTTTTTAGACGCAATCAAGTCGGCCGCTCTTCGAAGCTAGCGACAGGCTTGGCTCTCCTGGGTCTCATTGTGGCCGTTCTTTTCGGCTTCCCTCGGGTCGTGAGTTTTTCACCGACTGTCTGTAGAAGCAATCTTAAGAATATTGACACGGCTATTCAGATGTACCAAACCGACTGGAGCGACGCGTTGCCTCCGACGTTGACGAGCTTGACTCCAAATTACCTGAAGACCATTCCACGTTGCCCCGCCGACACCACCGCCGAGGATAGCCTGACCTGGAAAGTTGAGGTCGGCCGGTACATCCTGAGCTGCGAGAATCCGTTCCACAGGTCTGAAAAAATGAAGGTCGAGCCGCTCGTCACTCCGCTGACATCACCTTGAAGAGGCAACCGTCGGATGAGTGAGGAGCTCAGCACCAAGAAGGCTCTCCGACAAGTCGTTCCCGCAAATCTGGCTGCGTCGACCACGGTAAAGTCCTACCGACATGCTGACAACCCTATGTCTCTGTCGGAAATTTTCGAGATTGTCGATGCGTGGAAAAATCGTTCACAGGTCAACTCTCCAAACCCAGTGTCTGGCCTGTTCCGAGAGCTTCCAGGAAGTCGGAGTTGTGACTGGCTACGACAAGTCCTCCGGGCCAGGCCCGAAGCACGTCGCGCAGCACTCTCTGCCCCGGAAGGTCCAGGCTATAGCTGGGTTCGTCTAGGACGAGAACTTCAACGGACGGTTGGTGAGATAGCAGTGCCAGAAGCGCCGCGCGGACCCGTTCCCCCGGACTCAAAGTTCGCAGAGGCCTCTCCGCTAGCGCCAGGGGGAACTTCTGAGCTACCAGCCGCTTACCTATTGCCTCGGGTTCCAGAAAACGTCCGAGATAGCTGACCAAGCTTTCGTCAAGCATCCAGTTGGCCCCGCCCTGCTCGATCACTCCCAGACGTTCTCGAACCACTCGCACGCTCCCCGAGTCCGGCCTTCTGTCGCCCGTCAGGATCTGAAGAAGCGTGGTCTTTCCCGCGCCGTTCGGTCCCGTTACCGCGACTCGCTCTCGCCCCAAGGTTAGACAAATATCGCGGAACAGAGTTCGCCCGTCCCTAGTCGAAGATATCCCAGAAGCCTCGATCACAGGGCCCCTATCATCAGGCGAAAACTCCGGCATCTCGAGTTCCAGAGGCAACACTATCTTCAGAGATCGGCGGGCGGACTTCGTCCACTCGCGAACCTCCTCCAGACGATTTTCACGCAGCTTGTTGATGCGACCGTGACTGACTTGCGCTTGATTCCGTTTCATGTTCAGACGCATCCTCGATGTCGCCCGGTCGAGTTCGCTCGTTCTCCCGTACTGCTCCTTACGCCGGCGTCGGCGCGCGATCTTCTGGCTATGCTCCTCCTGCTTGCTCAGATGGTTCAAGCGCTGAAGATAGCGCTCCTCACCGGCCTGAAAGCGACTCTCCAACTCCTGCTCCAGGTGATCGAAGGTCCCCGAAACATAGCGGCAGCCGGACTCCGCCATCACAAATAAATGCTGAAAATCACCGAGAAGGCGGCGGTCGTGCGAGGCGACCAGTAGCCCTCCCTGCCAGCTCGAGAGCCACCCGAGCAGCCAGTCAACAGCGCTTTCGTCCAAATCCTGAGTCGGCTCGTCGAGGAGAAGAAGGTCCGCTCCGCTCGCTTGAGCCTTCCGTAGATGCTCATGTCGCCGGCGACCGGGGCTATCAGGCCCCGCGGGAATCCGCTGAGGAATCAGGACCACCTCGCACCGTCGCGTCACCGACCCCTTGTACGGGCGGGTCTGCCCACTCAGTAATTGGAGAAGTGTCGACTTGCCCACCCCGTTGCGTCCCACCAGCGCCACCTTCTCTCTCCCCAGACACAAGTTCAGATCGGAAAACAGCAGTCGGTCACCAAATTTCGCGGTGAGCGCCACCGTCTGTAGAATGGGGGCTTTTGTCTTCATACAACCTCCTGATGTTGCTCCAGCAGACCTTGGACCACGATGGAAGAGCCTTGAATTCTCATCCGTAGCCCCTCCTCTCCGGCCTCGGACCGCAGAACCCGGCAGCGGCTGTAGATAATGTTGAGAGTTTCTGAAGCGCCGTAGGGCACCATCAGCGAAACCTCTTGGTGGTCACTCTTCACCGAGGTCAACAGAGCCTCGCGAAAAGCGTTGACCGACTCCATGTCACGGCTAGAGACAAGCAGAAACGGAGACCCCTCGGTTACTTCGAGCAGACTTTCTTGGGAGGGTTTATCCACCAAACGGTCCGCCTTGGTGAAGACAAAAAACCTGGGAATATCCCCAGCGCCCAGTTTCTCCAGAAGGTCTAACGTGATCTTCATGTGCTCGAACCATTCGTGGTCGGAGATATCGATCACGATGGCCAGAAGAGAGGACTCTCGTGCCTCGGCCAGCGTGGATTCGAAGCTCTCTAGTAGCCTCTGGGGCAATCTGCGAATAAAGCCCACCGTGTCACTTATCACTACATGCCCCCCGTGCCGACTGAGGCTTCTCGACACGGTATCGAGGGTCTCGAAGGGCTGGTCGGCCGAAGAAAAATCCCCATCGGTCAGAGCGTTCATCAACGAGGTCTTTCCAGCGTTGGTGTACCCGACGAGAGCGATCTGCCGGCAATCCTGACGATTCCTTCGTCGGTTCTCGCCGGCCTTTCGCAGCTTGGCATTGGCCTTGCGAAGTTCGGCCAGTCGACCGTCAAGTTGACGCGCCATCAACTCCGACGCTGTCTCACCCGGACCTCGACTTCCGGTCACTCCTCCCATCTGCTGATCCATATCGATACCGACCCCGCGAATACGAGGCCGAAGATACTCGAGCCGGGCGATCTCGACCTGGATTCGCGCATGGCGAGAGCGAGCGTGGCGAAGAAAGACGTTGAGGATCACACCCTCCCTGTCGGCAATAGCGATGCCCGCCTCGTCTTCGAGATTGCGCATCTGAGACGGCGTCAATTCGGCGTCTAGCACCAGCATCGTGGCACCCAGATCGCGCGCTCGCTTCGCGACCTCGCGCGAGGTCCCCTTACCAATTAGCGTGCGAGGGCGCGGCTTGGTCAAGATGTAGGTCTCGTATCCCACCACGGTATTGCCCTCGGCTTGCACCAGCGACAGAATCTCGGCCAGTTGAGCCTCTCTTATCAAGGGCTCTCGCTCCTGGCCGACGGAGAGGACATAGACACGCTTCCCGCCTTCCTTCGGCACGACGGTTGAGCCCTCGGCCGACCATGTTTCGACCATCTCCTCCCAGCGGCCGTCATCCGCTAGAGGGACCTCCCGGTGCTCCGGGACAGGTTGAGAATAGAACTTCATACGACACTCCTTTATCAAAGGGCAGCACAAACAGACGGCTTAAAAGCCAAAGCGGTTTGTGAAGGAACAGAAGCCGTTTGCGGGGTCAATGGACCACGGCAAACGGATACAATGGACCGGCTCTAGAGCGGTCCGAGCACACAGATGTGCTATCTGAAGTATGAAGTGTAACGACGCATAGGACGGTCACAGAGATGACCACGTCCAACATAGCGGAAAAGTTAGACTCTGGCAACCGGGAGCTTCAGGAGTTCAGGAGGCATAGATCCCGCAATCTTCGACCGGAACCTACGAGGGGAAAGAAATCGGGATGGTGCGAAAAATCCCCCATGCGCCTTTCCCTGTCGCTCATCGCGACCGTCACGGTTCTCATCCTGTATCGCCCGATCTGGGCCCATCCGACGAGCCCTGAAAACTCATGGCTTTTGTCCACTCAGGGGAGGCTGGAATATCAGTTGAGTCATCCCGTAGGATCGGCAAGCACCCTCAAGTTGCTTCAAACTCGCTCTCCTGAGGTCCAAATTCCACGGCGAATCCGACCAGGTACGGCGAGGCGCCACGGCTACCGTAAGGACGTAGAGACGTTCCTTTCTCGAGCCAGAGAGCAGGGACTGTTGGGTCCGCGGAATCCGGTCCACGAATTCCGCATCGTCCACGGCAACCCCAAGGAGATCGAGTACCTCCTATCGGTCCTCGTTCCCGTCGTCTTCTACCGAGTGGACGGCCAGACCATCCTCGCCATGGGAGAGCCAGGGAGTTTGGATCAAGTAGCATCCCTGCAGTCAGAGCTCGATATCCCCTTAAACAGGGTGCTCACCGAGGTGAAACTTGTCGAGTTCACCCCTGAGGGGCTTCGAGGAGCGGGGCTCGGATGGCACACGCCCTCTCCCGTATCAGAGACAGTGATCGAGGCCGTCAACGGACAGAAGCTGGAGCCGCGAGTGAACGACACCTTCTTCCGCGCGGGCTATTTCACTCGGGGTTGTCGATAGCGCCTTGAACGTACTCTTCGTCTGTGGGCGCAATCAGTGGCGGAGTCCGACGGCGGAAGCGGTATTCGCGGGATACGACGAATTCTCCGTTGATTCCGCGGGCGTCGAGCGCGACGCCGCAGTCAGGCTCTCGGTGGAAAATGTGCTCTGGGCCGATATCATTTTCGTGATGGAAAGAAGCCACCGAACGAAGCTCCGGCGCCAGTTCCAGCAACCTCTCTCCGGCAAGCGTGTCATCTGTTTGGAGATTCCGGATCGCTACCAGTTCATGGACCCCGAGCTGGTGAAACTCTTGAAGCGGAAGGTTCTCGCGCATCTTCCACAGTTGCGAATCAACCTCTAACTCTCCACGGAAGTTCCTAAGCGGGCCTCGACATAAATTCTATCGTCAGAGCTCGTCTTCAGGTGCCGCTATGATAGTAGCTTCGACGACGTCGTGTACACAGACGTACATTAAGAGTCGGGGGTGCCGACCGAAGCGGTAGCGCCTTTGGCTTGCAGAGTGGCGCTTGGGTGCGAGATATGTTGATGGAATTTGTGTCGAGGCCCACTAAGATAGACTCGAGGGAAGTGGCGAGGCCAAAGCGTCTGTATAAATACTGGTCATCTCCACTTTTCCCAGATGAGGAACGCGGCGTTCCACGCGGTCTTGGAACTTCAGACGAACCTGGAGATTTTGGCGCTGGGCAAGATGCCTGGCAAGTTCAGGTCTTGAAACCAAGCGCTCGGAGTAGACATGGCGGGTCCCCCGTAGCTCTGAGCGGGCCATCTCCCAAACACGGTTCGAGGCGAGATCTAACGCAAGCGCGCTACGGTGTTCGTCGCGCACAATGGTCATCGGCAGAGCCTTCTTGTGGCGATAACGCAGCCAATCTAGATGTCCGGAGCGACCATTATAGGAGGGTCCGATGCATAGCGGTACTCTGACCACCAGGCTGCCTGGGCGCTGCCGCAACACCCTGCTTTCAGCCTCCACCCGGGTCCTCCCGTAAAAACTGATCGGGTCGGGCTCGCTCAACTCGTCGTAGGGCCCGGAGTCACCACTGAACACGTGATCGCTTGAGACATAGACCAGTCGCGCGTCCGGAACCAAAGCGTCGAGAACGTTCTGCGCTCCGCCCACGTTCACATCCCAAGCATAGTCCTGGTGCTGTTCGCATTTCTCGACCTTGCAGATCGCGGCGCAGTTGAAGACTAGGTCGGGTGCGGCCTCCTCTAACCAGACTTTCAAACCGCGCGGATTCAGCAACTCCAAGACTTCCAGCCCACTGCCCTTCGGCCGCCGCGTGGAGGGGCTGCAGGTGCCTCTGGCCCCTTGTGCGCGAAGCAGTTCAAAAAGGCCCCAACCGACCATAGAGTTTGCTCCTAGAATCACGATCCTCACAGCGAGGTATGGTTACACCTACCTAACTAGAGGCCCTTGCTACTCAATGGGTCGGTACAAGTATCAAACTCATCTAGGGGGTGTGGAGGGAACGCGGCGAGGACACAGCCATGCCAGGGACCTTGAAAAACCTCGTCCAAGCGCTTTAACTAATCGAGCACGGTCTAGCACCGGAAAGAGAGCCACCCTTAGTCCCATGGATAAGATCCGTGTGGTCCGAGGGTGGCTCTCTTGGAGCGAAATCCTAAGAATCGATCTAAGGGGAGCCCAAAAGGATACTTAAATCTGAGCTTCCCGCGTTGGCCGTGGCAAAGTCCGGCCGGCCATCGTGGTTGAAGTCGCCATGAGTGACAAAGAAAGTCCCGTCTCCGGCGTCCAGCCTCACCGGCGCTTCGAACTGCCCGTTTCCGCGACCAGCCAGGACCGCGACTTCACCCTGATCAAAGCATGCCACCGCCAGGTCGGGACGACCGTCGAGATTGAAGTCACCGATAGACACGCAGAGCGGAATCTCAGGTGTGGCGTATTTCACCTGCGGATCAAAGGTCCCGTCACCACGCCCCATCGCGACCGACACGTCGTTAGAGATAAAATTCGCGATCACCAGGTCGGCTTTCCCATCACCGTTGAGATCGTGAATCTGGGCGTTGTGCGGGTTCGAGCCGGCCTTGACATTGGGCGCGGCGCGGAAGGTTCCGTCGCCTCGACCCATCAGGATACTCGCGTCTCCTTCCAGAGCCTCACCCTGGTTGACCAAGCCTTCATTGGCGATGGCGAGGTCGAGATACTCGTCGCCGTCGATGTAACCGGCCACCAGGGCCCGAGGGCGTTCACCCACGGAATAGGTCCCCAGAAGTTCAAAACCTAGAGGTTTGCCCACCAGGATGGAAACCGTGTTATCTCTATAGTTCGTGCAAGCCAGATCGGTTCGTCCATCGCGATTGAAGTCTCCGACAGCGACACTGGTCGGTCCGTTGCCGGCATCGATCTGGTGAGCGAAGGTAAACGTTCCGTCCCCTCTGCCATGAAAGACCGAGAGGCTACCCGCACCGACGCCTGAAGGGAGATTGCCCGGACCATCAATGTTGGCGAGGTCAACCCCGTAATTCGCCACCACCAGATCAAGATGACGGTCTCCGTCGAAGTCGCCCACAGCGATACCGGTCGGTAGCACTCCAGAGAGCTGTGAGGACGCCTCCTCGAAAGTCCCGTCTCCCCGACCTAAGGCCACGGAGATCTTTCCCCCAACGGTGTTGGCTGAGGCCAGGTCAAGATGACCGTCCTCATCAAAGTCCCCGGCGACCACGCTCAAAGGCCTTCCGTCCGCGGAGATCCTCACTTGTTGTGTACTAAAGGAGATAGAAGCGACGGGAGTATCCGCCCAGCCCGGATCCACGATTCTCGCTAGGCCCGCGCTATCGAAACTGACCGGCACTTCCGTCCGACCGATCACGTTCTGACCCGCCAGATACTCGATCCGCAAACGAGTTACCGAGCGGGGAACACCGGTGAGGACAATCCTTTCCGACTTGACCCGCGTCTCAGGTCCGAACTCTGTTTCACCAGCCTCGTTGACCCCCACAAATCTCTGGTGAGTGACAAACTGAGTGACCGCGCGAGCCAGAGCCTGCTGAACCTCGATAGTCCCGGTGGCGCCAATCGTCGCTCCAGGTGCCGTGAAAACATAGCTTTCGTTTGAGCCGCCGCATCCGGTGACCAAGGTCAAGGCCATGGCACAACCGACAGCGGCCCGAATCAAAGAGGAATATCGTTTTCTCATCAGGGCTCTCCTTACACCGTCGGGGTCAAAAGGACCCGACGCTCCTGCTCTGCCAACTGAGTTTTCAGTTGACTCAACTGCTCCTGTAGCTGGGCCGTGGTCATACCCGGGACCACCACACTCGGCCGAAGCGCACCCGTGGCGAAGTCAACGAGATTGAATGTCTCGTTCGGATCCGTGGTTAAGTAGTAAAGCTCCCACTGGTCGGCATTGACACCGTTGGGGTCGTGGTAGCGGTTGAGTTTCCAGTCTCCGGTGCTTAGCATGTGCACGGCGCTGGGTTGCGCGACAGGCCCCGGCTGTAGAAGGGCCCCTTCATTGTCGATCAATTGCTGAACGTTGTTTAAGTAACTGGTGAACTGGGTCTGCTTGACCGGAGGGTTCGCGTTCAAAGGAACGTTGGTGACATCGTCGGCGGTGGTGAAGATGACCCCCGGGCGTCCCAGATCCTGGCTACCGGTCACGATCAAAGGCGCCAAGTTTACACCCACGAAATCACGAACTTCGGAGTGCCCGGTGATCGACTCTTTGATAGCCGACAGGTCGCCGGCTCCAAAACCAGCCAGCCCCAAGAGAGTTGGAGCAAGGTCGATGTGGCTTGTCGGAGCGGTAACCTCTCTCACTTGGTCGGCATTAGGGTTGACCAGGGGACTCGAGACCACAAAGGGGACACGAACGGTCTCGTCATAGGCGGTATACCACTTCTGCAGCATCTGTCCGTGGGCCATGGCGTATTCACCGTGATCGGAGGTGAAAACCACGATGGTGTTGTCGGCCAGACCGTTGTCGTCGAAAGACTTGAGGACGCGCTGCAGCTCCATGTCCACGAGGTGCTGGAGGTACACGTAGAACTGACCGTAGGCTCGGGCCCAACCGCGCTGGCGAAGCCCCAAGGTCTGGAACGGATAAGGTAACAACGCCTGGGCCTGTTCGGGGAAGATGCTACGTAGGCCCTCTTGCACTTTCCAAGCCGCTTCCAGATGGCAATCCGGCTTGCTGGAGAGATCCTCGTCATAGGTCGGGGGAAGCTCGAAGCACTCTTGAGGAAACCCGAGAGGGTTCAGTTCCACTGTGCGCCCGGAGGAATCGGGGTTGCTCACCGTACCCCGAGGCGGGATCAATTGTGGTTCGATAATCGGCGCCGTGGTGCCGGTGACACCGGAATCGTTGGGTAGGAAAAAGGGAAATGGATAGGCCGCGATGTCGTGGGGATTGACCAGGGACGCCACCGCGAACCAGGGGCGCTCCTCGCTCTGTTTGGCTCGAGTCTCAAAGAAGTTCTCCACGATCTCCGCGAACCCGGGATCACGATAGGTGCCCAGATTGTCAGGATTGCTGCCGTGAGGCTCTGGGCCGGAGGTTCGATAGCCGCGAAACCCCCAGGGGCGCAGGTCGTAGGGCTCCTCCACATGGGAAACGTGCCACTTTCCGAAGTAATACGGATCATAACCCGCCGCGTTGAACCAGTCGCCGATGGTGGGAACACCCTCGGGATCAAGAAACTTGATCTCGGTGGCGTCTTTGAACAATCCATCCACCTGGTCCACTCCGTGGAGGGATGGATACTGGCCTGTTAGGAAGGTAGTGCGACTGGGAGCGCAGGCGGCCGAAGCGATATGATGGCGACGAGCCACCACGGCGTTCTTGCGCAATCTCATCATGGCGGGAAAAAACTGCTGATACGAGTTGTTGGCCGAAAGGTTCCTCTCAAACCGCAGGATCTCACGAACCCCCTGGACCTCACCCTCGCCGACTCCATACCCGTCAGGAGGCAGCCGCATCTGGTCGACCAGCACCAACAAGATGTTGGGACGGCGGCCGGGTTGACCACCAGCGCCCGGAATTCCGTTGGCGAACAGAGCGTTGGCCGAGTTGGAGTCACCGCAGGCGGCTGCGGCGACGGAGCCGGCCGCAACGGCGGCCGATTTCAAAAACTGTCTACGTGAACTCATGGCCGCCGTTTCTCCGCCTAGACATAGTATCCTTGGGAAAGCGGTAATACCAGATCTATGGATGCCCCCGGGAAGGTCTCCACTGGTTGAGGCTCCAAATGTCCGCTAGATATTCCACCTAGAGGAGCCTAAGATATGTCGACCGCCACCCCTATTCGAGCCGCGCGCGGCAGTGAGATCTCTTGTCGAAATTGGCCTCAAGAAGCAGCCCTTCGCATGTTGATGAACAATCTGGACCCAGAGGTGGCCGAGGACCCCGACCGCCTGGTGGTGTACGGCGGAACCGGTAAGGCCGCGCGCGATTGGCAAAGCTACAACGCCATCGTCAACTGCCTGCGAGACTTGGGAGACGAGGAGACTTTGCTTGTCCAGTCGGGTAAACCGGTCGGTGTCATTCGAACCCACGACATGGCTCCGCGCGTGTTGATAGCGAATTCCAATCTGGTCCCCCACTGGGCCAACTGGGAACATTTCCGCAAGCTGGAAAAAGAAGGCCTGATGATGTACGGTCAGATGACGGCGGGCTCATGGATCTACATAGGAACCCAGGGCATTCTCCAAGGCACCTATGAAACTTTAGCCGAACTTGCTCGCCAGCACTTTGGAGGCAGTCTCAAGGGTAAACTCGTGCTCACCGGCGGCCTGGGAGGCATGGGTGGGGCCCAGCCCCTGGCCGTGACCATGAACGACGGAGTGGCCATCTGTGTCGAGGTTGACGAAGTTCGCGCCCAGCGCCGAGTGGAGACGCGCTACTGCGACAAGGTCACCAGTAGCCTGGGCGAGGCATTGCGCTGGGCTGAGGAAGCCCGTGGCAAAGGCGACCCTCTCTCCATCGGTGTGATCGGCAACGCGGCTGAAGTCTTCCCCGCCATTCTGGCAAAGGGCGTGATCCCCGACGTGGTCACCGACCAGACCAGTGCCCACGACATGCTGGGAGGCTATGTTCCTGACGGGATGAGTCTGGCCGAGGCGATCGTCCTGCGCGGTAGCGACCCCGAGAAATATGAAAAACTGGCCGTGGCCGCGGCCGGCCGGCACGTTCAAGCCATGTTGGACTTTCAAAGGAAAGGTTCGATCGTCTTCGACTACGGCAACAACATCCGCCAGGAAGCCAAACGAGCCGGGGTAGAGAACGCCTTCGACTTCCCCGGTTTCGTGCCGGCCTTCATTCGACCTCAGTTCTGCGAGGGACGCGGCCCCTTCCGTTGGGTCGCGCTTTCCGGAGACCCTAAGGATATTCATCGTACCGACCAGGCCGTTTTGGAAACCTTTCCCAATGATGAGGGCTTGCGCCGTTGGATCAGCAAGGCCCAGCGAGACGTGGCCTTCCAAGGACTCCCCGCCCGCATCTGTTGGATCGGGTACGGTGAGCGGCACAAACTGGGCCTGGTCTTCAACGAACTGGTTCGCAAGGGTGAGGTCAGCGCTCCCATCGTGATCGGACGCGACCACTTGGACTCGGGCTCGGTGGCGTCTCCCAATCGCGAGACCGAGGCGATGAAGGATGGAAGTGACGCGGTCAGCGATTGGCCCCTTTTGAACGCGATGTCCAACGTGGCCTCAGGCGCTCACTGGGTCTCGCTGCACCATGGCGGCGGAGTCGGCATGGGCTTTTCTCAGCACGCCGGGATGGTGGTAGTAGCCGACGGATCCGACAATGCCCGAGAGCGCTTGGAACGAGTGCTTCTCACCGACCCCGCTTTAGGTGTGATGCGACATGCCGACGCCGGTTACGAGGAAGCCCAACAGTGCGCGCGCGAACGCGGAGTGAAAATTCCCTTACTTTGACACAAGCTGTTAACATTTTTCGGTCGTTTTATCAGTATCCCGCAAGCGGCAATCGCTATGATGTGACTATCAAGTTGAGTGAGTAAGCATAGTATAGGCCTCCCGGTTCGCCGGTCGAGGCCATTTTTTTTGCCTTCTCCGCTAACCTGCGTCAGCTGTCCGTAGGTTAACAACACGTTGAAAACCTCACTCCTCTCACTCTTTATACTCCTGGATATAAAGATTAGATATTCCAGGAGATACATCATGATTTCGTCGGTTTCCAACTCGAACTTTCTGGCCCCCACCACCCGTATTCAAAGCTCCCCCAAAAAGGTGGAAGTCGCTCAAGAGCAAGCCGCTCAAGTGAGCGATCAATCGGATGTCTCCTTCTCCTCCCCTCTTTCCGGCAAAGCGATCCGCATGCTCAACGCCACCTCCTCCGAAGCTCAAGCGCTCGAGGGAACGCTTGGCGAGCACGTGCCGGGCGAGATCATTCTTCGTACCAAGCCGGGCGGATTCTCTCTCCAAGGCCAGAACTCCATCGCCGAGGAGTTCGGCGCCACCATTCTGGATGAATTCGAGACCAACGCGGGCGGAATTTTCAAGTCCGACGAGGGCCAGTTTCTCCACCTCAAGCTTCCCGCGGGTGTGACCACCGAAGAAGCGATGGCCGCTTTGGCCAAGGATGATCGCGTCGCTTTCGTGGTGCCGAACCACACCTATCCTCTGCCTGACGCCATCGACGAAGAGGGTACTCTCACCCCTGAGAACGCTCCCAACGACTTGCACAAAGACCTCTACGGTCTTCACAACGAGGGGCAGACCGGCGGTAAGGTCGACGCCGACATCGACGCTCCCGAAGCCTGGGG
Source organism: Selenomonadaceae bacterium (assembly GCA_037189585.1). Lineage (GTDB taxonomy): Bacteria > Vulcanimicrobiota > Xenobia > Xenobiales > JADMJV01 > JAEXNA01. The sequence continues at coordinate 162,780 of JBBCJA010000013.1, read as the reverse complement.
CATTCACAAGGGTCGCACTCAGGCCGAAGGTGGCCCTCTGGTCGCCATCATCGACACCGGAATCGACCTCACCCACCCCGACCTGGTCGGCAATCTCTGGACCAACCCGGGTGAAATCCCCGGCAACGGCATCGACGACGACGGCAACGGCGTGATCGATGATGTCCACGGCTACAACGCTTTCGATAACAACGGCAATCCGAACGATCGTCAGGGTCACGGAACGCACGTCGCTGGAACCGTCGGCGCCGTGGGCGACAACGGCACCGGCGTGACCGGGGTGATGCAGCGGTCCAACCTGATGGCAGTCAAGATCTTCGGTGACAACGGAACCACCGCCGCGGCCATCGTTCGCGGTATTCAGTACGCCAGCAAGATGGGTGCTCGGGTTGCCAACAACAGTTGGGGTGGCGGCGGATACTCCGAAGCCATCAAAGAGGCTTTCGCCCAGTCCCCCACCCTGCACATGCTGAGCGCTGGTAACAACGGCATTGATAACGACCCCGCGGACCGCTTCCCTGGCGACTACGATCTGCCCAACTTCGTCCGTGTGGCCGCTGTCGACCACAACGACAACATCGCCTCCTTCTCCAACTACGGCAAAATCACGGTGGAGCTGGGAGCCCCCGGCGTGAAAACCCTCTCCACTGTCCCCGGCGGCGGATACGGTTTTAAGAGCGGAACCTCGATGGCTACCCCCCACGTGACCGGAGCGGCCGGTCTGATCGCCAGCTACTACCCCGAGATCTCTAACGACGACCTCAAGAAGCGCCTGCTCGATGGGGTCACCCCGAACCCGTCGCTTGCCGACAAGACCAACACGGGCGGAAGTCTCAACGTCTACAACTCGATCACGGCCTAGCCCTCACGGCTACGAAAGGTCAATGAAAAAGGCACGGTCCTCGCGACCGTGCCTTTTTCATTGACTTGTGCCCACTGTGCAGTGTGGTTGTTGTCAAAAAAGATCCAAGCTTTCACATTTTTGTAATATCTTCATGGGAAAATTCCAGCAAACCTCCACATCGTGAAATGTGGATTCGCAGGAGTTCTTCGCTTGGCTTTCATCTCCAACAACCTCAACACAAATTCAGTCTACGTTCCGAACACCCCCCCCCTTGCCCTAACCGTATCCCGGCCTCAGGTCGAGACTCCCTCAGCACCAGGGAGTCCCCAGGAATCCGTCACTTTTTCTCCTATCCCCGCGTCTGAGGAACCTTTGGTTGTATCGACTTCGCAGGCTGAACAGCCCGAGGCCAAGGAAACCCCCGAGCAGGTTTATACCTCTCCCGCTATGCTTTCGTATGAAGACTTCCCTGACGGAACAATAACCGTTCTCGACGGCGCCACTGAGATTGCCGTCCCTTGGAGTAATATTTGGCAGTCCCCCATATCTCCTCTGGTATCGGAATCCGGCGGAGAAAGCACCTCGGTACCCAACAACGGAACCAACCCTAATGGAACATTAACCATGCTCGAGGATGCTACCAAAGATCCTGATAACGACTATCTCATAGCGCAATCCGACATCAATAGTAGGTTTCGCCCCCAGGTGCCGGAGCGCAGCATCCAGTATTCCAGCAAGATGGGTGCCCGCATAACTAGCAACAGCTGGGGCGGTCTCTTATCAGATCCCAGCGAAGCTTTCAAAAGAGCCTTCGCCGAGTCCCCCGCACTGCGCACACCCAGCATCGACTGGAGCGAAATTGATGCCCAGGATAGTGCCTCTTCCTTGTCTTCTTTTCGTGACTTCATACTGAGTGACAAAAACCTACCAAACGTAATAGAAATTCAACCCCGAACCTAAAGCTTGACGACGTTGAGACCAACACGGGCGGAAGTCTCAACGTCGACAACTCGATCACGGCCTAGACAACATCATTTCCGTGTCGACTTCCACGTCGACCGGGTTGAAGGCGAGCGGCTTGAGGAACTCTTGGAGATCCCAGGCCGCTCTGCCGATCATGGCGGCGTTGTCGGTGCAGTAGACAGGTGTTGGGAAGGCGACTTTCAACCGATTCTTGCGCGCCTTCTCCTCCACGATCGCCCGTAGGCGAGAGTTGCAGGCTACGCCTCCCACCACGGTGACGGTCCTGGCCTCCTTCTCTTTAGCCGCTTTGACCAATTTGCTGGCCAAGACGTCCACTACCGCTTCTTGAAAAGAAGCCACCAAGTCGGGAAGCCTTGCCGGGTCGGGGTCTTGCTCCCAATGGCGTCGAATGGCGGTCTTGAGACCCGAGAAGGAAAACTCGAAGCCTTGTCCTTTCATCGGACGAGGGAAATCGTAAGCTTTTGGGTTTCCCTCATTGGCCAGCCGGTCGATCACGGGACCGCCGGGGTAAGGCAGGCCTACCAGTTTGGCCACCTTGTCGAAGGCCTCCCCCGCCGCATCATCTCGAGTTTCTCCCAAGATTTCGTGATGGCCCTCCCGAGGCACCCAGATCAACTGGGTGTGACCACCGGAGCAGACCAGGCTCAAAAACGGGCAGGGAACGTCATGCTCGAGCCTGACGCTATAAAGATGCCCTTCCATGTGGTTGACGGGAAGCACCGGGATGCTCAAAAGTGCCCCCAAGGTTCCGGCCACCGCCACGCCGACTAAAAGTGAGCCGGCCAAGCCGGGCCCGTTGGTCACCGCGATGGCATCGAGTTCGGCCAACGTCACTCCAGCTTTAGCCAGTGTCTCCTCCAGCAGGGGGTGGATCACTTCCAGATGGATACGGCTGGCAAGCTCGGGCACCACCCCCCCGTAAGGGCGATGATTTTCAATCTGGGAAGAGATGGTCAAGGCCAAGGGCTTCCCGTCACGCAGAACAGACAGGGATGTTTCGTCACAAGAGCTTTCGATAGCCAGAAGCGTTCTCATGTCCTTTCAACCTTTCCCTCACTCGAGACCGAAATCCCATCCGGCCGGGTAGCCCGCCACTCGAAAGCCCACCGATCCACGGACGGCCGATAGAGATCCAAAGCGGGGCCGTAGCGCTCTTCTCCAAACTGTCCACTCCACATAATGCGCGCGTCCTGACCGTCGCGGTAATACTTCTTACGACGCCCCACCGTAGTGAAGCCGTAGGACTTGTACAAAGCCAAAGCCGGAGGATTGTCCCACTTGACCTCCAGCGTCATCCAATTCAGCCCTTCAATCCCCTGACAGAAGACCAGGTTTTCCCCCAGCAGTTGGCGGGCCAGCCCTCGCCCCCGGTAGTCAGGGTCCACCGCGATGGACAGCAAGTGGACCTCGTCGACAATCCAGTTCAAGCTGCCCATGGCCACGATCGACCCGTCAAGCTCTCCCACCGTGAAGAGGCAGTCGTGGCGTAGAAGCTCGCGACCGAACACCTCGGTCTCCCAGGTGAATCCGAACGCCTCGGTCTCCATCCGCCGGATGGTCTCGATGTCTTCGGCTCGCGCGACGCGGACCTTCATAGCGGATTCGAGACCTGAATGTCGGCCTGGCGGTGATAGACGGGGAGAAGAGCTTCCGAGGAGATCCAGGAAGACTGATGCTCGAAGGATAGCTTGGCGATCGCCAATCCGCTGGGAGCGCTTTGCTCGCGAGAAAGATAACGCGGCCCCCCCCAACCGGAGGTCCAGAGGTCCGGGTAGGCGGCAAAACCCGCCCCCACCACAACCTGAACCGACTCAGTCCGAACAAGCTCCGCTCCAAACTCGGCCGGTGGACGGACCCCGGTGGGTAGCAAGGTCCGCCACTCCTGCCCCGTCGCTTCAAAAATCCCGCAGTAAAGCTCTCCTCGACGGGCGTCCAGGGCGACCGCCACGGTGCCTACCGAGGGTTCGGGGAGGCTCTGGCGGGCCAAAAGCTCCAGCGTGTCCCATGGACACAAGGGGCAACCGGCCACCAGGACCACGGTCTTGGCTACTGTCACACCCAAGCGCACACCCGTGAAGGATCCTGGCCCTTGAGTCAGACCCACCACCAAGAGATCAGAGTGAGCAGCCCCGGCTGTTTTCAAAAGGTAGGAGAGCGCCCCCGGAATCTCTCTTAAGGCTCGGCGTGGTTGAAAGCCGCTAACCTCGAGCGACACGCCACGCTCTCCGTAAAGTCCCAGACTGTAGGTTTCCCCGCTACAATCGAGTCCCAGCGCCAGTCTCATCCAAGCGCCTCCAGCAACTTGCTCGAACGCGCTCCGAAGGCTTCCATCCGCACCGAACGCTCCTCTTCCGTGGAGCCCAGAGTCCAGACCAGATGTAGCCGGTCGGTCGGAAGAAGGTGAGGGAAACGGTTAGCCCACTCCAGCACTATCAACCCGCCCGAATACTCCTCGAGCAGCTCTTCCCAACCGAGGTCCTCGAGCTCCTCGGCCGAATTGAGGCGATAGAGGTCACCGTGCAGAACCGGCAGACGCCCCCCTCGATATCTTTGGAAAAGAGCAAAGGTGGGGCTATTGGCCAGGCGCGAGCAGCCCAGGGAGCGGGTCAACTCTCGGGTGAACGAGGTCTTGCCCGCTCCCAGCTCGCCGTCGAGAGCCACAAACTCCCCACCTTCCATAGCCTCAGCCAAACGCTGGGCCAGCGCCACCGTTGCGTCAAGATTGAGCAGCTTTTGTTGAACACTCTGTCGAGACATCATGGAAGGTCGTGAGGTGGGCCAGGACTAAACTGGCATACCGTCAGCCTTCCTTACTAGGCAAGGCGCGACGCCACCTTCGTCGAGAGCTGGAGAAAAAGAAAACCATGGATCGCTTTCAAGATATGGCTAACAAGGGGCTGGACTTTCTCAAAAGTCGAGCCAAGGAAACAGTGGAGGCCCAGCGTTTGCACTCCACCGTGCGCGATCTGCAAGCTCGCCGCGATCTCTCGCTTTTAGACCTCGGCCACCGCGTGGTGGCCATGTTCGACCTGCCCGAGTTCGACAAGGAAGCCGTACGCGACCGGGTGGAGGAGGTTCGGCGCCTAACCGAGGAGCTCGCCAAAGCTCAACAAGAGTATGAAACGGTCACTCAGCAGCTCAAGAGTTCCGTTGAAGAGGTTCTCCCCCACCGCCCCCAAGCCGAGTCCATCCCTCAGCCCCCTTCTTACGACTAGCCTCTCACCGTGAAGCCGCCCGTCGTCATTCTGGTCGAAACTATGGGCCCGGCCAATCTCGGGTCGGTCGCTCGTTGCTGCGCCGCCTACGGGGTCAGCGAGCTGCGCCTGGCAGCACCGCTGTGCCGGCCGGATGAGAGTACCAAGATGTGGGCCTGCTACGGACAGCGGGTGCTTGAAGGGCTGCGGGTCTTTGACACTTTAGAAGACGCGCTCTCGGACATTGGTCTTGCCGTGGCTTTCACTCGACGCGACGGCAAGCGAAGACATCGGCACCACAGCTTGGCCCAGTTGTGTCAGGAGGTGCTGCCTCGCTATCAGGTCGAGGCGCCGCTGGCGCTGGTCTTTGGAAATGAGGAGAGCGGACTGTCCAACGCTCACCTTGCCGCCTGTCAGCGCTCGGCGGAGATCCCGGTGCTGGCCACCGACGGTAGTCTGAACCTTTCCCACGCGGTGGCCGTGGCGCTTTACGAGGTGGCCGGTCGCGAACGCCAGGTCATGCCGCTCGAACCCAAGTCCGAGCATGAGAGACCAGCCCGAGCCGAGGACCTGGAACGGCTGATGGAGCGCGCCTCCGAAACCCTGGCGCTGGCCGGCTACCCCCATCATCGGGGAATGCTGGAAGAGGAAGTCTCCAAACTCAAAAACATCGTGCTGCGAAGCGGCCTTCAGGACTGGGAAGTTCGGTTGGCTCTAGGAATGCTCAAACAGGTCCGCTATCGACTAGAAAATCCGACGACTCGGGAAAACTAGAGCTGTCCGCGACGCTTCGGGGGCGCCCGACCCTTCCAGCATCACCACTGGACGAGCTCGAGGCTTTTAATGGTCGCGCTCCCACCTTGAGGCAGGGTTATGGAAAGCCTGACTGTCTCGAGTTTCTTCAAGGATTCCTTGGCGTCCAAGCAATCGAACGGTATAAAAAAGGGTTGATCCTTCGCGCTTCCGCGCATCCACTTATACTCCCGGGGCTGTGTCATCGTCGCATAAGACTCGCTGTCTTTGAAGGAGACATACATCTCCAATCCTCCGAGTTCGACCTTGTCGTAGTCCACCGTACCCCTGAATCCAAAGCGCTCTTTTGTCACAGGAGGCCTGTTCAAATTGATTACGACCTCCCCCCGTGTCTTAGTGATTCCAGCGACTTTGGCGGTATAATCACCAGGTGAGAACTTGCGCACAACCTGTTCTTGGGCAAGGGTAGTCAAACAGCAAGAGAACACCATGCTCAACAATAACAATAGTCTCATGGTGACGCTGTTTCACGCCTCCATAACAGTTCCTCTCCTCGAGCCCCGTCGCTTGGCCGTGGACCCTCTACCACGGCGGCTCTTCCACTGTCTTGAATTCTAACCCGATCCCATCAGCTCGCGGGCCAGTTGGCGGTGGGTCTCGGCTTCCTCGGTGTCTCCCGCGGCTTCCAGGAAACGCGCCAGTTGGCGGAGCGGTCCGATAAGTTCCATACTGCGCTGGCCCAGGGTGGTGGAGTAGATGTCCACCGCCCGGCGGACCAGAGCCTGAGCTTTCAGGTACTGCTTTTGGTCGCCGAAGACGTCGGCCATCTCTCGTAGGATCGCCGCCACCTCGGGGTGGTTGTCGCCGTAACGGCGGGATCTCCAGTCTAAGACCTTCTTTAACAACGGCTCGGCCTCGGGGACCTTCCCACTGGCACGGTAAAGTCGGGCTAAGGCTAGATTGGATTCGGCAAGCTCGGGGGTTTCCTCGGAAGAGGCGGATTGGCGGATGTCGTGAGCCTTCTTCAACAGCGCCTCGGCGGCCAGGAAGTTACGTTGGTCCTGATAGACCAAGGCCAGAGCGTGCAGCACGCCGGCGACTCGAGGGTCCGAGTCTCCGTAAATGGCGGTCTGCAGTTCGGCCGCTCTCTTCAAGTGTTTCTCGGCGGCCACCAAGTTCCCCTGAGAACGGCAGAGCCGGCCGAGCCCAAGCAGGGTCTCCGTCAGAATCGGATGTTCGGCTCCGTACCGATCCTCTAGAGCCTCCAGATTGCGCTGGTGATACTGCTCGGCTAGAGTCAGGCGCCCTTGGTGGGCGAACAGGTGGGCTAGGCTGGTCACCGCTTGGAAGACGTGCGAGTGGGAGCCGCCGTAGAACTTTTCCCATTTCTCCAAGGCCTGTTCAAAATACGACTCGGCCTTCTCCAGGCGACGCTCATCCAAGGCGATCTGGCCCAGCATGTGCAAAGCGGAAGCCACTTCGGGATGGTCCTCCCCCAAAAGTTCGCGACGCAGGTTGAGCGCCTCGTTGGCGAATTCAGCAGCTTTGGCGTGTGCGGCCTGGTCCAGCTCCAACTGGGCCAACAAGGTCAATACCCGAGAACGGCCCATCACCGAGGTGGCCCGACCTTCAACCGTCGAATCCGAGCTAGAACGCGCCTCCAAGGATCGCTCGGCCAGCGCCGAGGCGGTGATGGTCCTGCCGTCCTGGCGATGGATCTGGGCCAGCACCTCCATGGCCGCGGCGACGCCCTCGCTCTGTGGGCCCAAGAGGCGGCTACGGACATCGAGAGCCTGTTTGGCGAAGCTCTCGGCCACGGGCAGAGCCGAGCGAGCCAATTCCAACTTGGCCAACTCCTCGTGGATGTCCGACATGGCAAGCTCTCGATTCTTGTGGGTCTGCCAGAACTCGGCCGTCAGCAGTGTCTGCAGGTGAGAGTGGGCTTGCTCCAATTCGTCGAGCTCACGAAGGGCTCCGGCTAAGGCTAGCCGATAGGGCAGACGTTCGACCGACTCCGCGCCGTGGTGCTCGCTGATGATCTGGTCGGCTCTACCGAACAGGCGGCGCGCTCCCACCACATCGCCCGTGGCCAAGCTCAGCTGACCTTTGAGCAACAAGACTCGAGCCACCGCGGGGTGCTCCTCGCCCAATTTGTCGATTCGGATCTCGAGCGCCCGTTCCAGGGGACCCAAAACATCTTCCCAGGCTCCGCTGATCAAGTACACTTCAGCTGTACGCAATAAAAGGTCGGCGACCTCGAGATGGCTCGGCCCTAAAACCGCCTCCACGGAGGAAACGGCTCGGCCCAGCAGCGGCTGCGCTCTAGACCACTGCTGCTTGCGTTCGTACAGTCCGGCCAGAGCCGTCCAGGCTCGGGCGGTCCGGATATCGCTCGATCCGTAGTGCTGCTCCAACAGTTCCAGAGCATGGCGATACCGCTCCTCGGCCTGACGGAAGTCGTCTTTGGCCATGAAGGTGTCGCCCAGGGCGAACATCGTCTCGGCCACCTCGGGGTGGCTCTCTCCTAAGGCCTGAACCTGGTGCTCCAAAGCGCGCTCGAGATAAGAGACGGCCTGTTCGGTTTTCCCTTCACCCAGGTAGATCTGCCCCAGCGCGCGGACGCTACGAGCGACTTCCGGATGGGTCCGCCCCAACTCGGAAGCCTTGGTGGCCAGAACCCGTTGATGCAGCTCGTCGGCCTCGCGATAGAGGCCCTGGACACGGTGGAGTTCAGCCAGGTCAAAGAGGACGTCGGCCACCTCTCGCTCGTCGACGTCGAGCATCTCGGTGACCTTCAACCGCTGTCTGGTCAACTCCTCAGCCTCGGTGTAGCGGCGACTCGAGGCCAGCAGTCGGGCTAAAGCGCGCAATGGTTCCAGCAGTTCGTTGAGGTAGCGGGTGCGAGCCTCGCTGGAAGCCTCAGCCAGGCTCTCCTCCCAGGCCTCGATAGTCTCCCGCCAGGCATGTTCAGCGCCCCGCTGGTCTCCACGCGATTCGTGGCCGCGGGCCAACAGTTCACTGAGTCTGGCAACCTGTTCGGGACGTTCGGCCTCCCGACAGCGTTCCAGATTTTGACTCAAAAGGCCGACCGCCTCGTCTTCTCGTCCCTCTTCTCGCAGGGCCTGAGCCAATTCCAGCATCGGGTTGAAAAGATCTAGCGGAGCGAAGAGGTTCTCTTCTTGAAAGGCCAGCGCGACCTCCAGTCTTTCCTCCGCGAGATCCAGCTCGTTCAATCCAGTAGCCGAGATCGCCAAAGCTCGATAGACCCGAGACAGGCGGGCGTCGCCGAAGCCGAAGCGCTGCTCCTGCAAGGCCACCACCGTGGTGAGTCGCCGTTCGGCCTCGCCGAATCGCTGCTGCCCCAACAAAAGCTCTCCCAAAGCCAGCGCCACTTCTTCCATCTCGCTGTCCCAGCGCGAGGTTTCCTGGGGAAAAGTCTCCTCCGCCCGAGAGAAGAGCTCGAGTGCCATCTCGGGCCGGTCGGTCAGTAAACTGGCTCGCCCGGAGGCCACCAGTAATGACCGGCTCACCGGCTCATTATGAACTCGAGAGAGGCCCAGGGCTTTTTCCAACGACTCGGCCGCCACGCCGGGCCGGCCCTGCTCGAGACTGAGTTTTCCTTGCAGATGATAGACCTCGATCCAACGCCTGTCCTCCTCCGACAAGAGTTGGCGGCACAGCTCCACGGTGCGGCGAAGAACGGCCTCGGTGGGGGAGTACTTCTGTTTTTGAAAATACACTTCGGCTAAAGCCAGCAAGACTTCGGCCACTTCCCATGTCTCCGCGCCGACCTGGCTCTCCATGATGTTGAGAGCGCCGGTGAGACTGGACTCGGCCTCCACCAGATCGCCCTCGGACCGGGCGATCTGAGCGCGCAAGCGCAGAACCTCGCCGACCGAGACGCTCTCGGAGCCGTCGACCTTCTCGCGAAGAGCGAGGGCTTCCGCCAGGTCCCGCTTGGCCGATTCGACATCGCTGGTCAAATCCGCCAGGTAGAGCTTGACGAAAGCGATCAGGGCGCGCGACCAGAGCAAAGCCTCCTCACCCTCGGGCTGGGGAGAAAGTCCGGCCGTGACCAGCTCTCGAACTTCTAAAAGCAGCTCGGCTCGTTCAGCGGCGATGCGTGGAAAGGGCGAGACCGCCGTCATTTCTACCCAGTCGGCGTAAAGTCCGATCAAGATGTGGTCGTGCTCTTGACCCAAACGGAAAGGCAGCCCGTCGAGAAAGAAGGTGAGAGCCTCCGACTCGCGGTCCGACTCGATCAAAACTTGGCGCAACGGCTTGAGCCATACCGTGGGGAGCAGCTCCTCCCGAGACCGGTACTCACGCTCGAGTCGCTGCCACAACTCCAACGATTCGGGAATTCGCCCCTCGGACGAAAACAGATTGGCCAAGTCGACCAGGGTCTGGCTCACCAGGTCGGGGTCGACTTGGGCGAACTCGTCGTTAACAATGGCCAAAGCCTGCAGTAGGGCGGATTCGGCCGCCAAGGGGTCCCCTTCAGCCCGAGTGAGACGAGCTAACCCTAGATACAAAGGCACCAGATCGCGATGGCGCGACCCCAGGTGGGTCCGTAGGTCGCCCACCGCTTCTCGATAGGCGCTCAGGGCCAAGTCGTGGCGTTCGAGCGCCTCGGCTACCTGAGCGAAGCTTCGCAGCATGCGAGCGCGCCCTAAGCTTTCCACATCGCCGGCATCCTCGGCGAGCTTTAAGGCGGCGTCGAGGTGCGACAGAGCCTCCTCGATTCGACCCGTGCGCTGCTCTTGCCAGGCTAACAGGGCCAGCGCGTCGGAAATGGCCAGAGGACAACGGGAGGCGGATTCCCGCACGCGGTGGCTGTGGTCGAGCAAACGCTCGCAAGCGACCTCGGCCGACAGTCGGGCGGTTTCAAAACGTAAGCGCGACAGCTCCCAACCCCACTGCTCCCGCTCTTCGTGAAGGGGGATGTGGCGGTTGCGGTCGAGCCCTTCCACCACTTGATCCAGGCGGGTGTAAGCGCGGGCCGCCGACTCGTCGCCGACAAGCTCTGGGCGACTGACGTAAAGGGAGAGCTGAAGAGAGAGAACCTCCCCTTGACTGCTGTCGCTGGGCAGCCTGTCGGAACGTTGCAAGTCCTCCAGAAAATCCAGGCACCGGGCGGCCTCGGGATACTTTTCCAACATCAGCTCGGACTGAGCTCGCAAGGTCTGATAGCCGATCTGAATCTCCAGGCGAGCTTGATCAAAGGGGCAGATGGCTTCGACCTCCTGCAGCAGCGAGAGCACGCTCTGGGGTTGCCCGCGGTACAGCAGCAGTCGGCCCAGCAGGAGCTGGTCGGCCATAAACTCGCGGGCTTCCTCGCGGCCTTCCAAAGTTGTAGCCTGGCGCCGCAGCAGCCCGATAGCCTGGTCGGGTTGGTCTCGCACCACTAGTCTGGCCTTCTGCCCGAGGCAGAAGGCCAAACTCAAGGCCGCGATCTCTCCCCGCGAGGTGGCGAGCTCGGTGGCTTCGTCGAGATAGTCCGAGAGCAGAACACGATGGTCTTTCTCGTCGCCGAGAAGTAGCCGAATACCACGAAGCAGGTCGTCGAGCTTCTCGTCCGGACGCAGATCCTCGAAGCGGTCGTAAAGCTCTAAAAGCCGCAGCAGATAGCCCCGCGCTTCCTCGAACTCTCCTCTTCTTCGATGGGCTTCCAAAAGGGAGCGCAACAGCTCTCGAATGCCGCTGTCGTCCGGTCTTAGGTGCATCTCGGCCAGGGCTAGAGACTGCTGAAAAGAAGCCACCGCGACATCGAGCTGTCCGCGCCCCAACTGAAGTTCACCCAGACGCTGCAATGACGGAAGCAGTGTCGCCGAGCGCTCTCCTTGAAGGATCTTGCGCATCTCCAGGCTGGACCGGGTGGCCTCCTCGGCCTCCTCCCAAGCCGCGTGTTGCACGGCGGCGCTTGCCTTCTCCTCGAGAAGCTCGGCCACCCGAAGGTCGGGATGGCCATTAGCCTCGCTGGCCCAATCGACAGCTTTGTTCAAAGCCTCCAACGGCCCCAGTCCAAGAACCTGACGGTCCCGCTGTCCCAAATGGCGGGAGTTGTGTCGGGCTAGCAGAGCGTAAAAGCGAGCCAGAAGAAGCTGCTCCTCGACGTCGCCGGGGCGGCGCGCGGCCAACTCCTCGGAGACCTCGGCCAGTAGGTCGTCGTCGCCGCTGCAATGGGCGAAGGCCACAGCGGCCGCCAGTTCCCGAACGGATGTTAGGTGAGGAGCCCCTCGAAAATCGAAGCGCTGGTCCAGCGCTTCGCGGGCCTCTTCAAACTGGCGTATCTCCGAGAGCGCCGCCAGGCGAAGTAAAAATTCGGCGTCGGCGATATCGCGACCAAAGGCCTCCTCCGTGATCTCCACACCGCCATCGGCGGCCAGAGTCTCCAAAGCCTTGCGGAACTGGTCTTGCTCCAAATGAACCTGAGCCAACCCCAAACGACCTCGAACCGCCTCCGGACTACCGGGAGCCGAGGAGCGGACCAGCGACCGCCAGGCCTGTTCGGCGCGTTCCCAGCGTCGCTGACGGACGTAAATCTCGGCTAAACGCCAAACGAGCCTCAGGCGAAGTTGTCTCTCCTCGGCCTGGGTGTCGACTTTTCCCCCGTGGCGCCGTAGCGCCTCGAGGGCCTTTTCCCAACTGTTCGCGGCATCGACTAAGTGGCGCCGTCTTTCCTGAACTTTGCCTAGCTCGTAAAGGATCTTGACGGAGGCCGGGTCAGCCGGATCCAGCTTCTGGCTACGCGCGGAGATCGCCCTGTCGTAGAACTGTTCCGCGATCTCCCTGCGGTCGAGGAGCCGCGCCAGGTCGGCGATACGGGTCAGAAGCTCACCATCCCCGTCCAACGTCTCGTCCGAGAGCTCCGAGATGGTGTCGAGATATCCGGAGAGCTTCTCGCTTCCGTCTCCGGCGGCGAGTTCGGCCAACTCCATCAAGGCTTCCACTCGAGCTGCAGGACTGGCCTCTTCCGTCGCGGCCAGACGCTGAGCTTCCCCGCGGACCGCCTCTAAGTCGCCCACTCCGCGGTAAGCACGCAGGCGAGCCAGGTCGAAGCGGGAGAGGGTGGCCTCCGAAATTCGTTGTCGGTCGACCGACCACAGCACCGTCAGAGCCGATTCAGCGCGATCGGCACGCAGCAACGAGGAAACATATTCCAGCTGATATTCCGGCTGCCGCTCTCCCTCGATCTCAGCCGCCTGCTCGACTAAAGGGAGAGCCTCGTCAAAACGCTGTTGTCGCTCCAGAACCAGAGCCAGGAAGGCCAGAGGTTCGGCCAGTTCCGAGTCGCCTTCCCCGAGGACCGCCTGGTAGGTCGAGAGAGCCCGCCGAGCGTACCGTTCGGCACCGGCCGTCTCGCCCGTGCTCAGATGAGAGCGGGCCAAGCGGGAAAGAAGGTCGGCCGTCTCTCGGCTGTTCGGGCCGTGCAGCTCAAGGCCCGCCTCCAGCCCCTCTTCCAGGCTATGCCGAGCGGCACGTTCATCTCCACTAGCGCGTTCAAGTTCGGCTAACGCCAGCAGACTCTCCACCAGAGTAGACCGGTGCTCAGGTCCAGCCGCCCTCCAAAGCGAGACCAAGCTGCTGGCCAGCGCGATCTGGCCACCGGAGGGCACGCCGTCGAGCTGAGCTTGCTTGAGCTTGCAGCTGAGAACGTCGGAGACCAGGTCCACGGGGAGATCGGGAGCAGCCTGGATCTGCCGTTCGGCCTGATCCAGGTAGAGATTAGCTTGCTCCCCGCGGCCCTCCAGCTGATGAACCTGGGCCAGGGCCAGCCGAGTCCGCAAAAGGCGTGGATCGTCGGGCGTGAACCCTTCGGCTTCAGAGAGCGCGCTACGCAAAAGTTCATCGGCTTTGGCGTAGGCTCCAGAGGCTAACTTGTCTTGACCCGCGGCGAAGAATGTGTCCCAGAGGAGCATGTCGGGCCATTCTTTTTCGGACAGGCGAGGCCTGCCCTTGACCTACAAATCTCGGGCGAGTTTGAACCCTATCCTTTCATCCCTCGAAGGCGAATGATGGTCTGCTCCAGGCGGGTCAATTTGCGGTTGGCGTTGGCCAATTCCGCTTCAAGTTCGGTCACCCGGCCGGGGTCGGACCCCCCCGGAGAGCTCTCCAGACGCGACTTCAATTTGGCCAGCTCTTCCTCGAGACCCTCGATCTGCTTGTCCTTGGCGTGAACAGCCGCCTCCACAACCTCCCGAGACTCGTCCCGGCCCTCGGCCTGATCGAGTTGGGTCCGCAGTCGGGCAAGCTCTACCTGTAAACGCTCGTTCTCTTCCCGCAAAGCGGCTCCCCCACCGGCGCTGTCTTCGCCACCCCCCTTGGAAGAGGTCGCCGCGCGAGCCTGTCGTTCCGCTTGGGCCCGCCCCTCCTCAGCCTCGACCAGGGCGTCGGCGATAACCTGAAACTCTTCGTCCTTGTCGTCGAGCGCTCTGCGCAGAGACTCCACCTGGACGGTGAGATCGGAGATCTTGCTCTGGCTGGCGTGATAGGCCGATTCAGCGTCACGATGCTGGACCGCGAGCCGCTCGGCTTCCTGACGCAGGCTGACGATAGCCGTCTCGAGCTCCGCCTCGCGTGTCTCCTGAGCCTCCCCGGCCGCGCCCTGCTCACGATTCTGCTGGCTAAGTGAGGCATTGAGCCGGGAGAGTTCGGCCTGGGCCGAAGCCAAACGAGCGTCTTTCTCCTTCATTTCGCGTTCGAAACGGGCGACCTCGCTCATGGCCACCGTCTGCGCCGCCGAAAGTTCGGAGGTCTCGGCGATGAGCTCCTCCATCTGTTCGGTCGTCTCGGCCAGCTGAGCCTCGAGTTCGCGAATCTGTTCAGCGCTCTGAGCGTCCACTCCACTAGGTTGGGCCAGGCTGGCCGCGGCGGCCCTAGCTTCCGCCAGACGCAACTGCTCTTCGAGCTGGCGCGCCCGACCCTGCAGTTCGGAAAGATTGGCTCGTTCCTGGACCAGGGAAGCTTCCAACCGCTCGGCATCGCTGGTGTAGCGACGCTCCAACAGCTGGCGTTCGACATCTTTGTCGCGCTCTAGCTTACGCAGCTGCTCGCGTAGCGTCTCCTTTTCTTCCTCGGCTCCCAGATTGGCCGCCGTGCGCTGGGCTCTGAGCGACTCCAGCTCGTTGCGAGCACCTTGAAGCTCGCCGTTGATAGCCTCCAGTTGAGCTTCCAGCTTGGTCACACGGCCGATCCGGCGAGACAGCTCTTCTTCCAAGTTGGAAGCTTTGAGATCGGCTGTCTCGGCCCGGTCCAGCAGGCTGGCCTGTTCGGCCTCCAGTTCGTCGATGCGGGACTGGCGGCTGGTCAAAGCCTCGCGCAGTTTCGCCTCGCGCTCCTGGCTCTGGCTCAGGGTGTCGCCCAGACGGCTTTCCAGTCCCTGGTTACGGGCTAGCTCGTCCCGTAGTTCGACCAATTCGGTCTCTCGGTCCTCGAGCAGATCAGCATAGCCCTGGGCTTCTGAACGGGCTTCGGAAAGCTCTCCTTCCAAACCCGAGATCCGTTTGCGAGCCTCGGAGAGCTCCTGAGTTAACGACTCTTCGACCGAACGGTCCTCCATCGCGACCGAGAGGCGCTCCAGTTCCCCTTCTAAGAAAGAGCTCTGCTCGTGAGCGGCTTCGAGGTCGAGTTCCAGCTGAGCCATTCCGGAGTTGGATTCTTCCAGACGCGCGTGGAGGTTCGCGACCTCTTCCTGCAGCTCGGAGACTTCGGTTTCCTTGCTGGCCAACTCATCTTGCAGAGATTCTCGCTGGAGCCCGCTGGTTTCACTGGATTGATGCAGCCTGCCTAGTTCTGCTTCCAGCTGATCGACTTCGTCCTGCAGTTTCGAGTTCTCGACGCGCAAGCTCTCGAGCTCAGCCAGTGCACGCTGCTTTTCCTCGGCCGCTCCGGAGAGTTCGGCCACCTGCTGCTCGGTCTCCTCAAGCTGGCTCTGCAGGTAGGCGGCCGACTCTCGTTCAGCGACAAGCTCCAGTCGCGCTTCCTCGAGCTCAGCCTCCCGTTCGGCCAGGCTGTTGCCCAGTTCGTCAGCGGTCTGGCCGACCGTGCGCTCCAAAGCTTGTAGGCGCGCTAGTTCCGAGGACTTGTCCCGAAGACTGGTCTGAAGCGAGGCGATCAACTCCCGGTCCTTGTCGTGAACCTGGCTCAGGCTGGCAAGCTCGGACTCGGCTCTTTCCAAGGCCGAGCCCTTTTCGATCATCTCGTCCTGCAGCTGGCGAATCTTTTCCAGATTCTGCGTCCTGGCCTCAGCCAGAGCCCGGATCCGCTCTTTGGCCGCCTTGATGTTGGCCGCCGCCGTGCCTAGCTTCTCCTGAAGAGCTCCCACCACGGCTCGCGACTCGGTCAGCTGGGTTTCTAGATGAGCCGCGCGAAGTTCGTGGGTTCGGGCCGACTCTTGAAGCTTGCCGGTCTGCTCTCCCTCGCTCTGCCAGCGAGCCTTCAGCTGCTCCAGCTGGCCGGTCAGAAGCTGGCGGGACTGTTGGGCGGCGGAAAGCTCTCGTTCCAACTCCCGAACCCGGGCGCTCGATTCCTCGGCCTTGGCGCTCTCGACCCCACGTTTTTCAAGCTCGGCCAGGCGAACCTTGCGGTCCGCCAAGGCCTCCTCGAGATCGGAGATGCGCCGCGTGCCCTTGGCCACGGCGTCCTCCAGCTCTTTGATGGAGAAATCTTTCTTGGCTAGTCGAGCGTTGGCTTCGTTGAGCTCGTTGCGCGCCTTGGTCAGCTCGTCACGAAGGTGGTCGGTCTTCTCGGTGGTCTGGTCGGCGCGGTCCTGTCCCGAGCGTACTTGTTGCTCCAGCTCGATGATGCGTTTCTTTGCCAGGTGTAGCTTAGAAACCGCTTCGCCCACCGTCTGCTCGAGTTTGGCCACCCGATGCAGCCGAGAAGAGAGCTCCTCCTGTAGGTTGGCCAGCCGCACGTCATCGGTGGCGGTGCGCCCCGTCTCTTCGGCCAGTCGGCTACCGAGCTCGTGAAGCTGATGCTCCTGCTCGGAGATCAGGCGGTCGGCCGCCGCTTTCTCGGCCAGCAACGTCTCCAGGCGCTCTCTCAGAAGCTGAGCCGAACTCTCGCTCTCCTCGACCTCGGATAGACGCGCGGTCAACTCCTCGAGTTGCTCATCCTTAGCCCGAGACAGTCGCTCGGCTTCAGCCAGATCGCCCTCACGCTGGCGTAGCTCGGCCTTGACGCTGGCGAGTTCCTCGCTCTTGCGTGAAACCTCGATGCCCAGACGGGCGATTTCCCCCCGGGCCTCTCCCAGACGGTCCTGCAATTCCTGTTGTTCCCCCACCGCGGCCTCGCTGCGGTGGGACAACTGAGCGCGAAGCGAGGCCTGTTCGGCCTCTAGCTCGGCTAGGCGCCGATTGCGCTCGCGCAGATCCTCTTCCAGATGCTCGAGCTCTCGATGAAGGCGTTCGTTGTCAGCCCGCGCCTCGGTCAGCTTGGTCTGGCCCTGGCCCAGACGGCCCACTTCCTGCTTGAGACGGGTCAGCAAGGTGCCGCGCTCGGTCAATTCCGACTCGAGTTCCCGACAGCGGTCCAAGCCCTGAGAACGGGAGACCTCCAGCTCGCTGATGCGGACTTTGGCTGTTTGTAGCTTAGCCGCCGCGGCGCCCAGGCCGGCCTCGAGCTTGGCCACCTTTTCCAGCCGAGCGCTGAGCTCTTCACGCAGATTGGCGCTCTGAAGCTCGGCCGTCTCGGCGGCGTCGTGAGCGGCCGTCAGGTCTTCCTCGAAATCCAGGGCCCGCCGGCGCCACTCCGAGGTCTCCTCCTGAGCCTGGCGAAGCTCGCGCGAGGCCTCCTCCAGGCGCTCCTCCAAAGAGTGGACGCGGGCCTCCAGTTCAGCCATCTGCAGAAGCTCGGTCTCGGTCTGCTGAGCCTCCATCAGGCTTCCCCGCATCTCCGACTCGAGCTCCTCGATGCGCAGGTTACGGCGCTCTAACTTGTCCTCGAGACGTCCGATGGAGGATTGACTTTGAGCCAGGGAGTCCTGCAACTGGCGCTCAGCCAGAACTTTCTCCTGCAGCTCTTCCTTGATTCTTGCCAGCGACAGCTCCAGGCGCTGCTTCTCCCGCTGGTTGCGCAGCTGGTCTTCGTCCAAGCGGTCCAGACGGTCCTTGGCGCCCTTGAGCTTGGCGCCGGCCGCTCCCAGCGTGGCTTCCAGCTTGGCCAGCCTCTCGACCTTGATAGTCAGCTGCTCCTTGAGGTTGTCCCGCTGCATCTCCAGCGCCAGGCGGGCCTCCTCGTTCTCTAGGAGATCAGCTTCTAGCCCTTCGGCCCGTCGGGTCTCCTCGGCCAGCTTCTCGGCTAGCGCCGCCCGCTCGGTCGTGCCCTGGTCCAACTGATCGTGGAGACGGGCCATCTCCACCTCGAGATCGGCCAGAGCCGAAAGCTCGACCCCCATCTCCTCGATCTCGGTTTGGCGGGCCAGCACCTCCATCTTGAGGACGGCCACCTCGGCCTCCCGCGCGGCCAACCTACTCTCCAGGTCGCCCACCGAGGTCTCGCGATTGCCCAGTAGCGATTCCGTCTCGGTGGCGCGACGACGAGCTTCCGAGACCTCGCTTTCCAGGCGAGACTTGGCTTCGGACAGCTTACCGTTTTGTGCTGTCAGATCGGCGAGCTTTGCCTCTAGGCGGCGAACAGCCGAGCCAGAGGCAGTGAGTTCGTGCTGCAACTCCTCGGTCTTTCCGGCTCCGGCGGCCACATGCTGTTCCAGTTGGGCGATATGAATGCGAGCCTTCTGGATCTTGCCGGCCGCCTCACCCAGCGCACCCTCCAGCTTTTTGATCTTCTCTACCCGTAGCGAAAGCTCGTCGCGCAGGTTGTTGGCCTGAAGCGTGGAGGTCTCGGCGGTGTGCTGCGACTCCTCGAGGCTGGCGGCCAGACGGTCACGCTCGGCTAGTACCGCCTCCAGCTCACGTTGAGCCTCGCTCAAGCTGTCGCTCAGTTGACTGACCTGGAACTGCGACTCCAGCTCCTGGTCTCCCAGGCGTGCGAGCTCGTTGGATATCTCCTCGAGGTCGGAGTCGCGCATCTCCAGCATGGCCTGAAGGTCGGCGTTGCGCTTGGCTGCCTCCTCGATACGTGAAAGTAACTTGGCCTTTTCAGTCTCGGCCATCTCCTGCCGAGCCGACAGCTCCTCTTGATCGGCCTTCATCCGAGCCAGACGTCGGGCCTGGTTCTCGACCTCCTCGGCAAGCTCCCGATTACGCGCGGTGACGGTCTCGACCTGGCTTTCCGAATGGGCGATGTGACGCTTAGCCACCTTCAGCTTGGCCACGGCGTTGCCCAGGTTGGTCTCGAGCTTCTTCAAACGACCCAGCCGAGCCGACAGCTCTTGTTGAAGATTCTCAGCCTTCAAGCGCGAAGTCTGGGCTCCGTCGACCGTCTCCGCTAATTGGGTTTCCAACCGGAGGACCCTGCCGCGCTCGGCTGTTAGTTCCGAGCGTAGGTTGGTCTCGGTCTCGCGCGCCGCCGCCAGTTCGGCTTCCAGGTCGTCCGCGCGTGAGCTGTATTCCGACAATCTGGCGAACTCGGCTGTCAACTCGTCGACTTCGGCCTGGCGCGACTCCAGCTGAGAAGTCAGACGGGCGTTATCCTCGACATGGCGAGACAGTTCGGCTTCCAAATGGCGCTGCAGCTCTGCCGCGGCCTCGGCCTGATTGGCCAGGTCCTCTTCCAGCTGCATCAGAGCTTGCTGGTACTCTTCGATCTCTTCCCGGCCGTACTTCTCCTCGTCGGCGGCCTGAGCCACCTGGCTCTCCAAGTCAGAGCGGCGGGACAGCTCTTCATCGAGTTGAGCGCGCAGGCTCTCCACCTGCTCGATTCTTTGAGCCAGAACCCGCGACTGGGCTTCCTGATTCTCTTGCGCCTCTTCCAAGCGCAGGCGGGACTCCTCGAGCTCCGACTGGCGTTCGAGATAAGACGTTTTAAGCGCCTCATAGCGCTCGCCGGCCAATTTGAGTTTACCCCGGGCCTCCTCCACAGCGGCACGGTATTTTTCCAGATTGGCTTGAACCTCGGCGATGGCGGCCCGGTCAGTCCGGCTTTGGGCCACCGCCTCGTCCCGCTCGGCCTCCACCCCGTCCAGGCTCTCCTGCAGGACGGCGACTTCATTCTCCAGACTCTCGACAGCGCCCTGAAGATCGGAAACCTCACGTTGGCTGTCCTCGAGCCGTGAGCGTAGCTCCGCTTGCTCCTCTCCTCGCCGTCCCAGGACCGACTCGAGTTCGCCGATGCGGGCCTGGGAAGCCTGATGCTGAAGACGTAACGTCTCGACCTCAGAGGAAGCCTGGCTGGCTCGATCGCTGGCCTCCACCAGACCGTCACGCAAAGGCCGCAAGCTCTCGAGCTCCTGCTCGAGACTGGCCACCGCGTCGGTCAGACCGGAGACTTCGATCTCCCGTTCGTCCAGCAGGCCGGACATGTCGGCGATGGTATGCTCGGCTTCGTCGCGCTCGTCCCGCAACTTCTCGAGCTCGAGCTCGACGGTTTCTCTCACTTCGCGCTCGGCCGCCAACTGGCCGCTCAGCTCGCTCTCGCGCCTGGTTTTCTCCTCCAGCTCGACACCCAGGGTGAAAAGCTGCTCACGAACTTCGACCAATTCAGCTTCTCGGTCCTCGAGCGATTGTCGCGCCTCGAGAAGCTCCATCTTCTGCTCATCGAGCGCCTTCTGGCGGGAGACCAGCGTGGCACGCAACGAGTTGTAACGCTCGGCCGTTCCGGTCAGTTTGGTCTTGGCCTCACGGAAAGCCGATTCTAAAGCCTCGGCCCGAGCCCGGCTCTCGCGGTGAGCCTTCTCGACCGTGGAGAGGCGCCCTTTGAGCTCGCCCTCCTCGCGCACCTGGTTGTCCCGCAGCTGAGCCAGTTGGACTCTTAGCTCTTTAAGCTCGTTCTGGGCCTGGTCGCGTTCGACGACGAGCGATTCGTTCTCGGCGGCGAGTTCGAGTTTCTGCTCTTCCGAGACTTCCAGCGCGGAGACGACGTCGGCCGTCTCTTCCTGGGAGCGACTCAACTCCTCGGCAAGCTCGGCGAGGCTTGCCTGGAGAGCCTCATCCTCAGCCCCTCGGCCGGCCAGCTCCTCTTGGGCCTGGCGCAAAGCCTCACGGAGCTGTTCGGCCTCGCTGTGGAGCCGCTCCAGCTCGGCTCGCGCGGCCTCCAGCTCGACCCCCGCCTCGACCTGAGCGTTTTGGGCCGAAGCCAGCTCGTCGGCAAGCTCGGACAGCTCGTCTTGACGAGACTCGAGTTCGACCTGAAGCTCCTCGCGTTCCGTCTTGAGTGTTTCCAGGTTTTCTTGAAGTTCAGCTCTGTTGAGCTCTTCGGACGCCGCCTTGGCGGCGGCATCCTGCAAGGACTCGCGCAAGGACGAGACCTGAGACTCCAGCCCTCGTTTGCCGGCCTCCAAGCCGTCGGCTTTCGCCTCGGCTTTCTGAGCTCGCTCCAACGCGCCGACCAACTGCTCTTTGAGCCCTAACGCCTTTTCGTTGTGCGCCTTGAGCGCGCCACGCATCTGCTCGTAACGGGTTTTCAAGGTATCAATGGTCTCGACACTCTTGCGGTGGTGCGCCTCCAGCTTGTCGGCTCGCTCTTTCTGGGCCGTCAACGCCTCGGTCTGGGCTTCGAGCTTGGAGACGGCCTGCTCGAGTTCGATTTCCAGACCGTCGCGGGCATCCTGAGCCAACGTCAACTCATCAGAAAGTTCGCTAGCCTGCTGCTCCCGCGAAACGAGCTCCCGCTCAAGACGTGAGAGGGTCTCTCGCCCCTCTTCCTCGGCGGCCCGAACCTGCTCGTACTCCTGACGCAAGGTCTCTTGTTGAGTCTGAACGACAAGCAAAGCCTGTTGGACCTCGGCCGCCTTCTCCTCCGACTGGCGACCCCGCTCTTCCCAGTGCCGCGCGCTCTTTTCGTGCAGCTCGGCTTTTTTGAGAGCGTTGACCAGATGCTCTTTGAGCTCTAGAGCCTTGTTCTTGTGCGAGGTCAAGGCCTCGCGCAGCTGATCGTAACGAGCCTTGAGGGTGGAAAGGGACTGATTGGTCCTCTGTCGTTCGGCCGCTAGCCTCTGGAGCTGTTGGCGAAGCCGGTCCACCTCCTCGGCGGTGTCGCGAATTTCGGCATCAGCCTCGTGAAGCTCGGAGACCTCCCTCTCGGAGGTCTGAAGCGCCTCTTCCAGCTCCTCGACTTCGCTAGTCTTCTCTTCCAGCTGCTGCTGTAGCGTCTCGAGTTCGGCTTGAAGGCCGCCCAACTGCTCGTTGGCCTCGGCCTCCCGCTCCTGAGCTTTGAGCAGCTCTTCTTCTAACAGCGCGGTATCTTGCGCGCGGGACTCCAAAGCCTGACGCGCTTCGGCCAACTCCGCTTCCAGAGCTAGCACGACCGGGTTGGGAGTGTCGTCGTTCCCCAGCGCGCGAGTGGCCTCTCGCGCCTCCACCAGCTGAGCTTCGAGGCTTTCCACCTCGGCGACGCGGGCATGCTCGGCTTCCTGGGCAACCGAGAGCTCTATCTCGAGGAGCTCGATCCGTTCGGCCTGCTCGGCCATCAACTCTTCAAACTCGGCGGTGGCCGCCAGCTTATCCTGGAGGGTTTCAAGCTCCTGGGAGAGTTCGGCGATCTGAATATCTTTGTCGGCCGACTCTTGCTCTAAAGTGGCGATCGCGTCACCCTGGTCCGAGCTAAGCATCTCCCCTTCAGCTCTTAAACCTTCGAGTTCCAACTCCATCTGGGCCAGCAGTTCGGTCTTCTCGGCGAGCTCCGCGGTCAACTCCTCCAACTCCGCTTGCCCGGAGGAATGAGCCTGTTCCGCGGCCTCGCCTAACTGTTGCTCGAGCTCGGAGATGCGGCTCTCCTGCTCCTCGAGCAGCGATTCCAAGTCGCCGATCGACTGGCGTGCCGCTTCAAGCTCGGCTGTCTGGCTTTCCAGGGAAAGCTGATTTTCAGCCACAGCGGAGCTTTCTATCTCCAAAGCTTCGCCCAGCGACTCGACTTCGGCACGGCTCATCTCGAGTTCGGCCGCCAACTCCTCGGCCCGCGCCGTCTCGGCCTCTAACTGGGCCTCCAATTCGGCATAACGAGCGGATTCCGCCTCCAGCTGAGCCTCCAACCCTTCGGCTCGCGCCATGGCCTCTTCAAGCTCTAGTCCGCTTCCAGCGGCCTCCAGGGCTTCATCGAGCTGAAGCTGAAGTTCTTGAGAGCGCTCCGTCTCTTTAGCCAACTGGGCTCGCAGGTCGGCGATCCGCGTCTGAGCCTCGGCCACCTCTTCAGCCAGAAGCTCGCTGTCACCGGCGTCGCCCGCCGCGTCGAGGGCTTCGTCCAGCTGCTGCTGAAGCTCCAGACCCCGCTCGTTTTCTTTGGCCAGACGAGCCCGCAGGTCGGCGATCTGCGCCTGAGCCTGAGCCAGCTCCTCGGCTAGCTCTTCTCCGCTACCCGCGGCGGCCGCCTCCAGAGCCTCATCCAGAGCCTCCTCCAGGCTTTGCAGGCGGGCAAGATCAGCCTCGCGGGCCTCCTCGGCGGTGCGGGCCGCCAGGTGAACGGCTTCCAACTCGGCACGAAGCTCCTCGAGCTCCTCCTCATCGGCCATGGCAACGCCCTCAGAGGACCGTCGCTTCAATAGCGCGATCTGCTTCCTCTGCTCCTCGTGGGTAGCTTCAAGCTTAGCGACTTTAGCCTTCAGCTTTTTGACATTAAGCTGAGACTTTTTGTAGGCCGCCATGACTTCAGCGGCCTTACCCGAGCGCTTCGCTTCAGAGTTCTGCGGGTCTGCCAAATTTACTCATACCGAGGGTGTCCTTTGTCCTCGTCAAGGACTCCCGTTCCGTCTCGTTTCAAGCAGAGGCGGTTTCTTCTGGTACCGGTATCTCCTTCTCCATAGGCTCCAACATGCTCAGTCCCCCTCCACCCTCGTCGCCAAGGCGATCGGCATGAATATGGTCCCTCGAGCGGCATTGAATTTCCATCAATTTTTCATGGTTCCCCCCGGGAAAGAAAAAAGCTTCAACAGCGTTGCTAGCCATTGAAGCTTTCCAAAGATTCCGAAGCGCTATTTGATTGCGTTCTGGAGATTCTGCTCGACTTTATTCCAGTCGACCACGTTCCAAAAAGCCTTGATGTAGTCGGGTCGACGATTCTGATAGTTCAGATAGTAGGCGTGCTCCCAAACGTCGATCCCCAGCAAAGGGGTGTGACCCATCATCAAAGGGCTGTCCTGATTGGGGGTCGAGGTGATGACTAGCTTACCGGCCGCCGACCAGCACAGCCAAGCCCATCCGCTGCCGAAGCGGTTAGCCGCGGCTTCGGCGAACTTTTCCTTAAAGGACTCGAATCCGCCGAACTCGTTGGAGATCTCCTCAGCCACCTTGCCGAGCGGGGTTCCCCCGCCGTCGGGTCCGATGTGCTCGAAAAAGAGAGTGTGATTGTGGTGTCCTCCGCCATGCTTGCGGACATCCTCCTGGATGGCCTGAGGCAGGGAGTTGAGCCCACGCAAGAGTTCCTCGAGGGATTTGTCGGCCAATTTCTCCTGGCCTTCTAAAGCTTTGTTCAGCTTGTCGACGTAAGTCTGGTGGTGCTTGGTATGATGGATTTCCATCGTTTTAGCATCGATGTGCGGCTCGAGCGCGTCGTAAGCATAGGCGAGTTTGGGAAGTTCGAACTTGAGTTGGGTTGCCATCAGTAAATCCTTCTTTCTCTTGTTATCCCTAAAGAATTCCCTTTACGCTAAGGACGTAAACACCTGCTATTACCCCGCGGCGGCTACGGGAGGTGCGTAGTGGGGAACGACCAGGACGAAGCGGCTTCCCACTCCGACCTTGCTCGAGGCTTCCAGAGTTCCGCCCAACGCTTCGGCCAGCCGGCGAGACAGCGACAGTCCCAGTCCCGTGCCTCCGTATCGGCGCGCGGTCGACTCCTCGGCCTGCACGAACGGTTCGAAGACGCGCTCGAGCTGCTCGGAGGTCATCCCGATGCCGTTATCGATCACCTCGAAAACGGCAAGTTCGGCTCCCTGGGAGTTTTCCGTCTTCAACCGTCGAAAGCGCACCTCCACTCGGCCCTCGTGGGTGAACTTGCAGGCGTTGGAGATCAGGTTGTAGAGGCACTGGCGAAGACGCGTCGGGTCGGAGCGAAACATGCCCGCGTCGGGAGTCTCGCTGATGAAATGCAAGGTGTTCTTATTCTTGCCCGCCTCGTTTTCCATGGTTTGGACCAGTTCCCGGGTCAACTTCTCCACCGCGAAAAGGTCCAGGTCCAAAGGCACGCGGCCGGCTTCCAGACGAGAGAAATCTAAAAGCTCGTTGATCAGGCGTAGCAGATGCTTCCCAGAGGACTTGATCCGCGCTAGATCGGCTCGCAATTCCTCCGCCGAGATCGCCTCCACGTCCTCCGCTAGCATGTCGGCGTAGCCGATCACCGCGTTGAGGGGCGTGCGGAGCTCATGGCTCATGTTCGCGACAAACGCGCCTTTAGCTCGATTGGCCTCTAGGGCGCGATCGTGGGCTTGGGCTAACTTCCGGTTGGTCGCGCTCAACCGATCCAGCGTTGTGTCCTTGAAATTCTCGTACAAGAACACCGTGATGACGAGAAGTGTCAAAAGCGAAAGATGGGTCAGCGCGAACACGGCCAACTTGTCGCCTTGACCCTCCCACACCAGGTGACCACCGCCCCGCGAGGCAAGCCATGTGAAAAACCCGATCTCGATGGCCACAAGCACCGTCCACACGATACCCGAGGCGGTGTCGCAGATCGTGATCGCGAGCATCGGTAGGAACATGATCCAGGCCAGGGGACTGTCGTGAGTCCCACTGAGAAAAATCGACAAAATGTGCAACATGGCCCACATATCGACCAACAGAAGGTTTCCCGCGAAACTCACCGACCTGGAAGCTCGTAACGCCGGGATCACGAGAGCGCAGCCGAGACATGCGGCGGCGGAAACTCGAGCCAGCTCCCGCTCATGCGAAAACAGTGCCAGGATGACGGTAATGACGGCATTAAAGCCAAAAATGGCCGCGGCGATACCGACCAACAAGCGGGCGCGACGCGAGTGGTCCACCCCGCTCCGCCGGAGCTCTGGAGGAAGCGTCCGCGCGAGCCAATCC
The DNA here is from genome assembly GCA_037189585.1 of Selenomonadaceae bacterium. Classification (GTDB taxonomy): domain Bacteria; phylum Vulcanimicrobiota; class Xenobia; order Xenobiales; family JADMJV01; genus JAEXNA01. The sequence goes on along the minus strand of JBBCJA010000013.1, from coordinate 136,924 downwards.
ATCCCTGAGCCTACGTCGCCTGTTTGGCTTTCCGATTCTCGCGCAAAAGAGCTTCGGCCTCGAGCGCTGGCATCGGCTTGGAGAAGTAATAGCCCTGTCCGTAGAGACAGTCCAAAGCCTGAAGAGAGTGAAGCTGGTCGACCGTCTCGATCCCTTCGGCCACGGTCTGAAAACTCAGATTCTGAGCAAGATTGACGATAGTCCGCACGATCGCCTCGTGTTCGCCCGGAGTGTCGATACGACTGACAAAGGAGCGATCGATCTTGAGAGTGTCGAGGGGGAACCGATGGAGATAGGACAAGGACGAATAGCCGGTACCAAAATCATCAAGGCCTAACTTTACTCGGCGTTTTTTGAGCTCGTGAAAGATCTCTGTGGCCGAATCCGTGTTGTCCATCAAGGCGCTTTCCGTAATCTCGAGCTTGAGGTCGTCGGGAGAAAGACCGGTGTCGTCGAGAACGCGATCGATCTCGTGCAAGATATCTTTGAAGGCGAACTGCTTGGCCGAAAGATTGACAGAAATGGAGAGATTTCCGAACTCCTTTTGCCAAAGCTTGGTCTGTCGGCAAGCCTGCCGTAGGACCAACTTATCGATGCGTAGAATGAGACCCGTTTCCTCGGCGATCCCGACAAACTCGTCCGGGAAGACCTGACCGCGCTCGGGATGGCGCCAACGGACCAGCGCCTCGAAGCCGTGGATCTGTTCGTCCGAGAGGTCCACGATGGCCTGGTAGTAGACCTCGAACTCTTCGCGCTCGACCGCTCGACGTAGGTCCGTTTCCAACTGCAGTCGCTTGGAGCTCTGGGTGTGCATGGCCCGGTCGAACATCTCGTGGCGGGCTTTGCCCAGGGCCTTGGCTCGGTTCATCGCCGTGTCGGCGTCCCGCACCACGTCGTTGGGGGTCTCATAACCGGTGGCCGAGAGCGCGATGCCGATGGAAACCGAGGTAAAAACCTCACTCCCCTCCAGGGTGAAAGGGGTCTGCAAAGATTCCTGAATTCGCTCCGCCACTCGGGTCGCGTCACTGACGTCTTTGATGTCGTCGAGCAAAATGGTGAACTCGTCCCCGCCGAAGCGAGCCACCGTGTCGCCGTCGCGAACACACATGTTGAGGCGTTTGGCCAGTTCGATCAGAAGCTGGTCTCCCGCCTGATGAGCCAAAGAGTCATTGACGATCTTGAATCTGTCGAGGTCCAAGAGCAAGACGGCGAATTCATACCCTTTGTAGCGCTTGAAGCGTCGCAGGGCATGAGTCAGGCGGTCCATGAAAAGAATGCGATTGGCCAGACCCGTCAATGGGTCGTAAACTTTGCGGCTAGTGATGTCGGTCTGAGAGCCCGCCATGCGGTAAACCTGGCCGGATCCGTCACGCACCGCCATCCCGCGAGAGAGAGCCCAGCGATAGGAGCCGTCCTGGTGCAAAATGCGGTGTTCGCTCTCGAAATGGTGGGTTCCGTCGGCCAGATGCTCTTCCAGCTTATCCTTGACTGACTGCAGATCGTCGGGATGGATGCGACCGAACCACTCCTCGGGAGTAGGCAGGATCTTCTCGTCGTCCTTGATGCCCAGCATGGCTTTCCAGCGAGCCGAATAGTACATCTGATCGCTGCGCAGGTCCCAATCCCAAAGTCCGTCGTTGGCTCCCGCCAGAGCCAGCGCGTAACGCTCCTCACTCTCTTTAAGAGCCAGCTTAACCTGACGATGATTGAGGTGAGTCTGAATGCGAGCCAGGGCCACCGGAAAGTCGACCGGCTTGGTCACGTAGTCGTTGGCTCCCAACTGGAGAGCCTCCACGATCCCCTCGCTGTCATCCTTGGCGCTGACCATGATGACGGGAAGCTCGCTAGGAGCGAAGCTCTCACGAATCTTCTCTAAGACCGCGATACCGTCAATGATGGGAAGCATAATGTCGAGCAGCACCATATCGAAATGGCTCGTCTCAATTTTCTCTAGAGCTTCCCTGCCATCCACAGCGGTGGTGACCAGATAACCTTTGCGCTCCAATCGACGACTGAGAAGATCGCGATTGATCTCCTCGTCATCCACTACAAGCAGGTGACCCTTCGGTTCCTCGAAGCCGTCCTCAGCCGTCCGTTCCAATCGGAATTCCTCAAATCCACTAGCGTACTCTGTTGGCCGAGTTCTCCCCGCGAGTTGAGACCGCCTGCCCACGAGACGAAATCAGACTCGGAGCCGACTTCAAGCAGGGACAACCATCGCGGAGACGAGAACACACCGGCATCACTAAAGTCCAAGGCAACCTCAAGGGTCTCAAACCCAGTCAGATCAAAGCTCTCGACCAGCTCTTACATCGTCGTGTTCCGCCAGAGGAGGTCGTTTCGGCGGAGCTTGCCCGCCGCATGACCGAGATCTCCTTTGAGTTGAATCGTCAGGTCGGGATTTTGGTCGAGCGCTCCGGAAAGATCCGAGATCTCTTCGTGGGCGACGCCAAGGGCCTCGAGATCTCCGACTTCGGTCGTTTTCGCGGCGGCGACACTCGTTTTCGCGGCTTGAGATATCTGCACACCCACCTCAAGAGTGAACCGATCTCCAACGACGACCTGACCGACCTGGCCCTGCTCCGCTTCGATCTGATGGCGGTACTGGAGGTCAAACCCAACGGTCTTCCCGGCACCATCCAGGTGGCCCATCTGCAGCCTCAGGTGGATGCTCCCGAACCGTGGACGGTGGAAAAACCCGTTCCCTTTCATGCCTTCGAGCGCGACTTCCTCGCCTTCATTCGAGCCTTGGAGTCGGAGTATCAAAGCTCTCTTCGCCTCTCCCGGGGCCGCAAAGTCAAAAAGGACCAGCGCCGCGCCCTTCTGATCGGTGTGACGACCGAGCGGATGGACGAACTCCGCTCTTCCATGTCCGAACTCGAGGAGTTGGCCGAATCGGCCGGTATCGAGGTGGTGGACCGAATTCTGCAGCGCCGTCCCAAGCTCGACGCGCGTTACGTCGTGGGCAGCGGAAAGATGAAAGAGCTGTACATCCTGTGCATGCAAAAGGGCATCGACCTGATGATTTTTGACGGCGAGCTTTCCGGCTCTCAGGTCCGCGCCATCTCCGACTTCGGCGAGCTCGACGTGTGGGACCGCACCCAGTTAATCTTGGGACTGTTCGCCGAGCGGGCCCGCAGTCGTGGCGGCAAACTCCAGGTGGAGCTTGCCATGCTCAAGTACGCTTTGCCTCGCCTGGTCATGAAAGACGACTTCCTCTCCCGCCTGGGTGGCGGTATCGGGGCCAAGGGTCCGGGTGAGACCAAGATGGAAGTGCTCAAGCGGATGTTGCGCGATCGCATCGCCAGACTCGAACACGAACTCGAAGGTCTCTCCAAGCAGCGCCGAGTCACCCGGGAGGCGCGCAACCGTTCCGGATTACCGATCATCTCCCTGGTGGGCTACACCAACGCCGGAAAGTCGACCCTTTTAAACTCCTTGACCGGTAGCGACATTCTGGCCGAGGACAGGCTCTTCGCCACCCTGGATCCGACCTCGCGGCGGCTTTTCCTCAATCCCGAACAGAGCGCCATCTTGACCGACACGGTGGGATTTATTCGCGAACTGCCCGAGGATCTGGCCAAGGCTTTCAAGGCCACCCTGGAGGAGTTGGGCGAGGCCGACCTCCTCCTTCACGTGGTGGACGCCTCCAATCCCGACTTTCCCGATCAGATCATGAGTGTGAACGAGATTCTCGACGATCTGGCTTTGGACAACATCCCCACCCTGATCCTGATGAACAAATCCGATCGCCTGACCGAGGAAGAAAGAGCTGAGATCGCCGAAACCTATCCTTATCTTTTTATCTCCGCCCTCGACCCCGACTCGGTCGCGGAGCTTCGCCTCCATCTGGCGGAACGATTGACTTAACTAAGAGGGTGGGCTCACCACCCTTTCGAAGATCTCCATCGCGATGAGCTTTTCTTCCGGACTGCAGTTCCGTGTGATCGACGGACAAAAAGAAAAAGACCGCATTATCCGGCTCGACGGGAAAGAGCTCACCTTGGGACGCGCCCAAAAAGGGCAGCGGCCCGGACAGGGAGAGGTCCTGTTTCGCGAACCCACGGTCTCGCGTCTTCACGCCAGCCTCTCTTGGAAAGAACGAAAGGGCGGCTTCCAACTAACCCACAAGAGCGGAACGAATCCGACACTGGTCAACGGAAAGCCGACCAAGAAGATCTTACTTGCCCCTGGAGACCGGGTCCAGATGGGATTACTGATCCTAGAGCTCGAGGAAGCCGTGGGCGGGCGCCAGCTCGCCTCCACCAGCATTGGAGGCGACGGACGAAACCGCCCCTCCATGACCGAGCCGATCCTCGAGGCGCTCAACAAAGTGGAGCGCCAACACGAGGAGGATCGACGCCGGGCTAAGGCAGAGAACGAACAAAAGCAGCGGCAGCGAGAGATCATGGCCTCCGCGGAGCCTTACGTGGAGGCAGCCGAATCGGCCGCGTCGGCCCGCAGTCGACGCTTGGACGAGGCCCTTCGAGCAGCCCCCCCTCGCCCCGAAGAGGAACGAAAGAAACGTCGAGGCGGCCCCACCTTTGGATGGCAGCCGCCAGAAGAGCGAGAAGTCGTCCCACCGCTCCGTATTCCTGAATCCACCACACCTTTAGGCCCCCCGCGCTCGGCTCGGGAGATATCCTACGAGGACGACAGAAGGCCGGAGCGGCGACCGATCCCGCTGACGGCTGACCCCGAGCCGGTTGCCGCCGAAACCCCCTCGCTAGGCCGTCGCGAAGCCGTCTATGAACTCGTGGTGGTCAAGGGCCCCGATCAGGGGCGCCGGTTTCCTCTCAAGGACATGGTGATGGTCCTGGGCCAGCGACAAGGGGACCACGACGAACGGGACGGGCAAGGCGTCCTCCTCAACGACGCTACCCTGCCTTCCGAGCTTGGCATGTTCGCCTGGCAAGGGCGAGAAGGCTCTTACGGACTTTTAGCTTCGGAAAGCTCCATGCAAATCATCGAGGTCGACCGCATCTCCGACGGACAGCGACGGAGAATTCGGGTCGATAGCTCCAGCTCGCTTCTGCTGAAAGTGGCCGATGAGATCCAGGTGGGACTCACCACCCTGAGGGTGCAGAAGATCGGCGAGCCTGTCCCGGTTTTCAAGGCCCGAATGACCCCCACGTCTCAGTCTCAGGCGCCTCAGAGCGAGAGAGTCCCGGCGGCGGCTCCGCCTCCCGAGCCAGCCAGCGGACCCACCCCTCTGCGTTCCCGGGGAGATGCGGCCAGCGGCTTCGGGCGTCCCTCGACACCGCCTCCACCACGCGCGGGTGGATGGAAAGAGAACGCTCCGTCACCAGCGCCGAGAGCGATGTCGGCGGAGAGGTCTCAACCCGCCCCTCCCTCGCCCCCCCCCGTCGGACCATCCGATGTCCCGCTGTGGGCTCAGGCCACCCTGGTACCCGGACGAGACCAGAGCCAACCGGCTCCCGTTTCCGCCCCACCGTCGGAGTCCGCCACTCCTCGCCCGGCCAAGAACGTGCCGGGAGATGACATTTTGGAGTGGGGAAGCCGTCCGGCCGTCGACTTTCTCTTTGAGTTCACAGCGGGACCGTTGCGCGGTTGCCAGGTCAGCGTCCAACGCGCCGACATCGCCCGCCCTCGGCGCTACAACGCCGGTGCTATGGGCGCTCGCCACAACGAGGTGAGCCTAGAGGGTGGAGACATCCCTAACGAAGCCTTTCACCTGGTCGGCGAAGATGGACGCTTCTCGCTCTGCAATGAATCCCCCACGGGGCTTTTGATGGTCAATCGGTCGCCCCTCAAAACCGGCGACCGACTAGTCCTCATGACAGGAGACACGATCGTGATCGGAACCACCCAGATCCGATTTCTGGAAAGAGAAACCGTGACGGTGTTGGCCCAACATGGTTTGTTGGCCGAATCCGGCGTGACCAGCGACCAGGATCGGATCTTCCCTTTGAATCGACAGCGTCTCCTGATCGGCCGCGGGAAGGGCTGTGAGGTTCGCCTGGCCGACCTGGAGGTCTCCCGAGTTCACCTGGGACTAGCCTACAGCGAGGGTCGGTTCTCTGTGCAGCATCGCTCCGAGACCAATCCGACCTTTCTCAACGGACTCTCCTTAATGCCGGGAACGGTGCGAAGCCTGAAGGTGGGAGACCGAATCCGTCTCTCCTCCCTAACCGTCTTACGCTTCGTCGATCGCCATCAGCTATAGGATCTCAGGGCTTTCTAGGAGAAAGGCGCTCGTATGACTCTTTCCCGCGCGATCCGGCCCTTGCCCGAGATATCTTCCTTGACACCGGCCCAAAAGGTCGCTCAACTGGTTCAGATCGATATTCCGGACATGGAGCTCTCCGAGTCCACTCGCGAACACTTCCGGCGCTACGAGTACAATGGTGTCATCCTGTTCGCCAAAAACGTGGCCAACCGCCGCCAACTGGTCAAGCTGATCGCCGACCTTCAAGAGCTGTGCGACGTACCGCCGATGATCACCGTCGATCAGGAAGGCGGCCTGGTGGAGCGCTTTCGCTTCGCCGAGATCAGCGGCCATCCCGGGGCCATGGCCATGGCCGCGGGGGGCGATCCGAAGTGGACCGAACAGGCCTACCGCATTATGGGAACAGAGCTCGCCAGTCTGGGTGTGACGGTCAACTTCGCCCCCTGCCTCGATGTCAACTCCAACCCCGCCAACCCCATCATCGGAGCACGAAGCTTTAGCTCCGAGGCCGAGACGGTGAGCCGTCACGGGGTGGCGGCCACCCTGGGACTGCAAGCCGGAGGGGTGGCCGCTTGCGGTAAACACTTCCCCGGCCACGGAGACACCGACAAGGACTCCCACATCGACCTTCCCACCGTAAGCCGGGGCGGCTCCGAACTCGAGGAGCTGGAGCTGGCTCCTTTCCGGGCGGCGGTGGAGGCCGGGATCGACGCCCTGATGACGGCCCATGTCACTTTTCCCTATCTCGACCCAACTCCCGGACTGCCGGCCACTTTGTCCCAGTCGATCCTGACCGGACTTCTGCGCGAACAGATGGAATTCGATGGGGTCATTTTCACCGACAGCATGGCCATGCACGCGGTGGCGACGCGCTTTGGGGTGGGGGAAGCCGCCGTCATGTCGGTAGAGGCCGGGGCCGACATCGTGCTCGCCTGTGGCCCCTTCGAAAACCACGTCAAAAGTATCGAGGCGTTGTTAGAAGCGGTTCAAAGCGGGCGCCTGAGTGAGGAGAGGATCGACGCCTCTCTCAAGAGGATCTTCGCCCTCAAGACGCGCTACCTGCGAAGCCCCCAGCCCGAACCCGGCTATCCGATGATAGGGCATTATCAGATCATGACGGCCATCACCGACAAGACGGTGACCGTGATCTCCGGCGAGAACACGTTGCCGCTGCGCGGACGTGCCCTGGTTTTAATCCAGGACGTCTTGCCTCAGACCCCGCTGGGCGAGGTCGACCGCGCGGTGTCGCTGGCCGAGGTCCTCAACTCTTTCAAAACCGATCCGACCCTGGAGGTGGAGGAAGAGCGCTATCATCTCCACTCCAGCGGCGAATCATGCCGTGAGCTCTCCGAGCGAGCCACCTCTTACGATCAGGTAGTGGTCTGCCTGTTCAGCCGGGACCGCTTGCCCGACGGGCAAAGACTTTTGGTGGAGAATCTGATCCGAGATGGGGTGGAGCCGATCCTGGTCTCTTTCTCCAGCCCCTATCTCTTCGATCAGCTCCCAGAGCGGCACCGGGCCCGAATCTTAGCCTACAACTATTCACCACTGACCCTGCGAACATTGGCCAAGGTGCTGCTCGGACAACAGAAAGCGGTCGGTATCTGCCCGATCGCCGAATCCAACCGACTGGTCGCCTACTAAAGGAGAATCGATGCCCAGCATTCTGGACAACATGAAAGCCATCCTGGGGGGGATGTCGGTCACTTGGAAACACTTCAAGGAAGACCCCATCACCATCAACTACCCCTTGGTGCGCGACGACCGCATCCCAGCGCATTCACGCGGCATGCTACGCATGGTGGACTTTCACTCACCCGAATCCATCACCCACAAAAGTGAGTGGTACAACGGAACCCGCTGGGCCCCTTGCACCACCGGCTGTCCCGCCCACACTGACGCCCGCGGCTACGTGACCCTGGCGGGCGAGGCCAACTGGAGGGCCGGCCTCGAGATGCTGCGCAAAACCTACCCCTTCGTGGCCACTCTGGGCCGGGTCTGTCCGGCCCCCTGTGAAAAGAGCTGTTCACGCGGCTTCACCGGGCCCGAGCCGATTGCCATTCGAAAGCTCAAGCGCACTTACTCCGACTGGGAAGAGACGCTACCCGTCGAAGATCAGTTCTCCTACGAAAAGTACTGCTGTAGCCGTCCCCTCAACGGAAAAAAAGTCGGCATCGTGGGGGGCGGTCCCGCCGGCTATCAGTGCGCCATGCTTTTGCGCGCTTGGGGCTTTGAGTGCACCATCTTCGAAGCCCGCGATATACCGGGCGGCTTTCTAACCTTGGGTATCCCGAAATATCGACTCCCTCGCCACGTGGTCAACCGCGAGATGGAGCGAATCCATTCTCTGGAGGGGATCCAACTCAAGCTCTCCACCGAGATCGGGGTGGACGTCCCCTTCGCCAAACTTCAAGAAGAGTTCGATGAAGTCGTCATCGCGGCGGGCGCCTGGAAACCTTATCATCTAGGCCTGGAGAATGAAGAGAAGCCGTGGGTCTACTACGGTGAGGACTTCCTGGAGGAGCAGCTGCGCGAACGCCTGACCGAGGTGCCCGACAAAGTGGTCGTGGTGGGAGGCGGGAACACGGGCTTTGATTGCGCCCGCACTTGCCGCCGCCTGGGCGCCGAGGTAACCATGATCTATCGTCGCACCCGCAACGAGATGCCCTCGGAGGAAGAAGAGATCGAGGACGGAGAGGAAGAAGGGGTCCACCTGGTCTGGCTCACCTCTCCCAACCGGATCGTGATCGAGGACGGAAAGCTCAAAGGGCTCGAAGTGATCAAGAACCGCTTGGGCGAAAAAGACCGTTCCGGGCGCCGAAGCCCCATTCCTATCAAGGGGAGCGAGGATGTGCTGGAGTGCGGAATGATCATCACCGCGCTCGGTCGCATGGTGGACATCCCCTGGATTCCCGAGGGAGTCAAGGTCGACCGTAACGGCACCATTCGCGTGGACGACAAAGGCGAGACCACCATGCCCGGGGTCTGGGCCTGCGGCGACGTGGTCAAGGTCGCCACCATCATCGAGGCTATCGGCATGGCCGACAAAGCGTGCATCGGGATCGCCAAGAAGCACGAGGTTCTCCCTGAAGAACTCCCTTTTCTCTACAACTACGAGAAAAAAGATGGCCAGTACCTGGCCGTGACCCCTTACCAGAACGGCGCGGCTCCGACCCCCGAGTCGCCCCAGGTGCTCCGTCGTCAGGGACTGGGGGAAGTGGCACCTCCGCCCGAGGTCAGCTTTGTCGACCCTAGACCTTGGAACAAGCAGGCCAAGCAGAAACCGTTCCGCAAAATGAACCTGCAGGTTCCTATGCCCAAGATCCCGGGCGAGGTACGAGTCAAGACCTTCGACGAACACGACCTCGGCTTTACGTTGGAGATGGCCCAACAGGAAGGCCGGCGCTGCTACGGATGCGCGGCCGAGATGTGTGTCGGATGCGGTGTCTGTGTGGACGCCTGCCCCGATTCTTGCATCCACCTGGAATCGCCAGCCAACGAGGAGAACTGGGAGTTTCCCGCTATCTACTCCATCGATCTGGCCCGTTGCTGCTACTGCGGGCTCTGCACCGAGGCGTGTCCGACCGACTCCCTGGTCTGGACCTCCAACTACGAGATGAGTATTCAAGAAAAGCAAAACGCCTACTTGACCAAAGACCGAATGGATCTCGGCTTGGTCCGCGCGGAAAAGGGGAAGTAGCTCTCAGAAAACTCTCAGCAAAGCCTCACGGCGTTCTCAGAGAGTCGAGATATAATGGCAATCTCAAACCCCTCTAGAAGATGATGGATGAGCCGCCTCGGGTAACCAGGCGGCTCATTTTTTGAGACTCATCCCACCTCGAAGGGTCACCTGAATCTCGCGAATAGCACGGCGACGGCCTTCGAGCAGCTGGCGTAGGGCGGTCTCTCGACTGGGGTGGTCGGCCGGCTGCCCCATGACGGCTTGAATCTGATGAAGCTCTTCATGAGCTTGTTGATACAGGCGAACCAGCTCCGCGTGATGAGGATCAAAATGTCGGCTCATACCCCCAATGTACCAGGTTGGCGGTTCTCACTCGGTGACAGGTGTCACCGATATTTTCTATGCTCCGTCGAGCCAGCGATGGCGAATTTCAGCGACATTGGATGGTCGCTCGGCCGGATTGGTCTTCAGCAAGTCGTTGATCAGCGCGTTCCAACCGGGTGAAAGGTCACCGCGCAGCTCGATCGCCTGGACCTTCAAGCCGGCGTTATGGAGCTTGAGGAGTTCGTATCGGTTCAAAGCCTGCCAGGTGCGACGACCGGTGACCATCTCGTAAAGGATCAGTCCGACAGCATAAAGATCGGACCTCTGGTCGAGTTTGTCCGAACGGTTCTGCTCCGGAGAGGAGTAGATGGCCGTCCCCAACATGGCTCCAGAGACCGTGACCAGGAGCTCATCCTCGGCCCGAGCCACTCCAAAGTCGAGAATCTTCAGGGTCTCTCGACCGGTCGAACGGTCCAGGAAAATATTCTCGGGTTTTAAATCCCGATGTAAGATGTTCTGTTTGTGAGCGACCTCCAAACCGTCGAGCAGCTGGCGGAACAGATTGTCCACTTCAGCGAAATCCAACCCGTTGCTCCCCTCGATCCGGTCTTCCAGGGTCTGGCCGACCAACATCTCCTGGGCCATGTAAGCAGGCTTCCCCTCGGCCTTCTCGGCGCAAAAGTCGAAGGCTTTCACCACGTGCGGAGAGTCCAGTGTCGAGGCTATGACGCACTCACGTTGGAAACGCTCGTCGACGGTTTTGGGAATCTTGATGGCGAAGTCTTGTCCCTGCCCATTCTGGCCGTGATAGACATGGGCCATACCCCCTTCTCCGATCAGCTTGATGATCTGATAGCCAGCGATCTTTTTGGGAATTCCAGTGCCCGTCTCGGCCACTTCCGCCCTGCGATGAGCCTCGGCCAGCCGCTTGGCCGCACCACGTCGCGAAACACCCACACCCAAGGCCGCCATCAGAGCCAAGCCACCCGCCACCGCGGACAAGCGGGTCCAGGCCGGACGCTTCTCCAGGGTCAGGGTGATATTGGACGGACCGGTGCAGCCCTGTTGCTCACCAACCCAGTCGAACCAGAACGAACTCCGACCCACCAGCCGAATGTCCACCCTCTCGCCGGGCTTGGCCTTATAGATGGCCGGGATGGACTTACTAAACTCCTGAAAGTCCTGGGACTCTCCCTGAACTCTGATGTAAACGGTCCCGGTATGAGGAGCGTTGACTTGAATGGGAAAGGTCTGAGCCAGGGCGGGCCCGGCGCCAAGGAAAAGCCAAAAAAGCAGTATGAACCGCGGCATGGGGCGATCCCTTCGACATATGGTCCCAACCAGGCCTGCCGCTTTGCCTCCTCTCGAGGCCGACGAGACCCCTGCCGGCTCGTGTCAGCGCGCCGGCCAGATATCGACCTGAACGATCACGCCCGCCTTGGTACGAAAGCCGAGACCGCGTGAGCCGTACGCGTAATACATCTCGCGAGGCTGACTCTTCGCGACCTTTAACTCGCGCGACTGGTAGTTGCGCCCGAGGACCGGCTCCACCACGTTCCAGGCCACGCCGATCCCGGCACCACTGGGGGGATTCCATTTGACCGGGCCGGCCTTGGTTTTCACCGTCGGCTTGTTGAGGGTGATCATCACGGCCTTGTTCGAGGCGAACTGAACCAAAACGTCCTCAGCTCCGTCCCTTCCACCATATCGAACGTAGAGAGGATTGTTAACCGACCCGATCACCTCGCCGGGAGTCATCTGGCCGCTCATCTGAGCGGGAGTCATGTCAAGCATGAGGGGTCCCACTCCCTTACCGGGCTCCACCGTCCAAACCTGCTGGGCCCAAACAGTCGTACTCGCGGCGATCAGAGAAATCAACAGCCATCTCAAGCCTCTCATCAGACAACACCTCGGGAGAACATTTCGTAGGCATAACCTACCGCCCGAGGATAGGTTTCTCCTGGAATTGCAAAGGGAGACTGTCGGAGGTCATGGCCTTGAACCGTAGAATCGCTGGCAAGAGTTTCTCGCAGGAGTCGTCAGGAATGCAACATCCCCCTAATCCCATCTGGTCTTTCTCGGCCGTGGGCAAGGACCGGCCGGGTATCGTCGCGGCCCTAGCTCAGGTTTTCTACCAACAGGGCTGCAATCTGCTGGATTCCAGCATGACCATCCTGGCCGACCAGTTCGCCGTGGTGATGCTGCTCGAGACCAGTGAGAAAACCCGTCCTGAGGAGCTGCGCCAGACCCTCGACCGCGTGGGACAAGACTGGGGACTGCAGGTCGTGGCCGGTCCCGTGGATACCGGAGGAACCGAGGAGAGCCAGCCAACCGGAGAACCTCAGCTGGTCTCCGTCTACGGCGCCGATCAGGCCGGAATCACCTGGAAGGTGGCCGAGATCATCGCCCGCCACAAGTGGAACGTGACCGATCTCTCCACCAAGCAGATCGCCGGAGCTGCGCCCGTCTACATCTTATTGCTGGAAGTCGTCCCCACGCGTGGAAGCGGACCGCTCGACGAGCTCAAATCAGAACTGGTCGCCCTGGGTGCCGAACTGGGATGCTCCGTCACCCTCAAGGACGTGGAGAGCTCGAGCCTTTAGTATGGCTGTGCGTGACATCGTCCTTTTCCCCGATCCGATCCTCAAAGCGGTCTGCCGTTCGATCGAGCTCGATGACCCCGAACTTCCAGACTTGGTCCGCGACCTCATCGACACGGTCCGAGCAAGCCCCGGGGTGGGAGTCGCCGCCCCACAAATCGGAGTGGCCAAACGGGCTATCGTAGTGGATGTCAGTCCCAAGCCGGGAAACGGCCTGATCGTCTTATTGAACCCAGAGGTCGTCAGCGCCGCCAACCCTAAGACAGGGAGAGAAGGCTGCCTTTCTATTCCAGACTTCACGGCCAACGTTCGTAGACCCCAAGAGATCGTCATCCGAGGACTCTCGCCCGAAGGGCAGTCCGTCGTCTACCACAGTGAGGGGCTGGAAGCGGTCTGCTTACAACACGAAGTCGATCATCTCGACGGCATTCTCTTTCTCGACCGGGTGGCCAGCCTGAAAAAGGACGTCTTCCGTCGCAAAGGGGTGGAACCGAGATTTCAGGCCGAGGACTACCCGAAGGAAACGGGAAGAAGACTCGCATGAAACGTGTCTACACCTTAGGGCTGTTGGTCCTGGCGCTAGAGCTCTACGCTTATCTGTTTTTTCGAGACCATCCTTTGATCCGGCCAGAATGGTTTAGCACCTTGCTCTTGGTCATTCAGCTTCTGATGTGCGTGGGCGGGGTTTATGCCGCAAAGTGGTTGCTGCGACGCTCTCCCATCGCTCAACTGGACGCTCCGCGACGGGACTGGACCAAACTCTGGCTCTGGTGTGGGCCACTCGGTGGCGTACTTTTAGCCAAGGCCTGCGTGCTGGGGAAATTCGCCGCCGACGAAGCGGGAACGCTGTTACCTGGCCTGGTCATCGCGGCTCATATCGCGGCCGGCGCCGTCGTCTGGACAGTGGCCCTTCCCTGGGCCGTTTCGGATCTTTTCGCTGACGAGACCACCGGATTCCGCGAACGCCTCTTGATGCAGTTGGGAATCGCCAGTCACGTCATGGGCTTCGCCGTCTACGTCGGATTCTTCCCCGGTCGCGAGATCCCGCCGTTGTCGATTCTCGCCGCGGTGGTGATCTTCGGATTCAACCTTTACTACATCATGGCGGTGGCCATCGGCTGGTCCTTCATCTTTCGTTTCTGGAAACCGCAGCCTTTGACACCCTTCGAGGAAGAACTCAACCGGGATCTGCATTCGCCGGATGACTACCTTACCAACCCCGAGGTGCTACCGGAGAGTCCTATCTCCCCTGACAACGAGGAAGACTAGCGACGAGAAAACCTGTGGTCGCGCTGCTTTTTGCGGCGCAGGTCGCCTCGCTCCCGCCGAGCTTGCATGATGGCTCGGCGGCTTTCATTTTCGGCCATCTCCGCGCTCAAGCTTCGCCAGTTCTCCACCCTTCGCCGGCTCAACGCCCCCTCTTCCACCGCTCCGCGCACCGCGCAGCCCGGCTCGGCTAAGTGAGCGCAGTCGGAGAATCGGCAGTCGTTGGACCGAGCGTGGACATCGGCGAAGACACGCTCTAGACCACCGTCGTCCGACCAGAGCGCGAACTCGCGCATGCCCGGCGTGTCCATCACTAGAGCTCCGTTGGGTAAGGCGAAAAGCTCGCGAAACGAGGTCACATGCCGCCCTTTACCGTCGCCTTCACGCACGCTTCCGGTCTCCTGCAACTCTTCTCCAACCAGGGCGTTAAGCAGGGTCGATTTCCCCGCTCCGGAGGCTCCCACCAGGGCGTAAGTTGCCGCGGGTCGCAAGACCGGTTCAAATTCCTCACCGATCGCCTCTCGTTGATTCCATGGAGTCGAGGTGCAAAGAATCTTGAGGCCCTCCATCAAACCCCGAACCTCAGCGGCCGCGGCGATACTCTGCTGAGGACTAGCGAGGTCTCCCTTGGAAAGTACGACCATCGGCTCGGCTCCCCCAGCGCAGATGGCGACCATGAATCGCTCCAGTCGATTCGGATTCACCTCGGAGATCGGTGTGACAAGAAAGACGACGTCGACGTTGCTTGCCACGACTTGAGCCACCCCTCGACCGCCAGGCGCCTCGCGTAGAAATCGAGAGAGACGTGGCAACACTTCCGTGACCAGTGCTCCTTCCTCGGAACTCGTCTCCAAAACGACCCAGTCGCCCACTGCCGGGCGTGCCTCCTCATCCCCCTTATGGAAAAGAACGCCCGCGGGATGGGCGGGTCTAAGACCCTCGGAGGTGATCACGCTGTAGGTGTCCTCGCGCTGAGAAAGGATACGCCCGACCAACGCCCCTGGTGTATCCAGCGTACGCCAGACACTCTCGAGCTCTTCGTTCCAGCCCCATTCGCTTAGCATGCTAAAAGAGATTTCCGAGCTAAAGACTTCTCGCTCCTGCTTGGTGGCTTGGAGCAGCTAGCCCGGCAAAAAGTCAAGCCCAATGTCGACAGGGATGACGGTGTGGGTCAGCGCTCCCATACTGATAAAGTCAACGCCGGTGGAGGCGATAGCTCGAAGGTTGTCCCCTCGAATCCCGCCCGAGGCCTCGGTGAGGATCATGCGAGGATGGGAGCGAATTAGCGACACCGCCTCGCGCAAGCGCTCCCGTTCCATGTTATCCAGAAGGATCACGTTCACTCCAGGATAGCGGGGATAGTCGCGCAGAAGCTGAGTGTCGGCTCGCAACACCTCGCGAACTTGCTCGAGGGTGTCGCACTCCATCTCGATAACCAGCATATGTCCGGCCGTTTCTCGAGCGCGGCGCAAGACCGCGTCGATCCCTCCGCCGATGACCAGATGGTTGTCTTTGATCATGATGGCGTCGTTCAAGGCGTAGCGGTGGCGTGCCCCACCTCCCACGGTGACCGAATACTTGTCAAAAAAGCGAAAACCCGGGAGCGTCTTTCGAGTTGGCAAAAGCTTGGTCTGGGTCCCCTCGAGCTGGCGGCAGAGATTGCGAGTCTGCGTGGCGATGCCGAAGCAGCGCGACAACAGATTCAGCGCGGTCCTCTCTCCAGCCAAAAGCGCGGCTGTGGGGCCGGTCAGAAGCAGCAGGCTGGCACCGGCCTCGAAATCCGCCCCCTCCTCCATCCGCCGCTCTACTATGCAACGAGAGTCGAGCAGGCGAAAGAGCGGCTCCACAAAGCAAAGCCCAGCGACAGTCCCTGCTTCCCGGGCCACGAATGATGCCGCCGCTGTATGGCGGTCGAGACCTAAAACCTGGCCGGAGAGGTCTCCCTCGCCCCCCAGGTCCTCTAGTAAAAAGCGACGCAGAGCTTCCTGATAAAGCAGTTCGAACATATGGAGTACCTCTATGACGCCACGGTCGCCAGATCCTCGGCCAGACCCTGGGCGAGGGGGTCATCGGAGCGAAAATGAGCACCCAGGCTGCTAGGACGGTCCAAGGCGGCTCGAGCCACCATCCGTCCCAAAGTCACTTCGGTAACCTCCGGTTGTCCCTCCATCCAGTCGAGAAAGTTTTGCACTCCCTGAGCCGTCCTTACCACACCGCAGGCCTCCTCAAAGCGTCCCCGAAACTCTCGCAGCAGCCCCGGTTCGGCCCGCTGCAGCGGAGTCATCTCTCCCGACTCGAAAACGGTGATGTCGCGACAAATCCCGCGCGCGTGGCGGGCAGCGCGATAACCGAAAACCAGCCCCTCCAGCAAAGAGTTGGAAGCCAGGCGATTGGCCCCGTGAATCCCCACCGAGGCGACCTCGCCGCAGGCATAAAGTCCCGGCACACGGGTGGCCCCGTCGAGGTCTGTGACCACTCCACCGATGGTATAGTGGGCCGCCGGTCGAACCGGCAGCTGGCCGGGACGCTCTGGAAATCGCTCCAGATGACTGTAAGCGCCGGGAAAACGCTCGGCCAGATTCGCCACCGGGTTGAGGTCGAGGTAGACCGGACCCCGTCGCCGCTCGGCCGCGATGGCCCGGGCTACCTCATCTCGCCCCCGCAGTTCGTCAAAAAAGCGTTCCCCGTCCTGATCTCTCAATACCGCTCCGGCTCCACGCAAGGCTTCCGTCAACAACGGAAGGGGCTCGTCGATGACGCCTGAGTCCGCCAACGCGGTCGGATGGAACTGCACGAACTCGAGACCGGCGAGCTCCGCTCCCAGATCGGCAGCTAGTACCAACCCGTCCCCACGCACCTCTCGGCCGGTGGTGGTAGCCTGATAGAGCCCGGCGAACCCACCGGTGGCCAAAATCACGCGGGGCGAGACCAACGTGCGACCCGACTCGGTAAAAACTCCGCTGACCCCTTCCCCATCTCCTATCAGGCGCGCTACTCGTCCTTCAATAAAGTCGGTGTATTCGCGACGCTCCGCCCGCTTCCACAGATGTTCGATCAGCGCCCAGCCGGTACGATCCTGGCGATGAACCACGCGGGGCCGACCATGGGCGGCCTCCAGGCCGAAGATGAGGTTCCCCATCTCGTCCCGATCACAATCCATTCCGTTGATCAAGAGCTCGGTCACCCGGTCCGGACCTTCCTCGGTAAGAATCCGCACCGCTTCCACGTCGGCCAGAAAGCGAGAGGCCTTCATAGTGTCCTCGGCGTGCTCTTCGGGGGTGTCGGCTCGATCGAGAGCGACCGCGATCCCCCCTTGAGCTCGCCAGGAGCTTCCCGTGGCAAGCGGCGATCCTGGGCTGATCACAGCCACCCGAAAGCGGCCTGGACAGCCCAAGAGCGCCGAAAGTCCGGCCACTCCCGTGCCGATGATAATGGCGTCAAAAGTCTCCGTCATACCGCGAGCTCCACCTTCTTTTCAAACTTAGCCACGGTCTGGGGCGCTTCGATCTCGAGCATCCGCTCCACGGCGCGCCGCGCCCTTACAGCCACGTCGGTCGGGATGTGAATCTGAGGTTCGAAGGTCTCAAGACACGCGATGATCTTCTCCAACGTGATCTTCTTCATGTGAGGACACATCGAGCAAGGTCTCACCAGTTCGACCTGAGGGTGAGCCACGGCCAGGTTATCCGACATCGAGCACTCGGTGATCAGGGCTACCTGGGTGCCGACCGGCTGTTGAGCCACAAAATGGCTCATCTGCGCCGTCGATCCCACCAGGTCGGCTGCGACCTGCACCTCGGGGGAACATTCAGGGTGAGCCAGAACCTTCAGACCTGGATACTGGGCCCGATAGGCCTCCACTTGTCCCACCGTGAACTCCTCGTGGACCATACATGTCCCGGCCCAGGAGACCACTTCCACGTTGGTCTGGCGGGCCACGAAGCTGGCCAGATATCCATCGGGCAAAAAGATCACCTTGTCGACTCCGAGCGATTCCACCACCGCGACGGCGTTCCCCGAGGTGCAGCAGATGTCGCTTTCCGCCTTCACCTCAGCCGAGGAGTTCACGTAGGTCACCACCGGCGCGCCGGGATGCTGGGCCTTCAAAGCTCTCACCTGCTCTCCGGTGATCGACTCGGCCAGTGAGCATCCGGCGGCAAGGTCGGCGATCAAGACCGGCTTATCAGGATTGAACAACTTGGCTGTCTCTCCCATAAAGTGCACCCCGCAGAACAAGATCGCATCTGCGTCGTCGCGCTTCACCGACTCGCGGGCCAGGGCCAGGCTATCCCCAGTAACGTCGGCGATCCCGTAGAAGATCTCCGGTACCTGATAGTTGTGCACCAGCACCACGACGTTCTTCTCCTTCTTGAGCTGAAGAATCCGCTCGATCAACGGCTTGCGTAGCTGCCACTCAAAATCCGGCATCGTGTCGGCGAGCCTTTGACCTACCACATCCAGGGTCATTTGCATCAGCGTTCCTCCAATTATGCTCTAGAGGAGCAATATTCTTTGTTTATGCTACACCTGAGACTAATTCATTGTCAAGTCCATGACAAAGGCCCACCGGTCCTGGTGACCGATGGGCCTTATGTCATTACCAGAGGAACGAGTTAGCGTTCGATCAATCCCACGTCGGAATTCCACACCGGATGGTCGGCGGGCACAGAGACGCCAAGATGGAAATTGCCCTCGCAATAAAAATTGAAGATATCCGGGTCCTTGCCGGAGGTGAACCCACCCGAGTAAGTATCCGAGGCTGCTGTTGGGCAGTACGGTAGTACTCTGAGATAGTTAGGCGTTAAGAGAGCCGTGGAAGCAGGGTACCTCGCCCCATTATCCACCGCGTACATCTCGACCGCGGTGGCAATCGAGCGAAGGTTGGATTTGCACGCGGTCAACTGGCCCATGGCTCTGGCTCGAATAAAGTTCGGAACCAAAACAGCCGCCAAAATAGCGATGATGGCGATCACGATCATCAACTCGATGAGGGTAAATCCACTTCTTGAGGCACGGGTGCGAAGTTTCATCGGAGGATACTCACTTTCGGAATGGACTTTTGGTAGGAAGCGATAGTCGCGTCATCAATTTTGGTCTGGCGCACAGAAAGTCGACGAAGTTTGGGAAAATTCTCGGGGCCGGGAAGCACGCTTACCGGATTCTGCGCCAGATCGAGCTCTTTGAGCTCGTGCAGGTTGGCAAATCCGGATGGAAGCTTCGTAATGGAGTTTCCGCGTAGGCGAAGAACTTCTAAATTTCGCAATTTCCCGAGGTCTTCCGGCAGATCGGTCATTCCGTTATTGGAAAGGTCGAGCTCTCGGAGCTCGGTCAAAGAACCGATCATCTTAGGAAAGCTCTGAAATCGATTCGCCTTGAGTCCAAGTTGCCGCAGGCGACCCAGACTGCCGATCTGAGTGGGAAGAGCGGATAACTTGTTATACTGGAGGGACAAAGTCTGAAGCTCCGTCAGGCGCCCCAGGTCCGGCGGAACCTCGTGAAGACCGTTACTGTCGAGCACCAGAACTGTAAGCTTCGAGAGACTTCCGATCTCCCGGGGAACCTGCCCTAACCTTTGTCCGTCGAGTCTAAGTACCGTAGCTTTAGCCGGGTCTTCCAAAGCCTTGGACAAGGCGCTCGGCTGTCCAAAACGGAACCACCCCATCTGGATACCAAAATAGATCAGGCTGGTAGCCAGGACGCCCAATAGCACCACCGCCAGAAGCCGCTTGGGATTGTCGGACCGAGACGTTTGGCGTTCCGCCTCAAGTTCCGTCTCCCGCTTTTCTTTCCCCTTTTGAACCTCGACAATCTGGTCGATAGCGTTCTGCAGTTCGCTCGGGCTATCTCCCAGTTTGTATCCCCGCTTTTTGCCCATGCCCTAAACCTAAGAGTTCTCCAGACTTTCCAATCAGCCTGCAATCAAATAAAGACAGCGATTCACGTTTTGTTTGTCAATGGCGAAATGGATTCGCGGCGATCCCGGGTGCCGGTCGTTCAGCTGTGACGTCACCCCGAAACTGGTACAAGCGCGCCGGTCGCCCCCTCCCCTCGCTTCGACTTTCCCCCGTGATCTCGACGAGTCCCGCGGTTTCCACCATACGCCGAAAGTTCTGCTTGTGCAGCAAGCCGCCGGAAAGAGCCTCGACGGTCTCCTGAAGCTCGGTCAGCGTGAAACGAGGAGGAAGGAGCTCAAAGACCAGCGGGCGATAGCCCAGCTTACCCCGCAATCGCGAAAGGGCTGTGGCGGCTATCCTCCGGTGGTCGGCCCACAGAGGCAAGCCTGAACCGCGACCTGGGTCGGACTCGTGAACGAGTTTGGCCTCGTAGAGCAATTCGTAGCGCTCCAAGACCCTCTCTGGATTCCAAGGAGAGCCTTGCTGTCCGAACAATATTCGATATCTCCAAATCCGCTCAGCGGTCGTACCCCGAGGGCACCTAGTACACCAAGCCTTCAACTCCGACAGCATGGCCTCGGTAGTCGCATTCCAAGCTCGCCGGCGGTCCTCCCAGGGGAAAAGATCGTAGAAAGAGACCGTGCGTTCTCGCGGCAGGTCGCGCATCAGAGCGAGATAGGCGACGGAAAGGATTCGACCATCCGCCTCCCCGCCGCGAGCCCGTTGCCTGTCTCCGAAGGTGTACAGCTGCTCCACATAGCCCACCGACTGATCGACGAGGCGGTCTAAAATGCGCCGCACTCCTAACTCTAAAGTGAGATCCTCCTCTTGTAACCCACCTCCTGGTAGGCGCCCGGGGTCCAGAGAGTCGAGATAGAGCCGCGGTTGAGCGGCGCGAACGCTGACCAGCGTGGCCGAGAGTTCGACATGCATAAACCGGGCTCGTTCTATTCCGCGGGCAGTTCCGCCCGCTCCACGATCACCGTGCGGGTCGCCGCGTCGCGGCGAACTTTGTAAGTATAGACCTTTTCCAGAGTTCCCTCGCCAGGAACAGGGAGAGGAACCAGAACCTCGCGCGGGACACCGCTTCCACTCAGCGGCGATTTGGCTCCTTCAAACTGAAGATTCCATGAAGTCTCGATCTCCCCAGGGGGAAGATTGCGCAGTAAGGTGGGCGCTCCCCAGGCCGCTCCGGCTGTTCCGTTATACCGGTCGGCCGTGATCCTCAGCATGATCCGCTTGTTCCCTTTAAGAGGAACACGAATCTTGACTGACTGTCCTTTGCTCTCGATGGGACCGGAACTGTACAAGACCATGCCGTTGGCCTCTACCGTGAACTCCGCGTTGCGGCCCTCGGGAGATGACGTGAGGTAACCGATGGTGGCGTCCAGGACATCCCATTCCTCGGACAGCTCGAAACCCATGAGAGCGTCGTCGCCCCCACCCGTCCCTTGAATGTATCCGGTGACCGACTCTGATCCGATCTTGGTCCGCTGCTCCATCCATATGGCGTTTTCAAACCCCTGACGGGCCATCCGTAGTGCCAACAGGGGTGTCCTTTCGACCGCTTTGGCCGCCCAAGCTGCGGAGACGAGTAGTGTGAGCCCTAAAACGAGAGCGGAGAGTGGCTTTTTCATAGGGCAAGGATTGCTCGCCCGGAAGGGAATTCCTACAGAATCCTGCGACCTTCTCGGACCGAGCGTTGCCACATAGCCACGGCACGGCTCTGGGCCATAAGATCCGCCTTGCCGGCGCGCCGGCCAAGCTCGGCCAAAAGACGAACCAAGAAGGTCACGTCCTGCCCGGCCCGGCGGGGGACTTCTCGCCAGGTGCGATGAGCCGCTCCGTCCCCTCCACGATGGGCGTAGGTTCCTTGCTGGGCCTTACCCAGAGCCTCGGATGCCTCCTCGGGGATACGGGCCTTGAGGTAAAAAGTCAAAGGTCGACGTCCGGCCGAGCCTAACCGGTAAAGGAGTCCCCGAGCGACTTTGTCGAGGCGGTCTAAACGCGCGACCTTGGCGTGAGGTAGGCAATGTTGAACATGTTGGTTGGCCGCGTCTTTGAGATGGGCTTCGGCCAAGCTCTGGGCTCGATGCAGATGAAAACGCGCCAGACCCGCGGCGTAGTCGAGCTCCTTAGCTAAGGCCAAGGCATCTGTAAGGTACTTTCTCGCTTCCCCCAGGCGCTCCATTCGAGCCGCCATCAGCCAACCCACCCGGAACAGAATATTTGTCTGTTGGCGCCGATTTCCTAATTTTCTATAGCCCGAAGCCGCCTCCAGGTAGTCAGAGCAAGCCAATCCGACATCCTCGGTCTTCTCTCGACAGTTAGCCCGTTGTAGAAAAATGTGAGTGCGAAGATCGGCGAAGTCCTCGCCGCCACACTCCAACCCCTTTTGGCAGGCGTTGAGAGCCGCGCGAATGTTTCCCAAATCGTAAAGCACTGAGGCGGAATTGAACCAGGCGGCGCTGAGGTTGTACGGCTGCTCAACTCTTTCGTAACGGCGCACCGAACTTTTGAAGAGACGCAGGGCTTCCTTCTTGTCTCCGTGGCGCTCATGCAAGATACCGTACTCCATCACGATCTCGGCTGCCCGAGCGGGCTGGCGTCGGGAGCGGCCTTCCGCGGCGTAAAGTTCGGCCATCAGTCCGAGAGCTCTTCCCCCCAGGCCGCGACGCTCGAAATCGCTGATCTGCATGCGGCGAAAGTCGTAGTGAAGGCCGTCATCGGGTAAGGAGAGGCGTTCCAGGTCGCCTAGCAGTCTCCGAGCTTCACCTTCTTGACCTTCAGCCACCAAAAGCTCGTGGTGACACTTCAACTCCTGATAGAGTAAGCCACGTTCCGAGGGTGAAAGTCGGGTCAGTCCTGGAGCCTCTAAACCACCACGACGAAAGTACCGAGATGCCAGCTCGAGCTGCCGCTCTTCTCTGTCCGTTCTCTCTCCGGCTCTTCCTTCTCCCATAACTGGTTTAGTTAGACCTCCGACGGTGGCATCCTTGTTTCACCGGCTCTTGGGAGGAAAGCTTGAAAAAGCTTAGAACCCGCGAGCGGTCCCAGGCCCGCCGTATCAGGGCCAAAGATTGAGGCATCTTATGAAAACGCAAAGTCAAGTGGTATGCGCTATTATTTTAGTGCTCACAATTTACGCGACCACCATGGTCTACGACTTCCGAGAGCAGCAAACCAAGATGCTCCTCGGTTTGGACCTTCGGTCCGGCTCCCACATCGCGGTGGAGTTGCTCGGAACCGGAGCCGACAACAAACCTGTCACCATCACCAAGGCTATTCAAGCACAGTCTATCCAGGTCTTCCGCAAACGATTGGACCCCGACGGTACAAGAGAGATTGTGATAACGCCCGAGGACGTCAACCGGTTGATCATCGAGATCCCTGAAGTGACGGATCTCGCCGAGGCCGAAAAAATGGTCAAACGGGCCGGACGATTAGAGTTCAAGTCACAAAACTACGATCCGGCTACTAAGACGATGTCCTGGACCACACGACTCGACGGGTCCGCGGTTCAAAGCGCCCAGGCCGTGGTCGATCCGACCTCTCCCACGGAGAACTGGAACATCGAGTTCACTCTGACCAGCCAGGGTTCGAAGGACTTCGGGACCTTGACCCGCGAGCTGGTCGGTCAACCTCTCGGTATCTTCTTCGACGGTGAAGAGATCTCGTCGCCCAACGTCAATTCGGCCATCACCGGGGGGCATGGACAGATCACGGGACGCTTTGGCAAAGATGAAGCTCTATCGCTGGCGAACTACCTTAACGCTGGCGCCCTTCCGGTCAACGTCAAAATTCTGGAGTCCTACACCGTCAGTCCGACCCTGGGAGCCGAGTCGCTCAATATGTCACTGCAAGCTGGTATCGCCGGGATTCTCCTGGTCAGCATCTTCATGTGTGCCTACTATCGCCTTCTTGGAGTCCTCGCTTCTCTGGCTTTGATCGTCTACACGGCGATCGTCCTTGCTTCCATGAATATCCCAACCATGCAGTTCGTCCTGACTCTACCAGGTATCGCGGGCTTTATCTTGTCGGTCGGTATGGCGGTGGACGCGAACATCTTAATCTTTGAGAGGTATCGTGAAGAGCGCGAACGGGGCCGCAGTCTCCTCGAGGCGGTGGATCTCGGCTTCGACAGAGCCTTCACCTCGATCCTCGACGGTCACGTGACAACATTTCTCGGGGCCGCCATCCTCTACTATTTTGGGGCGGCTAGCATCAAAGGCTTTGGTATCACGCTCATGATCGGGACGGTCTGGAGTATGTTGACCGCGGTCATGGTCACTAAGTACTTCCTGATGTTCTGCATCCACACCCTGGGCCTCAAAAACCCTAAGCTATACGGGAGGGTATAAAGACAATGGCTCACTATGTAGGACTCTGTCTTTGGATCATAGCGATCATCGGTATGGTCTATTGGGGACAGACCTTTGATCGAAAGCACTACGATTTTCTTGGTAAGCGGAACATCTTCTTCGCCCTCTCCACTGTACTAATTCTGCTCTGCCTCGGCACCATCGCCACCAAAGGTCTTAAGATGGGGCTCGACTTTTCCGGTGGAACGATCTTTGAGCTCGGATCCTATAAAAAAATTGAAGCCGGCGCCGTGGAGAGCGCCCTTTCGGACTTCCCCAGCATCGGCCAGGTTCATGTCCAGCTGGGAACCGACATGGTCAAAGACCTACAACCCGAGGAAGGCAAGCCGGACGAGTATCAAAAGGTTATCATTCGTTTGACCATGGCTGACGGGTCCCATCTCGACCCCGTTCAAACACGGGCGGCGTTGGATCACCTCACCGGCAAACTGGGGGAAGTCAAGGAACTCAAAACCGCTTCCATCGGCCCGACCATCTCGGGGGAGTTGGCGGGGAACGCCGTGAAAGCCCTGGTCATCGCCCTGGCGGCCCAGCTCATCTATATCTTCTTCCGATTCGGCAACCAGATTAGGTACGGCTTAGCCGCCAATATCGCCCTTCTTCACGACCTTGTCATCATGGTCGGCTTTTATTCCCTGGCCGGTGAAGAGGTTGACTCCCCCTTCATCGCCGCACTCTTGACGGTGGTCGGCTATTCCGTTATGGACTCTGTGGTCATCTTTGATCGCATTCGTGAAAATCTCAACGTCTGGTGGGACGAACACGGGGAAGAAAACGATGCCCCTTACGAACAGTTGGTGAACGATTCTCTGTGCCAGACGATGTCGCGCTCCATCAATACGATGGTGACTGTACTGGTCTGCCTTGTCGCCCTCCACTACTTTGGAGGAGAAAGCCTTCGGAACTTCTCTTTCGCCCTTCTGGTCGGAATCGTTGGCGGGGGATACTCCTCCATCGCTCTGGCCGGTCCTATTGTCGTCGCCATCAACAAAAAGTACCCGGCCCGGCCTCCCCAGGATACGGGCAACTGGTATGACACCGACGAGGTCGTTCCTGAAGAGCACATGGAAGTGCCCGATGACGCCGAGGACATGGCCATCCCGCGTAGCTCCGGCCGCCGGCGCAGTCGCGGCAAGCGCACCTGAGGACCTGTCCAGGAAGAAGCCTCCCAGAAAACGGGAGGCTTCTTCCATATTCATTCGGAGGCGCCTGACCCTTCGCGCCGAACTTGCCGACATGTCGAACTTAGAGACCTCTACTATTCTTGTAGTCGACGATCACGATCTGAGCCGCCAGGTCCTTCAAGCCATCCTGAGCACCGGAGGGTACCAGGTCCTCGTCGCGCACGACGGTGCCGAAGCCTGGGAAATTCTTGGCTCTACGGAGGTCGCTTTGATGGTCGCCGATATGCAGATGCCGGGTCTCAACGGTTTCGAGCTTTGTCGTAGGGTCAAAAGTGACTCCAGAACGCGTCTGGTCCCTGTCATCATTGTCACCGGAGCCGATGACATCGCCTCGCGCATCGCCGCCTTCGAGCACGGAGCCGACGATATTCTACCAAAGCCGGTGATCAACGAGGAGCTACTGGCTCGAGTCCGCAATCTCTTACGCTTCGCTTTTCTCGTTCGGGGCCAGCTCGAGGTGGAGCGGGCCCAGGCCGCGCTAGAAAAGGAGCTCGCCCTGGCTCAACTGCGCCAGGAGCAGGAACTGGCCCGAAACCGTCTCTATCACGATGTTCTGTTCGCCGCCACGGGTGGGCGTCTCCAACTGATGAGCTCAGAAGAGATGGCTCCATCCCTGGAAGGCTGGAGCCAGGTGCGAGAACTCCTTATCACGGAACCGTCCCAGATCGCCGGGGCGAGACGAATCGCCGAGGAAGTGGCCCGGTCGGCCAATCTCGACGCTGAAGGGGTTAGTGATGCCGCGCTATGCGTTTCCGAGGCCGTGACCAACGCACTGAAGTTTGGAACCAGAGTCGTTTTTCGCGGGGGACTGTTCGAAGATCAGATGCGCTTTATCGTGCAAGACGACGGACCCGGCCTCGAACGAGCCCTCCTTCCCCAGGTGACTCTACAAAAAGGTTTCTCCACCGGAGCTTCGATGGGCATGGGCTTTTCCTTGATGTTGGAGATGATGGATCAGGTGGGGCTAGTCACCGGTTCCCATGGAACAACCGTCTTACTTTCGAAAAATGTGGCCACCGATAGTCATCTTGATCTCGACTGTTTCTTGGAAAGATTCTCCGTCAGCCTGGACTAAACAAAGTTTCAGGCGCGAGCGATCTCGAAAACCAATCGTCGCAAGGTGGGAAGCTGGCCAAAACGGACCGCTTGAGCTAAACGTCCCGCCACGTTTCGAAGCTCTCCCAGGGATTCTCCAGCCGACTCAAAGGCGCGGGCAATCCCTTCCGGATGCCGCTCCTTGATAGCAGATTGAATCCTCTGATGCTCTTCCGTGGGGAGAGTCGCCACTCGGTCAAGCTCGGCGAAGGCGGTCAGTAGCCAACATTGAGCCTCAATTCCGATACATTGCGTCCGATCGATAACCATGCGCATCACCGCGCCTCCTTCTACTCCCAAATTCAAGGATAGAGGAATAAGGGTGGGCTTCCAAGAGCCGCGCGGTACCAGCTCGACACACGCCAAAGTAGGTATCCGGTATGAAATTTGTGGTCTACTTCTGGTTATGATGCTCGATCTTAACGCCGGAAATTCCGCTGAAATCGAGCGTCATGCTACCATCTGCGTTCTTGCGAAAAGCCTTGGCCAGGTCCGCCATGCTGATCCCGCCTTCTCCGAACGAGATCGAGGTCTTGAGTTCGAGCGAGCTCTCGAAGCTGTCTTCCGGTTCGGTCATCTGGGCGGCGGCGGTGTTGCCGTTGGTGGGGGAACTGAGGTTCTTGACGTTGGAAAAGTTCGAGGAAGAGGTTGCGTTGATCATGGTGAGTGAGCTCCTAAGCACGTGTTTTCATCTGTAATGGTCTTTTCGACCTGAGATCACAATATCGACTCGATCTTAAACTGTTCTGAAACGCTATCCTCGAAAGGCTCGCTCCAGCAAAGCCAGGTGTACCGCGTCGTCCACCGGGCGCGGGTTGGTCGCGCCGCTGGGGTCGGCGGTGGCAGCCGTTGCCAGCTCCAGCACACTCTCGTCGATGCCGAGCTCGGACAGCGTGTTGGGGACACCCAGGTCGCGTCGCAGCTCCAGCACCCATTCCAGCGGGTCCCGGCCCAGTAATTGAGCCATCCTCTCCCACTTGCCGTCGAGCGCCTCCCGATTGAATTCCAGCACGTAAGGCATGAAGACGGCGTTGAGCAAACCGTGATGAGTATCGAAGCGACCACCCACCGGGTGGCTCAAGGAGTGGATCGCGCCCAGGCCTTTTTGGAAGGCCACCGCACCCATGATGGAGGCCGTCAACATGGCGCCGCGAGCGTTCAGGTTGCCAGGCTCGTCCATCACCACCCGCAGGTTGTCGCGGATCAGGGCCAACCCCTCCAGTGCGATGCCGTCCGCCATGGGATGAAATCCGGGGGCACAGAAGGCTTCCAGACAGTGAGCCAGGGCGTCAAAGCCGGTGTAGGCGGTCAGCTTGGCCGGCATCCCCACGGTCAGCTCGGGGTCGGCGATCACTCGCCCCGGCATCATCTTGGGATGAAAGATCAACCGCTTGCTCTTGGCCACGGAATCGGTGATCACGGCGGCCCTGCCCACCTCGGCTCCGGTTCCTGAAGTGGTCGGGATCGAGACCACCGGCGCCATCCCCAGTTCGTGAATCAGCTTCCAGTTGTCGCCCACATCCTCGAAATCCCACAGAGGACGCTCTTGGCCGGCCATCAGGGCGATGGTCTTACCGGCGTCGAGCGGGCTTCCGCCCCCCAGAGCGATCACGCCGTCGCAGTCCTCGGTGCGGAAGACGTTCAGGCCGTCCAGCACGTTCTGATCGGTCGGATTCCCCTTCACTCCGCTGAAAACTTTCAGGGGAAGGCCCGCCGCCTCCAAGCTACGCGCCGCCGCCGCCAACGGGGGCAGCTTGGAAAGGTCCGGGTCGGTGACCAACAAGGGCCTCTCCATCCCCAGCTCTCGACAGGCCTCCCCCAATTCGGAGATACGTCCGGCTCCGAAACGGATGGAGGTGGGATAGTTCCAGTTGGCTTTCATCGCGGTACCGCCCTTAAGTGATAAGATTTGGGTCGGGTGAGATGCTCGTACCCCACCTTGGAAAGGGTGCAGCCTCGTCCCGAGTTCTTCACTCCGGTCCAGGCCAGCGCCGGATCCAGATAGTCGCAGCGATTGGCGAAGACCGTTCCGGTCTCGAGCTTGTGCCCGATGGCTGTAGCCCGGTGCAGATTCTCCGTCCAGATCGAGGCGGTCAGGCCGTACTGGCTGTCGTTCATCAAAAGAACGGCCTCCTCGTCGTCTTTGACCGGCATCACGCCGACCACCGGCCCGAAAGTCTCCTCGGTCATGATCTCCATGCCGTGGTGGACCCCGATCAAAATCTCCGGAGGCAGATAGGCCCCCTCTCCAACTCCTATCCGAACCAGCGCCTCCGCTCCTTCCTCGAGGGCGGCGCGAATCTGGGCCCGCACCGCGTCGGCGGCGGCGGGGCGCACCATGGGCCCGAGGGTGGTCGCCGGATCCAAGGGGTCACCCAGGCGCCAGCTTCGGGCGTGAAAGCAGAGACGGTCGAGAAACTCCTCATAGACCTTGTCCTGCACGTAGATCCGCTCGATCCCGCAGCAGCTCTGGCCAGAGTTGAAGAAGGCCCCCTCGGCCAGATTCTCAGCCGCGAACTCGAGGTCGGCGTCCTCGCGCACGTAAGCGGGGTCCTTGCCTCCCAGCTCGAGCCCTATCGGGGTGAAGCTTCCGGCGGCCGCGCGGTGCAGCGCGCGACCTCCACCCACGCTGCCGGTGAAGAGCACACTGTCGACTTTTCCACTTCCCACCAGCTCCTCGGTGGCCTGATGGGTCAAGTGCAGCACCCCGAACACGCCCTCAGGCAAGCCCGCTTCCTCGAAGGCTTGGGTGAACCGCTCGGCGCAGATCATGGTCTGAGAGGAATGCTTGAGGAGCACGGCGTTCCCCGCGGCGAGCGCCGGCACCACCGAGTTGACGGAGATGAGGTAGGGATAGTTCCAGGCCGCCACCACGAAGACCACCCCCAACGGCTCTCGAGTCACGTAGCGCCCGTCGCCGGCCTCGATGTGGGCTAGCGCCTCCGGCGCGAGCTCCAGCATCTTGCGGGCCCGTTCCTGGAAACCCCGGATCTCGCCGGGGGCGAACTTGAGCGGCCGTCCCATGGTGCGAGACAGCTCCGGAGCCAGCTCGTCCTTGCGAGCGACAATGGCCTCCACGAAGCGGTTCAGAATCTCGAGCCGTTCTTCCAAAGGGAGAGCGCCCCAGCGCTCTTGTCCTTGGCGAGCCTTAGCCAGAGCTTCCTCGATCTGCTCTGAAGTGGCCGGCTCGCGCTCTAAAATCAAAGCGCCGTCGATGGGTGAAAAAACTTGCAGTGTCATTTAGATGATCTCGAAGTACCTTTGCAATTCCCAGTCGGTGATGTGTTTGCGGAACTCTCGCTCCTCCCACTCGCGGGTGGCGGCGAAGTGGTCCACGAATTCGTCGCCCAAGTAGTCTCGGGCGACCTGACAAGCCTTCAGGCGTTGGGCGGCCTCCCACAGGGTGGTCGGCAAGGCGGTGTCCGGATCCTGCGGCTTATCGTAGGCGTTCCCCACGATCATCTCGCTCGGCTCCAGACCCTTCTCGATGCCGTGAAGGCCGGACATCAAGGCCGCCGCCAGGGCCAGATAGGGATTGGCGTCAGCCGCCGCGATGCGATACTCCAGGCGCTGCGAGGACTGCGAGCCCGGCACCACGCGCAACGCGCAGGTCCGGTTCTCCACCCCCCAGGTGGGGTTGGTGGGGGCCCAAAACCCAGGAATCAAGCGAGTGTAGGAGTTCACGGTGGAGGCGACCATGGCTAGGACCTGCGGCATCAACCGTTGGCAGCCGGCGGTAAACTGCCGCATGGTCTTGCTCATCTGGTACTCGCCCTTGGTGTCGTAGAAGACGTTTTTCCCCTTCTTGTCCTGCAGCGACAGGTGAATGTGTCCGCTCTGGCCCGGGTAGTCCGGAGACCACTTGGCCATAAAAGTCGCCATCATCTCATGACGTTGGGCCAGCACCTTGCAAAAGGTCTTAAAGAGCGCCGCCTTGTCGGCCGCGGCCAACACCTTGTCCACGCCGATGGCCGCCTCCAGCACGCCGGGACCGGTTTCCGTGTGCAGCCCCTCGATCTCGAAATCCATGGCCACTCCCAGGTGGAGCAGGTCGTCGTAGAAATCGGAATGGACCGAGCTTCTCAAGACCGAGTAGCCGAAGTTCCCCGGCGTCCAGGGGGTGAGATTCCGATACCCCTTCTCGCGAATAGAGTCTGGCGTTTCACGGAACATGAAGAACTCGTACTCGAGCGCCCCAAAGGGCTCAAATCCCATGGAGCGAGCCTTCTCGATGACCCGGCGCAGCACGCCGCGAGGGCAGACCTTCTCCGCCTCGCCGGCAAACTCACCCAAAAAGAGAACGCCATCCTCCAGTGGGAGATGGCGTCCGGTTTCAGGCAAGATGCGCACCGGGGCGTCGGGATATCCGGTGTGCCAGCCGGTCAGGGTGACGTTGTCATAAAGCTGGTCATTGGAATCCCAGCCCACGACCACGTCACAAAAACCGAACCCTTTGTCTAAGACGGAGAGAAACTTGGATTTGGAGACGTACTTGCCGCGCAGCACCCCGTCTATGTCAAAGACCCCCAGTTTGACCG
Source organism: Selenomonadaceae bacterium (assembly GCA_037189585.1). Classification (GTDB taxonomy): domain Bacteria; phylum Vulcanimicrobiota; class Xenobia; order Xenobiales; family JADMJV01; genus JAEXNA01. The sequence continues at coordinate 105,769 of JBBCJA010000013.1, read as the reverse complement.
AGTGGCAGTCGAGCTCCTCGATGTACTGTCGGGCCTCTTTGGCGGAAGCTAAGCGAAGTGGTTCCATAAGACGGCGTCTCCCAGGTGAAAGGTCGCCCGCCATTCTTCATCCCCCCGGCTACAACCTCGCCGGAAAGTTTTCAAGGTTCACATTATAGAAATACCGTGACCCATGAGACACGCTATCCTGAGACTATGCTTACACTCAAACCTCAAGATATTATTGGACAAAGACTGACCGGCTACGCTCAGAAACTGGAAGGCAGCGCTACCCAATGGAACCAGGTTGACAACTCCATCAGTTCGGCCCAGACTTTGATCGACTCCGCCGAGTTTGACTTCTACCAAGCCGAGCATTCCCAACGGCAGGCTAGCTTCGACAACGGACGCATCGATTCGAGCTGGCATGGACGAGATCTGCAGCGCCAGTTCCGCCAGGGCGGGAGTTCCATCGATCGCTCGGAGTCCCAAGTCCAACAAGGCGACCGCCAACTTGACGGCCTGACCGGCGGCGTGTCCCAGACCCAACGCGAGCTCCAGGATCTGGCCAAAGAGCTGCAGGCCAGTAACGACGCCCGCCTAAACGCGGTGCAGCAAGCGCTCGGCGAAATCGAAAAAGCGCAGGGGAACTTCTCCGGCGTTGACAGCGAATTCCGGCGTTTCGGCTCTAGCGGACAGTGGGTGGACAACGCCATCTTCCGCGCCGACTCCCCCATCTGGGGGATCATCAGCGACCGCCCGGGTCTCGATGTCAGCCACCACGCCTACCGCGTCGGCGATTCGTTGCGCGACATAACCCGGGAGATGCGAAACATGGAATGGTCCCTACGCGACGCCGATCGCAAGGGCGACCAGGGTCAGAACGGATTGAACTCCGCCGCCGCTCGCCTGCGAACCGCTTCCAACGGAGCTTAAGCCAGCCACGCCGGCATATATGTCGGCATATATGTCGGCAAGACCGGTGTACGTGACCCGAAGTGCCTGGGAAATCACCCACGCAGGCATATATGCCGATATCGCTGAGACGGGCCTAACCTTCCTCCAGGGCTACTCGAATTCGGGTTTCCGATTCGAGCGGCTCGGCTCGTAAAAAGAACCTGTCGTCCTCCTCGAGGACGAAAAAATACTCTTCCCCCTCGACAAGTTCGGTCTCCAGGCCCGAGCCTGGGCGAATCGGTGAGACTCTTATCAGCTCGCCATAGGGGCCGGGTCTCTCCAGCAACGTCGAATAGCTGTAAGAGACCTCCATCGTCTCAGGGCAGCTCCCCCGTAGCGCTCGAGCCCCCACCAGATGGACCGACACCGTGACGCTGTTGGCCCATCGCTCCACACGAGTCGAGAGCACCCTCGCGCGAACGACCGGAGTTCCCAAAGAAAGAACCTGTTCGAGTTTTTGGTGGATGATGACGCTCGCGACCGCCTCCGCGGCGAGGCAGAGAATTAGACAGCTCAATATCCTCAAGCGTCGCCTCACCATGGCAAAGAACTTCACCGATCAAAGCCTCTCTCCTTGGGAGTGAGCCTCTTCACAGATCAGAGCTAGCCGCCAGGATACCATAGGTCAGAATTCACCTGACCAGGAGGCCGACCCCGTGCCGCCCGTCGAAACGAGCGACCTCATGATTCCTGAACGTGTGCCTCATCCTATGGATCGCGTCGAAACCCTCAACCGCGTGGTCAAAGTCGCGCATTCCGTGCGCGATCTGGACTCGGTTCTCGAGATCCTCATGGACCATCTGATCGAGCTTTTCGGCGCCGAGCGCGGCTTTATCATGCTCGTCGACAACGAAAGCGGCGCGTTGGAGTTCCGCACCGCCCGCAACTTCAGCCGGCAGGCTCTCTACGACAACGAGTTTCAGGTCAGCCGCTCCATTGTTTTCCGCTGCTTTGGCAGTGGAGAGGCTCTTTTGACCTCCAACGCCCAAGACGACGAGCGTTTCAACGACGCCGTCTCCATCCAGCAGTTCGGACTGCGTTCGGTGATCTGCGCTCCGCTTCTCTCCGAGGAGGGACCGATCGGCGTGCTCTATGCCGACAACCGGGCCCGCCTGGGCGCTTTCGAGGACGAGGATCTCTCCTTCCTGGAAACCTTCGCCGCGCAGGCCGCCGCGGTGCTCAACCGGGCGCGCCTGCGAGCCGACCGCGACCGGGTCCGCGACCTCTTCTCTCGCTACGTGGCCGGCTCGGTGGTGGAACAGATCCTGGCCCGCCCCGATGCCGCGCTGACAGCCAATCGCAAAAGAGTCACCGTCATGTTCAGCGATCTGCGAGGGTTCTCTCGAATCTCCGAAGAGAAAGAGCCGACCGCTCTGCTCCAGTTTCTCAATGAACATTTCGAAGCCACCACCGAGATCATCCATCATCATGGCGGAACTCTGCTATCTTTTATGGGCGACGGACTGCTAGCCGTCTTTGGAGCGCCTCTATCTTTGGAACATCAAGAAGCTAAAGCGATCGCGGCCGCTCGCCAGATGGTGAGAAGCGCCATGGACCGGCAGGTCCGAATCGGCGTCGGATTGGCCACGGGCGATGCCGTCATGGGCGATCTGGGCACCGCCAGAAGGCGTGAGTACACCGTGATCGGCGATGTCGTCAACACAGCGGCACGTCTGGAGAAACTGACGAAAGAAAAGGGGGAGGCGATTCTCTGCGATGAGGAGACCTATCGCTGCAGTGGGGTCAAGGAAGGAGAGGCTCTAGGGCCGGCGCGTCTGGATGGAAAATCGTCGCCGGTTCTAGTCTTCGCGCCCTAGGCGACCTCCAGCCATGCCGCTGTTCGATTACACCGCGAGCGACCGGGAGGGGGCCCTGTCTCACGGGCAGATCGAAGCTCCCGACCGCCAGAGCGCGAGCCGAGAGTTAGCGAAGAAGGGGCTCTTCGTCTTAGGAGTCACCCCCGCCTCGCGTGTCGCCCTGGCTCCGGAACCAGAGCCGACACCGCCACCCGCCCCAACCATCGAACCCTGGCAAGACTTGCCGGAAAAGCATCCCCTGCGGACCAAACTGGAGGCCGAGGAGATCGACGACGAGGCCACCGTTGCCGTGGCCACGGTCTATCCCACCCAGGAGCCCCGATCGTGGCTGCCTCAACGGGCCTGGAGTCGTATGGACCGAGCCCTCTACCTACGCCAGCTGCAAGTGATGTTCTCGGCCGGAATTCCCCTCTATCGGTCGGCCGCGATCCTGGCCGAGGGGGCCGAGTACAACGCGCGAACCAATGAAAAGCTTAAAGAGATTCCGCTCGATCTCGAACGGGGACGGACCCTTTCCAGGGCTCTGCTGAAATCGACCCTCTTTAGCCACCTCATCGTGAGTTCTGTTCGATTGGGAGAAGAGAGTGGACAACTCGACGACATTCTCGACGCGCTCTCCACTACCGAGGAGCGGGCGGTCGCGCTGAGTCGGTCGCTGATCAGCCGATTGACCTATCCGGCCGTCGTCCTGGTCGCCATGTCGGTGGGCCTTCTTGTCCTGGGGCACGTGATGAGCCGCGTGATGTCCTCTCTTCCAGCTTTTCGCGATTCGGCCCCCACTCTGATCACGATGGTCACCTCGCTCTATCGCAACGCGGCCTTTCTTCCTCTGCTGGCGCTACTCATGGGACTATTGATCTATGCGGTCTACCGGCTATGGAAAGTTCCGGACATCCGGGTCGCGGTGGAAATAGCGTTCCTCAAACTTCCACTGGTCGGCCCCTTGATCCGCCGCCTCGAGGCCACCGGCGTGACCAATCACCTGGCCCTCTTGATCCGCGCTGGACTTCCCCTGGACCGAGGGCTGGGACTGTGCGCCAGCTCTGTTCGCACTCTTGTCTTCCGCCTGGCCCTGCTGCAGACTCAACTCGATTTGAGAAACGGAGAAGAGTTGACGACAAGCCTCAAACAAGCCCTGCTGTTCCCCGAGGACGTCCTGGCGCTGGTCCAGGTCGGTGAACTTTCCGGCTCGCTTTCGGACAGTCTCGACATCGCCTCTCGTTACTGTGTCGAGCAAGTGGAGCGAACGCTGGAAGCCGCCTTGTCCATCCTGGAGCCGGTCCTGATAGGACTGATGGGAATCGCTGTAGGCGCCATCTTGCTGGTCACCTTCGTTCCGATCTTCAACAGTCTCAAAGATCTCTAGGCCTGGGGAAGGCACGCGCCGGGGGTGAGAGGAAATCACCGCTCCACCATGAGCCTCGGCCATCTCGATAGCCTCGATTCGCTGGGACAGATCGGCATCGTGCTCGATCATCGATTTCGCCTGGAAAAAACACTCGGTTCCGGCTCGGTCCATCTGGTTTTCGCCGCCACGGACCTGCTGGAAGAGTGTCAGGTCTGTGTGAAGCTGCCCCGCAAAGCCTTGCGCGAAAACGCCGGATTCACCATGCGGTATCGGCGCGATGTCCTACAGGTCATCCTGCAACCTCACTCGGGCTGGCTCACTCCCATTTTGCTGGGCGAACATGACGGCGCGCCCTTCCAGGTTCTTCCCATGGTCGAAGGGCAGACACTGCCTCAGTGGTACGCCTCCCTGGGACGAAACACCGAAGCCCTGCTAGAGACTCTTAAGACCACACTTTATCATCTGGCCGCGCTCCACAAAATCACGGGTCGCATTCACGGCTCCATCAAGCCGGAAAACCTCTGGGTCACCTCAGCCGGCGAGCCGCTCTTGACCGATCTCGTGGCCACTGGACGCTTGGAGGACCAATTCGCGGAGAAGGCTCGAACCGGGGAACCGGTCTACTTTTCTCCCGAACAGCTCGTGGGAGAGAGAGCGGGTCCTCCCTCGGACCTCTACAGTCTGGGGCTGGTGCTCTATCGCACCCTGACGGGGCGCCATCCTTACAGTGGCCAGGCCGACCTGGGTCCCAATCTGGGCTATCCGGAGCGACTGCTCGCCTCAATGCTTAGCCAACTGCGGGACCGCCCGCCCGACCCTTCCGGATTTCGCGAGGACGTACCCCGCTGGGCCGACCGTTTCCTGGCCCGCTGCCTGCAGCCGCGACCCGCCGATCGCTTCGCCGACCCCGAAGAGGCTCTGGACTGGCTACGACATCACGCCTGGGGTGTTCCCGGGCAAAGCGACAGCGTGGAGCGCCGCCCTCTACCTCCGGTGGGACGTGACCAGGAGATGTCCTTTATGCTCGACTGCCTGAGCGACATCGTCAAAGACCCGCCGCAGGGCACTATCGTACGCCTTCACGGCCCCCCCGGAATCGGCAAGACTCGTTGCACCGAGTGGCTCAAGGAGCAAGCGGTCGAGCGAGGAGTCAGGGTGGTGGACATCCATCGCTCACCCGAGAGCGGCCTCCATCTGCAAAGCGTGGCCAACGCTCTGAAGAAGCCGGGCCCCCACAGCCAGAAAGAGGAGGAGCCGGCGCGGGCCCGTCCGGTGGTGGAACAGCTGATCGAGGCCGCCCTTGAGGCGCCCATCTTGCTTTTGCTCGACGACATCGCCAGGGCTGACGAAACCTTGATTCGCCTCTTAGAAGAGCTGAGCACGGTGGTTGGAGATCTCCCCATCTTGCTGGTGCTCTCCGACGACGGAGCGCCCTTTCGCAGCCGGCTGGCCGAGGAGTTTATGGAAAACCTGGACCACGTGATGATCCTTACCCCTCTGGATCGCCGAGCCATCGCCAACTTGATTGAGGAGAGGGCCTGGTCCCCACCGTCGGCCGGGCTCTCCCAGTGGGTTCATCGCGTCAGTGAAGGGAATCCGCTGGCCGCGCGTCTTCTGGTGGAGTATCTGCAGTCCGGCGGCTACCTCAAAGACGAAGTGGAACTCGATTGGGCCGCCGCCCCCTGTCCCGAGCGCCCCGATCTACCCCGGCTGATCCAGTGGAAACTCCAGCAGCCCTCCCCTTTGACTCGGGATTTGCTGGAAAGTGGCGCGGTCCTGGGCGACCCCTTCAACCTCTCGACGCTCGCAGCCATCACCTATCGCGACTCTGAAGAGGTCGACGCCGCGGTGGCCGAAGCCGTCAAAGCCGAGCTGATCGAACCGGAAGCGCGAGCCGGAGCCAGTACTTATCGCTGGGCCCATCCGCTGCTGAGGCATCGACTGCGCGAGGTTTTACCCAAGCGGCGCCGCCAGCGTATCCATCGCCTGGCCGCGGCCTTTTATTCGCGCGGCGAGCCGGAGCCCGCGAAACTAGCCTACCACTTCCTTCAGTCAGGCGATCGACAGGAACTCTTCTATTGGGGCATCCAGGCGGCGGAGCGCGCGCGGCGACAAGGGCGCCGGGGCGAGAGCAACTACTGGCTCAACGTCTTGCTCGAGCGGATCGAGCCGGAGCGGTGGCTGGGACCGAGCCTGGAAAAAGCCTTCGACGACATAGCTCGCGATCAGTCCGAGATGTGGGATCTGTCCAACTGGTCGCGTTGGTTCCGCGCCGTGGCGGGGCGAGCGATAGCCGACTATGAAGCCTTCGATACCAGCGACCCCAACTACGCCGTGCAGGTACTGTTGGCGGCGCCCTGGCCCTTACCGGTCTGGAAAGAACACGCCATCAGCGTTCTGGCCGAAGTGGCCGAGAAAGCTCGTAAATCAGAGGACAGCCTCGCTCATTACCGTCGAGCGGTAGCGTTGCTGAGGTCTGAATGGCTGTTTCGAGCGGGAGGGTGACGGATGAGCGGGGAACCATTCCTTATGGGCTGGATTAGAACCGATATGCCATCGATCACGAAATTGCGCCACCTCTCGTTGTGCGCCTTGCTCTTTTTTCTGGCGGTCCTTCCCGTCACGGCCCAACCTCCGTTCGGCGGAGACCCTCACACCAAAGCCAGCATTCTCTTAGAGAAGACCTCGGTCGCTCCCGGACAAACCGTTCGCGGCGCTATCCGGCTGGTCATGGACGACGGGTGGCACACTTATTGGAAGAACGCCGGCGATGTCGGGTTGCCCACCGAGGTGACCTGGAATCTTCCCACCGGATGGAAGGCCGGGCCGCTGCTGTGGCCGGCGCCGGAATACCTCGACACCTCCGGTCTGATCTCGTACGCCTACGAAAAAGAAGTTCTGGTGCCGTTCGAACTCAAGGCGGAGAATGACCAGAGCGCCCCCGGCCCCAAGGAGGCGGTGGCCAAAATCAGTTGGCTGGAGTGCCAGGAGGCATGCATCCCCGGAGAGGCCGAGGTGGAGTTCGGGTTCACCGTCGGGACCGAGGCCGACAGTCCTGATGCCGAAACCGTGCGTGAAGCCTTCGCTCGACTGCCCAAGCCGCGCACCGATATCGCCGCCGGGAAGCAAGGCCAGGAGTTCGTCCTCTACCTGCCCAGCGGTTTGGCCAAGCCTGACGATGAAGTCCGCTTCTTTCCCGATCAAGGCATGCAGATCGAGGCCGCCGCGCCTCAACAGTTGGTCAAAGATGCCAACGACGCCGCGGTCTTAAAACTCAAACCCGATCCTACCGCGGACAAGCCCGCTCAAGAGCTTTCCGGACTGCTGGTGGTGGGCCAGGGCGAAAGCCGCCAGGCCTTTGAATTTAAAGCCCAAATCGGAGAAGAACGTCCGGTCCAAACGTCGGTCCCACCCGCTGGCGCGGGGAAGGTGCTCTTCACCGTCCTTCTCGCCTTCTTGGGCGGTGTCGTTTTGAACCTCATGCCTTGCGTCTTCCCCGTTCTCTCCCTGAAGGTCCTGGGGATCGTGGAACAGTCCCGTGAGGAAGGGACCAAGGCCTGGCATCATGGCGCGGTCTTCACCCTGGGAGTCCTGGTCTCGTTCTGGGCTCTGTCCGGCATGCTACTGGTCGTGCGCGCGGCCGGTCAGGAAGTCGGCTGGGGTTACCACTTGCAGAATCCGGTCATGATCGGCTCCCTGGCGGTTCTGTTTCTGCTCATCGGCCTCAACCTGTTCGGTGTCTTCGAGGTGGGAGAGAATCTCACTCAACTCTCCAACGTGGCCGACAAAAAGCACGGATTCGTCCACTCTTTCTGGAGCGGCGTCCTAACGACGCTTGCCGCCACGCCCTGCACCGCGCCCTTTATGGGTAGCGCGGTGGGGTTCGCCCTCTCGGCCTCCACCCCGGTAGCTCTGCTCGTTTTCACCGCCCTTGGTTTGGGAGTGGCCGCTCCCTATATGACACTGACCATGTTTCCCGCTCTCTTGAAGAAGTTACCCAGACCGGGAGCTTGGATGGTCACCTTCAAGCAGATTCTGGCTTTCCCGATGCTGGTCGCCGTGGTCTGGCTAGTCTGGGTCTTCGGCTCTCAAGTCGGCTCGGATCGCATGGCGCTCCTACTCTTGTCCTTAGTCGGGGTCGGATTCGCCGCCTGGGTCTATGGCAAGTGGGGTAATTCTTGGGAAGAAAAACCCCGTCGCCTGGGCGGCATCGGCGCGGCCCTGGCCTTACTACTAGCTTCTTCCATCGGTTATCAAGCCGCCCGTCAAGATGTCACAGCCGACAAGTGGCAGACCTACAGCCCGGAACTCGTCGACCAATTGGTGGCCGAAGGTAAGCCGGTCTTCCTCGACTTTACCGCCGACTGGTGTACCTCGTGCAAAGCTAACGAGCTACTGGCCCTTTCGCGTCCCGAGGTGGGCAAGAAGTTTGACAAGCTGGGGGTCGCCCTGGTCAAGGGAGACTGGACCAAAAAGGACCCCGTGATAACCGCCGCGCTGGCCAAACACGGACGGGCGGGCGTTCCCTTATACGTCCTTTATCCAGGAGACGGGAAGGAGCCGGTGGTCCTACCCGAGGTCCTTCTCCCCGGCACCGTTCTCGACGCGCTCGACCACGTGAAGAAACCGACTTAGATGATACTGGAGAATCTGCGAGACCTCGCGATTTCGCCTCAAAAGTGGTCCCAAGTGGATCGGCTGACACGGCTCTTCTATCTCGAGTCGTGCCGGCTTAGTCTGCAGCGTCTAGCCACCTACTGGATGAACGAGGAGGCCGCGCTGCGAGGTCACTCCACCACCTCGGAAGCGGGAGCGGAAAGCTGGCTGCTGGCTCTAGTCCCGGTGGCGCGAACCTTGCGATACCTCGAGCATGGCTTGCAGTCCGGGGGTCGCCCCCTGGTGCCTACCGTGCGACTTCGTATCGACGGCCGCAGCATCGCCCGCGTTTTTCCCTTCGGATTTCACGAAGCCTTCACTTTCTGGGGCTACCGAGGCCAGGTCTGGTCGGTCGGCAGCGACCTTCAGGGACAAGAGTTCAGCCGGGCTCGAGAGGAGTCGCGCGGACCGGCGCTGGTCCTCGGTGCCTCCAACGTCTCCTCCATCTGCCTAACCGACACGCTGTGTAAGCTGTTCTGCGAGAACCGGCCCGTGGTCTGTCTGATCCCGCGTCGCCTGGCTCCACTAGCGCCGGTCTTCGGGGAGGTCTTTTACCCTCTGGTACGCGACCGCCATTTGCAATTTGTGGTCGGGGGAGCCGAGGAAGGACAGGCTCTTCTAGCCCACCCCATGTTTGAAACGGTCCATCTGACCGGGGCCAAGGAGACCTACCAGACGATCGTAGCGGAGAACAGTTTCACCGACCGCACCTTCACCGCGGAACTGGGATGTGTGACGCCCTTGATCATCGTCCCTGGTACCTGGACTAGCCGCGAGATCAGCTATCAGGCCCGCCATCTGGCCTCGCTTTTGGTCATCAACGGCGGATACAACTGTGTGACGCCGCAGGTCGTGATAACTTCCTCCAAGTGGGCCCATAAGGAGCGCTTCCTTGACACTCTGCGAACGGAGCTGGCCCGCGTTTCCCGGCGCGACGACCTCTTTCCGGGAGCGGCCGACAGGCGCGCCGAATGGAGACAGCGTTACCCCAAGGGGGAGTGCTTCGGACCGCGAACCCTGGTCAAGGTTAACCCCGACGATAAGGAGCCTATCTTCGAGCAGGAGGCCTTTTGCGGCCTGTTGGGATGGGTGGAGCTCGAGACCGACACGGTGGAAAACTTTCTTGATACCGCCGTGGAGTTTTGCAACAACCGGTTATGGGGCGATCTTTCTTGCAACCTCTGGGTGGACGGCATCACCCACCGGGACAAAGAGGTGGCGTTCGCCCACGCTCTGACCGAACTGCGCTACGGAACGGTCGGGGTCAATGTCTACAGCGGTGTAGGATTCGCGACCTCCGTTCTTCCCTGGGGATCGTACGGGGGGGGGCAGACCGAGACCGGCAAAGGGTGGGTCCACAACGCCTTTTTCTTCGACCGCCCGGAAAAATCGGTGCTGGAAGGCTCTTTCATCCCTTCGATCGTCCCTCCGTGGTATAAGCCGTTTCCGCGCCTCTATGAAGTGGGGCGGGCGCTATTTGAACTCGAACTCAACCCCGGTCATCGCAACCTGGTCAAGCTGGGCGCGGCCTACGGTCTGGCGCTGTGGAACCGAAGGGGACGTCGATATCGATGAATTCCCGGGGGAGGGCCGTTTTCGTCATAGCGCTGGCCACGCTGTCAGGTCTAATTATCGGAGCTTTGGGGGTGACCCGATCGGGCTATCAGCTGGAGACAGCGGCGCTCGATCGCTACTTCCCCTTGCGCTACCGCCTGTTCGGCGCTCAAAAACTCGACCCGCGCCTGCTCATTGTCGGAATCGACGCGGCCACCATGGACGGTTGGGGAAAACCTCAGATCCTCTGGCAGTCCGATCTCGCTATCCTGATTGAAAAGATCAAAGCTGGCCAGCCAGCCGCCATCGGACTCGACATCTTGATCTCGCCTAAGACCGAAGGACTGTCCGACACAGATCCCTTGAAACTACGCCTGCAAGACGAAGCATTGCAACTGGGGCTCCAAGCCATGTCCTCTCCGCCGGTGATCCTAGCCGAACAGATGGTGGTGGACGAGCGGAATCGTGGCCCCGATGGCGAGCAGGGCTTCGAGGATGACCAGCGTCTGTCGCCTCACGAGGTGATCCGCGACCTGTTGCTTCAAGAAGACGGTAGTCTCCCTAGCTTCGGCGTCGTCAACATCGCCACCGACGTCGATGGCGCCGTGCGACGAGGAAAGCTGTTCATCAGCCATCAAGGCGTCCGGGAGGCTCCGGACCTGGCCAACTTTTCTTTCCGTCTCCTGGAAGCGGCCACAAACACACCCTTGCGCTACTACGTGCCCTCGGGGTACACGCCGGGAAAACCCGTTACCAGTGAAGGGAGCCGCCTGACCTGGAAAGACCAGACCGTTCCCTTTCTGTTCGGAGATAGCTTTCTTCTCAATTTTCCCGGCCCGACCGAAGACAACGTGGCCGTGGACCAGCCCACCCCACCCACCTTGACTTTTCCTATAATCTCCGCTCTCGACGTCACGTCGGGAAAGATTCCCGCTAACAGCTTCAAGGACAAGATCGTGATCGTGGCGGGGACGGCCGGATCGCTAGGGGACGACCACGTGGTGCCGGGCGACTCCTCCTATCACGGCGCGGCGATTCACGCCACCGTGATCAACATGTTCTTGACCAACTCATTTCTCACCCGGAGCGCCTTCGCCTGGATGTTAACCTGCGCCGTGGTGGCGCTCTTCGGCGCGGTACTGGGGCGCAAAGGGAAACTGGCGTCACTCCTGCTCATCATGGCTCTCATTCCGCTCGGCTCCTTCCTGGCTTTTAGCCAGGCTCTGATCTGGCTGCCCTGCATCACGGCCTGGCTCGCCTGTCTGCTGGGAAGTCTGATGGGCTACACCGAACGTCTCTTCACCGTGGAAAGAGATCGCGCTCGAGTGCGCTCCACCTTCGCCCGTATGGTCAGCCCCCAGGTCATGCGGCACGTTCTCAACTCTCCTGGAGAGCTTCGCCATGGCGTACGCAAAGAGATCACCGTTCTCTTCACCGACATTAATGACTTCACCCCGGTGTGCGAAAAGCACGAGCCTGAAGAGGTCATCGAGATGCTTTCCGACTACTTCAGCAAAATGGTAGACGTCATCATGAAGTACGACGGCTACCTCAAGCAGTATGTGGGGGACGAGATCATGGTCATTTTCGGCGCACCTGACGAGGGAGGCGACCACGCCACCCGTGCTGTCCTCACCGCTTTGGAGATGCGGGATGTGCTGGCCAAAGCCAGGGCCGAGGCCGGCGGCCAACCTGGCTTCTACGAGATCAAAGCCGGCATCAACACCGGTTCGGTGGTGGTGGGGAAAGTCGGGCCGGAGAGTCGCTGGGAGTACGCCGCGGTTGGCGACAACGTCAATCTAGGCGCTCGAGTGATGTCGGCAGCCCAAAAACTGGGTATGGATATCGGAGTCAGTGAGGCGACACGAGTCCGCTATCAAGCCGAGCGGGAAGCCGCCGGCCGGTCTGAGGATCCGGTCGAATGGGTCTCTCAGGGAGAGCAAACTTTCAAAGGAAAGATCTCGCGCATGGAAATTTTCGCCGTGCATCGACGACAGGAGGACAACCTATGAAGTTCACCCATCTGAGTCTACTTCTTTTTCTATCTTTGTTGGCCACGACCGCTTTAGCATCGAGTCGGATCGCCCTGGTTCGTCTGACCCGAGGTCTAGCCACCGTGGACGGGAAACCTCTACAGAGTCCGCTTTTGGTCTCGGAGAACGCTGTGCTGGTGGTATCCGACAACAGTCGCGTGCGAATTCAGCTGCTCGGGAGTAACCGCGAACTGACCGTGGAGGGCTCAACTCAACTCGTGTTACGGAGCGCGGAGCTTAAGAGGCAGGCCTCAGCCATCAAGCGCCTTCCGGTCGCGGTAGCCGCCAACGCCGACGGAACGAGCCACGTCGGGTCCGCGGCGGTGACCGTGGCTCCGGCCTCTCCCCTCCCCGCACCACCGCGTGCCGGAGCGGCTACGAGTTCCCCTAGTACCAGCGCGCACAGCGCAGCGCGATGGACTCGACCGCTGGTCCTGGCTTCTCCGCAGGAGATCGATTCCCAGACGATTGGATTCGTGGCGCCCTCTGTCCAGCCGCTTCCCACTCAGCTGAACTGGTCGATCACAGACCCCCAGGACAACAACAAAGTTGTGGCTCGCGGCGTCGTCGACGAACTTGAATTCGAAAAATCGCTTCGGACCTCCACTCCTGTCATCATCGTCCAACGATCACTATTACAGGAAAGTCGACGATACAAGTTAGAGCTCAGTTCCGACAGCGGTACCGAGGTCCCCCACGCCACGGCCGAACCCTTCCGACTGCTGAGCTCGGAGGAAAAAACCGCGCTGGCTGAATCCGTCACCGAGGCGCGCGATTTAACCGATAGGTCGGAGAAAATGGCGGTTCTGGTGGACTCGGCCCTGCTCCACTACGCCTGGGATCAGTGGCCGCGGGCTCAAGCGCTACTCCAGGAATCCCAAACCCTGGCCAACTGGTCCCTCCTTGATGAGGATACGCTTATCCAGACAAGGATAGTGTGGAATACGTTACGAGGCGTCCTGGGGAATCCCATCGAGACGACTCCAGGAGACCCCCAATGAAATCAGCGACCCTCAAACTCTTGTTCTTACTCTGCCTACTAGCTCCCGCCTGGGCCGCGCCCCGCATCGCCATCATCACCCCCCTGGACGGTAAGCCGATTTTGGCCGGGAAAGGTCTGTCCACCCCAACCTTCGCCGAGGAAGGACAGGTGCTGGACCTCCCCGCCGGTAGCCAGGTTCGTGTCCAACTGTTGGCCAGCAACCGGCAAACTCACCTCAAAGGTCCTCGGCAGGTAACTCTCTCCAGGGAGCAGCTTAGCAAGAGCGCGACCGAGGTCAAACGAGATAAGCTTTCCGTGGCTCAGGAGGCCGGCAACCTGCAGCGTAGCGCCGCCGCCACGACACGCGATATCAAACCCTTGGGCTGGAGCCTGGTCCTGCCGGGTAAATCCACCGAGCAAGGCTGGGAGTTCGCGGTCAAGATCGACACGGAATACTTCAAATCTCAACAACAGATCACCGTGACTCTCGGTGAGGTTGAAGACTCAGGGCAGTTCTGGGAATTTGACGGGTCGACCCAAACCGCTTTCACTCCGGACATCACCTTACTTCCGGGACATCGCTACCTTCTCATAGTCCAAGGGACCAGCCGCGAGTATCGACGAGTCTTCCGGCTCTTGACGCCGGAGGAAAAATCCGACTTGAAGGACCTGGAAGCTCAACTGCTCAGTCGTCGCCCGACGGTGGAGGAGTTGGTACGGGTCGCCAACCTCTACGATGGCTTCGACCAAACCGAAGAGGTGGCTCGTCTGTTGGAACAAGTCATTGAGCATCCGGAGTTCGGAAAACTTTCCCAAGGGGAGCGAGAGCAGGTCCGGGATGCTCTCAAGCGAGCTTTGGAGAGTCTAGACCGGCCCTTTCTCCAGGCTTCCTCGAATTAGCTCCAGGGCGATCCCTTTGGCCAGCGCCCCCACCTCGTTGGGTGGGCCAACGCAAGAGGGGCACCCGTCCTCGCAGGGGCATTCGTCCAACAGTCGTTCGGCGTGCTCTAAAAGCTGAGGAAAGATGTCGTAGATCTGAGGCGAGAATCCGATCCCGCCGGGGAAGTTGTCGTAGAGAAAGAGGGTGGGCTCGAAGGGCACCTCGAGCTCTTTGGTTTGTGACGTGATCGCCTTGGGATCTTCCTCGACCCCTAAGCGGAGCCAGCTTTCCTGGTTGAACTCTTCCTCCGGCGTCTTCTCCCCCACCGGGATCCGCCCGTCCACCCGTCCCGGCCCCAGGTCGAGGTGAGTGGCCGCGCGATCCCCCACGCAGCGGTCCAGATCGCGCACGTCGCACATCAGATAAAGCGGCGCGACGTGCTGCAGGATGTAAGCCAGGCCCGTCAGCCCGTCGATCAGGTCGGCCTTGCGATAAGGCAAGTTGCCCAGAAAATCTGACTTGAAGGTGACCCAAAACGAGGTGGTGTGCATCTCGTGGTCGGGCAGGTTCACCTCGCCAAAGCCGACGTTCTCGCGCGTGTCGAACTTGATCTTCTTAAAGCCCGAGACGCGCCAGGCCACGTGCACCTCACCGTGCTCGTAAGAGAAATGGCCTCGGCTGTCGTCTTTTTGAAAACCGTCGAGAATGTCGACCGAGGTGTCGGTGATGGCGTCGGTGTAATAATCGACCTCCACCGGATTGACGTAAACGCGGCGCTGATCGTAGTCGAGGCGCTTGACGTGGTAGCTTCTACCCTCCACCAGGTAGATGGCGTCCTCATAAACGGTGGAGGGAGCCGAATGCCAGTCGACCTCGGCGATGACTTTCTCGTTCTCGGCCAAGTTCATGACCACGAAGTTCTCCGGGCTCGCGGTGCGAAGCGAGATGCCGTCGGCCGGATAGGTCTGGTCGCTCCAGTGATACTGGCCACCGGCTTGGTAGATCACTCCGTTTTCGGAGAGATAGTCGAGCAGCTCGGAGACCTCGGAGGTCCCGAACTTCTCCCCCAGCTCCATCGGGATCTCAAAGCAGGCGCACTTGAGATGGCTTAAGAGAATGGAGAGGTTCTCCGGATTGACCCGCGCGTGCTCCGGGGTCGCACCGAAGAAGTAGTCGGGATTTTGCATCAGAAACTGGTCCAGCGGATCGCTTCGACCCACCATGACCACCGCCGATTCCCCATGACGGCGCCCCGCGCGTCCGGCCTGCTGCCAGGTGGAGGCGATGGTGCCGGGATAGCCGCTCAAGATGGCGAGCTCCAAAGCCCCGATGTCGATCCCGAGCTCCAAGGCGTTGGTGCTGATCACGCCCAGGACCTTGCCGGCCCTCAAGTCTCTTTCGATCTCGCGCCGCACGGAAGGGAGATAGCCCCCCCGGTAGCCCCGGATCTTCCCCTCATCCTCGAAGGTTCGCTCGAAGCGGTCCTTGAGATAGCGGGTCAAAACCTCCACGTTAAGACGCGACGAGGCGAAGATGATGCCCCGCACCCCCTCGCGGAAAAAGTGAGAGGCTATGCGCCGGGTGACCGAGATGTAAGAGCGGCGGATGCCGAGCTCTTGGGAGATGACCGGAGGGTTGTAAAAAACCACTGTTTTTTGCCCGCTGGGTGCCCCCGACTGGTCCACGATGGAGACCGGCTGTCCGAGCAGCGCCTCTGCGTGCTCCTTGGGATTGGCGATGGTGGCCGAGCAGAGGATGAAGACCGGGTCCGAGCCGTGAAAACGGCAGATTCTCCGTAGCCGTCGTAAGACGTTGGCGATGTGGCTTCCGAACACCCCTCGGTAGGTGTGAAGCTCGTCGAGAACCACGTAGCGCAGGTCGGAGAAAAAACGCGACCATCGGGTATGATGAGGTAGGATCCCCGTGTGCAGCATGTCGGGGTTGGTGATCACCACGTGCCCCCGGGCGCGCACCGCCCGCCGGGCGTCCGAGGGGGTATCGCCGTCGTAGGTGAAGACACCGAGTTCGGCTCCAACCTTGGCGTCAAGTTCCATCAGTTCGGCTAACTGGTCTTGAGAGAGCGCCTTAGTGGGAAACATGTAGAGCGCCCGGCTGGCCCGGTCTTGCAAGATCCTCTGGATGACAGGAAGGTTGTAGCAGAGCGTCTTGCCCGAGGCGGTGGGCGTCACCACCACGGTGTGACGACCGGACAGCACCGAAGAGATCGCCTCGGCTTGATGGCTATACAGTTTTTCAATTCCCCGCGATTGGAGGGCCTGGACCAACTTAGGGTCCAGCGCCTCAGGCCAGTCGGCGTAAGTGGCGGGCTTGGGCTCCAGGCGATGGACCGCGGTCACGTTCCCCTTGGGGACCTCGGTCTGCAGGAAATCGTCCAGCGCGATACCCAGAGGGGTGTTAACGTTAGGACGGTCGAGGTCCAGGGTTGGTGTGGCGGAATCGTTCATCAACTTGTGGAATTTGGCTCAAGCCCAGCGCGCTCCTTTCGTACGGGTGTTCGCGCTCAAAGCAACGCTGGCGTGAAGACACCATCATCGACACCAGGCTGGCCCTCACCTTGCGCCACCACGGGGTGACCACCTTCATCACCCGCAACGCGAAACACTTCGAGGGCTTCGGATTCGCTCGCATTTGGAACCCGCTGGGCTGATTGTGAGATCTTTGTCTACTCCCCCACTGTGGACGCACTCGCCGCGTAGGGCGGTGACGCCTCTCGAATCTCCTCGATGGGCTCTTCCCCCGTGGGCAGAAAGATTTCACTGAGATCGAGAGCCAGTTCTGGAAAAAGTGGGCTGGTCAAATGGTCCAACTCGGTGTAGGCTCCGGCGATGCGATAGCCCGAGCCATCGAGAGTCAGAACCTCCACCAGGGGCGGGTTGGGTTGAAAGTTCCAGTACTCCTTCACTCCAAAACGAGCGTAGAGGTGAAGCTTGCGGACCCGGTCATGACGCTGCGTCGATGGAGAGAGGATCTCCACCACCAGGGTGGGTGGACCTTCGATATGGGTCTCCAAAATCTGAGAGCGATCGCACACCACGATCAGATCTGGCTGGACAACATCGTACTCCGACAGCCGCACGTCGATCGGAGAAAGGAAGACCTTACACCGACGACCGCGGAAATGCGAGTGAAGCGATGCGTGCAGCTCGCCGCAGACCATCTGGTGAGACACGCGGGGCGCCGTCATCGCATAGGGGTGACCATCAATGATCTCCCATCGGGTGTCGTCATCCCACGACTGGTAATCGGTCCAACTCGCTCTAGAGCGTATCCGCGGTGCGTCCATACCAAGGATTATATCACACCAAGCAGGGACACACTCCAGGCTGAAGAGGTCGCTGACTGGCCCTTGTCACATCTTTCTCGATGCTGAGGTCTTTGCTTGTTGTCGCACTACTTTGCCTTTGGTGCGAGAGTGTCCAGGCCCAGCTCCAGCTCCGCTGGGACAGCGCCACCACGGCAGAAGGACAGGCCTCCCAGCAGCTGATTCAATCCGACCCGCGGTTGGCGAAGACCGCCTCCTTTGCCAACTCGAGCTATCGATTCCCGAGGCCCTTACCGTTGGTCTATCAGGAAACGGGAAAGGTCAATGCCTGGTATCACGGCGGGCAGCACCAGATTACCGTCAGCTACGGCCTATACCCCTTGAACCATGAGAAACCGTCGGTATCTTCGACGTACCACACTAGCGGAGACTTTTGTAAAACTTGCTCCGTAGACTGTTCTGCGGGGAGCTTCGAATTTACCATCACGGTATGAACCTCAAGATCTTTCTAGAGATGCCATGAAAACCTAGATCAAGTGTTGTGCGCCATGATCCAGTCAAAGACGGAAATCCAAGCCCCACTGTATTACGGCACAGGTCGTTAACCCGGCTCGCCAGGAGCCTTCAACTCTAAAGAGAGGGCATGAACGGGTCCGGCCATCTCCTCTTTGAGAATCTTGTGAACCAGTCGAAATCTGGCCACCTTAGGTAGTCCTTCAAAGGCTGGACTGACCACGGTCACGTTGAAGTGGCTCTGCCCCGTTCCTGGCGAGCCGGCGTGTCCCGCGTGGTGATGAGATACGTTTTCGATCTTGAGTTGAGTCGGCGAGAGTTCCTGAGTCAGCTTCTCTCTCATAGAGGATTCCACGTTCATTCGTTAGCCTTCGCTTCCATCATAATATTTTGTACGTCAGACCAGAGACGCTGGGACAGACACTCCAACTGGCCTTCCGGAAACAGTGAGCTGTTGGCCCTCAACTCGGCCTCGATCTCCTCGCGAAGCTCTTCTCGGGTGGCGGGGTTGTCGCCCCCCATGACGGCCCAGACCGCTCGTTGTGTAGTGATGGTCCGGTGAACTAGTGGTCGCAGAACCGGCTTGAGCTTGTCTTCCTGAGCCAGTCTCAGACCGCCGTACAAGACGGCGATAGCCTGGCGATAAGCGTCGAGATTCACCGCCATCACGTAGTCTTCTTTGCTCTGACTCGCCGGCGGGCTCTTACTGTAATCCAAACAGTAGCCGCGCATCCGTCTCTTGATCGATTCTCCGGGCTCCAAGGTGAAGTTGAGATTCTCATCGAGCAGAATGGGCTGGACCTGCTTTCCCGGATCTTCGAGCACCATCCCCGGTACGAACCGAAAACTCTGCGTGGAGGCGCCTCGATTAGTCAAGTCCAGATCAACCATGTCACCAGAGACCAAACCCAGTCCTGTCCATTCCGCCGTCGCCTGCCCCCCGTCGACCTGCTGTCGAAAGCTCTGGCTAGCCTGCTCCACATTGTTAACTAGCGAGCCGTTGTTGGCCGGTTGGGCCACCCCGGTCACAGCGAGAAGACAAAAAAGCCAGAGATATCGAAGTTGCCTCACAGTCGTTCCCTCCTTAAAACCGCTTGGAAAAGATCAGGTAAGGCACGGGTCCGTCGTCGGTGTTCGGTAGAATCGTCTTGTTGCCGATAGGCCAGGCCAGGTCGGCTCTGACGAACGTCTCTTCCGGCAAACGGAACTGAAAGGTGACGCCCGCGCCGGTCAGGGCCAGGTTGGGAATCTCGCCGGGCAGGGGAGACTTGACCGCCGCCGCGCCGTGGTCGATGAAGGCACCCACTTCGAAAAGCTGCCGATTGTCCGGAATGGGAGCATAGCGGAACTCGGCGCTCAGGCTGTAGCCGCTGTCGCCCAGGTAGGCCGACTGGAGATAGCCGCGCACGCTGGAGATTCCGCCCAAACCGAACTGTTCGGCGTAGGGCAGTGAAGAAAAGGCGGTCTGATGAGTTCCCCGCAGAATAGCATAGGACGCGTCGCTGACTTTTTGCACCCGCGAGAGGTCGAAGTTAAGCTTGGTGAATCCCCCACCCGCTCCGCGCGAGGTCAGAGGGTCGTTGCGGTCAGTTCCGCCCAGGGCCTTGCCCAGGTCCTGAGTGACACGAAAGCCGGCGTAGTTGCGCCCCTCTCCTGAAGTCCAGTCACCGGAAACGCCCAACACCAACTCTCGAAGTCTGTCACGTGAGAAGGTACTGCCCAGGATCCTGTTCTCCACGTCCTGATAGACGAAAGCCCCCTCGATATCCAGATTCAGCTCGGAGCTACGGATCAGACGATGCCGAAGACCGGCCCTCAAGACATCGGCATCGCCCCGAATGTCGAGGATCTGTAGCTCTTGCCCGACCTGGAAGGCCGAGTTCGCGTAGCTAAGGTCTAGGAAAGTTCCACCATTGCTCAGCGGAGCGAAATAGCGTGCGTAAAAAAGGTCCAGTCCCTTCGTGTCGGCATTGAGTAGCTCCGACTCTACGTAGCGGAAGTTCAGTGAATCTCCCCACCCGGTGACGTTCCCCCACTCCACCGAGGCTCCCAGGCGGTTACGACCGGTCGAGCGCGCGCCCAGGTTGTTGTAGTCGAGAGTCAGATGGAGAGGTCGGCGGTCGGTGGCCTGCAGGACGATGTCCACCTGGCCGGGCGTCTCCGACTCTTTGACCACCGAGCGGATGGTGAGGTCCATCGTGTCGTTGAGAAGGAGTAGTTGGCGCTCCACGTCGCTACGCCGGATCAGCTCTCCGTGCTCTCGCTGGCGCTGAAGGGCCGGGTCGAACATCCATTTGATGTAGGACTCGTCATAAAACTTGTTGCCCTCCACGGTGACCCTGGCGACTTTGGCCTCGACCACGGCGATGGTCAGCTCTCCGTCACTCAAGTCCTGCTCGGGGAGATAAGCCGAGACAGTCATGTAGTCCCGCTCGCGATAGCGGGCCACCACCTCCTCGGCCACTCGGCGGATATCGTCCATGGAAAGGAGGCGGCCCTCATACGGACCCAGGATATCCTCGAATTCCGAATGCGACAGGGAGTGATTGCCGGACAGAGTGAGCTTGTTCACCTTGACCTGCAAGGGAGAATCCTGAGGATTCGACTGAGCTGCGCTTGGGTTGGCACATAGTAGCCATGCCGCTACGACGGATAGCGCCGCTTGAGCCAGCGTTCTAATGATCTTCAAAAATCCTACCCTCCCGTAGTGGGAGTTACTACTCCTCGAGTCGGTCCGCGCCCTGCCCGAATTCCCGATGTAAAGCTTCGAAACGTCCCAAGGGCGCGCTTCCATATCTCGCCACCCTGCGGCGGACCTCCTCGATGGGCAAGCGGTGGGAAGCACTCTTAGAGAAGAACTGGTCGGCGTAACAGATGATCCGCTCTTCCAGGCTCTGAGGCAACATATCTCGGCTCGGCATCGGGTAGCCGGTGGCCGCCACCTCGTCGGCGGTCAGTCCCGTCCCGACGTGGGTCTCGCAAACCATACCATGCTCAGGTAGCCCGGCTTTCTCACAGATCTCGCGCCCGATAATCCCATGGCACAGATATGGAAGGTCGCCCTGGCAAAGAATTCCCGGCGCGTGAGTGTAGCGGATGCCGATGTCGTGCAGCCAGGACGCTTCCTCGATGAAATCCTTACGCGCCTGAGGAAAGCGCCCCGCGATCTCGAGGGCGAGGGTGGCCACCGCGGCCTGATGGTCCCACAGAATCTCTCGGCTCGGAGTTCCGGGTGGATAATGCTCCTGGAAAATCCCCGCCACGCTCTCCGGCGGACACCGACTCAAAGTCCCTCCGACCCGTGCTGGTCGTTTTCACCATCCCGCGACTCACTTTCACTCCCCTGTGTCCCGCGCGAAGGGTCTTCGCCATCCTTCCCCACGCCGGGCGCCGCCGGGCTCTCCGGTTGACTCCAGGCCGACTCGGGGCGAAGATCGGTGGCTCCCTTGCCTTCCAGAATCCGAGCCACCGACTCAAACTCGTTACGCTTAAGAGTGCGGCACCAGCCCAACGGCGTGAAGCCATCCTGATCCACCGGATCAAGATCGGCCCCTTTGGCCAGAAGGAGGTCCACTGACTCCCGTAGCCCCAGCCCCGCCGCGAAGTGCAGCGGAGTGCGACCGGCGGCATCAGCGCGGCTCGGGTCGGCTCCATGCTCGAGAAGCTTGCTGGTGAGTTCTGGGTGATTGTACCGGACCGCGAGGTGCAGTGGGGTCTGACCCGTGTCGTTGGCCCCATCCACCTTGGCTCCCGCCGCTATCAACCGGTCGAAAATCTTCTCGTTACCGTTCTGGGCCGCAGCGTGGAGCGCCAGGGTTCCACGATCAGTAGTGGCGTTCACATCGGCTCCCGCGTCGATCAGTACAGCCACGATCTCCTCTCGACTAAGGACGGTGGCCCGGTAGACCGGTCGAATCCCGGAAAAAAGCTCGGCGTTGGCCCACTCCGGATGCTGGCGCAAGCCTTCCTGAACGATCTCGAGAGTCCCGTCGGTCACGGAACGAAAAAATTCGTCCAAGTCCCCCACGCTTTGAGCCAGGGACGTCATGGTCATACCGAGAGCTAGGAAAGTGATGGCTAAAAAGTTACGTTTTCTCAATACATGTTCACTTTTCCGATGCAACGTTCACATCCTGTCAACAAAGTGGGTCTAGTCACAGGTTCCCCGCACGTCTACCTTAGGAGTGGAGAGTGGAGAGTGGAGAGTGGAGAGAGGAGAGGGATTCGGGATGAAGGAGAATGTTCGCGTGATGGCCCCATGGGTAGCCCAGATTCTACAGCTTGGTGGAGATACCGAAACCGCGGTGCGTCGTGCCCAAGCGATGGCGCGAGAAGCCTTCGCGGTCTCCAACGCCCTCGGCTCTCAGATCGATCGCGACTTCGGCCGTACCTTCCGAGCCCAGACTCTCGAGGCGCTCCTACGGCGTGAGCGGGAACTCGACGCCCTTCGCCAACGCGTCGCCCGAGGCGGCAGCCTCAGAGCCGGTGATCGGGATAGCATGAGTTCCCTGCTACAAAAGCGTATGAAAGAGTACACTACTCTGGCTCATGAAATTTTAAGCCGAGATATCTCCACCGAGCGCCGCCAGCGCCTCGAGCGATATCTAGAGGCCCGCCGTCAAGAGTTGTATCTGGGCGACGCCGACAGAGTCCGTGCGGCCATCAGCGAATTCCTCACCAACGCCGCCATCGCTTGCTGAAAGCGGACCATTCCAAGTTTCGATGTTTCCGTGCCGTTCGGAGACGTCGTTGGTGCGTCTCATCCTGGTAGGCTCACCTGATCCTAGCAAGCCACACCCCGACATCGCGCATAAGGATGCCTAGCGGGTCGTCTGTCCATCCGCCTTCTAAAGGCGCCTCTCTCCAACATCTGGCTCTCTTCTGGGACCTTGGATGAACCGCCTGGTCGAGCCATCGGCGAACCGGATGAGCTGACGCAATCCTTGATTTCTTCTTAAGGAATTGAAACTTGGACCTCTATCCACTATAATGGAAAAATGTTTTCTCAGGCTTTTTCTTCACGAGGACTGTTGTTGGCTTCTCTATTGCTCTCACCGGCTTACGCTAGATATGGTAATACGAACAGGCCTTCCAGTAGTGAAACTGAGGTTTGGATAAGATATGGACTTGTCGGTGCCGTTGTTGTCTGCTTCGCCTTATATCTGCTCTTCGAGTTGGTGGATAAAAAGTGGGGTGGAAAACAAAAAGCCTATTATGTCGTCAAGAAAGAGCGTGACGGGACAGACTGACAGTTGAACCTAGCTAAATAGATGACGCGCGAGCCAAGCTCAAGCCCCTCTATCTCAGCTCCCTCTATCTCAGAATCGGATCTTTGACGGTTAGGGCCAACGGATCTCCGCCTTGCCCCACTTCAGATTTCGAAAGGTCATCTTCTTCATCTCACGGCCCTTCTCCAAATGCCGGAAACTGAACGGATTTCCCGCCGCATCAACCTCGATTCGATCGTGAGCCTGACTCTTGTCTCCAAAAATGAGAATAGTGTGGTCTCCCGCTTTGACGGTCTCCCTGGGCTTAGGCTCGGCCAGGCCTTCCACCAACTGGCGAAAGAGTGGCTGATAGAGGGACGATCCCTGAATATCCTTCGAGCCCAAAGAGCGGCGAAGCGTCAGCATTGAGGTCTTCACCGCGACGTTCTCCTTGTCCACGGAAGGGTCGTAGAGAATTCTGGAGCCGGAGCCACGGGCCGAGCCTTCCAAGACTTCGGTCAAGATCTTCTGACCGTCACCCCAGACCACGTAGTGAAACTTGTACGCCCCCTCGTCCCCTTCGTAATCATAGTTCATACTGTATCCGGTGTCGCCCGTCATCTTGGCCTTGGCCTTACTCCACAAGGCCTCCTCGGCCAACGCGGGAGTTGCGAAGATGACCAGAACCCCCAGAACGCAGTTGAGCCAAACTGTGCCCACAGTGACACCTCCTGACAAGATAGGTCTTGACCAGTTTCAACCCACCTGGCTCAGGGAAGTCTCGGCTAGAGGAGAATCGTTCGAAGCGCCACGAGAGGGGACTGCCCTATCCACCGATTCCCGCGGGTATGAGAGCGGCCAGTACCTCTTCGTTGAAACGGTGAAAGGTGTCGGTGTTCTGAGTCAGCCCGCAGAAGATCACCTCGTCCACGGGGCTCATTCGAGCGAAGATCTGCTCTAAACCGTCCAGGATACGTCGTGGCGTTCCAAATAGGATCAGCTGGCGTTCCGCCTCGTCCAGATGAGGCCCCATGAACTCGCGCCTTCCGCGGGCCAGAGCTTCGTTATCCTCGATGTCGGCCACCACGCAAACGCTACGCTTGATCTCTTTCGGATCGCGGCCGATGGCGGCGCAGTGCTCGTCGAGCACACGACTCTTGTGAGTGTACAGCTCCGGCGAGGAGTGTAAGTTGGCAAAGAAGTTGTAGCTGTCAGCGTACTGCGCGACTAGGCGCAGGGTCCGCTTCTCACCTCCTCCCCCGATCAGGATGGGCAACTTTTCCTGTACGGGAAGCGGTGCGAACGGCGCGCGATCGAGTTTGAAGTACTTGCCGTTGAAGTCCCGCCGCCCCGAATAAGCGGGGTCGAACAGCAGACGAAGAACCTCCAACCCCTCGGCAAAACGGTCCAACCTCTCCTTGGCGCTACCCAGAGGAATGCCGTAGGCGCGGGTTTCCCCCTGGTGCCAGGCGGCTCCTAGTCCCAATTCCAGACGACCATCACTGATGTGGTCGATGGTCACCGCGGTCTTGGCCAATAGGGCGGGGTTGCGGAAGGGGATGGCTGTGACCAGGCAGCCGATACGGACGCGTCGCGTTTGAGCGGCCCAGGCGGCAAGCAAAGACCAGCCCTCGAAGACATTTCCCTCCTCGAAGGCATCGAGGTCGTCGCTGATATGCGGCATCAGTTCGGCGTGGGGTGGAACGATGTGGTCGTAGTTCCAAAGGGTGTGCCAGCGGCCCCGGTCCACGGCTTGTGCGATGTCCTGGAGAGTCTGCCAGGAGACATGGTCGTTAAAGACCTGAACACTGAAATCCATACGTAATGGCGTCCTTTCGCAACAAAATTATTGTCCTATTGTTCGAGACTAATGAACAATAGGACAAATTGTCAAGCCCGGTGTTATATAAAACCATGAGGCCGTTGTATCATCCTCCTCTCAGCGAGATCACCGTCGAGGGCATTCTCTATGCTCTGTCCGATCCGGTGAGGGTACGGATCTTCGCCGAGATCGCGCGCTCCGACTGCCCTCAGATCTGCTCTAACTTTCTCCAGTTGGGCGAGCGGAAGATACCTAAGTCCACGCTGTCGGTCCACTTCAAGATTCTTCGCGAGGCGGGCTTGATCCGCAGCGAGCGGCGCGGCGTGGAGATGCATAACATCTCGCGCTGCCGGGAGATCAACGAGAAGTTCGGCGGTTTATTGAACGCCATCCTCTACGCCTACAATGCCCAGCGCGGTGACCCTCAAGCCTGACGCCGCCATGCTTCCGCTCTCTCGACCTCGTTGACCTTCTTGTGGCAATCGCGTGACGCTCGTGCCGCATCATCGTCTTATGAACATCGCCACTTTACCTCCCCGCCAACCCTCTTACACCGGAGCATCCCATGGACCCGCTGGCGACGGGCCGGATCTCGTCATCGACCGCTTCGATCCGTCCAACGGATTCCCATATCCCGGAGACCGCATCGACTTCTCCGTCATCGTGAGAAATCAAGGCAATCAGGCCGCCGGTCCGTTCAACGTGGAGGTCAGTGGCGACGGCATGCGCCCCGAGTGGAAGCGCGTTCCAGGCTTAGCCGCGGGCGGCTCGTCTCGCCTGCTCTTTGGTCCCGCCAATGTGGGCGGCGGCTTCTCGGCTTGGTACGACGCCGAAGTCGATACCGCCAATGAGGTACGTGAGACCCGAGAAGACAACAACTGGGCCAAAACCTCGGTCAGCGTGCGCGACCCCTTCCCGCCCCGCGATCCCTTTCCTCGCCCGCCCGGACGCCCATTCCCGTGACCCGACCGGGACACTCGCTGGTCACATTCTTACCAGGGAAGCACCTCGCCTCGATAGTTCCAGAAGCCGCCGGAATTTTCCAAAGAGAGTCGCTCCATCACGCCAAGCAAACCCCGCACGGATTCTTCTGGAGCGATGCTTCCTCGGTGGTCGGTCATATCGGTGGCCACGTAACCCGGGTGGAGAAGTGCCACCGCGATCCCACGCGATTCGAGGTCGTGGGCCAGGGAGACGCCGGCGGCGTTGAGAGCGGCCTTGGACATTCGATATCCGTAGCGCCCGCCGGAGGTGTTGTCGGCGATGCTTCCCATCTGGCTAGTCATCAGTCCGACCTTTGAACCTGGGGAAAGTCGGTTCAAGAGTGCCTCCACTGTACGAAGCGGACCGAGCGCGTTAACTTGAAACTGCTCTAGCATCGTCTCGTAGTTCAAGCTATCGAGGTCCTCCGTTCGCCAGATTCCCGCGTTGGCGATCAACCAGTCGATGGGTGCGAAATCCGGTATCTTGCCGGGTCGGCTCACATCCACCCCGTCAATCACGGTCACGCCAAGAGAATCGAGCTCAGCGGACGACTTGCGGCACAACGCCGTCACCCTGGCTCCTTGATCTTTGAGTTGGCGACAAAGCTCCAGCCCGATTCCACGATTACTTCCCGTAACGACAACGTGCATAAGGTGACCTTTCGCGGAGCCCCGTCACCATCCCCTCAAACGGAAACCCTCACCCGTTTTTTTGGGCAGGAACCCAGAATTTTTGATCTTGCTTGCGACGCTACGCCATACTCGTTTTTGGACAGAAAGCCCGAATTTTTTGATCGTGGTCACAACATGGAAAAGGGCTGCCTCGAAAGAAGCAGCCCTTTTCTCGAGCGAAGTCCCGTCTCGCGCTAGGTCCCTTTGGCCATCGGGATCTTGAAGCTCTGTCCCTCGTAGTCGAGCGTGACCGAGCCCGCGCTGATGGCCTTCACTTTGAAATCCGCCAGCTTCTGTCCCTCACGCACCAGAAAGGAGCGTTGCCCGGTGGACAGGATGGCCTGTCGAGAACCCTGGCTCGAGACGATACCGCTGACTACGACATCGGGCGCCACGACGACCTTGGTCACTTGGGATTGCGAAATCACCGCCCTATCCTGGGACGGTGCATTGGCCGGGTTGCCTTGAACCGGTCGGACGACCGGGGCCGGACGAACCTTCGTCGCCTGTATGTGGGAAGTGTTCTGGTTCACGAAGGGATCGCGAACCTCGGGTCTGGCCATAGCCGAAGTGGCTAGTAAAGCTGTAGCGGTCAAAAGATAGAGACCTTTGTTGAGTGTGAGCATAGTTTGCCTCCAAGCAAGACACGAGATGTGGGTCTCCAGCCTCAATCAAGCCAGAGTTTCCCGTTTGCCATCGTAGCAGACGGCCCAAGAATCTTCCAATGAAAAAGATGGTACATTGCCACCAGTCGAGAGTTCCGCAGGTGAAGCCGCTCGAGGCGTAAATGCCTCCATAAAGTATCCCTGGAGTATAGAGTGAGCGAATTTGATCTCATCGAGAGCGCCCCGGTGGAGCCGGGCGCGATTGTCAATTGGCGCGGCCAGACGGTGACCGGAATGGGTGGCAGCGCCGTCCTCAAACTGAGCGCCAATCCCGCGGACGGCGAGCCCCCCTGGCCGGTCCTGGGTGAGATTCCGGGACTCGGACCCATGTGGGAGTACCACGGGGAGAGTCCCTTTGAAGTCATCCAGGAAGGCGACTCCACTCACCTACTTTGGAGCGGAAAGACCCTGCTCGAGTCCTGGCAAGCTCCTCGACTTTTCACCGTCGAACCCGAGGGACTCCAGGGTCTCAAATGTCGCCCCAACGAAAAACTGCCTCCTGACTTTCGAAGCGCTCTCCGCTGGGACTGGAAAATCAACGAGAATCAGAGATTCTACGGACTCGGACAGCGCTCCATGCCGCTCGAGCGGCGCGGTACCGCGCCGGTCAACTGGACCACAGACGAACCGACTGGACATCTGCGCGACACCGATCCCCTCTACCAGGCCCATCCCCTTCTCTGGGGACGCACCGGCGACGCCTGGTGGGCCGTCTTCTTCCCTCACTCTCCCTACTCCCGATTCGACCTGGGACAGGAACGGCACGATCGCATGCGGTGGCTCTCCAGTGGTGCGCGTCTCGAGGTCCACGTCCACGCGGCCAACTCTCCGACCGAGCTTCACGCTAGCCTGCGCCAACTCTTGGAAGCCCCCACCGCTCCACCGCTCTGGTCCTTCGGGTTCCACCAGTCCCGTTGGGGCTATCGCAGTGCCAACGAGGTCTCCCAACTCATCGAGGAATTCCAGGCCAAAGAGATTCCGCTCGACGTGGTCCATCTCGACATCGACCACATGGAGAACTACCGCTCCTTTACCTTCTCAGCCGACCGCTTTCCCAAGGCCAAGGAGACCATCGAAAACCTCAAAGCTCAGGGAGTTCGAACCGTCACCATCATCGATCCCGGTCTGCGCTTCGACCCCGGTCATGGCTACTCCGCCTGCGACAGCGGCATGGCCGGAAATCACTTCTTGAAAAGTCCCAGCGGCGCCCCCGTGGTGGGCTACTGCTGGCCGGACGAAGCTCTTTTCCCCGACTTCTCCCGCTTCGAGACTCGCCAATGGTGGGGAGAGCAAGCCCAGTTCTACCTCGATCATGGCGTGGCGGGCCTGTGGATCGACATGAACGAGCCGGCCATCTTCGACAAGCCGTTCTGGACGGGGGGGGCCAAGCAGCTTCCGATGCCGCTCGACACACCGGGTGGCGAGGACGACCGTCGATTTTTACAAGCCGCCGGCCACAACCTGTACGGCTCCTTCATGGCTCAAGCCACCCATGAGACCTGGAACACCGACGGCCGCCGTTCCTGGATTTTGACCCGCTCCGGATTCACCGGCGTGGGACGCTACGCCTGGTCGTGGATGGGAGACAACACCTCCTGGTGGGAACACCTGTCGATGTCGTTGCCTCAGCTGGCCTCCATGGGCTTAGTCGGCAGTCCCTTCGTGGGGGTGGATATCGGAGGGTTCTTCGGACACTGCACTTCGGAGCTATATTCCGCCTGGATCGAGACCTCCGTCATCTACCCTTTTATGCGCGCCCACTCGGCCCTGGGGACCCGAGTCGCTCACCCCTGGAGCTTCGGACCGGAAACAGAAGAGGTGGCCCGCACCGCCATCAAGTTCCGCTATCGCCTGCTCCCCTATCTCTATTCCGCCGCTATGAGCCAGCCTCAAGGCGACATCCCCCTGCTTCGCCCGCTCTTTTTCGACTATCCCGAGGACGAGCGCTTCGCCTACCTGGAAGACCAGGTCATGGTCGGGCCCCACCTGATGGCCGCACCCTTCGTCGTGCGCGGGCAGAACGAAAGGTTAGTCCGCCTGCCCGAGGGGATCTGGTACGACCTTCACACGAAAGAGCGCCATCAAGGGGGCGGCACCATCACCATCACTCGTAGGCCCGGCCTGGTGCCGCTCTTCGCTAAGGCCGGCTCGGTCATCCCCATGCTGGCCGAAGACGTGGCCAACACCGACGCCATGCGCGACAAACCCTGGACTCTCCACCTCTTTCCCGGAATCGACGGAGTCGTCTCCGGCTTGTATTGGGACGACGGGGAGAGCCGCGATCACGAGCAGGGGCGCTACCTCAAGCTCTCGCTGCACTTAGAGGGAGAACGCCTGGTCGTCGACTCCCGCGAAGGAGAGTTCCCCGGTCCGCTTCCTCGCCTGACGGCGGTGTTACCGGGAGGACTCCAAGGAGAAGAGATCGCCTGGGGCCCCGTGCTCACTCGCGAGCAAGCGCTGGAGAAACTTCGTTCCGATTCCACCCAGGTGCGTGACGCGCTTCTTTTCAGTCTGGCCCATCCCGAGGATAGGGAGTTGTGGCAGGAGGCTCTGGCCGCCTTCATCCGTCTGCCGGTGGAGCTAGGATTCGCGCCGCTTTTTGCTTCCTGGTTCTGCCAAACGGTGCCCTCCCAACCCGAAGCCCGAGATGGCATCGCGAGTCTTTTCTCAAGTCTTGCGCCGGCGGGGCAAAGAGAGCTCTACTTCGGTCTGCTGGTGGAGTCGCTGGCCAGCCGTCGCTACGCCCGAACCCGAGCCTGGGTGCTCCGGCATAGCGACCTATTCCTCGAGTTGGCCCAGGGGTACTCGGGACAGAGGGTCGATGTCGAAACACGCTCCAGCAGTCACAACGCGCTGGCCAATTTCGCCCGCGCTTTTCTCCCTTGCCTCGACCCCCCGACCCGCCGCGCCACCGCCGACGCCGTCTTCAACGCACTTCTCCTGCATCGCGAATCTCCGGAACTGGGAGGATTGCGTGAGCTCCCCTCGGTGGTGGCGGAGAATCTCACCCCCTTGGTTCTTCCCAAGGTGATGGACCTTCTGGAATACGGCCTCGCCCAGGTCAAGGACCTCGAGCGAGCGACACCCAACCGCGATCCCGCCTTGCGCCTGGCCTTTCACGCTATTTGTGCGGTGGTAGCCCACCCCGAATGGGAGATCGCTCCCTTCAAAGGACGCTTTGACACCACGCGATTGCGGGCGGCGCTTGCCATCTACGACCAGCGAAGACTGCCGATGGAAAGCCCTGCCGGACCAATCTTTGCCTCGTTACTGGTTTGAACGTTCCCGCGCAACTTCCTTAGTGCGCCGAGTCTCACTCAGTGGGACGAAACGTTGACCTTCACCTCAGAACTGGAGATCGTCAGGCGGTGGCCTCCTCGACCCGACGGATTGGGCTCCGGGTCTGAAAGTGCCACCTGAGCTTGATAGCTGGCCGGTATGGCCTGCTTGAGATGGTCCGGAAAAGAAACCCTCGTGGAATCGAAATACTTCGTGGGAAGCATCTCCATCTCAGACGCGGAGAATTTCCAATGTCCCTCCCCCAGGGTCGTCACACGAGATACGGACCACATCGTTTTCTGGCCTTGAGTGTCGAGCATGGCTATCCCGAGGCTCCTCTTACTCCGTTCGTTCTCGTCGATACGATACCTCATGGGCCTTCCGGTACGGTCAACACCCGTGGCTAGTCCGCTCGAAAGTTTCAGCTCGAAAACCGTCGTCTCAGGAGTCTCGGGATTGACAACTTTCAGAGTCAGGTGTGCTCTTCCAATACCGGTCCAGTCGGCGATCTCCTGACGCGCGAAAATAGCTGAGAGCAGTGCGATGACAGCGAGCGTTACAAGGAGTTGGCGGTAGCCTCTTTTGCGCATCGTCCTAACGCCCCGCGAGCCGCACGGTTTGACTTTCAAAAGTTTGGGTCGGTATCGAGCGAGCGTAGGGAGAGGCCTTAGTATCCATCAGAGTGACCACCCCTCTGTATTCCCTTCCCAAGGTCGGAGCGGGTGTCCCCTCCATCCGCAGATCAGCGCCAAAGAAATGCCATCGACCGTCATCTCCCTTTCTGGGACTAACCAAAGTCCAGGCGACATGGGGCTCTCCGGGGACGCGGATTCCCAGGGCGACGGGAGCTTCGCTCAACAGTCCATCCTGGACGACGTTGACCGCGACGATGAACTCGGTACTCGCGAAATCCTTGCCAGGGCGAATCTCCAACGAGACCTCGGAGGGCTCGGACGAGAGGCTCTGCTTTCCTTGGGAAAGCAGCTTAGGTTGAGAGAGATCCCGAGCCGGTTCGGCCCAGAGCAACACAGCGGTTGAAACGATGAAAAGAACGACTAGCAACTCCCTGTATCGCATAGGGACCTCTGTCGCCACTTCTCAGCTTATATTCCCATCCTCCGTGGATGGGTGAACGATAAGCAAGGGCACCGCGGCTCGCGACATGACTGTTTGAACAGTGCTGCCGATCAGAACCTGACGTAGGACTGAGCGAGAATGACTCGACATCGCGATGGCCTCGACGGCGAGCTTTTTGGCTATGTCGAGGATCGCCTCGGCCGGATTTCCGCTAGCCGCCATCGTCTCCACCTTCAGGTCATCGCGGGTGACCAGAGCCTTCACCTTTTCGAGGTACTCCAGTACGGGCCTAGCTTGCTCTTGCCAGAATGCCTGTTTGTCACAGTCGTCAGGAAGCTGGTGGGGAGAGACCAGATCTTCGACGATCTGCACAATCGTGACCTTCCCGTTCTGAGAGGCGGCGCGAGCGGCGGCCTCGAGAGACAGCTCCGAAGACGGTGTCCCGTCGAGAGGGACCAGAATATGAGAAAATCCGGGCAAGCTCATAGGAATCGTTGGGCCATCGCTTCGACGACCTTCATCTCCGGCTTGTTCTCCGCGCCTAAAGGCTGAATGCAGACGTGGTCGGCTCCGGCATCGAGATGAGCCTGAATTCTTTCAGCGATGGCGGATTCGTCGCCCCAGGCCACCATGGCGTCGAGGAATCTATCGCTCGTCCCATCGACCTCGGCCTCGGAAAATCCCATGCCGAACCAGGCGTTGCGGTAGTTGGGAAGAGGGAGGTACATGGCAAGCGTGGCCTTGGCGACCGCCCGCGCCTTCTCAGGATCGGTCTGGAGAACCACCTTCTGCTCCACGTACAGCTTCTTGTTCGGACCTAGAATCTGGCGGGCCTTGGCGGTGTGCTCGGGAGTGACGTTGTAGGGGTGCGCGCCGTCGGTCTTGTCTCGAGAAAGCTCCAACATCTTGGGACCCAGCGCGGCCAGAACCAGCTCCCCACTTTCGGTGGGAGCGGGAGCTTGATAGGTGGCCTGCTCCATCTTCTCCAGATACTCGCGCATGAATGTCAACGGCTTGTTGTAGTTATGCCCTCGCAAGGACTCCACCAGGGGGGCGTGAGAAACTCCGAGGCCTAATAGGAATCGCCCGTTGGATTGCTCATCAAGAGTCCGCCTGGCGGCCTGCATCGACTGAGCGTCGCGCCCATAGATGTTGGCGATCCCAGTGGCGATGACCAGCTTCGAGGTCTGCGACAAGAGCCATGATCCGTGGGCCAAAGAGTTGCGTCCCACCGCTTCCGGGTACCATAGAGCGCCATATCCCAGGCTCTCCACTGTGCGGGCGAACGTCGCCGCCTCCGTCGCGGTCAATACGTCGGTGAAGTACCATACTCCGAGTTTACCAATGTTCATAGACTCGGGCTTCGCAAAACCGTAGGTCCGGCTCCTTCATGGCCCGGCTGACTCACCCATCCCGCGCGGGTCATCCGGCCGACCCACCCGGTCAGACCGCGTGATATCCTCCGGTCAGAGCCGGTGAGTCTCGTCTATCGCGGTCGAATAGGGGACGTCGTTAGGCTAATTCGGAGGGAACGCCGGTTCCGGTTTGGCTTCGAAGCCGACGGGGGTGCGCAGTTGAGCTTCGTAGAGTTTCGTATAGAGGCCGTTACGAGCCATCAACTCGTCGTGCTTCCCCTCTTCCACGATCTGGCCCGCGTCGAGCACGATGATTCGGTCGGCGTGGCGGATGGTGTTCATTCGGTGGGCGATGACCAGGCAGGTACGGCCCCGCATGATCCGTTCGATGGCCTCGGTGATCAGATTCTCCGACTCCGTGTCGATCCCGGAGGTGAACTCGTCGAGAATCAGGATCTTCGGCTCCCGCAGTAAGGCCCGCGCGATGGCGATGCGCTGGCGCTGACCGCCGGAAAGCCGCACGCCGCGCTCTCCGATGTCGGTCTCGTACCCCAGGGGCATCTTCACCACGAACTCGTCGGCGTTGGCGATCTTGGAGGCCTCCAGGATCTGCTCGCGAGTGAAATCGGTCCGCCCACAAGCGATGTTGTCGGCGATGGTCCCGGCGAACAGCACCGACTCTTGAATCACCGTGCCGACCTGGGTTCTTAAAGAGCCCAGGGTCACGTCGCGAAGATCGTGGCCGTCGATCTCGATCGTTCCGGCGGTAGGGTCATAGAAACGGGGAACCAGGTTGACGAAACTGGTCTTTCCGGCGCCGTTGGTGCCCACGATGGCCACCACCTCGCCCGCCTTCACCTCGAGATCGATCCCACGCAACACTTCTTTTGTGTCGTCGTAGGCGAATCTCACTCCCTTAAAGCTCAGGTTTCCGACCACCGGAGGGAGCACCTTGGAGTCGGGCCTGTCGAGAACCTCGGGAACGGTATCGAGCAGAGTGAAAGCCCGTCTACCGGCGGCCGATGAGGCGTGAAGAGCGGAAACGAAACTGGAGACGACTGTCACCGGCTGGATGATCATCGCCATCAAAGCCCAGTACTCCACCATCGAGGAGAGTGTGGCTTGGCCGTTGAGAATACGCGAGGTCCCCGCGTAGACGATGGCGATGATGCCGATGATGGAAAGAAACTCGACCACGGGAGTCTGAGTGGCCGAGACCTTGACCAGCCGCATCTGCGAGTCGAAGTTCTCCTCGTTGGCGTGGTTGTAGCGCTCGATCTCGAACCCCTCGCGATGGTAGGCTTTAACCACCTTTTGCGAACTGGTGTTCTCGATCATAATGGAGGAGAGATCGGCCACCCGCGATTGCAGACGGTCGGTCACCTGGCCCATCGCCTTACCGAACTTGCCCACCGCCACGCCGATCAGCGGGCTGAGCAGCAAGACCAGGAACGTCATCTGGTAGTCCTTGTAGAACATGGCGCCCAGCGCGCCCACCACGATGAGAAAATTCTTCAGAAAATCGGCCAAGTTACCATAAATGCTGGTGGCCGCGATCAAATCGCTGGTGGCCCGACTCTGAATCTCTCCCAGGCGCATGGACTCGAAAAATCTTAAGGAGAGTTTCTGCAGATGGGCGAATACCTGAGCCCGCATGTCGCGAATGGCCGACTGGGCGGCGAGATCGGTTAGATACTTCTGATAGTACCAGCCCACCCCACGACAGATGATGAGGAATAGAAAGGCGCCGACGATGAAGTTGAGCTGCTGGTAAGAGCTCTGACCCTGCAGTTTCTGCAAAAGCCCGTCCCCCATCACGTCCTTGACCTTAAAGCCGTGAGCGGCAAGGTCGGTCGAACTCTGCACCTTGCCGTCGGACATCAGTCCGAACAGCCATCCGATCAGCTTGGCTTGAGCAAGTCGCGTGAAAGCCACGAACACGGTGAAAAAGACCGCTCCGAGGGCGACCTTCCAGTAAGGCTTGAGGTAGCCGAAGATACGGCATTGGATGGCGTAGATCTCTTGACGTGACATGACGGTGAATGCCCGTTCTACCAGGAAACCGCCCACCCTGGCAAGGCGACGGCTCTTTAGGAGGCTCTCCGTGCGGGTCTGGCTGGGTCCAGCGGCCCCGTGCGGGAAGAGCCCGCTCTTTGAAAGTGGGATCCCACTTTCTTCGAAGGGAGATCCTCGCGAGATATGCGGGATCGGGGATCCTGTGAAAAAGGTCCACCCTCCCCCACCGAGAAGCGCAAGCCCGTGAGATTCCGACGCGCCATCCTCGCGCTACTCTTCCTCCTCTGCCCAGCCCAAGCCGAGCAGGTGCGACTTTTCATCCTGCACACCAACGACATCCATGGCCACTTGGAACCGGTCACCGCCGGCTCCGACACCACCGCCGGATTCGTGCGAATCGCCACCGTCATCCGCTCTCTTCAAGCCGCCTTCCCCGGTCAGGTCCTTCTCCTCGACGGAGGAGATATGGCGTTGGGCACTCCCACCTCCGGGCTCTTTTTCGGAATCCCCACCGCCGAGTCTCTCAAGAGCCTGCACTACGACGTGACCACTCTGGGAAATCACGAATTCAACTGGGGCAAGGAGAAGATGTTCGCCTACATCTCCGCCACCGGCGCCGCCACGGTCTGCGCCAACCTGGTCAGTGAAGACGGGCACCAGGTGATCCCGCCCTCTCACGTCATCGAACGTAACGGAGCCAAGATCGGCATCATCGGACTGGTCGCCCCCGACACGGCCACCCGCTCTCCCAAAGCCTACACTCAAGGCTGGAGATTCCTCGATCCGACGACCGCCACACAAAAAGCGCTGCAAAATCTGCCCGAGGTCGACGCCACCATCGCGCTCACCCATATCGGCGTCTCCGCGGACCAAAAGCTCGCCCGCGAAGTCCCCCAACTCGACCTCATCGTGGGCGGACACTCTCACACAGCCCTGCATGAGCCCCTCATCGAAAACGGCGTCCCCATCGTGCAGACCGGATGCTACGCCCGCTTTCTGGGCGTCCTCCAAGTCGAGATCGACACCGAGACCGACAAACTCAAACTCCTATCCCATCACCTCGTTCCCATCGACGAATCGATCGCCCCCGACCCCGAGGTCTCGGCCATCGTGCAAGGCTACGCCGACAAGGTCCAACCGATCTTGGACAAGGTGATCGGTGAGGCGCGATCCGACATTCTCAACAAGCCCGCGCCTGGCTCCCTCGATACACCGCTCGGGAACTACATCGCGGAAGCCCTCAAGACTCAAGCTCAAACCGACGTCGCCTTTTACAACCGCGGCGGGGTCCGAGGCCACCTCCTGAAAGGGCCGCTGACCGTGCGCACTCTGCACGAGATGTTCCCCTTCGACGACCCGGTCACCGTCCTGGAAGCCAGCGGCCAAGAGCTGATCGACGTGATCGAGCAGAGCACTCAGACCCGGGCCAAACTCTCCCCCAGCCAGGAGATCACTTACGTTAACGGCAAGGCGCTCTTTAATGGAAGCCCTATCCAGCCGCGAAAACGCTACACCCTCGCCGTCACGGGATTTCTCTCCACGGGGGGTGATGGGATGACCATCCTCAACCAACTCAAAGTCGCGCGCACCCTCCCCTTCACCCGCGACGTGATGCAAGCTTTCATTGAACAACACCCTCGACCGGCCCCACCCAAAGCCGGCAGAATCCAAGGTAAGGAGACAAAAGATGAGTAGTCTTTTCGGAAAAAAGGAGAAGGTCCGCTGCTCCCACATTCTCGTCAAAGAAGAGAGTGAGGCTCAAAAGCTTTTACAAGAGCTCAAGGCTGGAGCCGACTTCGCCGAGAAAGCCCGACAGCTTTCCCAATGCCCCAGCGGGAAACAGAGCGGCGGTGACCTGGGTAGCTTCGCTCGAGGCGCCATGGTCAAGGAGTTTGACGCGGTGGCTTTTCAACTTACTCCAGGTCAACTCTCCGACATCGTGAAGACCAAATTTGGCTACCACATTCTGCTCCGTACCGAATAACCGAAAGGATGACGAGACGACCATGCCCGAATTGATTCATTACTCCAATCCTCAAAGCCGCGGAATGCGGGTCCAGATCCTCTTGGACACCTTCAACATCCCTCACAAGTTCGAAAACATCAACTTCAAGACGGGGGAGAACAAAACAGAATCTTATCTGAAGATTCATCCCTACGGACGCGTTCCCGCCCTGGTCGATGGCGATCAGACCATCCTCGAGTCGGGAGCCATCACCCTCTACCTCGCCGACAAGTACTCTCAGGAGATGAAAACGCCCACGCTCGGAACTCCGGAACGCGCCCTCATGTACCAGTGGCTCTTCTTTCTCCATTCGACCCTGGAGCCGGTGGCCATGGAGTACTTCGCTAAGCAAGACAAACAAGAGGCCACTCAGAAAGTTCGTGACCTACTCGAGGCCATGTCCACTCGTCTCGGCTCCCCTTTCATCCTGGGAGACACCTTCACGTTTTTAGACGCCGCCCTGGCCTGTGAGCTCTATTGGTACAAAATGATCGATATTTTCCCCAACGATCTTTCGCGCTACAACGAGTTCCTCTCCAACACGGTCCCCCATCTTCCGAAAGCCTACGGCGGAGCGAAAGAAGAGTAAGAGCTGTCACTTGCCGGCTCGTGTCACCGGGATCCAGATCTCGTTGCGATAGGTCGGAGAGGTGATGTCGGGACTCTCACTCCAGACCAGCGAAGGTCCACCGGCGTGTTGGTACCCTGAGGAAGGGAACCACTCGGTGTAGATGCGGGCCCAGATGTCCTGCATGGTTTTTGGGAAGGGCCCCTGGGTAGGAAAGACTGCCCAGTCCCCAGCGGGAATCTCGAGGCAGGCCATCCCTTCCGGACATTCCCAGGTCGTGGCGGCTCCGATGTAGTGCTCCAGCGAGGTCCCCTCTTCAAGGTCCTCGCTGGGATTGTCGGTGGCCTGGATCAAACCTCGAGGCTCCGTGTTGGAAAGTTCCTTCAGCCGGGTGATGGTGGCCTCGTCCAAGCTCCGGAACATGGCGGCGATCTCGGGATTGATCCCCTCGTAGATCAGGCGAACCCGACCGTGAATTCCCACCACTCGAAAGGCGTCCTTGCTGACCATGCGGTACTTCATCTCTTCTCCTCCTTGGATCGTCAGTTGGAAGCTCAGACGCGGATAGGCCCTCAAGCTGGCTGTTCTCGATTGCGAAGGCGTCACCCCGTGCACGGCCGCGAAGGCGCGAGTGAAGGCGTCACCCGAGCTGTAACCGTACTTCACCGCCAAGTCCAGGGTGCGAACCTTCCCACTCCGCAACTCCGTCGCGGCTAGCGTCATGCGCCGCCGCCGCACGTACTCCGATAGGGAAATGCCGGCCAGAAAGGCGAAGGTTCGGGTGAACTGGTACTGAGAGCAGCAAGCGCGGCGCGCCACTTCGGCCAGATCGATCTCCCCCTCGAGGTGTTCCTCGATGTAGTTCAGGGCTTGATTCAAATCGTGCAACGGGTTCATAAGCGCGTTAGCTTCCTTGTCGCTCCAGCATACGCCATCCGCCCAGACCGCCTCCGATAATCGGCGCACCGAAAATGTCGATATCAGTCTATGTATCGCTAGTTCGGGCTTTCCTACGGGCGATAATCGCGGCGAAAACGAGCGCCTAAGGAGTGGCCTTGACCGGACGCTCTATCTGAGAGGCCGGATGTCGCTCCCATAGGCCTCGCTTTCGTAGGAGAAACTCGCGGCACCAAGCCATCACCGTCGGTCCCGGGTCAAAGCGAAAGGAAGGTTTGGGATAGAAGTAGGGATACTCGGTGTCGGCCATGTCCGTGTAGTCGTCTAAGAAGAGTTTCCCGAAGGCGACATCTTGATGAGACAGCACCCGCCACACGGGCAGGTCATACTTCTTCAGGAGACCGTCAATCAGGCAAAAGGCGGAGAGCAGTTGGGTCGGGCGGCTCATCAGGTCCACCTCGTCTTTAGCCACCATTTCGATAGCCAGAGCCCGATGGTCCAATCCATAGGTGCCCGAGGTTCGCCGGTCCTCCGGCACCAGACTCAGCACCACTCCGTCCTTGTCCACCATGTAGTGGACCGTGACCAGAGTCTTCACCGGTTTCTGGTTCCCCACCGGAAGCGTGACCGGACGATTGAAGAGATTGAGCACGTCGGAGGCCTCCGGAATCACGGTGAAGTGAAGCACCACGTACTCGGGACTGAGCATCACCTCTTCTTCTCCGTAGAGGCGCCGATTGCGGTCGAGCTCGGCGGCGGTGAAGCGGCCGATCGGTAGCGAGTAGTCCAGCATGCGTAAGGGAGGGCACCCGGCCTCAGCCAACTCTGTCGGTAACGGCTGGAAGGTCGGCGACATCGACAGCAGCAGAATGTAGCGCTCGTGCCAGGCCTGACGAGCGTGCTCCGGCAACGGGCCGAAGCACAAGTTGAGCATGAGTAGGAGCGCGCCCATGGCTTAACCTCGCGTCTCCGAGCTCACGCTATGTCCTCGCAATGAGATTCGAACCAGTCCGAGCCCCAGCGGCGTAACCCCTCGGCCAACAGTACCGCGCGGGCGGCCGGCAGCAGAAGCGGTGCCTGGGCCAGCCAACGTGGGAGCTCCTTCGGGTCGGCCGGGGCCACGGTCAGACCAGCCTGTTCCCAAGCGCCGCTCCGGGGTCGCTCACAGATCTCCTGAAAATGCACCTCGGTGCGAGCCGAGCAGGCCAACAGATAGACCCCGGCCTCCTCGACATAAAGAAGACCCACGCATCGCGCGTCCGTCACCTCACCGGATAGAAGGCCCAACTCCTCCTCGGCTTCGGCCAACACCGTCACCCCAACCCCGTTGGGAGGCTGCAGGCTGCCCGAGGGGGCGACGTGCCAAAGACCGGGAGCAGCGGCCACCTGGGCGCTACGCTTTTCGATAAGGAACCCTTCCGGGCACTCCAGAGCGCAACAGGCTGCCAATACCTGAGCCTTCACCCCCCACTCGGGATGGCTCTTGGCCCCCACCACTTGAGAGTAGTCGCCCCTGTCCACGCGCAGGCTCAAGCGCTCCCCCACCGTCATGTCGGTCAGGCGATAGATAGGATTAGCGGTCACCGTCTGACCACCCGCGCGCATTCGAGCACAAGCTTGCTCGGCTTGCGCCTGTCGCTCCGCTCCGAGGTCGAAGAATTCACCCGTTTCGCAAAGCTCCACATCAGAAAGCGGCCCATCTCCCAAAACTAGAAGACGAGCCCGACTTTCACCTCGACGAACCGCGCGAAACATCTGCCGAGGCGGTTGGGCAACCCGCGCTGGTCCACCTCTCGCGGGATGCAAAATCTAAGTCACGGTCTTACTAAGTAGGGGCCCCTGTGAGGCTTACTAAACGCCGGGCAAGACCCACTTTCGGCCCTGGCGGGGAAGAAAGGCCTGGTCGAGTATGTCTTGTCCGATCTCCGTGGAGATCTCTCCCGTTGTGGCGTAGATGTAAAGGGCGGCCTGAAAAATCTGACTCAAACACGAGGACAAAATCCCCGCTAGTAAAGCCACCACGAGCGCGAGGGAAAATCCGACAGACATAGGAGTGAACGAGTCCATTTGGACGCTTACCACGATCGAGCCGATCACTCCAAATATGATGGACCAGGCCGCGATAGTGGTAATGATGCTAAACCCGAGATAAGCTCCGAGAGCTTCTCCCCAACTCTTCTTGATGATCTCCTTCGAGCGAGTGAAAGCCTGAGTCGGCCCCACCTTTTCGAAGATCATCACGGGAATCGCGAAGTAACTCAAGATAGCGAAAGCCCCGCCGAGCAGGCGACCAATCAGGCTACCGATGATCCCCAGGGACTCCTCGAGCTGCCGAATGATGAAGGAGACTAGTCCTCCAAAGGCGGCCCACATAAAAATCACCTTCAGGTTGGCGAATCCCGCCCTAAACCCGTCCGCCAGCGTCGGATCTCCGCCCTGAAAGCGAATCTTGGCGCAAGACAAAACAGCCACGTTGAAAAACAACACGATGCTGTAAGTGACGAAGGAGAAAGCCAGTCCTAAAAGCGTGAAAATGAGATCTAAGGACTCCTCTCCCGTCTCTGAGGTGGGCATAGCCCAGATCGAAAGACCGAAACCGATCGCCGCCAGTACGCTAAAGATCAGGCAAAAGACCGGAAAGAGCATCAGCTCTTTGTCTTTTTGGAGTACCCGTAGGCACGCCTTGGTCAGCATCCAACTCGCCTGCAATTTTCTGAACATCGAGAACCCCCTAAAAATAAACGGTAGGTAGGCCAATCATATCCCTAAAAGATAAATACATCAATAATATTTTCCCTAAAGTCAAAAACCTTAAAGTGAGCAGGCTCCCACAAAACTCAGTAGGAGATCCTCGCGGGATAGACGGGATCGGGGGATCCCACAAAAACTCGGCGGGAGATCCTCGCGGGAAGGTGCAAAAACGAACAAAGGTTCTGAAGTCTTTCTCACCACGACATAGAAAGAAATTCAAATGAGCGCTAAAGCCCCCGTGAAATCCTTAAGCCAAGCCTCGAACAAGGTCGAGAAATCCAGCAAAACCGCAAGTTCGAACAAACCCGCGAGTTCCAGCAAACCCACCAATTCTAGCAAACCAGCGAACTCCGTAGATCAGGATCTGCGCTGGACTCTTCTCAACGCTTTGAGAAACGGCACCGTCCCCGATCTCGGACTCGAAGAGATCGCGGTGGGGCTAGAACCACAGGTGCAAGCCATCGAGGAGGGGCTCAAATTCGTGGCCCGCGGGCGGAGCGGATACAAATTTCTGCGGGGCGACTACGGAGCGGGAAAGACCTTCCTCTCCTCTCTGGTCGCGGCCCGCGCCTCCGAGATGGGGTTTCTTTTCTCCAAAGTCGTCATCTCCGCCGCCGACACTCCCCTCTACAAGCTTCTCTCCGTCTACCGCCGCATCTGCGAGGGACTCTCGCGCAGTCCGCGCAACCCCGGCGGGCAGTTCCGCTCCCTCCTCGACCGCTGGCTCTACACCTTGGAAGAGAAGGTGATGGAGCTGCAAGGGCTCGACGAGGACGACGAGCGATTCCCCGAAGAGGTCGCCAAACAGGTCGACCGCGAGCTTCTCAACCTGGGCGACACCGCGGGGCGGTTCTCCGCCTGCCTCAAGGCCTACCATCAGGCTCAACTGGCCGGAGACTACAGCCAGGCCACCGCGCTTTTGGACTGGATGAGCGGTGAGGACAAAGTGGCCGCCTCCATGAAAAAGACGGCCGGTGTGACCGGGCATCTGGAAAGCTCCGACGTCTTCTCCTGCCTGCAAGCCCTACTCCAGATCCTCAGAGCCGGAGATGGACAAAAAGGCCTGGTCGTGGTGGTCGACGAGGTCGAGACCATCCTGCGCTTGCGCCGCCCCGAGCGAGTCAAGTCCCTGGAGGTCCTGCGACAATTAGTCGACGCCTGCGACCGCCACGAGCTGCCCGGCGTCTACTTTCTCTTCACCGGCACGCCCGACTTCTTCGACTCGGCCCAGGGCGTTCCGGCGCTTCCCCCTCTCAACGACCGCATCCGGGTGGAGTTCTCCGACAACGTGGAGGACAACCTGAGACAGCCTCAGATCCGCCTGCGAG
This sequence comes from Selenomonadaceae bacterium, assembly GCA_037189585.1. GTDB lineage: Bacteria > Vulcanimicrobiota > Xenobia > Xenobiales > JADMJV01 > JAEXNA01. The sequence goes on along the minus strand of JBBCJA010000013.1, from coordinate 63,142 downwards.
CCTTCGACCACGACCGCCTCATCGCGGTGGCCCACAAAGTGCGCGACATCTACCCCAGCGAGAAAAAGCTTTCCAAGATCATTGACGACAAGGTCATCAACGCCCTGGCTGACGCCATGACCGCGGGCTTCGGCGGGCGCATCAGCGTCATCCCCCGCCTCTTTTTGCGTCGCTACGTGGACCTTCTGGACCGCTGCGACCAGCACGAAAACTTTCAGCCGCTGGAGTTCTTGCGGCAACAAGGCCTGCACACCATCGAGGCGGGCGAGCTCAACGACGAGGAGAGAGAGTCCTGGGACGGGGCTCAAGAGATCGAACTTTGAGCCAACCCTCCGCCTTCTTCTCTCTGACCTCCCGCATGCAGCAGTCCATCGTCTCCCGCTTGGGGTGGCGCAGCCTTCGTCCGGTTCAAGAAGCCTCCATTCCGCCTCTTCTTCAAGGAGACGACGCGATCGTCTTGGCCCCGACGGCGGGAGGCAAGACGGAGTCGGCCATGATTCCACTGATGGATCGACTGCTGGCCAACGGCTTCAACGGCCAGCCGGCGCTCCTCTATCTTTGCCCCCTGAAGGCTCTCATCAACAACCTCCTCCCCCGCCTGCAAAGCCTGGCGGCGCTGGCCGGACGCGACGCCTTCGCCTGGCACGGCGAGGTGACCAGCACCGAACGCAAGAGCTTTCTCAAAGACCCGCAGGCCGTCTTGTTGACCACTCCCGAGAGCCTGCAGGTCATGCTGAGCAGCTCGAACCTCGACGCCCAAGAGCTCTTCGCCGGACTGCAAAGCGTGGTCATCGACGAGGTCCACGCCTTCGCCGGCACCTCGCGCGGCGACCAGCTGATCGCCCTTCTCACCCAGATCGACATCCTCACCGAGCGGTACATCCAGCGGGTCGGCCTCTCCGCCACGGTGGGCAACCCCGAAGACCTTCTGCGTTGGCTCGGAGGCGGCCGCGGACGCACCGAAACGCTGGTCGACCCCAACAAGGACGGAGCCCAGAAGAGTAAGAGGATGATCGAGGTTCACCCGGTGGGCGGAGACCTCTCCAACTCGGCCGAGCTTTTGTCCAAACTCATGCGGAGCTCCCCCAAGAGCCTGCTCTTCGTCGACTCCCGGCGCGCCGCCGAGGAGATTCGCGCCCGCATCGCCGAGTCGGGAAACATCGAGGCGCTGGCCCACCACTCCAGCCTGTCCCAGGAGATGAGACAAGAGAGCGAGGCCGTCTTCAAAGGCAGAAGCGCCAACCAGAGAAAGCCGCAGACCATCGTCTGCACCTCCACCCTGGAGCTCGGACTCGACGTGGGAGACGTGGACAAGGTGTTCCAGCTCGGGGCCCCCTCCACCGTCTCGGCCTTCCTGCAGCGCTTCGGACGAGCCGGACGGCGCGATGGCTCGGTTGCCCACATGGTCTTCGTGACCGACCAACAAGAGACGTTCTTGAGAGCCCTCGCTCTCATCCGTCTGGCCATAGCCCGCGAGGTCGAGCCGGTCTGTCCCGACACCCGCGCCTTCTGCGTGCTGGTCCAACAAGTGCTTCTCGCCATTTTGAAAGTGGGAGCGCTGGCTCCCGACAAGCTGTGGAGGACTTTGGGCGACTCTCCCTGCTTTTCCGACATCACTCAGGAAGAAAAGCAACTGTTGCTCGATCACATGGTCGAGGGCGGCTGGCTTGAGAAAGGTCAAGGGCGGCTGCGCCTGGGAGAGCGGACGGAGAAAGCTTACGGGCGCTCTCACTTCTCCGATCTCCTCTCCGTCTTTTCCGGCGGCTCCGGCGTGACCGTCAAAACCGTCGAGGGGAGGCCGGTGGGCAGCCTGGACTCTTCCATGGCTCTTCGCCTCTGGAGCGAGAAGTCGAGTTTCGTGCTGGGTGGAGGCTCCTGGCTGCCCAAGGGGTGGGATTCCGGCTCGAAAACCTTGACCGTCGTGGCCTCGGTCGGGGGGCAAGCGGTTCGCTGGAGCGGCGGCAAAGGGCAGTCCAGCATGGCGATCTGTCGTGAGATTCGCTCCATCCTGACCGGCTCAGACCCACTTCCCTTTCTCGGTCCCAAAGGGCAAGAGCAGCTGAACAAACTCCGAGCCGAACTGCCCGACCTGGACCCCGATCATCCCATCGTCTCGGAGGTGGGAAAGCTTGAGAATCGCTCCACCCAGGTGGAGCTGTGGGCCGGAGAAAGGGTCCACCGGACGCTGGCCGACGCATGGTCTGGATGGCTGGGTTGCCCGGCCCGCTGCGACTCGCGCTCGGTCAAGGTGTCATGCTCTTTGTCCACCTGGGAGGAACTGATCGCTAGAGCCTTGACCAACGACCCGAGAGAGTTCCTGGAGGCGGGGTTGAGAACTCTGGAGTCGCAAGGGGGAGGGCCGCCCCAGGGGGAGATCAAGTTCTCCGAGCTTTTGCCCGAGGAGTTTCGTCGCGATGTGCTCTGGAAAGAGCAGTACGACTTGCCCTCGGCCGCTCAGGTTACGACGGAGTTGGCCCATCGCATTTTGAATGTCACAGAGCCGGCGCTTAAGGAGTGAGGATGAAGCAGAAGACCAAACAGCTCGAGGGGTGGAGCCAGGTTCAGCTGCCCACGGCAAAGAACGCCCCGCCCGTGGTCTACAAAGGACGAGATGGTCAAACCGTGTCCAGCCCCCAACCGGCGGGCCTGGAGCCGCTCTTGGCCTATGCCGGGACTTCCGAGCGCGCCTATACCTTGACCCGCGCGGGTCACATCCTCAAGCTCTCCTGGCCGGGCGTTCAGGTCACCCCCAGCCAGCTGGCCGAGCTTCTCAAGGCTCTGCCCGGCGGCAAACGCCTCGACGGCGCCACCCGCTTCGGCGCGCGCGTGGCCACCTTTTCCTACGACGGAAAACTGCGACGCGGGCGACTGGCCCCGCCCCACAAAGACGGAATGGTCTTGGTCTGGACCGAGCCGGAAGCCGACCTGACCGAACTCGAGCAGAAGGCGCGCCCCACTTTCGAGCCTGTCGGCGAGTGCCTGGGACGCCTGGTCTTGGAGACCAGCAGCCAGCGCGCCGTGGCCCGCATCTATCGCGACCCCGAGCAGCAGGCACCCGGCTTTGTTCTTCTGCGCCAGGGTGAGATCGTCAAGGACAAAGACTGGCTGGACACTCTCGAGCACCCGGAAGAGGCTCGTCTGTGCCAGGTGGTGATCGACGGCGACCTCCCCTGGGAAGAGGGAGTTCCCAGCGCATTCAAGGGGCGCTTTCGAAAGCTGGCGCGATTGGCGGCCCAGAAGTCCAGAGAGCTTCTTCAGACCCTTCCGGCCCCGGCCGACAATCGAGCTTTGATACCAGCTCTTCTGGAATCGCCCGCATTTTTGGCCCGCTGTGAAAGCCTCGCGGGCCAGCTCCCTCCTGTTCCCACCATCGGGCAGATCTTGGAGCTGTTGCAAAACGCCGGCGGCAACCAGCGAATCGCCGCTTTGGAAGAGGTCCTCGTCATTCCCCCCTCGCGCTTTGAGGAGATCCTCCTCGAGACTGACAGGCTGCTCTCCAAAGACGGCCAGTTCTGCCTCTCGCGCAGCCTCAACGGGGAGTGGCTCATCCTCAACCAGGACGTCCTGATCCGGCTCTTCTCCCTCAACCCCGAGGCCCGAGCCAGCGACGGCTACGTCAAAGCCAGCGGACTCGACGGACAGAGCAAAGAGATCGACATCCCCATTCCGGTGGAACCTAAAGAGCGGCGCGTTCTGGAAGCTCTGCTGCGCTACGGGAAACTGAGCGAACGGGAGCTCTCGCAAACCGTGGGGTCTCGCCGCGTGGCTGGACTCTTGGAGAAACTGATCGCGCGCTTAGAGAGCGCTGGATGCTATGTCCTGACGGTCGCGGGCGAGAGTGAGGACGGACGGATCTACGAGCTCAAAAGCTCCTAGCGGGACCTCCCGCGCAGAAAAAACCTCCGTCCAGCAAGGCTGGAGGAGGCTTTTCGCTTAGTGGCCCGCTAGTTCATAGCCTGCAGCAGTCGTTGGGCGGTCTGGGCGATCGTGCCGGCCTTATCGTTTCCGTTGACGATGCGGCGAGCGCCAGTGAAGTCGGTCTGCTGGTCGTTGATGTACTGATCCAGGCGGCGACCGGTGAAGGTCCCCTGGCGCATACCGCCGACCAAGATCTGAGCCGCGATGCGAGGGTCTTGAGCCATCTGAGGATTCCCCACCAGGTCCACGCCCAGTCGGCGCGACCAGTCAGCGTAGTTGCGGCGACCGGTGATCTGAACGTAGCCACGCCCCTTAAAGCGCTGACCGTCACCCGGTTGGGTGTTACCCAGGCTGCGGCGCCCCTCGTAAGCCGAGCCGGAGGCGAACTCTTGCATGTGCGCGCCAGCGCCCGATTCGTGAACCGAAGTGGCCAGAATGTAGGCCAACTGGGCTTTATTCGTGACTCCCTGACGCTGGGCTTCCTGCACGATGATGGGGAAGTGCTGATTGGCCGCGCGCCGCTGAGAAGCGGGCAGAGCCTGCACCAGGCGACCGACGTCGATGTTACCGATGCGTCCGGCCGGACCGCCGGGCAGAGGTCCGGCGTTTCCGTATCCGCCGTTGTTGCCGTAATTTCCGTAGTTTCCACCGTTATTGCCGAGAAAATCGCCGCCCGGAAAACCGCCCTGAGGATTGTATCCGCCGCAGTTGCAGCCCATGCCTTGGCCGAACTGGCCGGGGGCGATCTGCATCGGGAAAGACTGGCCCATCCCGCCGCCCATCATCTGCTGCATCATGGTCATCATAGCCATCATCATCATGGCCATGGGGTTCATCTGGCCCATCATGGCCATGGGGTTCATGCCGCCCATCATGGGGTTCATCTGGCCCATCATCATGGGATTCATCCCCCCCATCTGAGGGCTGAAGTTAAAATTGATATTGACCGCCAAGGAATGCCTCCAGTAGAGAAAAGTCTTAGCGACATCATACTCTAAGTGAGGAGAACGGCACACCCGTTAACGAAACCTCTTAACTTCTTTAACAAACCTTTTACATAAGAGAGCCAATTCCAAGTTCTGCTCCAGTTTTAGAGCTCTCGGCCGAAGACCCAGCCTGGTGGACGGGCGAATACCGCTATCCGCCGCCTGGGACTTCGGCTAAAGGGAGACGGAAGAGAGTGAGCTCCGGCCTTCCAGGCTGGAGGCGGGAAGGCGACGTTGCGGCGGCACGAGACGAGAAGCGGTGCGAGCCTTCCAGAGAGCCACCAAGCCTACTCCCAAAGTGAAAAAAGCCAGACTCGAAACCACCGGATGCAGAGCCGCTCTAGTGTAGAAGCTGCGTCTGAACACATATCCGTCATAGTTGCCGCGTTCAGCCAGTCTCTCGCTGGCGGTATACAGCGCGTCGTCATGGCTTGCGGGACGGTCTTTCTTCTGCAGATTCTCGAAAGTCTCCGTCTCCATCATCTTGTCCGTCAGTCGCGGCATCCACTGCTCGGACTGGCTCAATGCCTTGCCTCCGCCTCCGACCACGAGGTCCCGTCGAGGATGCTGCGCCACGTGCAAAATGGCGTCAGCGGCAAGATCCGGAAGATACACGGGCGGGGGCAGGCGATACTCCTTCCCGGTGGTGTTCCTGGCGTTCATCGCGAAGGGCGAGTCCATGGCGGAGGGCTGAACCAGTGTGACCGAGACCGGAGCTCCGTCGTGCTCTAGCTCCATCCTTAAACCATCAGTAAAACCTTTCACCGCGAATTTGGTAGCCGAGTACATCCCTTGCAAGAAGGCCACTCGCTCGGAAACCACGCTACCCAGGTTGATCAGGGCCCCGCCCCGCTGGCGCAGCTCTTTCACAGCCTCTAGAGAGCCGTAAACGACCCCCCAAAAGTTGGTCTCGAAGAGTCTGCGAAAGTCCTCGATCGGAGTTTCTTCCATCTTGCCGAACATGCCGAGACCCGCGTTGTTGATCCAAGTGTCGAAACCACCGAACCTGTCCTTGGCTGCCTGAGCGATACGCTGGACGTCTTCGAGCCGGCCGACATCCGCGACCACCGTGAGAGCTTCGCCTCCGCTCGCATTGATCTCTTGTTCGAGCTGAGCCAGCGCTCCGGCGCTGCGGGCTGCCAGGACCAGCTTGGCCCCAGCCTTTGCCATTTTCCGAGCGGTGATCAGGCCGATCCCCGAGGAGGCTCCCGTGATGACGACAACCTGGTCTGAGATTTTTTTCAAAGTCATGAGATTCATCCTTCCAGTCTCCGAACGCCCCTCTCCTCAAGCCTGAGGGATCATCAACCCGAAGAAAACACCTCAACGCGGTACAACCGGGGGAGAGGAGTGGATGCTACCCAACCCTCCCCGATCGGAGACCACCAAACTTCCGAAAGTCGGGAAATTTCCAATGCTCAAAGGATGTCCGCTCGCTACTGGGAACGTTCGGCGCGATGTTTTCGCCCAATGACGTCAGTGTTACCATCCCTACCTACAAGGTCGGACCGTATTTTCGTGCGGCCCTCGAGAGTGTGCTGGCCGAAAGGCCAGGAGAGATCATCCTCGTCGACGATGCCTCCCCCACACCACTGCCCGACTTTTGCCAGGAGATTCCGGGTCTCATCATCCTGCGCCATGAGACCAACCGCGGTCCCGGGGCGGCCCGCAATACCGGAATCGCTCACTCCACCCTTCCCTGGGTCTCCTTCATTGATAGCGATGACCTCTGGATTCCAGGCAAGCTTCCCCTGCAGTTGCGGCTAGCTCAAGAGCATGGAGCCGACGTGCTGGTCGGCGTGACGGAATTCATGGGTCCCGAGGGTGGCCCCGATCCTGCCCGTCAAGAACCCCGCCATATTCCGGGGATGGGAAGCATGCTGGTGCGCCGCGAGGTCGCCCTTAAAATTCCCGAGGACGAGACCAGCTATCTCTCCGAGGACCTCGATTTTTACATGCAGGTGAAAGAAGCCGGACTAAAGCTACATCTGCATGACGATCCCGTCTACCGTTATCGCCGCGGCATCGAAAGCCTGACCTCGGGGGTCACCGCGGAACAGCGCAAGCAAAGCCTCTTTCGCACACTCTCGCGATCGCTCTCGCGACGGCGCGGCGCCGATTCCACCCCTAAGGAGACCTCTCATGAGATATCAACCCCGTGACAAAGACATCGTTTGGGAGGTCAGCGAGGGTGAAGTCCTGCTGATCGACCTCTCTCGCGGTATCTACTATAGCGCGCGACAGGGGACAGCCCAGTTGGTTCACGACCTGATGCACGGACACAGCTCCGAGGAGATCGCCACGCGCTGGGCCGAGCGATTCCCTTCAGGCGCCGACCCCAAAGCCCATCTGAGCACCGTCTTGCGACTCTTCACCTCTGACGGCCTGGTCACGGAACGAGGACAGTCACCGGCCCATCCGGGACCCATCTTAGAACTCGAGTCGAACGACTTCACCGCGGTGGAACGTTACGACGACATGACGGAGATCTTCGAGATGGATCCGATCCACGACGGCGATCTGGAGCACGGATGGCCAGTCCACAACTAGAGCTGCTTCACTGCGCCACCGCGCCACCCGTGGAGGCGCTGGAACGGTGGGGGCGCCTGGTCGCCGAAGTGCCGGTGGAGAACTTCGACTACCATGCCCAGCGACTGCTACCCGCTGTCTGGGTCAACCTGAAGAAAGCTAGTAAAAGTTTTCCCGATGAAGCCCGGCTGCGCGGAATCCATCGTCGCACCTGGGTCCATAACAAACGGCTCACCGCGGCGGCGGGAAGCGTGTTGGATCTTTTCGCGAGTCATGAGATTCCAGCCGTCGTTCTTAAAGGACTGGCTTACAACGAGATCTTTTACCACGACTCCGGGTTGCGACCGTCCTGGGACTTCGACATCCTTGTTCCTTTGGAAAGGGCCAGCGAAGCCATCACGCTTCTGGAAGAAGACGGCTGGAGATTTAAAGAAGAGCGCCTGGATCCGGCCGAGCGGATGGAGCATGGGGCAACCTTGTGCAAAGACGGGTTGGAGTTCGACCTGCACTGGAACCTGATGCGTGAGGCGCGCAACCCCGAACAGGACGCCATCTTCTGGAGAGAGGCCGTGCCCATCACCATCGACGGCCGCGAGACTCTGGCCCTCTCCCCCACTCATCAACTCTTCTATCTTCTGGCCATCGCTAACCGAGAGCCGCACAATAGGGTTCGCTATCTGCTCGATCTGGCATTTCTGACTCGTCAATTAGGGCACGAGATCGACTATCAGCGTGTCCCCGAAATGCTGACGGAGCGCCATATCGCTAGTCGATTGAGCGGTCTCCCGCTCGAAGAGATCGGGCTTGAGCAGCTAAAGGAGGGTCTCTCCCCCACTATATTTGATCGGCTCTGGTCCCAGGCCTCCGGCTATGTCTTCGACGGCTCTCACGAGTGGTACTACCTGGTCTATCCCTTGCTCGACTACTGGCTCCACTATCGAGGACGGTCGGCCCCCAGGTGGAGTGTCACGGAGTACATGCGACGCCGTTTGAAAGTGGAGAGCGCTCAAGATTTCGTGACGAGAACCTTACGTAAGCTCGCGCGAATAGTCACTTTGATATGGCGGTAGAAGCGAGCGCCTTTTTGGCTCGAGTTTGGGAAGCCTTGGAAGGTATGCTGGCTCACCGCGCCAGCTTCGCTTGCGGAGACCTGACCGTGAGCGTGGAGACTCCGGGCCCCGAATGGACGGAGCTTTTGACCCGCTCCATCTCTCATGGGAGTGAGGCGAGGCCTCGTCTGCACTTGCGGGTCATCAGTCGCGAGCAGCTCTCTCTTCTGCCTCCTTTTCCGCTGGCACTGGCCAAGGAGTCCTCGCGGGGACGAATTCCCGAGTGGTGTGACGACGCGTTCCTGGCTGTGGGCTCTCCTTACGCCCTCTTTCTCGTCGACCGAGGCGCGGGGCGGGCACTGGTGTTTTATGACCGCCCGTCAGCCGTTCCCACCTGGGACCTGTGCGCTCCTTTCCGAATTCCCCTGGGATTTTTGCTCCCCCGTTTCGGCTATCATCTGGTCCACGGCGCGGCGGTACATACCGATCAAGGAGGATGTCTTCTGGTGGGAAAAGGCGGATCCGGGAAGAGCTCGACGGCGCTGGTCGGGCTCTCTCCCGACAGTCGTCTTGGTTTTCTGGGTGAGGACTATCTTTTGGTGGAGGAAGCCACCGCGACCGTTCACCCTTTCTATCGCTCCCTCAAAGTCGACGCGAGGGGTTTGGAGCGTATGCCGTGGTTGGCTGACTTCGAGACGATGGGAGAGCAAGACCAGAAGAGCTGCCGGCTGGTGCCGCGCGAGATGCTGACCGCGTACTCTCGAATGCGCGTTCTTCTGTGGCCTGACCGGGAGAGTTTGACCCCCTTCGCTCCCATCTCGCGTGGGACGGCGCTACGCAAGTTTGCCCCAAGCTCACTCTTTCAAAATCCCAACGCGGGACCGGAGGACTTTCGGGCCCTGGTCTCTTTGTGCCGGAGTTTGGAGTCCTTTGGAATAGGTCTGGCTGACTCTCCCAGTGCTCCGCTGGTGGAGAGACGAATCTTAGAAGTGATGGAGAGTCTATGTCTCCAGAACTGAGCGTTCTGATCCCCGCTTACAACGCCGCTCCATTCCTGGCCGAAGCGGTGGCTAGCGTGCGGGCCCAGACCTCGTCGATCTTTTATGAGATTCTGATCTACAACGACGGCTCCACCGACGATACCGCCTCCGTCATCGCTTCCCTAGGTTCCGATATCATCGTCCTAGGCGGCGTAGGTGCCTCAGCCGGCCCCGCCGTGGGGCGAAACGCCATGCTCGCGCGGGCTCAGGGACGACTGGTCGCTTTCTTAGACGCCGACGACCTCTGGCTTCCCGACAAGCTGTCCAAACAACTGGAAGTCCTGCGACGGGTGGAGAAACCGACGATCGTCTTCGGAGAAATTCAAGAGTTCGACGCTGACGGTCCGAGGGGCGGATATCAACCCGCCGCCCTCTCCTCAGCCTGCTTACTCGAACGAGATCTCGCTCTTTCGGTCGCCCCATTTGAGCCGGCCCTTCTGCTCGGGGACTTCGCCGACTGGCTGTCCCGGATGAGAGCCGCCGGAGTCGAATTCGACTACTCCGCCGGCCCAGTCTCGCGACGCCGCCATCACGCCAACAATCTCGGCCGTCGAATGGCGGACAACCGCAAAGACTATCTGGAGGTCATTCGGCGAAAACTGCGGCGGGAACGCTCGTCTTCTTAGCTGTGAGGTATCGCCATCTCACGAACCTAATCGTTGGTTGGAATGTATCACCCGCCTCGATGTGGAAGGCGTAACCATGAAAGAGATTCGTAAAATTCTTTGCCCTATCGCCGGTACCGAGGAAAGCGGCTTCGTGGTCGAAAGCGCCGTCGCTTTGGCGCGGAAGTTCGAAGCGAAACTGACCCTGCTCAACGTCGTCCCTCATAGCATCGTGGATTTTTTGAAGCCCTTCAGCTCTCTTGTCACCGAGGACGTTTTACCGGAAAAGCTCGAATCGCATCTCGAGCAACACTCCAAGGACGTCCTGGCCAAGGCCAAAGAGCATACGGGCGACTATGACGCCGAACTGCTCACCATCATCGGACATCCCGGCGACGTTATCTGTTACACCGCCGACAAAGAGGACTTCGACCTGATAGTAGTCGGCAACCGGACAACTTCCGCTGTCAAGCGCGTGATTCTGGGAAGCGTGAGCGACTACGTCGTGCACCACACTCGCCGTCCCGTCTACATCGCACGCTGCGGCGAGTAAAACTCGGCTGGACGTTTCGTGAGTCGACGCCAATTCGGGGGTAAAGTCACAAAGGCGCTGTCCGCGCGCTACGCCCAGAGCCCGCAGTGGAACGGCTCCAAGTTCTTGAATCTGGAAGAGACCTCCACCTCTGGGAGCTATCAAGACCTCCCGGGCTTTTTCCGAAAACAGCTTTGTGACAAAATCGACCGAGAGCCGATGTCGCCTCTTCCCTTGCTTCCCTTCGACTCCGCGGAATTTCTCCGCCCTTGTGATGGTTGGAAGGCGGTCTGGTTCGGGCATTCGGTCGTGCTGTTACGATTGGATGGAAAGACAGTGCTCCTCGATCCGATGTTCGGACCGAACGCGGCTCCTATCTCTCCGGTCGCCATGCGCCGCTACAGCATGGACACGCTGGCGATCATCGATCTTTTACCCAAGATCGACCTGGTTTTGCTGACCCACGATCATTACGACCACCTGGATTTCGAGAGCATCCAACGGCTTCGCTCGAAGGTTCGACAATACGTGGTACCTCTGGGAGTAGGAAGGCATCTCGTCTCATGGGGAATCGAGGAGAGCTCGATCACGGAGTGCGACTGGTGGGATCGGGTCTCCGTGGGGAGTTCGCGAGTGACCTTCACACCGTCCCGGCACTTCTCCGGACGCGGCTTGACCGACCGCGCCAAGTCGCTGTGGGGCGGCTGGGTTCTGTCCGCGGGGGAGACGAATCTGTGGTTTAGCGGCGACGGCGGGTACGGAGCGCACTTTAAGACGATCGGAGAGAAACTCGGACCCTTCGACTTCGCCTTCATGGAGTGCGGACAGTACAACGAGATGTGGCACGCCTTGCACATGTACCCGGAAGAGAGCGTGCAGGCGGCACTCGACGCTTCGGCTCGAGTGGTCATGCCCATCCACTGGGGCGCCTTCACCCTGGCCCAACACACCTGGCGAGAACCTGTCGATCGCTTTCTCGCCGAGGCTCTGAAACTCGAGCTCCCCTGCGTCGTTCCCCGCCTGGGAGAACTGATCAGCTGGCCTGGGGAGGTCGAAATGAGTGCTTGGTGGCTGGAGATTTGAAAACGTTCATCGTTGAGATACTGTCTGCCCACGTCAGCGGCTCGCGAAGGCGCGGAGCAGCATCCTTTGCCACCGATACTCTTCCGGAAAGGTAAGAAGGCTAAAAGCTAATGGTAGGAGCGACCTCACTTCGAGGCAAACTCAAAGGCATGAAAATTTTGATGCTCGTTGGAGATTTCGTCGAGGATTACGAAGTCATGGTTCCCTTTCAAACTCTTTTGATGCTAGGCTACACCGTCCACGCGGTCTGTCCGGAAAAGCTCTCGGGGCAGTCGGTCAGAACGGCCATTCACGACTTCGAGGGCGATCAGACTTACAGCGAAAAGCCCGGACATAACTTCAGTCTCAACGCCGACTTCGCCTCGGTCAAAGAAGACGAGTACGATGCCCTGGTTATCCCCGGAGGGCGCGCTCCGGAGTACCTGCGACTCAATGCTAGAGTCCTCGATATCGTGCGCCACTTCCACCAGACCGACAAACCTATCGCGGCCATCTGTCACGGTCTGCAGATTCTCTCCGCCGCCGGAGTTCTCAAGGGGAAAAGCTGCACCGCCTACCCAGCCTGCGGACCGGAAGTCACCTTGGCCGGCGGCACCTACGTCGAAATCCCCGTCGACGGCGTTCATGTCGACGGTAAGCTGGTCACTGCCCCCGCTTGGCCCGCGCATCCCGCATGGCTAAGGGAGTTCGTCAAAGTTTTAGGTGCTCGCATCAAAATTTGAAAGCGCAGCATTACCGCTTCGGTATCATCTCGACAGACCTCAAAACCTAAAGATGGAGTCAGAAATGGAAACTCAAAACAACATCATCCTGGTCGGAACAGATTTTAGTCCCTCCTCGGAACGCGCCTTCGTCAAAGCCTGCGCGATCGCACGCCACACCGGGGAACGCGTTCACCTTCTCCACATCGTGGAGCCGGTCGACGAACCCGGCTCTCAGGATCGTGAAACTCAAGAATTTTACGCCAAACTCACTCAGATTTCAGAGACGAAACTGCAAGAGCAAGAAGGCGACCAGGGCGCGATCATTTCCCTCACTCATTCCGTCGAAATCGGCCCTCGCACTGAAACCCTCATACGGATCGGCCAGGAGATGAACGCCGGACTGATCGTTCTGGGTAGCCAGCCTCTGTCCGAGGGAAATCCGCCCAGACTCGGAGTCAGCCACCGTATCGCTCTGACCAGCACCCGTCCGGTTCTCCTCGTGCCCTAGAACCGCACCAAAGTCAAAGGGGCAGGCTTTGGGTCAGCTTCGGCGAAAATCCCCTTCTATGAAGTCCGAGGACCTCAAAGTCGGGTGCAATTGTGGATGTCTGGCTCTCCTCTTCTTCATGGCCATCGTCGTCCATTCCATCAAAGCTTTCGATGACGTCCTTCTGTTTTGTTTCGGCAGGACAGTCCCGGTCGAGCTCACCAGGACAATCATGAATCCAAATAGCGAGACGGGCTACCTCATCGACTACGAAGGTAAAGTCGGAACGCGAACTTTCAGTGGACAACAATATGTCACCACGACCGAATTCGATAGCTATCGAAACGGTCAAGCCACCGCTATCGTGCGGATGTCGACTATTCCCAATCATTGCCTAGGTGGGCGAATGGCTGTCCTGGTCAAGCTCTTTCACTCACTCCGCGAACTGGCGAAATACGTCCTCACGAGCGGACTCTTTCTTTTGCTCACCCTTCCCTTCATTATTATCTGGGTGTTGGCCCCCGCCCATGTCAAGTACAGGAAAAGGCGTTAAGAGATCTTTCGCCCGGGAAACGACTTTTCGCTGAATGTCGGAATCCGTTCGGAATTCCGTCGATATAATGGCCTGTATCAGCACCTGGAAAGGAACCGGTCATGGCGAGAATTCAAGAGGGGTCGGTTATCGGCAAATTTCAACTTCCACTGTTGAGCAACCAGGGTTCCAAGCTTGGCCAAACGCTGTGTCTAGGTAGCAAGGCCGATGCCGCTCCGAACGAGCCCAAAGAAGTGCTGGTGCGTGCCACACGCACCGGAGAGAAGGGGGGCTGGGCGCCGGTGCGCGATATCGAGGAGCTACGGACTCTTCTGCGGAGCTCCCATTCCGAGCAGGGCCGTGATCAGCTCGGAGTCTGGACCGACAGCAAGCGGCTCTGGGTCTTTCCCGGCGACGGTAGGATTCAGAATTCAGAAGTGAAGACACTATCCGACCAGACCAACGTCCAATGGGGTACTCAGCTAATTACCACCGAAGCCGGCCGCTCCCCGGGTTGGAAGCACGAATATATCTATGCTGGTCCGGATATGGGTGCCCTACGGGTGAACGTCGACGAGGCCGGGCGCTCCAACCTGGAGGCTCCACTGCTCTGCACCGATCTTTTCGCGCCGGGTGACTGGCGCGACCCTATAGATCTGATCGAAAGCTGATCAGACCGAGGCTCCAGGCTGGAGAGTCCAACGTACGGGTAGATGCAAGGCGGTGGAGACACCTCCTCGATTCTGTCAAGCTTCGTTGGCTTGTTTCGGGTTACTCATACTCGCTCCGATATCGCTGGAACGAATGGTACGGGAACTCGACTCTCCGTTGCCGTTCAGCTTCCGGCCTCACCGTGACCTTACCCTCGCCCTCGATCTTCAAGTATCCCTCCAGAGCTTCCCGCAAGGCTTGAGCATCCACACCCTTTAACTCGGGACCGCCCTTCTGGGGCAGTTGGACCACGCCGTCTTCTCCTTGAACGAGGAGCTCAAGTACAGCGCGATCAGGTTCCCAACCGAAACGGATCTGGTTGAGCTCTCTCCAGGGGATGAGAGACAGGCGATGAGGCTCCACTGAGACGAGTCCCTCCGGTAATAGATAGAGCCCGTCTGACCACGGTTTCTCCCCCAAGAGGGAGGGAGACAGTCCCCGCCATCCGGCCCGAATGGAAAGAGCGTACCCATGCGCCGACGGAGAGGGGCCAAGGAGCTCTCCCTCGCGCTTATAACTCGGAAAGTCCCGACCTGTCGGCTTGAGTCCCGCGGCGAGAATAGCCTCGGCACGCGCGGCTCGAAACGCGGCCACGTCCTCCAGCGTGTCGGGAGCCGTCGCCCAGTTCTCTTCAATCTCACGGAAGTACCCGTAAGGGTGCGCCTGAAGCTCGCTCAAGTCTCTCCACGCGATCGGCTGAATCCAGTAGCGTTTGGCCACCAGCAGCCCTTCGGGAAGAAGATAGAGCCCGGCTGCTTTCAGTCGATTCGGCCACAACGCTAGGCCCTGAGGGACCGGCTCTTTCTCCGGTGGAGAGAACTCCTCGGGAATAAACCCCGTGACCCAATCGGGACGACCGCAGAACAGAGGAAAGGTTCGCGTTTCCAACATCGGCTCAAAGCCACCATCAGGGCGCAACTGACTTTTCAACTGCTCCAGAATGGTGAAGAAATCTGAAGCTCCGGGGTAGTACCCGTTGGCATTGGGAGACTCGAGAGTGAGAAGTTCCGAAGTCCAATCACCCGGAATCCGCTCAAATCTTAGATGAGCGGCTTGAAACCAACGGTCCAACGAGCCCAGCTCGGCGCTCGCTCCCTTGGCTTCATCCCAACGAACCGTGAGCACTTCGTTCGGCCCGACCACGGCTATTCCGTGCTCACTCAGGGTGATAGCAGGCTGAGACGCCAGCCGCGCGATGGCTTCCCGAGCCCAACCTCCGGGGCCGCGAGTCGCCGGCTCCATCTCAAAAACTCTAGCCTCGGTAGGCGGACGACTCCTCTGCTTTCCACGAGCGTAAAAGGTTCGCTCCTCGGGGCTATTTTCAAGACCCGATGACTGAACCAGCGCCTGGACAAACTCTTCTGGCTCTCTCAAAGAGGGGTGCTCGAGCCTCTCACTCGGCTCTGCCACCAGGGTAGGAATGCGGTAAGTGCTACTCAACTCTGGGTGACCCAGGGTGATCACCATCGCGTCCGGGAGGCGCACGACCGACTGGACGCTGTCCCAACTCGTCATCAGATAGCCGTTTCTTAAAGAAACGATCAAACCATCGGGACAGATCATCGCTCCCGGCTGGGGACATCGCTCAAGCCACGACATCGGCGGTTTGAAATCACGGGTCACGCGAGCTCCGTCAGCGAAAATCCGACTCAGACGCTCGACCTCCGTGAGCGGCTCGGCTAAAGACGGACCGAGCAGGCAAAGAAACAAGAGGAGAGACAATCCAAGTTTTCGCATAAGTTGTGGAACGCTTCCCCACGTTAAGCCTACTCTCCGCCAACTATGTCCATTACGATCACGAATCTGACAGGATGGAAGTCGCGAAGACGGCCCCCATAGCTCCGAGCTGAGCTCACTCGCCTGATGACCACCTACCCGTCCTGGATCCGAATAGAGAGTGATTCTCACGAAGTCCGGGTCATTCTCGGCAGAGAAACTTTCCGGATTAGCCGTACAGTTTTATAGCTTGAAGCACGATCGGCTTCGCCCAACTTGGTACTTCGGTGAGAGGGGACAACTCGACGATTCTGCCATTCTTCAGATGCAAAATAGGCATAATTCGAGGTCGAATCCCTGCGGCGGGCTCACCGTCAAACGAATTGTCGAACAAGCGAAGCTCGCTAAGAACCGGTAACAGATCGACCAAGTTCGAACGGCTCTTATCGTATCGTGCGCGAATTTTGTCCTCAGGGATATCATGCCCACCCTGGCGAACCCTTGCCTTAACGCGGGCAATGTGACGCTCGGCGTCGCTCAAAGCGACGAACCAAATTCGCACTGCCAAGCCCGCCTCCGTGGCGGACTTTAAAAGAGCTGGAATCGTATTCCCGCCAAGCGTCGTTTCGAAAGCGAAGTTCAACCCCTCAGAAATAGCCCTCTCTAAAAGTCTCTTACCTTGAAGCCAAGCCAAGCTATTGGCCTTTTCAGGCTCTAGAAAGGGGTCCTTGAGAAGAGCTTGGCGAGTCGCCTCGTCAGGATTGTAGTAGTCACTACCTAAACTTCTTAAATACGAGCCACCGATGCTGCTCTTACCACCGCCGTTTGGCCCGGCGAGCACCGTAGTACACCCAGAGTTCGAACTCATGACTTCGGACGCTTGGCCTCCACGGCGGCACGTCCGAAGTCTTCAGATGAGGCGGAGAAAAGTCCATCAACCGCGTCACCGGCAGCGTCCGACTGCATGCCCTCGAGCAATGCGTCGTACTCTTGTGTCATGCGTTCCAAGGCTCTTTCTTCTCGACTCACCAAGGCGCGATACTGCTCAGTGGAGATAAGGACGACCTTAGGCGCTTGATCGCGATTGGTGATGAAGACCGGACGACCCGATATTGCTTGAGCCATCACTTCACCGAACTGATTCTTAAGTTTGCTCGAAGAAACTGAGATTGGTTTCCTTGACTCTGGGCCCATGAATCCCTCCTGGCTTTCTTGTCCATCTTAGACAGTTTACCCCAAATTGTCCATAATGTTATTCTACCGGAGATGCATGACAATTCTCTACGACTGGAAGGGTATCGCCGAGCTGACATTCTCGCCTTGCCAACTGGAGAGTTCGACGAATTGATTTTCCACGGCGAACCGATTGTACTCAAGATAGGCTCGGCGGAAATCCTGGGTTCATTCTGGCTAGAGGAACAAGCTCTGTTCTTAGAACTGGCTCAAATCGAAGGCGGTGGCGAGGGCGTTCTGCATGTACTCTCCTCCACAGCTCGAGCTATCGCTCGGCAACGCGGATGTCATCGTCTCGAATGGATTGTGCACGCCGTGCCCAACCGAATCTGAAGCTTCGTTCTCTCTTGCAGCGACGGGGTTTCACCATTCAGGGAATCCAGCCGTGGTGTGGCATATCGATTGAGTGAGCCAATCTGAAGGCGTCACCCAGCCCTCGAGGAAGCCAGGGAGTATGAAAATTCGTGGACTTCTTTGTCTTCTGCTCGCCGGTATGATGTTCGGAACCTCTGTGGGCCAGGAGAGCGATGAGGGGCAAGGTCCGAAGACCTTTCACCTCCTGGTGGAGCAGACGAACCTTTTCACTCGAAGCAGGTCCTGGCAGCACGGCGAGAAGCCTGACTATTCCTGGAAGAAGTCCGGCGCTCCTGAAGGACCGGTCACTCCTTGGCCCGAGCGGAAAGTCCGAGAAGTGTCTTCACTGAAGTGGGCGCGGGTGAAATTCCCAGAGCTGCCTGAGGACAGGAATCTTTGGCATCGATATTTCGGAGTGTTTCCCAGCAATGAACTCCCGGACGACTTCCCAGGGAAGGAAGAGCTCCTCGACTTTGTCGCCCAGCAGGACTTACATGACCTCAAGCTATTCCCACGCCAGCTTGAGGTTGAGTTAACCCAAACAGCTTACCGGCGCGAGTTTCTCTTGACGCTCTCCGAGTGGAGACCAGCTGACGACGGCCTTCTCGCAGGAGCGGTAGCAACTCTCGGAATATCGGTTGAAACCGACCACCCAAACGAACCGATTCAACTCGAGGACCGCCAACTGAAAGTCGACGGCATTTTTCTGGGGATGACAGCCGACGAGTATCTCGCGCTCGGACCCCCCTTACCCTCGGTGCGCTTCCGTGCCGACCAGGATACTGTGGAGTACGCCGGCGGCACCGAACTCCGTCTAGGGGAGCAAGTCGTGACGGTGGGACAGAAGACCGAGGCGCTCACCGCGTTGCTCGAACCACTCGGCTACTCGGTGGAAAAAGGCGAACAGTTCTGGAAGTGGAGCAACAAGCGGGTGCAGGTGGATGTTCGACAAACCTCAGGCACCATCGAGTTTATCTCCATCACCGGCAACTTGCGTGAAAAGGGCGGGTTGGACCTGCACAACCCTGTCCTGACCATTCACGGACTCCGTCCGGGCGTGCTCGGGACGGAACTCTTGGCCATCGCCGGAGAGCCAGATGAGGTGCTTGAGGAGGAAGAACGACGCATCTTACGCTGGGGAGTCTGGCCTCATCAGCTCGGAGAGCTTCCAGGAGTTCGCCTGGAGGCGGTGGTCAAGGATGATCGTGTCGAACGCCTGCGCGGAGACCGCGTCGAGCAAGATGGAGAGCTTCTTCTGACATGGCGGACCCCTGTGACCTTGTGGTGGACCGGGCATTTCTCTCATTCAAACCCTGAGGAGTTGCGACAGGAATTCGAGCAGATGAGGTACATCGGCGTTACCGGACAAGCCCCCGATATCGATCGGGCGCCCAAGACTCCTGGACCGAATAGGGTTCTCGAGTTCACCGATCGCGGACTCTCCATCTGGGAATACCCCGAGCACCGTCGCCAGTTTCAGTTGGTGGTCTCCGAACCGCCGACCCTCGGTGTCGACCTCGAGTATCCCTAGGATCCGACCGACCATAGATGGAATCTATCGAGAGTGCGTCGCTCAATTCTGTCCTGGATACTCTTGTATTTTCTCATCCTTCCAAGTCATGCCGATCCTTTTCCGGTGAGTTCCGACCCCCTCGATGACACTCTCGAATTCATGCGGCGTCATCTCGTGGGGAGCACCTTAGAGCCGGGAGTGCTCGACAGACTTCGGCAGCTCAAGTCAAGCGGCAAGTTCATCAACCGGCCGCTGGACAACTCGAATCTGGCCCTCTGGCTGGAAGCTCAAGAAGCCATCTGGCTCAACTCCAACGTGCTGCGCTTGTGGGACAACTATGCCGAGAAAGCTTTGAACTGCCGGACTCAGAGGGAGCGGGCCTCGAGTCCGGACCAGGTCCAGAGGTTGGAACGCCAGGAAGGCGTGCTGTGGCGTCTTCATCAAGAGCGCATTCTCGAACTCTCCGCGGCGCTAGCCCACGAGGGGACTCATGCCTATCTGGGTAACAGCGACGACGCGAAAGCCGACGAAACCGCCGCCTACATGGTCGAGGCGGAGTGGCTTCGCAATCTCTGGGACAAGCTCCCGGAGCACCGCGCCAAGATCCGAGAGATGGAGAACAGTCTTCAGGAGAGCTATCCCGGCTGCACCGACGCGCCGATCCCGCGTACCTTACCCCTCCCCTAACTCAAGATACCCTCCTATATCCGGCAGTGCTGGTGGCCCACCTTCTCGTGCAGCTGGATGGCCTTGATAGTGTCCTTCAAGTCGAGCCCCAACGTGCCGGGAGCCAGCATGAAGGGGAGACCCTGGTCGCCACCGAGTCCACCGTGCAGAGACTTCATCGTGTACTTCTCGCCGAAGTCGTAAGTGCTATCCGTCACCTTGTCGTAGACCGCGAACACCAATAGGTCTCCGGTCTGAGGAATAGCCGCGTAGTCTTGGATCTGCTGGGAAATGATGGCGGGATCGCCATACATCTCCAGAGGGTTCTTTCCCACGACTTCCATCTTCCCGTCGCGCACCTCGACACTTCCCTTGGGACCTCTCATCAACAGCGTGTTGGGACCGCGCGACACCACGAGACCTATACCGGGATGAGAAACGAGCTTTTCTATCATACCCGGGTAGCGCTTTTCGATCTCGGCCCCTTCCTGGGTAGCCTTGTCGTAGTTGAAGTAGATGTTGTTCATCGAATACGCATGCGAGCAGACCACTTCGTCCTCGGGGACCAGAGCGTCGCCTCGCACCTGGCGGATATGGGAGTCGATGATCTCGTCGAGGTTTTGGCCGAAGACTTTTTTGAACGGAGAAGAGTCTGTCTGACCATGGTCGGAGAAGACGATCACCTTGTAGTCCTGGTGACCGTCCTGCACCTTGTCTAGAATCTGACCGATGAAACCGTCGATATGGTGAACCGCCTCCATGGCCCGTTCAGACCTGCTGCCGTAGTAGTGGGCGGCCTCGTCGTAGTCGGCGTAGTCCACGTAGGCGATAGGTTTATTCTCTTCGAGAGCCTTCTTCACGCCTTCGGTGGCGACTACCGGGAAAATGTTTTTAGACAAGGCCAGCATAATGGGATAGTGCCGATCCCACCAGGTATTCCATTGACCGCTCTCCTTGAGATCGCGACGAGTGTTGACGATGTCTCTGCCCGTCCGCCAGAGTAAGGTAGCCAGACTTTCCTCGCCCCGCGTGATGAGCTTGAGGTCTTCCCAGGCTTCCTTCGCCACCGTCTTCCAAGTCCCGTGCTCGGCTGCATGCGCTTGTAGCTGTCCAGGGGCGAGTCTAGCTTCCGCGGCGCCGCCTGTGATAGGTGCGGAGATCGCCACCCCGCCGGTCAAAAGCCCCGGAACCCCGTTCTTCTCCTCGGCCTGAGCGGCGATCTCGTTCTCGATGATGGTGGGGTCGACCACCGCCATCTTCTCCTTACTCCACCACTCGTTGGCGGGAACCTGAACGCCGTGAAAAAGCGACATCAGAACGGGGATGGTCTCGGCCGGAATTCCGCACATGAAGGGTTGGAGAGCCGCCGCGTTCTGCTTGATGTAGCGCTCGATGTTGGGAGCCAGACCTTGAGACATCGCCTTCTTCAAGGCGTTGTAGCCCAGACCGTCGATCTGCAACAAGACCGTCTTCTGCTTCTGCTGACCGAGATCTGCCGAGTCGAGGGGGAGCGAATCACGCTCGGTACGCGCCTTGCGCGGCTCCGCGAGGCCGAGGGGATTGACGCTGGGAAGTCCAGAGATGGAGATATTCATAGGTAACGCTCTTTTCTGAATTCTTTGGTCCAGACTAGCGTGAGATATTCCGATCAGATTCCGGAAATCGAATCGGAAATGCCAACTTTTTACCGACAAAGGACGAGCCAACGTTCACCCCAAACTCGGAAATCCATGAGCGATATCGAGATCACCCTCACACCTCACGGAACGTTGCGGTGGGAGCTTGAGGAGGATCCTAACGCGAAGCTCTTCGCGCTCGCCGTCGAGCGGAAAGAGGTCTCCCCCGTCCTTGGCTACTGGCGCGATTTCGCTCGTCGGTATCTAAGCGCACTGTGCCACATTCCCGAGAGCACCGAACCTCCCGATGTCCCTCCTCCCTCCGGCGATGCTCTCGAAGCCATCGCCGCCGCCGCTCCTCCCATGCGAGGCGGCGAATACCTCGATAGCGTGGCACTAGAAAAAATCTGGCGAGACCTTCACCAATGGGTCCTCAAGCAGCTCGAGAACGAAGACAGCCTGGAAGATTTCCTGCAGCGAAAAGCCTCCCGCTGGAAGCAGGTCGGGCGTGTCTTCTTTCACTTAGCCGAGAACAAGAACGACCCTGACCGACCCTTCGCCTTCATGGTCACCTACACTACGGGACTCAGCGCCGAAGGGAGACTCAAACACCTACCGCTGGCCAAAGGACTGGAGCAGTACTCCGGAGCCAAGAACCGGCAAGCCCTGATCAAGCTCCTTTCCCCCTTGCAAAGCGCGGGCGAGGAGCTGCCCTGGGTGCAAGAGTTGATCGACTCGGGCAAAATCTACAAGCCCAGCGCCTGGAGCCCTCAACAAGCCTATCAACTCCTGCGAAGCATCCCCCAACTCGAGCAGAGCGGAGTCTCGGTGCTTCTCCCCAACTGGTGGAAGAAGAGACCGCGAGCCCGCGTGGCCGTGACCGTCGGAGCGCAACCCGGCTCGGCTCTGGGGGCCGAGGCTCTCATGCAGTTTGACGTCAAAGTCGCTCTGGGCGATCAGGAGCTCTCCGCCAAAGAGCTCTCCCAGCTGCTCAGCAGCCAGGAAGGCTTGGTCCAGCTGAAAGGTCAGTGGGTCGAGGTCGATGGAGAGCGGCTGCGACAGGCTCTCGAGCAATGGAAATCCATCCAAAAAAGAGCCAAACGGGGCGAGATAGGATTCGCCGAGGGGATGAGACTGCTGGCCGGAGATTCTTCCGATGGCGCCCTCGAAGAGGACGACATCGAGGAGCGGAGCTGGGCCCTGGTCCAACCCGACCAGGAGTTCAAAGACCTCCTCGACCAACTGCGCCACCCCGAACGGCTCCAGGGCGCCAGCTACGACCTCAAGGCCACCCTACGCCCCTACCAGGAGGTCGGCCTCTCCTGGATGCGCCTGGTGACCGGAATGGGATTAGGAGCATGTCTTGCCGACGACATGGGACTGGGCAAGACCGTCCAGGTGCTCGCTCTCTTGCTGGAGCAAAAAGGCCCCTCCCTTCTGGTCGTTCCCGCCTCCCTCTTAGGCAATTGGAAAAGAGAGGGAGAACGCTTCGCTCCCAGCCTACGCTTACTGTTGGCTCACCCTGCCGAATGCGACAAACGCACGCTGGAAAAGCTTTCCAAAGAGCCCGAAATAGCCCTTGCCGAGGTGGACCTGGTGGTCACCACCTATTCTATGCTGGGCCGCCAGCCATGGCTGCAAGAAGTGACCTGGCGAACCCTGATCCTAGACGAGGCGCAAGCCATCAAGAACCCCTCCACCAGCCAGACCAAGGCGGTCAAAAAGCTTCGCTCGAACTCGAGAGTCGCCATGACCGGAACGCCGGTGGAGAACCGATTAGGGGATCTCTGGTCGCTCTTCGACTTTCTCAACCCCGGCCTTCTGGGCTCGCCCACCGTGTTCAAGACCTTTCTCAAAGAGATGGAGGCGCGCCCGCACAACAAGTTCGCCCCCCTGCGCCGACTGGTCGGACCCTACATCCTCCGGAGAAAGAAGACCGACCGCACCATCATTTCCGACCTCCCGGACAAGATCGAGACGCCCAACTACTGCGGGCTGAGCAAGACTCAGATCAAGCTGTATGAACAGGCGGTCAAAGCCATGCAAGAAGGCCTCGCCAACAGCGATGGGATGACTCGTCGCGGACTGGTCCTTCAGACTTTGATGCGCCTCAAGCAGATCTGCAACCATCCCTCTCAGTTCACCGGAACGGGAGAGTTCACACCCTCGGACAGCGGTAAGTTCGTCCGCATCTCGGAGCTATGTCAGGAGGTCTCCGAACGTCAGGAGAAAGTGTTGATCTTCACCCAGTTCAAAGAGATCATCGAGCCGCTCTCGGACCATCTCTCCACCATCTTCGGACGCCCGGGGCTGATTCTGCACGGACAGACCAGGATCAAAGAGCGACAACAGCTGGTAGAGCGCTTCCAGCAAGAGGATGGACCTCCGTTCTTCGTTCTCTCCTTGAAGGCCGGCGGTACGGGGCTGACGCTAACCCAGGCCTCCCACGTTATCCACTTCGACCGTTGGTGGAACCCGGCGGTCGAGAATCAGGCCACCGACCGCGCTTTCCGCATCGGACAGAAGCGCAACGTTCTGGTCCACAAACTGATCACGCGTGGAACACTGGAGGAAAGGATCGACGACGTCATTACGAAAAAGCAGCGCTTGGCTGACGAGATCCTGGAAAGCGAGTCCGAGATCAACCTGACCGAGCTTTCCAATGAAGAGCTGTTGGATCTCGTTCGGCTCGACGTGACTCAGGCTTCGGTTTAGGAAAGGTTGGAGAGATGGCATTCTGGGGTGAGTATGTCTCGGTGGCCGAGCGGCAGGCCAAAGCCAAACGTCAGGTCACGGCGCTTCGTAAGAAAGGGCTGAAAGTCGAGCCGGTGGAGATTTCAGGCACCATGATCGCCCGCACCTTCTGGGGCAAGAACTGGTGTAAGCACTTGGAGTCGTTCTCCGACTACTCCAACCGCCTTCCTCGCGGACGCTCCTACGTACGTCACGGCGCGGTCTGCCATTTGGTGGTCGAGAATGGCTCGGTCTTCGCGATGGTCCAGGGGACTTCTCTTTATCACGTCGATATCACAGTCTCCGCCTTGCCCTCCCCCACCTGGACCGCGCTCACCCGAAAGTGCACAGGACAGATCTCTTCCATGCTCGAGCTCTTGAGCGGGAAACTCTCCAAGAGCGTGATGGAGGTGGTCTGCGACCGTAACGAGGGCCTCTTTCCCAAACCTCGGGAGATCAAATTGACCTGCAGCTGCCCCGACGGAGCTCGGATGTGCAAACACGTCGCCGCCGTCCTCTACGGCGTGGGTCACCGCCTTGATGCCGACCCCGAGCTCCTCTTCCTCTTACGTGGGGTCGATCCGGTGGAGCTCTTGGCCAACCCCGTATCGGTCAACGAGACGTCGGGAGAAGATTCCTTAGAGGAGAGCGACCTGGCGAATCTCTTCGGAATCGAGATGGATTTCGAAGCTCCCTCGGTACCCGCGACGTCGAGGAAGAAGAAGGCGGGTAAGAAACGCGCCACCGCGGCGAAGAGCAAGGTCAAAGCCACCAAAGCGAAGCTCGCGACTAAGGTCCAACCCGCCAAAAAGAGCAAGACGAGCAAGAAACGTGTCGCCGCGGCCAAGAGCAAAGTCAAAGCCGCCAAAGCGAAGGCCACCGCCAAAGCCAAGCCCGTTGAGCAGAAGGTGAGTAAGAAACGCGTCGCAGCGGCCAAGAGCAAGGTCAAAGCCACCAAAGCGAAGGTAGCGGCCAAAGTCCAGCCCGTCAAAAAGAAGGCGAGCAAGAGACGCCCCGCCGCCGGCAAAGCGGCGAAAGCCACCACGGCCAAGAGACGGCGCGAAAAGTAGCTGCCATGCGGCCGAGGCCGCGATCTATCGGCACGGCTCGCCATCGGCCAGAAGACCAGAAGCGGCAAGCCTGTGGTGCTGTTTGTGAGGCCTCATCACTGGCCTGGAAAGCGTCAGTGATGAGGCCACTCTACCTCTGGATCTCCACGGAGACGGTAACAGTTTTGGTCTCGACGGTGCCATCGGGACTAGTAGCCCGAATGGTGATGTCCTGGACAAACGACTCCGTGGTGCTGCAATTAAAGAAGACGTCTAGCAAGGCGGCTCCCGTATTCGCCGGTAGGGTGAACGTGGTCGGACTGTCGATGAAAAGTGGGGATGCGATCATGACTTCGATATCGACCGGTTGGTCGGTGTTGTTCCCGATGGCCAGGTTTCCGACCAATTGCGGGCAAGGGCTTTCACCCACGATGTGCACGGCGTTGATGCCAGGACCGACGTTGATCAGGCCTACTGACTCCTCCACGGCTAGACCATCGGGTGGAGTGAAATCAAGGACCAAGCTAAATAAGCTCCTTTCGAGCACCAGGATCCGATTCGCCGAAACAGATTGATTTGTAACATAGCCGGTCTGCCAGAACTGTCCGCCAACTCGGAACACAACCCCAACCTCGTAGGTTCCTATCGGCAGATCGGTAAATACCCAGTCGACCGACTCTCCCACGGCGAACTCTTTCTGCGCGATCACCCGGCGATCCGCGTCAGCCACGTAGACGATGGTCCTGCTTCTGGACGAGGTCGTCTGGGGCACTGTGGGCGGCGCTATCTCAGCGAGGTCCTGTAATGACAAAACAACCCGGAAACCCTGGCGGCTCAAGTCCGGCGTGCCGTTAGCCGAGGCACCGCTAATCTGGTTGAGATCGTCCGTCCCCCCGCAACCGACCCCGATCGCACTGACCCCTAGAATAAGAAAGAAAAGTCTGATGATATTGCGCACTTGAGTAAGCGCCCCCCTTCTAAGAATACTCAACCAAAAGATTCTCTGTTAAATGTTTCGCACCTTCTACAACCCTCAACGGACCCAGGTATCGTTCCGAGCCTCCCCGACGCGTCGCGAAACAAAGAAGGCGCGAAGCCTAGGGTTCCTTACTCGGTACCTTTGCGCATCGAAGCCAGCATCTGCTCGTCGCGCGCCGCCGCCACACGCAGTACCGAGGCCAGCGCGCCTTGCTCGTGCACGAAACGGGCGAACGCCCGCATGTGCTCACCGGTCCACTTGCTCACATCGTGCGCGCCCATCGGTAAGTCACGTTGGGCCGACATACGGTCAGCCGTATCTTGCAGCCTGGCGGCAATCTCTCGATAATTTTCCGCCAGCTCTCGGTACACGTCATCCTCTACTTTCGAGTTCGCGTCACTGAGCACCAACATCTCGCGATGCAGTTCAAGGGTTCGAGAAAGCTCGACAAGGTAAATGGCGACGCGCCGCGGCACGTTCGCGTGCTGGGCGAGGCCGGAACCACAGGTGGCGGCGTCGGCCGGCAGTGTCTCGTCGAGAACATCAAGAATCATCGTCCAGCCAAGTCTTGTATCGTCAGCCCATTCTTCGGGTGTCTCCGTCGTGAGGGTGAGTTCACAACCCTGCCCGAGCGGCTGAATCTCGATCGTGACGCGGTCCTCTTCAGGAGAGTACTTGGGCACGCGCAGCGTGAAAACGAGACGGAATGGCCGCTCGATCTCAAGATACCTGCCTTCATGCAGGACGTCTTCTCCATGCCGATGGTCGACAATCTCGTACTTGCCGCCAACGCGTGCATCGACATCGCAGCGCACAATCTCACCCGTGACCGTGGTATATAAAAATCTTCGCATCTTCTCAGGCTCGAGCCAAGCGTCGAAGACGCGCTCCGCCGAGGCTGCGAATCGATGCTTCACGGTCACTCTTGCCATGTCTGTTCTTCCTCCTGCAAAATTTCATCCAACTTTCGAAGTCGCCGCGTCCATTGGGCGCGCTGTGTATCGATCCACAATGCCGCGCCATCAAGAGGACGCATGTCCAAGGAAAGATAGTGATCTCGTCCACGAATGTGGCGACGCACGAGACTAGCACGTTCGAGCATCTTGATGTGCTTTGATACCGCGTTGAGCGACATCGAGAGCGGAGCGGCCAACTCCGTCACACGCGCTTCCCCCTGAGAGAGCCGTTCCAGAAGCTCTCTCCTAGTCGGGTCGGAAAGAGCGAGTAAGGTTCGGTCGAGAGAATCAAAACATTCAACCACAAGGTTGAATATACCGTTAGAGATACCACCGGTCAAGCTCGGTTCTTGCCGTTAACGGGTCAAGAAAAGCCAAACTCCCTTGACTCACTCAAGTCACGACCAACGGAAAGATTGGACATCCACAGGGGAACTTCGACCTGAGCTCTACACTCTTTACAATCGGTGACCAGTGTCACTGATACAGATGAGTAGGTCGAGTAGCTTAGCCTCATGAGTTTCAGCATTGAAAATAAGCCATCCTATCCTACTGCTCCCGCCCGCGTGACCGTTCAAATAGCAAAAAGCTCCACGAAGCCACAAACTGCCGGATCTAGCGACACCTACGCTTCAGGCCCCTCTGAACTTCAGACCGACGTGCTCGATCTTCGTCGTTACGCCGCGCGGAACGCCTCCGTTAGAAACGGCTCCTTGCCTCAAGGTTGGACTCATACCGTCGCCCCAAATGGCCAATCGACCTACAGTAACACCAACCCAAACTTCGAGCCCGCGTTCCATCCCAAAGTCACCTACCAGCCTGTACCTCGACCGGTTATCAACAATCACACGCGGGCACAAGTACAATCCAAGCAAGCCGAAGCTCCCGCAGGACGGACGCCGCGACACATCGTGTCGGAGCCGCCGGCGAAACTCACCTCGCCACATCGAACTCCCAAGGTCGCCACGGCCCAGACTCCGGCGGTGCCGAGGCAGCAAGTCGCTCCCCGTTCGGAGGAAGTCCAACTGAATCTGGTTGACAAGGTTTACGAGAAAACCGCGGGGGCCCGAATGGAAATGGGAAACACCGAGAGAATCTGTCTTTGGTATGCCAAGGACATCTACAACAAACTCATGGACCAGAAAGACGCCGGGAAGTTGCCGGATTTCCAACCTCGTATCTACGGCTGGGAGTTACCAGCCGATGCTCAGTTCGGCGAGGCTGGTGCAAGGCTCGGGAAAACGGAAGACAAAAATTATGCCCACAACTTGGCTGTGCTAGAGGACAAAGAAGGCAACATCGTGAGAGTGCTAGACCCGTGGCAGACCGGACCTCTCTGGAGCGATTCCTTGACCACCTTCCACTCCAAAGACGAGTACGAAAACGCCCGTGGAGACAAGTGGTGGCGACCTGGAGACCTCAGTGGTAAACTGGTCCCCTGGCCTGTTAAGGATGAGCAGCATGCTCGGTTGAACAGGAACTAGTCTATGTCGGAAGCTCAACTCACACTCTCACTCCGCAGACGACTCTTCTACAGCATCCTCGGCGGTTTCGCCGGGATCTATTTCCTGCAAGGAACAGTCGACTTTGTACTGGCCTGCCCTATAGGCGGAGCAATAGCCGCAGCTCTCTTTCTCGCCGTCAGCCCGATCAAGGGGAAAGTACGCACCCAGGGAGGGCTCATGGTGTTTCTTACCATCGTCACCTTTCCACTTCTGATGCTGCTCTTCCGTGTGGGGCACCTGGGCCTGTACGAACCAGCCTCTCCCATCATCCCTTTCCCCGTCAGGCTAGTCCTACTTCTCTTAGCGCCCACCGTCGTCGTCTTCCTCGGCGGGCGGTGGTTGGCCCAACGACATCTCCTGGGCCAGGGAGAGTAAACAACATTCCGAAACTGTGTCCGCGCCAACAGCTTTCTGACCTCTATTTTCGAGTTCGCAACACCGAGCACCAACATCTCGCGGCGCAGTTCAAGGCCTAACTTTTTGGATGCTGGATCTCGATGATGACCTTACTGTCCGGAGGCTGCTCGGCGTGATACGTCTTGAGCTTGGTTAAGGTGGTCTGATAGGTCTCTTCACGAAACTCACGGATCTCGGTCATCCGCTTATCCGTACTCTCGTTCGTGGACGTTTTGTAGGTGACTTTGTCGCCCTCTATAGTCTCGATACGGTCGGTGTACATCCAGGACTTGTTGTCATCCTCGGCTTTAGCGTAGCGCCAGATCAAGACATCGCCGGGCTTGATCGCCGCGATCTCCTCCTCGGTGACGCTATTGATACCGCAGCCACAAAGTAAGCTGGCGACGGCGATGACGGAGAGAAGTTTTCTCATGACTCTAAGTTTACCACTCTCTCCGACTTCCCTACCTATCCGCGACCTCAGGCAAGCCCAAATCAAGAGTTGTCTCCTCTGCGTTGATAACGCGTCGCGCCGCAACTGAGGTCATTGCTCTTAACTCCGACCGCCACCCGACTCTGAACCAACGCCTCCGATAGGCCTCCTCCAGCTCCTCCTTGGCTCGGTTGGTCAGAAACAGCTCTATGACTATATCTTCTAGCGGAACTCCGAGGGAAGATAAATCAACATCCCGAGCAGCCACGACGGCACGCTCATAACAAAACTGGTGACCGCCCCCTTCACCACGCCAAACCGGTGCGCCACGGAAACCGTGGCCGCCCCGACCCCGACGCTCCAAAAGCAGATGAGAAGGGTCCAAGATAGGAACATCATTCCAGGAACTGTCTCGAAAAGCTGCTCCGTCCCGAGCCCACCAGCCACCACATATCCCGTGGCAGCAAGTTGAACCGGGTAGATCAACAAGGCCGGAGCCCAACTCCAGGCGGCGGCAATGCGGACATCTCGCGCGCTACCACAACCGTCCATCCATTTCCCGACCGCCGCTCCCGTTTGTCCCGTGAGCCAAAGCGAAAACAACATGTAGGCATAGGTTGCCAGAACGACCCAGAGGAAAATCCAGGGCGAGGAGTTGGTCCTACCCAGTTCCTCAAGACCCGCGAACACCGCGGCGACTATGCCAAAGCCCTTCGCAATCTTCCAGGCGTATCGATCAGAGTCCGGCGAATCCAGCAAGATTCGAATCGTCTGACGAGGATGAAACCAGATCGATTTCCAGGGACTTGGGAAAGCGGATAGGGACATATCGAAGACTTCGCGTCTTTCCCCGCCCCCCCTTTGCACCATGGTAGCAATGAGCAAAGAAACTCATCGATCCCAGGTGTCGCGGCCCAGGGCTCGAGGGGCGTAAACAGCTTGTTTCAACAAAGCCTTCCGTACATGGAAAGGCGGGCCTACAAAGGCGCCTTAGAACTCTTGCGTCAAGCACAGAAACTCGAACCCGACTCGCCGGGCATCGTTTTCAATCTCGGGATGGCGGCAAACTACACCGGCGACTTCGAACAAGGGATCGCTGCCTTTCGTCACTACCGTGAACTTCAGCCAGACGACCCGCGCGGGCTTTCAAAGCTGATCCAAGCCTATCAAGGAGCCGGACTCATCAAACAAGCCGAGACCACGATCGACGATCTTCGAACCTGGTGGAGAGAAGGTCGGCTCGCTGGCGCTCCTACGTGGAAGCTTCAGCCATCATCCGGCGCACTCTCCAAGGAGAGAAGCTCGGACCGCTGCTAGAGCTTCCGTAAGGAGCTGACGCGATACGAGCCGAAAGATGAAGGAGGTCCAGGGAATGTGTTCGGATCATTGACTCCACAGAGCCCAGTTCGGCTTGTAGCCCGGTCTGGTCAGGCTGAGGGCGACCACACGTCCGCGCTCCACATCGAGGTGAAGATATCCTCCCCGGTGCATCCGACCGGAGCCGGTTGGACCACGGGGACGGGAGGAGATAAAGCAGGAGTGCAAGCCGAAGCCGCGAGAGCCGCTATGACCACAAACTGACGCACACTCCTAAACTTGACCCATGATGGGAGACCTTTCCCAGCACCAAGTAAAGCTGCCCGGCCAAAGGAAACTCATCTCCGATTCCGCATCCCTTCATCTATGGAAGCTAGCTCGGAAGCACTCCTAGAACAACTATCTCAGCTGCCATCGCGAAAACTCGCCGCCGCTCTGATCGAACTGAGATACGCCGCGGACTGTATCGAGCCCGCCATCGAGAGACTTCTCGTGAATCCCGAGGAGAAGGTGACGCGCTTTCGGAGCGGATTACAGAAAGCGCTGTCGGGAGGCTCCAACATCCACCGCTTAAAGACACTCCTACTCGAACTCAACGACCCTGGGATCGACCCGGCTAGCGGATTTTCAGCCTTGGTGGAGTTTTTCAAGAATGACGAGACCCTCATCGAGGAGTATGACGACGACGGCTCGGTTGGCTATCTCTTTGAAGGAAGTGCCGCGGAACTGCTAGCCGGCTTCGCCTCTCGCTTGGACGAAGAGGTCGTGGTGGAAGCGCTCGAAGACCTCCTACTCCACGACGAATATCTCGTCCGAGCCGCAGCCTGGCACCGCGTGACTCGGGAACTTTCTCCAGGAAGTTTGAGACGTCTGGAGTCCACCCTCAAGGGACCCAAATACAGTTCCGAGAGCCCTAGGCGTGTAGCGAACCTCCTGGAATCCCTGGCCACTCACCTCGGCGACTCGGTCATGCTAGAGACAACACTGACCATGACCAAGCCCGCGCTTGGGCCCGACGACTCTCTCAAACTCGCCCAAATGCATCTGGACAAAGGTGAATTTCAAAGCGCGCTGGAGCGCCTGGATGCCGACCCAAGCGGCAAGGCATCGGACGGATACAAAGGACGGGACCTCAGGATTCGTTGCCTCAAGGAGCTCGGGCGCACCGCCGAACATTTCTTGGCAAGCTGGGAGAGATTCATCGCCTATCCAACGGTGGATGACTTCGAAAAACTGGTTCAAGAAATAGGAGAAGAGTACCGAGACAAGCTGAGCACCAAGGTGGCGGAATCTCTTCCCCACACCGAGTTCCACGCTCTAAATGCCTCCCTCTTGCTGCACCTCGGATACACCGAGGAGGCTGAGCGTTACGTTCTTGAGAATTGCCAGAAACTAGAGCACTCATTCTACGGCCACCTGGCGGACTTGGCCAACCTCTTGAAATGCCGAGGGAAAAGACAGGCCGCGGTGATCTGCTACCGCCACCTGCTAGAAGACATCCTCGCCCGAGGGAAGTCGAAAGCCTACCACTATGCGGCCGAATACTATCGAATCCTCAAAGAAATCGACCCGGAACACCTCAGCTACGTCCCGGCCCTCCGCGCTCGACATGGCCGAAAGTACAGCTTCTGGGAGATGGTGGAGAAGGGCTGAGACAAATACGCCGCTGGTAGGGACCTGAACTATCGTGGTAAACAGTCGAGCAAACGATGGAGCACCTGACACGGTCTGTCAGTATCAGAGTTCGAAAGTTGTCTTGGTCAGTTTCTCGGTATGGTCTTCGGCCCCCCGCTACTCATCCTTGGGCTCGGCCTTTTCGCCAATGCGATGGCTATCGTCGTCGCGATCCTCAGTTCGCTCTCCGAAGGAGCAAAGACCTTCGCGCTGGCGGCTGATGGCCTAGCGCGGTCGAGCGGGATGTGGAGTCTGGTGCTCGCTCAACTTATGATCGGAGTCCTCATCGGATTTGCCCTAGGCTTGCGAACTCCTAGAGCGCGTTAGAGGCGCCCTGACAAAACTGTCGCGAGACCGTGTTAGGGTGAGGCGAGGTGACCCGACCACAGCCATCACACCGAAAATTCTATCGTGTCACGAAAGGAAATCTATGAAATTCATCGCCCGTACCTCATCGAAAAATTCGGCAACACGCGCAACGCCGCCACTTCTCCATAGCGCTCGAGACCTAAGTGCCTAGCCTGCCCTTTAGCGTCGGGGCCGAGAACACCGCCACGGGCAAGCGCTGAGTAAAGGTTCAGGAAATGCGGCGCTTTAGTCCTTAGCCCTGGCGATGATGGCTGTGACCTGCTGGCGAGAGGCGTCGTCCAAATCGGAAAGAGGAAACACATCCGAATCGACGTTGTGCTCCTCTCCTTCGAGATCGACATACTTGAGCAGAACGCGATCAGGGTGAGCCCGTAGGGGCTCGCGCTGGATCACCAAAGGAGCCTGGAGCTGAGCTTGCGTCATCTTCAACGTGTCTTGACCGAAGAGCCTCGTGTTAAAAACAAAGCGTTTCTCAAGCTCTGAAAACTCCTGCGGGAGAGCCGCTCGGAACTCCGGGTCCGAGGTCGATGAGGGCATCCTATTTCCAGCTTTGAGTGCATAGGCGGCGATGTCGAAGGCCACGGCGTGAAGATGGGCGGTGCGTTCCGGGCCAGTCCTGTCTCTTCGAGGCGCAAATCGTACGACCAAGGCAACAAGGGCCAGTATCACAAGGATAGCCAGTTTTCCGCCTGAAGCGATTCTCACGGAGATCTCACCGCCTTGGAATTTTGGAGAAGACAGGCGTTCTGGTTGCAGCCTGCGACCCCGAAATGGTATTCGAGTCTAGACCTTCAAGGATCCTGCGGTCCTCCGGATGAGTGCGCCACAGATGCGCATTCCACATCGCTTCGATAGAGTAGGCATCAAACTCATCGTTGGACTTGCTGAGGCTAAAACCATAGTGGGCATGCGCTGCCTCATGCACAAGGGCCTGAGTGAGAGCCAGTAACTCGCGCCGTCTCTCCTTGACGGCTCGCTCAGCAAAAGCGCTCTGTTTACGCCCTTGCTCGCTATTGCCAGCCCGTGCGGCGTTCTTGCGATGGTCGGCGGCAACCCTGTCATAATCCGTTTTCAGGCCGAGGACGTCTCTATTCACTTTGATCTTCCCGGTCAAGGTGTACTCCGCCGCATTTCCGGTATCTCCGTAGTCTCCAACCTCAATCTTGCCGTTCATGCTCAGGATAGCAAGGCGATTGTAAATGCCGGGCTCTAGCCCCGAATTCTTCCAATTCTCAGCGATGAAAGAGATCGCTTCATCGACCGTCACCGGGCCACGGGTGAGTTGGGCTTCTTTGCCCCCCAACGCGATCTCCCCGACACGGGAAATCCCGTTGCCGTGGATAACCGGAGCGCCTGGACGACCGCCAGCCTGCGCGAAGTTCCCGTTTTTGACAGCGAGGTTCTTCAGTTTGCGGGACTGGTCTGCAAGTTGCTCAACGGCCGAGTCCGCAGTGCGGAATCCATCCGTTATAGTCGCACGTCCCTCTTCGTAGAAGCCGGTCATGACATTCCGACAAGTTTGGGGTGCGCCTGTCACCGTATCTACAAGCATCTTCGGGGCCGAGGTCAGCTTCTTTGAGAGGTTCCGAGTTAGGTCCGTGATTTCCATGGGGCAACTCTATCCGATAGCTCGATGACGTTCAGTGACGATCGTCAACATTTTGAGGAGCAATGCTCCGGGCATAGCCTCTGGCTAGCTTGCCTGAGGACTGGCCCTACGGCTTACGAAACCGGGCAGCTCATACAAAATGTCGGGCCCGTCGTGAAAATGCGTTTGGAGTTGGCTCCGCGTCTGAACCTCATTACCGGCGACAACGGACTGGGCAAGAGTTTCCTCCTCGATGTGGCGTGGTGGGCGCTCACGTGTCGATGGCCCCACAATCTGAATCCTCGATTGACTTCGGGCTATCCGGCACGACCCTCGAATCCTAAGAGACAGGCGACGAGACTGGCGCCCTTCATAGCTCAAGAGCTAAAGCGCCAGGGTTCTCTAGTCCGGGGCGATTGAGATAGCTTCGCGGGACGAGTTGCGTAAGGCTCTCGCTTTGCACCACGCCACGAAAGCCATCATCGGATAGGAGTTCTTCATACTCATTGAGAACGGGAGCCTCTGAGGGGAAGGCTTTGAAGGTTCTTAACGGCAAATTCCGGTTATCCCCCACCGATCTTTCTCACTACTTATCCTGCCGTCACCGTAGCGTTCTCGAGCTTTCCGCAGCCCTCGGGGTACGCAAGAAACCGGTACGCTCCAACCCCCTCGTCGAGACACTCCAAGAGTTGGGACTACGTCACGAGCGGGAGTACGTCAGTAAGCTTCGGGAGAACGGAAAGCGCATCGTCGACCTTTCCAAATTCGAGGCCCCGGAAATCTCCATGCGGCGGACTATGGCCGCCATGCAAGCTGGAGACGAGGTGATCGTACAGGGAGGTCTGGGCAACGAAGTCTGGTTCGGATTTCCCGATCTTCTTCTCCGGGTTCCGACACCGAGTCCGAACTTCGGAGACTGGTCCTATGAGCCGGCCGACACCAAACTCGCCCGCGAGACGCGTGCAACGACTGTGCTGCAGCTAGGTCTCTATTGCGATCTCCTCGAGACACTCCAGGGTATTCTTCCCGAGAATTTCCATGTCGTCTCACCTCCGCCTGACTCTCACTTTGAGCAGGTGGTCCACAGCTATCGTACTCAGGAATACGCGGCTTACCTCCGCCTAATGAAGCGACGTCTTGAGCTGGAAGTTCAGCAAGAACTCGCTCACTTAGAAATAACGCATCAGCCCGATCCAGTAGAGCACTGTACCATCTGCACCTGGTTCGGGAACTGCCAGCAGTGGTGGCGACAGACCGATCATCTGTCACTCGTCGCGGGTATCAATAAGATGCAGCGAAGAGAGCTTCCCGTGTGTGGGCTTGCGACGACCACCGCGTTATCCCAGGTCACAACTGGCGAACCGTTCCGAGCTCTTCGCGGGAGTGTGGGCGCATATGAACGTGTTCGTGACCAGGCCAAAATTCAGATCGAGACTAGAGCCGCTGGGCAACTCACCTATCAGGTCATTCCCATTTGGGAGCAGGATTCTCCAAACCTACTGGGCCTTGCCCGATTGCCAGAGCCGTGCCCAGGCGATCTCTTTCTCGACCTCGAGGGCGACCCGTTCGCGGGTCGCGACTACCTCTTCGGCCTAGTGACGCTCTCCTCAGAAGGCGCAGAGGTTTATCAGCATTGGTGGGCTCACAATTCCACAGAAGAAAAACTTGCCTTTGAAAAGCTGATCGACACCATCACCGACCGACTTCGGCAGTATCCCAACGCCCATATCTACCACTACGCGCCTTATGAACCGAGCGCCCTCAAGCGATTGATGGGCCGCTATGCCACTCGGGAAAACGAGGTCGACAACTTGCTGCGCGGTCGTCGCTTCATCGATCTCTATACCGTCATACGGCAAGGTTTCTTGGTTGGTGTTGAGCGCTACTCCATCAAAAACCTCGAACCGCTCTACGACTTCGGGCGTCAGGTAGAACTACAGGATGCAGCTCGAACCCTCAAACAGTTCGAGCAAGCCATAGAACTCGGCCGAGCCGAGGTTATCACCGCCCCGATGAAAGAGACCGTACTCGGATACAATCGTGACGATTGCGTTTCGACCGTTCGCCTACGTGACTGGCTAGAGCAGCGACGGCTTGAAATCGCGGAGCAAGGCATCGTCATCCAACGCCCGCCTATCGGAGAGGGCAAGGCGTCAGAAAAAGTCGACGAGGCCAACCAACGGGTGGAAGAACTGCGATCCCAGCTGTTGCAAGGCGTCTCCTTAGACCCCGAAGAACGCGCTCAAAATCCCGAGATGGAGGCCAACTATCAGCTCGCCTACCTGCTAGACTGGCATCGGCGCGAAGACAACGCCAAATGGTGGGAGTACTTTCGCCTCTGCGATCTTTCACCTGAAGAGATGCTTGGAGAAAAGAAGGCTCTGAGTGGATTGGTCTTCGAGCGCGATGTCGAACCGCGGAAACAGAGCATGGTCCGACGCTTCCGATATCCGGAGCAAGAAGCGGAGTTCTTGCCAAAGGAGAGCCTTGAACTTCCAAATGGGCCCAACTTCGGACCCGTCGAGGCTTGCTATCCGAAAGAGCGAAGGATCGATATCTTGGTCGGTCCTTCTAAGCTCCACCTCCATCCAACAGTTCTCGTAACGAAAGGCATCGTGAAGCCCGGAGCGGTTCTCAAAGCTCTCCTCGCTTTAGGACAGAAAGCTGCCAATGTTGGCGGCGTCGCCAATCTCCCCGCCTGTCCAGAGCGAGAACTCTTGATGCGACAGCCTCCCCGCCTTGTCGAGTCGAGCTTTAGCCCTCCCAAAGACAAGGTCGACCCCTCGATCGCGAACTACGCAACATCGATCGTCACCCGTCTCGACCGAAGCGTCCTTGCCATACAAGGACCGCCTGGGACTGGGAAAACCTATACCGGCTCTCGGATGGCCGTGGCCGCTCTCAAGGCTGGACTGAAAGTGGGAGTCACCGCAACTAGCCATAAGGTGATCCGGAACTTTCTAGAAGCCGTGGAGAAACAGGCACAGGACGACGGCATCAGCGCAAATATCCTTCACAAGTGTGAGCTTCCAGAAACGGGCAGCATAGCCACCACTGACGATAACAAAAGGTGCTTCTCCTTATTCAAGTCCAGCGCGGTCAATGTTCTCGGCGGGACAGCTTGGCTGTGGGCGCGAGACGAGTTTGAGCAGTCCGTCGATCTTCTTTTCGTCGATGAAGCCGGTCAGATTTCGCTAGCCAACACACTCGCCTTGGCGCGCGGTGCCAAGAGTCTGGTGTTGCTAGGCGACCCCCAACAGCTGGAGCAACCTTCTCAGGGCAGCCACGCTGACGGCATCGGCGCTTCCGCCTTGCAATACATCTTGGGTGAGGAAGAGACCATCCCCCCGGAACGTGGCCTCTTCCTCCCCACCACTTGGCGCCTCTCTCCAGCGATCTGCGCCTTCACCTCCGAGCAGTTCTACGCCGGGAAACTCTCCTCCAAACCCGGCCTTGAGCGACAAACTCTCGTAGGTGGAGACTTCGACGGTGGAGGGCTCTGGCTAGCCGAAGTCAGCCACGAGGGGAACTCCAGCGCCTCCGACGAGGAAGCGACCGAGGTCTCTCGGATTGTCTCTCACCTTCTCCAGCAGACCCAATGGGTGGATGAACACGGAAACACCCACGCCATCGAGCCCGCTGATATTCGCATCGTCGCCCCCTTCAATGCCCACGTTCAGAGAATTGCCAATGCTCTGAAAGCAGCGTCCCTCGAGGGCGTCCCCGTGGGAACCGTGGACAAGTTCCAAGGCCAGGAAGCGCCCGTGGCGATCTATTCGATGGCCAGCTCCTCTCCCGAAGATGCTCCACGTGGACTAGAATTTCTCTTCAGCCCCAACCGCCTCAACGTCGCCACCAGTCGCGCCCGCTGCGCCGCCATCATCGTCGCCTCACCCAAGCTGTTCGAGGCCGACTGCCATACCCCACGTCAGATAAAGCTCGCCAATACTCTCTGTCGGTATCGGGAGATGGCGAGGGTGAAGAAACGCGTAAGTGACTAAACCGTTTGGGATGGTCGTTGACATATCATGGGACGTCGTTCAATCTCACTCCCCACCATTGGCGGCGTAGATCGTGAGCAACAGCTCAGATTCGTCGATGAGCTTGTAAACAGGGGTACGGCCGGAGAGCTGTTCACTGCGTTGGAGAATCAACGAGACTCCCTCCCCTCGCTTGTCCATCAGATGAGTTCTAGCTGAGAGTTCCGACGTCTCAGACGAGACTGGGCAGCGCGCCAAAAGACTTGTGATCGCCTCATTGCGAGCGGATTGTCGATAGGGAAGGCTCTCAACTGTCATTGTGTTTGGAATAGCTCCCGGCGAATAGAGTTCCAGCCGGTCAAAGAAGAGGCGTAAGCGAATCTTTGAGCCGTAAATCGAATAGTCTCGATGAGCCACGGCGTTCACCAAGGCTTCAAACACCGCGAGCAGATCAAAATCGGGGATATCACGCCGACCCTGGTCTTTGACCGCGGCGACACGCATGTTCTTTCGGACAAAAGTCAGAGCGTCCTTGACCTGAAGATCGAGCGGCCCTTTGATATCCGCCGCGTCGATCTGGTATCTCGACTCGCCATCAGGAAAGATCGATGTCCCTCGATAAGCCACCGCTTGAATAAAAGCGTTGGGAAGCCACCTTTCCGGTTGGGATGAGCCCATCAGAACACCGGCGACCGTCGGTACCAGAGTCCCAGCATCATCGTATCTTGCCATCGCCAGCTTTTGAAGCAAACTCTCGCGACTGTCGTCGATACGTCGACTTGCAAATTTCCCCAACAGGGC
This sequence comes from Selenomonadaceae bacterium, assembly GCA_037189585.1. GTDB lineage: Bacteria > Vulcanimicrobiota > Xenobia > Xenobiales > JADMJV01 > JAEXNA01. The sequence continues at coordinate 24,088 of JBBCJA010000013.1, read as the reverse complement.
CGGGTCGAGATCGTCAAGCGTCGCTTGAGCTACGGTCTGCTCATCGAAGCGAATGATCCGGCTTTGACTTCGCTGCTGAAAGAGACGGGCAAGAAAATCAGGAGCCATCTCACGCTTGTCACTGCCGACACGGTAGAAGTATCCGCCAGGACTTTTGTGTACAAAAAGGCTTCGCTCCAACTCTACCTTCAAAACGGGGACCCGTCCCCCCTGGTCAGTAGGAAGGTTGAGCCGATGAATCACTGGCTGTAATGGAGGCTGGACGGAATCCCGACAGACCTCGAGCACTCGATTCTCCACCAGGTTAAGACCTTCCACGGGGATGCCGAGAACCTCGCGTTGGTCACTCACCCCCAACAAGCACACCCCGCCCCGACCGTTAGCAAAGGCCGCAAGCTCATCGGCGAGGTCCTTACGTTCAGGCGCGCTCACCTTGTCGCCCGCGAAACGGACCTCTTTGAACTCGAGAAAGGTGTCCTCGCCCAGACTGATCTGCTCAAGGAGTTCGGCGATATTGTCATACATAGGAGTTATTCTCCGGGCTAACCGCCGGTACCGGCGGGCAAAAGCTTCGACCACCAAGTCGGTAGCCCTTACTGAGTTTCTCCACTCTCAGCTCTAGATGATTTTTTGCACTCCTGGTCATCCGGAGGAGCTTCCAGAATGTTGAAGACGGCGCCTGCTTGAACTTTGTGGGCTACTGAAATAAGCTCCACGCTTACAACACTAGATACTGCCTATTCCAAGAGTAAGCCACTACGCTGGCTCGACCTGTTGAAGTAGCGTGATCAGGCCCTCAAGACGCGAATACAGTTCATCGTAGGTCACGATCTTCACGTCTCGCATCTGGCTTCGAGCGAGTTCAAATGAGCGGCTATGGTCTTCCTCTGTCAAAGTTTCACTAGCGTTTCAGGCGATTATAACGCAACACGGTTCGAAGCAATCAAAACCTCCACCCGAATTGCCAACCAACGTCCGAAACTCCTTACTCAGCGAGTCGCGATAAGTGAGCACCTGCGCGACCGCACCCATCACCTCACCTGAAAGAGGAAAAACTCCCGTCCTATACTTACTTCCTAGCAACGGGGTTGCTGGCGTCTTAATTTCTACTAAGCTAACGTTGTGGGTAACGGAGTTCTTGAGCAAGAAGTCTACCAGCTTTCCGCGGTCGTCGAAAACACTCTTCCCACCAACATAAGCTTTCTCTTTCACAATAGTGACCGGCGCCTCAAATATCTGCTGCAATAAGATCGGACTCGACGCGATCTGCTTTTGCCAGAACTCTTCATCTTGGCACGTCCAGTTGTCGTGCCATTCGTCTCTCAAGGAAGTGAGAGCTCTCAACTGGACAGCAGCCTGCAAGTTTGCGAGTGAAGCTTGGTCCAAGTCAGCGAGCTGGTTCGCGACCTGCTCAAGATCATCAAGCTGAGTTGCCCATTTCAGCAGCTTGCCAAATGCCTGCCTTGCGCCCGAGTTCTCTGAGAGAAGGATGGCCTGCCAATCAGACGCTAGCGAACCGACCAGAGCCTCGAGAGCTTTGCCCAAGCCCAGCGATGTGTCGTCGCCGTAACGCTTTTGCAGGTGGTCATAAAGTTTGCGGGTCGCGGCACTGTCAATAGCGAGCTTGACTCCCTCGCCAGCCTTGAGGGATGCGAGATTTATACTCTCTGGAGATTCCCACGGCTGGCTTGGTTTCTTGCGCTGAAAAGCAAACGTCCCCTTGACGTTAGCTTCGGCATCCTTCGCATTATCGTGAATGAATTCAGCTAGGAAGACGAGTCGCGTCGTGCTTGTCTCTCGTAGTACCCAAGTCGGTCTCCATCGGTCATCTAGTCCAGAGAAATCCACGTTAATCGAACCTATCCCAAATGCATCCATCCCTTACGCCACCCCCAGAGCTTTGAACACCGCATCCCGTGGGTCGGCATAAAAACTGGTCTGGAATTTGGCGAAGAGTTCGCCGGGGATGGTGGCGATGTCGGTGACGCTGGCCATGGGGAGGAGGAGGCGTTTGGCGCCGGAGTCGGCGGCGACTTGGAGGGCGTCGGCCAAGCTTTCGACGGGGTTGATGCTTCCTCCGAGGCTCATGTCCCAGTCACCTTTCGCAACTGGCTTACGCACTCCAAGTTTCCATCGAAGAATTAGCATCTGCCCTGAGTGCAGTGTTTTTTACACGACAAGGCCGAACGAACGCTCCTAAATAGCGTCCGTTCGGCCTTTCAAGTGCCTATACCCAGCCGCTAGCGCTTGCTCGGTGGCGTTACCTTCACTGGTTTCCACGTGCTTCCAGGCGAGGTGGTCGGCGGAAGAGGCTTGTTGTCGGGAACGGTCGCGAAATTGGGCCTATTCCCACCGCGCGGACCGACCTCCTGATAGATTCCGCCGTTCGTTCCTACGTTTGTCCCTGGTTTTTTACCCATGGTACATTCTCTCTTTCGATTGAAGATAGACACAGAGCAGGGAACCTAACCGGGGTGCGACGAAACCTATGTTTCTTCACGACGCCGGAGTGTCTAGCCCGACGGCTAGGCACCCTGGCTCTTTTGTCTTAGTTTACAATCTAGCATGAAAATTGTAATCTGGCTACATGGATAACGGACAAATTGGACATCGAATTAAACTTGCCCGTTTGAAAGAAGGTTTGTCTCTGCGAGACCTGTCCGCGAAGATGGATGGGCTGGTCTCGGCTCAGGCTCTCGGCAAATACGAACGCGATGAGATGCTTCCCGGCTCCAAGGTTCTTCTGGCCTTGGGGAACACTCTCAATGTCTCTTTAGACTATCTGCTCGCACCGAAAAACACCCGACTTGGCCAAGTTGACTTCCGTAAACACTCTAGGACTTCCGCTCGCGACAAAGCCAAAGTCGAAGCACAAGTCGTAGGATACGTGGAACGCTACCTGCAGCTGGAGTGTATCCTGGGGGCACCGCTCCACACTTCCAAGGTTGTGCAAGAAAAGGTTAGCTCTGCTGAAGAGGGTGAAGATCTTGCCAACCGTCTCCGAAGGGAATGGCAACTTGGGACGGGTCCCATCCCTGATGTGACCGAACTGCTGGAAGAACGTGGCCACATCGTCATTGTCATCGACCTACCCGACAACGTTTCGGGCCTAACCTGTGAGGTTCATCGAGACGAGGAGGACCCCGTCCACGTTCTGGTCGCGAACCGTAAGCAGTCTCTTGAACGAAGGCGACTGACCCTTCTGCACGAGCTGGCCCATCGATACCTGGTCATCCCCGACGACGAGAAAGCGACCGAGAAAGCGGCGAATCGCTTTGCCGGAGCCTTTCTTATGCCCAAGGAACACTTGGCGATGACCTTCGGGTTTCCCCGACACAGGTTCGAGGCGGTCGAGATCTTGGCACTCAAGAAAGTCTACCGAGTCAGCGCGGCCGCGCTCTGGTACAGAGTTTATCAGCTTGGTCATACCTCTCAATCACAGTATGAGTACGGCTGCCGAACTTTCGGCAGGGGCTGGCGGGGCAAGACCGAGCCTCAGGAGTTGGAGCCACTAGAAGATCGTGGCTCAAAGGAGATGCCTCGCGTCTTCGAGAGAAAATGTTACCAAGCTCTTGCGGAAGGCTTGATAGGACTCTCCAAGGCGGCGGAGCTTCTCGAGAAACCTGTATCAGAAGTCGAGCGAGTTCTTCGAGGCCAATCTTAGGTCGACGATGGATCTCATCGTCAATGACGCGTCCGTCCTGATCGACTTATTCAAGGCTGGGCTGCTGCAGAGCTACTCGCACCTGAACTACAGACTTCTTCTCCCAGACGTGGTTGAGAATGAACTCCTGACACTGGACAACATGAACATTCGAGAGCTGGGATTCGAGGTTGTTGAACTTGGCCCGCCTGAGATAAAAAAAGTCAAAGAGCTTCGCGACTCTCACCAGTACCTCTCCGTAGCCGATACATTCGCGCTGGTCGTAGCCGAAACGTTCACTGGTTCTATCCTCCTCACAGGCGACGGCGGATTGAGGCGCGTCGCGCAGGCTAGGGGGATCAGAGTCCACGGAGTCCTTTGGCTTCTCGACGAGCTATATACGGCGAAACTTCTGGACGCTGCCGCGATTGTCGACGCCTTGAATGTCTTCGATGAGGACATCACTGTCCGGCTCCCGCGAAAGGTCTTGGATACCTATCTACAGCGCTACCAAGGACTCATCTCGAGTTCTTGACTTGGAGTGAATCTATTCTTTTCAGCCCTCCCTCCAAAACCGCCCCCAAGCAACCCACACCAATCCGATCGATGCCAAAAGCAACACGAGGACCCCCCAGTCGAGGCGGACCGAGTTTATGGCTAGCTGGGCTAGCCCCGCGAAGGGGTTGTCCTCAAGCTCCGCCATCTCCCTTTGCATCTCATATTTTGCGTGCAGGTATTTCCCGAGCATCCAAACCCACTGAGCTGCCGCTATGCTCGCCGGTACCCACACAACTTTCCAGCGCTGTTTGGACACGGCCACAGCCGCGACCAGCGCCATCGCCATCAGAATATAGCCAGCCGTCCCCTGCACAAGACTCACGCTTCCCACGATCGGTATCTGCATCACCGGGCAGAAGGCTCCGAACAAGAGCGCGGCGGATGCTCCCAATCCCATTTTCTGACGTTGACTCATTTCTATCGCTCCCTCCAAGTTTTCTGGAGAGAGCCTAACCCAGGGAGGTGACAGATCTTGTCAGTCCGCTCAAGGTAAGTCGGGAAATGGACTACTGAAGGGGAAGCCCTCGCTTCGTGATTAGGCAGAGCGCGTACTTACCCCGTCGAGGAACTCATCTCGAGAATCTCGAAATTTCTCTCGATGGCCACTCAACCAAAAATTCCGGACTACACTCCTGAAGAGTATCTCGCTCTCGAACGTCGGGCTGAAAGAAAGAGCGAGTATATCGACGGGATGATCTACGCGATGTCGGGAGCAAGCATTCCCCACAACATTCTGGTTGCGAACCTTATTATGGAAATAGGTCCTGCCTTGCGGACCCGAGGCTGTCAGGTGTTCCCCAGCGATCTCAAGGTGCGGCAAGGCACTCGTTTCTTCTATCCCGATGTCTCCGCGGTGTGTGGCGAGCTGCAGTTTCACGATTCCGCCAAGGATGTGGTGCTCAATCCATCCCTTATCATCGAGGTTCTCTCTCCCTCCACCGAGAGCTACGATAGGGGAATGAAGTTTTTAACGTATCAGAAGATTCCGTCTCTGCAGGAGTACCTCTTGGTCCATCAAGACTGCATGCTCGTAGAGCAATACCGCCGTTCCGAAGGCTCATGGCTCTATCTTCGGAAAGAGGGAGCCGAAGACAGCTTGGAAGCTCTCGGCTGCCACCTCAATTTGGCTCAGCTTTATTCCGGTGTGAGCCTAGCAGACGATCTGGACTCCTAGCACTAGCGACCGCTGGTCAAAAGTGGCCGCGAGCCGCCGCTGACATCGAGGCTTGAGCCGGCCACGTATCCGGCCTGGTACGGGCCTTGAGCGGCGGCGCGAACGCGGGCGGTGGTGCTAGCTAAGCCGAGCTCGTCGGCGAACAATTCCACGGCTTGTTTTTTGCGGTCGAAGAGCTCTAGGGCAACAGATGCGGCTCCCCGAGCCTGAGCTTTTTCTCGCTCTTCTTTCAAAATACGTTCGTGCTCGGCCTCGACTTTGTCGGCGATGCCCCGAGAGGCTCCGCGCTTGAAGTCGTTCTTCCACTTCACCGGTCGTCCCGTGCACAACTCTTGGCAGAGTCTTTCGATCTCCGAAACGCAATAGAAGAAAAGGCGTCGCGTGTTCTCGATATCCTTCTCGGTACCGATAAGCATAAGAAAGCTCTCGGTGACTCGAGTCCAGTAGTGGTAGTTGGTGCGGGAGTTTCTGTAAGCTTGACAGTGATGGACTTCCGCCAGCCTCGCAAGAAGGCTCGACTGCCATCGGGGAAAGCCGTTGAGCGACTCTCCTTGGTAGACCGATTCCTCGACGATCTCGAAGGCTGAAAAGGCGGGACCAAGATGCAAGTCCGCCACCTGGATCTCATATTCGAGCATGATGCGCGTCATCGCCGCCGCGGCCGTCGCGGTTTCGTTCACGTTACCGGTGCGACATTCCGAAAGAGCCTTCAGTTTAGCCAGTTTGTCCAGGATCCGCTTGCGCTCTTGTGGGTCTAAAGTATCAAAGGTCGTGTCGCTGCTCATCGGAGGTGCTTTCTCCGAGACGCCTCCGGAACCTCGAGAACAAATATCGAACAGCCTTACGCTCGAGTCCGCCGCGATAACACCTTGACCCGACTCTCCCCTAACCTACCAGAGCGGAGAAGGGTGACCGCCTCTCTCTTACAAACTCCATGAGGATGGAAATGTCGGTTTCAGACGCCACCTGGGACTACCTCATAGAGCGTGGAGAGAGCGTATCGGAGGCTACTGTTCGCCGTGACGAGGTTTGGCTGAACTTCTTAAGCATCGCGCTCGAGGTTCGCGGGCGTGAATACTTTGAGGACTACTCCAGCCCGCAAGACGTTGGATACTCCTGTCAACTTCCCGCCGCTCGACTGGTCGAGGCCCTTCAGGTCGCCCTCGACTTCGGGTCGGAACGGATCTCGGACGTTCCCAAAGAGTACAAGGAGTATCTGGCCACGCTCAAGAGATTCTACCGTTGGTTGGCCACCCGGGGCGTCATCACCGACAGCGAGCAGCGTGAGGTTCTCAAGCGGTTGACGAGCGTTGAGGCTCCGTTGAAAGCCGCGACAAAGGTGAAGCTGCCCAAGCACAAGTGGGAATTTGCCGGTAAGTTTCGCAAGAACGCCTACGCCTGGAACGGAACCGCGAAGGCCCAAGCCAACCTGAAGGCCGCTCTTTCGGAGATTCGGGCGGTGGCGAAGAAACAGCCCGGGGTGGCGGCTGAGGGAGCGACTCTTTTGCTGGAGAAGTTGGTCCCCTCGCTCGAAAGGATCGATAGCTCGTCCGGCGCGATAGGAGCGGCGGTGTACCGTGCGGTCAAGGAGCTCGCGGCGATCGTCGGTCAGGGCAAGGACGCTCCCGAGCATGAGGCCCGTGTCTCTCGATGTTTTGAGGCCTTACAGAATGATGAGTACGGCTACTTAGAGGTCTTGGGAGAGGTGTTCGATCACGTCTGTGGCTCTCCAGAACTACGCTCGAAATGGGCCTCCCAGCTTTACCAAATTACCAAGAACGTTTTTGAGAGTCCCGGCAGCTACTTCCCCGGAACTTCCGCGTGCCTCGCTTGTCTTTATGGCGCCGGACGCCACCAGGAGCTCGAGGAGCTGTTGAAATTGAGGCGCTTTGCCTTCTGGCCCTACGATCGATGGAGGGCACACTCCTTAGCGGCTCGGGGCAAGATCGAGGAAGCCTTGGAGTTTGCTTCCAACTATCCCGAGTCAGCCGACTTTTGTGAAGAGCTGCTCCATGAGCAGGGACGTGTCGAGGAGGCTTATCGGAGGTTCGGGTGTCGTCTTCGAGAGGGAAGCTACCTCAACTGTTTCCGCGACGTCTGTAAGCGCTATCCTGGGCTCGACAAAGCGAAGATTCTGGCCGATATGATGGAGCAAACTCCAGGCGAGCCCGGCAAGTGGTTCGCGGCCGCCCGCTGGATGGGCGATCTGGAATTGGCGCAGCAACTGGCCTGGCAGGGGCCGTGCAACCCCTCGACCTTGATGACGGCGGTCAAAGACCTTAAAGAGAAATACCCCAAGGCGGCCTACGGATTAGCTTGCGCGGCGCTTCGGGGAATGGACCTCGGCTGGGCTTACGAGCTCGACTACGCCACGGTAACGCGGGCGCGACTGCAGGCCGAGCGACTGGCGGAGCAGCTGAGTCTGCAGTCCGACTGGACGACCTTTCGTCAGAGTTTCCGTGGACTGTTGAAAGACCGCCTCGAGTTTCAAGTTTAAGACAGATCAAAGCCATAGTAGCGCGCATGGCCTCGTGCACCAGGCTTGGGAGAAGCCGCCAGCTCCCGTCGCCTCTCATTGACTGCCCTCTGAGCCAAGGCACTATTCTTACGACCTTCCGCGCTGTTGTCCAGGTGGTAGCTGGAAACTTCGGAGAGTCCCCGCTCGACGATACACCGGCGCCTGTAATTTTGACTGATAGGGAATTTTATAATTCTTGTTGTAACAATTAGCACCTATATCCACATCCATAATATTTTGCATAATCTTGGCGGCGAAAGCCGAAGGCGTTCCTCAAGCCAGGCGTTACGAAGTCCGGACACCATCCGAAATCGCTGCGTCCCGCCTCAGTTACATATTCTCGATATCCCGACTGCGTAACGTCTCGACTTGCAAGCGGGACCGAGGTACGCCATCGGACGGTCCTTGCGCTTTCGGCGCCTCCCCACCAATCTTTATACAAAATATTATGAACGTGGGTATAGTCACTTTTTTTTCGTTGGAGTCCCGATGCCTAACCTTCGTCGCTTAAGACACTACCTCTGGGTCCTCTCACTCGCACTCCTGCTCGGATGTGGTGGCGGAGGAGCTGACTCCGTCGGCTCGGGAGTCAGTGGGGTGAATCCACCAGGCATCTCCCCTACGGTCAGCGGACAAACCGCTACTGTCATCATTCGACATCAGTTACTCGCGCGCGCAGTCCCTAGTGGGATCTCGAATCTTCGAGTCACCGGCTTCAACAGCGACAATCGCACCGTTTTCGGTCCACGCACAGTGGCCAAGGCCTCCGAGATTCACCTTCAAGAAGTACCCATCGAAACCGTCAGCTTACGTATAGAGTACCTCCAGGGCGAAACGGTGCGCGGACGCGGAGTGGTAAGCGTGAGCCTCGAACCCAGCGAAATCCTCGTCATCAACGACCCCCCCTTTGAGGATGTAGGTCCCCCGGTTTCTCCGACCGGGCAGGTGATTCTAGAATTTCCTCAGCTAGCTCAACTGCCGGAGAGCATCGACGGGATTCGTATTACCGGCGTCACCGCCATGGGCCGAGCCGTGTTTGGCCCGATATCCGACCTACTGAAGGCTGAGCTGACGCTTGACGGAGTCCCTGTTGAAGTCATCAGCTTAACTGTGGAATACCTTCAGGGTGAGACTGTGAAAGGACTCGGCCGAGTTCAGGTCGTGGTCGAGGGAGAGGCCACCGTGAGGGTCGAAGCGCCCGTCTATCAACCTCCGGCGGCGATTCTGGAGTCTCTCCAGTTGAGTCCGGGTGACCTGACTGTGGGAAAGGGCCAAAGCCTTGACCTAACCCTTATGGGTATCTTCGATGATCATACGCAGCAAGAGTTGACAGCCTCGGCGACCTGGCAGGTGGAATCCGTGACGGTAGCGCGAGTAGAAGATGGGAGGCTGTACGGCCTCTCCGCCGGAACTGCGATTCTGACCGCTTCCATCGGAGAAATTTCCGTCTCTCGGCAAGTCACCGTGACTCCAGCTCAACTGCTCTCACTTGCCATCTCACCCTTGTCCCCTTCGGTTCCCGCGGGACTGACTCAGCAGCTGAGTGTCATGGGAACTTTCAGCGACAACACCAGCATCCCGATCCACGACCTCGAATGGGATTCGTCTGAGCCTTACTATGCCTCGGTTGATGAGAACGGACTGGTGACCGCTCACGCCGAGGGGTCGGTCACTATCACGGCCGTCAAGAAAGGCGTTACAGCCCAGGTGGCATTGACGATCTTGCCTGGAAAGCTCCAACAGATCATCATCAACGCACCGGCTTCGATCCCACTCGGATTGACCCGGAAGGCCGAGGCCTACGGTGTCTTCAGCGACGGCCAGTCCCGTCAGATTACCTCCGATGTCGTCTGGACGACATTGTCGGAGGAGACAGCGGTGGTCACGAACGGTCAATTTGGTGGCGAGGTTACCGCGCGCAAACTCGGAGACTTCACGCTGAGCGCGACTCTTGACGGTGTGGAGGCCAAACAGCAGGTGACTGTTGGAGAGGCCGTACTCTCTTCGATCACCGTCTTGCCCCAAAGCGCGACGTTAGCCAAAGGTTTATCGATTCAGTTAAGCGCCTGGGGAACCTTTAGCGACGGCACCTACCAGCCCTTGACCGGCGTGACTTGGGTCTCCGGCATGGCGCTATCGATCAATTCTTCGGGTCTCGCCCGAGCCGTCGGACTGGGCCAGGTAGAGGTTAATGCTTATCTTGCTGGGCGGCGTGGAACCGCCTCGGTGATCATTACCCCAGCCGTATTACAGGAGATCCTGATCGAGCCTCAGACGGTGCGTGTTCCCTTAGGTGTCAGCAAAGTGTTGGACCTGACTCTCAAGATGAGTGACGGTCTTTACTCGACGGCACCCGGCGATGTCACTTGGGCTTCCTCCAACTCTGAGGTCGCAGTTGTAGACCACACCACTAACCCGCCGGTGGTCAGAACTCTAGCAGTTGGGTCCGCCACGTTGACCGCGACTCGCGGCGACATTAGTGCTGCCGTTCCGGTCGAGGTGACCGAAGAGACCATCAACAGCATCTCTATCGAGCCCACAGTCCTCGAGCTTCCAACCCAGAGCTTCCAGCTCTTTAAAGCTTACGCCAACTATTCCAACGGACAGCGTCAAGATGTGACTCTAGATGTCGCGTGGGCGACGTCGGACCTCAATGTAGCGAGATTTTCCACAACGGAAAAAGGTAAGCTCGAAACTCGGTTCGTGGCGGGTCCGACCTCGCTCACTGTGACGGCTGCACTCCCTGGTGGAGGCCCTACCGCGCAGCAGACCTTGATCGTCAGGCCTGCCAAACTATTGTCGATCTCAGTCACTCCACTGAGTTCATCAATACCGGTCGGCGGGCGCTCTGGACTGCGCGTCTATGGACGATATGACAACAATTCCAGTGACACAATCGAATATGCATGCACCTACACGAGTAGCGCTCCCTCCGTGGGGACGGTAGGGGGCCATAACGGACGAGACAGTCGTTTCGAGGGGCGTAGAGTGGGAACGTTTACCATCACGGTCGTTCCTTTCGGAGATTTAGAGCTTGCTCAGACAGTCTCGGTTACTGTCACACCAGCTGTTCTCAAGGCCGTGGAGCTAAGCCCCGGGTATAATCGGACTCCTCCAGTCGGAGCCTCTTACCAATTGTATCTCCACGAAGTTTACAGCGACGAACGTAAACTGGACATTACAACAGATTCCGTCTGGGCAAGCGACGATCCAACCATCGCCACGGTTGAGAACGGTTTAGTTCACATCTTGAGATCTGGACGCACAGATATCCGTGCAGTGCATCGCACTGGAACTCTAAATCTGTCAGTTTCTTCAGCTTCGGTCACTCAAACCGGGCTCCGCGTCGACCCTAAAGTTTCGACCATTCCTGTCGGTATCCGATATCCGATGAAAGCGACCGGGCTCTACAATAGCTCCGCCCAATGGGATCTCACCAAGTCTGTCGTATGGGAGTCCTCCGCACCGGACATCGTCTCCGTGAGCAATACGGCGGAGACATCGGGCGAACTCACCGCGTTGCAGTCGGGAGTTGCCACAATCACGGCACGAACCCAGGGTGGGGGTTTTCAAGCTTCAGCTACGGTGACAGTCAATCAGGCGAGCCTAGTCAACCTGGCCATCGATCAGGGACCTTCCGTGCTAGAGAAAACTCACCAGCGGCGGTTCTTGGTCCAAGGAATTTTCTCTGACGGGAGTCGGTATTTTATGGGCGACCGGGTTGCCTGGAGTCTGGGGTCCACTGGGCTGGGCGAGGTCTCGAACGAACCGGCGGATTCGGGTACTCTCCGCCTTGGTACGACGCTAGGCGAGATGACTCTAAGCGTGACGGATCTGGTCAGTTCTCTATCGACTTCTCAACATGTCAGCGTGGTGGACGAACCCGTTCTGGCAGTCAAACGGGTCGATAAAACCTTGGTAAGTCTGAGTTCCAGCCCTGACGATCGGCGGCTGTACTTCGTTCATCCAATCGGCCTGAATATTTATTCCCTTCCCGAACTTGAGTTGCTCGACACGGTTATCACTGAGGCTACGGGTCGCTCCGACCTATCCCCCGATGGTTCAACCTTTTGGATCGCCCACCCGAGTCAACCCTATCTAACCCGTGTGAACACCACGAACCTAAACGTCGATCAGATCCCTTTGCCCGGCTTCTCTGGAGCGAGTCAAGTCGCCTTCGGAGGGGATGGTCGGGCCTTTGTTCGCTCAGGCTCTAACTTACTGGTTTTGAATGGGACCACCGGCACGGTCATGGGAACGCTCGCGCATGGGTCAATCACTGGTTTAATGGCCGTCGATCGCACCTCTCCCAATGTATTGTTTCGCACAAGCACAAGCCCGACGAGGGTTTCCCGTTTTGAGATCGTCGGCGACAGGCCCGTTTTTCGGTCAACTTCTACGACTGGGAGCGGGGGGGGCAATCTGCGAATTAACCCTCGCGGGAGCGGATTCTTCGTACCGTCCGGAGGGGGCAACGATGTTCCCAATCTAGGAATCCCCTACGCTCTCCACTATTTCGACCTCTTTGATCTTTCCCATGTATTTTCCACCGTCCGAGTCGAGGAGGCCTACCCACGAGACGCCGCCTTCTCACCTGATGGGCTCCTGGGTTACAGTGTGAGTGGAACCTCCATGGTCAATGCCGATCACCCACAGGCTTCCGTTGTCGATCTTGCTACCGGTCAGGTTCTCGGTTACGTGCCATTGGACTATACTTTCTACAGTACAGGGCCCGACCGAGTCGAGGTCACTCAAAAAGGTAACTATTTTATATCCTATTCCAATGTGAATGGTTCCGACCCCGACGGCTCCCAGTTATCCGTAATTCGTTTGCGATAGGTGTTGGAACCCGCGCTTCTTCCCCCAAGAAGACTTCCTGGGCCGCTACCGACAAGGTTCAAGAGTCAGGGTACCCTCAGAACAGTGCTCGAGGGCGAGATGAATTTGTGCCGAGGCTCGTTCTACCCGTCAGGGTCGTCGATGAGCGCTTGGAGTCGTTCGCCAAGCTCGAGGGGTAAGAGGGGGACGGTTTGCTGATCGACCAGGCCCATCTCGATAAGGTCAAGTATGTGCACTTGATCTTTTCTTCGATAGGACGTGAGCTTCATTCGTACCAGAGCCTGGAGTTTCAGCACCGTGATCTCGCCAAGTCGTTCGGACTCTTCGAGAGAGGGTGTCGGTAGGGCATATTCGGGTCGAACTTTCTCCTCGGCAAACACCACGTGGACGGCATCACGCGCCTTGGCCTCAGGACCGTCGAGGAACATATCGATGCCGGCCGCGTGACGGTAAACAAAACCCGATACGGACAGAGCTCGCTTGGCATCTTCAAGATCCGAGCGCCGAAGCAGAACGTCGACATCCTGAGTATTGCGTACGGCAGCCTCGTCCACGGTGGCCACCCACGCCGCCACCGCGTTACCTCCAACCACCGCATAGGGAATTTCCGCGAGGTCGAGGGCGGCGCCGGCTCGTCGGAGTCGCTCTCGAACTTTCTCCACCGCGGCCACCATCTTGTCTAGAACTTTCACTATCCTAGTATAGCATTAGCTCAAGTTCGATTCACCGTCAGCACAGTCTAAATTCGAGCCAACCTAAACGACTCTCTCGAGAAGCCATCGACGGGCAAGACAGGTCCCTCCAAGAGAGTCAAAAACTTCCCCAGAATGGATCTTGAGACACTCATTCACAAACTTCGCCTCCTCGAGGCGCTACACGCCGGCGGGGTGACCGAGGGAGAGAAAGCGGCCGCCGGAGCCGCTCGCGAGCGGCTTCTCAAGCGTCTTCGCGAGCTCGAGGCTGTGGAACCGGCGGTGGAGTACCAGTTCTCGCTAGTCGACGCTTGGTCGCGTCGACTGTTCACCGCGATATGTCGGCGTTACGGATTGGAGCCGTATCGCTACCGGCGCCAACGGCGTAATACGCTGATGCTTCGAGTGCAGAAGAGCTTTCTGGATCAAACTCTATGGCCGGAGTACAACGCCTTCTCCGACATCTTATCGGACTACCTCTCCGAGGTGACGGACCGCGTGATCTCTGAAGTTCTCGAGCAGAAACCAGAAGACGCCACGGAGACCCCTAGAGAAGAACAGCTCATGTTGGAGATGTGAGGTCGGGCACGGGGGACCCCCAGGCCAACGTCACTATATAATCTCATCGCACAGCTCCTAGCCTCCTGAAGGACTCGTCCTTTCCGACACCAACCACACGGAGTGGTACCGGGGACTTGTCGACGATACCTGGGGCCCAGGTGTGCGGCTCGAACAAGAGCTGATCGGATATTCCTGGGCGCTGGCCGCGACTGAGAAGCTCATAGGCGAACCATAGAAGACAAAGGTCGTTGAGGTGCAAGCCAGAGTGCTGCAGGGTCGCGGTGGTTCGTCTTGAAGGCGACGAAATGGGACAGTCCCGCCAACTCCAAGAACTTCTGTCATTTCTCGCCGACGACCTAGAGCCTGTGGATGCCGCGTTGAGCGCACGTTTGCGAAAGACCATCTTACCCTTACGCCCTTTGTCGGCCAACCCCCGCGACACGGTTTCTGACATTCAGTTCCGCTCGATCCGCTTTCAGCTTCTGAACCTAGCCGAAGAGTATTGGCTAGCTTGCCGGCGCTCGAGCTCACCTGCCCCGGAAGCGACGGAATGGCCTGTGGAGGAGGAAGAGACCGCGCCCGGTGAGGCTTGCCTGGTGCTAACAGCACATCCTACCGAAGCCAAGCGTCTCACCGTTTTGGAGGCCTACCGGCAGATCCATCTCGGTCTATGGGCCCTTTCAGGAGCCTCTAACTCCTGGGAAGAAAGACAAGCCGGCACGGCGATCCTTGCCCACCTGGAGACCTTGCTTTACACCGGAGACATCTTCCTGGAGAAACCCAGGGTGATCGACGAGGTCGAGAACGGCCTGTTCTATCTCACGGAGACGTTTTACCCCCTGGCTGGGCAGCTTCCGAGCCTGGAGCGGCGTGGCTCTGGCGTTTCCGGCTGGCTGAAGTTGGCCAGTTGGCGCGGGGGCGACCGTGACGGCAATCCCTTTGTGACGGCCGAGGTAACCCGCCGTACGTTGTTGCGACATGCCGAGGTGGTATGCCGGCTCTACGAGGCAGAGCTTGACCAACTGGTGCGGCGCTGCTCGCATTCCAGCCAGATAGCTTCCGCGCCGGAGGCCTTGCAGGCCTGGCTAGATCGCTTCGAGCCTCATCTACCAAGCCTGCCTCAGATCCGCGAGAGAAATCCTCACGAGCCGTTCCGCCAGGCGCTAGCTGTCTTGAAAGCTTGCCTGAGGGAGCGACGAAAGAGTCTCGGCACGCCGCGAGAGCACTGGCCCACGGCCGCTATCCAGGACACCGAGCAGCTGCTCGAACATTTGGGAGTGATTCGTCAGACTTTGGAGCAGTTGGGCGGCCGGCAGGCCGGGATCTCCTGGTTGGGGCCTTTCGAGGCCCGTGTCCGCACCTTCGGCCTGCATCTAGCTTCTCTGGATATCCGAGAGAACAGCCTGGTCTGGTCGCGCGCCCTCGAGGAGCTTGCCGAAAGTGTCGGGGAGACCATCGACGATCGGGGAGATTGGCTCTCGAGGGAACTAAGACAATCTCGGCCTCTAGTCATACAGTGGAAGAGCTATTCGCCCGAGACCCGTGAGTTGCTGGACACCATGCAGGTCATCGCCTGGGCACGAAATGAGGTGGATCGGCAGGCCGTCGGTTCGGTGATCGTATCGATGACTCGCGATGTCGAGGACCTCCTGGTCGTTTACGTGCTGCTTCGAGAGGTGGGGTTACAGAACAAGGGAGTGCCTGTGGTGCCTCTTTTCGAGACGTTGGAGGATCTGCGGAACGCTCCCGGCATCCTAGACCGGCTGCTGGCCCTGCCGGAGGTCCGGCGCAACCTCTCCCATCTGGACAACTGCCAGGAGATCATGGTCGGCTACTCGGACTCCAACAAGGACGCCGGATATCTGGCCGGCACCTGGGCTTTGTACCAAGCCCAAGAGGCTATGTTGAAGGTCGCTGATCGGCATGGCGTGGCGCTGCGTTTTTTCCACGGACGCGGTGGCAGTCTCTCGCGCGGGGGTGGTCCGATCCCCCGAACGTTGAGGGCCCTCCCACCCGGCAGCATGAGAGGGCGCCTGAAGGTCACCGAGCAGGGCGAGGTGATCTCCTCTCGCTACGGTGATATCGCCACAGCCAGGTACCATCTGCGGACCCTGCTGGCCAGCATGCTCGAGGCCAACCGGCCGGTGACCGGTAAAGTGGATGAGGCTCTGGTCGAAGAGATGCAAAGGCTGGCAAGCGACGCTCACCAAGCTTATCGAGCTCTCCTGGAAGCACCGGATTTTGTGGACTACTTCCGGCGGGCCACACCGATCGCGGCCATCGAGCTTCTGAAGATCGGGTCGCGCCCAGCCAGACGCAAACCTAGTCTCTCTATCGACGAACTTCGAGCTATCCCCTGGGTGTTTTCATGGACTCAAAGTCGCCACCTGATCTCGGCCTGGTACGGAGCGGGGACAGCGCTCAGTTTGGCCTGGAAGGAGCCGGACCGGCGCCGGCGTCTGGCTCGGATGGCGCGGGAGTGGCCGTTCTTCTGCTCCGTCATCGAGGCTATTCATAGCGGCGCGCGTATCGCCGACATGGAGATCGCCGGAGAATATGCCCGCCTCTGTCCAGGAAATGCCGTCTTCTCTATGATCGAGCAAGAGCACGCCAAACTGGTCGCGGTCCTTGCCGAATGGGAGATCGAAGTGCGAAGCGAAGCCGGCTTCGTCCTCCGGGCCGAGCAGCGTCTCGCCGAGTTGGTCCCTGTCCATCGTCAACAGATCGCGTTGCTGGAGAAGCTCCATCACGACAAAGCCAGTGAGCAGGAGATGACCGAGCTTCTCCTGACCATCAACTGCATCGCGACGGGTCTGCGCACCACAGGCTGAAATCACGTTCCCCGCTAAGATCGGAGTCTCGGTCGGTGTCGGAGCCTGCTCGTCAAAACATTCTGGGATCCAATTCCGCCGTGCGATTGTCGTCGGCTCCACTCACCAGGACGGAGGTTACGCCCAGAGCTCCAGAGATAATACCTCCGACCACCCATCCCGGCGGGCCGAAGAAGAGAGAGCCGACAGCCACCGCGCCACCAGCTGCTCCGATCCAACCTCCGGCGCGATCATAGCCAGTTTCACCGGTGATTCCGTCATAGATTCCAAATCCCAGACTGGCCAGTCCCCCGACCGCCCCGAGCCCTTTACCCAAAAGCGAGCCGTATCCGGTCAAAGAGGAGAGTCTCCCGGCCGCGACTCCGAGGCGAGATTCTCCGGCCAAAGCTGAGGTGGCCGCGGCCAGGCTGTTGAAGCCGCCGGCCATGTCGCCCAGTCCTCCCACCACCTGTCGGGTGTCTCCGCTCCCGATCCCAGAGAAGATCTCACTGGCTCCGTGAGCCACCCCGAGGATGTCGGCAAACTTAGCCAGTCTTGGAGTGTTCACATCGCCTCCATTAAGGCTGAAGCGGGGCTGGCCAAGGCGGGCCAGTTGCTCGGGATTGGCTGCGGCCATCGCGGGTCCCTTCACCGCCGCCAGAAGCTCGCGGGCGGTCAATGAGCTGCCTTCTCGCAAGAGTGAGGGAAGGTCGGATTCGCCCAAGTTGAACTGGCCGACCTCTTCCCCATCCATGGTTAAACGACCATCAGCACCCACGGCGAGCTGGCCGGAGTCGGTTTCACGATAAGCACCCGTATTGGAACGCTCTCCTCTTGTGGCGGTGCCGGTCACGGGTGGATCGGCCAAAGGATCCGTCACCGTCGATAGCTGTGATTCCAAGGCGCCTCCGTCCTCTTGGAAATCGCTACGGGTAAAATCCGAGACCGAGTAGCCGTCTCCGTTAGAGATGGTCGATGAAGAGATAGCATAACCGGGCTGAATGGGGTTTCCGTTCTCGTCGCGCTGAAATCCGCCGTCCTCGTCACGCAAGGCGGCTGCGAACTCGCTCCCCTTTTCCACTACGTAAGGGGGACCGTCTTGGAGCATTCGCTCCATCTGCCCCTGGCTTAAGCTGCCGTCTTCCACCGAGGCGCGCAGCTGCTCTTCGCTCACTTCCTGACGCGAGGCGTCACTTCCGGCGATCACGACTCCGTCATCGGTGGTCCGAGAAGTCCGGCGGAATTGACCCTCCCCGGTGGTCTGGTACTCCTCATAAGTGGAGACGTCGCTTCCCTCGAAAACGGTCTGGCGACGATAGTCCTGACCATCGTTTCCGTAGTTGGAATAGCTCCAACTGGTCAGACCCTGGCCTTCACTTCGGGCGACCGTCTTGCCGTTGCCATCAGGGTCTCGGGAATCGAGGGTCAAGTCGTTGGAGACAACCTCGCCATCTCTGTTGCGTCCCACCGTGACTCCGACGTCGAGTCTGCTAGAGGGGTCATCACCCATCCATTCTTGCAGTCCATCTCTGAGGTTGTAGTGGTCGAAGGGGCTACCCGCCTCGGCTGGATAGCCCGCGCTCACCAAACGTCCGCCGACCTCGGCCGAGAAACGTTCGATAGAATCATCGGTACCGCGGGACATGGCGTAAAGCTCTTGCTGCTCGAAACCCCTCGCCTGAAAAGACTCGGCGCTCTCGCCCGCGGAATTCCAGGAATCGGTGCGAGTGACACTGACTTCGCCCTCACCCATTCCTTCGATACGGTCTCCGGTCAATGTCAGTGTTTGAGACGCGCCCGTGGCTTCCACCAGCTTGCCTTCCTCATCGCGCGAGACGACACGGGTCACGGTATGGGTAATGCTGGAGTCTTCGTTGTCGGGCGCGATTCCCGCGGGGAACGTGTCGGTCCAGGTGTTGTGTCGCGCGGGGTCGTCGGAACCGCGCAGCCTTACATCGCCTGACGATTGCGAGTACGACTGTTCGGAGTATTGCAGCTGAGACTGCCCGGCCGGGTCGGTGGAGACCACCTCGAGCTCTCGGACGGAGGTGTCGCTCCGGTCACCGGCGGGGAGGTCGACAACCTGTCCTCTGGCGGCATCGGGAACGGAAGGTCGTTCGACCGCCTGCTCGGCCAGCACGCTCTCGAGGGGCCGGTCGACCGAGTAGTTTCGCTCGGTGCGCGTTTCGGCGCTACCGTCGGCCGCCTGGGCGGTGGCGCGCTGAACCGTTCCCTGGTCTCCCTCAAAACTATAAGTCTCACCAACTGTTCCGTCCGGCCTCTCAACGCGTTGTAGGGTGGAGGTTCCGCCGTCGGGACGGACCACTTGTTCGTCTAGCGTACGCGTGCCGTCTGGAGCCAGGGTCTGCTCCCGGGACTGAAAGATCGGGTTGCCGTCGGCGTCCACCACCCCTTCCTGGATGGAAGCCGAGCGGTCCGTGACCTGACCATCAGAGGTAGTGTCGATGGTTCGCCTGTGCTGGACATCGTCGGTCTGTCCCGCCATCTCCACCGACGTGCGCCCGTCTTCATAGGAAGTGCGGCTGTAGTCGACACCGTCTTGTTGGTAACCCATTCGCACGCTGCCGTCGGGGCCTGTGGTGCGGGTGTAAGTGACGCCGTCTTGCTCGAAAGTGTCGACCCTACCGCCATCGGGCAAGGTCTCGCTGGAGGCGGGCGTCCGGTCTTGAAAGTCGGGAAAGTCCGGGGTCGAAGAGCCGGGCAGGAAAGCGTCGGGTGTCTGAAGATCCGCTCTTTGCTCCTGGCGGATGGGGTCCTCGACCAGCTCCGGCCCGGGGGGATTCTCCGCTCTGGGGGTTTCGAGTTCGTCGAAGATGGAAGGAGCACCGAGCGTCTGGTCGGTCATCGCCGATGCGACATCGGCTTGACGGTCGATCACTCCGCGGGCGGCTGTGGGATCACTCGGCAAACCCTCGAGGTCTCGGTCGAGGATTTCCGTGGGTGTGGCGACAGAGCTTGTCTCGCTTCGGTCAGCGACACTCGGAGCTGTACTGTCAGCGACCGAGTTGCTACTCCCGCCTTGCGACTCGATAGAACTCGCGGTCGTCGACGGCGTGGACTTCTCGCGTGAAGACGAACCGACTTTCGAAGAGTTCGAGCTACTCGAATCGTTTCCGCCAACCTTCATTTTCCGCCTCCCGCCACCAACGTTTCACCGACTAGACTTGGCCGCTATTCTAGCCAAAGTGGGCTAGTTCATCCAAGCGGACATGAAACGATCCGACAGGCACTCATCCTCGAGTTTCACTTTACCCAGGGCCACCAGAAGGCGCTGGCCCTCCTCGGCCAGCTCCAGCACGGCCTCTCGATCGATCTGGCCCAGGCTCTCCCGCAATAGTCCCAGTGCCTCCAGCCAATACTCGGCTCCCTCGCGGAGCAGGTGGTGCCCCAGGACGGACTCCAGGGTGACTTCCTCGTCGAGAACGGTGGTCGTCTCGTATCCTTCCCAGGCGGCCAGGATCGTCGCCTCGGTCTGGTCCAACCATCGCTCGACCAGGTCGCGCCGACCCAAAGCCTCGGCCTGAAAGGCGCGATGCAGGTCTCGCCAGGTACCGCTGTTCAACTCGGAGATGGTCAGTTCGGCGGCGGCTCGGCGCCAGCGGCTCTCCAGAGTCGTGTTAGCGGTGGTGGGTCTTTCGGCGAGAACAAGCATTAGGGGAACTCCTGAGGTCTATCTTTCTTGGCCTCATATTGCCTCGGGGAGATACTCAAACGGCTAAATTCTTGGCTAGTCCAAGTTAATAAAATGTAAACCTTCCGCCAGATTCGTCGGCACAACGAGTGCCCAAGCTCGCAACGACCTATGGGCGCGAGAGCAATGGGAGAGTTGCGCGAGCCTCAGACTCATCGTAAAGGGAGTCCCCTAAAGATGAAAAAGCTCCCTCAATGCTAGATCTCTATAAAAGAAACTTATGCCACATCTTCCCTATCCTTTTACTCACTCTAGCCTTGTTTCTTCAGGGGTGTGGCGGAAGCTCTAGCGGGAGTGGAGGCCCCCAGCAGAGGGATCTTAGCTTCTCCTCCACAGAAAACGGATGGCTGCTCAATCTCAACATCGGACCCGGACAAGGGCAGCCCACGGTCTTCTCTCCCGGTCCAGTGGCGCTTGCTCTCAACTCGATCGAGGTCACTCCGAACTCTGTCGCACTCATACCGGGAGGCACGGCGGACCTCGTGGTCAGGGGTCATTTCAGCGACGGAACCAGCGCCATTCTTCCGGGCAACACAGGAGTAACCCTGACCTTCGTCAGTCAAAACTCAGGAGTCGTGACTGTGTCGTCTCTCGGCTCGTTGACAGCGGTAGAGCTTGGAAACACGTCGGTGGAGGTCCGGGCGAGCTTTCAGGGGCGCACCGTGACAGCTCCCGTGACAGTGGCCGTTAGCGATACGCCCTCAACCCCCATCGCCTACTTGATGGTGGCCAATCCGACTCCCAACAGTGGCGGCGGTTCGGTTTCATCATTCGCGGTTTATGCCGACGGAACTCTGAGCCTGGCCGACAACAACACCAACGTCAATCGCCCGATAGCCATCGGGAAGAGCCTCGACGGTAGTTTCATCTACGCGGGCAGTATCTTTGGTTTCGACGGTGAGACCGGACCAAGCCTGTCCACCTTCGCGGTAGACCGAACGCTCGGTTCTCTAACCTACCAGCCTCCCGTCACGCCTGTCGTAGCGGGAGGCGCGCAGAGAACGGTGACCCACCCCAACGGCAGTTATCTTTACGTGGCGGAGTTTTCCGGAGCGGTGACAGGCTTTCTGATTCAAGGAGACGGAACTCTCGTTCCCAATCCTGCCGCAACCACGCCACTTGTCACCAACACCGGGCTGTCCCAACCGGTGATGACTCCCGCCGGAGATCTGATGTACATGCCCGACTTCAATGACGACGGCTTGGTTATCATCGACGTTGACGGAACAACGGGCGAACTAAGCCTAACCAGACCAGTTCTGACCACCGGAGACGGCCCGGCGGCCTGTAGTCTGAGTCCCGACGGCCAACTCCTCTATCTTTCTAACTTCAACGCGGGGACCGTGGCCGTTTACGACAACGCCTCGACCGGCGCCCTAACTCTTCTTCATAATCAACCCGCTAGTTCCGGCGCGGGCGCTCAGGCCGTCCATCCGACGCTCCCGGTGCTCTACGTAGCCTCGAGCGGAGACCTGGTAGAGAGCTTCACGACCGAGCCGACCGGCCTTCTAACTCCGGTCGGCTCGGCCCAACCGAGCGGGTACGATCCCACTCAGCTTCTCCTCCATCCCACCGGTGAGTATCTCTACGCCCTTTGCCGAGGTACGACACCCAGTTTCGCCGCAGCCATCAGTACCTATGCCATAAACCCCGGAAATGGAGAACTCACCTGGATTCAAGACTACAACTTTCCCCAACTCTCCTATCCGGTGGGTGCGGTGATGGTCACAGCCACACCGTAGCTCGCCCTTCCCAAACGCTACTTAACGTGCTTGCAAAACGGCCTAATAGGTTCCTCTTGGGCGGACGAATCCGGTCAAGCCCGGGTCGGAGAACTTATGCTTGCGCTGGGCGACCTTGTCCGAGGTGTTGCCTTCGATGGTGCTAAAGGTTCCGTCGCTATTGACCGCGGTCAGGAGACCCACGTGACTTTTGCCGGCCTGCTTCCAAACCACCACGTCGCCCACTTTCAGGCGGCCCGGATTGGACTTGGCGTCGGAGCTGGAGATGAAGTGCCCTTTATTCTGCTTACCCCAGGCCAAAATACCGGCGACCGAGGCCTGGTGTCCGAAAGGTGAACCTCCGGTCTTCTCCAGAGCGGTGGAGACGAAGTGGGCGCACCAGGCTTCCCACCGTCCCCTGGAGTAGCTGCGAACCACGTCGGGGTTCTTCGACTCGCTGATACCTTCCTGAGAAAGTGCCCACTTGACCGCGGCTTCGCCCTGACCGCCGCCGGCAATCTTACCGGGATTGGGCGCGGTGGCGGCTCCAGTCGCGCCGGAGGAGCCGGTTCCTAGGAAGTTGCCCGTGCCGGGCCCAGAGACGCCAGTTCCTCCCCCGAAGTTAGGATTGCCGGAAGACATCGAGGAGACCGACTGGCTCAGCATCTTCATCAACTGGGTCATCATCACCATCTGCATCATTCCGAGCATCTGGGTCATCATGGCCATCGAGCTAGCGAAGGGGTCGGCGCCGCCCATATTGGGTGCTCCACCCATCGCGGGAAACCCACCCCCACCAAAGCCGGACATCGGGGAGGCGAGATTGTTAGGGAAAGGGCTCTGGGTAAACATCTAAGGCGACTCCTGAGTGATTTCTTGAGCCTAAGATAGATGCCGAAAATGGAGCACAGGTGGAACCATCTTGGAGATATGTTAACATGTCCTTTACATGAGCAATAAGCCAAGCAATTATCGCGCCGCTAACGAATCCGGCTTCGTAAACGGCGGTCGAGCTCCGAGAGTTTGGCCGCTTCGTCCTGGGACTTCAGGCTACTCTCGGCCAGTGCCGCCAGACGCGTCACGTCGCCGCTGGCGTCGGCGGTTCTCACTTCGCGCAGGATGACCACGGCCTCGGCGAGTTGACCCAAGAGCAAGGTGTGGTGCTCCTGGCACTCCGATGGTGGTGTGACGGCGGCAAGGTCGGCTTTGGCCTGACTGGTCCGCTGAATGAGCGCGTCGGAGTCGGCCGGGTCGGAAGCCATCCCGCGCTCCAGCAGTTTGGCCGCGATGGGTAGAGGACCGATCATGGCGGAGGCTCCCACGATGGAATCGACCTTTTTCAAGTAGTCAGAAACAGCTCGCGACTCGGGGGTGTCGGTAGCCTCTTCTCCTTGAGCAGGAGTCGCTCCACTAACCACACGGGGTGGGATGGGAGTCGCCTCTCCGGTCCTCTGGCGGACCGACTCGACTTTACCATCCAAGGCATCCAGACGCTCTTCCAAGCTCCGGGTCGGTGAGCCGGACGGGCTCACCGGCGTTCGCGCACCGCCGGGACTCTCCGATCTTATCGTGGCCGAAATGACCGGTGTGGGTGTCCCCCCGCCGCCCGACTCTTCGCTCCGCCGGCTCAAAAGAAAGAGGATGATGACGCAACATAGGACCAGCAGCCCTCCAATCGCCCTGATAAAGTTGCGTGAAACATGAACCTGATCTGACATATCCCGCGCTTCGGGAAGCCGTTGCCAACCCCTGGCCTTCCATCAGGAAGGCTTCTTTCGACGACGCAACGCAAGATGGCGAGTATGGCCCTACCGCTGCGAACCATTCTCGTCCCGCCTTTGATCCGGATCAAAGGCGGGA
>JBBCJA010000012.1:0-303462 GCA_037189585.1 Selenomonadaceae bacterium | reverse complement strand
TGATGCGAATCTTGAAGCCCACTCCGACCCCTCAGAATGTTCCGGACGGGACATTTCCGATATCGCGATTACGAGCAACGCGAACTTTGAAACGCCGGGCGTGGATAGCAGGCCGTCCCAGAGCTGGCAAAACTCTAGGCTCCGCTTCAATCCCAGAGCCCGACGTACCACCCAAACCCAACGCACGGAACTCCTCCGGCGGGACGGTTGGTGCTGTCGGACTCCAGGCTGTCCGAACAAGGTCTGGCTGCACCTCCACCATCTCCACGAATACTCCCAAGGTGGAGAGACCTGGCCCGGCAATCTAGTTTGTCTCTGTGGAAACTGCCATCGCAACGTTCATCAGGGAAACCTCAAGATAACCGAATCCCCAGATGGCGGACTCATATACACCAACTCCGAGGGTCAGCGCCTGGATAGACAGGTGGACTTAGAACTCGCCGATTGGCTCGATGTCCACCTCGGGTGGAGTGGTGAGGAACTCGACTCTCATCAAGCCAAACTGTGGCAAGGCGACTGGGCGGTGTTCGCGAGTTAAGCCAATCGTACATGGACAGCGTAGACGGACCGCTGTCAGAGAGGGGTGCCTCGAGAGCTCGGATGAGAAGATCGAAGGAAGTTGACACCGCGTTGAACCGCCGTAGAGAAGACACTCATGCTCCGGGCTTGGCGAGCCCCCACTGGCTTTGGTTGCCAGCTGAGGTCTTCTGCTGAAGAACGAATGCTCGGATTTGTCTTTCTGCTAGATTATTTGTGGGCTCGACATCCTCATGGTGGAGAAAGACGAGCCACTCATCCCTGTACCTTCGAAGCCTCTTTGCTAGCTTAGATTTTTCGGACCACCCTGGGACTCCATCTTTGCGGAGCATCCCTCGAGGAGTCGCCGTCAAAAGTGCGGCGACTTGAGGCTGTCTCTTCCACAAATTCAACAGCCTCACTTCGCCGCTGGACGCCGACTACTTCGACAGGCTCCTAGGGAAACGGAACGACTAAGCCGGACTGGCGGCGGACCTCGAGTTCGAGACGGCAAGGCCCCTCTTGACTTTCAAGTGGGCGTCTTCGTGCGTCGATCGTCTGGAGCAAAATCACGTCCTGGTCCGGCTCCACGAGAAGAAAGTTGGAGCTGTTGGGTGAGGGGTGCCAGAAAGCGCGTGGTAGCGAGGTGGCTGCTCCTGCTTCCACCACCGGGTAGTCGAGTGTGCGCGCCACGAAACCGCGACCATCGCCGTAATCCACCATGGTCGTGAAGCCAACGGTCTTTCCCAATTCCAGGTTTAATCGTCGCTCGCCTCGAGCCCCTGGATAGCCAATTCTAAGACCCTTTGCCTTCCCCGAACAGATTGGCAAGCTCGCGCTCAATCCTGTCGGTAGTTTGAACACGACTCTATCATCGAGCCCACTTCGTCGAGCTTCAAGCACCGGCCATCCGTTCGCGGAGCGCTCTAACACCCCCACCTTCTTGGAGTCTAGTTCCACCGAGTCGAGCGCGCTGAGACGGTAGCCGGATAGCCGAGGAAAGTCGACCTCGAGCTTTAGCTCGCGGCAGTATCCCGAGCCGTCGGGAGCCAGGAGAAGGCGCGGATCCTCGGGATAATAAGCAAAATTCGCCTTAAAGCCGCGCGGCGGTCCCGCCTCCACGCTGCGTACCTCGACTCTGAATTCGTTCCGCTCGCTCCGTCGAGCGGTCGCTTCAAGAAGTCGAATTTGAAGCGTCGCTTCTCGCTCGGCGCCGGCCGCGAATAGACAGCCGTTAGCCGACCCGCCGGATTGAAAGGTAAAACCGTCGTCAACGAATACCGCATAGTCCGCACCATGCTCGAGAGCCTTCCTGGAGCCGTCCTCATAGATCGCGAAGACCTCCAACAATGAACGGTATCCGATAGGAAACAGGAGCGGAGACCCCGAGAGTCCTCCCAGACGAAAATCGAGATCCATGATCGGTACCTCTCGAACCGAGAGGACGGCTGAAGCGACCGCGCCGCGCTGGAAGAATCCCACCGTGATCGGGACCTCTCCAGAGGTTGGGCGTAGCGTTACCAATCCCAAGCCATCTACGAAAGTTGCGTATTCGCCGCCCTGCAGGACTTCAAGATCCGAGCTGTACTCCGCATGGGGGATAACCTCCCCACCGGCAAGCACAGCCTCGACCTCGATCGAAGTCGAGCCTCCGACGGGCAGGGAGAAAGATGTTTCGCCTTTCAGCCGGACCTCGCGGACGCTCTCCTCGACCGCCCGCAGACTCAATTTCGTTGTCAGCGTTGGCTGTGTGCGATGACGCAGGGAGATGACGGCTTGCCCCGCTTCTCCGGTGGTGATGCGAACCCGCTCGTCCACCGTGGCGACGGCCGGATTGGAACTCACAGCCTCGAAGTCCCGAAGATCGAGCCAGACCTTCTCTCCATTCTCGTCGAGCACCGTGATCAGAGGATCGTAGTGAAACCCGTGGGTGGGAAGAGTCAGTTCCGAGGGACTCATGCGAACGTCGACGAGCACCGAACTCTTCTCCTGTCGAGACGCCTCGTCCGCCTTGAGCGGCGGTATAGCGACGAAGGTTACGGTGAGCCAAAGCGCCCACAAGGCAATCCGGTGCCTTCTGATGGAGCCAAGGCACCGTTGGCGTATTGTAGCGTGGGTTGGTGGTTCCACAAGATCCCCGCGGATCACAATTTCAGATGTTCCGGTTTCAACTCACAGAGAGTTTGAATTTTCTCGCTGGTGGCCGGAAGATCCATGCGAAACCAGGAGTCGTCTCCGTTAAGGTCCTGGCGCGCCGCGAGGACCGCTCTTTTGATGGCGAGAAAGGCCGACACGGCCATCACCAGACCCGGTTCGCCCGAGGTCTTGGAGGCCTTCACCGCGAGGTTCTCGCTTTTGACTTGGAGGGCAAGCTCGGGGCCCGGCTCCAACAGCCGGACGCGAAAGTCCTGAGGGATGGTCTTGCTGCAGGGAGGCTTATAGTTCCAGGTGTTGTCGGTGATCAGACGGCCGTCCTCGGCGTACAGCGGCTCCTCGGTGGTCATCATCCCCAACCCCTGGACGTAGGCTCCCTCCAGCTGTCCGATGTCGATGGCCGGATTGGGCGGCTGCCCCGCGTCGTAGAGAAGGTCGGCGCGCAAGACCTCGAACTCTCCGCTCAACACGTCGATCTCGACCTCGCTACAGGCCACCGACCAGACGTAGTAAAGAAAGGGATGCACTCGATCTCGCCCTTCTCCGGGCCCGTAGTAGTGCGGACTTTTATAGATCGCCTGGGCGCCCAGATTGATGCGGCTCGACCAGGCGCGCAAGATGATCTCGTTCCAGTTACCGGCCCAGTCGGTGCGCCAGTTCTGCACGCAGTCCTGAGGGATGTACTGTTCCAAAGTCTCGCAGAACTCGACCAGTCGCTGGCGCAACGCCTTGCAGGCCAAGTCCACCGCGCCCGCGTTGAGGTCGAATCCGGTGGAGGCCGCGGTGGCGGGGGCGTTGACGATGACGTCGCTGTTGTTGTCTCCCACTCGAATGAGCTCCAAAGGGACGCCTAAGGCCTGGGCCGCCACCTGAGCGATCTTGGTATGAAGACCCTGACCCATCTCCACCCCTCCGTGAATCACGGTGACGGAGCCATCGGAGGCATTGACGTTGACCAGCGCGCTGGAGGCGTTCAACGACCCGCGCGGTTCGGTGAAGGCGATGCCGTACTTGTGAGGGGTCACGCAGATGCCGCGCTTGCGGAATCGATTCTCCCGATTGAACTTGGCGACCGCCTCTTCTCTTTGAAAAAAATCCGAGCTCTCCAGCAGAGAATCCCACATCGCTGTGATGTTGCAAAAAGGAAGGCCCTGGCCGTAAGGCGCTGTGTCGTGGTCCTCTATGGTGCCCGTCTTGTAGAAGTTCTTGCGGCGCAGCGTCTCGGCCAAGACCCGCTGGCCGGTTTGCCGGCTCAGCTCGTGGGCCGCGTGCTCCACCGCGTCCTCTAAGATCACGTGAGGCTGCACCGTGCCGAAGGTTCGGAAGGCGGTGTTACTGGTTTTGTGAGTACGATAGACGTTGCCCGAGGCGCGGTAGGTGTCGATCTTGTAGCAGGCGTCAGCCATCAAAAGACTGAGGTCCATGACGGCGAACGAGCAGTCGTAGGTGTCTCCGGCGTCGGAGTCGAGGTGCAGCCGCAATCCCTGGAGCACCCCGTCGGGAGTGTAGGCCAGATGATAGCGTCCCAAGTACGGATGGCGTTTCCCCACCATCTGCATCTCCTCGGAACGGCTCAGCGCCAGCCGAACGGGGCGCCCCACCTTGCGCGCCGCGACCGCGGTGGCGGCCCCGAAAAGCGCCGCCCGGTTCTGCTTGGCGCCGAATCCGCCTCCGATGTGGCCGACCACCATGGTGACCTGGTTGGCCTTCACCCCTAGCGCCGCGGCGATGTTGGCCTGGTCTCCGTTGGGATTCTGGGTCGAGCTGTGCACCGTCATCTGGTCGTACGCACCGGGGATGGCAAGACAGCTGACGGTTTCCAGGTGAAAGTGCGCTTGTGCGGTGGTCCGCACGGTCCCGCTGACCACCTCGGCTCCGTCGAGCGGCTGCTCCGGCTGTTCCAGCCAGGCGAGGTCGCTTTCGGGTCGAGTCACGTCGAGCAGTCTCTGTTGAATGTCGAGGTCGTGATGAGGAGCGTTGTAAAGCTCGTAGAACTGGGTGTCCTGCTCGATCGCCTGGTCCAAGGTGACGACCGCGGGAAGCTCCTCGTACTCGACTTCACTCTCCACGAAAAGCGCGGCCTCTCGAGCCGTGACGGCGGAGTCCGCCAAAACCATGGCAAGACGCGCTCCTACGCTTGTGGCCAGACGCTCGCAGAAAACCGGATCGTCCTGGCCGAGTCCGATGTGGCGGGCTCCCGGCACGTCGGCGGCGGTGGCCAGCGCTTTGAATCCGGGGAAGCGGCTTTTCAACTCCTCTTCCAGACCGTCCTTAAAGGAAAAGCGGGCGTGCGGACGGGTGCTTTTGACGATGGCACCGTGGTAGCCCCCGACCGGCAGAGTGAGATCCTGGGCGAAGCGTAGTTCCCCGGTGGCTTGAACGAAGGCGGCGCGCTTGATGATGGGAAGGGTGACCGGAAAGAGGTCGGGATTTTGGGGGAAGCTGTGCTGGCCTTGAGAGAGCGGGCGGAGGTAATGCTCGGCGCCCGACTGATGGCGAGGATCCACGCCGCGCCCCGAGGTGGCATGAAGATAGAAGCGGTAAAAGAAGTTACGGGCCACGTTTTTGCGATAAGGCGTTCCGATGCCCTCGCCTTCCATGTCGATGGTCCGCTCCTCGAGCTCGGAGCCAAGATGAGATAGCGCTGACCGCAGAGTGGCGTGGTCCAGAGACTTGCCTTCCAGAGCGGCCTCGGTGGCGGGGCAGCGGAACAACATGGAGGCCAGGCCGCCGAAAACCACGATCGCATCACGCGCCTTTCCGTCCTGGTCCAGACGGCAGCGAAAGCCTCCGGTCACGATAGCGTGGGAGTTTTGCCGCCGCCGGGCTACCCGATAGGTCTGAATCTTCTCTTCGGCCTGACTGTAGGGGATCACGAAGTGCAGGATGAGAGCGTCCGCCGGTAGGCGGTCCGGGGCCGGTAAGTCCCAAAGCTCCAGCTCCGCTGTCCCCCCTGGATAGTCCGAGGAGAGCACTCGAGCTTTGGTCCCCAGTGTGGCCAGGATGGTGAAGAGATCCGAGGGAAACGGCTCGTGGTGGTCCACGTGAGCCAGGGTCAGCATGATGTTCCCGGCCACGCTGCCCGCGCTACGAACCTGAGTCCCCGCGATCAAAAGACCGTGGCGGCGCAGCTCGCGAAAACCGGTGGTTTGCTCGGCCGGGCGGCCGACCACGACCTCGGCGGCCTTGTCGACCAAGCGCTGAATGGGCACTGAGGCGCCCACCACCAGACCCTCCTCGGTCTCTTGCAAGGTGTTGAGCTCGTGAAGATGGGAGACGTCGAGAAGAAAGCGGGGGAGTTCCTGAGGGTAGACGCCGACCGAGGTGTTCCCCACCACCAGCTTCACCTCGGCGGCTCCGTGAGCCGCCACCAATTCCGCTTTCAGGCGACGCGCCTCCTCCAGGCTGGTGGGGCGAATCCATTCGCGACCGCGGGCGGAGAAATGAAGAAGCTCGGTAGGCCCCTCCGCGACGGTGACGGACACCGGTTCGGGCCGGACTTTCACCGCGAACATGGGGTCGACGAGGCAAGCCGGCGTCGAATCCTGAGAAGGCTCGTAGTCGCTGGCCAGGGTTCGCACTCCATGAAGAATGGGGCGGTAGCCGGTACAGCGGCAGATGTTCCCTCCGAAGCTATCTTCAAGCTCCTGTTGGGTAGCCCGGGGATGATTGCGCAAGACCACGTGGGCGTTCACCGCGATCCCCGGAGTGCAGAAGCCGCACTGGGTCCCGTTGTTGGCGGCGATACAGACCTGAGCCTTATCCATTCCGTGATGCACGTCCCCCAACCCCTCGGCCGTGGTGACGGCGCAGCCGGCTACCGAGCAGAGCGGCTTGAGACAGGCGTTGACCGCGCGGTGCCAAGGTTCGGCGCCAGGCTCAAGCGCTTGCGAGACCATCACCGTGCAAGCTCCGCAGCCGCCCTGGCCGCAGGCGACCTTGGTGCCGGTCAAGCCGACCGAGTGCAGGTATTCGGCTAGAGTGGTATTGGGATCGGGAGAGACTACGGTGACAGCCTCTCCATTGAGATGGAAGCGCAGGTCGGAGTTCATGAATGTGTCCTTCTACTTGCCGCGTCGAGTCGCGGTGAGGTGGTCGTCGTTGGGGTGGGCCCTGCCGGCGGTGTAGCGGCGCGGCTCCCCGTCACCACTTTGAATCCACAGGTCGGCGCCGTCCGTGGTGCTGCTGGTGGCGACCGCTACCCCGCCCGAGAAGGGAGCGAATTCCAGCACTTTACGGAAGCTGACCGGACCGCTGTGATGGGTGGGGCTCTGGGTGTACATTTCCGGGAAGCCGTCCAGAGCCGAGCCGGTGGAGAAGGCCCGAACCTCACCCGACCCCGAGCGTTGGCCCGTCACCACCATCTGGGCGCCGCCAACGGCCGCCGACAGCCAGTCGCAGGCCAGGCTCACCCCTCCTTTATAGGAGCGGTCATAGGCGAGAAATTCGCTGATGGTGGACGGCCCCGACTCGGGGGTGCAGAACTCGGGGTTTTCCACTTCGTAGCGGAAGACTTTCACCAGACTCGGCTGGCCGGGGCCGGGCGCGGTGATGACGCTGTGCAGCCCGGAGGCGCACTCCACCATTCCCACCGCCACCTCGACTCCAGACTTTTGGCCGGGATAAGGGGAGAAGGAGCCGACCACGGCGGGTCTTTTTCCAAGCGCCGGAAGGCGACTGCTAAAAATCAGCACCCGGCTCTCCTGACCTGGCCCCGAGCCGATCACGATGTTGTTCTTGGCTCCGTTGCCCTCCAGGCCGCCGACGGCGACCTTGAGGCCGGTTTGGGTTTTTTCGGTGAACGGCTCAAAGCGCGCCAGCTCTCGACTGAACGGTTTGGCTCCGGCTCCGGAATAGGCGGCGACTCGCGCCGTCGTGCCCGCTCCGGTGGCCACGACCAGATCCAGGACAGCGTCGCCGTCGAGATCTCCCATGGCCACGCTCATTTCACCTGAGAAGTCTGGGAAAGGCCTGACTTTGGCTAGGAGCGTCTGATTCTCGGCGTCGCGCACGGTGACGAGCCCTCCTTGGGAGGTGGCGACGGTCGAGATCTTGGGGATCACGTTGACCATGGCCATCAATCCGTTGTCCTCGTGATTGAGGCGGTGGCAGTGAAGCACGTAGCTCCCCAAAAAGTCTTGGAATTTCGTCCGAAGGGCGACTTTGCCGGGCTGGACCACCGCCTCTCGGGGCCCCAGCAGGGGAGCGGGGACGTTGACGTTGTCCTGCCCCCAGCGCTGGTTCACGGCTTGGAAACCGCTCACGGGGTCGGAGATCTCGGTCACTTGAAAGTCGTTGACATGAATATGGATGGGATGCTCGTCGTTGTTATGATTGACGAAGGTCCACTCTTCCACCGAGTCGAGTCTGGGACGTAAGAGAGGGGTATGAGGGAAAGCCTTGCCGTCGAAGGCGTAGATGAAGGCTTTGGCTTCCTGGGAATGGGCCCCATCGTCGAGAAAGCCGCCGTTGATCAAAAGCTCTCGCCGGACATCGGGTTTGATCTTCGCGGTGTCGACGAACGAGGTATGAGCGCCCAAAGCTTGCCCTGGCTTGAAAACAACCGTCTGTCCGGGCGCGACGTTTTCCGCGGAGCCGGCTCGCAACAGGCTCTGGGTGGGGAAGATGAAGAAGCCGTCAAAGTAACTGATGTATTTGTTGTCCACCCGCACCTTGCCCAGCCGCCCCGTGGGCGCCTTCCCACCACCGCGACTGGTGTAGAGCACGCCGGGCGTCTGGTAGAGGGTCTTGGTGTCGGCCATCGGAGGCATCTCCAGTACCAGGTCGCCCTTCTCGGGAATGGTCACGGCCAGCGCGTAGCGAGAAGCGGGAGGGATGGAGAGCACCGTTCCCTCCTCTTCCGTAGCCACTTGAACCTCAGGATAAGGGAGACCGTCCTGACCCACTAGGATCAGCTGAGGATGCCGTCCCGTGGCCGTCTCGGTCAGACGCACTCGCATGTAAGCCAGATCCGAGACGTTGGCCAGCACCCAGATTTCGGTTTGGCCGGGTCGAGAGGCGATGTAAGGCTGAAACTGTCCGTTCACGGTGAACTGAACGTCGCGTCGGCGATCCGGTAGAGTGGGCTGGGCGGGGATCGTCTCTCCCGAATCGCCCTCGAACTCCATCAGATTGTTCGGGATCAGCTCGAACTGGCCGCGATGATTGTCGATGTCCAAGGGTCCGGCCCACCAGTTGGTGATAAATCGTGTGCCGGGCTTACTTTCAGCGAAGTTCACCGGAGACAGGAGGGGACGGTAGTTTCCGGCTTCGACCTCACCTGGTTTAGGGGGGCGAAGAGTGCTGACGAACTGAGGCCAGTTCGGATTGTTGAGTTGGCGCGCACCCCCCTGGCGATCGTAGACCACGTTGTACTGAAGCGCCATGGTGCGGATGGGCAGAGCGTTTTGACTCACCGCCGGCAGATTTCCGTCCGCTCGGCCCACCACCAGGAGGCCGGAGAGCCCCGCGTAGGTTTGGGCTGTGGTCATAGTATGGAGATGGCCGTGGTACCAGTAAAGACCTTGCGGGTGATCTTTCGGCAGGTCGAAGCGGTAAGTGTTTCGCGCTCCGGCCGGTAGACTGAGCAGAACGTTGTCGGAGTTCCCCATCGGGCTTACGTGAAGCCCGTGAGTGTGGAGATTGAAGGGTGGATTGGCGATGGGGGGAGGGGTGAGCGGGATCTCCCCTCCCGCGGCGGTGTAGGCCGGGTCGAAGAAGTCCTCGATGGAAAGACCGATCATCTGGTTTTCCAGGTGGACGATCAGAGTGTCCCCTGGAGAGACCCTAATGGTGGGCCCGGGGTAGAGGTTCTGAGCCTCGTTCTGACCGTTGCTGGCCTTCCCACGCACCACCCGGTAACCGAAAAGGAGCATGTTCTGGACCGGCTCCTTCACCGTGTCGAGCTGTCCCTCGCCTTGTCTGGCGGTCAAGACGACCTCAAGAACTCCCTTTTCACTGGAAAGGACGACCGGTTCGCGGTAAGCAGGACCTTCCCCGGCCGAGTCGGCCCTGACGGCATTCCAGATGGTGAACGCCAAAACGATGGCGACTAAGAAAACAACCCAAAGAATCCCTACTCCCCGTTGCCGCACCTTACCCCCGCCCTGAAGTCTATGTCGCAAGCTTCCACTCTCGCGGATCTAGCGACTACGATAGGGCTAGTGTTCCCAGAGTCCGTGGGAATCACCTCTGAGCTTAGAGGTTGTTGATTAAGAGCCGGGTCCAGGTGTCAGGAAAATGTTAATTTTGGCAGCTTCCAACCTAAAGAAAGCCTAAGCAAGGATCTAGGGCACAGGAGACGCTTTGAGCCCTGTCGATCATGGTAAGCGATGAAAGTTCGGAGTCAAAAACTCCAAAGGAGATTCCTTTGTAGTGCCCTGGTATGGCTGCTGGTGGGCGGGCAAGTCTATGCTCAGACCGTTGCTCCCGAGTCTTCGGGGGAGCCAGGAACGGAGGTCGTCAAGGAAGTCGAGGAAGGTTTGTGGGATCCGAAGTTGGCTCCGCCGGGTCAAACCCTACGAGACCTCGGAATTCCCACTCAGCGCCTGTCTCTAAAAAGCGCCCTCCGTCGAGCTTTGTCCCAACATCCCGATCTTGTTCGCGCGCTGGCCAACGTCGAGTCGCAAGAATTCGGGGTGACCATCTCCACCTCGGCCTATTATCCCAAATTCGACTTTTCGGCCAGCGCGGGCCAATCCGGAAGTGAAGGCCAGCCCGGCGGATCCAGCGTTATTCGAACGGGACTTCAACGCAGCTATGGACTAGGGATTCGGTTAAGCCAACAACTTCTCGACTTCGGACGCACCCGTTATCGGGTCAAGATTCAGGAACTAGAACTTGCCAGCACTCGTTTGACCTATATTCAGCTTCGTCAAACCGTCATCAACAATGTCGTTCAAGCTTATTTCAACCTTCTGCGGCAGGCTCAGGCCATCGAGGTCGGTCTGGAGAATGTGAGAAACGCCGAACTTCTGGTGGAACAGGCTCGCGGGTTTCTCGAGGCCGGGACCAGAGCCAAGATCGAGGTCATCCGGGCCGAGGCGGATCTGGCCACCGCCAAATTCGACCTGGTCAGAGCTCAGGGTGGGTACGGGCGGGCCTTGGCCGCCTTGGCTTCGGCTTTAGGAGAGGACGAGCTTCCGAAGGAGTTGCCCGAGCCGTTCAGTCTTCCCACTCCCGATTGGGACGTGGATCAGGTGCGAGCCCTGGCTCGAAGGGGGCGTCCAGAGCTTTTGATCGCCGGGATCAGAGTGGCTCAAGCCGAAGCTCGAGTCGGCGCGGCTCGCGCGGAGTATTATCCGACCATCTCGGCCAACGCGGGCTATAACTGGAACGACACGATCTTTCCGCCGGTCAATACCAGCTACAACGTGGGGGTCAGCCTTTCCGTTCCGATCCTCAATGAACCCGAGCTTTCGGCCACGGTGAACCAGGCTATCGCCAACCTTAAGTCGGCCACGGCGGGTTTGGAGTCTTCAGAGCTCGATGTGGTGCAAAGCGCCACCGAGGCGCTCTATACTTTGCGTGAGGCGCAAGGAAGCGCGGAATCCGCCGCCGAGGGACTGCGAGCCGCCGAGGAGACCTTTCGCCTGGCTTCCGAACGGTATCGCGTCGGGGTGGGCACCTCCCTTGAGGTCAGCCAGGCCCAGCAAGCCCTGGTTCAGGCCCGGTCGGTGGAGCTGCAGGCTCGCTACGACGTTCAGAACGCCATCGGAAATCTACTTCAGACCACGGGGCAACTCGATGGAGAGGCCCTGTTGGACGAAGACTTGCGCCTGGAGCCAATTTTCGACCTTCCCCCCGAAGTCTTGCCCACCGAAGGCCCCGAATTCGACATCCCCAAGCCCAAACACACCTTGCCTCCCACACAAGAACCCACGACTCCTTAACTCTTTTCAAGAATCTTGGACAGGAATCCAGAATTTTTTGATCCTGGGTGCCCTATCTTGCATTTCGCAACAAATTTCGGCCGGCGATTTACATGGATTTCACATGTTTTTCAGGGCAGCTTTGTATATTCTCCTTGTACCAGAATCTTTGGAGGACCCCCGTGCATATCAATTCGAACGCTCAGCAACTCAGACCCCGCGTGTTTCCCAAGCCGGAAATCAATAAGGGTGAAGGCTATATCATCATGCCGCCTGAGGATACGTCACTTTTCAAATCCGGTGACGGAAAGATGCCGACTCTGGATACTTTCGGTGTCGTGGCGAAAGAAGAGCTGAGCATCCTGGGGGGACATCTCGCTAATCTGACGCCCGAACAGGTCAAGGATCTCGAGAAGAAGGGCTTCAGCGTCTTCAAGGATGAAGTCCACAACTACTTGGGCAACAACGCTCCCGTCGATCTCGACGCCGTGGCTCAGTCGGCCATCACTCTCTCCGGGAAGGGCGGAAAAGCCAAAGAGGGGGAGCCGTCCGAGGACCCTTTCAAAGGGAAGAGCAACTTCGTTCCTCGTCCCGATTTGACCGCTCCCCGCTTCGACTCCAACATCGAGCGCTCCGCTCGCGGTGAAGGCATCACCATCGCTGTGTTGGACTCCGGCGTGAACCCTCACCCCGACCTCGGAAACCGCTTGCTCGGCCAGATCGACTTCATCGAGGGAAAAGCTCTTCCTTACGACGACAATGGACACGGAACCCACGTGGCCGGTTGTGCCGCCGGTGACGGCTCCATCAACCCGAACTACGCGGGTCCCGCTCAGAAGGCCAACATCATCTCGATGAAGGTTCTCTCCGGCAGTGGCAGTGGTGCCACCTCCGGCATCGTCAAGGCTATCCAGACCGCCGTCGAAATGAAGGAAGACCTCAACATCCGCGTCATCAACATGTCACTGGGCGGACCGGCCTCGAAGAACGGCGAAAAAGATCCCATCAACATGGCCATCAAGGCCGCTAAGGAAGCCGGAATCACCGTGGTGGTGGCCGCCGGTAACGAGGGTCCCGATCCCAAAACCGTGGGTAGCCCGGGTAACTCCTTGAACGCTATCACAGTGGGTGCTCTCGACGACAAGGCGACGGCCGACCGCTCCGACGACGTCCCGGCATCTTTCTCCAGCCGTGGACCGACCCCGGACGGCGATATCAAGCCCGACGTGATGGCTCCTGGAGTCAGCATCATGGCGGCTCTAGCGCCTCAGTCGGAAGTGTTCGACTCGGCTTCCTCCTCGCAGGCCGTCCATCGCGCCATTCAAGGTTTGGACAACATGCCGTTCCAGGTTCTCAAAGACTTGCCCAACGAAGTGTTCGCCGGTGTGGGAATCGGTCCGGGAACCGCGGCCAAGATCAAACTCAGCGAGGAGATCTCCGACGTCGTCTTCACCAAGCTTTTGGAAGCAACCTCGAGAACTCCCCTGGAAGAGTCCGGCGCTTACGTCGGTCTGCCGGGGACCTCGATGGCGACTCCCATCGTGGCCGGTATCGCCGCCTCGATGATCGGCGCCAATCCCGACCTGACTCCGGACCACGTGCAGAATATCTTGACCGGAACCGCCGAGAAGCTGACGGACAAGCGCCTCGGGCCGAACACCCAGGGAGCTGGCGCTGTCAACGCCGAGGCCGCCATCCTTAAGGCGATGCAGACCAAGGTGGAGAAGCCGCCGGTCGAGGAGTTGAGCTTGGAAGATCAGCTGAAGGCTGAACTCGAGAAGCTCGGCCTCTCGCCGGAGGATTTCTTGAAGCTCATTCCCGCCGAAGGTGAGGAGTCTTCCGAGACGCCCGAAGAGCCCAAAGCGGAGGAGCCTAAGGCCGAGGAGCCCCAGCCGAAGAAAACCCGCAAGCCTCGCAAGAGTTAAGTAGGACTCGGCGCAGCAAGAAGAAGGCCCCGAAAGGGGTCTTTTTCTTTGTGGACAAGCTCATAACATGGCACGCCAAGATCAAGAGCTCGAGAACAAAAGTCACTTCTCTCTTTTTGCCTATGGCTCTTTGCGCAGTAGCGGAGAGCACCATGATATTGTGAAGCCCTATCTGATCGAAGCTCAGAAAGCCTCGCTTCCGGGAACGATCCATCGGCGTAAAGACGAGTACTGGACTGTTCGCGACGTTAATCCATGTTGGGTCGGCAGCATGAACTGGGAAGCCGACATCAATCGATTGTCCAGCACCACGGCGGTGAGTCGAACAGAGCAAGAATTCACTTCCCTTGAGGAGCCCTTGATCGAAGGTGAGGTCTTGCATCTCAACGGAGGCGCGCGCCTTTTGGCACGCCTCGATGAGTTCGAGGGCTTTCGCGGTGAGCCGGGAACATCCGAGAACGAATACCTGCGCGTGGCTGTTCGTTTGGCTTTGGGGGCTCATCCTCATCCCTGCTTTTGCTATATCGACGCCAAAGACCCCGACGTTCCTGAAGGTAAGGTGGGAAAATTTCTCGAGCTGTAAAGTCCCGTTAACATAAAGGACGCTCCGACGGAATTCGCTCCGCTATCTCACCGATAGGATGTTCTCAAGAAAATAACTTGGAGGACATTTCGATGAGCTTTCCCTTTCAGTCACAAAACTTTCTCCCCGGCTTCGCCGCCTTTTCTCTGGCGGGCTCGAATCCGACGCTGTCGATGATGGGACAAAATCCTATGGCCACGGGCATGATGATGATGGCCATGATGCAGATGATGAGCATGATGAGTCAGATGCTGGCTCAAAATTCTGGCCAGTTTCCCATGTCCATGATGCCGGGATTTGGTGGCATGAACCCGGCTCAGATGATGAACGGATTCCCGGGGAGCCCCCTGGGCTCTTTTCTCGGTTCGGGTGGAGCCAACCCCATGAACTTTCCTGGCGGATTTCAACAGTCCGGCTACGCCTCTGGCGGCGTGGGAGGAGAGATCGGAGGAGTGTCCGGCCAGGCCGGCGGGGTGCTTGCTCCTGGCGGTAAAGTCGGAAACATCGATATCGGACGCCTGATCTCCGCGGTTCCTTCCAACCTTCGGGCCTCGGCCTCGAAGCACTTCCCTGTCATCGTGGCCGAGGCGCAGAAGCAAGGGATCTCCAATAAAGCGCAATTGGCTTATATCCTGGCTACCGCGACCCACGAGTCCAACGCGGGTAAGAACATGGAAGAGTTCGACTCCGGACGAAGGTATGAAGGGCGACGAGATCTCGGCAATACCCAGTCGGGTGATGGATCGCGCTTTAAAGGTCGCGGTTACGTGCAGTTGACGGGTCGACGCAACTACGCCGACTGGTCGCGCCGCACCGGCATGGACCTGGTGGGCAATCCCAGGCAGGTGGAGAACCCGGCCATCGCAGCGAGAATCCTGGTCGAGGGGATGAAAAAGGGCACCTTCACGGGCAAACGACTCGACCAGTACATCAATAACCAGAGGACGGATTTCGGCGGTGCACGTAGGATCATCAACGGAACCGATCGAGCTGGCCAGATTGGGTCGTTAGCTCAGAAGTTGATGGCCACGATGGGCTAGCGCTGCGTCAAGCCTAGAAAGCGGGCAGCTTCCCACTTTTAAAACTTGACGGAGCACTAGGGCCATTTCAGAGCTTGCAAGACCCTTCCAGGGGTCTTTCCCTATCTTCAGAACTACCGTGCCGTGGGTAGCCTCGACGAACTCTACCATTTCTGGAATAACGTCTACGACTGGTCGCGCTACCAGGGGGACGAGTGGTCGGCTCGTTGGGGTGGACCTGATGTTCAGTGGTATTGGTCCATCTACCCCCGTGTTCGCCAACACCTACCGGCGTCCACGCTCCTGGAGATTGGGCCCGGACATGGACGTTGGAGCGCCTATCTACGCCAACACTGCGATCACCTGATGCTCGTCGACATTTCCGAAACCTGCATTCACGCCTGCCAGAGGAGGCTGGGTAGCGAGGGGATCAGTTATCGAGTAGGAGATGGGATGAGTCTACCCGGGGTCGAGGACTCCTCGGTCGATTTCACCT
Organism: Selenomonadaceae bacterium; assembly: GCA_037189585.1. Taxonomy (GTDB): domain Bacteria; phylum Vulcanimicrobiota; class Xenobia; order Xenobiales; family JADMJV01; genus JAEXNA01. Next base: position 287,899 of record JBBCJA010000012.1, on the reverse strand, counting down.
TCTCCTTCGAATCGCTCGTCCTGGCCGAATCCGACGTCCTCACCGCCTATCTGCGGGAATTGAAGAGAGTCCTCAAGCCGGGAGCGAAGGCCTTTCTTCATCACTCCAATCTAGGTGCCTACCAAACCTACTTTCGCTTCAAAGAGATGGTTCCCAAAAGATTGAGAAAGCCCCTCAAAAGGGCGGGTCTGCTCGACTACGACGAGATGAGGGCGGCCAGTGTCACCGCCTCCTGGTTCGCCGAGACCGCTCGTCAAGAAGGGTTGGCCTGCTTGACTCAGGAGCTTGTCCCCTGGGGAGGGAAGCGCCTGATCGATTGCTTTTCGGTGATCGAAAATGGCCCGCCGGAACAAACCACCGAGACTTTCGAGAATCGGGAGTTCATCCGCCGAGCCTATGAGATTCAGAGACTCTCCCGCCTCTATGGCGAGGGGGTGCCGTGGTAGTTACACCGCGACGGGAGTCCCCGGCTTGGCCACGGTTCCCGATTTCGGAACGGGTTTGGTTACGGGCTTAGGCTCGGCCTTCGGCTTCGGCTCCGGTTTCGCCTCAGGCTTTTTCTTGGTCCCCTTGGTCACCAGGTAGCCGTCGATGCGAGGATCCTTGAGATCGTAGACGCGCCGCTTGACCGAGTCGCTCGAATTTCCCTCGATGGTATAGACCTTACCGTTCTTGACTTTTTCCACCAAACCGATGTGTTCGACATCGTTACGCCCGCCTTGCCAGTCGAAGAGAATGGCGTCGCCGGGTTTGGGCTTGTATTTGTCCGGAGTTCCGTACATCTTCTTGCCCTGGGCCCACTTCTTGATGGTGGGACAGTAGTTACGATTGGAAAGCCCGTCGAGGTCGGCCAGCTTGTGCTGGTCGATCAGGTTCATCGCGAAAGCCGCGCACCACGGGGTGGTGGCGGGATCGATGCCGCTCTTACCGGTCAATTTGTGGATCTCGTTGCGGTTAGAACGCTCGTGCAGCCCGACCATGGAGCCGGCTCTTTTGAGCATCTCGTAGGCGCCAGGTGAGGCTTCCTGGTCGGTCAGCCCAGGATCGAGAACCGAGCTGGAACTAGAACCGGAGCTGGAGCCGACGGAGCCGCCCCCACCACCGCCGGAATAGCCGCCCCCACCACCGCCGGAGGAGCTGACGCCTCCGCCGCCTCCCCCACCAGAGTAGCCACCGCCTCCGCCTCCTCCACCGCCGAGGAAGTTTTCGTAGGGATTTCCCGAGGCCTCGCCGCTACCGAACATCGGGTTGGCGCCGGAAGCCATCATGGGGTCCATCCCCCCACTCATCATGGCGAGCAACATCTGCAGTATCTGCATCAAGTCGGTTCCAGAGCCGTTGAGTCCGGAGAGACCGTCCAGGCCCAGAGCGGCCAGAGGGTTCTGTTGTCCGAGAAGGCTCGATGGGTCCAGTGGATTTGACTGTCCTAGTGGATTGGCAAGGGTTTGTTGCCCGAAGAGACCAGGCTGTGCCAGAGGATTCTGTTGTCCGAAGACGTTCGACTGACTGAGATTCATTCCAGCAAACGGGTTCACCATAAGATGCTCCTAATAGAAGTTGTTGATGTCAGTCTCCTCGACTCCGCGTTCCTGACGGCGTCTATTGGGACGAGAATGTTAACGAAAAGTTACCATTCGGACGCAAAAATTTGCGTTAAACTTCACAGGGGAACCCTAAGATGGCAGTAGAATGCCTATCCGAAGCAGAAGATTCGGGGATAAACACGCCGAGAGGACAGTTCTGTGGAGCAACGCACTCGAAAAATAGCCCACTCACGCGGCTACACTTTGGTCGAGATGGTCTTGGCGATCGCGTTGGTCGGAATACTTCTGGGCATGACCACCGTGGGACTGCGGTCCACAGCCGACCGAGAAGGAGCGCGCGGATTAGCTTACGCTCTAGCCAGCGAAATGCGCTCCGCTCGCTCCGAAGCGCAGAGAAGTGGAAAGTATGTCGCGGTTTGCTTCCCCAGTGGGGGAAAGACTATCCCCTTTTCCCGTAGCGCTGTGTTGCGACGTGGGGAGCAGAAGGGTGACGTTTGGCGCACCCTCAACTTTGACTCCGAATTCGACGCGACAATTTTTGCCGGGAAGTGGAGTGACGATCCGATCGCGGGAGATTCCGCTCTTCCCCCGGCGTGGGAAACATCCACGAGAGACGAGATAGCGATCTTCTTTCGTCCTGACGGCACCGCCTTTAGTAATGACCTCCGTCCTCGAGACAGTGAACTTCCGATCGTGGTCGCTTCAGGCTACGTGGCTGGTAGCGGAACGGGAGCCGAGAGCACTCTCACGGGGGCGGCGAGTCCCCAGACCATATGGGTCTCTTCCAGTGGGACGGTTCGCGTCGAGACGAATACTGTTCCTGGTGGCGTTCTGCCGGTGGGTGAAAGTACGGTCAGGATCGCGAAGCTGAATCTTCGAGCGGGCTCCTCCAGCGCTCCAGAAATAAGGTCAGCGGTTCTCCATCCCAAGCCGATCGACACGGAGGAGGGGGCGGGGGTCTCCCAAAGTTTCGTGCAGATCCATCCTTTTCAAAAGGATGGAGACCAACTTGAGTACGGACTTGTCACTATCGAGGTCGAGGCCACGGATTCCGACGGAGGTCCCTTAAGCTATACGCTCACCGCTGACGTGATCGGTGGGTCGGGCAACGGAGGAGCTTTCTCCGTCCCCGATCTCAAGGGGAAGATGAGGTTTGTCCACGACCCTAGATCTCGACAGCACCGTTGGAAGGCGACCGTCTCCTGGCGCCCGCCGCCCGGAGCTCCGGCGAAGACGAGTTATAATCTGACCCTAAGGGTTACCGACCCTGAGGGGAATGAGGCTATCGCTTCCACGGAAACGGAGCTACTTCCCAAAATCGTGAGCTTACCGCCCGCTCGCATCGTGATGTCAACGGCGGGGGGGAAGCTCTACCTGACGAATCTCGATGGTGGCGGTCATACTTTGATCACACGGGATGGAGATGAGTTTCTTCCATTCTTTAGCCGTGACGGCTCTCGAGTCTTCTCTTTTCATTCCGTATCGGCAGGCTCCCATGAACTTCGGAGTCGCGCCGCCAACGGCACAACGAGTTTCGACGCGCTAGCTAACTTCACGGGCGATCCGAGTGACGTCTGGACCGATCCGACATCCTGTTACGCGGTGTTGCTAGGGGGAAGTCGAACGGTGAACTTTCCCTGGGCAATCGCGGTCCTGGTTAGTGGAGGAGGTGATGATGGTCCGCCTGTCTACCGACTTCAGCCGGGAAGCACACCGGCGGATATGCACTCCCTATTTATTGTGAATCTCATGACCGGACGGCAGATCGAAGTCGCTGACAACGCGGTCGAGAACAGTTTCGATTGGGCGTCAAATCGCAATGGATTTTTTCGCTATCGTGAGGTCGTTGCCAACGAGCCCAGGCCACTTCCCGGCGGATTAGGTTCTCATCCCCCAAGACCAGGCTCCCATCAGGAGGATGCCACAAAGTTTCTCGCCTGGGACCCTTTCACAGCGGTTCGTACGAGTTTACCGATCGAATCCGCTAAGGACCGTCGCTACAACCCCGCCGACTCGAACTGGTACGCCATCGTGGACGGAACTGACCTGGTCGTTCGTAACCAAACGACTGGTCAGACCATCACGATCGCTAGCGGTAGTTTTGAGAAAGCGCGCTTCGGACAGAATAACCCCACCTGGTCGGCTAATGGTCAGCAACTAGCTTTCATTCAATCTCCCGGGTCGGGGGCTTTAGTGAGAGCCTTTCGGATCTTCAATGACACCGGCGCACCGCTGGCTCGGGCCGAAGAGACTTACTCCTTGGCGCGTCCTAACGCTACTCTAGCGCAGCTCGACCCCGAGGGCGAGTGGATCTATTTCCTTCAGAACTCCCATATCTATCGCGGCTCCATCGTCAACAGGCGGCGAGCTCCCGTGGAGATTTCGGACGACATCAGACCGGGGGGCGTTAAGGCAAGTATGCAGAGCTATGTCGTCTCCCCTTGATCGTCGCCGAGGAGTCTCGCTAGTCGAGGCGGTTCTTTCGACCTTTTTGCTTCTGACGGCGCTTCTTTTGGCGGTCTATGTCTTCGATAGCAGTTTGAAGTGGGAGGTTAGCAACGAAAAGCGTGTCATCGCCGCGCTCGTCGCCGACAGCGCGCTAGCCCAGATTCGGGAGCAGGGAGGGAGAGACTTCGATAATGTTTTCAGCTTCGATGGAAGGTCGGACTGGACAATACCGGATTACCCCGAGTTTTCCATCTCCTCGGTTGTTAAAAGAACCAGGTTGGCCACAGCCTGTACGGAACTCGAGACGCAGTATGATCCGGCTGCCAAATTTCCCGCTCCAACCGGCAAGTTTCTAGAGGAATCCGGAGTTCAGGCTACCGTGACCGTCAGATGGACTGACCCCGTGCCGCAATCCATCGAGATCTCGGAGCAGATCGTGAGTCTGCGCGAGGTGGATGGATTTCGTCTTGAGGTGACGAGTGGTGGTGGACCTGTTCGTGGACTTCAGACTCTCAGAAGAAATGAGACGATGGACTTTCGTGTCGAGGCGTTCGCCAATGGGCAACCGGTCACAGACCTTCAGTACACCTGGTTTGTGGAGCCTGTCACGGGATTTGGATCGGTTCGGAGAGTCAGCCGAGACGGCCTTGACTGCCAGTACATCAACTCCTATCGGAACTACAAGAATCAGGCACGGTTTGCCTATGGACACTGCTTTCTCGCGGTCCAGGCTGTCTACCAGGGTAAAATCGTCAAGGCTCGAGTAAGGATTCACAATGTCGAGTAAGACGCGCGGGGTCACCTTAATAGAGACTCTGTTTTCCATGTTCATCTGCTCCCTGGTCATGCTCGGCCTGGCGAACACTCTCAGTTCGGCCGGTAGCATCAGCCGAAACCGCCAGGAGATGGACAAGGCTATCGAGGTCTTTCACGTTTTCAGTCTGTTGAGCGCTGACGCTTCGGCGGCGATAGAACTCACCAGCCCCGCTCCGCGCTCGGCGGCCTCAACCCTTTCCCTACGGCGCGTGAACCCACGATTGTCTTTCGAGGACCGTGTCGATGTTTCGGGAGGGGGGGATGAAATGGATCCCTATGAATCACGGGAATGCCTCAATGTTCTTTATCAGATAGAAGACAACATGCTCGTACGGGCGTCGACCGTGCCCGGTGAAACGACCATCAAAGAGCGCCTTATCGGCTGTGAGGAATTGGCGGTCAGTCGTATCGGAGTGGCCGGGACCTTGTTGAACATCGAGCTGACGCTCTCGGGGGAAAGAGTTTCAAAGAAGCGACGGATTCGAGTTTGTCTAAGATGAAACGGCGCATACCTCAACGTGGATTTCTTCTGGTCTTCGCCTTACTTTTGACAGTCATTATTAGCCTGATCGCCTTAAGTCTTTTGCAGCTTCGAAAGGCTAGCTATGCTAGCTCTCAAAACGCGGTGAGGGCAGTTCAGGCAAGAGCCCTCGCGCGAAGCGGCATCGGCGACGTTTGGACCAAGATCGGCAAGGACCCATTTTTCCCCGGGGGCATAGGTGACGAGCAGAAGCGCTTTTCTTACCGAGAAAATATCGAATATGAGGGAGAGTTGGTAGGTTCCTTCACCGTGGTGGTTGACCGTACATACCGATTCAGTCATCAGATCTTAAAGATCGAATCTCAGGGCGTGGCGGGCGAACTCAGCGAACAGAGCTCCACTTTCACGATCTACGCGGAGCTTTCGATCGATCCCAACGACTTTCGTTTTAAGACCTGGCAGGAAGGGGCGGCTCCCAGTCTTTGAGGTCCGGCTTCCCTGTCGATACGAGTTCCATCCGATGTTCCACCACCGACTTGCTGACCTTCACCAAGCAGATGTCGGTACTGGTAAGTTCCGGCATCCAGCTGCATGTGGCTTTGGAGTCGCTCAATAGCACTGGAAAAGACAAACTTTCTCTTCAGGTGCTTCCCCGGCTGACTCAACAGCTTACTCGAGGCGGAAGGCTTTCGGCTGGCCTGTCGAAGTTTCCCAGAACTTTTCCAGCAACCTATATCGCCCTCATTCGAAGTGGCGAGGAGACGGGTCGGCTTCACCTTGTGTTGGAAGAGCTCTCTCAGTGGCTAGAGCGTCGAGACCGGTTAAATCGAGTGGTGAAAAAGGCGTTGACCTATCCGGTGTTCGTGGCGATTCTGACGGCCACCCTCACTTTGATTCTGTTTCGAACAGTCATCCCGGCCATTCTTAACACCGTGCTCGACCTGGGCGTCGCCTTGCCCTGGCCGACTCGCCTCTTGTTGACGGCGGTCGACGTGATCGGTTCTCCTATCACCTGGTTTCTGACGGCTTTAGTCATCGGGGGATTTCTTCGCTACTTCTCCACCGAGGACGGGCAGCGTCGCTGGCTTGCCTTCTGTTGCACCATTCCGGCCTTAGGACAGGTCTTGATCTGGTCAGCCTCCTCTCGCTTCGCCAATACCATGGCGATGCTCATCGCGAGTGGGGTTGATGTGCTTCGCGCTTGCCGTATCTCCGCGGAGGCTAGCGGTCTACCGCTGATGCAACAAGATGTGGCTCGAGTGATCTCCGAACTCTCGTCCGGTCAGGTTTTATCGACGATTCTGCATAGCTCGCCCCTGTATCCCAGTTTACTTCCCGCCATGCTTAGTATTGGGGAGGAGTCCGGAAACATGCCCGCGGTGTTGCGCAAATGTGGCGAGATTTTGGAAGAGGACGCGGTGGAGAAAGTGGAAGCCTTCACCGCCTTGTTGGAACCGGTCCTCCTTGGAGTACTCTCCGCTGGGGTCGGCTTCATCGTCGTCGCGGTCATGCTCCCCATCTCCTCGATGGTCAGCGCGCTGTAGGCTACTGTTTCAACTTCGCTAGGGCCGCTTTAGCCTCGCGACCCAGTTCCGTTTCGGGGGCGGAGTTCATCACCGAGGAATAGTCCGCGGCGGCGGCTTTCGTATTGCCCAAGGCGGCGTAGGCGTCAGCGCGGTCCAATCTGACACGCAGATAATCTGGAGAGAGTTCCAGAGCCTTGGAGTATTCACTCGCCGCCCTTTCATACCGACCCAAATTGTAGAAGATGGTGCCACAAAGCGCCCTTGCATAGACGTCTTCAGGGCTAATTTTCACGGCGTGCTCGATATCGGCGAGAGCCCTCTCATAGCTTTCCAGCAAATTGTGAGCCGAGGCGCGATAAAAGTAGTAGCCAGGCTCTAAGGTGACGGCTTTCTGAAAGTCCGAGATGGCATCCGCATGACACTCCAGGTCATGATAGGTAAATCCCGGTCAAAGTAAGCTTGAGCATCGTTGGGCAGCAGCCGAACCCCAGTGCTGAAATCTTGCAGAGACTCACTGTAGCGCTCTTGCTGGTAGAAGATCTCGCCGTGTATCCGATAGGTCTCGGCCGCGTTGGAGTCGAGCTGGAGGCCTGCTTGATGTCCACCAACGCCGGTTCGAATTCGTGGATATCGAAATAGGCTTTCGCTCTTTGGACGTAACCGTCAACCTTGGAAGGCGATCTCTGGATAGCTCGATCAAGCTCGCGCAGACTTGTCAGCTCGGCGTAACGAGCGGGAACCGCGAAATTGAGGTTCTGCCCTCGGTGAGATAGCTGACGACGATGCCTATCAGGCGCCTCTTGTCATCAAAAGCCCACCACCACTGCTTCCGGAAGAGATAGGAGCGGTTGTTTGGAGCTGGTAGTGTCCCCGAGCCCCAACCGCTCGTTTATCGCTGAGAACTCCATTGGAGATGCTGTTCTCTAAGCCTTTGGGATTCCCGATAGCGATCACTGTCGAATCTAGCCCCACTTTGTCCGAATCGGCGAGCTGCACGTGAGGTAGATTTGTCCCCGAGACTTCCAGGGCCGCGAGATCAAGCTCGGCGTCTTGAAGCAGCTTTAGAGCGGGATAAGTGGGCCCATGAGGCGATACCGCGGAGCGTAGGGCTCACGATAGGCACAGAGTGTCTGATGTTTCCGCAGATTGCAGGCAGATCTACCTGCGGTCTGGATAAGTGAGCCCATGAGGCGATACCGCGGAGCGTAGGGCTCACGATAGGCACAGAGTGTCTGATGTTTCCGCAGATTGCAGGCAGATCTGCCTGCGATCTGGATAAGTGGGCCAGGAGGCGATACTGCGGAGCGCGGGGCTCCAGATAGGCGTGAGTGTCTGGTACTTTCCGCACTTTGCTTGCAGATCTGCCTGCGATCTGGATAAGCGTACCCACGAGGCGATACGGCGATTGTGAAAACTGGGTGCGGGAAGGTGCTCCTCCGCTGGCTGAGAATGGTTCGCATCTAAACCATGCGAAACGAGGCCGCCTTCAATGTCATACTCTATCCGGAAAGCCGCCGTTCTCGGCGCCGGGACTATGGGTGCTTGCATCGCCGCGCATTTAGCTAATGCCGGAATCCCAACTTTACTTCTCGACATCGCCGCCGAGGGCGACGATAAGAACGCCATTGTCAAGAAAGGCTGGGAGCGCGCTCTCAAGGCCAAGCCCGCCGCTTTGATGGACCCGGATCGGGCCCGCTTGGTGCAACTGGGCAATATGACCGACGACTTCGACAGGCTCGCTGAGGTGGACTGGGTGGTGGAAGCCATCGTCGAGCGCCTCGACATCAAGCAGCAGCTGCACGAACGCCTCGAGGCGACTACCGGCGAGCGCACCATCGTCAGCTCGAACTCCAGCGGAATCCCGATGGCGCTGCAGATCAAAGGGCGCTCGGACGCCTTCCGCCGTCGTTTTCTAGGAACTCACTTTTTCAACCCTCCCCGCTACCTCCATCTCTTGGAGCTGATTCCGACCAAAGACACCGACCCCGAGGTGACTAAGGCTATCTCTGAGTTCGGCGACAAGGTGTTGGGCAAAGGCATCGTGATCGCTCACGACGTTCCGGGCTTTGCCGCCAACCGTGTCGGCATCGGGTGTATGTCGCGCTCGATGAAGGTGATGCTGGAGATGGGACTGACCCCTGACGTGGTCGACGTCCTGACCGGACCCTTGGTCGGGCGCCCCAAAAGCGCGACCTTTCGCACCGCCGACCTGACCGGCATCGACATCGCCGCCACCGTGGCCAAGAACCTGGCCCAAGCCACCGGTGAAGATGTTCGGATGCCCGAAGTGGTCGAGCAGATGATGGAGAAGGGGCTACTGGGTGACAAGTCGGGCAGCGGCTTTTACAAGAAGGTCAAGAATAAGGGCGAGACCACCATCCTGACCATCAACCTGGAGAACTTCGAGTACGAGGACCGGGGTAAGGTTCGCCTGGAGGAGATCGCGCAGCTGCGCAACCTGCCCACTCCCACCGAGCGAGTGGCCGCTCTCTTGGACTCTCCTGGAGAAGCTGGAGAGTTCACCCGTAAGACGATCTTTCATCAGATTCACTACGCGGCCAGCAAGGTCGGCGAGGTCGCTCCCACCGCCGCCGACGTGGACAACGCCTTGAAGTGGGGCTTCGGCTGGGAGGTCGGACCCCTGGAACTAGCTGAAGGCTTAGGGCGTGAGCGCGTTCTCAAGGCGTTCGCCGACAACAGCCTGGACACTCCGGCCTACTTCCAATCCGAGCGGCCCGCTCCCATCGATGACGGACTGGTCACCACGGCCAAACTTCGAGCCAACAGCGGTGGGAAAGTCATCGGCAATGAGGACGCCACCCTGTGGGACGCCGGTGACGGTGTGGCCCTTTTAGAGTTTCACTCCAAAGGGAACTCTATCGGCGCCAAGACCCTGGAGATGTTCGACCGCACGCACGAAGAAGTGCTCTCGAACTTTCGTGGACTGGTGGTCGGAAACCAGGGAACGCACTTTTGCGCCGGTGCCGACATCGGCATGATCCTGCACCTGGCCAAGGAGCAGAACTTCGAGGAGATTCGCAAAGCCTGTCGCGCTTTCCAGGGGATGACCAGCCGCCTACGCTACGCTCCTTATCCTGTCGTCTCGGCCCCCTTCGGGATGACGCTGGGCGGAGGGTGTGAGGTGATGCTCTACTCCGACGTCGCGGTGGCTCATGCCGAGCTTTACACCGGACTGGTGGAGGTCGGAGTGGGCATTCTGCCCGCGGGTGGCGGAACCACCGAGATGCTGATCCGCTGCATGGAGGCGCTCCCGCCCGGAGCTGACGCCTTCCCGGCCGTGCAGCAGGCCTTCGAGCTGATCGCGATGGGCAAGGTCTCGACCTCGGCCCTCGACGCTCAACGGCTGAAACTGTTGCGCTCGACCGACCGGGTGGTGATGAACGCTGACCGTCTGTTGACCGAGGCCAAGAAAGAGGTTCTGGCGCTGGCCGACGGATACGTTCCGTCTCAGCCTCGCCAGGTCAAGGTGCTGGGTGAGGCGGCCTTCGCCAATCTCTGTACCGGGGCTTACGGGATGAAGCTCGCCGGCTTTATTACCGAGTATGAGTATCACCTGGCCGAGACCATCGCGCGGGTTCTCTCAGGTGGAGAGATCAACCGGAGCGACGTGATCTCCGAAAACCTGCTCCTCGAGCTGGAGGAGGAAGCCTTCCTGCAGCTCTCCGGTCAAGAGAAGACCCAGGAGCGCCTAGCCCACACTCTAAAAACTGGAAAGACTTTGAGGAACTAACGCCATGGATGAACGCACACCCGTCATTGTCAGCGCCCTTCGCACTCCCGTCGGCCGTGGCCGAAAGGGGAGCCTGGCCAACACTCGTCCCGACGACCTGGCCGCCCTGGTCTTGTCCAAAACTCTGGAGAAGACCGGCGTCGCCGCCACCGAGGTGGAGGACGTCATCTTGGGCTGCGCCATGCCCGAGGGGGAGCAGGGGCTCAATGTCGCACGCCTGTCACTTCTCTTAGCCGGCTTTCCCGACACCGTTCCGGGGATGACCGTCAACCGCTTCTGCTCTTCCGGCTTGCAGGCCGTGGCGTTGGCAGCCCAGGCTATCGCCTCGGGAATGGCCCAGTGCGTCATCGCCGGCGGAGTAGAGTCGATGAGCATGGTGCCGATGACCGGCTACCATCCCTCGATGAACCTTCGCCTGCAGCGCGAGTTGCCGGGAGCTTACGTCGGTATGGGGATGACGGCCGAGAACCTGGCTCGCAAGTACGGCATCGGTCGCGAGCAGGCCGACGCTTTTTCGGTAGAGTCGCACCAGAAAGCCGCCGCCGCCATCGCCGCAGGGAAGTTCAAAGACGAGATCGTGGGCGTTGGGGTACGTTCGGACAAACGTCAAGGGGCTCAGATCATCTCCACCGAGACGCTTTTCGAGACCGATGAGTTGGTGCGAGCCGACGCCAACGTCGAGACGATGGCCGGTCTGAAGCCTTCCTTTCACGTCAAGGGAACGGTCACGCCGGGGAACTCCTCACCTATCTCGGACGGCGCCGCGGCATGTCTATTGATGAGTAAAGCCAAGGCTCGCGACCTGGGTTTGGAGCCGCTGGCCGAATTCGTCTCCTTCGCCGTCGGCGGTGTGCCACCCGAAATCATGGGGATCGGTCCGGTGGTGGCGGTGCCCAAGGCGCTCAAGCTGGCTGGAATCGAGCTCTCCAAGATCGACGTCATCGAGTTGAACGAGGCTTTCGCGGCTCAGTCGCTGGCGGTGATTCAGGAGATGGATCTGCCCAAAGAGAAGATTAACGTCAACGGAGGCGCCATCGCCCTGGGCCATCCGCTGGGCTGCACCGGCGCCAAACTTACCGCGACCGCTATCCATGAGCTGCGTCGGCGAGGCGGCGGCTACGGACTGGTTACCATGTGCATCGGCGGTGGTCAGGGCGCCGCCGGAGTGCTCAAGGTCGGATAAGGCGACCGGCGACGAGAGCGGAAAAGAGACGGGTATCCGGTGAGATACCCGTCTCTTTTCGTGGTGTGCCTTGTCTGGAGAGTGCTTAGTAAGATATCCGCGGCATACTGACGTGTTCTCAACAATCGCCTCCTCCCAATCGAGGGTGTCCAGGAGACTTGGTCCAAAGCGGTCAACGGTTTCCTATGGCCGACTCCACCATCAGTTCGAAGCATCCCAACGTCCTCTGGCACTACCTCAAGCCGTTGCGAGGGCTGATCGCTCTGGCTCTTTTGACGGCCGGAATCGGACAGGTCCTGGCTCTCTATGACCCGATTCTTTTCGGTCAGATCATCGATCGGTACGCCACCCCTCCCTTCACAGCCAGTTTGGAGGAGCGGACCCAAGGCGCCCTAAGACTTCTGGCTCTGGCGGTACTACTGGCACTGGCCTCGCGCCTGGCCAAGGCCTTCCAGGACTACCTGACCAATCTGGTGGTGCAGCGCTTCGGTGTCTCCATTTTTAACGACGGTCTCAAGCAGACTATGCGGCTCTCCTACCAGGAGTACGCCGAGCAGTCCAGCGGAGTCACCCTCTCAGTCTTGCAGCGGGTGCGTCGAGACACCGAGAGATTCATCACCGCCTTTATCAACGTTCTGTTCTCGACCCTGGTAGGCATCGGTTTCCTGGTCTGGTATGCCCTGACCAAGCACTGGGCTTTGGTTCCAGTCTTCATCATCGGCATGGGCGTTTTAGGAGGCTTGACCAGTCTTTTGAGCGCGAAAATCAAGACGCTGCAGCGCTCGATCAATAGAGCCACCAATCAGATGTCGGGCCTCATCACCGAGTCGTTGCGCAACATCGAATTGGTGAAGAGTTTGGGCCTGACCTGGCAAGAGGTGCGTCGGCTGCGGCGGCATACCGAGCAGATCTTCGCCTTGGAAATGGACAAGGTGAAGAAAGTCCGGACGTTGTCTTTTTTGCAAGGGGCCGCCCTGTCTCTGCTCAAGCAGTCGATCCTTTTCACCCTGCTCTGGCTGATCTTCGCCGACATTTTGACCACGGGCGAACTGATCTCCATGCAGTTCATCTCGGTGAGTATCTTCGGGCCGATGCAGGACCTCGGCTCCATCATCCTGGCTTACCGAGAGGCCGAGGCGGCTCTCTCCAACTTTGATGAGTTGATGCGAAAGCCGATCGAGAAGAGGCCCGAGGACGCCATCGATATCGGACCGTTGGAGCGTCTGACTTTCCAAGACGTGGTCTTTCGGCATCGAGACGCTCAGCAGAACGCCTTGGACGGGATCAGCTTCGAGGTGAAGACGGGCGACACTGTGGCCTTCGTGGGCCCTTCCGGTTCGGGCAAGTCCACTCTGGTGAAACTTTTGGTGGGCCTCTATCAGCCTCAGGGAGGCCAGATCCTTTACAACGACACGCCCGGTAACGCCATCTGGCTCAATCAGGCTCGTCGCCAACTGGGCTTTGTGACCCAGGAAACCAATCTTTTCTCGGGCACCATTCGCGACAACCTCACCCTGGTCAAAGCCGACGCCACCGACGACGAACTGCTGGCCGCCATGGAGAAGGCTTCTTGTGCCGGCATCCTGGCCCGCTCGCCCCAGGGGCTCGACAGCCACATCGGAGAGGGCGGTATGAAGATGTCGGGAGGGGAGAAACAGCGTCTTTCCATCGCTCGAGCCTTGATTCGCCAACCCAGGCTTTTGATCTTCGATGAGGCGACCTCAGCCTTGGACTCCTTGACCGAGGAAGAGATCACCGCCACGGTGCAAGAGGTCTCCGCCATTCGTGAGCAGATCACCATTGTGATCGCCCACCGACTCTCCACCATCAAACACGCCGACGTCATTTACGTGCTGGAGAAGGGGCGTATCGTGGAAAGCGGTGGACATCAAGAACTGGTCGATCGCAAAGGCTTGTATTACGCGATGTGGCGCCAACAGATCGGAGAGCGTTAAAGGTCGCTCTCCGCCTATATACAATCGCGCAGGCCATTTGCCGCGCTAGACCGCTTCTCCTGAAGACGGGAGTCGATGTTGGAGGTGTCTTGATTATAGCCATACCATACGGTATGGTATGGCTATGGCTATGGCGAAAGATTCTCGAGAGAGTTGGCTGGAGACCGGAATGGAGCTTTTAACGGAAGACGGCCCTTCATCACTCACTCTCGATCGTCTCTGCCAGACCAAAGGGAAGACTAAAGGGTCTTTCTATCATCATTTCTCGACGGTAGGCGCTTTTACCAAGGAGCTCACGTCCTACTGGCGGCAACGCCATACCCAAGATCTGATCGACCTCACTCCCACCGACGACCCCACATCTTCAATTCAAGCCTTGCGCAAGCTCAGCGGACGGCTTCCTCTGGAAAGAGAAGTGGCTTTTCGTTCCTGGGCAAGGCACGACCTAGAAGTTGCCCAGGCCGTGCGGGAAGTCGATCTGGCCCGCATGGACCACCTCGGCCGACTCTTGGAGGGGCAAGGATATCCTCCAACGGAAGCTCGCGCCATCGCCTGGCTGGAATACGCGGCCCTTTTAGGCATGGCTCAGCTTCACGATTCCATTACCGACGATGAAAGACGACACGCCTACCGCTACCTTGAAAGGAGACTCCATCATGAACGCTGATTGGAACAGAATACGAGCTTTCGTCCACCGACGCACTTTCTTTTGCACCGCGGCGGTCGTGCAGGAAGAGCAGATCCGGCTCTTCCCTATCGGCTCACTGCGCATCCGTCCCGACGGGACCGCGACCTACTTCGAGGTGTTCGCGCGCCCAGTCCCCGAGGGGGCTTCCATAAGCTTTTTGGCTGTGGAATGGAATCCGCTCTCCTGGCTTCGCGCTTTCTTGAAAGGCAGGTTTTCTCATCCACCCGCTCTCCGGCTTATCGGAAGGGCCGGCGTGCGACGCGAGGCAACCCAGGAGGAACGTGATGCTTTCTATCGCCGAGTGGGCTGGCTGGGTAAGACGCCGGGCGGAAAACGACTCTGGTCCAGAGTCGGTCGTATACGGGAAGTCGACCTGCGGCAGGTCTGGCCGGTCCGACTGGGAGAGATGACGCGCGATATTGAGGGATGGAGCCTGCCTTAAGGCCAATGCCACTGAATTTAGGCGACTACCTCTCTTGAAGTCACAGAGGTACCTTGCGCAGAGGCCTCTTCTGGTCCTCCAGTTTCCAATTCCGGCTCCGAGGACTAAATGGCTTCGATAGGGAAACGGGAGGTGATGACTTCACCCTTCAACGGTGTAGCACGGGGAGCTATCGAACTTGTCGAAGCGACCCCCGAGAGACGTGCGTTCTTGGACTGTCCCGTGCGCTACCTGCTGGCCGCGGTTATGTATCTCTGCCTGATAGCGCCCGCGTCTCAAGCCAAACCCCTTCCCATAGAGACCGCCTTCGACCGAGGCTATCGCATGAGGCCCGAGCTGTCCACTCGCCTCAGTCCCGATGGGCAGTGGTTATCTTACTGCACCTGGGTGGTTCCCGCAGCCGGTATTCAAACCGGTCCGCAGCGATACTCCGCCACAGGACTGCCAGAAGGCACAGAAGGCACAAAGCTCCATGTCCTGGACCATGAGAACGGCCAAAGCTTTCCCATCGGCGAACCGGGAAGCTCCTGCTTTAATCCTTCGTGGTCTCACGACGGAAGAACCCTGGCCTTTCTCAGTGATGCCGGTGGGGAGGTTGGCCTGTGGGTTCAAGCCGTTCCCAAGGGGAGGCCACGCCGTCTCGGCCGGGTGGTCGTGGTTCCCCAGTTTTGGGGTGAGGATCATCCTTTGTGGCTGCCTGGAGACCGAAGCCTGTTGGTCGGTGTGAAGCCTGTGAAGGTTCTCTCCGAGCCCGTCGTAGAACCGAAGGTCTTTCTGAACGAGAAGGCTCCCCCGGCGTTCTCGCCGATCGATCAGAAACAGCGAGTGGAGATTGTCAAGGTCGATCTCGACACAGGCTACTCGAGTACCATTCTCAGTGGAGAAGCCTACTTCACGAACGGCGCCACTCTCTCTTCTAAAGGCCTGCTCTCTGTCACGAGAAAGACGTTGGCTACCAATGCGGTCACCTCCGAGACTCTCCTGGTCGACCCATCCAGCGGGAAGATCTTACAAGTCATCCCCAAAGCCTCGGACGGCAGCTGGCACCCTTCCCGGGAAGAGTTCTACACCGTCGCGGAGGGGCAGCTTCAGCGCTGCTGGCCGGTCATCTCGCCGCGGGCCTGGAAAGCCTCGCAATACTGGTTCTCCTCCGACCGGTCCAGCCTCTGGTTGCTCGACGGCGGAACATTGTCGCGAGTGATGGGACGGACAGCTGAAACCTATCATATCCCCTCCTCGTTCGTGAACGTCTCCTTGTTAAGCGATGAGCATAAGACCGCAATCGAATCTCAAGGGCGACCGTTGCTCACGGCACGGCTCAAGGACACTGACGAACGATGCCTTCTTCGCGCGACGGACGAGAGTGTGGAGATACTTCAAAAGGGATACTTCAAGTTAGGCGCGCTGGCCTTTCCCATCGACGACAACGGAGGCTTTCTGAGCCTCTATCAAGACCCTAACACTGCGCCGGAGTATTATCGATTCTCGCCTGTTGGCCAGCGTGGCCGGCCTCTGACGGCCGAGAGCGGCGAATTAGGCGACTTCGCCGGAGAGATCAGACAGCTCGATCTGACGGTGGATGACAAAACGGTGCGCTGCCCCGTCCTGCTCCCCGCTGAGAATCTCATCTCCTATCCGCCTCCCGCCGTATGCTTCATCTATGGCGGCTCCCGCACCGGCCGAGCCGTTGAAGAGTATGCGGGCGGCGGCCAACCCTCGTTCCCCGCCTCGGTCTTTCTTAGCCGCGGCTACGCGGTAGTCTACCTGGATACGCCGCTGAATCCCGCTTCGGACCAGAGCGTGGTATTGCGTGAACTCTGGCAGGTCGTGCAGCCTCAGCTCGACGCGGTGGTCAAAAGCGGCTGGGTAGACGAGCATAACATCAACTTGCTGGGACAGTCTTTCGGGGGATACTCTACAGCCGCCGTGCTCACCCAAAGCGCGGACCGCTTCGCTGCTGGCGTAGCCATCGCCGGCATCTATGATCCCGGCTCGGCCTACGGCTGGCTCAATCAGCGCGGAATCAGCCCCTGGAAAGACTGGGCCGACGGGTATCTCAAGCTCAACGTCACGCCCTTCGCTCCGACGGGCGCCGAAAGGTACACGGCAAACTCTCCCTACTACCATGCCGCCGAGATCGAAACCCCACTGCTTCTCCTGCACGGAGAGCTCGACGATGGATGCCCAGTGGGTAACGCGGGAATGATGTATCTTGCCCTCTCCACCCTAGATTCGCCCACCGAGCTTGCCATCTATCCGACCGCGGGCCACATCATATTGAACTGGAGCCCCCCGCTCGCCAAAGACGCCGTTGAGAGGATCCTACTCTTTTTGAACACCCATCGCCGATAACCGCTGGAACTCGATGTAGGTGTTGTGAAAGGCGGGGTCCTCGGGCCCTCCCTGGACTTCTCCGGAGCGGTAAACGGTATCCCAGCCTTCCATCCGAACTTCGCGCCCCGGTTCGGGTAGGCCGCCCAGAGCCAAATGATTAACGAAGCGATCTAGCATCTTCGAGACATGCTCAGCCTCTTCGGCGGCCACGTCTCGAACCGAGAGATCGGGACGGGCGAACTTGCGTAGCCCCCGGGTCCTCATCCAGAAACGGCCGTCGGGTTGTGGAAGCCGCTCCATGATCACATGATCAAAAGGATTGAAGATGGCGCCCTGCTCTACCATCGCAAGCCAGGATTCGGAGTCGTACCAGCCTTCCGTGATGGCGTCATAAACGGCCACCGCTCCCAGCTCCACCAGGGCCGCCATGATGTCGACGGCCTGCTTGAGGTAGTCTAAACTATCATGAGCCGCGATCGTGCCGTGGAGAGCGACCGCCAGGTTTCTTTCCTCCACCGCTTTGGCTAGCTCAGGACGCTCCTCACGTAGCTTCTCCCAGGAGGAGCCGGAGCGAAAATGGGTGGCCTGCATCGTGGCAATTTCGGCTCCGACAGGGAATGGAATCTCCTCGTCGAGCTCGTTGACCGTCTCTTGTTCGCAAAAGGCGGCGAAAAAGATATAGGGGCGCTGAGGATACGGCTCGGTATGGTGGAGGGTCCAGACAGGCATGAGCCGGCTATTTCCCTGGGAAGCCGACCGCTCCTGTCGAGGGCTGATTACCCGGCGATGATGTAGCTCGACTCTTGGATCGAGTCGGTCAAAAGGTGGCGACCCCAGTCCATGGAGGCCTGTATCTGATGACCTTCCACGGCGCCGGGAGCTTCCGTACGCACGGTCACCGTTTTCTTGTTCCAATCGATATCCAGGGTCTGCCCGTCGGTTTTGAATTGGCTCTTCTCGTCCAATCCGATGATGCCGCGATTACTATAGATGGGGAGGCTGCGAGAAGTGCCCTTCCATTCCTCACCCAGAGCCGCGCCGTCGTCTTTGACTTTACCGGAGAGCACGGCTTCCAAGCGAGAGTCGCGCAGGTCGGTGACAAGAGCCTCGGTGTTCTCGAAACCTCGCAGCGCGTCTGCGTCCACTTTCCCATCGTTTCGCGCGTTGGTGGCTCGACCGCTGAAGTTGAGGTTGGAGTTGGAAGAGATGGAGTTGAGCACGGACGGTTCCTCACTTGGTCTATGATTCTATTCACACTCTGAGGAAAATCTCTGAAAGCGAACTGAAAAGCTTGGTATTGGAGCTTGCCGCGAGGAATGTTCACTTTGGCAACAATACGGTTCGCAGTACGGCGGCCAATCGATGACCCGCCAGGGCCAACCGGCGTTCACTGACGGCTCGGGCGGTGGCGACGTAGTCAGGGGAGATGGCCTGGTTTTGCACGGCCCCTGGATAAGCCAGGTAACGAGCTAAGATATGGCTTTCGTGTCGCCAGATTCGTGGGTCGGTCATCTCGACCATGGTGTCGCTGGGGAAACGCTGGCGCAGTTCGTCGGCGACTTGGGACAGGTCCTGACCGTTTTCGCCATTCCAGAATCGACCGCCGGTGCTGTCCCAAAAGCGGTGCAGATTGGTTTCCTCCTCCTGATACCAGATGCGATATTCGTTGCCCCCTCGATCACCCTCCGGGAATTGAGGAGAATAGGCGGTCGCGGCGTGGAGCGGCTGGTGAATGTCACCTAGAATATGGACGACCCAGGCTAGTGCCACAGCCTTCTCGGCGTCGGAACTTGATTCATTTCCTAGGATCTCAAGATTTAGCTCCAGCGCCTCGACTACCTGACCTCGGTCGTTAGTCGGGTGAACCGGCCCTTCCAGGAAGATCGGAACATTGGAGTAGTGCCACGGGCCGTGTGCGTCGTAGTCGGGGTACTCGGGGTCATCCTTGATCAGATCCGGCCAGACCGAGGCGGCTAGAAGTTCTCGTGCCTCGGGAAAAGGATGATGATTCAAGATCTCTTGAAGACGCGCGTTAATTTCGGGGCTCAGTTCGGCGGCGGCGATGAGCGCCACGACTTTGTGTCCAGGACCGTTCCAGGCCAAAGCCGGGCAAGCTAACACCATCAAGAGGGAAAAGGTGTGAAGGATCTTCATACGGGCAGGCTATCCGAGTAACAGGGACTGGTCAACCTGGTTGTCATCGGGTCAGACCGGGTGAGTCTCCGCGGCTGAGGAGTCACGGACTCGGGGTGGAGGAGTTCATCGGGTCTGACAAGATGAACTCCGAATCCTTCCAAAGCGCGTCGAGTTACACGGCTTTATGAGGAAAAGGGCAGCCGTATCCACTCGTGCAATGACGAGCCTCAAGATGAATCTGCGTGCGTTTCTCCTCACTCTTATGGCACTGAGCTTACCCGCCGTGGCTCAGTCCCCGGAGCCGGTTCGCGCCCTGCGCCAGGTCTTTCAGTCCGAGAAAGCCCAGACCTCGCAACTTATCGCGAATACCGGATGGCAACCCCTCTACACTCAAACAGTGGAAGTTAAGGCGGGCGATGTGCTCCGATTGGTGGGAGGAGCGCAACTCACTCTCGACGCGGTTCCTCAGATCGGTCAGCAGATGCGCCTGACCGTCAACGGGCAAGCGGTGGGAAGCCAGCCCGCCGAGATCAACACTCAGCCCGGCGCGCATCATCTTCCGATGACGGTCAGCGGGCTCTACCATGCGCCCGAGGATGGGACAGTCTCGGTCGCGCTGGAAGGCTCGGCCTTTCATAGCGATGGGAACTTTCCGCTGACCGTCGATCACCAGGGAGAGCTGGCCACCGGCACGCTTTTGATCGAAGCTTACCGGAGCTATCCCGACCTACAGGCCGCCTGGGAGGACGGAGCCCTCCTGCTCAACGACATCCATCGCCCCGCCGTCAAGGACGAATCCATCTGGGGCCTCACCCCCTACGTCCAGCAAGCCCTCGCTGCTCTCACCCTGCCGGTCAACACGGGCGACATTCTTCGAGCAAGCGCTCAGGCCGTGGCCTTCCCCAGTTTGGGTCTCGAGCAGTTCACCGGCGTTCTGACCGCCCAGGACAAGGCGATATCGCCCTACGGTGGACAGAACGCCATCGCCCCGGAGAATCCGTTGGCTCCCATGTGGATCGAGGGATACAAAACGGTCGACCAGGACGGTCACGAACTTCTCGAGCACCGGCTCTATGGCGCCTTCGGGCACGGATTGACGCTGGTTCCTGACACCGCCCGCTTTGAAGTCGCTCACTTCGCGAGCTACGGGCGGACTCTCAAGGATTTTTCCCAGTCCGCGGTCACGGCCACCGATTTTCTCGCCGATGGCGGCAGTGTCGAGCTTTGGAGCCGGGAGGTGGCTCTGGCCGAGGGGGACCTCCTAAAAGCCACGGCCAGCTTGCAGTTAGGCCCTCCGAGCCAGCCCGTCCCGATCGACTGCCGGCTGATTTTAGAAATTGACGGTCCCAGCGGGACCGAGCAAAGCATGTCCGGCAAGTCCTTGTCGGGAGTCAAGTCGATGGTTCCGCTCGCGAGTTTCGTCACCGCGCGCGCCACCACGGCTGGAGTTTACCGTGTCAGCGTCAAGCTCAATGGGATAGGCCCGGCTGGAGCCATTCCGATCAATCTCGACGCCTCTCACAGCCAGGTTCAACTTCTCCATTTCGCCATGCCGATCGGAGAAGTCGCTACTCCGCCTGCTCCTGAATCTCCTTAAGAAAACCGTCGGCCTCTTCCTGCATGCGACGAGCCGCCTTAGAGTCGGAGATGGCGCGCAGAAGCGCCACTGGTTTGCCCTGAAAGCGCTCGGCGACCAGCCCTACCGTCACGCGATGACGAGTGTCTTTCGGCTTGAGGTCGCGCTTCACGGCATACTCTTTGATCTCGGTGGTCGGTAGAGTCACGGTGCCGAACCAGGGAAGGGGGCGATGCGAGACGGAGACCGTGTCGCGAGTGAAGTCGATTTCCGTCTGGTTCAGTAGCTTGGCCAGCCCTGCATAGCTAAAGCCGGTCGAGATTAGCAGGAAGGGAAAAAAGGCTAGTGCCTCGCCGAAGCCAAATCCCTCGCCGGAGGCTAAAACTTTCCAACAAGAGGGTAGCAGAGCCAGCCAGAACAGCCCGGCGAAGAGCAGAAAACAGCCGGTCGCGCGGTGATGCCGATAAACCAGGCGAAGCCGTCCTTCTTCTCGGAAGACCTCCAGACCTCGGGGTTCTCGAGCCATTTAGGTTGCCTCGCCGGGAAGCGGGGTTCGCTCAGGGTCGCCAGGAACCTCGGAGAACTGTCGAGCCGTCCAGGCCCGCTTGGCTTCTTCGATCCGCTCCCGAGAGCTAGAGACAAAGTTCCACCAGATATAGCGCGGTCCATCCATGGCGGCTCCACCCAGCAGTAGTACCCGTCCTGGCTCTAAAGCTTTAAGATCGACGGAACGACCTGACTTCAAAACTAACATCTGCCCTGGCTCGAAAACCTGTCCGGAGACCTCCACTCGTCCCTCGGCAAGATACAGCGCGCGCTCCTCATAGGCTGGAGGAATGGATACCCTAGCCCCCGAGTCTAAGGCCAGGTCGACGTAGATCGATTCCCAGTCAGTGGTGACGGGGGACTTCAATCCTTCGAATTTTCCAACGATGATTCTCCCTCGCGCACCTTCATACTCGAATTCGGGAAGCTCCGAACGGCCGTGATGGACGAAGGCGGGCTCTCCCTCTTCCATATGTTTGGGGGAAGCGACCCAGCTTTGAATGCCGTAAAGGCGTGAGGGAGTCTCACGAACGACCGCGCTCGTACGCTCCGAGTGCACGATGCCTGAACCCGCCGTCATCAAGTTCACATCTCCCGGGGTGATGGTGCAATACGTGCCCAACGAGTCGCGATGGTCGAGAGTTCCATCGAAAAGGTAGGTCAGGGTGGAGAGACCGATGTGAGGGTGAGGGCGAACATCGATCCCTTGTCCGGTCAAAAACTCTCCCGGACCCATCTGGTCCCAGAAGATGAACGGGCCGACTAACCGCTTGTGTCGAAACGGTAGAGCTCGAAGCACCTCAAAGCCTCCGAGGTCGCCCGTTCGAGGCAAAATCGCCATTTCAATGTCCGACGGACAGTCTTCACTCTCAGCCCCGTTATTGGCCACCAGTTGCCAGCTCATCAGGTCGACTTCGAGAAACAAGCCGGTCTTTCCTTACCCAGGCCCGTTGAGCCAACGCCGGGAATGTTCGCTCTATGTCAAAACGCTATCCGCCCTGCTATGGCCAGCTTCCCTTGAGACCCTATGTCAGGGATATTCGCGCCCCAAAGGCGTCTTTGACCGGCGACATTCGAAAGCACGAGGTCTTCTCTCGTTACATCGGAGACCGTGAGGTTTTGGTCTACTTACCGCCCGGCTACTCCGAACATGATCATTTCCTTTATCCTTACGCGCTATTGCAGGATGGCCAGAACGTTTTTGACGCTAGAACCTCCGTCTTTGGAGTCGAATGGAGCGTGGATGAAACGGCCGAGAGGCTGATCGCCGAGCAACAGATCACTCCCGTCGTCTTCATTGCCGTTTACAACAGCGACGAGCGCGTGATCGAATACACGCCGTTCGCCGATCCCGACTACGGCGGTGGAGGTTCGGCCATCTATGAGGCGTTTCTTTTCAAAGAGTTACTCCCTTTGCTGGAGAGTCGCTACTCCTTGTCGCGCCGGCGGGAGGAGCGCGCTATCATCGGGTCGAGCCTGGGCGGGCTCTTAGCCCTTCATCTAGGCTGGACTCGTCCCGAGGCTTTCGGCATGGTGGGCGCGCTCTCGCCATCCCTATGGTGGGGAAGGCGTGGAGTCATCACCGCCATGGCCAGCGGAGCGGCGCCAAATCCCAGACCGCGTATCTGGCTGGATGGGGGCACTATGGAAAGCCTGGCCGACGAGAACGACAACGGTACGCCTGACGTCATCGACGACCTGCGCACGCTCAGGGCGGTCATGCTCTCCAAAGGTTACGAGTTAGATGTCGATCTCTTCTATCACGAGCTCGAAGGAGAGACTCATGACGAGGCGGCTTGGAGCGCCCGAGTGGGAGACGTTCTACGTGCGTTCTTTCCCCAGAGAGAGCCGTGGCGTAGGAATTCCTGACAAACCGTCGCGAGACGTTCACACGGTTTGGGTACTTTTTGGACATTTTAGAAAAGTGTTGGGACATCGTTAGGATATCTTAAGCTTATCAAACGAAGCCAAGGAGGCACTCGATGTTCCCTCTCAACTCATACGGCAGTTCCTACGGTAACTCGTACGGCAACTATGACAACTCACAGCTCGGTCGTCCCCCCGGATCCCCGCCAGGACCTCCCCCAAACCTCGACGGTAGCGAATCGACCCAGGCTCCGCCTCCACCCCCGCCGCCCCGACGTCAGCAGAATACCAATCCTTTGGAAAGTTTACTCTCCCAGTTCACTTCGGGAAGCTACAACGGGCAATCCTCGAATCTACTTTCCGGATTCTTGAACTTCTAGACAAAGTTTGCGGAGATTTGTGGCTCTTCCTGTATGACCTCACGTGGACCCTTCTGATGATACGGGCCACGAATCTCTTCTTCCGACCTGGGGCTTGTAGCCCCAGGTCATTTTAGACCTCTAAGGAGTATTACCGTGATCGCACTCTTGGATAGAATGACCGAGGACCTCGGAGAGCACAGGAATATTTTGGCGGGTTATCTTCTCGATAAGACCGCGAAGGTCGTCGCCATCGCCCGAGGCCGGGGCGGAGAGGCAGGATTGGAGCAGGCCGCTGCTTCGGTCGAGGTGATGTATGATCGCGTGTTATTGTTTCGAACAAGCCTCTCCTCACTGGAGGTTCCTCGTCAGGAGAGAGACCGGCACGACCATCTTCTGCAAGCTTTTAGCGCTTACTCGGATGCTCTGATGGATCTTTTTGACGCCTTTTCAGGAGAGGAGGAGCTTTACGACTCACAACTCTTTGAGATCATCGCGGCGTCCGATCGTGTTCTTCACCGGCATCGAAAAACGGCGGAGAAGGTCCCTCCCATCTCCGCTGTTATCTAATCCCCGAGAACGGCGCTGTCCAAAAGCTCCGAAGCCCAGGCCAACCCGTCTTCTCGTCCTTGAAATTCACCGTCGACGTAGTCGCAAGTCAAGCGCTTCATCAGGCGATCGCGTGGCGGCCCCGCTTCCAGGCCAAGCTCGACTTCCAGGTCGACGACGGAAACGGGGACGTTGGGAGCTTTGAGGAAGCCCTGGGTGAAATACTGCTCCAGCATCTCGGATACGAACAGTTTCTGCTCGTGACCTCGGTGCTCAGGCTGAGCCGGCCCCTGAGCCGACTCCACGTCGGCTAGGGAGAGGAGAAGGAGCTCGGGGGCGAGATCCCCAGCCAAGCTGAACATCTGATAGAGAGCTGAAGGTGGCTCCTCGCGCGTCGGATACCAGACCGGTCGCATGTGGAGGCCGACCAATCTCGCTAACCGTTCGATGGCGGCTGGAGGGAGGCCGCAACGCGCTCCGATCTCTCGAGCCATCTCCTCACTGATCCTTTCGTGCCCATGAAACTGGATTCGCCCACTGCGATGCAGGTTCCATGTCGCGGGTTTGCCGAGGTCGTGGCAGAGAGCCGCTAAGATGAGAAGTGCGCTCCGTGACCATCCGGGGATCGGGGAGGTGGCGAAGTGGGTCTTGAGCTGTGTGTCCCAAGGTGCGAGCGTGGCGAACCCTTCTTCCAAAAGAGCCTCGAGTTTTTCGACCACGGCCAGTGTATGCTCGTAGACGTCGAGGTGGTGATAGTGATTTTGAGTGACCCCTCGGCACGACGTGAGCTCTGGTATCAGGCTTCCCACCGCGCCAAGGTCCAGGGGGCGTAGGATTTTCGCCATTTCCGACGGTGAGGAGACTTCGGTCGAGGCGGGGCCGGAGGTCTTGTCCGACAACAGGAGTTGTCGAAGTTGAGCCAGCGTTCCCCGCGCCATCGGCCCCCCCGTGATGGAGCAGGTCGGATGGTCGTGCACTTCGGAGCTGGGGTAGAGGGTGATCTCCACGGGGACTCCGCTGGGATGGTGGAGGTGGAAGTGAAGAAATTCCCGCTCGTGCCCGGCCTTGCGGCTGTGCACCTGCTCTACTTCAAAGGGGATCATCGCCTCTTCTAAGAGGAAAGAGACGGCCTCCTGGCTATCGCCATAGAGATTGAGGTCGACATCCGAGCCTTGCCGAATGTGGCCGGTCCAGACGGAGCCGATCAGTCGCGGAGAAAACTCCCCCAGAAGTTCCATCATCTGTAGGGCGACCCGGCGCATCTCGGCCAGGCGTTGCTCCCGCCCTTCGCCTTCGAGTCGGTCGGCTAGGATGAGGAGTTGCTGATGGATTTCGGAATTGGTGGGAAGGACCGTGGTCGACTGGCGACGAGCGGCCTCGCGTTTGGCTTGAAAGTACTCTTTGTACTCTCGGGTGTAGAGTAGACGGGCCGCTTCCACGGCGACCGAATGTCGGATGTTGGAGTGAGCGGTGTAGCGACGCTCTTCGCCTTTGGAGCGCCTCATCGTGCAAGGGGTGAGGCGTCTCTCCTCTCGGTGCGGTTCATATGATGTCCGGCCTCTTCAAGCCCGAAGCCCTGGGCTATAGACTCACCCCACTATACCGTCTAGAGCGACTTTTCGCCAGTCCAGAGATGGCGCTCGGTCAGGCTGGGCGCGAGGATGTCGAGCATCTCCTGATGGACCTTGCCGTTGCTGGCCACCAGATGATTTTTTTGTCTCAGCCATCCCAGGGGAGACCCGTCGATGCGGGTCACGGTTCCGCCGGCCTCAGTGACCAGCAGAACTCCCGCGGCGATGTCCCACGAGGAGAGTTTGAACTCCCAGAATCCGTCCAAGCTGCCCGCCGCGACGAAGGCAAGGTCGAGGGCGGCCGCGCCGAAGCGACGGAAGCCCTGGCACTTCTTCAAAAAGAGCCCCGTCTGCGCGATGTTGTCGACCGGGTCGGTGTGGCGATCGTAAGGATAGCCGGAGGCCAGGACCGACTCTTCCACCGTGGGAGCATCGGAGATCTTCAGACGTTGGCCGTCGCGAAAGGCTCCCTCGCCTTTCTCGGCCCAGTAGGTCTCTTGTCGCATGGGATCGTGGATCACGGCGAGAACCGGGATGTCTTCGCGGAAAAGACCTAAAGAGACGGCGAAGTGAGGGATGTGGTGGGCGAAGTTGTTGGTGCCGTCTAAAGGGTCGATGTACCAGCGGTACCCCTCGGACGAAGTGCCGGCATGGGAGGCTCCCTCTTCTCCCACGATGGAGTGGTCGGGAAAATTCTCGCGGATCTTTTCCACGATCAACGCCTCGGTGCGCCTGTCGTATTCGGTGACCAGGTCGATGGTGGAGGACTTGCGGTCGAGTTGGAACCCTTCCAACTGCCCTTGACGCAAGAGTTGGCCGGCTTCGACGGCGATAGCTTTTACTGTATCAATCATGCTCGGCCGAGCTACGGTGCGGACTCGCTCCTACCTTCTCGAGTATATGTTGGAAGAAATGGATTCCGATCTCGACAAGTGGCTTCATTCGTTGCCTTAAGGAGTCTCTTTCATGAATCGTTGGCATCTTATCGCGTTGACCGTGATTCTGGTCACCGCGGCCCTGCTCGCCGGGCATCGCCCCGCTGCCGTGGTCGAGACTCCCGTCCCTCCTATCGCGCCAGCCACGAGTTCTCCGGCAATCGTGGCCTCGAAGTCTCCGGCCGCTCCGAGAGGTCTCAAAGGGGTGAAAGCTTGCCAGTCCAACCTCAAGCAGATCGCGACCGCACTGGAGATGTATGCGACCGATCACAACGGGCACTACCCCAAGGCGCTGTCCGAATTGATACCGACCTATCTCGACAACATTCCCTCCTGCCCGGCGGCCGGCGAGGAGACTTACAGTGCTGGGTACCGCGAAGGCGCGGCCGCCTCGGGCAACGTTCACGATTGGCCCGACTACTATCGCGTGGTCTGCTTTGGCGCTCATCATTCCGACGCTGGCATTGGGGAGAATTCCCCGGCTTTCGATTGTGCGGCGGGGCTGACCCCCGAGCTTGCCTTCGAGGGCACGCCTCAAGAGGCGCGGCACGCTTGCGAGAATAACCTGAAGAACCTGGGAACGGCGCTCGAGATGTACTCCGCCGACCATCAAGGGAAGTACCCCCGCTCCCTGGCAGAGCTGACTCCGAACTATCTTCGCGCCGTTCCCAAGTGCCAGGCTTCGGGAACCGACACTTACACTTCTACCTACAAGCGTATCGAGGTCCGCGACGGTGGAATGTTCACCTTCTCTGTCCGTTGTTCCGGGCAGCATAAGGGAGCGACCCCGAGCAACGGTCCCGCCTACGACTCAGTACGCGGACTATCGAACTGAAATTTATGAATCGATGGCATAGGCTCGCGCTCGTCGCGGTAGTGGCCCTTTTGTCCACTTATCATCATGGAAAGCCCAAAGAAACTGGATTGACGGGGGTCAAGGCCTGCCAGGACAATCTCGAGCAGATGGCCAGAGCTGTCAAAGAGTTCTCGGTTGACCACAACGGTCGCTACCCCGAGGCTCTCTCAGAGCTGGTGCCGAGCTATCTGCCGCTCATCCCCAACTGTCCCTCCGGCCGGGATACGTATTCGGAGGGATTTCAGATAAGGTCTGTGGAGTTGGAATCGGTCAACCTGGAGAGCTTCACAGTCGCCTGTACCGGCTCGAATCATCGAGACATCAGTTTGAGGGAAAACCTGCCTATGTTCAGTAGCGTCTTCGGTCTAGTTCCGGATCTGGATCCGTCGAGACCGTTCCCAGAACCGGTGGGCAACTGCGGGACCAATCTCGAAAAGATCGGAAATGCCCTGAACGCTTACGGAAACGAGCATGAGGACAACTACCCCGACAGCCTGGAAGGGTTGGTTCCCGACTATCTCTCCCAAATTCCGGAATGTCCCACAGCGAAGACGGATAGCTATTCTTCGGGCTACATCGGTAGAAGGAACAAGGCGGAGATCTCTTGCCGGCGATGCGTGATGGGACTTTTCCGATGGTCGGATTTTTATGATTCTCCAGAGTGCCACCGTTGACCGGATTGGAAGCTCTGACCGGTCCCGCCGACTTTCCCCCGCCTCCTTGAAGATACGAGTACAGAGAAGTCTTGACACAACAGTAGGGAAGAATTTCATCGAATTGTCGACCAAACGAGGCATCTATCGGCAGGAGTTTTATTGCCATGAATCGTTGGAATATCGTAGCGCTTATCGCCTTGTTGTCTTTAATAGCGCTGGGAGCCCGCCACCGCCTGATCTCCGTCTCTTCTCAACCCGGTGGACTCGCGGGAGCGAGAGCCTGCCAGGCGAACCTCGGAAGAATAGCGACGGGGATGGAGATGTACGCGACCGACCATAGTGGACAGTATCCCAAAACCCTGTCTGAACTCGTGCCGAGATATCTCCCTGCAATCCCTAGCTGTCCGAGCACCCATAACGATACCTACACCACTGGATTTCAAGTCGGTCCTGAGGCTCCCACCAACCTCCAGGGTGGGAAGGAGTTCTTTTACATCGCTTGTTCTGGGAAGCACCACGTCAGCGAAGGCCTTGAGGAAAACCTTCCCGCTTTCAGTTGCACGGCAGGCTTGCTTCCCGAGCTCCCTTTCGAGGGAGATGCCCAGGAGGCACGCCAGGCTTGCGAGAAGAACCTCAGGAATATCGCCACGGCGCTTGAAATGCACGCCCACGACTGGCAGGGGAAATACCCCGAGCTTTTATCGGTGTTGACTCCCGATTATCTGCATAAAATTCCGAATTGCCCGGTAACGGGCACCGACAGCTATTCCTCCAGCTACCAGGTCACGAACAACCCGGGCCAATGGACCGTCTTTTGCTCCGACCGTCATGGAGGGTCTAAGCCGGGCTACGATTCAATGCGTGGAGCGATCTCGGAATAATTGAAAGAGCCAAACCTCGCGTGAGGCTTGGCTCTTCTGTTTTCCCGACCTGTATTAGGGCTTTTTGACAATCAGGAAACGGCCTAAACTCCGCCTTCATCCGCGCTAGTGGCGTCGGAAACTGTCCTCCTTGCTATTACGGCGAAGTCGAAGTTTATGCTCGTTCCCCGAATGACAACAAGCCCTAGTACTGGTAAGGATAGGTCGGGTAACCGCCCGGGTAGTTCTGCGGATATTGATTGGGGTACGGGTAAGTGTTGGGGTACTGGGGTGGATACGGGTAGGTATTCGGGTGCTGCGTGGGATACGGATAACCGTTGGGGTAAGTGTTAGGATAACCGTTCGGGTAGCCGTTGGGATAACCGTTGCGGTTCTGCTGGCTGATCTGGTAGAGAATGTTCGCCACACCCAGAATAGCTCCGGTATTGATCCCTCCGTTACGATACCCACCGTTATTCCCGATCCCGATGATGTCTCCCAGGTCGAATTGGTTGCCGACTTGAGCGTTCGCGGGGGCGACCAGAGCGGCGGCCAGTAGGACGGGGATGAAGATACGAGAGAGTTTCTTTTTGAGGTTCACGGCGGACTCCTTAAGTAGGATTTCTATCCCTTACAACATTCACTATAGGGGATAATTCCAGAGAAAGCTTAAGAAACACTAAAAAGGCTCTGAAGCTTCCTTCTAGGAAAGGAAAAAAAATGCGTCGTTTTTCTGTCAAGGTCGATCTGCGTAAGGGTGGTCAACCGACCCGCTCGGTCAAATTCGTATCCCAACCGGACCCTGGACGCGACGGGCTGGTGCTCAGCGAGAACCTGGCCCCGAAGCGGAAGGCGATGAGGGAGTGGGCGGACTTTCAGCGTGGTCTGACGGCGCTGCCGCCCGTCACCGCAGGTCCCGTGGACTTCGATGACGCGGCTCTAGCCGAGGAGTACGTGCGGATCTACACGGTCACCAGGGAGAAGATTCTCGAGGCCGCTCCAGGATTCGAACAAGCCGACAAGCTGGAGCAGCACTGCTACTTTGAGCCGGACGGTTCGAAGCACGTGGTCAGTCGCTTGATCGCGCGCCCTCACATGCGCGTCACCGAACTGTCCTTGTATCCTAGCGGAGAGATCAATCGTGTTTACTACGAGAATGGGGGAGGGCCGGAGCAGAATCTTGACGGGCTTTACGAGAACGGTCTCGGCGGTTTGGAAGACGATCACGGCCGCTTCGCTCAGTACCCTCATTACCGGCTCAAGTTCGTCTTACTGCCGTGCAAGAGAGGTCTCTTGACCGACATCTATCGGGGCGTGACTTACTACGATGGCGAGTCGGGGACGATTCGCACGGAAGAGGAAGATTAACGCTTGCGTTGTCGCAGGGCGTAGGCCGGGTTCATGGCGGTTCCGGCGAGTTTGAGCCCGATCTGTTGCCGCGCCTCGGCGGACTCGCCGGAGACTTTGATGGGACGGCGGAAGTCTCCGTTGACGGAGATTCCGGGAGGGGTGGCGACTTTCTTGCCCGACAGTCCGTCGGGAGTGGCGACTTTCTTACCGGCCCGTCCATCAGGCGTGGCGACCTTCATGTTAGGGTTATGCTCGAGCGCGTCGCACTTTTCTCCCGGAGGCATCTCCATGCCCGCGATCTTGAGATCCTGAGACTCCCCTGGATCGGGAGCCGCCACTTTGGTGTGAGAGCCGACCCCTTCGGGGAAGGCCATCGTTCGAACCACGCGAGGACTCTCCGAGCGGTGCGCGTCGGCGATCTGATACCCCATCTCCTCGGACTCATCGAGCATGAGCTTTAGTCTATCTCATTCATCCTTGAAAAGCTATGAAAATCAGCCCCACTAAGGTTACCTAAGGTAGGGCTACAGAGAGCTTCGCGCTATCAGTGAAGTCGGGACTCGAAGGTACAGTGGCTTTGATGGTCAGGTTCCCTTCCGCTGGATTGCTCAACAGAAGAACCCCCGCCACGGTACTAGAGAAACTCGCACCGGTGACGGCCAGACCCGTTGAGGTACTCACCACTTCCAACTGCGCCGTTGAGGTTAGGTCGCGGACACTGTGATCGTCATAGAATCCTACGACCGTGTAGCGCTCCTGGGTGGTGGCATTCAGATAGAGTCGATTGCGCGGCAGAATTCGGATCTTTTTCGGATGACGCGCTTGAGGAACCTCATTAATGGCAAGGCTCGCCGTCAGGATCGAAGGGAAAGTTGAGCCATTGAAGCCTCGCATCGTACCTGAAACCGTCACCTGCTGTGGAGTGGTGAGGTCGGAATGCCAGACAAGCTCGCCCTCGGTGCCGGGTAGATTCTTCGCCTCCAGCAAGGCCGGACTATCCGATTGATATGCCGGCAACTTCCCATAAGTCTGACCGCCCGCCCCATCCGAAACCGTGGCGTTTTGAGACGGCAGTGAGACATTCACCGTTTTAGGAGACTGCCCGCAAGTGAAATCTCCTCCGGTGAAGACATTGTAGCGGACAATCGGAGTCAGCTGATTCCCACTACGATTGAGAACAAGGCTTGTTGGAACACCCAGGCCCGGAAGCTCGCCAATCTGCAAGGGAGACGCTGGTGGATACTGAGGAAGATTGTTATAGGGAACAGTGCTGGTGTACTTCAGTAGTGACTGATCGATCGAACGGACAACGACAAACGGAGAGATTCCCAAACCCAATAGGGTGGGACCACCATTGTCGTGCTCGTGATTGATATTCGCGATCCACGGTCCCAGTGCCGGAGGCTGGCCAAAAGGGTTCAGTGGATCAGGGAGCGACACGCCGACATAGTCGGTGCAATGAAGACTTCCATCCTTGGTCAGTCTCCCAGCCTGCTCGAATCCAAGAGAAGGCAGCCCCGCGGTAGCTTTACCGTAGTCTCCGTAGCCGGTTCGGGAGTTGACCGGGACGGAAGGGTCATCCCCGTGAGAGAGGCGCCCTCGAGTCTGCAAGGTGAGCGCTTCCTGAAAGTTCGGGAGACGCCAATCTTCGTACACCACTCCGTTGTCCCCGGTAACCTTAAGCGCCGCGGCAAATCGCTGTGCACTTCTGTAGTCCGTCGCGGGCTGAACCTCACGGTACCACATGAGACCGTGTTCAAGGTCTACCATGACATCATCGCTGGGCAGAGGCTGAGGACGCAGTTGACGTTGCGTCTTGATGCTTGCGGCCGCCTTAGCGATCTCCTCATAGCCGGCGAGCATATCTTGGATGGGGTTGGGTGAGACGTGGGCGGCCTCGGCCAGATAGTGACAAGCTAGCGCTTGATATCCCTCGTAGAGGTGAAACGGCTGGAGGACCTCTTGAAGGAGATCGTTGTTTCGGATCGGCATCCCCATGAAGCGTGGAGGCTGATCAACCGCGAGCTCATCCACTAACTTGATTTTCAAGGCCATATCTTGGATGTTGATCTGGCCATCGGCTCCCAACATGTAATTTTGAATGGTCAAGAGTGCCGTGACGGCTTGAAACTGGCCCAGTTTGTCGAGCAGGTCGGTCACACCGCTCGAGGGCGTGAAGGGCTGGTCAGTCAGATTGGCTACCTGGACTTGGTCCGAAAGAAGTTCCTGAAGGGCTTCGATAGGGATAATAGCGTGGTTGTTGATATCCCCCACCGCTTGTTGGTAGGCGGTCTGATCCATCTGGCTAGAGAGCTCGTGGAGAGCGTCTAGAATCTGGCCGAGCTCTTCCTGAATCTCGCTCAGACTTGGACCGAAATTTAATCCCAGGGCCTCGGCTAGCCATGTGAGCCCTTCGACCGCCAGGTCCTCCACGATGCCCTCACCGACTCCTTTAATAAATCCTCCCACGATTGATCCGATCCCGTCCGCGGCATCCGCTTGCACCTTTCGAGCTAGCTCGACGAGTGTTGGTTCTAGCGTCGAGAGGTCGGCGGACAGGTCGGTCGCGGAAACTCTGTAGGCCTCTGGGTCGCCCTGAACACCTGACTCCAGATTGGAGAGAGTCTGTTCGACAAGGATTGCAAAACCGCCATTCGAAGCGGCATCGCTAAGAAAAGCTAGATGAGAAAATGGCGCGAACGGCGACCTTTCGCGGAGAAATGTGAGGTCGGTGCTCTCCGACACGCCGAAGAGACGGGCCAGTTTGCGCTTCACCTCCGCGAGGTCTTCCTCGGGGTGGGCCTGGAGATAGAGACTCACCAGGGTGCTCGGGAGATTGATCAACACGTAGGTCGCGGACTGCCGGTCGAAGTCCACGACAGACTGCATCGGAGGCTCGAAGCCGGCCAGATCGGCTTTCACTCGCACTTGCTCTGGGAAATTTGAGTGAGAGATCTGGAAACTTCCAGACTCGTCACTGACCCCTCGAGCCAAGACCGCTCCTTGCAAATCCTCGACCACGATGTCGGCCCCCGCGACCTCGAGACCAGGGAAGAGTCTCCCGAAGATAACTTCACCTTGAGGCCCCGGAGGTGCACCAAGCGGTTGATTCAACGAAGAGGCCGAGTTGCCACAGCCGGCGAGCAAAAGAGTGAGGAATAATAGCACAAGGCCAGGGCAATTCCGCATCAAAGTGAGTTCCTCTTAGGAAAACGAACACCTGTGCTCTGGTTCGTTCTTACCAGGAGGGAGGCGCCTTGAAAACTCAAAGCAGCTCTCCCTGAACGTTCCACACCTACACCTGTTCGATGGCGCGCTAGATGAAAAAGCAGCCTACCTGTATCAAGGAATTTGCCCCATTAGTGGAGCGACTCTCAGCCTACCACGCACTCGAACCTCGGAGCTTCTGCTCTCTAGAATCGCTCACGAAACCTCTCTCCCAGAGGGGAAGATGTTGGGAGTCCTCTTGGTGCGCGACGAGCAAGGGAGATTGGGCTACGGTCGTGCTTTCTCCGGTCAGCTGGAGGGAAATTCCGTGGTCGATGGATGGGTGCCGCCACTTCACCTACCAACTCCAACGGCTTCCGAAGCGGCCACCCTCCAATCCTTAGCCTCTTGGAAGAGCCGTCTAGCCACGCTACAGGCCAAGCTTCATCAGCATCCCCACTGGGCCGAAGCCGCGCCTTGGAACGAACAAGAAACTTCTCTCCGAGAGGAGCTTCGGCAAGCCAAGCGGCATCGCGCCGAGCTACGCTCCACAGGCAAGGTCGAAAGCAGCCTGCTTGACCAACAAGGCCGAGCCGACTCGATGCGCTGGAGAGACTTTCTGCGTCAGAAAAAGGCCGCTCTCGCAAAGGGTGAAGCCCAGGTCGCCGAGACCCAGCGTGAGCTGGCCGAGGGGAAAGCCCGGAGAAAAGCGCTCTCGGGGCTTCTTCAAGCCGAGATGCATCAGCAGATGACCGACCAGGTCACCAGCTTTCTGGGATGCTCTCCAGAGCGACTCTTCCCCGACGGAATTCCAACCGGAACAGGGGATTGTTGCGCGCCCAAACTCTTGGCCTGGGCGGCTAGGCATGAGCTGACTCCACTAGCTATGGCCGAGGTCTGGTGGGGACCGACAAGTGTCGGAGACAAGAGCTCCGGAGAATTCTACCCAC
The DNA here is from genome assembly GCA_037189585.1 of Selenomonadaceae bacterium. Lineage (GTDB taxonomy): Bacteria > Vulcanimicrobiota > Xenobia > Xenobiales > JADMJV01 > JAEXNA01. The sequence continues at coordinate 253,314 of JBBCJA010000012.1, read as the reverse complement.
CCTGTCGAGAGCGTTGCGAGGCGCTCATGGGTCCCCTCTTGTCGCTGGCCTTACGACCTCCCATAGACATTCACTACGTCGACGATCGAATTGTAGTAGCGGACAAGCCCAGCGGTCTGCTCACCGTTCCGGGCCGCTATCACTGGAATCAAGACAGTCTCCTCGGTCGACTCTCCCGACGCTGGCCAGATCTGCTCCCTGTACATCGTCTCGACCTGGAGACCTCGGGTCTTGTCGTCCTGGCTCGCGACGCCGACACTCAAGCCGCCCTGCGCAAGCAGTTCGAGAAGCGACGGGTGGACAAACGCTACCTCGCGCGCTTGGACTATCTACCAGAGCCGTCTCAGGGTCGTATCGAACTCGCACTTGGCCCCGGTCAGCCCGGATGCTATAGAATCGATCCGGCGGGCCAACCCGCCCTTACGAAGTACCGGCAACTCGATGATGATCTGGTGGAGCTACGACCCATCACCGGGCGAAGCCATCAACTCCGAGTTCACATGGCTTATGGCCTGAATACTCCTATTCGAGGTGACCGGCTTTACGGCTCCTGCTACCTGGAGCCACTCCGACTTCATTGCGGCCATTTGGGATTCCGGCATCCTGCGAACGGGCGAGAATTGGAATTCTTGACCGAACCGCGATGGCTAGCTAAATTAGCTACAGAACTCTGAGATAACCTATGAAGCGAGTCACAGTCCACGCAGCCAAGACAAATCTTTCAAAGCTTATCGAGGCCGCTTTAGCCGGAGAGGATGTCATCATTTCAAGGGGGGATAAACCTGTCGTCAGGCTCGTACCCATTTCTCCCAAGAGCTTTCGGTTCGGAATCTTACGAGACCGCCTCGCGGGAGAGGTTCCGGACTTTCTCGAGCCGATGTCGGAAGACGATCTCGAGCTTTGGGAAGGTGGAGGGTGAAAGCCGTACTTCTCGATACCCACACTTGGGCCTGGAGTCTCCTCACCGAAGGGCCTGGAGTCTCCTCACCGAAGATAAACTTTCCGCTCGTGCTATGGCATCCATATCGAATGCCACAGATATTCTCGTGAGTCCCATCTCGTTTTTTGAAATCGGACAAAAAGTCAGGCTTGGCAAATGGGATGAGATGGCTCCCTACGTTGAGCGCCTACCTAAAATTCTCGAAGAACAGGGCGGGATGATAGCCGCCTTAGACCCTCGGATCTACGTCAATGCCAGCATGATGCGATGGGAGCACCGTGACCCTTTCGACCGATTGCTCGCGGCCAGCGCCTTGTACTATCAGACCCCACTGATTTCAGCAGACACGGCCTTCGATGGAATTGTCACCCGTATCTGGTAAGCCCGTCGAAGCTGGAGAGGAACCTCTTGATTTAGGCCACGAAGCTTCTCCCATGGAAGGTCAGCGGGGGGACTCGAACGAGCTACAGGACACCCTTGAGTCTTTCGCCGCCGAGGGTGAGAAGGACTCCGAGGGGCAGTTCACTCTCTCTTTGGACAAGGCCTTGCAGAAGCTGGGTGCCTTTCAGCTACCCACTCCAGAGAGCTGGATCCTGGTGCTCATTCAGGCCGCCAATCGGGGCAAAGCGACCGAAGTCAAAATTCGTCAGTCGGCAACGGCCACCAGCGTCGAGATTCAGGGGCTGCCGACCTGGGAATGGGATGAGCTGACTCCTTATCTCGCCAGCCCCTCGGATGACGGAACCTTTCTCTCTCGCCTGGGGGTGGCGTTTCGCGCTCTCGGGTCGTCTCAGAACAAGCATGACTTCGAGATCACGACTCCGGCCGGAACCCGTGTTCTCCGGAACGGGGAAGGGTGGGTAGAAAAGCCCCCCTCATTCCTTGAGCGGCTACGAGGTGAGATAACGGCTATTCGGTTTCAACACTTTGACCAAGAGGCTCAACAACTGAGTTCCTCGGACCGTCGCAAAGCGGGTCAACGGGTACAACTGGCCTTGCTTACCACCGTCCGAGAAGGAGCAATGGCCTCACCGGTTCTTGTGTCCGTCGATGGCTTGAGGATCAACAATCCGCTCGATGGAGGGGGGGCAGTGGGGCAAGAGCGGCGCCTCATCGCCTTGCTTCGAGCGACCGGTACGGGGTGCCCCACGGCAAGATTCCCTATCGCCAGAAATTGGCGGTCTACTAACGTTGGATTGCGAAAAGGCTCCTCTCGTACTTACCGGATACCCGAGGCGAACCTCACCACACAGGTGCAGAGTGAGGAGTGCTCCGCTCTAGCCGCTCTTTGGGTTGCTCTTCAACGAGAGGGCTCCGACAAAGAAGGCACTTGGAGGCTTGACTCACAGCCTTGGAGACTTCATTGGATCAAAGACGGCGTTCTCATCCACACCCGTGATTTGAAGTTGGAAGGGCGTTTATCCATGAGTATCTTTCTTTGTGCTGACGATCTTTCGACAGACCTCACCGGGCTGCGTTTACGTTGGAGTCCTGAGACAACGAAACGACGAGAGGAGCTCAACGGGCTTCTTCACCAGCAACTTTCCGAGTTGGTAAAAACAGCTCAGAAAGGAGTCTATGTCGGCGCTCATTGGAAGCCTTGGTATACGGCGGTTCTGGCGGGGTGTTCTTTCGTCGGCGGTATAGTAACCGGTGGCCTGAATTCGCTCGGAGTAACGATGCTCGTTAGCTTTTACTTAGGTTTAGGCGCTTGGGCTCACAGCGATGCCCTTTCGGAAGAAGACGCTTTGTTGGACAAAGAGCTAGAGAAGTTGCCCCAGAGAAGCCGCTCCGTACTTCGCTAACCGTCTCTCCATTCTTCGCCTCAGCCGCTTGGCACTCTCAGGGAGCTCCATAAATGACAGGAACCGATTGCTTCCCGTTACGAAGCTTCTCCCATGGAAGCTCGACGGAAAGGTCAGCCAAAGAGGAAGACGCGAAACGAGCTAAGGGAAACCCTGAAGTCGTTCGCCGCCGAAGGTGAGAAGGACTCCGAGGGGCATTTCACTCTCTCGTCGGACAAGGCCGCGCGAAAGCTGGGTGCCTTTCAACTACCCACTCCAGAGAGCTGGATTCTGGTGCTTATCCAGGCCGCCAATCGGGGAAAAGCGACCGAAGTCAAGATTCGACAGTCAGCGGCAGCAACGACCGTCGAGATTCGAGGGTTGCCCAAATGGGAGTGGAGTCAGCTGGCTCCCTATCTCGCCAGCCCCTCCGTTGACGGGACCTTTTTGTCTCGCCTGGCGGTGGCGTTTCGCGCTCTCGGGTCGCCTCAGAACAAGCACGACTTCGAGATCACCACGCCGGCCGGAACGCTGGTTCGTCGGGGCGAGGAAGAGTGGATGGAGAGGCCCGTCTCCTTCCTTGAGCAGTTGCGAGGTGAAGGCACCGTGATTTTGTTCCAACATCTCGATGAGCAAGCGAGAGCACTGGGGTTCTGGGAGCGTCGCAAAGAGGCACAACGAGTTCAGTTGGCCTTGCTCATCGCGGTCAAAGACGGCGCCCTGGCCTCACCGGTTCTTGTGACCGTCGACGGCTTCAGGATCAATAATCCGCTCGACGGAGGAGGTGCGGTGAGGAAAGAGCGACGCCTCCTAGCTCTACTTCGGGTGAGTGGTGAGAGTTGCCCCACAACAAGATTCCCTATTGTCGAAGATTGGCGTTCTTACAGAGCTCAAAGGGGTTCCAGCAACACCTACCAGATCCCCGAGGCGAGTCCCACGATATCTGGTCCCGGCGAAGAGTGCTCCGCCTTAGCCGTTCTTTGGGTAAGCCTTCAACTCCAAGGCACCGAAAGGAATGGCGCCTGGCGGCTTAGTCCTCAGTCTTGGAAACTTCATTGGATCAAAGACGGAGTTCTAATCCTGGGCCAGAATTTGAAGCTGGAAAGTCCCATCGTCATGAGTATCTTTCATTGCGCAGACGATCTTGCGACAGACCTCACCGGACTACGTCTGCGCCAGGGTCCTGAGACCGAGAAACGACGAGAGGAACTCAACGGACTTGTTCACCAACAATTTTCCGAGCTGGTGAGAACGGCCGGTGAAGGGGTCAAAGTCGACGGTGAGTGGAGGCCTTCGTTGACAGCGGTTGTGGCGGGATGCGTTTTTGTCGGCGGTGCCGTAACTGGTACCCTTATGATGATGGTCATCGGCGGCGCCCTTGGTTTAATCGCTTATGATCAGAATAGTACCCTCACGGAAGAAGATGCTGCGCTGGATGCCGAGCTAGAGAAGTTACCTAAGAGAAGCCGCTCCATTCTCAGCTGAACATTTTCTCGCTGTTCGCCTTGGCCGCTTGACGCCGACCTTTGTCCACGTCCACTTTGCTCAAGAGGAAGCCGCCGACCATAAAGAACACAACCAGGCTGAGTACCGCCACTCTCCCGTTCTCAAAGCTCGAGGCCAAGGCCGCGAACAGACCTACTCCAATCACTCCCGCGAATTTTTCGGCCACAGCGAAGAAGGCGAAAAACTGAGAGCTCTTCTTCTCCGGGATCATCGAGGCGAAGAGTGAGCGAGATAGCGCCTGCGCTCCGCCTTGAGCAAAACCGACCATTAAGGCGAGCATCCAAAATTGGGTCGCGGTCCGCATGGTGTAAGCCACCCAGGTGACGAGCGTGTAGACGACCAAAGTCGACCCGATGGCCGACTTGATCCCGACACGTCCCGACAACCAGGCGAAGAAAAAGGTACAAGGGATCCCGATAAGCTGGACGACCAGAATCGCGCTGATCATCGTGTTTCTATCAATCCCTATCTCGGCCCCGTAAGCACTCGTCATCCGGATGATGGTCCCGATGCCATCGTTGTAGATCAAAAAGGCGACCAGAAGTAAAAGAGCCTGGTCAAATTTCTTGATCTCCTTGAGAGTGTCGACGAGACCCGAGATCACGCCCTTGTCACTCTCTTCAGCGGGTGGCTCGGAAACCTTGAGAAAAAGCGGTATCGAGAAAACCGCCCACCAGAGAGCGACACTCAAAAAGGCCCACCGCATCGCGCTTAACGAGTCAGACAAACCGAAAACCGCAGGCTTCATGACCATGGCGACGTTGAAGGCGAGTAGCACACCGCCGCCAAGATATCCCGCCGCGTATCCAGCCGATGAGACACGATCGATCTCGTCAGGCCTGGCGATGTGGGGCAATAAGGAGTCATAGAAAACAAAGCTCGCCGAAGCTCCAATGTTGGCCAGACCAAAGAAAAGAAGGCTTATTTGCCAGGCGCCTTGTTCGACCAACCCCAGACCCGCGGTAGCAAGAACTGCCAAGGTCAAGCTGGCGGCCAAAAGCTTCTTTCGCATGGCGAAACGGTCGGCGAGAAGACCTAAGAAGGGCGACATCAAGGCCACCACGGCCAAAGCCACTGTGGTCCCCTGAGCAAACAGAGCCGTGCGTTGTCCGGCCGTCAAATTCGGATCCGCGGTACTGGCGAAATAGATCGGATAAAAGACCGTGATGACGGAAGTGACGAAGGCCGAATTGGCCAGGTCGTAGAGCGCCCAGGCGCGTAGCTCGGGACGGTGGAGGCCGAAAGAGGCGAGACGACTCATCCGGTCCTCTTCTCTCGCCTCCTGGCTCTGCCCTGGAAAAAAGCGTTCCAGGATCGCGGTAACCAACGTGGAACGACCGCGCGATGGCCGCCAAACGTGTCAAGAAGCCCAAGTCTCGCGCGGCCGCGCAAGCCCTGGATCAACTGGTGACCCAGTTTTCCGACCCTCTGGCTTTCTTACGCGAGCTGGTGCAGAATAGTTTGGACGCCTCGACCGAGCTGATCGAGGTCGAGGTCTTCTACGACCAGCAGGCCGAAGGGTGTGTGGTCAGGGTCCGTGACACCGGCGTGGGGATGGACCGCGACATCATCGACACCAAACTGACCCGCCTCTTTTCTTCCAGTAAAGAAGACGACCTGACCAAGATTGGAAAGTTTGGCATCGGCTTTGTCTCGATTTTCGCCATCAACCCCCAACTGGTGGTTCTAGAGACCGGTCGCGACGGCGAGTCCTGGCGCTTGCTCTTTAATCCCGACCGGAGCTTCGAGCGACGCCAGTTGGAAAGCCCCGTCGAAGGCACCTCGGTGAGCGTCTTCACCAACTTCGACAAGGCCCAACTGAGCAAACTTCAGCAGGACTGTCGTGATACCGTGGCCTTCTGGTGCCGCCATTCCGAGGTGGAGATCCTTTTCAACGGCGAGTCGGTCAACCAGCCCTTCCAGCTTCCCGAGGCTGCGGTGTCCTACCATCACGAAGTCGAGGGTACCGATACCGTGGTCGCTCCATGCCATGAGGTTAAAGGGTTTCAAGGCTACTACAATCGCGGACTAACCTTGCTCGAAGGCAAGGGCTCGCCTCTACCCCACGTCAGCTTCAAACTACGCTCCCGCTATCTCGAGCACACCCTGACCCGTGACAATATCATTCACGACGAAGGTTACGAGAAGGCCATGGAGGAGGTCAGGGTAGCAGCCTATCAGAAGCTGCCAGGTGAGCTAGCGGGGAGACTGGAGAGAGGGTCGACTCCCGAGTTATGGAGCCTGGCCCGAATGGTCACCACCTATCCGGGTGGCGCGAATGGGATCCTTAAGCGGGCTAAGATCTTTCCCACCAGTCAGGGTCTACGAGCCCTCGTGGACTTCAAGCCGTCTCTCATCTTTTTTCACCCCAAGGCTGACGACTTTTGCCAGGCCGCGACGGCCGCCGGTTACACGGTTCTGCTAACGAACTTTGAGCGAAGCGAGATGCTGGAGCTTTTGGCGGATTGGAGCCGTCCCGTGTTCAAACTATCTTCGACTCTTCTCCACTTTCGTCTTTTGACCGAGCTCGAGCCCCCGGATGCCAAGCTTTTGGAGGCCATCGCCGAGGCCGACAGTTCGCTTCCCCGCTTGGGCGCTCTGGAGGCTCGCAACACTCCTTACTCTTGGAGAGATCGTTTCTGCGGCTATGTCAAAGAAGACTCCAGGGTCTCAATGGATCCACTGCCGGAGCGCTCGAGTCGCTCCGATATCATCGGAATTTTCCTGGCTCACCCGTTCTGGGGTAAGCTCCGACAGCTCCACTCCATCCAGCCCGAGCTCGCTTTGGCGCTGGCCCGCCGAAAGATCGCACTGGATCTCCAACTAGGGACGGAGGGCGACCGGAAAATTTTTGATCGCCTCTTTAGTTCCATCCGTGCCCGCGCGGTGATGTCGTGAGTTTGAAAGAGCGTTTCGCGGCGGGTAGCCGCTTCGACTCGACGGGCGAGTTCACTCTCGACGAGTCCAAGGCCAAGCAGAAGATGGCCCGCTTTCAGCTGGCCTCTCCTTCAGAGTTTCTCATGTTGGTGGTCCAAGCCGCCGTCGCGGCGAAGTGCCAAGAGGTCACCGTGCATCAGGTCTGTAACGAACTGCACTTGGTAGCCAAAGCCGCGAACTTGGATTCTGAGGCTGTCCGTGAGAATGAGAACTTTCTTTTCGAACACGACGACGATACGGTCGCCTATCACCTGTTGGGGGTCGCGGCCAATGCGGTGGAAGTTCAGTGCGAGGCGCCTCCGATCGTTGCGATGGTGGATGGCGACCTTCACTTTGATGCCAGACTTAAGACGCCGCTCTCCGAGCTCGAGGAACTTTTGCGCGATCGCCTGGCCTGTCTCCCATGCCCTTTGAGTTTGCAAGATTCACTTCTGCCCACACGAGCTATTCCAAGCGAGGGCGAGATTGAGATTTTAGACCGAGCCAGCGAGATTGTTTTGGTCAAATATGGGGTCGTCGTTCACCGAGAGACGAGTCGCCGAACCATCAACTTTCGAGCGGTCGCCGTGGCCGATCACTTGGGCCTTGATGCCTCTTACTCTCAGGTCGTCAAGGACGCTCGTTATCAAAAGTTGATAGCTCGGCTGGACAAGCAGGCCAACGAAACCCTGGCGCTTGAAGTTCGTCATAACGAGAGCCCCGAATCTCACAAACGCTGGCTTTCTTTTCTTTCTGATCTGCTTCCCAACCCGGCGGGAGAAGCCTTGGAGAACGTTCCTCTATTCCCCCTTGCCGACCGAGGGGGTAAACTCTCCTTCAAAGAGATCACCGAGCTTGTTTCTCGACAAGGTAGGGTCTTCGTCGCTCGCCGTCGTTTCAATGTGTCTTTGGAGACACCATGTCTTCTATTGTCTGACCCGGATGTCGATCGGGTGCTCAACAAGCTTTTGCCATCGAAGTCTCGTATGGACGCCGAAGCCGAGGTTCAGCAACAGCAGCTGATCGCGGCTCGCCGCGAGGCCTGGGAGTCATCGCCTCGACCGCTAGAGCTCCCGCCCGGGGACTACATCTGCCAGAGTGTCGTCGAGGGCCGGGGATGGAGCGCGGCTATCGGGTTCTGGGCCGGACAAGTCGGTTCCAACCGTGCCGAAATTCTCTACCAAGGCAAGCTCCTTTCCACCGCGACGCTGAGTGAAGCACCTCCGGGAGCGACCGCCGTCATCGACGTGACGGAAGGGGAGGTCGCCGCGAACTGGGTCGCGCTGGTGGACAAGCGTGAGAAAGAGGTTCTTAAGCAGGTCCAAGCCGAGATGATCATTCTCTGGCGTTCCCAGGAGAGCATATCGACGGCCGCACTTTCCCCTCGAGGAGTGAAAGTTCTCCTCAACGACTTGACCACCCCGAACCCCTCGCTAGCGGCCAGAAACTCTCCTTTGTTCGCTACCCTCGATGGAAGCCATCTGTCCTTTCACGAAATGGAGGCGATGGAGGAGGTCCGAGTGGGTCTACCCGTGGCTCTCTCGGCAAGAGCTCTAGCCAGCCTGGGTAGTGGGCCTGTTCTCCTGTATAGCGGAGAGCAACAACTTCAAGTTCTCTACGCCACCCTGGGGCGAAAACGCGTCACGGATCTCCGTGAGCGACAGAAAGCGTTGGCTCAACTGGACCGGGCCTGGTCGAACCCGGAGCTACCTTTGGTTCGCCGACTTGGCTACCTGAAGAAAGTCGAGTTCGTTCACCGGGACTGCCACGGACAGATCGCCTTGTATCCCGAACATACCGGGGGCGCGAAAGTCAATCTGCTTCACCAGGGCGCGCCGATTCAGATTCTGGAGTTTGTGGGAGGAAAGGTTCTGTCTCTGGAAGCCAGCGTGGAGGCGCCCAGCTTGGCACTGACCGACAACCTTGAGAGCTTCGTCCAGGATGAGGCTTTCGATACCTTGATGATGGCCTTGACCGACCAGGCCCGTCAGCTCGAAAGTGAAGCATTTTTTCACAACGGTCTCTCTCTCGACCAAAGGCTTGCTCTCCTGGCCCGTTATCCTCGGCCGAGCGAGGAGGTCGAGGAGGTCCCGCTATTCCCTTCCACGCTTCACGGTGAACTTCTGAGTCCGCGGAGATTGCGAGCCGAACTTGCCGAGCATGGTCATATCTTGACGGGGAGAGAGAATCTCAGATTCCCAGAGCGGCCGGTGCTCCTAGAAGGGGCTGCCAAGCGCGTCGGGGAGATGATTCCGGAGCTCACCCTGGTCCAGGCGGAGCAGATTCTAACCGAGCGCCGACAGGTCGAGGCATTTGAGGCCCTACCGGTCAGCAAGCCTCGCCTGGCTGGAAAATATCCGGTCCGGTATCCCTTGGAAGGTGAACACGGTGAAGTGGCCTTGTCGCCGGACGAGGCCAAGGATACCGGGTTGCTCTACGCCTACGTCAAAGGACGTCTAGTTTGCGCTAAGCCTCGTATCGTCCCTCCGCAGTTTGTAGCCGCCCTGGAGCATCCAGACTTCGTTTTGAGCAAAGACTACACCGATGTCTTTGTGCCTGAGTCGGTTCGTGAATTTCTCAAAGAGGCTTGTGATCGCTGCATGCTCAGGGCCGCCGAACATCGGTCAGCGTCGGGGATTCGCTACAAGGCCTGGGCCTATTTCGCATCTCATGCGCCGTCGGCTGAGACCAAGAAAGAATTTCTCGAGAAGCTGGAGGTCAAGCTATTGGATGGAACCTCTGTCCTCTTCCCTCAACTAGCAAAAGCCAGGCTTCAAGGATATGTCGAGCCTGGTTTTCGAGGCGACTCGATCTCCGACGGAGTCGTGATCCGAGCTTCTACAGAGGAAGCCGACCTCTTGGCCCGGCTGCTGGGGAAAAGGCTGGCCCCGCAAGAGGCCTTTCTTCTTAAAGCGATGAGCCGGCGGAACGCCTTGGCGAAGCTTCCCACCACGCTTGACCCTAAGATCTTTCAGCGGACTTTCGAAATGGAGAACTTCAAAGCCCAGCTAGGGATTAGTCTCGAGGGGGTGCTGGTCGGACTCGACAGGGAGGGGCAACCGCTGGGCACGCTCCGTTCTCTTCGCCTTCCGGTGATAGGTCAGGTGTGGGGAGCCGGCCCGGGTTCAGAGAAAGAGGGACAGGCCCCCAGGGCGACCTTGTCACGTCCCTTGCAGCTAGCGCTCGAAGGGTGGTCTGAGGACCTCTGTTTGTCCTGGGTCCAGGCGTTGGACGCTCGGCCCGGCTCGGAGCAAGAACGCAAGTTGGCCCTAGTCCTACTGAGGCGTAGTGTGTCCGAAATCTCGAGGAAAGGTCAGCGGCCTAGCTCGCTGATGGCCGACCTTCTGTGGGACCTTCCGCTCTTTTCCCGCGTGGATAAAACCTTGATTAGCGGCTCGGCGCTGGCTGCCACGTTGGCTGAGACTGAAGAGCCAATTCTAGTGGCCGAGTCTCGTTTCCGCGCTCCGGATACGGCTCTGCTCCTCTCGCAGGAGGGTTTGGAAGGAGACATCCTCTCCTCCATCCTGGGCAAAGGCGGCCTTCAACAGTTCGAGGCACCGCCACTTTTAGACCGCCAGGAGATTGCCAGGACCGCGAGATCTCTTCTCTCCTGGGGCCTGGCTCCGGCGGTGGCCGGCTTGAAAGCGATCAGCAAGGCTTCTGACTTTGTAGCTAACCTGGGCGACTACTTTAGAAAGTCGGAGGGAACCGGTGAAAGAGACCCGGGCGAGATTCTTTTGGCTCAACTGCGAGAAGATATCCGCGGTCTGCTCGGTCGAAAGCATTATCAGGAGTCCGATCAACTCTTCCAGAATCTCGATTTTGGGAAGTGGCCGCTAGGACCGCCCGTCTATAAACCGCGCAAACGAGATCACTATCGGCTCAACAGCTCTCATTCAGCAATTCGCTGGCTGTTGTCTCGCGACGCTTCTGAGGCGGACCGCCGGGCGGTTCGAATGCTTCTGGTGGTTCACTGGGTGGGTCTGGTCAACGAGGCCTCCGAGCAGTTGGCCGACCCCCATGAGGACGCTTTCTTGACCTTGTTAGCCGAGCGGATGGCCCAGACATTCTCCGATCAGGCGGAGCCCTCAGCGGAGAAGCCGTCACAGGCGGAATCCCCTAAAGAGAAGAGAAAGCGCGCCCGCAAAGGCAGAGCGTTGGCGAATTCACCTTTTGCTTCAGGAAAAAAAGGCGGTTAGCCTGTAGGGAGCTCCACGCCCATGGACTGGGCCGCCATCTGAAGCTCGTCGATCTCGGCGTCGTCGATGCTACCATCGGCTGAGGCGATGGCCAGTAGATATTTTAAGGTAGCGACCTTCCCTGACTCGTCTAGCACCTCGCGGAGCATGCCGGCTAGCTGAGAGGTGCTAGGAAGAGAGCAGACGTTTTGCATGACGTCATGAAAGAGCGCGGGCGTGAAGCCCTCGATCAGTTGAGACCCGATTCCGGTCGCGGTGTCCACCTCGGCCGGGTCCACCTTTCCATCGGCGGCGACCATAGTCGCGGCGAGCGATGCCGCCACCCGTGGGAGATCAACTTTTTCTGTGTCGATACCCAACTCCTGAAGCAGCCCTTGAACTTTTTCCGGCTGGGCTTTCACAAAAGGTAGGCGAGAGGCGTTCCAGAGGATGAAGATAGGATTGACCACCAATCCGGTGAGGCTGAACCACCCTAGCAGGAGGCTCTGGCCAACCTCGAGGGCGAGTTGGCGGCGCACACAGGATCGGCAGCCCATGAGCCGCTTCTTACCGAGAGTGTGAGCCAGAACCAGGCCACGAATATAGGGAGCGGAGACGACCGTGTCCAGATTCGCCTTTTGACAGCGCGGACAACGGACCGAACGTGAGGACATAAGGACGGCTTCGCCCCATAAGAATGGCCAACCTTTAGAAGCGATTCGCATAACTTATCCTGTCTAGTCGGCCAGGACAAAATAGCGCTGCCCATTGAGCGCTACCTCGTTACGAGCTTGGCGGGGCGCCAGGCTGTAGCTGGCGCTCCTTCCGTCATGGAAACTCAAGAGCAGCTGGCCGGCTGGTGTCACTCGCCAACCGCCGTCGGTTACCCCGGCCCCACCACCACTACCGTTGATCGAGGTGGACGACATGTTCACCCGTTGGGAGAAGGTTCCATTGGCGAAAAGATACAGGTCTTTTCTCTCGGAATATCCGTTTCCGGTGTAAAGATAGACCAAGTGCTTTCCGCGCAAGGCCTGGTCCCAGGCCGAACTCGAGGCAGTCGCCCGAGGTTGGAAGAATTCGATTCTCGAGGTGACGTCGTAGGCCGCGTAATAACCCGCATCGGCCGAGTTGAGGTCGGAGAGGGCGACCACCATGGCCCCGCCTCCCTGGGGTAAAAAGGTGACGAAGGTATCGGCCACGAGGGCACCGCCCAGCGGATTCGGCTTACTGGCTCTAAAATGGATCCCGTCCCCACGCTCGAGCAAGCAAGGCTCCCCATCGAGAGTAAATCCGTCTCGTGCGAGATGCGCGTCGGCGGCGAAGGCCTCGAAGTTGCGGTAGGTGTGGGCTTTGATAGCGAGCAGCGTCGTGCCCGCGGCATTTGTGGCGGCGGTACCAGCAGCTTCTTGTCGCACCGTGTAGCCAGCCGGCACGACGGTGCGAAAACCGTTCGGATCCTCCACGGCGGTCTGAGCGGTGGCGGTGAAGGCCAGGCTGCCCCAGAGGGCCAGCGCGCTCAGCGCGCGGATGATGTTTTGTTTCTTCATGGGCTCATCTTGGCTCAGCGACCGAAGCCTTTCTGTGGCCTGGGATACTCTGTGCGCCAGGATACTAGTGCCTCGGTTGGGAAGAGCCCCGCCTATGCCCGATCCAAGATTTCGCCAACTGGCTAAAACTCTCGTTCACTTCTCCACCGCGCTAAAAAAAGGGGACCGGGTCCTCATTGAGGCGACCAACATTCCCGACGCCATGATCGGGGCGCTCTTAGACGTCGTCGACGAGGTCGGAGCCGTTCCCGTGGTGGACAAGAAGACCGAGTATCTGCGAAGGAAGCTTCTCGACGTGGGTAGCGATGAAGCCGCTGAAGAGAGGCTTCGCCTCAACGCCGACTTCGAGAGCTATCGCATGGCGAAGATGGATGCCTATATCGGTCTGCGCGGTAGCCACAACATCACCGAGCTCGCGGGAGTGCCGCCCGAACGAATGGCCATGTTCGAGAAACTCCTGTTCACTCCGGTCCATCGGGAGATTCGCGTGAAGAAAACCCGCTGGTGCGTCTTGCGCTGGCCAACCGCCTCCATGGCCCAGCAGGCCGGGATGTCCACCGAGGCTTTCGAGGAGTTCTACTTCCGGGTTTGCACGGCTGACTATCACTCCATGACCAAGGCGGTACAGCCGCTCAAACAGTTGATGAACAGGACGGATAAGGTGCGCATCACCGGGCCGGGAACCGACCTCAACTTCTCCATCAAGGATATCCCCGCGGTGGAGTGCACCGGGAACATGAACATCCCTGACGGTGAGTGCTTCACCTCACCGGTCCGCGATTCGGTTAATGGGACGATCTCCTACAACGCTCCCACCATCTATCGCGGGACTCCCTTCGACAATATCAAGTTGACCTTCGAGAACGGTCGGGTGACTCAGTATTCCAGTACCAACGACGAGGCCTTGGGAGCCATTCTCGATAGCGACGACGGCGCGCGCTACATTGGAGAGTTCGCCATAGCCTTCCATCCCTACATCGAAAAGCCGATGCGTGACATCTTGTTCGACGAAAAGATTCGGGGCAGCCTACATTTTGCTCTGGGCGAGGCCTACGAGGAAGCCGATAACGGTAATCGCTCGCAGATTCACTGGGACATGGTGCTGATGCAAGAAGGCGGTGGAGAGATTTACTTCGACGATACCTTGATCCGCGAGGACGGAAGGTTCGTGCTTCCGGAACTTGCCGGATTGAACCCCGAGAACCTGGCCACCGCGGTGCACTAAGTTGGACTCCGCTTTTTCCATCGAGATCCCCGAGCACGACCTTGTCTTCAAGGTGGAGCCCGGTCAGTCTATCGTGGCCGTCGCCGCAGCTCACGGGGTCGATATCTTGACGGCCTGCGAGAACGGGCAGTGCGGAACCTGTGTGGTCAAGGTGCTAGAGGGGGAGCCCGATCACCGCGACAGTGCGCTGGCCCCGGAAAAGCGCGCTGAAGGCTGGATGTGCGCCTGTGTCTCACGGGCCAAAGGCGACAAGCTGGTTCTCGAGATCTGGTAGGGCGCGCTCGTCTCGACGGACTATCTTAAACCAGCTCTACCCTGATCTTGTCGACGATAGTTTCCAGAGCTTGGCGCACATTTTCCGTCTCGGGGTGGCGAACCAGAACGTAGCCTTCCCCCTCGTAGGTCGTTGCGGCGGGGTCGCCCGGTTGGGGGATCTTCGTATCGCACACCTGGCAGTCCAGTTGGTCGAGAACTTCTAAACCATGGACGGCCCGCACTCGTCCGCCACCCATTCCACGAAGGAAGGCGGCACCGCTGGCGTACTTGCGAGGTGGGATCTCCGGCAGATGGCCACGTACCATAACCTGGGCCCAGATGGAGGCGCTGTCGACATCGTGGCAGCGATTGATCATCGTGGTGATCTCGGCCCCCGGGGGACGGGCGGCGACTTCGCTGATGGCCAGACTTCCGTCGCGTCGCCGGAACCACTCCAGGTGGGTCAGACCGCTGCGCATCCCTAAGGAATCCAACGCTTTCCGCCCGGCTGCTTTAATGTCGTCATAGCGGGGGTCGTCGACCTCGCGAGGACATAGAACCTGCCACTGAATCCATGGGTTGTTGACCACGTTCAGAGGGGTCGGAGTGTAGTGGGTGAGCGACTGCCAGAGATGAACTCCGTCGATGGAAAAGGTCTCGAGAGAGGACTCCTCGCCCACCACGAACTCCTCGATCTGAAGCGGGCGCTCATGACTCGGACCGCTGGCGGTCAGGATCTGATCGAGAGTCTCGAGATTGTCGACTTTGAAGGTGGCTTGAGCGGCCGCGCCGTCGACCGGCTTGACACAAACCGGAAAGCCTACCTCACGAAGAAACTCGTGCGCCTCCTCCCGAGAATGGGCCGAGCAGTGGCGCGCGCAAGGTACCCCCGCGGCACGAAAAGCTTCTTTCATCACACCCTTGTCGCGGAACTTTCGAATCGTTTTCGATGGCATCCCAGGAATTCCCAGCCGCTCGCGCACCTCCGCCACTTGCAGTTGAATGGCCTCGCTTATGGCCATGATCCGGTGCGCCTTCCCGTGGCGCTCGCCCAGTTCATAAGCCGCGTGGGTCAGATGATCGGCGTTGGTCGCGTCAGGAACTTGCCAGAAATGGACCCGTTCTCGAATGTGGGCGGGGAAATGATCCCACGGGTCGGAGGAGACCAGAGCCGTGCGAACGCCGGGAAGTCTCTCCACGGCTTCCAAAAACTCCATATTGTTGGCCCGGTAGAAGGGGGCGACAAAAATGACTAAGTCGAGATCGGACATTCGCGGTCGGTTCGCTTCTCGACCCAAAGGATCCCCCACGTTAAACCATCTTGCCAATATGGCCACGGGCATGGAGGTGGCCTGCCCCCGGGTAGAGCATCATGGCGCCATGTCACGCACCAAGACTCCCGCCAACCTGGAATTTCTCACCCTTCACATGAAGCCCGGCGAGACCGAGCTTCTTCGTCTTCGCAACGGAACCAACGCGGTCAGCGCCTTGGCCGAACTTGTTTGGAACGCTCTCGACGCCGACGCGAAGACGGTGGCGGTCTCCTGGACGGAGAACGAGATGATGGGCGTGGATAGCATCACCGTGGTTGACGATGGGCACGGGATGGACTTCGACGAGGAAGAGCCTAACGCTCATCCTTTCATGACTTTGGGAGATTCAGCCAAGCATACGGTGGTCCACCACAGTCCCGAAGGGCGCATTCTTCATGGTCGCTTCGGAAAAGGGCGCCTGCGCGCCCTGGCTCTGGGTGGCGTGATCACTTGGGAGACGACGTTTCCCAAGGGAAAGGCCAATCACAGCTATTTCATCAAGGCCACCGTCGGAGAGTCCTCGGTGGAGGTGACACGTCCCAAAGCCAGCAAAAAACCGACAGGAACCAGGGCTACCGTGACTTTGGTTTCGGAGAAGGGGAACACCCTTGACATCCATGATGTTTGTCAGCGATTCTCTCAGGTCTTCTCCGAGCATCTGTCCAACTATCCAAACATCACCATCACCGTCCAAGGGGAGAAGCTCGACCCTAGCGAGTTGATTCGGGGTCGGCACGAACTTGGAGAGTATGACACCAGCTTCACCACCGGAGATCAGGTGAACTGGAATCTACGCGCGGTTCAATGGCGGGATCGAGTTTCCGACGCCAAAGGCCGGCTCTATCTGTGCGACGACCGCAAGGTGGTCATCGCGGAATACGAGCTCGGTCTGCGGGGAGCTGAGGACTATACTTTCTACCTCGACTGCGGACGCACGCGCGAATGGGAAGCCGATGGCATGATCGCCATGCGTGACGATGCTCAGGAAGTTCTCAACGAGGCTCGTCGCACCGCTCACAAGTTTTTACGCCGCTCCTTCAAGCAGAGGGCCCAAAGTCTGACCGAGGAGCTAATCGAGCAGAGGATCTACCCCTTACCCTCCACCGCGAGCGAAGCGGAGAAGAAGCTCTTCTCTCAGTTCGCACTGCACGTGCGCCAGAGTATCGGCTCCTATGAGAAGATGAACCTCGACAACAAGCGTCTGCTTTTCAAACTGATGGCCGAGCTTATGCATCGAGAGCCCACGGCGCTGGCCGAGGTCCTCTCCAACGTCCTCAAGCTTTCTCACGAGGATCGCAAAGCACTGGAGACCTTGAAGAAGTCGTTAGAGCCAGCGGTCGTTTAGACCGACCGGGAAAGGTTGGAGAGCCAGGACCTGAGGTCTTCAGGGTCGGTTCCCCGCCAGGCGATAACGCTGTCGGGGCGTACCAGGACGGCGCCTGGACCGAAGGTGCCTCGCCATTCCGACCCTTGGTCCAGGAAATAGTCAAGGGTGATGTCCGGACCTTCGTCGGAGCGCACTTCCCAGCAGCGAACAAGATCGCCAAGGACAGGGACCACAATGGACTGATAGTCGGAGAGTTCTCGCAGGTGAACGAAAAGATGGAAACGTCCGTCCCCCACCAGCTCCGCGGTGCGAATTCTTCCATGGGTTCTCGGACGAGATAGCTCCAGGCTGGGCATTCTCTCCCCCGTCTGTGGCCCTATGGCATTTGCTGGGGTAGGAGCAACCAGAAGTCCGGGCTTGTATCGAATACCAAGCTGGCTATCGAAGCCCGCCGGTTCAGGCTCGGCGGGACCACCCATGGCACGGCGCATCCTGGCGCCTGTGACCGCCACGACCTTCTCGCCGACCGCCCGACGCTCTTGCTGATAGGTCTCGAGTATCGATTCCGGTAGTGCGCCGGAGCAAACCGCCGCGAGTTTCCATCCTAGATTGAAGGCGTCCTGAAGACCTGTGTTCATGCCTAGCCCCCCGATGGGAGGATGGATATGGGCGGCGTCACCGGCCAGGAAGACACGTCCTCGGCGATAGTCGGCGGCCAAGCGATGGCTGATGCTGTAGCGTGAACTCCAACGCAGGTCCGTTACTCGGACCCCCTCGGGGAGTGCGGGCGCCACGATTTGGGTCAAAAGCTCAAGCGACGGATGCTCGGGGCACTCCTGGTCGTCGCCGATGGAGGTGGAGATGCGGTATCTTCCCGGAGCGGTGGGATTTCCGATGACGGTGACGATGTTGCGGAGCTCTCCGTCCTCGGTCAGAATGAACTGCCAGTTTTCGTTGTGGGGACGGTCCCAATCCAGATGAACGTCTCCCAACAGAAAGGTTCGCTCGAATCTCTCTCCTTCGAACGGGACTCCTAAGTGTTTTCGCACTGTACTGTGCGCTCCGTCGCAACCGACCAGGTAGCGGGCGGTCTTGCGACTTCCATCAGCGAAAATGGCGCTCACGCCTCGCTCGTCTTGCTCTAGCTCGACGAGAGCTTGCCCCATCGAGATGTGTACTCCATATCTCCCTAACGCTTCTTCAAGGATGTCTTCCACGTCAGGCTGGGCTAGAGCTAAGAATCCGTAGGGTAGGGAGTCGTCTTGACCCTCGGTCCTGTGGACCAACTGGTCGCCCTGGACGATATTCATCCCGCCGAAGTACATCCCTAGACGGTGGGCTCGGCTCAGGACGCCCAAAAGGTCAAAAATTTCCAAGGTGCGAGGAGATATCCCGAGAGCTTTACAGTACCGGTCTCGTGAAGTTTTACTTTCAGCAACCTCGATATCGAGGCCGCGTCGAGCCAGTTCGCCCGCCAGCATCAGTCCGACCGGACCGCCACCCACCACTATTACGTCCAACATATGTAACGAGTTTCGCCCGGAGCAGGTCAGCCCCTACCCAGGGGTCCACGAAAGCGTCGAATTTGACGGAAAGGATCGCGAATTTCTCCCCGCGCTATGGCGGCCCAGATAGCTTTGGTGCAGGCGCGGTGGGCTTGGATCCTGGCTTGCTGGCGCTGGTGGTCGCACTCGGACCACTCCATGACTCGTTGTGTTCTTTCGGTGGGTTCAGCCGCCATGGCCTCGGTATAAACTTTGCGAACTCGGCGGCTCCAGAGGGCCGTGTCATAACCGTAGTGGGCAAGCTCGGCCTCGGTCGGCTCCTCTTTACCCGTGATAAGGTCCAGTTCGTGCTCGGTGATCTCTCTCATGCCACGCCGTCATACCATGCTGAGCGGTTGAACTTGCTCGCGACTCGAGTGGCCCAGGAGGGTTTCGAACTCCTCCGCCTCCATCACTTCGCTGACGATCAATCGCTCCGCGACAACTTCTAGTTGGGGACGATTCTCAGCCAGAATCTCCTGAGCCTCCTCAAATATTTCGTCTAGAAGTCGTTGCGCCTGATCATCGATCCGAGCGGCGAATCCCGGACTGCAGTTGGAAAGATCGGACCCGGCGTGCAAAAGCCCGGTACTTTCCCCCATCCCGAAGTGGCCCACCATACGCCGGGCTAGCAGAGTGCATCGTTCCAGATCGTTTTCCGCTCCGGTCGAGACCTCTTGGAAGATCAAAGCCTCGGCCGCTCTGCCACCGAGAAGCACTCGGATCCTATCGCGCAGTTCCGTCTCTGTCATCAGGTAGGTGTCTCCCAGGGGGATCTGCATGGTGTAGCCGAGCGCCGCTTTGCCGCGAGGCACGATACTGATCTTATGGACAGGATCGGCGGTGGGGCTGTGATAGGCGATCAAGGCGTGCCCGACCTCGTGGTAAGCGACCCGCCGTTTTAAAGGCGCGTTGAGAAGTCTGTTGGAGCGTACGGGGCCGGCCAGGACCTTTTCCATGGCATCGTGCAGATGCTCCTGAGAGATGCAGGCCGCCTTTTCCCGCGCCGCCAGAAGGGCCGCCTCGTTGAGGACATTGGCCAGATCCGCTCCCGACATCCCCGCGGTGGAGCTGGCAAGTTTTTGTAGGGAGACCTCAGGTCCAATTTTCTTTCCCACGCTGTGGACGTGCAAAATAGCCAATCGTCCAGCCTTGTCGGGAGCGTCCACCACGACTTGACGGTCGAAGCGTCCGGGACGAAGCAAGGCGGGGTCGATCACGTTGGGACGGTTGGTCGCGCCGATCAGCACCACCTGAGTACTTTGATCAAAGCCGTCGAGCTCGACCAAGAGCTGATTGAGGGTCTGCTCTCTTTCATCGTTGTGTCCGGAGGCTCCGTTGTCACGGGCTTTCCCCAAGGCGTCGATCTCGTCGATGAAGACGATACAGGGAGAGTTCTTTCGCGCTTGTTCGAACAGGTCACGCACACGCGCCGCTCCGACACCGACATACATCTCGACAAAGTCGCTTCCAGAGAGGGAGTAAAACGGCACACCGGACTCCGCGGCGAGGGCCCTTGCCAGTAATGTCTTCCCGGTTCCGGGCGGTCCGGTTAGTAGAACCCCCCGGGGCATTGTGGCGCCCATCTCGTGGAATTTCTCTGGCTCGGTCAGGAAGTCCACGATCTCGGTCAGCTCGGATTTGGCTTCATCGCATCCAGCCACACGGTCAAATCCGACCGAGGGGGAGTCGGCCACCAGGAGCTGGCGTCCCCGCTTTCCGAATTTGCTCAACGGCGTCTGGAAAGTATGGTAAAAGAGGTAGATGATACCGAGAAGAGCCAGGGTTGGAGCGACACCTCGGTAGAGCGCCGTCCTCCAGGGAGCTGGTCCGTCGAAGCGGACTTTTCCGGCTTCCAGGGCCGGGATGAGGTCGTCATCGCCGGCGATCCTTTGGGCCTGAAACCGGGTTCCGTCTTGGAGTTTTCCCGTCAAGACGGCGCCCCCGATGGTGGCTTCCACGATCTCCCCCTGTTTGACCGCTGACTTGAATTCGCTATAGGTGTACGTTTTCTGGCTGGCGTTGCGCCAGAAGTCGACGAGCATCATGAGTGCGGTTAACATCAGGAGGGAGGCTAGGACGGCTTCGATTCGCTTGTGTGTGAGGTCGCGTGACAAGATTCTTAATATCCTTAGTGTAAGACTCGACCCTTGAAGCCGTTAGTGATCACGGAGACGAGCAGGAGGACGATGGAAGCGATGAAGATCATCTGCCCGATGCCGGCGGCCGTGCCGGAGACCCCTCCGAATCCGTAGAGCGCCGCGAAGAGCGCGATGACAAAGAAGGTGAGAGCCCAGGCCAGCATGATCGTCTCCTAATTGTAGTCTCTAGAGCCATTATGTCGGTGACTTCTGTCGGAGGCAGTATCCACTGGAGATCTTTATGGGTAGCCCCATGGGCCGGACAAAAGACCGGTTAGAGATCTACCCTTTGGGATGGGTGCGGAGTGAGGGTCCGTTCGATACTCGAGAGTCAGTCCATGTGGGGACTTTTTACTTACGCTGGAGGCGGATTCCATATCCTACCGCGTCAAACAACATTTAAGGAGACAGCAATGGCCAGGACAACCAACATCCTCTATCTCGAGCAGCTTTTTCAGAGAGAAGCTCATGAGATGTACCAAGACGAAATTCTTCTCGCGGAGGCTTTTGAACTTTTCCGCAAAGCGGCGAGCAACCCACTTCTCGGGGAACACTTCGAGCGAGCGCGCCGGCAGACCAACGACATCGCGTCGGCTATCAAAGAACATCTGCACGGAGGGGCCGGCTCTTCCCGGCGTTCGGCTCTCCGGGGGATCCTCGAGGATGGGCAACAGCGCGCGACCAGTCTGGGCGATCATCACTTAGTGGACGCTGAACTGATCGCCACCATGCAGCGGTTGCTCGGCTATCAACTGGCAGGCTATCAGAATGTGGCGAACTTCGCGCGGATGTTGCGCGAGGATGCTCTCGATTCGATTGTGTCTGGAGCCATACAGCAAAAGCGAGTCACGGCCGAGCAGCTCTCCCAGATAGCTCTTCATCAAGTGCATTGGAGGGCCAACTGGTGGGCGCCGGAGCATACGAGCTCCTGGGAAAGGGTCAAGGCGGCGTTTCGCCGCGACTGGGAACAAACGAAATCTCGTTTTCGTAGTGATGACGGACCGAATCCGTCGCAATCGGCGGGAGATACAGTGGCCCAAATGACGGGCCAAGATCCCGTCTTCGAGATGGAGGAGCCGGCCTTTCGCTATGGCTATGGAGCCGCTCATTTTTATCGAGATCGCGAATGGGACGATGAGTTTGAACAAGAGCTGAGAGCTAACTATGGCGGTATGTGGGAGCCCGCTCGTGATAATATCCGCGCGGGTTGGGATTACGCGCGGCCCCAGTTCGAAACCAGGGACCAGCCGAGACAGGTGCCTGTCCGTTCAATTCTCCGAGATGAGTGATTCGAAGAGGTGTTCGGAGTCCAAGCTGACAACGGAAGCTTCTAAAATTCGCTCGAAAAGGGTGAGGGGATCGCGCAGATCCGCACCCTGAGCCAGGCGACGCCTGAACAGGGTCCATAGAATAGCCTTTTCCAGCCCTTGGGAACGTAACTCCCTAACCGTGGCTCGACACCCTGGCTGGCGTGTGATGGCGTCGAACTCCTCGAAAGTCAGGAGGTTGGCCGCATGCTCTTTGAGGGCCGGTTCAAATCGAGCCAGTAGTTCCTGCAGGCCGTTTCCCTCCGCGATCATCTCGGCGCGGAGGAAAAGTCTCCAGCGCGAGTCTGGGCATTCCTTGGCTAGTGCGAGGTGAAGTCCCGATATTTCCCATCCTAGGTGAGAGCTGATATCCCTTCGGGCCTTGGTCAGCTCTCCCCGCAGATGGAGAGCGGCGGCTTTGCTGGTGGCGATTCGAGGGCCGACCTCCAGGCGAAGGATTCGAGCCGAGGGCTGGGCTGATTTCGGCTCGCGCTGAGGCTTGCCTGATGCCTGGAGTTTGGCGTCGGCGTGCCAGCCGGCCAGACGACCTAACAGTTGGGCCATTTGAGAGCCCAGGCCCACACCGAGTCCTCGCAGAGCCTCCCGCTGAAGTTCGGGTAGAAGCGGGCCCGGGGCAAGCTCTTCGAAACCCATCTGTCGCATTTTCTCGCGCAGATAGCTTTCCAGATCGGGAGGAGATTGATTGGCCGCCGGGCCTCCGGTGACCGACTGGAGCTCCTGGAAGCGTTGGCGGAGCTCTTCAAGAACCTTTCCGACTTCGAGAGATTCCGCCGGACGGCCTCCGGAACCCTCGAGAAGCAGCCAGTGACGCTTGCCCGCGGCTTGTTCTCCGAGCTCCTGGTGAAGTCTCTCCCTGAGCGTGACAAGAGCTTGCCTTAGCCGAGGGGAAGGGGTAAAGGGAGCCGGACCGCTATCGGGTTGACCGGGTAAAAGAGCGAGTGACTCTGCGATAGGAACGCCCTCCTGATACTCCACCATGGCGAGCAGCGGAAACCAGGAGTCGCTCAAATGGTCGTCTTCCTATGAGATTGCGGGCGAGCGGCGCGTTTGGCGGAAGACCGCGGCTTGTCACCTCCACCCTTGAGAAACATTTTGGCCGCGCCGAAAACCGTGCTCGCTATCAAGGCGCATCCTGTGGATGTCACCATCACGGCTAACAGAGCTAAGACAGGATAGGACGTCCAGCCCGAAACTTGGGTCCAGGAGGTCGCGTCCCAGCCGAAATAGCGAATCCCCAGGCCGGCAGCGGCCACTACGAATAGCCCGCTCAGCAGGGCCGACCCTAACCAGCTTTTGATAAAGATGGATAGACACGATGAACCATTATTTGTTCGACTCACGCTGTCCCCCTAAAGAGTTTCTCTGTATCGCGATAGGCGTCTTCGACGCCGCGCACCAGAGTTCCGGCAAGGAGCTGGAACTTTCATCGGCGAACTCGATTTGCCTTGAATTTTCAACACGAAAGCCTGGTGAAGGGTCTATTCCAGCTGGTCTGGGCGGACGATGTGGTCACGCCCAATGAAGTGGAGGCGCTGGTCACTGTTTTGACGCATCTCGGCTACTCTTTGCCGGAAACGATCTGTCTGTTGGACGCGCAACTAGCCGCGCCGCCTCCGACCAAGACGGGTCTCCCTCTCGACCAGCTCTTCGGGCCCAATCTCCCCTCACGGGATGAGCTCAAGCTTTTGTTGATGATCGGATTTTCCGAAGGCTCTATCGGGCCCGAGCAGTTGGGATATATTGAAGGGCTCATTTTGCGGATGGGGCTGACTTCGGCGGAGCTCGAAGAGTTGCGCGTGGAGGCGATGAGGGAGCTTTCGCCATGAGTTCCGCCTCAAAAAGAAACTCCCCCCGCCACAACCTTCGCTTTAGTGTGCGCTCGCGAGACCTTCCCGGCTTTCGCGCCATAACGTGTGATCTCAGTCAGTGCGGGACCCAGTTGGAGACCTCGGGTCTTCTGACCGAGGGGACTGAGCTGGTGCTCGATTTGGAGTTTGATCGTGAGGAGCTTCAGGACTTTTCTTGCCCCGCGCGCGTGGTTTGGGCCTCGGAGGTCCCTGGCGACCGCGATTTCCGCGCGGGTCTGGTCTTTCTGCCCGAAGACGATGCCAAGCGGAGCATGCTGGCTCGAATGGCCACCGTGCTCCAAGCCCGCTCCGAGTCGGACCTCGACGAGCTCTTGGAGGAAGCCAAACGGCTGGACCCGGAGCGCGCGCGAACTTTCACCAGGGTTCGACAGCAGACATCCACAGGTCGCAAGGTGCGTAGGGTTCTACCCGCGCTCGGTGTGTTGATTCCTCTCCAAATTTGTATCGACGGCTATCAGTGGGACGGCGGAACACGGGTCCTTACCGTCACCTTCTCCGACTCCCAGGGAGCGCATCAACTACAGTTTCCTTACTGTCGAATACTGACCGACTATGGGTGTGTGTTGAATCCCGGAGTGACGGGCCTGTACTCCACCCCTTTTTCCGATGCGATCAAGAAACTGCCGAGCCCATCTCCACCCGGTGGATGGAAGCATTACCGTTTCTTGATGGCCGATCGGCAGCCGATCTTGGAATTGGTCTCGGCTCCGTGTCGCCCCGTTCGGGAGTCTTAAAGGACGGCTTTGCTGCGACGCTGGCTTTGGCCTCACCGAACGGTTGAGCAGGCGCTCCGTAGTGAGGAACTGTTGGCGCTTCGCCAGGCGGTTTTGACCTCGCCTTATTTAGCGGAAACTGATCTCAACGAGGGGTTCACCGGCACGTCGGGCTTTACTCTCCTGTTTCACCGCGAGGAGACCGAGCGCGCGCTGGCCTTGCTCCCCGAGCTCGGGCCTTTCCTCGAGGTCGCGGTGAAACAGGCTGCCAACGTCTTCTTTCTCAACCCTCTGGTGCTCCATGCGGGAGGTAACGGTGTGGCGGCCCATGCGGACAAAACGTTAGTCTCCTACGTGGGGACCCGCCGTTTCCTTTTTGTGTTTCTGTGCTCTACCTGAGTCTCCCAGCGGAAAAGAAGGGCGGAAACATCGTTTTTCATCGAGCGATTGGCAAGCTCGAGAAAAAGCCGGTGGAAAACTTACTCTTGGAGTTCCCCGGCTGGCTCTTGCACGAGGTCACGCCGCTGTCTAGCGAGCCCGGCAGCCCACCGCGAGTTTCTTTGGTTCTCGAGCAGTATCAGTTGAGCGACCAGATGAAAGCGGAAGTTCCACGCTTTAGCCTGGAGACCAGCCGGCCGTTTTCCGATTTCCTCGATGAAGTCGAGTCAGAGGAGGGCGAGGTCGAAGCTGAGCGGAGCGAATTCAAAGATGGCGTCGAGGTTGAGACCGAGCTGAACGAAGACGAATCCAAAAATGGAGAGGGTGTCGAGACGACTTAACAGGCGAGTAGCATCTGGGGCGGATCAAGCTCGCCCGGTTCGGGTTGGAACTCCGGCTCTCCCGGCTCGGCCAGGTCTCCGGTGGCGGGTAAAGTGAAGTAGTCCTTGACGCCTTCAGCCATGGCGGTGGCGCACTTTTTGAGGAATTCCGAATCGGCTAGCTTGGCTTCTTCCTCGGCGTTGGAGATGTAGGCCAATTCCATCAAGGTCGCCGGCATGCTGGTGTTTTTAATGACGAAGAAGTCGGAGCGAAGAACACGACGGTCGGGTAGGCCGACATCGTCCACCATGCGTTTATGGGTCAAAGTGGCCAGACGGATCGAGTTTTGCGAGGAGTTTCGCGCCACGTAGGACTCGGTGCCCTTGACCGCCCGGTTTTCGTTGGCGTTGGCGTGAATGCTGATAAATATATCCGCGGGCCACTCGTTGGCCAGATCCACGCGGGCTTGAAGATCTTCTCTTTTAGGGGCGTTCGGGCCAGCGACTTGGCGGTCGGTCTCGCGCGTCAGGCGAACTTCCGCTCCCCACTCGCGCAGTTGCCGGGCCATCTCCAGAGAGGTTTCCAACACGACGTCCTTCTCGCGGGTGCCCATGAGGCCGATAGCGCCGGGATCCCTACCTCCATGACCGGGATCGATCATAATCTTACGACCTACCAGGGGCCTGAGATTAGGGGTCATGGCGGATGTTGCTGAAGAAACGAACATGTCTTTTGAAGAAACTCCTTATGGGATACCACTCTAAGAAATCCTCGTCATAAGATCGTTTCCGTTTCGTGAAATTTTTGAACAACACTCGAGTTGTCTTCGCTTCTTTCGCGTGTCCGCGCGGGTCAGGCGGCCGGATATCCTCCGGCCGGGCTGAGTGAACTCGGGTTTCCAGCTTCTTTCGCACGTCCCGTACCGGGTCACTCGTGACTCACTCAGTCCGGCTTGGTGAGTTCACCGAGTCAGAGTCTGTGACCCGGGTCCTCGTGCGGACTACTCGGAATGACGCGTGGCTTCGGAGGCTTGATACGCCTCATCCAGAAAGACTACCGGGTGTTCGGCGCGGATTCGAGAGTCGCGCTTGCGTAGTCCGTACTGGATCTGAAGGAGGCAGCCGGGGTTGGCGACTCCGACCAGGTCGGCGCCGGTGGATTCGAGCTCGTCGATCTTTTGTTCCAGAAGCTCCATCGAGGTCTCGAAGTGGGTGACGTTGTAGGTCCCGGCGCTTCCGCAGCAGCGGTCGGACATCGGCAGTTCTCTATAGCTTGACCCCACCACGCGGCAGATCTGGCGGGGCGGGACGCGCACGCCTTGTCCGTGGGCCAGGTGGCAGGCGTCGTGATAGGTGACGCTTTGACTCAGCGGGCAGCTCGGTTTCTCGAACTCCAGACGGACCAGCAGCTCGCTGACGTCTTTGACCTTGGAGGCGAAGAGCGAGGCCTTCTCGGCGTACTCGGGGTCGTCGTGCAGCAGGTGGCCGTATCCCTTCATGCAGTTACCGCAGCCGGCGGAGTTGACGGCGATGGCATCGTACTCCAGGTCCTCGAAACTGTCGACCATCTGGCGGGCCAGCACTCGCGCCGCTTCCAGCCGTCCGGCGTGGGCGTGCAGGGCGCCGCAGCAGCCCGCCTTCCGAGGCGCGTGGACCTGGCAGCCGTTGCGGGAAAGCACGCGCGCTGTCGCCTCGTTCTCTTTGGCCAGCATCACGTCCATCACGCAGCCGAGAGGAAGTCCCACCGTAAGCCGTTGCTTTCCCACAGGTTCGGTGATGGGCGGAACGGTTTCCCGGCTAAAGCGGCGAGGAAGCTTGGGTAAAAGCCCGTGCAGTTCTCCGAGATGGAAAGGAAGGGCCCGAAGCCATCCTCTCCGCTCGAGAAAGCCCGCCAGCCCAATCTTTTGATAGAAGTAGAGACCGCGGGTCGACCAGCGCAGCAGATCCAGCCGCTCGAAGGGTAGGAAAGCGAGTCTCTCCAGCAGGTTTCTCCACCAGGGGAGGCGAGCTACCCGCTTTCGTTGCAGTTGATCGCGGGCGGCTTCCAGCAGATCTCCGTATTGAACCCCCGCGGGGCATGCGGAAACGCAAGCCATGCAGCCGAGGCAGTCGCTCATCTCCTGAGCGAAGGTTTCATCCTCGAGATCTAAGGCCCCCTCGTGAACGGCCCGCATCAAGGCGATCCGTCCGCGGGGAGAGCTGCGCTCGCGCCCCGTCAGTTGGAAGGTGGGGCAGGTGGGCAGGCACATGCCGCAGCGCATGCAGTTGAGAAGCTGGCTCTCCTCGGGGGTGTCTTTCTCCTCGAACCCGCTCACGGCTTGAGTCCCTCGAGAACCTTCTGGCCGTGCTCCCGCGAGCGAGGCAGCTCTCCCTCGCGACGCGGGGCGGGGCGGAACATCTTACCCGGGTTCATGATGCCGTTGGGATCCATGGAGCGGCGGAAATTGCGCATCATCTCCACCGCCGCCTTGGGAAAGTAGCGCTCCAGAAAATCCCGCTTGAGAAGCCCCACGCCGTGCTCTCCGGTCAAGGTTCCGCCCAGGCCTAGAGCCGCCTCCACGATGGCGTCAAAGCCGCGATGCATGCGCGCGACCTCATCGGGGTCGCGCTCATCCATCAAAATGGTGGGGTGGAGATTGCCGTCGCCCGCATGACCAAAGGTGCCGATCATCAGGTTCTCTTTTCGAGCGATCTCGCGCACTCTCGAGACCATCTCCACCAAGCGGCTGCGCGGCACGCTGACGTCTTCTAAAACCGTGGTCGGGCGCATTCGGGCCAGGGCCGGGAAAGCCATGCGCCGGGCCGAGGCGAGACGCAAAGCTTCCTCTTCGTCAGCCGCCATCTGAACCTGGGTGGCGCCGTTGGCCTTGGCCAGGCGAAGCATCGTCTCGGCCTGCTCAAGAGCTGCCGCGGGATGCCCGTCGCTTTCCATCAGCAAGATGGCT
The DNA here is from genome assembly GCA_037189585.1 of Selenomonadaceae bacterium. Taxonomy (GTDB): domain Bacteria; phylum Vulcanimicrobiota; class Xenobia; order Xenobiales; family JADMJV01; genus JAEXNA01. The sequence goes on along the minus strand of JBBCJA010000012.1, from coordinate 225,023 downwards.
CCGGCGTCGATGGGTAGGCCAATCCCGGCGAACTCCTCCACACAACGGAGCGTGGTCTGATCCAAAAATTCTAAAGTCGCGGGGATGATCTTGGCCGCGATCACGGCGGCCACCGTCGCGGCCGCTGTCTCCATGCTGGGAAAGACGGCTAATAGAGTCTTCTTAGACTGAGGTTTGGGCACTAGCTTGACCAGAATTTTGGTAAAGACTCCCAGGGTGCCCTCGCTTCCAACCAAGATCTGGCGCAGGTCGTAGCCGGCCACGTCTTTGGGGCATTTCCCGCCGGTCCACATGGTCTCGCCGTTGGGCAGAACGACTTCTAGACCCATCACGTAGTCGCGGGTCACACCGTACTTGAGTCCGCGCAGCCCGCCCGCGTTCTCGGCCACGTTGCCGCCCAGTGTGCAGACCTTCATACTGCCCGGGTCGGGTGGGTAAAAGAGCCCCAGCGCTTCCACGGCTTGATGAAGGTTGGCCGTGATCACGCCCGGCTCCACCGTCGCGGTCAGGTTCTCCTCATCGATCTCAAGGATTCGGTTCAGCTTCAGGGTGGAGAGGACGACGGCGTTCTCCAAAGGCACGGAACCACCGGATAGACCGGTCCCCGACCCGCGCGTGACGATCGGGAAACCCTCGGCGTTGGCAAAGGAGATCACTTCCGCCACCTGCTCCGCGGTGCTGGGAATGACCACCGCGCCTGGAGTGGACTTCATCATGGCAGTCGCGTCGTAGCTGTAAGAGAGCCGTTCCGCGAGGTCGGTCAGGACACCCTGGGCTCCCACCAGGGAACGAAGATGCTCAAGCTGCGGGTCGGTCGGCATGGCGCGCCTTTCGGTAGGTCGCGCGGGGCGCCTCCTCTCGCGTTCCGTTCATAGAGGGAAGTTTGAACCGGTGCCGCAATTTCTTTAACATCTTCGCATTGGGGGAAACCATGACGCTTCGCTTCTACCTGAGAGCAGTATTGGTCGTATTGCTTCTTGCTCTAGATGTCACAGCCCAGGACCTCTACGTCAGCAATCGTCCGTTCAAAGGCGAGATCAGCAAAGTCGGAAGCAGTCTTTTCGTCGAAGTCGAGGCGATGGCCAAAGCGCTCAATCTGAACCTAGCGGTAACGGATGGGCAGGTGGTTCTCCAAGAGAGGAGCCTCCCTGTCACGGTGAGCCCGAACGGTAAGAACCTCATCTCCCTCGATCAGCTCGCGGAAGCGGCCGGACTGACCGTGCGTAAGAATCGCGACTTTGGCCATATCGATGTTTATGGGAATACGTCCAATACCGACGGAAAGTGGGATTATGGGGACGGATACGCCCAAAGGATTCCGGGAACCCTTCACTCCAATCCCAGCCTCGGATATTCGATCAAAGTCCCCATGGACTATGAGCTTGTCTCCGGTTCGAGCGGCCTCGGCCAACTTGGTGGTGGCGGGTCCGTTCGCCCGGAATTCGTTATGGCTCCGAAGCCGAGTTCCGGAAAGACCGGAGGTATCATGATGCTCACTATGACCGCGCCCGGACCTATTCCACCGGAACAGGAGGCCAAGTTCGAAAAGCTGATCTCCCAGTCGTTGGCAGCTAAGGGAACCATTCTCTCAGGACCCACCAAAGTGATCATCGACGGGGCGAAGTTCACCCGGAGTACCCTCAAGATCAAGGAGAAGGGTGAAGAAAACACCATGGAGCTGAACATCCATATGGATCCGCCCAAGGGCCGAATCTTTATGCTTGTCCTGGGGGACGAATCCGGGAATTTTCCTCGTTCTTCGATGGAGCTTCGTTCGATCTTCGAAACTTTTAAGTTGGGCTCCAATCTTCCATCCCAAGCGTCACCGACTTATCGCCCTTCGGGCTCTTCGCGTCCCTCACCCCGCCGACGTTACTAACGTTAGTTGCCCCAACATCCCCAGCAAACAGACTCGGTCTTGAGCTCTAGAAAGTAGAGCTTACATCGTTGGCATTGCTGTAGCCACAGCGATTCCAAGGATATACCCTCCGAGGTCACGGCCTGCTCTAGCGTCTCGAGGTAAGGTCGGAGACGTTGACTCGGAGCCGACAGGGGAACTCCGCGGAGTGCTCGATCGGAGGGACTGACTTCCCGGTACCCGAGATTGGCGTTTTCGCCGTCACGATAGAGCTCGAGGAGAAGCGGACACAGAACTCCCTGAGCCACGATCTGGCTTCTCATGTCGCGCGGCACGACTTTGTCGACCTCGGCCAGGAAGTATTGCCGAAGATTGGCGATGCCCAGTGGGGTGAGTAACAGCTCGTGTAGGTAGAGGCTTTGCTCGCTTGGAGTTTTGAGGATGTCGAGAATCCGGTCGGCTTTACCGACGGCTTCGGCCAGTTGCCGTAGCTCCTGGCCGGACATCGAGGATTGCAGGTATTGAGCTTCGAGTCCACCGTAATAGTGAAGCATCTGTCTCCGAGCGTCGGGATGTTTCTTGGTCACCGAGTCCACCAGGGGAAAGAGCGGACGGAACTCCCTTTTCATTTTCAGGCCATTGACATAGAAACTGATGAGGTCAGTCAGGGCCTTTGGGCAGGTATGGCGCGAGCGTGCGAAGGTCGAAAGCAGATCGATCTCATAGCGAGGAAGGTACTTCTTTTGAAAGCCTGGATCCAAAAAGGGAGGCATGCGCAAGGGTTTGACGTCGTCGGACCGCAGCTTCTCGTGACGTTGATTCAACCACTCGACCCCGTCGGCCAGGGTGAATTCATCGAGCGACGATGGACGCCTCGGCTCGGTGACATGGGGTGAGATGTAAGGAGCGAAGAGAGGGTGATGTTGGGCGGGCTCGGACGACTTGTTTCTGACCGCGTTGGCTATCGCTCCTAAGCTCGCCAGGATGACGACGGCTCCACCAATGATGGGAAGCATTCTAAAAAGAATCCCGCGCGGATGTCTTGTCTTGAGCGAGAAAACTCTTTAGGGTGGCCAGTAGCCAGCCGATTCCCATTGTTCCCAGGCACAAAGTGGGCATGAAATCCGAGAGAGAGGGATATTGATAGCTCGCGATATCGGCTTTCCCCCAGCCCGGCATGTTCCGCTCTAGCATCGTTTGATACTCCAAGTATCCCTGGAGCAGCACAAGGCAGAAAACAAGCAGGGGTACCCCCGCGCCTATGCAACCCAAGTAAGGACGGGATTCCGCTTTCCAGGCCTTCATCGTCAGGTGCCCCAGAAGAAGACCGGAAACAAGCGATAAGCTTAACTGAAGAGCAGTCTGGTCGCCTTGGAAATACTCTTGCATCTTGAGCAGCAAGAGAGATAAACCCCAGGACCCCAAGCAGGATAGGGAGCAAGTCCGACAACCGGCCTCTTGCGGCTGCGCAACTTCCTCGGTATCGCTCATGGTTTTTTGTTCAACGTCAAATCAAGGGGTCCTTGTCGCCGACGCAACCTTGGAAGTCCCAAAGCACGAGGTGGAGCAGGTCGCACAGTCTTCATATCGTGAGGGCCGCTCCTCATTCTCGGCTTGGTGGTCGCGCTCATCGCGTTGCCTATCGCCTGGCCTAGGACGCGTATAGAACGCTAGAACGATGAGAAGGCCTGAGACTATCAACTCGAAATTCCACCGCATGCTTAAGATCTTCCGAAGTCTTTTTTCGCTCTTGCTCTTCCTGGACTCCGCCTGGGCCCAGCCTCCGATTCGGCCGGAAACGGTGGAGGTTTCCCACCCTCGAGAGCTTCGCGGAGTATGGGTGGCGAGCGTGGCCAACATGCATTTCCCGAGCCGCCCGGGACTGAGTCCGGAGGAGGGGAGAGAAGAGCTCGAGAGATTGGTGGAGCGGGTCGCCGAGTGTGGATTGAACACCATCTTCTTTCAAGTGCGACCCGAGGGGGACGCCCTCTACGCTTCCGAGTTGGAGCCGTGGAGCCGCTATTTGACCGGAGAGCAGGGCAAGGACCCGGGATACGACCCCCTGGCGACCTTGCTTCCGCTTGCTCACGCTCGAGGCCTGGAAGTTCACGCCTGGCTCAACCCTTATCGAGCCAGCGCCAAGCCGGCGGAGCAGAGCCACTTCGTGGCGCCCCACCTGGGAGCCCTGAGTCCCCAGAACGTGAAGCCCTACGGAAGTTTTGTCTGGATGGAGCCGACCTCACCCGAGGTGCGGGAACGACTGGTCGCCGTCTGCCGGGATTTGGCCACACGCTACGACTTGGACGGGATCCACTTCGACGACTACTTCTACCCCTATCCCGAAGGCGGGCGAGACTTTCCCGATGAGACGGAGTGGCAATCTTATCGGTTTCTGAGCGGAACGCTTTCCCGGGGAGAGTGGCGCCGCCAGAACGTCAATCGGGCGGTGGCCGACGTCTCGTCGGCGGTGCATCAGGTCAAGCCGTATCTTCGCTTTGGCATCTCTCCCTTCGGTCTCCCCGCGCCGGACCGCCCCGAGGGGATTCTCGGCTTTGACCAGTACAACAAGCTGTACGCCGATCCTCAAAGCTGGTCGGACCGTGGCTATGTGGACTACCTGGCTCCTCAGCTGTACTGGCCCACGACGAAAACGGAGCAGGCTTTGGAGCCGCTTTTGAACTGGTGGACCGATCATGCCGTGGATGGTCGCTATACTTTTCCCGGATTCAACCTCAACGGATTGGGCGGCAAGCCGGAATGGACATTCGACGAATACAGCAAAGAGCTAGGACTGACTCGCGGTCGAGCTTCCCTGGGAGCCAAAGGAGCGATCTGGTGGAGCGTCGCTCCGTTGTTGGAAAACCGTCAAGGCGTGGTCGCACACTTCTCCAAACTCTATCCACGGCCGGCCTTGGCCCCTCCTGTCTTTCGCTATCGCCAAGAGACGGTAGCTCCGCCTCGGGCCTACCTTGAGGCCGGCGGGCTTCGCCTGGAACATCGCGACTCGGCTCCACTGAAGGGATGGGCGGTCTACACTCAACGCGGTTGGAATTGGGAACTACAACAGTTCGTACCCCGAGGGCACGTAGTGACCACTCAAGCTCGACTCGACCTCAAGCCCGGCCGCTATGCCGTCTCAGCGGTGACCCGCTTGGGAACGGAAAGCCGAGCGCAGATCGTCGACAAAAGTCGCTCCTACCGCAAGCCATGACCCCAAGAGTTTTTCAATAAATATATTGACATTTATACATATGTGAATTTGAATGGAGCTGTAAAGAGTCTTTAAAGGAGAATGAAATGATGAGATTTTTGAGGTCTTCCGAAGTCACGCCAGGGCACTGCTTGGTCGATGTGCGGACTCCTAACGAATTTCAGGAGCGGAACATCAAGGGCTCTCTGAACGTCCCTCTGGGCTCTCTTCTAGAGCAATTCTCAGAGTTGAAAGGCCGAGACAATATCGTGCTGGTTTGCGCCGCGGGGGCCCGCGCCGAGAAGGCACGATGCCTGTTGGAGAGCCGTGGAATTCAGGCTCACGTCTTGGAAGGAGGGATCGGGGAGTGGGAACGGTGCGGCTTGCCTGTCGAACGCGGAGAATCGCGCGGCCTTTCTCTGGAACGCCAGGTACGTGTCGTAGCTGGGACGCTGGTGTCAACGGGTAGTCTACTCGCCCTCACCGTCGATCCTCGCTACGCGATCTTGTCGGGTCTAGTGGGCTGCGGCCTTGTCTTCGCCGGAGTGACAGACACCTGTGGTTTGGCCATGCTGCTGACCAAGCTGCCCTACAACAATCGGCGCTGTGACGGCTGAGGTATGAGCAAGGCCCAAGAGCAAAAAGCCCGTCTGAGTCTTGAAATGCTAGAGTTCGCCTCGGGTATGTTCAAGATGCTGGGGCATCCTCTTCGCTTGCAGCTCGTCGAGCTTCTCGATCTTCACGGGCCGACGACGGTCAACGGTCTGGCTGAGTTGACCGGCCAGGCCCAGCCCACCGTCTCGTTGTACCTCAATCGCCTCAAGGGGCTGGGGCTGTTGGGGAGTCGGCGGGAAGGGAAAGAAACCTACTATTTTCTGGTTCATCCCAAGCTTCCCATTCTTCTCGACTGCGTGCGCGACTGTTCCCTGGAGTGAGTTCTCCGGTTTAGAGATTCTCGGGATCGAGTTGGCTGGAGAGTTCGCGGCGGTAAACGCGCCAGCCTGGGACGGCACCGGCTGTCGCTCCCAGAACCAGAGATAGAAATATCAGCCCAAACGTTTCCTGCGGCAGTTTGGTGACGGCGATTGACAGGCCCGTGGCGGCACGGACCCAGCCGGCGGCAACCGCTGAGCAGAGTATGGAGACGGGAAGGGAGAGCGCGACACCGAGTCCCACAGTGGTCACTCCTTCGGCGATCATCAGTTGCCACAGCTTCCCTCGGGGTAGGCCCAAAGCTCGCAATAGCGCGTAGTCGCGCCGCCGTAACTCGGCCGCGACCCACAAAGAAGCCAGGATCGCGCCGGAAGAGATGAGGATGGTGGCGACGGCGAAGATCGAGAGCAGTTGATGGGCCCAACCCAGCTTGTTGAAGATCTCCGAGATCTGCTGACCTATGGGAAAGGCCAACGTCGCTTCTTTTCCCTCCCGATTGATACGGTTGGAGAGGGTCAGCCCGCGCTGGGGAGAGTCAAAGTCGATCACGACGGCGCTGACCTCCTTGACCTCGTCGGGGATCGCCTCGCCGTGATGGGCGTGGTATTCGTGGCCCTCGTGGCCTCGCAACACATGCCCCTCCATGCGGAACACGCCTTCTATTGGGACTAAGATCACCCGGTCGAGCGGTCCGTTGGTAGGAGCCAGAACTCCCGAAACCACGTACTCCTCGTCGTGAGTATGACCGTCCTCGGCTAACCCATGGGTGGGTTGAAAGTGCTTTCCTAGTTCCAGTCCGGAGCGACGAGCGACCTCGGACCCCACCACCGCCTCGCGGCGTCCGGGGTCGAACACTTTTCCCCGGGCCAAGCGTGGTGGGGAGGCGCTCTCCGGTGGGGAGGTCAACATTGCGGGAACCGTCCCGACCACACGATAACCGGCGAAGCTGTCCCCCATGGCCAGCGGATAGGCCCGCTTGACCCCAGGCTCCGCCTTCACTCGTTCATAGAGCCGCCAGGGGATGTTGCCGGGGGAGGTCTCGAGGAAGAAAAGGCTATTGAGTACCAACTGCAGAGCGCTCCCTCGGGCACCAAGCACGGCGTCATAGCCTCCACTTCCGTTAAGGAAGGCTTCTCGAGCCTGGCTCCTCAAACCCAGGGTGGATAAGGATAGTCCCAGCGACAGCGCGGCTAGCCCGACCGTCAAGATGGTAGTGAAACGGCTGGCCCGCATGTTGCCCCAGACCAGATGGAGTAAGCTGCCCGGCTTCATGCGCGCTGCAACTCCTCCAGCCGCAGATGATGCGCGAAGCGCTCGCGCAGGGCGGGGTCATGAGAGACCACCAGAAGGGTGCTCCCAGCTTCTTGAGCCAGCTCTCGCAGTAGTTCCACGGCCTGATCGGAGTGCTCGGAGTCGAGGTGGGCGGTCGGCTCATCGGCTAGGATCAGGGGAGGGCGATTGGCCACCGCTCGAGCCAGAGCGGCTCGTTGGCGTTGTCCGGCCGAAAGCTGAGAAGGCCGATGGTTCAATCGGTGTCCTAGTCCGACCCGTTCCAATAAGGCGCGAGCACGGGCCCCATCGGCTTTACCGCAAAGCCCCATCGGGATCAGGAGATTCTCCATCACGCTGAATCCCCGAAGCAGCGGATAGTGCTGGAAGATAATCCCGATCTTGGCCCCACGCAGGCGGTCCCACTCCCGTTCGGAAAGGGAGGTCACTTCTTGCTCCTCGAATTGATAGGTGCCTTGATCGGGACGAAGAAATCCCGCCAGGAGGTGGATCAAGGTGCTCTTTCCGCTACCGGAGCTTCCGGTGAGAATGGTCTGAGTCCCTCGTCCAAGCTCAAAGCTCGGAATGTCGAGAATCGTCTCCTGGCCACGGCGAAAGATTATGTCGGTCAAGCATAGAAAACTCAAAGTGATAAGCCATTATCAAAGAAGGCTCAATTCCCTGCGTGGAGAGCTTATGGATGTGGGTATAGTAGAATATCTTGAAGTAGAGTGATAGTCCGTTGTTACGAAGAGTTCATATCCCTGCGCTGAAATTTTCAGAATCGTTTCAGAGCCAAGCTGTATTCTTAGTCTATGAAAACTCAGTGGAAACAGCTCTCAACCCAGGACGGAGTTCAACGCTACAAGGCCACCAACCGCCACGCTCAAGCCTGGATCAAACGTAGCGAGGACGGCAGCGCCGAAAGCGGTTCCAAAAACGGAATTTTTGGCCTGGGTCTTCATACCGAGTCGTTCCACGTTTCTCCGGCTCCCAACGATGACGAGCTTCTCAAGCGCCTCGACCGGGCCGCCAACCCTCCGAGATTCGACAACTGGAGCGCGGTGGACAAAGAGGCGCCCAACACTAACTTTTACCAGGGCGAAGCCGACAACTTTTTCAACTCCAAGGTGAAAGCTTCCATCACCCGAGTGGGAGATGAAGCTAGCGTGCAAGCTAAAGTTGGTTTTTTCGGCACCGAGATTGAAGGACACTTTTTCGCCCCTGCTCCTTCCGACGCGGAGATCCTTCGCCGAATCTCCGAGCGGTAGTGCCTCGAGAAGAGATTCAGACACTCGCGCGCTCTTACTTTGACGCCTTCCTGGCTGGTGATCATGCTCGGACGGCGTCTTTGATCGATCCTCAAGACCGGGTCGATTTTCAACAAGAGTTCCTTCAAGCGCTCCGGCAACTCGAGCCCGCCGGGCTCGACTTCGCGCTCCGCGACAAGTTGGGTCATAGGTCGAACGCCGAGCTAGTGCGATTGACTCCGGAAGAGTTCCTCTCTCTTTTCATGGGTCATGTGGAGACCGCCGTCGCTCAAGAGCTCAAAGCCGAGATCGAAGCCATCTCATTTCCGCGGGAGGGAAAAGCCCTGGTGGAGTATCGCCTGGCTGGGCTGGCCTCGAGCTTGGAGCTGCGCCAAGCTCCTTACGGTTGGAAGATCCGTTTGAGACCTGGACTGGCTCAATTCGCCGAACTGATTCGCGCTCTGACCGCCGACTTCGTGACTAGAGCCGAGCGCGATCGAGTCGTCCCGCCCGATTTGCCCTTGCTGCCCTTCAAACTCCACGGCTATCGCACGGAGAGCGAGGAGACCGTGATCGAGCCTCGTTTCGAGGAGGCGAGAGCGTTTGTGGAAGGGTTCGCCGCCGTTCAAGTGATGGGGCGCTGGGGTTTCATCGACCACACGGGACGACTGCGCATTCCGCCGCGATACGTCAAGGTTACTAATTTTTCCCAGGAGCGGGCCTGGGTTTGCGAGATGAATGAAGAGTTCCGACTCCTCTGGGCCTTGATCGACCGCGAGGGTCGCCAGATGACGGACTTCGTCTTTCGAGAAGTGGAGCTGTTCTTCGAAGAGCTAGCCCGGCTCAGAATTCGCGAAAGTTATGGGGCTACGTGAATCTTGATGGAAGCTGGGCGATACCGCCGGAGTTTGTTGAGGCCACGCCGTTCTATCAGGGACGCGCCTGGGTTCGTCGTACCCGAGAAAAACGGTTCGCCATCGATCGACAAGGGCAGCCCCTCCCGAAAGAATCGTGAGAGCTGCCCGAGAGCGTTGTCGATAGAGACCGATTAAGCGGCGATGGCGACCTTGGTCAAGGCGGCCAGGTTGGCTTCGAAACGGCGACGAACGGGATTCGGCAAAAGTTCCAGAAGTGCCTCACGACCCATCAAGCCGTCGCGGTTGATGCCGAAGCGTAGGGCTAAAGCGCGGTCCTGGCTCAGGTCGGTGCCAACCTGAGAAAGATAGTTGGCGATTCCGAGATCGGCCACTGTCACTTTGGTGCCGCTGGCGGCCAGCTCTTTCACCATTCCGGCAAGTGATACGTCAATGCGTTTCTGGTTACCGGTGAAGTTGGCGATCTGGTCGGCAAAACGGAGAATCAAACCGAGGCGGATAGCGTCTTCACGCATCTCGACGGGAAGCTCGTTCAGAAAGTGCCCCGCGATCTCCACCGGCGACTTGCCGCGGAAAGTTTGACCAACCAGACGGGGCTCGCCATCGAAGGGAGAAGCGGTGCGGGCTACCAGGTAGCAGGCCATGTGGAAGTTGTGCTTGGTCCAGAGGAAGTGGCGGCAAAGCGACTCGCGCTGGTCTAAAAGCCAGTCCAAGGTGTTGTGGACCTGAGGCGGCAGAAGCGGCTGGCGCTCTCCGCTACGAACGTCGACTCTCTCGTCGGCGTTATGCAGTAGCGCCACCTGGGCCAGAAAGCGCGAGTCCTTACGGGAGAACCCCGCTTGCGTGGCCATCGTGGAAGCCAGCTTACTGACGGTCTGGGCCTGCCAGATATCATGATAGACCCCGCTGTGAAGGCGATCGAATTGGGCGTAGGCGCTGAGCATATCTTTTAGAGTGTCCTCTCGGTGATTTCTTACCCTGAGGTTACTCTCCCGAGGCGTCCCAACGCTGAGCTAAAGAGCTTCTTTTGTTAACAGATGTTACAGGCGTGCTAACATTCTCCTGATAACAGTATGCCGCCCCCTCTTCACTGGACCCCGAGAGCCGCGTGTCATAGACCCCGAAACTTCAGCCGCGTTGGTCTGGGGGCTTCGTCCCGGCTTTCCCTAAGCGTCGAACAAAAGGAAGAGGACCCCCGGAATGTTTAGGTCCTGAGGTCCTCCGTCTCCAGCTCGACAAGCGAGCTTGAAGCCTTATTTGAGGAGTTCACTTGCCTCTAGACAGCTGTAGCCTGGCGCTTCTCACGTCCAGTGCCGCCCACGGGCGAGGTCTCTCGAATTTCGTTTTTAAGGCCCGGCCTAGAACTCTTTGTTCGCCGTGCTGGCCTCTATCCAAATCATGCCACGAGCCATCTGAAGGGAGACCCCTCGATATGATACACTCAACCCAACTCCGAGGATGCATCCTCCCGCGAAGCTCTCAAGAAAGGCCAGGCCTTCCACCCCTGGGCCTCAGTAGAGACGGCCGAATCGACTTCCAAGCCGAGGGACATCCGGCCAACCCGGAATAACCCAAGCAGCCGTACCTAACAACTCAGGGCCAGAATCTTCGGATAAGATGACGAGGAGTACTGGAGCTAAACACTTCTGTGACGATCTCGTGACGGCAAGGTCGTACAGTTACGGAAGTGAGATGAGCATAGCTTAAAAGTCAAGGCCTCGGGTTAGATGGAAACGTCCCCGAGGCTATTTTTTTGGCGTGACAACTGTCACTGCAATAATCTTCGGGCATTGCCACCAAGGCTCAAAGCCCCGCGGCTTCATTTCCCTGAGGAGAGGCCTCGGAACTTCTCACGTTTTCCGGTGCATACAAGACGAGAGGACCGGTGGGTGCCGGTCCTCTCCGGAGGGAGGGTTTGGGGTATGTAGAGGTCAGGGGGTCTGGAGTGAAGCCCCTTCGCTATCGCAAGGAGTGAAGCGAATCTCCAAGCTGTCGGCACCCAGGCTCTCCAAGAGAGCGGTCACCGAGCTATCCTTGGTCAGATCGCGCAAAAGCGCGCTCTGCTGCACGGAACAGCCTCCGTGGCGGGACAAGTCCAGGGTTACGTGAGTCATGGAGGTTCTCATAGAAACGCATAACCGTTCGCGCCATTGAAAGTTTCTCTACTTGGAGAAGGAGCTTATGGATACTTGACGCCACAGCCATAGGGCTGAGTGGTGGTGACGGCGATCTTTTTGCCGGAAGCCAGAGCTTGCAGCGCGGCATCGACGTAGTTGGCCTCCTTCTTGTCGTCGATGGCGCCCTGGTAGACGACTTTCCCGGTCTTGTCGATCACGAACATGTGAGGAGTGGTTTTGGCTCCATATAGTCGGCCGACCGTCCCTTCGGGGTCGAGAACGAGGTGAGCCGGGGCGGCTTTCTCTTTTTTGATAATCTCTTTCCACTCGGCCGCGCTATGGTGTCCCTGTTTTCCCGCGGCGGAACTGGCGATGGTCACCCAGACGACGTCTTTAGAATATTTTGTCTGCAGTGCCTGCATCTTACCCGCGTCGTACTGCTGGCGAACAAAGGGACATTCCGGATTGATCCACTCTAAGACGACAGGCTTGCCTTTCAGGCTGCTGAGTTGGACGGATTTCCCGTCGAGGCCTTTGACGGCGAAATCGGGCGCGGCCTCACCGGTCTTAACTTGAGCGGTGGCGGCCACGCCCAGCGTGAGGAGCAGGCCGAGTGATAGATGGATGAGTTTCTTGAAATTTGACATGAGGCTACCAATTTCGGGGAACGAGAAAAGTTCCGGGCGAAGATGAATGTTAAGGTTTTCTCATTTGTCGAATTTTTAACATCAGGCTTCATGGGAATTCCCTATCGTGATAGAATAGAGCACTTACGCTATGGATAACACCTTAAAACCCCTCCAAACATTCATCCCTCAAAATCGTGTGCAGCAGTTGACGACCACGGCCAGTCCGGCGGTCACCAAGCCGCTTCAAGAGGTGAAGTCCGAGCCGGAGGAGACTTTTCAGCGACAAATTGAACTCCCCGTGGAAACGCCGAGCGATCTTTCCACGCCGGCGGCGGTCGTGCTTAACGACGCGTCCCCAGCACCGGTTGAGACGACTCTGTCTTGGAAGCAGGGGGACGTCTCTTTTCAATCCCGGGGCAACGGCCCCATCGTGGCGCTCCAAGAGTCGTCCGCGGCACTACCCCAACAGGAGAAGCCGGCCTCTTTCGAAGCCACCCTAAAGGCGCTGGCGGCCAGCCAGACTACCGTGGCGGATATGTCGCTCGGCGGACCTGTTTCCAAGAACAGCGAAAAGGCTCCCATTGAAGTGGCCATCGAGACCGCCAAGGAAGCCGGAGCCGCCGTGACTGACAGGTCGCTAGGCGAACTCGCTTCCTTCTCCAGCCGCGAGACTCAAGCCACCCCTTTCGAGGCCAGTTTGAAAGCATTGGCGGCGGCCCAGATGGAGAAGGCCGAGATGGCCAAGGCCATGAGCGAGCGCGAAACGACCTATCTCCAGCGCGTTCCTTTCAAGGATGACGAGAAGGCTCTCAAAACGCGCTCGGCTATTAGTGCGCGCTATCACGATCCCACCACCTCGGCGGAGTCGGTGACCAAAACAGTGACCAAGTACGCGGCCGAGCGGGGTGTCGACCTGGACAACGTTCCCCAGGGTTTGACCGGGACGTTGGCCTCCAATCCCGAGGCGGTCAAGAAGGCCACGCAGGGAATTGTAGACAAATTTTTTCTCTCCAAAGAAGCCAGCTTCAACCCGGAAAAGCACGCCACCGTCTCCGACCAGACGTCACGATTCCTGGACCTGGCTCTGCAGGCGGCACCCGATGGCTTTAGCGCCGCTGACGCTTACAAGTTGGTCGCCTCCAATCTGGCCTTGATCTCTTATCAGGATAAGGCCGCGGCGGAGAACATGCTAGGCGATCACGGGGTTCGCCACCTATTAGGTCACAATATTAAAGCGACCGAACAGTTGGCTGACGGGCTAGAGAAACAAAGTGTTCCGGTGGGCGCCAAGGACCGCTTATTGATGCATCAGGCCATGATCGTCCACGACCTGGGGTACGCTATGGATAGCGTTCGCAACCCCATCAATGAGGAGGGGCTGAAGGGTCAGGACGCCGGCCACAACGTCCTGGCCGCCCGCTATCTCAAGGAGCGCTCGCTCGACCCGAAGGATCCTTTAACGAAGCTCTTTGGAAGCTCCGATCTCGAGGCCATGCACCGCTGTATTCTCTATCATGACAAGGATGTCAACGGCGGTCCGGGGGTGGAGTTATCCATGTCTAAGACTCCCACGCCCGAGCAACGCGCCATGAATCTCGAGACGATGACGCGCATCGCGGACAATAGCCACGCTTTTGAAGACAAACTGCCGGAACTGCTCTATCGCGAGCCGAAATCGCTCAAAACGCTGAGGTTGATGAAGACGGCCGGAGAGCTTGGCGACGATCAGCTTCTCAAGGACTTGAAGTCGGATCTCGCCGGGGATATCGCGAATAACCCCACTTTAGCTAAGGATGACAAAGAAGCGCTCCTTCAGTCCGCCAGTTCCATTGGACCCGAGAGTTACCGCTTCTCGGTGGGGCGCATCGCGGGTAGCAAGCCGACCTTCGATGTCTCGCCCGACGGGAAGGTCATCGTCGACGTCATGGAATCCGACACCCACCAGCAGACCGTGGGGCTTTTCGGGCTGGCCTCCTACAATCAGATGGAGAAATTCATTCTGGATTGTACGGGGCAGAAGACGAAGCTTCAAGGTAACGACGAGGTGATCGAGGGTGGAAAGCTCGCTGTCAACTTCCACAGTGGAGCCCACCGTGTCGAGGGGAGCGAGACCTTCAACAAGGAGCTCAACTCCGAGCTCTTGGCAGATAAGGCGTTCGTGAAGTTTTCCTTCCTGGATACCTCGCTTGCCGCCGAGCAAAAGGTCTTGGAGGAGCTCGCCCCCGGAGGCGACGCGGGTGTGCTGGCTCAGCTCGGCGACATCAAGGCTCAACGCCGGCAGCTTTTGGACCAGTACCGGGCCCAAGCTTGAGTATGACCCAACAGGTTCACGAACGGCTCGGGGAGTGGCTCGACGGTCTCTCCATGCCGGCGTTGGACGATTCGAAGAGGCGCATCGAAGAGTTGCGCCTCGATCAACTGAGAAATTTCTTGCTACTGCTCCTGGCTCGTTCCGGTGAGGATCTACCCAGCACCCCGACGGAGGCTCTAGAGCGTTGGGGCTCCCGGCTCGGAGGTCTGGCGGCTTATCAGGCCCAGTTAGCTTTGCCTTTGAGCGGCACTCCTGACAGCATCGTGAGCGTCTTGAAGTTAGGACAGCCGAATGGAGAGCTTTTTCAGCTGCAGGAGAAGCTTGTCGATGAACTCGATGATGATGGACGACGCGTGCTCATCGAACTCGGCAAGCTGTTTTAGTGTTTTAGGGCGAGCGGCGAGATTCGACCAGGATTCCTTTGGAACAACGCCCAAATTGCGCGCATGATTCGGAAGTTGTGGCAAGGCCTGAAGTCGCTTCGGCGACCGGGTGGAGCTTCCGACTGGGAGTTTGACGAGCGTCGTGAGCTCGTTCGGCTACGCTGCCACGTGGAAGTCAGCTACACTGTCGGTTCCAAGCGATACTTCGGTCAGGTCGTCGATATGAGCCTGGGCGGAATGATGCTTCGCTGCTTGCAGCCTCCAGGACTAGGGACGTTCACCGATGTTACCTGCGAAACACCATTGGAGGGAGCGTCGGAGAAGAACGTACGCTGCCGGGTCCAGTGGGCGAAGCGGCGCCGGCGTGACCACATGCATTTCGTTGGTTTGTCCTACTGTTCCAATGAGGATGTTCTTAGAAATTCCTGGGTTAAAGTGACTTTGCGCCACCTGGGGTTTCGCCCCGAGCGTCTTTTTCAGAAGCGCAAGTACGTGCGAGTGACCTGTTTCATTCCGGTGGCTGTCAACGGCCAGGTCGGACATCACACCGAAGGTAGCCTCTACAACCTTAGCGCTAAAGGAGCTTTGTTGGAGACGGCCTCGTCCGTGGAGCCGGGGGAACAGGTCGAGTTGACTATCGGACCTGTGGAGACTTTGCCCGCTTTTGATATCCAGGGCCATGTCGTGGCCAGTAACGAGGTCAATCGCCTGATCTTCCTCGGCGTCGAGTTCGAGGACCAGCAGAAGATCGATCCGCGTGTGAACTCCTATTTGCGATACCTCATCGACGAGGGCGATATCTAGTCATGGAAGAGTTCTTCGTTGACTGTCCTCATTGCTGGGAACGGATCTCCATCCTGGTCGATGTCAGCCAGAACGGACGCCAGACGTTCGTCGAAGATTGTGAGGTTTGCTGTAACCCCCTGGCTTTTACCTTGAGAGTGGGCAAAGGCGAGATTCTCGAGATCTCGGTCGAGGCGGCGCAGTGACTCCCACCATTCTCGACGGCCGCTATGAGCTTCTCGAGCTTTTGGGTGAAGGCGGAATGGGCCAGGTTTTCAAAGCGCGTCACATGCGGCTGGGCAAGGTTTTCGCCATCAAGAGCCTGCGGAATCTCTCACCCGACCCGGCCGAGCAGGCGAAGTTTTTGGACGCTTTCGAAACCGAAGCCCGCACGCTCGCCGAACTCTCCCATCCGGCGTTGGCTCAGGTCAGCGATTTTTTCGAAGTTGGCGACGTGCATTACCTGGTGATGGACTTCGTCAACGGAAAGACGCTCACTCGCGTGGCCGAGCTAGCGCCTCGACTCTTGTCTCAACGAAGGGTGTTGGCCTGGGCTCAAGAACTGTGCGAGGTTCTGCACTACCTGCACACTCAGTCTCCGCCGGTGATCGTTCGAGACCTCAAGCCCGACAACGTGATGATCGACGACCAGCGCCGGCTTCGTCTGCTGGACTTTGGAATCTCCAAGCGTCTTCAAGCGGGAGTCGGAACTCGCGACATCATCAAGGGGATGGGGACGGCCGAGTACGCGCCTTTGGAACAATACGGGTCAGCCAGCACCGATCAACGTTCGGACATCTATGCCCTTGGAGGGACGCTCTATTTTCTTCTGACCGAGATCGCGCCGATGCCGGCTTGGCGCCGGGCCTCCGAGGGAACCCCTTTGGAGCTCCCTTCGGTCCACAACGAAACGGTCACTCCTGATTTTGAGCGCCTGGTTCTAAAGATGATGGCGCTAAAGCGTGAAGACCGGCCACAGAGCGTTTCCGAGATCTTGTCCGAGCTAAAGAACATCGCCGGCGCGAGCGCGGCCGGGGTTGGAGCCGCCAGGCCGGCGGAGACTCCACCGCCTCCCAAAGCTTGGATTCCAAATCCGCCAGTCTATATCCCCGATACACCTCCACCGGCGACGGCGGAGCCGAGCCATCGTTACGGAATGCCCGGAGCTGCTGTGCCCGAGCCTAGGACTGAGGTCAAGCCGCCTCCCCGCCACTCCACCACGGGACGGGTGCCCTCCATCGCGGTCTTGGAGGTGCGAGGTCTGCGACGCTACGCCACCCCTCCACAAGCCGTGAGGTTTTGTCCCCGACAGCCGCTGGTGGCGGTAGCCGGCCGCTACCTGCACGTTTGGAACACGGTTACCTGTCAGATGGCTAGTAAGCTCTGGACGGGAGAACAGGAGTTGACCAGTCTGGATTTCTCCTCCGACGGTCGGACGCTTGTCGCGGCCGAGACGGAGGGAGAGATCCACCAGTACGACTTGATGCAAGGTAAGCACACGGCGCAACTGAGCCGGCGGAGCTGGGGGCTTTTCGCCGACCGTGTGCGCGATGTGAGCGCTGTCCCGGGAGGGTCGCTGGTGGCGGTAGCTTCCGACGCTTCCAATATCCGAATTTTTGACACCCGAGGAGGCAAGCAGGTACGCCAGCTAGAGTGGCACCAAACCGGCATTTTCTCTAAGCTAAGCAAGAAGACGTTGTCGCTGGCGTCAAAACAGGGATTGCTTGCCGCGGGAGGCGCCGATGGAAGCCTTACCCTGTACGAGACTCCTCAGATGACGGTCAAAGAGCGCGTCGCTTTGGGCTTTGGCGAGCTGTCAAGCTTAGAATTTAGCCCTGACGGCGGCTTCTTGGCGGCGGCCGCGAGTCGGGGCAAGGTGTTGTTGATTCAGGTTCCGGAGTTGAAAGTGGTTAACGAGCTCAAGCACCCGGCGACGCCGTTGTCGGTGAGTTTCTCCCACGATCTGCGCGTACTGGCGACGGGCGCTTCCGATTGTCATATTCGACTCTTTCACCTCACCACAGGAAAGGAGCTGCACCGATTAACCCATCACGCGGGGGCGGTCCTCGACCTTGACTTTTCCGACCTCGGGCCGACTCTTGTCTCGGCGAGTAACGATCGGCGGATCTTCGTCACCGAATTCTCCTGGTAGGGAGCTACCTGGACTTGGAGTCGCGCCCTTGGGAGCCTGGAGGAGGGTCTTGAGATTTGCGCTGGGCCTTCAATTGGGCAAAAAGCTTCTTCTGTTCAGGCGTCAGGATGGCCTCAATCTCTTTGTCTATCTTCCCCATATTGGGGCCGCCCTGACCGTTTCCGCGAGGACCTTTGCTTCGGCCCGAATTTGCCCTCTGATCCGAGGATGAGGAAGAGTTACGGCGCGTTGAAGAGTCACTGTTCGATGAGGAATGGCGTCTCGACGAACTTGTGCCGGAAGGGGAGCTTCGATCGGAGGATTGTGAATTTTGGCCATCGGGCCTGGGCGGCCGGTTTCGCTCAAAGATCTGGCGGATCTGTTCTTGCTGGGCGGTCGTGAGGTTCAAGACTTTGGTCAGTTCCTCAATGGGGCCCCCGCGTTGGCCTTGCTGAGAACCTCTCGAGGGGTCTCCGCCGGGAGGGTCTCCCCCTGGTTGAGCGTGAAGCGGAAGGGTGAGGCTGAAAAGCCATGCCGAAAGCGCGAGGGCGGCAAACTTGTGCTTTGAATTGTTGCTCGAAAATCTCATAGCTCGTGTACTTCGACGCGGTGGAGTTGAGTCCGCTCGCCTTCACACTCTTTGGATGTTTCGACGATATTTCGAGATAAATTTAGAGAGCTAGGGCTTCCCCCTTGTCATAGCGACGTTTTTCGCCACTGCGGTCGAACACGTAGACGCCGTCCTGAGCGCCTAGAGAGACTGCCTTGTGTTCGTCATCTTGCTCGAGCAAGAGATAACTTCCCTCGTTGAGTCCCACACAGCGGCGTTCACCGAAACGGTGGGCGAGGTAAGCCAGATTATCGTTGTCGTCGACCTGGATTCGGTCGTCGCAGTGAGGAAAGATCTGAAGTCCACGAACCAGACCGAAGCCCCGGTCGAAGAGATGGAACTCCTTGCCCTGGGCGAAGTCGTCGTAAATGATGATCCGCTCGCACAACAGTAAAGAGCCGGCCGAAACAGTGACAAAGGTGGTTCCCCGGCGCAGCGCCTCCACGAAGGCACCTCGCAGATCGAAAAAGCTGAGGCAGCGGTGAAGAGCCTCCAGGTTTCCGCCGAAAATTAAGACCGTTCCGGCTGAAAGTAGAGTTTGCTCCAGACCGTGGCGTAGCTCCCGCCAGGTATCGTTGTAGGCCAGCCCCACACCCTCGCGAAACTGCTGGTCCAGATCCGTGATCAGCCGGGTCAGACGGTTGTCGTTTTCCACCAGGCGGCCTACAGTGTCGTGCAGGTCCTCGCAGAGAAAGTCCGTGAGTAGCTCACTGCCTCGAAATCTTCCGGGGATCCGGTGTCGGGGTGAAGGCGTGGTGGCGAGAACATCGGAAAGCCGTCGTCCTGGTTGGAACTGGCGCAGGTGCTGGAAAGCCTGCCTCATGTGAGCGGTATAGAAGGCGTTTTTCTCCAGGTAGACAGCCCTGGTTCGCCGGATCAGTTCGTCCCGCTCGGCGTGGGAGGCGGCCAATCGGGGCTCTCGCCGTTCGAATTCCAAGAAGGCGTGGTAGGCCGAGAGATTAACCAGGCGACGGTCGAAACCGTCGACGTGGCGGGGCTTCATCCCGATCTCGTAAAGGGCTTTTTTGATGTGGGATTCTCGATGCTCGTTGGGTCCCCAGGCGGCGGTGACCAAGACCGTAGTGCGCTCGCGCCGAATCGCCTCATCCTGGTGAGTGGGATGCAAAATGGCGTCCTTGGTGTCGAAGATCAGGTCAGCCTCGGCCCGAGCGTTTCCATTCACGATAATCCGTCCACTCATGGGCGGGCGGTTCTCGCTACCCGAGATCAATCCTGGAACCTAATTGACGTTTTCGTGACGCCTAGCTTCCGCTTTTTACAGTTTTATACAACTTTGGTGAGATACTGTTCGTGTCACACCTCACCCGTTGAAGGAGTTTAAAATGGCGACCCTTATCTCTGATAATCACCTCTCCCGAGTTTCGCGTTTCTTGCCGCAGTCCGGCTCGATTTCGGCACCTTCCTCGGCAGCATCCCAAGCCGGCGAGGCGACTCCGGCGATTGGGGATCTGGTCAGCCTGTCGCAGAGCTCTCCGACGGATGGGGCCCAACAAACGCAGGCCGAACTTCGCTCGAACTTGGCGAATATGCTTGGAGCTAGCGCCACGGAGCTTTCGGTCTCGGACTTTAGGGACGACAAGGGATTTAACGCCAGTAACTTCGATTTTCCGGTTGAAGGCGAACTTCAGTTCTCGGGTTGGACAAAGGGTCTCGAGGTGAAGTTTCAGCTCGGAGAAGAACGTTTCGTCTACCGCGGACTCGATAGTACGACCGGCCGCTATGGGCTCGATGTCGAGCACGACGATTTTTGGAAGCTCGATCAGCGTGGCATCTACGTTCCAACGGAGGAGCAGTCAGGGAACGGTGATTTTATTTCGGACTTCGTGGGAACCGTCGACGAGCCGATACAGAGTTCGCCGCGGCCCTCAGTGACGGCTCCCTCCAGGGTAGATGTCCCGAAAGTGGGCGTTGACGCTGTCGAGGGTGTCGGAAGTGGGCTGGCGGCCAAACTCGGTGTTGACCGAGGGCAGCTCTCGCTCACCGAGTTCGAGGCTCGCAAGGGGTTTAATGCTGGAGATTTTGGTTTCCCCGTGGCCGGAGAGCTCGCGATCTCGGCTTGGACTGAAGGTCTCGAGCTGAAGTTTCAGGTTGGTGAGGAGAACTTCGTTTACCGGGGTCTCGACATTACAACCGGGCGTTACGCGGTGGACGACAAGTCGCATGAAGGCTACTGGAAAGTCGACGATCGTGGAATCTATATTCCCGACCGAAGCGCACCCTCGAACGGTTGGGGCGGATTCATTGATGACGAGCCGGTGGGAACGATCGACTAACGTTAGCTAGTCTTGAAAACTGGGGTCCTCGTAGGAAAGACAGGTCTTCAGGTTCTGCTGATTTCGGTAGAGGTAGTTGAGCATCCATCCGTCGGGCAAACCGTGAATGGGATCGGACACACAGGTCCAGCAGACGGTGCCCAATCTTGTCTCTCGAAATCGGAGATAAGGGAATCGGAAGGCAATCATTTTCATGAAGATGATCGTCTCCGCCAGAGCCAAAGCCTCGGGTCTTGTCTCTCTCATCATGTCAGTTTTCTCCGTCTTTTCGAAAGTAGGAATTCACTAGAGCTTCGATTTCGTTAGAGGATGCCTCGCGGTTTTGGCTTTCGGAATGCTTTCTGGCAAGTTCAAAAGAGCGGCCCATCGCTTGAGCTCTCTTTTGTCGAGGTAAAAGAGTCAAGGTTGCGTTCTTTCGAAAGCGCTCGGCCCATTCGGTCTGAACTTCGCTCCAGAAGGGTTGAGAGGATTTCCAATAGCGGTCGCCGTCGGTGAAGTCGAAGTCTTTGAGGCGTTCGTAACGGTTAATGCCCAGTTCACGAGCCAAGACCCGAGTTACTCGGCCGTCCGAGCCGAGGACGGTCTTGTTGTTCTCCTGCTCGTGAATCCACCCGGTAGGGGTGATGATGTGGCGATTGATTCCGGTTAGGACCTGATAGTCGTTTCTGACCGTGTGTTCGCGTCGAGGGAGAGGCCGCCAAGTGGCCTCGCTCTGCCAGGAAGAGATGCCTCCTTGGTGAGACCAGACGCCAATACCGCCATAGCGGGGCGAGTCGTCCACCTCGTAGACTTCCTGAGCCCAGGCTCCCTGGCGTTCGTGAGGCGAGGATGGCCGTTTTGTCCAGGTGTCGTTACCTTGATAGGCGAGGACTGTTTGGGGTTGGTAGATCCAGTCCTGGCGCCAGTGCTTGACCACCTGAGGCTCTTTGTCGGGAACCTTCATGACGAGAACGTGCTGGAGCACGATCCGATCGGGACTATTTTCGGCCACGTAGACCTTTTCCGTGCCCCAACTTCGATAGACAGCGGGTGGTTGATAGTCGGGAGTGAATCCGGCGATCTCCACAAACTCAAAACTAGCGCGATATTCTCCCGACATGGCGAGGATGGCGCGGCGGTCTCTCTCTTTGAAGGAGAGTCCCGGTTCTTGCAGCGCCTCCCAAGTGTCGGCGGGCCTCTTGTCAAGAGTTACCGTCTGTCCACGCGTGGTCCCGCCCCGCTTGGGGAGCGTCTGGAACTGCCACCCGAAAGGTGCTTCTACGGCAGGCGGTTCGTCCGCCCATCCACTGGCTTGCAGAAGGTAGAGCATTCCTAAGAAAACCGCGAACCTCTTCCAACCCTGTTGAATCTCAAGAAACCTACCCATAACACCTCTGACGAACAAAGCCTTGAGCGCTGACCTGAGGCGCTCCTAAAAATAAATACTAGGTTGGCCTAATTTTGTCAATAAGGTATACCTAGTTTCGCGATGCCACATGTTATCGGAGCGCCCTGTATAGGCGTGAAAGACGCCGCTTGTGTCGATGTCTGCCCAGTCGATTGCATCCATTCCAACCGCGATTTTCACTGACGACGACGTCTCGCCCGATCAGGAAGAGTTTGTGAGCAAGAACGAGGAATTTTTCAAGAATTCCGCGTCCGCTTGAAGGGGGCGCTTCGCGTGCGCCGCGTCCGCGCGCCACGGCGGGCACTTGAAGTGGAATTCCGCGTCCGCTTGGAGGGGACGCGCCGCGAGCACCTCATTCGCGCGCCGCGCGTGCACTCGGAGTGGAATTCCGCATCCATTTGAAGTGGGCGTCCGCACGCCGCCAGTCGCCTTGAACCAACCGCATTCACAAAAAAAAGAGCCGCCCGTGGGCGACCCTTTCTCAACAGAGATTCCGAGCGACGATTTAGTCGCGGCCGCCGCTGAGCAGCAGGTGCAGAATCGCTTGGAACAGGTTGAACAGACCGGCGAAGAGCATCAAAGCTCCAGCCGCGGGGCTGTTGAACTTCGGGTCGGTCACGATAGTGCTGGTCGCCATCGCCAACTGGATGGCACCAAAGATCCCGATGACACCGGAAACGATCATGCTCAGCAGGCTGCTCTGTAGAAACATGTTGAGCGGGATACAGACGATGGCGAATCCGAAGATTCCCCACATCACGGCGCCGCTGACCTTGAATTCGGTTTTGTTGAGATGGACGTAGGCGGTAATCGCCGCGAAGATCGCGCCGGTTATGACCACGGCGGTGGAGACGAAATTACCGCCACCGCTGGCATCCGAGCCACTGTACAGCAGCCCTATGAAAACCAGAGGAGCAAGCGCTAAGCCGGATACCAATCCGTCGAGAGCCAGCGCGGGAATCGCGAATCGCGGCGCGCGTTCGGCGACACCGAGGGCAAGTGCTGGAATGAAGTTGAGCACAAGAAACATGGGGATGAAAAATAGCCATCCCGCCGAGAACACCATTTTCAGGTAAGTCTCGGAATGGGCGCCAAACCAGGCTCCCGCCATGGCCGCGGCCACCGCCACGGAAAGATAAAGATAAGTGGTGTGCAGCATCTGCGTCCGGCGACGACTCTCCGCCGGATCGGCGAAGGAGGCGCTGCCTGAGATCGTATAAGGATATACGGAGCGCTGGTCCTCCTCGGGGACGTGCACCGAGGGGCCGAGGGCGGCACCGTCATGATTTCTGTCGTAAGGTCCCAAAGTTTCCTCCAATGAGTTTTACTCTCTTATGTCTGTTCGCTATAGACATCGTGAGTCCTGGTCCGCCTTTCCTTTGCAGGAGGCGAGCCGCTTTCTCCCAATTCTCTTTCCTCTTTGTCGAACAAAGAAAACCTTCAGCAGTTCCGGAGTCGCCTTGGAAAGTCACATCGCCAATCACCAGTACTTCATGCAACGAGCCATTCAGCTCGCCGCCAAAGGGCTGGGAAGAACCAGTCCCAACCCTGTGGTGGGGGCCATTGTCGTCAAGGACAAGCGAGTGGTCGGGGAGGGGTTCCATCAGAGAGCCGGAGAGGCCCACGCCGAGGTTCTCGCCTTGGCCGAAGCCGGAGAGAAGGCTCGGGGGGCGACCATGTACGTTTCGCTAGAGCCGTGTTGTCACCACGGACGGACGGGGCCGTGCGTTCCCGAGATTGTCAAAGCGGGCATCAGTAACGTGGTGGTCGGACTGATCGACCCCGACCCGCGGGTTAGTGGAAACGGGATCCACGAGCTTCGTGAAGCCGGAGTGGTGGTGGAGCTGGCCGACGAGGATAGTCAGGAGCAGTGCGCCGAGGTCAATCGTGCTTTCATCTGCCGACTGACTCGTGGACGCCCCTACATCACCTTGAAGTTCGCCTCCAGTCTTGATGGGAAGATCGCCAGCCGAACCGGCCAGTCCAAATATATTTCCGGTGATCAGGCCCGTCGTTGGGTGCATCGAGAAAGAGACAGCCACGACGCCATCATGGTGGGGATCAACACCATCACCGTTGACGACCCCGAATTGACGGCCCGCGAGCCGGAGGGCCGCACTCCCACCAAAATCGTGGTCGATAGTAGAGGCAGGCTCAAACCCACCGCGCGCCTTTTCGAAAGAGCCGAGAACGGCGTCATCGTGTTGACCACGCCGGACGGTGAAAAGAATCTCCAGCCTCTGGAGGGAATGGATATCCTGGTCACCCTCGACAGTGAGGGACGGGTGGACCTCGACCTCGCCTTACGAACGCTGGCCGAGCGCGGTATCAACAGCATTCTGCTCGAAGGCGGCTCCCGCCTTAACGGTTCCATGCTGGACGGCGGATACATCGACCGGGTGGCCGCTTTCATCGCGCCGCTTCTGGTCGGGGGCCAGGAGGCCGTGTCGCCTGTCGCCGGCTTCGGAGTCGATTGCGTGGGAGACGCTTTGAAGCTGCGCGATGTCGGTTGGAGCACGCTCGGTTCGGACCTTTTGATCGAAGGCTACCTCTGGATGCCCTCCGACGCCATCACGGTTCCGGCCCGGTTGGAGGTTTAAGGCCAAACGCGCAAGAATGGCGCCAAGCTTTGATTTCATCGAGTTTAGACTTCGAGGGGGCTTGCGCGCGGATCCGTGAGGGCCACCCCGGCCTGTTCACCCAGGCTAGCCAACTGCGTGACCAAGCCTTTGGCAAGGTCCTCACCTATAGTCCCAAGGTCTTTCTTCCGGTCACCAATCTGTGCCGGGACCGCTGCTCCTACTGTACTTTCCGTAAGGGGCCGAAGGACAAGGGGGCGCACACGATGTCGCTCGAGGAGATCTCCGGTGTGGTGGAGCGGGGAGACAGAATGGGCTGTATCGAGGCTCTGCTCTGTCTGGGAGACAGGCCTGAGGCCGTTTTCCCATCCTACCGGCGTCTTTTGGGCTCGATGGGGTATCAGACCACGACGGATTATCTGGTCGAGGTCAGCAAGAGCTGTCTGGAGCTCGGAATGCTACCCCACACTAACGCCGGTATTTTGACTTCCGAGGAGATGGCCCGACTGCGTCCCTACAACGTCAGCATGGGCTTGATGTTGGAGAACGTTTCTCCTCGCCTTTGCGCCGTCGGCGGCCCGCACGAGAGCGCTCCCGACAAAAAGCCCGAAGTTCGCCTGCGCATGATCGAGGAGGCCGGCCGGCTCAAGATCCCATTCACCTCGGGACTTCTGGTGGGTATCGGGGAGACGGTGGAGGAGAGAGTGGAGACCCTTTTCGCGCTGCGCGACCTACAGCAACGGTATGGCCACCTCCAAGAAGTGATCGTACAGATCTTCCGGGCCAAGGAAGAGACCAAGATGGCCGACTTCCCCGAGGTCAACGACGAGGAGCTGTTTCGAACGGTGGCGGTGGCCCGCCTGATTTTGGGCCCGGAGATGAACGTGCAGGCGCCGCCCAACCTGACCCCGGAAGGTCATCTGGGTCTGATCCGGGCGGGCATCAACGACTGGGGCGGTATCAGTCCGCTGACCAAAGACTTCATCAATCCGGAAGCTCCCTGGCCGCACTTGGACCAACTGGCCGCCCTGTGCGAGTCGGCGGGCTATCAGCTTCGGCCGCGACTTCCCGTCTATCCCGAGTACCTCAGAGACGACGAATGGGTCGACCCAAATTTGAGACCGCATTTAGCCCGCCAGCAATCCAAGTTGAGACAGACCGAACATGTTGCCTAACCCCTGGGATCTTTTCACACCAACCCAAAAGGAGAGTCTAGAACAAGCCCTCGAGGGGCGGGCTCTTTCCCGCAAGCAAGCTCTGGGTTTGGCCGACCTCTCCCAGTCCCAGATCTGGGCTCTGGCTTTGGTCGCCGACGCTCTAAGACAAGAGCAGTGCGGTGACGAGGTGAGCTATGTCGTCAACCGCAACATCAACTTCACCAACGTCTGCATCAAATCGTGCAAGTTCTGCGCTTTCTCGAGGGACCATCGCAACGAGGAGGGCTATTACCTGGAGCTGCCCTTGATCTTGCAGCGGGTGGAGCAGGCGGTCGCCTTTGGGGCCACCGAGGTCTGCATTCAGGCGGGGCTGCCCCCCAAAATGGAAGGCGATCTGTACATTCAGATCACCAAAGCGGTCAAAGAGAAATTCCCCCAACTCCACCTTCACGCGTTCTCTCCGGAAGAGGTACTGTACGGCGCTATTCGCTCGAAGTGCTCGCCGCGGGAATTTCTACAAGAGCTCAAAGCGGCCGGTCTTGACACCATGCCGGGCACCTCGGCCGAGGTCTTGGACCAGGAGCTTCGCGACCGACTGGCTCCGGGTCGGATCACGGTGGAGCAGTGGAAGGAGATCATCACCGGCGCTCATCAGATCGGGCTCAAGACCACCTCCACCATGATGTTCGGGCATCTGGAGACGACCACTCATTGGGTGGACCACCTACTCCAACTTCGGGAGATTCAAGACCAGACGGGCGGTTTCACCGAGTTCGTCCCTCTCGGATTTGTCCACCAGGACGCGCCTTTGTCTCACTTGGAGGAGCTCAAAGGTCACCGCCTCGGCCCGAGCGGCTCTGAAGTCGTGCACATTCACGCCCTGGCTCGAATTCTGTTGGGTCGAACCTTCCGTAACATCCAGGCCTCCTGGGTCAAAGAGGGAGAAAAACTCGCCGGCCTACTGCTCAACGCCGGCTGCAACGACCTGGGCGGAACGTTGATCAACGAGAGCATCTCCACCGCGGCGGGCGCCTCTCACGGACAGTTCCTCTCTCCCTCGCGCCTGCGAGGCCTCATCCGAGAGGCTGGACGCATTCCTATTCAACGCAGCACATCCTACGGAGTGCTTCGCCGCTTTGAAATTCCCGAGAACGGATCAGAAGATGCTCTTGATGCCGTGGCGGATAACGAAGCTCTCTTCGGCTCATACCGCGCGCTCGCGAGCGCATCGGAGCATCGGTACATTCATCCGAACCGGCGGACAACTTCGACCTCATCGAGGCCGTGAAAAAGCCTCTCTATCCAGGCAAGGAAAGCTCGTACTTTCTGTTGGCTACTCTGAAGATACTAAGTGGGACTCGACACAAATTCCATCATACCGGTCAACAGCACAATGTCATATCTCGCCCCCAACCACCACTCTGACAGTACCCCCGACTCCTAATGTACGCCTGTGTCCACGTCGTCGTCGAAGCTACCGTCATAGCAAAAGGGACCCACTACAGGGCCAGGAGGGCGTCCTTCTTTTCTCTCACCTCTCCCCGCAGTCTGGCTACTTCGCGGGCTTCCGCACGGGCTTTCTCCATCACAGAACGCACCAAGTCCGGAGAAACTTGGGCCCCTTGTTGAGCCTTTTTGTGGAGTGCGAAGTTGCTTTGGTTACTTTTTGCCAGTCGAATCGTGCCGTCGATCAATTGAAGGACCTGGTCATGCAGTTCCCTGGCTTCCTCTGGAGGTACAATTTTGGTGAATTCGTCTCGCGTCTTGGTCAGTTCCTCATGGGCCCGCTGGCAGGCTGCGATAAGAAGATCGGCTTTGTCCGTCGAAACACTCCGGACCATGACCTTTCCCTCGATTCTAGTTTCATCGGATTCCACAACGCTCATGGCTTTGAAGCTGGTGATGACCTTAGAATAGATGCCATCCACAACTTGACCGTAGCCATGAAGCCTCTGAGTTTTGGCCTGGTCATACTCGTAGTATCCCAAACCCGCGAGCAAGAGCGCCAACATTGCTAAACCGACATATTTCGCCATGTGAGCCTCCCTATCCAGACGTGTTTCATTTAAGCATTGTTCTGTGGTTGATTCAAGGCATAAATAGGTTGGCGGCAGCTCTTGTTGAGGGGACAATCGATTTGTCCACCCGAACCAGCGAATAGTACAGGTTTAACCCCCATCCTCCCGAAGGAGCGGTACGCTTTGAGTATTCACGTCGCCCTCCATCACGAGACGGTCTACAGCTATGATCAGGCCGTCTGTCTCGCCCCTCACCTGGTCCGCCTTCGCCCGGCCGCTCATTGCCGCACGCCGATCCTGGCCTACAGCCTGAAAGTCACTCCGGAGGACCATTTTCTCAACTGGCAACAGGACCCGTACGGCAATCACATCGCCCGTTTCGTTTTCCCTAACCCGACTAAGGAGTTGCGAGTCACAGTCGACCTTTTGGCCGACATGACGGTGATCAATCCCTTCGACTTTTTCCTCAACGAGGATGTTCAGAGCTTCCCCTTCACCTACGAAGCGACGCTGCGCCGAGAGCTCGCTCCCTATCTCGAGGCGGAGACACCCGAACCGAGGTTGGCCAAACTAGTCGAGGAGTTGCGCCGTGACAAGATCGGGACCGTCGACTACTTAGTCGAGATCAACACGCGATTGCAAAAGCTGGTCGACTACGTGATCCGTATGGAACCGGGGGTGCAGACTCCCGAGACCACCTTGACCGTGGGCACCGGCTCCTGCCGCGACTCGGCATGGCTTGCCGTCCAGCTTTTGCGTCATTTGGGCATCGCCGCGCGGTTTGTCTCCGGCTACCTGATTCAGCTCAAGCCCGACGTGGCGAGTTTGGACGGGCCCAGCGGAGCAAGTCAGGATTTCACCGACCTGCACGCCTGGGCCGAGGCCTTCATCCCGGGGGCCGGCTGGATCGGCATGGATCCGACCTCGGGGCTTCTGGCCGGCGAGGGCCATATACCGCTTGCCGCCAGCGCCCAACCGCTGAGCGCGGCGGCCATCACCGGATCTTACAGTTGGACCCCCTTGGGACCCGATCAGAAGGTGGTCGAGGGCTTCGACTTTCGCATGTCGGTGACCCGGCGGCACGAGGATCCTCGAGTCACTCTTCCTTACAGCCCAGAGCAGTGGAAGAGGATAGACGCCCTGGGCTACCAAGTGGACGGCCAATTGAAACTCGATGACGTACGCCTGACCATGGGGGGC
This sequence comes from Selenomonadaceae bacterium, assembly GCA_037189585.1. Lineage (GTDB taxonomy): Bacteria > Vulcanimicrobiota > Xenobia > Xenobiales > JADMJV01 > JAEXNA01. Next base: position 196,049 of record JBBCJA010000012.1, on the reverse strand, counting down.
GAGCCCACCTTCGTCTCCATCGACGACATGGACGGCCCCGAGTGGAACGTCACGGCTCTAGGAGAAGAGAAGAGGCGCCTAGCCGGGGAGCTGTTGGAGCGACTGGCTCAAAAGTACGCCAAGAAGCCTGTCTTGCACTATGGACAGGGCAAGCAGTATCCGGGCGAACCGTTGCCCCGTTGGGCCTTGCGCTGTCTGTGGCGGGCCGACGGCCATCCGACCTGGCGCGAACCCTCCCTTCTGGCCAATCCGGCTCAACCCGGCCCGCGCCAAAGGGGCGACGCCGAGATGTTCCTGACAACGCTTTCCGCCAAATTGCAGTTGGAGCACCAGTGGGTCAGACCGGCCTACGAGGACGTCTATCAGGTCCTCTGGCAAGAGCAGAAACTGCCCGTCGACGCGTCGGTGATGGACCCCGAGACCCTGCGGGATGCCTCCGAACGACAGCGCCTGGCCCGTATTTTTCAGCAGGGTCTAGACCAACCGACCGGTTACCTTTTGCCGCTGGCCCGAGAGACCGACGGCGAAAACTCGACCTGGCTCTCCGGACCCTGGCTCTTGCGCCAGGAATACCTCCAGCTGATTCCGGGCGACGCCCCGATGGGCTACCGCCTGCCGCTCAACAGTCTCGCCTCCCAAGATCCTGAGGAGACGCCCCGAAACCTCGAGCGTGATCCCTTGGACGACCTGCCGCCCTTTCAGCGCCAACTGCCGGTCTCGCCCTACTTTCGTTCCGGACTCAAGTCGGCCGAGATCCCCCGCAAGGGCCGCGCGGCGGATGACGTGGTGCGCACGGCCATCTGTTGCGAGGTGCGCCAGGGGCATCTGTACGTTTTCTTTCCCCCCACCGAGCGGGGCGAGGACTTCCTGGACCTGGTGCGCGCGGTGGAAGAAGCGGCTCAGGAGTTGGAATGGCCGGTGGTTCTGGAAGGCTACGGACCACCCCACGATCCTCGCATTCTTCACTTCTCCATCACCCCCGACCCAGGTGTGCTCGAGGTCAACATCCATCCCAGCGCCAATTGGGAAGAGCTTTCCTCGCGAACTTTCACCTTGTATGAAGAGGCTAGATTGTGCCGTCTGGGGACGGAGAAATTCATGCTCGACGGGCGCCACTCCGGTACCGGAGGAGGAAACCACCTGGTCATGGGAGGTCCCACGCCGGCCGACAGCCCGTTCCTGCGCCGCCCGGACCTGCTGGGCAGCATGCTGTGCTACTGGTTGAACCACCCCAGTCTGTCCTATCTCTTCTCCAGCCTGTTCATCGGCCCGACCTCTCAGGCGCCACGCATCGACGAGGCTCGGCACGACAGCCTTTATGAGCTCGAGATCGCGCTGGGACAGCTGCCCGGACCAGAGCACGAGTTCCCCCTCTGGTTAGTCGACCGAGCCTTCCGCCACCTCTTGACCGATATCACCGGAAACACCCACCGGGCCGAGTTCTGCATCGACAAGCTCTACTCGCCCGACAGCACCACGGGACGCCTGGGGCTTCTGGAGCTTCGCTCCTTCGAGATGCCTCCTCACGCACAGATGAGCCTGTTGCAAAGCTTGCTGGTCCGCGCCCTGGTGGCACGTTTTTGGCGCGAGCCTTACCGGGCCGCCCCGGTCCGCTGGGGCACTCGGCTGCACGACGAGTTCATGCTGGGCCACTACGTCTGGCAAGACCTGGAGAGCGTGGTCGACGACCTGCGCCAGGCCGGTTTCGGTTTCGAAGCCGACTGGTTCCGTCCCCACTTCGAGTTTCGCTTTCCCCGCATCGGGACGTTCATCCAGGCGGGAGTGACCATCGAGCTTCGCACAGCCATCGAACCCTGGCATGTGTTGGGTGAGGAGCCTGGCCTGGGAGGAGCCGTTCGCTACGTCGATTCCTCGCTGGAGCGACTGCAGGTCAAGGCCAACGGCCTGGTGGAGGGGCGGCATATCCTGCTTTGCAACGGACGTCAGGTGCCGTTGCGGCCGACCGGAGCGCACGGCGAGGCGGTGGCCGGCGTGCGCTATCGGGCCTGGCAGCCTCCCACCTGCTTGCACCCCACCATCGGCGTTCACGTCCCGCTGGAGTTCGACTTAGTCGACGGCTGGTCGCGAAGAAGCCTGGGGGGCTGCACCTATCGGGTCTCTCACCCCGGCGGGCGCAACTACGAGACCTTCCCGGTCAACGCCAACGAGGCCGAGGCTCGGCGCACCGCGCGTTTTTCCGAGCTTCACTTGAGAGGGGGCGAACTTGAGATCAAGCCCGAGCCGCCCAATCCCTTCTTTCCCTACACCTTGGACTTGCGGCGTCGACCCGGCAGATGAGCACTCTCCACGGTATCGGGCCGGGGCTCTCCTACCGCCCGGGAGAAAGTTCCTATGACGAAATGGTGGATGCCGAGGGGCATCTTCGCCCCGGATGGGACACCTTTTTACGAGCCTTGGAGAAGCTTGGAAGCGACCAGTTGTCACGCCGCTGGGAACAGGTTCGCCAGCTGATTCGGGAAAACGGCGTCACTTTCAACGTCTACGGCGCCGACGACGGCATGGACCGTCCCTGGCATCTGGACCCCTTCCCTATGCTGGTGGGAGGCGCCGAGTGGGCTCGTATCGAGTCGGGCCTGCGCCAGCGCGCGCGCTTGCTGGAGCTGTTGATGGAGGATGTCTACGGCAACCAGCACTGCCTCAAAGAAGGCCTTCTGCCACCCGACCTGGTGCACGGCCATCCTGGCTACCTGCGTCCCTGCCACGGTTTACCCATCCCTCCGGAATGTCGCCTTCTGCTTCACGCCGTCGATCTGGCTCGGACCAGCGAGGGAGAGCTGATGGTCCTCAGAGACCGCGCCGAAGCCCCGGCCGGATGTGGCTACGCGCTGGAGAATCGCCTGGCCGTCTCTCGCATGATGCCGGAGCTGATGCGCTCCACCCAGGTGGAGAAGCTGGCGAGCTTCTTCGGAGCCATGCGCGACACCCTGGGGGAGCTGGCTCAGCGCGCCTTCACCTCGCCCCGGGTTGTCTTTCTCACCCCGGGGCCGGCCAACCAGACCTTTTTCGAGCATGCTTACCTGGCCCAATATCTGGGCTACACCCTGGTCCAGGGAGACGACCTGACAGTGAGGGACAATCGCGTGTACCTCAAGCTGCTGGAGGGCCTACAGCCGGTCGGCGTGATCCTCCGACGCCTGCGCGACGATTTTTGCGACCCTTTGGAACTGCGCTCCGATTCCGTCATCGGAGTTCCCGGATTGGTGCAAGCGGTCCGTGCCGGTAACGTGGTGGTGGCCAACGGGCTGGGCAGTAGCTGGCTGGAGACGCCAGCTCTTTCGGCCTTTCTACCCCGTCTTTGTCGCGAGTTTTTGGACCAGGACCTGGCTATCCCCAGCGTACCCACCTGGTGGTGCGGAGAGCCGGAATCCCTGGCCTACGTCCTGGAGAACCTGGACCACCTGGTGATCAAGCGGACCTTTCCCGGGATCGGTCACAGCGCCGCCTTCCTGGGTGAGGCGAAAGCTAAGACTCGACAAGCCTGGCGTGAGGAGATCTTGAAGAATCCGACGGCCTACGTGGCCCAGGAGCAGTTGAAGCTCTCCACCGCGCCCACCTTGCAGGGAGAGCTCTTGGAGCCGCGCCGCATCATCATGCGAACCTTTCTGACCCGCCGGGGGGACGACTTCGTGGTCATGCCGGGGGCGCTCACCCTGGTCTCTCGCGAGGAGGGTTCTCTAGTCGCCACCTTGCAGCGCGGTGCGGGAAGCAAGGACACCTGGATCGTGGAGCCTTCAGGGGAGGCGGCTCCCAATCCGCTTTCACATCCGGAGCGACCCATCATCGAGCTTTCCCGTGGCGGTGGCGACATCCCCAGCCGTTCGGCCGACAACCTGTTCTGGCTGGGGCGCTACCTTGAACGTGCCGAGGGGCTGTCGCGTCTCTTGCGCAACTGCATCACCCGTCTCGACGAACAGGGACGTCCCGGAACCCCTTTAGAAACACCGGTCCTTCTGTCGCTTGCCGGGGGAGGCGCGCACGATCCTCGGACTCATCGAGGAGTGGTGGACCGGGCGACCTGTCGAGCCCGTATTCTGGCTCTCATTTCAGACCCTCGAGCTGACGGTGGACTGCGAGCCATCACCGAGCATCTGCAGCGCAACTCCGGCAGCGTGCGGGACCGGATCTCGGGAGAGTGCTGGCGCGTGATCACCCACCTTTTCGAGATGAGCCGCCGGGTGCCGGGAACGCTGCGAGAGAGCCAGGGCCACTTAGAAGAGTTGCTGATGGGATTCGCCGCCTTTTCCGGGTTGATCGGCGAGAACATGACCCGAAGTCACGGCTGGAGGTTCTTGGAGATGGGTCGGCGGCTGGAGCGGGCCGTCGGGATGGCCGGGCTATTGCGTCGTACCCTTTCCACCGAACTCCCCTTCGAGGACGCGATTCTGGAAGCGATTCTCGAGATCGCCGACGCGACCAGGACCTACCGGCGTCGCTATCCGGCGGGTCTGCAAGTCGCTCCCGTCCTGGACCTTCTACTAGCCGACGAGTCGAACCCGCGCTCGGTGGCCTACCAGCTGGTTTTGATGCAGTTTCACTTCCAACATCTTCCGGGTCGCTCCCAGCTGTCGCTTCCTAATCCCGAGGAGCGACTCTTGCTCTCGGCCGTCTCGCGGGTGAAGCTGGCGGACATCTCCGAGCTGGTGTTGGTGGGGGAGACACGACGGCGACCTCACCTGGTCGGCCTACTGCGCCACCTGGGTCGAGAGCTGCCTGGGATCTCGGATCATCTGGCTCGCAAGTATCTGACCCATCTGACCTTGAAATCACAGAGCGCGGGCTTCGGGAGAGAGGCCCTGCCATGAGCTCGGCCCGCTATTCGGTTCGCCATCAAACTCGGTACTCGTACTCCGACGCGGTGGCCAACAGCTACAACCGCATTCACTGCCAACCGCGCGCTTGCCCCTGGCAGAGCTTCAGCCAGGCTCGCCTCTCGGTCGATCCAGAGCCTGAGTTCTTGGCCCGCCAGACCGACTTCTTCGGAAACCCGGTCAGCTTTTTCACCGTGCAGGAGCCCCACCGGGAGTTGACCGTCACGGTGATGTTCGAGGCCGAGGTCAAAGCGCGAGCTTATTCTGAGGGCGGAGAGTCCTGGGAGGCGGTGGTCGAGCGGCTGAGCGGCGCACGGGACCCGGAAAGTCTAGAGGCCAGCGGCTTTCGCTTCGCCTCCGGCTGGGTCGAGCTGTCGCCGGAGCTTGCTCAGTTCGCGGCCGCGTCGTTTTCCCCGGGCCGTCCGGTCTTGGAGGCCGCCGGCGATCTTCGGGCTCGTATTCATCGCGAGTTCACCTTCGACCCGGAGGCCACCACCATCGCCACGCCGGTGCGGGAGGTGCTGCGGACCCGCCGCGGTGTTTGCCAGGACTTCGCCCACCTTTTTATCGGAGCGTTGCGCAGTCTGGGTCTAGCTTGCCGCTACGTCAGCGGCTACATCCTGACCGTCCCGCCACCCGGGCAGGAGCGTCTGCAAGGAGCTGACGCCAGTCACGCCTGGATCTCGGTTTGGGCTCCGCCGCTGGGTTGGGTAGACCTCGACCCGACCAACAACATGATCGTCTCCGACCAGCACGTGACTTTGGCCTGGGGCCGGGATTTTCATGACGTGAGCCCTATGCGCGGCGTGGTCGTGGGTGGCGGAACTCAGGTCGTGCGGGTCGGGGTTGATGTTGTTCCATTGTCGACTCGCGGCACATCCGAGTGAGTTTCGAATGAGCCCCGGCGATGGCGAAATCCTCTCTCTATCATCGCTTGGGCCCGCTCGTAGTCTCGACAAATGGCGGAGAAGAACACGGCCTGGAGTGCTGGGTCGCGACAGACAACATTACGCCCAGAGATGACCTCAAAGCAAAGGATGCTGGAAGCGTCATTGAGTAAGCTGAGATCGATCCTGTCATTGTGAGTGGCCCGCATCAGTTGGACTTGGAGATCCAAGAGCTCCTCGGTCGTTAACCGTTGGCTCACTAAGAGCCCGATGTCAACGTCGGAGTCCGGTCTAGCGCGACCCGAGGCTTGAGAACCAAACAGCCAGGCTGAGCTGACTTTGGGAGCGGTGGCAGACATCGATCAGAATCTCGACGGCGACTTGGAGATTTCGCTCCACCGCCCCTCGAAGGATCCAATCGTCCAAGGCTTTCGCTTCAAGGGGTCGCAGTGTCTTGAGGTGGTTTATCACTCGGTCAAGGTTACGGAGTTTTCCAGTGATGACTCCATTGATAGCCATAAGGGTGCTTCGATAAGGAAGGCTCAGCGCCTCGCTGATATGAAAAAGGCCCCGCGTCGTAAGTGAGCCGGAGCCTTTTCATATTTTCATGTCGGGAGCTTTGCTTAGCTTTTGAGATAAGCCAATCCGCCGCCGATAGCACCGGCGCCCAAGGCGATGACCGCACCGTTCCAGCCCAGGACCGAGGTGCCGACAATGGTTCCGAGAGCCACGCTGGGAGCCAGAGTTCCGATGGCGCGTCCGAGGTTTTCGTTACCACCCAGTTTGCGAGCCACGTTGGCGCCGATACCGCCGGTGAAGTCGCCGGTTTTGTTGAGGATCACGCCGCCGGCCACCGCCCCGACAGCTCCGCCACCGAGAGCCCACAGTCCGGTGGAGGTGGCGGTGTCGATAAGGGTGGTCCAGCTCAAAGGATTGCTGCCGGTGATAGCGCCGGCGGCCGCTGAGATAACGTTGGTTCCGAGGGCGATGGCGCCTCCGGTGAACGCCCCCGCGATTCCGCCGTTCCAGGCGCCCAGAATGGTATTGGCGACATTGGCGCCCTTATTGGCGCCGGAAGAGAAGGCATCGAGGGCCGAGGGCTTGTTCTCCTCATCCTTGCTCTCTTTGGTTTGGGCCGGCGAGGCCGCCGGTGCGGTAGGGGCGGTGTAGCGAAGAGCGCCGGCGCCGCCGGAAGTTACGATATTCATGGATTCCTCCGAAAATTCTAATGACTAGAATTTAGCGGAAGTGTTTCCCGGAATTGCGAACAAAAAAAGAACAGATCGTCAAGGTCGGGCAGGACTGAAGGTGTCGCCGCCCTCCCAGTCGCCTCGCTCGAAGCCGCGCTTGAACCAGCGAGTTCGTTGCTCGGAGGTGCCGTGGGTGAAGGCGTCCGGCACGACGTAACCACGACTTTTCTTTTGCAGTGTGTCGTCCCCGATGGAGCTTGCCGCGCGCAGGGCCTCGTCGATATCGCCGGGTTCGAGAATATTGAAGCGCTTTTGAGCGTGATGGGCCCACACGCCGGCGTAGTAGTCAGCTTGCAGTTCCACTCGAACCTGCAGGGCGTTGGCTTCTTTTTCCGACATGCCGCGCTTGGCTCGGTCGGACTTGGACAAGACACCAGTAAGGTTCTGAATGTGGTGCCCGACCTCATGTCCGATCACGTAAGCTTGAGCAAAATCTCCTGGCGCGTTAAGGTCCCGGGAAAGCTGGTCGAAGAAGCTAAGGTCGAGGTAGAGATTCTGGTCGGGCGGGCAGTAGAACGGCCCGACCGCGGCGCTGGCGTAGCCGCATGCCGAATCCACCGCGTTGTCGAACAGGACCAGGTGAGGCTCCTTGTAGGTGATCCCTTTCTGGGCGCAGAGCTCTTTCCACACCTCCTCGGTGTCGGCCAGGACCACGGAGACAAACTTCTTCTTCTCCGGATCGGCGGTACTACCCCGTGACGCCGGTGCTGAGACGTGAGTACCACCATTTCCTCCGCCGGCGATAATACCGAGGATCTGTCCGGGGGAAAAACCGAGAAAGAAGAGCAACCCCGCGATGGCGAGCGTCCCCACGCCTCCGCCTCCGAGAAGGCGCATTCCGCGCCCGCCGCCGCTTCTACCGCCAGAGTAGCCGCCCCCGGTCTGATCGATCACGTTCTCGCTTTCGCGACGTCCTTCCCAGCGCATTGAAAGACTCCTTAGTCAAGACTCTAAAGATGATTCTCTAGGTAAGGATTTCCCACAGGGCAGGAAGGAGCCTTCCCGCCGGAAGAAGTCCAGAGCGTGAAGCCGCAGTTTGTCCTATTCGGAGTCGACCATGGGGCGGCTCTGGTAGCTGTTGCCGTCTGTTCCTGGCTTGCCTATCTCATGGCGCGAGGAGCGAGGGCGGACCTTTGGGGTCGAGTCGGCGGGACGATCTTCGCCGTTCTCGCCGTGACTCTGTGGCTAATTCGTCTCGACGACGGATTTCAAGCTGACAACGACCTTCCGCTCTGGCTTTGCGACATCGCTTTTCTGCTGAGTGTCCTCTGCTTTTTCCGTCCCGAGCCCTGGGCCTTGGTGATGGTGACCTACTGGGGCCTGGCTGGTACATTGCAGGCTATGATCACGCCGGACCTTTTGCACGGATTCCCCAGCAAGGAGTACTTTCTGTTCTTTGTGGGGCACTCGGTGATCGTCATCGGAGTCTTCTTTCTGATTGGAAAGAACAACCATCTCGACTTGGCGACCTTTCTAAGGGCCGGCCAAGCCTTCGGAGGCCTTCTCCTCTATACGGGAGTCGTCGGCGCCCTCGACGCCCTTTTCGGATGGAACTACGGTTACCTGAGGGCCAAACCGGAAGGCTCCTCGGTGGTGGACTTTATGGGCCCCTGGCCGTGGTACATCGCGACCGCTTTGGGATTCGCGCTATTTCTCTTTGTCATGGTAGCGGTTTTGCTGAAGCTGTTGACGCGAAAGTAAAAGCGGAGCCGCGCCATCATTCGCCGAAGTTTGAAACGCGGTGGGTTTATCTGGCGGACAAGGCGGACTCGAGAACCTGATCCTCTCCTTTGAGGAGGCCGGCCAGCTCGATTCTCAGGGAGTTTTCACTCTGGCCGGAAAACGAGCGGCTGGAAAGCTTGCTCGCAGTCTGTTGCCCGAACCCGCGGATTGGATTCTTAAAGTCGTCCAGTCGGCTTGTCGCGCGAAAGCGTCCGAGCTTCGAATCGTTCAGACGGGCAAGGCGACCCACATGACTTTCTCTTTGCCTTTCCAGCTAGACTTAAGGGCTTTCGAGTTGAGTTTGACTCAGGCTCAAGTCGCGGCCCAGCCCGGAGTGGAAGAGTTGGCCACGGCGCTTCGAGTTCTCGGATTGGCCCAGGACCGTCCCTGGGTCGCGAGAGTAACCCAGGGAAAGGCGATTCATTGGATCCTAGCCAACCATGGCGAGGTCAGTTTGGAGATCGCGGCGCCGCTTGATCCCGAAGCGACGACCAGCGACCTGCTTCTAGGGATCGCTTATCCACCTGGGCAGGTCGGCAAGCTGGGTGGACTCGTGAGATTCGGCGCGGCCATTCAGACCGAACATGAAGTTCTTCTGGCCCGTGCGCGCGCTTGTCCCATTCCGCTCTTTTTAGACGGGACCAGGCTTGACGACCTGGCTCGGGCCGACAGTTTGGCCGGTATCGAGAGCGAGGCGTTCCTGGCCGTCGCTCTGGGCATGACTTCCAGCGAGTTCCCTCCTGTGAGCTGGCCAGAGGGACTTTCCACCAGTCAAAACTCGAAGTTTCGAGATCGTTTTCTGGACCCACGGCCCTTCTTTTTGCCCGACATCGTTCCGGGAACGGCCGGCTCGAGTCTGCTTCGGGTCGCCTTTCGTTTTCAGAAGGAGTCGCGGACCTCGCAGACCTCGCGAACCGGTACGACTCGGCTTCGTCCGCTGGTCACCGCCAGCCGAGTCGTGTTGGTCCGGCACGGCGTGGTGGTGGGTCGGCGAAATTTGGGGATATCGGCCCCCATCGCGGTCGATGTTTATATCAACGCCGATCATATGGCAGCCAATTTGACGGGCCTGGAGGTCGAGGTGCAGCCCTTACACATCGAGCAGGCCCGCCGGGAGATCGAGACGTTGGCCCCATGTTTACGGGAACTCAGACAAGCGCTCGAGGGGCACCGGGGCCGGCCCTCCAGGTTAGACTGGGCTCTCGGCGCGGGCTTGGGGTTTGGGACAGCGGTGCTGCTGGTGCCCTGGACGATCAAGTTGCTGGGTCTTGGAGTGGCCGCGATTCATTTGCGAGTGGCCAGTCAGCAGTATCGAGGGCTGGTGGCCGAATGTGCCGAGGAAGTCGCCAATTTCTCCGCCCGCTACTGTGAGGTTGATCCTCGGTCTGCCTAAACGGTTACGCAGTGTTTGGATTAGAGGGCTCAAAAAGGACGATTTTCCACTTTGATTCCATCGCTGGACTCTAGTTTGTCAGCACTTCGAGATAAGCTCTCATGATGTTCTCTCCAGCGAGGACACAGGATTCCCAAGAACGAGGAGTCAATTTAACAAGAGAGCTGGTCGAAGCTGTAAGCTTTCTCACTGTGCTCTAAGGTCGCTCGTCGTTGGTGGAAGTGTCGACGTGACACTTCATTATTGCTCTTTTGGGGGGCTCGTCGGTGATCTCTGCCTCGAGTCTGGTGAGGAATGTAGCCTTGAGTCAGAACGAACAGCGTAAAGGCACAAAGCGGCGTCAAAAAGAGGTGAAGGTCGGTTCTCGCGACCTTGTTCTTTTCGTTCGCCAGTTCGCCACTATGATCCGTAGCGGTATTCCAGTGACTTTCGCTCTGGATACCTTGTCTCATCAGCCGGAAAATCCCAATTTGGGTCAGGTTATCGCTCGCGTCTCTAAACTGGTGGGCGAGGGGCATAAGCTCTCCCAGGCCATGTCTTATTATCCGGGTGTTTTCGATACCACTTTCCAGGCCATGGTCGCCATCGGCGAGGAAACCGGACAGCTCGACGGCACGTTGGAAAGGTTGGCTGGTTGGCGTGAGCGCGACTACGAATTGACCCGCCAGGTCAAAAGCGCGCTGTCTTACCCGATGTTTATTCTAGGCCTCACCGGGATCTTGACTTTCTTTCTCTTCTATTCGATTTTGCCGAATTTCTTGGGAATCTTCAACGACATGAAGATTCCGTTGCCGATTTTCACTAAGATCATGGTCGCCATGACCGATGCCTCTCAGAATCCTGGTGTCTGGTTGGTGCTGACCGCACTCGGAGTGGCCGTTCATGGATTGGTCAGAGAGCAGTGGAAGACGGAGGAAGGTCGGTGTCGACTTTTCCAGATGATTCATCAGATTCCGCTAGCTGGATACCTGGTCCGACTCACCTCGGTAGCCCGCTTCTCCGGCGCTATCGAGACCCTGATGGAATCGGGTCTTGGTCTTCAGAAAACCTTGCTTTTGGGGGGTGAGGGGTCGGGTAACCCGATCATGAAGGTCGCCTCGCGAGAACTCGTGGAGCGGGTCAAGGAAGGCGACCCTATGTCGGACTACATCATAACGCGAGTCGATCTGTTCCCCAGTGCTTTCGGGCAGTTCGTGGCCACTGGCGAGGAGACATCTCAGCTCTCTCGGATGATGGGCGAGGCCAGCCGCATGCTCGACGAAGAAGTCAACTATAAGGTGGAGGCCTTGGGAGCCGCCTTGGAGCCGTTGCTCTTGGGGTTCGTCGCGAGCATCGTGGGCTTTGTGCTGTTGTCGATCTTCACTCCCCTCTATTCCCATATCGGTAGTTTGGGCCAGTAGCTTATGTCATGGCTTTGCTTTGACCGGATCGAGAGCAACGGTGCCGGCCAGGACGCCCTCTTTACGTGGGGAGAGGGAGCCCTCACCTTTGGCCACGACCTCATCGTGGAGGTTCAGAAGACTGACTTCGATCTTGGTCGGCCTTTTCAGCGATTCAAAGTCCGAGGATACAGCTTTCCCCTCGCTGACTTTCTGCTCGAGCCGAAGAGGGATCTCGGGCAGGACCACCACGAAACTCTCGCCCTCGATCGCGCCGGAATCGATCTCCACAGTCACACTGTAGGGAAGATATTCGGGTTCGGCGTCCTGGACTTTTTTGGGAGCGGTCACGAATTTGTAAGCGGCCACGGAGAAGCCGCAGAGAAAGAGAACGACGGCGATCTCTTTGCGGAAGACCCAGCGCCCCAGGAACTCGCTGAACCTTTCCCAGGCCGTGGTTTCGAACTCCAGGATCGCCGCGCGCTCGGTTTTGTGCCCCGTGGAAGGGCCACCACCAGCCGAGGGCGTCGACTGGTGAATCACCAGTTCGCTCTCTTCGGTCAGGGTGACGATGGTGAATCCGGCCTGGGTCAGCCGTTCTTTGGCGGCCTCGGCGGAGGCCTCGGTCACGGTCCCGGTACGAAGTTTTCCTTCCTTGGAGCGCACGGCGAAGCGGTACTTGGGCATTTGGAAATGTTTCTTTTCGGCCAGCTCGTTCCTTTGTTTACATTTCGACAATTTATGGATGTCCCTGGAAAGGGTGATTCCGGAGCTGATTCAGTTCTAACTCTTAGAAGGTCATGAACAGGGGGTTGTGTTATATTATGTACGTGCGTACTTATGCTCGTCGGGGGTTTACCCTCACAGAAGTCATGTTCACTCTCGTGTTGCTGGTGATTCTGGCGGGAATGTCCTTGTCGGCTCTTCGACCGGCCAAGGCGAAAGGCCCGACACGGGGACTAGCCATGGCACTGGAGGAAGAACTTTCGGCGGCTCGGCAGCTCGCCATCTCGAGCGGCCATCCGGTGGCCTTGGGTATGCCCACCGGTAATGGTGCTCGACCTGTGGCGGCTTCTATCTATCGTCTCGAAGGTTGGAATTATCCCAATCTCACCTGGGTCAAAGGGTTCTCGGGTGACTATCCCGGGATTGGATTCGTCGCCGGCGATTGGCCCGGAGCGGCCTCCGCCACAGCGCCCGTCAACAGTGCCTCTAAACTCGCGGGTTTCACCCTGGCTACTTGGCTTCCTAGCGATTATGCGAACGACTACGTTTTCTGCTTCACCCCGGATGGAGGGTTGGTAGGTCAAAATCTCAAGTCGGTCAACGGCCGCTATCCGGTTGTGGTCGGCAGTCGCTTGCAAGCTTCTTTGGGAAGCGTGAACGCCGGAAACGAGCCGATGACGCTTATGGTTAGTCCCTATGGGGGCATTGAGATCGTGACAGGCGTGCCCAGCGGAACGCTTCCCACTTCCAGCGGCGGTACCGCCCCGATTTCTCAACCGGCTCAGACGACCGCATTCGACGACTCCGGCGGGGTGTATATTTCCGAGATCAAAGTGACGCCCAGGGTGGGCGGACCGGGAACCGAGGGTCAATGTGTCCCCGGTCAGTACGTCACTCTGGAAGTTTATGCTTACGATCCCGAAGGCCGTGGACTGTTCGCCAAATGGAAGCAGCCGAATCTGAAGGGGATCTTCACTTATCCGGATGGCGGAGCTGGAGATGGGGCTGTGCTTGAGTCGGAAGTCGAGCGGATGGAGTTTGTCAATGTGGCGCCTCCCGGCATCGACTGGGTCACCGCCGATGGCAACTCATTCACCCCTCCGGGTGGGGTGTTTCGGGCTCGTTGGGGCTGGACTGTTCCTTTCAATTCAGAGCCCGAAGACCGCTATTCGATCGAGGTGGACGTCAAGGATGCCAGCGGGCAGTGCGAGATTCTTAACCCGCCTCAGCCGGTCGTCTTCGAGGTCTCTCCACGAGGTAAGCTGATCGTGGAGAAGCTGGTGGGAGGAATCTGGCAGTTGGTTCAGATGAACCCTGACGGGAGTAACTTTCGCCTTTTGTCGCCACCGGGAATCTCCGAGACCTTGGCCAGTCTCAACAGCACGGGAACAAAGATGGCTTTTCTCCGCCATACGGGAGGTGGAACTCGAGTTATGATCAGGCCCCTCGATGGAGGAACGCCAAGTTTCGTCGATGATGGCGCGGCGGGAGCCTTTACCTCGGTCTCTCTGTCTCCCAATGGGGACTGGGTCAGCTACCGTAACAACTCGAGCGGACAGTTGATTACGAAGAAAGTCAACGGGACCATGCGGTTCGAGCAGACTCAGAGCCTATTAGGTACGCCTTACCCTCGGAGCCGAACGGGCTGGAGTCGAGACAGTAAATTTATGTTTTTCGAGCATGCCAAAGGCATCCATTGGAGAAACTTGGAATCCACCAGCACTGGCGTTCTTGTGGAGAATATCTCCTCCTCGATTGTTGAGGAACTCTACGCTCCGGTGGGGTATTTCGCTCATGGGCAGGAGCGGGTGCTTTTTAGTCTGGGCAACTATAACCCGGTCTTGATGAGTGTTCCGGTGAATCGAACCGGTGGGAGTATTGACTCCGTGTCTGCTAGTGGTTTTGGGGATTTTACCTCCACTCCCTCCTCTAACTCACAAAACATGTTCGTTGACTTGGACGGAGGAGGGGGAAGCGCGGGGAGCGGTAGCTTCGATGACTGTTACCCCAATATCAGTAGCGACAACCAGTGGCTGATCTTGAACAGGACTCCGATCGGCACCGATGTTGACCTCGCGACGCAGGCGACCCTTTTCGTCGGATTGAACACGGTGGGTAACTACGAGGGTGGAAGTACCGGCACCAGTCGACTGATCACGGGTGACTTTCGACGCGCCATCTGGGTCCCATGACAGCGGTCCGACCTCGCGGCGTGCTCATGATTGAGGGCGTCGTGGCGGCATTTTTGATGGTCTTCGCCTTCGCCGCCGCCACCGCGCTTTTCGACGCGAGCCTTAAGTGGGAGGCTCAGGGAAGCAACATGCGAAGGGCCGCGCTGGTGGCGGAAAAGGCGTTGGGTGAGCTTCGAGCCGCGACCGAAAGCGCGACGGGCAACTTCGAAAGCACCATTTCCCCCCTCACGGGGATTCGTCCGCCGTACCCGGAAGCACCGGGATTTGAGGTCGAGATCATCGCTGACCAGCCCACCTACGGACAAAACCCTACCACGACTCACACCGCGGATCCTGGGCTCTATAGCCCGGCGAGTCACATGTGGATGCCGCCGAACGACCCTCCCGCGGTCCCGAGACCTTCCAGTCCGCTTCCTCCGTTGCCGCAGGACTTCGAGAACCCACAAAAGGATCGCCAATACGCCACTTTCGCGCGGGTCCGGACCTTTCCCAGGAGTTTTCGTCGGGTTCAGGTGATCGTTCGCTATGACGGTGACAAGGAGTATCGCTTGGTCTCCCTGGTTGGAGATCCGGTCCGCCAAATTCGCCCTCGAATTACCTTCGCGTTGATCAATGGTCCGGTTTCCCTGGGACCTGGCGACGCCGCGGACTATCGCGTGACTTTGACCGACAACGGGGGGACGGTGGTTGACGACATCGTCTGTCTTTGGGGGGTTGATTTGCTGGGCACGGGGGCTCTTATCATTAAGCCTATCGACAGTAATGGTCGAACCGCGCGCGTGTGGCGAGACCCCAACGCGACCACCGGAACAACCCACTTGACCGTGAGGTGTCGCTATCGGGGGCAGGAAGTGACAGGGGCCCATCCGATCACGGTGACCATGTGATGAGAAGGCGCGATGCTCGAGGTTTTAGCTTGATCGAAACGATGATCGTTTTGTTCTTGACCGCCGCGATGCTCTACTGTGTGGGGAAGTTGACCAGTGAGACGCTTTCGACCTTGAAGTTTCTCCAGGAAAAGAGCGCGACCACCGAAAGCGCGACCCTGGCCTGCCAGCGTCTGGCCTCTGAGCTGAAGGAGGCGGTCTCCGTCCCAGACCGTACCAGTGGAGTCAGCTTTCGGAAGGTCATCCCCTCGTCATCTCCCGCGGTGGGGAATGTGCCGAATGACCCCGACCCGACCAGCTGGGCTGTTACATATCCCGCGGGCTTCCAGGTTATGATTAACTATAACTACTCATCGTCGGGCCAGAAAGTGACCCGCCAAGTTGGTAGCGAGACTCCCTTGGAGATCGCTACCAAGGTTAACACCTTCGCCGTCACTCGCTTAGGCACCCGGGAAGGTGCCTATAGAGTGGCCCTAACTATTTGGGAGACGCGTCGTCCGGTTACCTTCGAGACCATCGTCGTCTGTCCCGGAGTCCCTCGATGAAAGGCTTGAAACGACTCGGCCAACGAGGTTCGCTCATCATCGCCGCGTTGATGCTGTTCGCGGTTCTACTCGCGCTAGGCTTAGGCTTGATGTCGAGCCAGTCGGCTCGTATGCGGGTCGCTCGGGGTCAGGCCAATGCCGTCCAGGCTAAGGCGCTGTGCGAGGCGGCTTGGGAAGATGTGCGAGTCAAGTTGGGAAAAGACATCCTTTTCCCTCAGTTGGTGGATGGGCAGACCTACTTCGCTTACTCGGAAGACGTCTATGCCGCCGTCGGCGGCGGGCAGGAGATGATTGGATTGTACACCGTGATCGTCGATGTCAGTGTCGCGCGTCATGATGTGAGTCTGAATGTTCCTCACGGGATCTATCAAGTGACCTGTATCGGTAAGGTCGGTTCGCGTACGCAGCACCCCTTGGCGGAACGCGTCATGACCTATGAGATCGTGATGGCCGATCCCCGCTTCCCCGACGACCCCGATAGGTCGTTTCGCGTCATTCGGGTCGAGGATAGCGGGAGCATCTAGCCGAAAAGCGGCGTTCATGTCGGAGCAACGCCGGTCTGAGGAGGCTCCTCTCGAAGAAGGCCCAACATCTTTGATGGCCACCCTATGGGTGATGCTCGGCTTGGGCTCTTTCTTGTTCTACTTCCTGCGCTCCGGGCCGGCGACTCCAATGGAGAAGCCGCCCGCCTTAGTGGCTATCTACCTTGTCAGCGCGGTCGGTTTGGACCTTTTCGTCGGAGCTTCTCGCCGGGTCAGCTTGCAGCGGATCAGCCCGATTGTGGTGCTGGCTCTGCTGGTCACTCCCGGCATCCCTCCCTACGTCGCGTTGCTGGTGGACTTGATGGCCACCATCTGCCTTGTCGCGACTTCGCGAATTTCCACCAGCGTGGTGGCGCAAGCTGGCAGAAGCTTGCTGCCGGCGGCCTGCACGGCGCTTTTTCTCTCGGCTCGGGCCGAATGGGATCTCGACACCTACTTTTTCGCGACCTGGGCTTTTCTGGTGGTCTCGCTTTTGACCCGCTCCACCGAACCGCCCTTTCGGGCCGACCTCTTCCTGGTGGTCTCTTTCCCCGCGGTAGCCCTGATGCTGCGCTCTTTGGCCGAATTGGCGCTGGCTTACGTACTGCTCACGATTCCACTGCTTTTTCTTTTGACGACGGTCGATACGGCGATGCTGCGGCGATATTTTCAGTTGCAGAAACAGCTGGACACCACCAAGAGCGAGGTGGAAAAAACTCAACGCGCTCGCCAGGAGAGCGAGCGGGAGTCGCGCCGTAAGGGCGTGTTGTTGGAGCGTCGCGAGAAGCAGTTGGAACTGCTCAACGGTCTCGGCCGGCAGCTTGACGAGGCTAAAGCGGCTCAAGACCTGGGGCGCTTTCTGATCGAAGAGTGCCGGCGCCTGATCGGAGCCGATGTTGTTCTGGTGATGTTCGCCGATCTTGCCGGACAGCGGGTCAGCCGCGTGATCTGTGATATCACCGCGGCGGCGCATGGGGTCAAGCCTGGAGACCCTCTTCCACCGGTGGTTCGAGTCGGACTGTCTCCACGTCCCCCTTGGAACGCACCCCTCTGGCAAGGCAAGAGAAGTTTTCTGACCGTGGCCTTGGGCCAGGAAGGGTGGCTTTTTCTAGGTCACAGCGAGTCCGAGGCCTTCCCCGAATTCCTGGACGGATTTTTCTCCGCCGTCGGACGCCACGCGGGTAGCGCGGCCCTGGCCCTGAGGCGTTTGGCCGAAGTCAGGGAGTTGGCTCATCGTGAGGCTCAGGAGAAAGAGCTGGTGGCCCAGGAGAAGGAGAAAGTCGCCGAACAGAATCAGAACCTGCGTTCTTTGATCTCGAGCTTCGAGACCCTGACCGAGGCCTCGCTGTCCTCCGACGCGGAGTTAATGCGCCAGGCTAGCGACACGATGCGACAACTCACGAGAGCCGAGCAGGTGGTGTTTCGAGCTCCCGATTTGAGGAAAGGTCCGGACGAGCGAGGGCTCTTGACCTTTCAGGAGCGGGAATGGCCTAGCTTCCTTTATCTCCGAGGGAACGGACCGGCCGGCAACGTGCTCTGTCTTTCCAGTCGGCCGAATAACTTCACCCAGAGCGACCTGGAGTGGTGTACCCTTTTAAAGGACTTTCTGGACAAGACCTTGGAAAACGGAACGCTCCATCGCCGGATCAAGTCGTCGCTGACCAAACTCAAGGACACTCAGCAAGAAGTGGTCCGCTCGTCTCAGTGGGCCGCCGCCGGACGGTTGGCGGCGAACGCCGCGCACGAGCTCAACACACCTCTGGGCGCCATCCGCCTAGCCGCCGAACAGGTGAAATTCTTCCAGGGTGAATCCACTCCGGAGCCGGCCAAACAAGGGCTCATGTCCATTCTGCGCTCGGTGGACCGGTGTCGCGAGGTGACCGACCGGCTTTTGATCACAAGCCGCCCGGTCGACCACGGCGAACTGCCGACCAAGCCGGAGAGTCTGGCTATTCTTCCGATTTTAAGAGATGCCGTAGCTTCGGTTCAGCCCTATCTGCGGGCTTCCATTATCAAGCTGGCGGCTCACCGCCTCACGGGAGATCAGGTGGTCTTTGTCGTGCTTCAGGATCTCTACTGGGCCGTGGTCAACGTCTTGAAGAATGGTATTGATGCCGTCAACGACGGACAGACGGGAGAAAAGCGGATGTCCATCGCCCTGGAGAGTGCGGGCGATTTCGCCGTTGTAACCATCTCCGATAACGGATCCGGGGTACCGTTCGAGCTTCGCGAGCGTATCTTTGAACCGTTTTTTACCACCAAGAAGATCGGGCAGGGTAACGGTTTGGGTCTGGCTCTCTCCCGCCAGAACTTGCTCAAGTGGGGTGGCGACATTGTTTTGGGAGAAGATCCCGCCGGAGGCGGGGCATCCTTTATGATCAGAGTTCCTCTGGCCGGGACGCCCTCCGCGCGGAAGGCCCAGACCGAGCAAGGCGGAATGGGAACGGTCTAGAGGCGAGGGAGGGGTCCTGGCATCTTTTTGCCGAAGCCGAAAACTTCCGAACGCTGACAGCCCGAAAGCCCTGAAAGGACACTATGGAAGCCACTCGAGTGAAGATTCTCCTGCTGGAAGATGATCCGGAGATGCGGACCATTCTGCAGCAGATTCTGACTTATCAGGACTACGATGTCACCGCGGTGGAGACGGGCTTTCAGGCTATCGAGGCGGCCAAAAGTAGCGATTTCGACTTGATTGTGGCCGATGTGCGGGTCGATGGCCCGGATGGTATCCAGGTGCTGAGTGAGGCGCGTAAAGACCAGCCCGAGGTCGGGACTCTCCTGGTTTCGGGATACTCCTCGCTCGAGGATGACGCCAGGGCCGAGAAATTGGGTGTGGGCGGTTTTCTGAGGAAGCCTTTCGAGACCCAGCGGTTCCTGGAACTAGTCCAGCAGCAGCTTCACAAGCGCCGCCAGAATCAAAAAGAGCGCAACGTCGAACAAGAAGGCGCCTCGGTCTTGATGACGGCCGTTCAGGCCCTATGCCAGGCCTTCTCCGGGCATCACGAGGAGCGCCAACCAGAGAAAGTTCGAAAGGCGCGTGAGCTAGCCATGCGCCTGGGGGGAGCCGCTGGTCTCGAGGCGGGAGTGCTGCGCCAAGTGGCGGCCGCGGCCGTGCTCACCATCTTGCCGGAGGAATCGGTGGGCGACCTGCGCACTGCTTTGACCGATTCGGGTGGGCAACTGGCCTCGCTTTCCGAGGCTTTGCAGCATTACGCCCGCCCTTTTGACGAGGAGCCGAGGCCGCCGCTGGAGGCGCGTATCGTCCGCATCGTCAAGATGGCGGTGGAGGAGGGCGACCTCGATTCGCCCGGCCTTGACAAAGAGTTGGTGGCTCTTCTGCGCTCCGAGCGCAGTCTGCAACATAGCGCCGCGCCCCGAACCCAGTCCGCTCCACAAAAGAGCGAGAGTTTCCTGGCCATCGCTCAAGCTTTGGAGCGGGCCGGTGACATCACCGGCGCCGAGGCCGGCTATCGAGAGCTTCTGGCGCACAAACCGGAAGCCGAGGCGGTGGTGGAGGCCGAGCTCGGGCTGGCTCGTTTGGCTGTGCTGCGCGGCAATCGCGAGGCGGTGTTGCAGTGGGTGGCCAAGGCGACTGAACAGGCGGCTTCCATTGGACGGTTTCGTTCCTGTTTGACCGACTATCACGGCGGACTGTTGTTGCGTCAGGTAGGCGACAAGAACGCGCGTGCCTTGCTGCGTCGCGCCGTTCCGTCCTTGATTAAGTTTGGGTTTTCCGATGCCGTGGCGCTTTCAGCGGTGGCTCTCATCGCCGAGGGAGAGCCTGTCGAGGCCGAGCGTTGGAAAGCCATCGTGCAGCGTTTGCTTTCGCCCAGTCTCTCGGTCGATATCCAAAAGCACGCTCTATGGTTTATCCCCGCCTTGATCGAGACATTGAGCAAGCATCCCAGTCCGGGATTTTTGGGGCGTTTCATTAATCATCTGCCCAGACTTTTCGCCCGCCTCTTGGAGGACCAGCTTCTTTCCTCCGAGCATCGCGTCGCCCTGGTTCGTATCCTCAATGGCGAGCAGCAGCAGCTGCCCGAGTCGGTTTGGAAGCTCCTCACCCAGGACCAGGCCGGCGAGGTCCGCGATGTGGCTAAACAGCTCGGGGTTCGGGTGGAAGCGGTCGCCGCGCCCTCACTGGTCCGCCTCTCCTCGCTGGGACCGTTCGAGGTTCAGTGCGGTGGCGAGACCATTCCCGACCGTACCTGGAGAACTCAGAGGACCCGCTATCTCTTCGCTTTCCTCGGTTACGAGTGGGGACGCCAGTGGCACGAGGAGATCCTTCTTGACGCCTTGTGGACGGAAACCGAGACTCCGGACAAGAAGGGTCTTTACTGGTCCACTTCGGCCATCCGTCGAATCTTCAAGGCTTTGGGCTTTCAGGCCGAGGTGATCGAGCGCGTGGGAGAGACTCTCAGGGCCAACCCCGCCATCTCCATCTGGCACGACGTCAACGTGTTGGAGAAACATTTCGCCTCGGCTCAGACGGCCTTCGAGAAAGGCGAGACCGATCGGACCAAGGCCGAATTGACGGCCGCTCTCGAGGTTTACCGCGGGCCTTACCTGGAAGGCTGTTATCTCGATTGGGCTCTGAGAAGACGCCTGGAGCTCGAGCGCAAGACCTCCGACGGCGCCCTTCAGTTGGCTCAACTGCACCTCGACTCGGGCGATCACCGCGACGCGGTGGAGGCGGCCCGTAAGGTGTTGACCTTGGAGCCGGCGCGTCAGGAAGCTCATCTGTTGGCCATGAAGGCTCTGATGGACGGCGGACGCCCCGAGGCCGCCATCGATCAGTTCCACGAATGCGAGAAAGCTCTCAAGCAGCATTACGACACCGAACCGGAAACCGTGATGATCGAGTTCTATCACCGCGCCCGCATGATGATGTAGGCCAGGTCCTCGGGTCGACAAGCGCGCGGTGGGGTGACATACTTTAGGCATGACAGTTCAACTGAAATCTTGGACGCGGACGAATACTATCGCCTGGCCGACATGGGATTCTTCGATGACCAGAGGGTCGAGCTTGTCCACGGGGAGATCGTACGTTTGAGACCACAAAAGCGACCTCACGCCCTCACTATCGGACGGATCTTCAATCTTAAGGACATGGTGCTGGAAGCCTATTCGGGGCCCCAGAGCGGCGGATATAAAAGTCGAACATTCTATCGTCCCGAGGAAACGGTCACATTGCCGTTGACCGACCAAAGCCTGGAACTAGCGAGGATTTTTCCCACGTGATCGAGCTTACTTTCGACAACGACATCGCCCATCTTCATTTCGACGACGGTAAGGCCAACGTCCTAAACTCGGCTTCTTTAACCGCTTTGGAGCAAGCGCTGGAAGAGGCCAAAGGAGCCAAGGCCGTAGTCTTGAGTGGTCGAGAGGGGACCTTCTCGGGCGGTCTCGATCTGAGGACGCTTCCCACCTTGCCTCCCCAGGAGTTTCGAGCCACCCTGGGACAGTTCACTGGCCTTTGCCGCATTCTTTTGGCCTACCCCAGGCCGGTGGTGGCCGCGGTGACTGGGCACGCCATCGCCGGCGGAACGGTGATTCTTCTCTGTTGCGACCATCGGGTCGGGGAGCCGGGAGATTTTAAGATCGGTCTCTCCGAAGTTCCGCTCGGTATGCCGCTTCCCACTTTTGTCATCCGGCTGGCCGAGCACAGCGTTTCCAAACGCCACATCATCGAGGCGGCGCTTCACGGAAGACTTTATCCACCGAGTGAAGCGGAAAGGGTGGGCTACCTGCAGTCGGTGGCTGAGCCGGGCCACGCTATCTCGAGGGCCCATCAGGTGGCAGCCAACCTGGGCGCGCTTCCCAACCCTGCCTATCTTTTGACCAAAAACCGATTGACAAGCGAACTGGTGGAGAGCCTAGGCTCTTTTGACGAAGAGATGGAATTTTTCGTCAGCTCTTTTGATTGGTCGAAGAACAAACGATGACCTCGCGGAGGGAACGAGAATGAGCGAAAATCAGGGAACTCAGGCGCGACAGGCAGTTCAGTCGACCTTCGACGCCCTGGCCAACGAAGAGTACGATCTGCTGCTCGAGACTTTGGAGTACAGGGTTTACTCCGACGGCGACTACCTGGCCAAGCAGGGAGAGGTCGGGCAGGAAGCCTATCTCGTCATGGGTGGTGATGTCGAAGTCATCATGCATCGCGATGGAGCCACCCGACTATTGGGAACTCCCACGGTGGGCGAGATCGTTGGGGAGATGGCGGTTCTAGAGCAGCGGCCGAGAATCGCCGACATGCGCGCCAAGGGAAGGGTCTCGGTGCTCGTTTTCGATCGCTCTCGCTTTCTCACGTTGCTCTCGGGCCGTCCCGAGTTGGGCATGACGTTGATCAAAGTTCTTTCCTTACGAATGCGCGCCACGCTGGACCAGTATATGGACGACATGCTTGAGAAAATTCGGGAGCTCGAGGCGGCGAATCAGAAGTTGACCGATCTCAACAGCAACCTCCATCAGATGGTGGAAGAGCGCTCCCGCAAGCTGGCCGAGGCCGAAGCGTTTTTGGCTCAACTGTCGGCCGCCGATTCTTAACCCCCGTTCGAACGGCGGAAGGCTAGCCGTTTTTGGAGAAGAGTGAAGGCTCCGGCATCAATGGTACCCTCGAGTTCCGTTCGACCTTTCGCTTCTCCGTTACCTTTTTCCAAATCATGGTAGCGGTGAACAGCGCGGCCACGTAACCCGTGACCCATGTCCATGAGTTCACAAGCGAGGCATGATCGATCCAATTGAAAAGATCGTTTTGAGCAACATTCGACCGCGCTGGATTGATTTTATGAAACAAGAGGGGCGTCTCGAGAGATAGGCAAAGGGACCGCCATGTTGGCCCAACTGGAGACGACGCTAGCCGAAGTGTTCGGCTTTCCCACCTTTCGGGGCCGCCAGGAGGAAGCGATCGCTTCTGTTTTGTCCGGTCGGGACACCTTCGTGCTGGCTCCCACCGGTGGCGGTAAATCTCTTTGTTATCAGCTCCCCGGTGTTGCCCTGGAGGGGACCGCGATCGTCATCTCTCCCCTGATCGCCTTGATGGACGACCAGGTGCAGGCTCTGGTTCAGATGGGGGTCAAGGCCATCGCCTTGCATTCCAATTTGGCCTGGGAGGAGGTTCGCGACGCCGAGTGGGCTCTGGAGCGGGGTCAGTGCGACCTTCTCTACGTGGCTCCCGAGCGGGCGGTCACACCGCGGTTCTTGGACTTGCTCCAGAGGGTTAAGGTGAGTCTTTTCGCCGTTGACGAGGCGCACTGCGTGAGCCAGTGGGGACACGATTTTCGCCCCGAGTACATGCAGCTTCACCAGCTTTGGAGCGCCGCTCCCGGGGTTCCCCGGATCGCCTTGACGGCCACCGCCGACGCCCGAACCCAGACCGACATCGTGGAGCGCCTTCCGCTGAGAAGCCCCACCGTCGTCCGCTCTAGCTTCGATAGGCCCAACATTACCTATCACGTGACCGTCAAGGATAACGCCACCGCCCAGTTGCTGGAGTTCTTGAACACCCATCATCAGGGAGATTCCGGCATCGTGTACGTTCAGACTCGGTCCAAAACGGAGAAGGTCGCGGAGTTTCTCAACCGCAATGGTTGGCGGGCCATGGCCTATCACGCCGGTCTCGACCCCCAGCTCCGCACCGATGTAGGACGGACCTTCGTGCGGGAAGAGAACGTGGTGGTGGTGGCCACTGTCGCGTTCGGAATGGGGATCGATAAGAGTAACGTCAGGTTCGTCGCCCACTTGGACATGCCGAAGAGCTTGGAAGCCTACTACCAGGAGACGGGGCGGGCCGGACGTGACGGACTGGCGGCCAACGCTTGGATGGCCTACGGCTTGCAGGACGTGGTGGGCTTACGAGGGCTCGCCGCGAGTTCCACCGCTCCTTTGGAGATCCAAAAGCGAGAGGCCCACAAGCTACAACAGATGCTGGGCTATTGTGAAACCGCGGGATGCCGTCGCCGCCAGTTGTTGGCTTACTTTGACGAATCGGCCGTGGAGAGGTGCGGTAATTGTGACAACTGTCTGGCTCCTCCAGTCACATGGGACGCCACGGTGCCAGCTCAGAAACTTCTCTCCTGTTGCTACAGGACCGGGCAACGATTCGGTGCAGGATATCTGATCGAAGTGCTCCAGGGAAAAATTTCCGAGCGGTTGACGGAGCAACGCCATGATCAGTTGTCCGTTTTCGGGATCGGGGGGGATCTCTCTACCCGAGAGTGGTCGAGTTTGGTGCGCCAACTGGTGGCGGCTCATCACCTGAATCCTTGTCCCGACGGCCATGGAGGGCTTCAGCTGGGTCCTCAAGCGTCCTCACTTTTGAAAGGCGAGACACGATTTGAGGTTCGCCGAGATTCTACCGAAAAGAGCTCTAGGAAGGCTCCCGCCAAGCGAGGGAATGATATCTCCTGGAGCACACCGGAAGAGGGTCAGCTTTGGGAGAGTCTTCGCGCCTTACGTTTGAAACTGGCCCGTGAACAAGAGATTCCACCGTACATGATCTTTCATGACAGTACCTTGAGAGAAATGGTGCTCGAGCGCCCGACCACAGCTTCCGCGCTTTCCCGCGTCAGCGGGGTCGGACGCTCCAAGCTGGAGCGCTACGGCGAGCTTTTTCTAGAAGTTCTGCGAACGCCTTAGGATTGTCGAGCGCGCAGGGCGCTTTCCATCATTCGATCCCCCATGGCGAGCTTCTTGTTGGAGTTGAAGTCGAAGCTTTCGACCTGGGCGCGCATGTCCCGATTGGTGACCTGGAGGCTGCCCGTGGGGAAACGGCTAGCTTGAACATTGATCTGGTTGAGCTTTGGTCGACCGGGAATTTCCCAGCAATCGGTTGCCTGATTCTCCACTGGACGGCGCCAACCGCCATCGGTATTTTTGAAGATAGGCGAGTCGGCCTTCTTGTTGATAGGCAGATCGGTTGGGAAGCAGACGATCATCATGTCCTCAGGAGACAGGGTGGGGAAGTCCTGCTTTTCGTTGGGAAGCTTGAACGGCGGGAATTTGAGACCCGGATAGTGGTTACTCGGATCCATAGGATTGGGTCTGCCAGGGGGGACCATAACTGTGCTCATCTCTTAAACCTCCAAACGTCTGTCTTGAGGAGAATGATGCCAGAGCTCACCCACCGGAGAGCTGCCAGAGACCGGGGCTTATTGCGAATTTGTAAACGTTTGCCTGTCGGCTGCTATCTCTGATAAAAGATAACGTTCGGGTCAGGCGAGACCAGGGTGAACATCCCCGAGCGACCCGCGATGGTGAATTGGGAAGGGGTAGGTCCGGGACGAACTTCCAACAAGGCCTGGGCGACCTGCCGTGCCACGGCATCGGAGGCGAAGGTTCGCTCGAAAGTCTGTTCGGACGTGAGAGATTCCTTGCCTTTCGCGAGTCGGTGTTTTTCCAGAGTGAGGGCCAGCTCCGTAGCCAGGTAAGAAGCGTGAGAACGCTTCTGCATGGCGGCGATGTTGGGATAATCGACGACGATCCCCTGGATGGGAGGCGCGAGTTTGAGAACCGCGTCGTTGAAAGCTTTCGCATCGATGGGAGTCAGATCGTACAGTTTTTGGGCCTCTCCGCGCAAGGAGCGAAGCTGCTCTTTCCACTGTTTGATCTCCTCGGGTTTGGAAAGTCCCAATCCCAGGATACCGGTTCGGATCTCCTGATTGTCGATGGAATTTTCCAGCGAGGCGAAATCCACGGAAATGGATAGGGCCATATGATCGTAGTCAGGTCTGTATTTGGCCAAGATCGAGCTCAATGTGTCGAGCTGGGGCTGAACCAGGGTGTTGGTGCTGGCCCAGTCAGCAATGGTGGCAAGGGCGACCGCGGCGTATTTGGAGCTGAAATCGTTGACGCTGACGGTCTCTGGCCGGCTTTGCAAAGAGTGGGCCAGCGACAGAGGCAGCTCCACGAGTTCCAAGGCTTGCTCTTTCTTGTCAGAGGCCCAGAGCTGATCGGCACGCTTGGTCAAAAGGTCGCACAGCGCGCGAAGATCACGATAATGAGGATTGATCGGATCCTGGCCGGAGAGCAGCTTGGGAGCTCCCGTGAAGGCGGTCTTGGTAAAGGCTGAGCGAAGTAGGGGCAAAACCTTGTCATCGAAGGCGGTGGCATCGGCGGGTATGTCGAGATCTAGCTCCGCCGCGTTTTCCATCTCGGTGGGCGCCTCCTCGGCGGTCCCCTTTAGAAAAGCCGACAGCTCTGACCACCCGTTTTCAGAAGGTTTCACGGAGGCTTGGTAGCGCTGGAGGATCTCTTCGTAGGAGAGGGGAGTGGCCACGGCCGCGGGGGAGCCGGTGGCCGCCGGAGTGGTGCTCGCGCTGAAGGTGGGACTAGGATCGGTAGCTGGTTGACAACCGGAGTTCAGAAAGAGCTGAAGGGCCAGGGCCAGGGCCCCAAATTGGGATATTTGGCGAGATAGAGGGCGTCGCGACGTTGCCATGGTAGGACAGACCTTACCCTTTATGGGATAAATTTTCAAGTCAAACTTGGAATATGTTCAGGCTTTAACCGAAGAGGCCTTTGATGGCGGCCCAGAGCTTCTCCACATTAGAGGTGAGTACTGTGGGTAGGTGATCCCATCCGAAGAAAAGCCCAAAGCCCACCACCACCGTCGCGATGATCTTGAAAGCCATCTGACGCTGTTGCCATTCGGCCAGTTCTCGATCGGACTTGGCGATAGCCGCGGCGCGTTGAGAGGTAGCCTCGGCTTTGGAATGGCAGTCCTCACCACAGAAGACCCCCTCGGGAAAGGTCTGAATACAGTTTTCGCAGAGCGGTTTGAGGCACGAGACGCAGCGGTGGGTGGCGACTTTGTCCTGGTGGTTGAGGCAATGAGACTGCATGGAGTTTCTTTCGTGGGGCCAAGGCCGGGTCCCTCGAAGTCAAGGGCTCCAGGAGGGATGGAATTCGAAGCGAAGCGGACTCTTCGTGACGTCAGATTTTACCTTCGAGGAGCCGTGGGAGCCGACCGAGAACTCCGATTTTCTCAAGAGTCAACTTGAGGCTGAATTGACACCGCCGCATCCTCTCTACGGCAATATCGTCAAGACTCTGGCCATTCGGGCTGATTCGGACGATGTTTTGGTCCAGACGGTGGACGGCTTCGCCTTAGTGCACCTAACCTGGTGCCGCCGCAGTCGGCCCTCACCCGAATTCCCTCACACTCGTTTTTTCGCTGACTGGGATGATTTTTATCAGAAGGTCTATGAAGCCGACGTCTCGGTCTGGCGCGAAGAGAACCCGCCGAGCGACTGGGATAGTCTGATCCAAGAAGCGGTAGAGGGAAGGGACCCCTCGGCTCATTAAGAAACCTCCCGGATGGTTATTTCCCGTACTCACCAAGCCACCTTTGCCGGAATTCTTCTCTTCTCCGCGATCGCTACCGCTAACGCCCAACCGTTTCATTTCGAGAAGGGGTACCTGGAAACGGTTAAGTCGCGTTCCGAAGTCTCCACGGGAAAGTCCGCGACGTCATCGGGCGAAACCTATCGTGTCTTTCATCTAGAGTTCGCCGACGTTGCCTCGGCCACGGCCTTCCAACCGAAATTTTCTAGCGTCTTTCATCGCTCCGGCCGATTCGTCGATATCTTCGCCCAGCCCAACGACCAGGCGCTCGAAGAGATCGCGGCCGCTCCCAAGTTGAGTTGGCTCGACTACAATCGCAGCGTGACCGTCCCTTTACCGCCTCAGGCAAAGCCGGTTCAGGCGACCCGAGCGAGCTCCGAGGCGGTAGTGAAGAAGGGGCTCGAGGGATTCACTGGTAAAGGGGTGATGCTGGCGGTCGTGGACACAGGATTCGACGTTCGCCATCCTGACTTTCAGAAGATTGGGCCCGACGGCAAGTTGGTGTCACGGTTTTCCGCTATCTGGGATACGACCGAGACGAGATCGGGTTTCGGTACCGCGGCTCCGTTCAAATACCCCGACGATCAGTCGATCGGAGTGATCTATAGCCGAGACGACATCAACGCTTATCTGGCCAAGTCGGAGAAAGAGCGTCCGGAGATCGTTTGGGACCGTGATGGCCATGGAACGGCTTGCGCGGGGATCGCGGCGGGCAACGGTCAGGCCCTAGCCGACGGTCGCTACGCCGGAGTGGCCAGCGAAGCGGAGCTTATCGGGGTTCGCCTGGGAGATCAGTCTCTCAATACCTATCTTCTTCCGGCCATCTTGGATTGGCTCGATTCGAAGGCCGGAGCGCGTCCCCTGGTGATCTCCAACAGTTGGGGTGGGCATCGCAGCGGCCACGACGGTTCCACTATCGTGGAGCGACAGATGGACGAACGTTTCCCCGAACAGCGCCCGGGACGCCTGGTTCTTTTCGCGGCCGGTAACGAAGGTCAGGACCGAATTCACGCCAGCGGCGACTACGGGGGCGCGGACCGCGCTGGAATTCTCAAGTTCCCCAAGGTCACCCAGGAAGACTCGGTGGAGGTTTCGGTTTATTTCGACTCGGCCGATTCCAGCTTGTCGGTTTCTCCAAAGATTGAAACCAGTGGCTACAGGCATGGCGTGACCGGTCAGACAGTCTGGCGCTTCGAGATCACCCCTGGACTCGACCAGATAGAGATCGTCTCGACCGCCGGCAAGCCGGGACACTTCGACGCTTACATCAGCGGTCATATCGGCGGGAAAGCGGCGGCTTTCGACCGAGGTGTGGCTACTTTCGAGGAGCTTGTCTGCTATCCGGGCAACGCTCAGAATGTGTTGTCCGTGGGAAGTTACGACTTTAATCCGTTTTTTGAAAAAGACGGTAGAAAGCTTCAGCTGGGCGTGGAGGTCCCCGACAGCGATGAGATGGCCGCCATGACAGTGGGAGACGTTTCCGGCTATTCCAATCCCGGCTTAACGCGCCTTGGGCGGCTCAAACCGGACTTTATCGCGCCCGGACAGTGGTGGACCGCGCCCGGTTCCGCCGATGTGCGGGACAAGAAGCTCTTTGAGACCTCAGGGCAATATACTCTGTTCAACGGTACTAGCGCCGCGACACCCTATTCAGCCGGAGTCATGGCGCTACTGCTGGAGAAAAACCCGAAGTTGACCCTGGCTCAGGTACGCACTCTTTTGGACAAGCATCTCAAGGAGGACACTTACACCGGTGCCTTGCCCAACGCGACCTGGGGGCGTGGAAAACTCACTTTGCCGGCGATCAAGGCACTGCTTCAAGAGGTTTAGCAGGCTTCCATAAAGCGAAAGTGGCGGTTCCCCAATCCACCGGAAATCGTCCGCTCCAGAGCCGCTCGAACCCTTCCTCGGAAAGGTCCCAGTCTCCCGTGATGATCACGGTGCTCTCGGGGGGCAAGGTCCGCCACCGCTCCACTATACTCTTTCGCAGTTCCAGAGGAAAGGCGGTAGCCACGGCCAGGTAGGTACCCCCCTCCGGCCACTTCGCCAGGCGCAAGTCTCCCGATTCAAAGCGCGCGGGTAAGGACAACTCATGGGCCACGGCTTGAGCCGAGCCCACCCAGCTCTCTTCCTGTTCGACCCCGAGGGACTCGTAGCCGAGGCTTGCCGCGGTCAAACAGGTGACCCCCCGGCCACAGCCGAGATCCACAAACGGTCTGGGGAGGTGGCCGTGGATGGCCTCAGCGGTTTCCAGGAGACGGACGGTGGTCAAAATAGGGGTCTCTCCAAAGATGTCCGCTTTCTTTTTCACTCGTGTGGCGGAGAGAAGTTCCCAGGGGGAGGGGCCTTTGCGAAGTGCCCTGATGAGAGGAAAATACCAGGAAGTTCCAGCCAAACAGTAACTTTGGTAGAGCAGGAGCGAGCGCTTCCATAGGATGGCTCGCAAGCGGGAGAAGCCCCGAAGTTCGGAGCGCTGCCGGTCAGCATCCCAGGATGGACGCTCCTCAGGCAGTGAAACCGGTTTCATTTAACGAAAGCATCGCGATGGCGATTCTTTCGATTCTCGTTCTCCTCGTCCTGGTGATAACCGGGGGAGCGGCGGCGGCGTTCCTGCTTTCTAGTAAGAAGGGTCGCGACAACTGAAATCGGTCAAATTTGGTTTTCCAAGCCTGACCTGTTTGGTGGTGGCCAACACCATCGGCGCCGGTGTGTACACCACCTCGGGTTTCACTCTGCGCGACCTCGGGACGCCGCAGGCCGTGCTGTTGGTCTGGGCTCTGGCCGCGTTGCTGGCCTTGTCTGGTGCGCAATCTTTCGCCGCGCTGGCGCGGGCTCTCCCGCTTTCGGGTGGAGAGTATCTTTTCTTGTCTCGCTTGTGGCATCCCGCCGCGGGATTTATCGCGGGCTGGGTCTCGTTGCTAGCGGGGTTCGCGGGAGCTCAAGCCTACGGGGCGCTGGCCATGGCGGAGTACCTTCCCTTCTCCAATGAAGTGGAGAAAGGATTGGGGGTCGGCTTACTGGTTTTCCTGTCCATCTCCCAGGGGTTCCTGGTCCGCTTCGGAACCCTGCTACAGAACCTCACGGTCACTCTGAAAGCGCTCTTTCTAGCCGGTTTTATCCTGGTCGGGTGGAGCTTGTTACCGCCTTCGGTGGCGGCTCCCCCGGCCACAGAGCCGGTGGCCGGATGGGCCACATGGGCCTACGCGGTCCTGATGGTAACGCTGTCCTTCACCGGATTTAACGCCGCCATCTACGTGGCCGAGGAGTGTCAGGAGCCACGTCGAGACATCCCGCGGGCCATGTTCTGGGGTACTGTGATCACAGCCGTTCTGTACCTTTGCGTCAACGCGGTCTTTTTGTTCTCGGCTCCGGTGGAGAGCTTGAAGGTTCCAGGGATCGCGTTGGCCTCGGCCCAGGCGCTTGGAGGAACGGGTCTGGCTGAAGGGGTGAGAGCTCTGGTCCTTCTTTCCTTGTTCACTCTAATATCCGGCACGGCGGTCTCCGGGCCAAGGGTGGTGAAGAAAATGGGAGAAGATGGGTTCTTGCCGCCGTTGACTCTGGCTCAAGCTTCAGCCTTGCAGTGTGCCATCGCCGTCGTGATGACGCTTTGGTCCGACCTTTTCCAGCAACTCGGCTACCTCAGTTTAGTTCTTTCTCTGGTTTCGGCCATGACGGTGGCCATGGTCTTTCGTCTCCCGGCCCGAGCACGTCCGAATTACCTCTGGCCGACGATCTATCTTCTGGGCGCGATGATCACCTCCGTGGCGGCACTGTTGGTGAACCCGTCCGTCGGTTGGGGAGCTTTGGCCACTCTGGTCACCGGGCTCGCCGTTTACGCGGTCGTTCCCACCCCGAAGAGCCTCCAGGGCCCGGAGGATGCCGGATGAAAGGGCGTCGCGAGCGCTGGGAGCGAGAACGCCAGCTTCAAACCGCTTGTCTTTTGATCATCACGACATGTTTGCTGGGCGCGGTGGCTTACTGGATGAGCGCGGTGCTCATTCCCTTCGTTCTGGCGCTCTTTATTTTTCAACTTCTCGATCCGATCGTGGCCTGGATGACCTTGCGCTGTCGATTGCCCCATGCTCTAGCGGTCACTCTGACCATGGCCGGCACAGTGGTGGCGATCCTGGGAACAAGCTCGATTCTGACCAACTCGTTCAGTCAGCTTCTGGAGAGTTCCGACATCTATGTCAAACAGATCGAAGGGCTTCTCGAGAGCGTTTCTTCCAGATTCCCAGTGGTGGGAGAGCGCTTCCGCGCCTTGTCCCAAGGGCAGTTTGAGCAGTTCTCGGTCGGCATCGGAACGTTCATCGCCGCCATGACCAACAGCATTATCTACATTTTGAGCCAGTCCACTGTGGTGATCTTGTTCTTGATGTTCATGCTGTTTGGAAGTCGCTCCCACTATGTGCCGTTGCCCAGTGTTCTCGACGACATCAATGAGAAGGTGAAAAAGTACATCCAGGTCAAGACCGCCTTGGCCCTGCTCAACGGTGCGATGGCGGGATTGATCCTGTGGCTCCTCGATATCGAGTTGGCGTTGGTCTTCGGACTGTTGACGGTTCTTTTGAACTTTATCCCCAACGTCGGTTCCATCGCGGCCACCTTCTTGCCACTTCCCATGATTCTGGTCAGCCCGGATGTCAGTCGAACGGAAGCTATTTTGGCCTTGGTACTTCCAGGAATCATACACTTTATGATAGGAAACGTCCTGGAACCTCAGCTGTTGGGCGACACCATGGACCTGTCACCGGTAGTAGTACTTCTGGCCTTAACTGTCTGGACGGCTCTGTGGGGTGGTGTGGGCGCGTTGCTGGCGGTCCCGATCACGGCGGTGATTCAGATCCTGTGTGACAAGCTGGATTTTACCCGCCCCATAGCGCAGATACTTCGAGGCAATTTTTTGGAACTTTTCGAAACTTCGGGACGCCTCAAAACGGTGGATATGCCCGAGACGGAGAAGACATGACGGCTTGTGGACGGATGGCCTTACTAACTCTTTGGTGGTTGCCGATTTTACCTCCCCTGTGGGAGCTTCTGTTCCCCGGGTTTGGTTTTATTTTCACCGCCCCAGCAATTGGGATTAACGACGCTAGCCGGAGCGAAGTCTTGATGTTGACGCTGGTAGCTCTAGCCACCTCGGG
Source organism: Selenomonadaceae bacterium (assembly GCA_037189585.1). Lineage (GTDB taxonomy): Bacteria > Vulcanimicrobiota > Xenobia > Xenobiales > JADMJV01 > JAEXNA01. The sequence continues at coordinate 163,228 of JBBCJA010000012.1, read as the reverse complement.
GGCTAGCATCCGTTTTCAAGGCCGCTCGCTTTCGTGGCCGGGCTGGTGCGCTTTAGCGTTTCTAGCCCACAGTGTGGTTTCGTGTTTGACCGGGTCGGAGATTCTCAACTCTTTTTTTTTCTCCCAGGGATGGTTCGCCGCGGCTTGCGCTTATTTGGCGACACCTTATCTTCGACCCGCTCGACCGTCTTTAGCCGTACGAGTTTTTTGGGTTCACATTCCGATCGTGTTGATCTGCTTAATTTCGCTGACCGAACCGGGTGAGCGCGCGGCCGGACCGTTTCAACTTCCCGGGGTGCTGGCGAGTTGGCTATTGATGGTGGCGCCACTGGCTTTTCACGAGTTTCTCCTGGCCAAACCGAGGACCGCCATGGCCGCGCTGCTTCCGTCCATCCTGGCTATTGTGACTCTTTTGTTGACAATCTCGCGAGCGGCCTGGCTTGTGATGCTCTTTGGATTCGTCGGCCTGCTCTTGTTGGAAGGCCGGTGTTCATGGCGCAGACTGCTGGCCTGGGGATGCTTTTGGCTATTGGGATTGGCAGGTCTGGTCGCTATCCGAGGGCTCTTTTCCGGCCAGGGTTTGATGATCTGTGTCGCGGTCCTGGCCTCGCTTCCATCGTTGCTCGAGGTTTGGAAGGGACGTATCCCTCGCTCCGTCGGAATGCGTGCCGTCGCACTGGTTGCCGTATCCATGCTGTCGTTTTTTCTGACCTCGGCACTGCGCCCTCCAGTTTCTCAGGAGGTCACGGCACAGTCGCGTTGGCAAGAGCTCTCGGGTAAGGACAATTCGGCGGTTAGCCGGATCGAGCTTTGGAGAACAGGGTTGGCTCTGGGCTTGAAATATCCCATTTTGGGCGTCGGGCCGGGACGGTTCGGAGAGGCCTATCCTCAAGTTCAGAAGTTGTATTACTACTACAGCGATTCGGCCCACAACGCTATCTGCGAGATGGCGGCTGAACTCGGTCTGCTGGGACTGGCTATTTTCGGACTCTGGCTCGCCTTGGAGGGACGGCGCATCAACCCCTGTCCGCAAGAACACCCCTGGCAGCGAGGACTTTTCATCGGTGTCGTTTCAGGAATGATCTACGCTCAGGTCGAGGTAGGCTATCATTTCGCGTATCTGTGGGTGGTGCTTGCCATGATCATGTCGGCGCTTTCCGCTCCGGCGCTACCTTCTTCGACAGGGCGCGCTCGCTCGCTCGGATTTCTCGGACTTGCGGCTCTGCCGTTGTATTTTTGGGGAGCTCAAAGAGACTACGCTCGAAGTCTCCAGGAGCTGACCGTGGCGCGGGCCTACACTCAGAGCCGCTCGATCTCCGACCGGATTCCAGCCTGGTCGGCTCCCGCCTTATCGGCTTTGCAGTACGGCCTCCGCGATGAGGCGCCGTTGGAAGATTTGCGGGTTTTGGCCCAGCGTGTTCTGGAAAACTCTCCCCGGACCGCCGCGGCTTACCAGTTGGCCGCCGATGTGGCCTACCGCGAAGAAAAGTACCCGGAAGCTAGAAGGCTTTACCAGGCCTCTCTACAGCTCGACCCTTACAACTTTCCAGGCAGCTACCACGGGCTGCTTTTGATCGCTGGCAGAATCAACGACCAGGCGGAAAGAAGAGCGATAGAAAATCAGGTCCTGGCCCGCTACGACCTCTCGCTGATGCCGTTGGCTCACCCTGGACACAAGGCTCAGATATCGCTTCAGCTGATTCCCTTACTTTATGATGTGGCTGATTCCATCAGCCCTTATGTCGAGCCGGCAAGGACCGAGCCCATCTTCCGGTTCTTGTTGCAAGAAAAGCCTGACCCGAGGGCATTGCACGGTCTGGGTATTTCTCTTTGGACCATGGGTCGCTTCGCCGAGGGAAGGCCGTACCTCGAAGAGGCTCACCGCTTGAATCCGATCTATCCGGCTCCGCCCTGAGCCGCCACGTTTTCCACGTGGTCGGCGAAGTAGCCCGCGCAGACTTTGGCGTCGCCCTGAGTGGAGAAGAAACGCCGACCATTCCGGCGCCAGGTTTCCAGGGTCTTTTGCCCCGGCATTAGGTGAGGGACCTGGCTAATCAGATGAGCTGTATCTTTGTAGAAAAAACCCATCTGATGGCGTTCTATCAATCGACCGGCCTCGCCCTGGCTAGAGTTTGCGATGGCCAGGCCTAAAGCGGCGTATTCGAAAGGTTTGTTGGGCAGAAAATCGTCCCGCCCCTCGGCTAGCGGCAACCAACCGAGATGGCAAGTCTGAGCCAGGGCGTAGACCTGGTCTCGTTGCATCCAACCCAAAAAAGTGACGTTGGGTAGTTGTTCATACTGGTTCCGTAGAGCCTGGTACTTATCGCCCTGGCCGGCCAGGAAGATGTGGTGAGAGTCGCCCCGCTCGGCCTGGGCCAAAGCCAGTTGCAGTACCGGCTCGAGGTCGTAGGTCCGGGAGATGGCGCCGGCGTAAATACTGCGTAGACCAGAAGTTTCGACAATCGGACAGGGGGCGATCTTTCCCACCATGTCGTGAGCGCCGTGATAGAAAACTCGATCTCTATCGCACTGTCGAGAATCGCGCCCGGCGAGTTGCTGCCCCCACTCGAGAAAGCCCTCCGAGCAAGAAACCACCGAATCGGCTCTTCGAAAAAGGCCGCCGGCCAGAAGGAAATAAGGGGCCAGTACTCCCCGGACGAACGCTTGATAGCGTCGAGGGGCGTAGGTGACGAACACTTCGGGCCAGGGATCTTGGATATCGAGAATCAGTGGAATCTTTTGGGCCCGAGCGTGAAGCCAACAAGCTAGAGCCGTCTCGATGATGGGCACGCAGCAGATGATCAGGTCGAAAGGTTTCGGACTTTGACGTAAGTTTTCATACACTTTGGCCCCCAGTCGGGCATGGTGCAAGTAGCGCTGAGGCGAGATGTTTCGCCGATATCCGCCGGAATGAAGAAGACGCATGCGGTAGCCTTCGGGGCGCTCCTCGGTGGTGTCCAAGGTGGCGTAGAATTCCTTTTCGTAGTGCATGAAGGTGGAGCAGTACCAGGTCACGTCGTGACCTCGCTCGGCTAACGCCACGGCCAGGTTTCCACTGCGCAAAGTCCAGGGAGCGATGAATTGCGGGAAAGGTTCACCGTCCTTGATCAAGGCGATTCGTAAAGGGCGAGAGGTCATGGTCTGAGCAACTTTCCATCGGAGATGACCTGAGCTGGTCCTGTCGAGAATCCATCGCGGGCTTGCTCGAATTCGCCTTCCCACGAGACCAGGTCGGCGACCTGTCCCACCTCCAGGCGTCCCACCAGGTCGCTCCAGCCGGCTGCTAGCGAGGCATCGCCGGTGTAGCCGCGCCAAACGGTTTCCGCTGACAAGCATTGCTCGGAAAACCAGGGTGAGTCATTTCCCCACCGGCGATGCAGGGCAGCCCGCATGCCGTAGGCCGGGTCCACCCGGCTGACAGGCGCGTCGGTGCCGAAGACGAGACGTGTGCCTGCCTGGAGCAGGTCGGCGAAGCGGTAAGCCAGGCGGGCGCGCGGACCCAGGGCGTCATCGGCGGCGGCGCGGTCGTCGAGCAGGTGCCCGGCCTGCACGCTGGCGCTCAGACCCAGTTGGGCCAATCTGCCGACATCGGCGTCGGAGAGGATCTGAACGTGCTCGATCCGGTGAGGGATTCGAGGGCGTGGAACACCCTCGCGGTCGAGCTCTTCGAAAAGGTCCAGACAGACCCGGTTGGCTTCGTCTCCGATGGCGTGAATGGAGATGCTCCAGCCGGCTCGAGCGGCTTTGTGGATGGTTTCGCGCATCTCTTCGGGCTCGGTCAGATAGAGCCCCCGGCCGTCGGGCCCGCAGCCGCCGGAAGAGAACGGCTCCAGCATGCGAGCTGTCCGTGAACCCAGGGCGCCGTCGGCGAAAAGTTTGAGGTGTCCGAAGCGGACTCGGTCCGAGCCGAAGCCCGTCGTCAAGCCTAAAGCGATGGCCTGATCGAGATGGTGGGCCGCCAGATTGACACTGGTCCGTAAAGGCCAGCGACCTTCTCGCTCGAGCTCGAGGAGAGCCGCCATAATGACCCGCCCGTCATTCTGGTCCTTGATCCTCTGGTCGCAGACAGCGGTCACGCCCAGACTCAGGAGTTCTCCCGCGGCTTGTTCGAGAAGCTCTTGAAGCTCGGCGGGAGTCGGTTCGGGGACAGTTTGTCGGATCTGGTTGGCGGCCATTTCTTTGAGCCATCCGTTGGGCGACCCGTCCGGGTCGCGTTCGATCACCCCGCCCGCGATAGCCAGTCCAGGACTGAGCATGTTCGCTTGTCGCAGAGCCACCGTGTTGGCCACCGCGGAGTGAAGGTCCGAGCACCAGAGCAGGGTGGGGCGTTCACCCGTGCGCTCATCAAGCTCTTGTCGAGTCGGTGGTCGGCTATCCGGCCAGGTGGAGTTGTTCCAGCCGTTCCCTAGCAGCCATCCTGTTCCCGAAGGGGCGCCGGCCACTCGGGCCAAGAGCTCGTCGCGGTCGGCGCAGCCGGTCAAGGAGAGCTGTCGCCGAGCTTGGCACCAATGATAGAGATGGATGTGGGCATCCCACAATCCTGGGGTCAAGAGTCGTCCTTCCAACTCGAGAACAGTGGTGCCGGCACGTCGCTGGTGACGGAGAGCGCCGGTCGGAGCCAGTTCCGAGATCGTTGTTCCGACCACCGCCAGGTCGATGCGGTGGCCATCCAGGGTCGTTCCGTCCACGAGAATAAGGTCCGCGTCATCCACTTTCTCGAGGTTGCTCAAGGTCGCTGACGGGTCCTCCCAGGAAGGTTCTGGCGAGGTTTCGAATTTGCCGTTTTCGCGAGGTGAACCGTGTCCTATATTCTTTCTTTAGACCAGGGTACCAGCTCTTCCCGGGCCCTTCTGTTCGACCAGCGCGCTCAGGTGGTCAGCCTGGCTCAACGGGAGTTTAGCCAGATCTATCCTCATCCGGGCTGGGTGGAGCACGACCCCGAGGAGATCTGGTCCAGCCAGTTGGCGGTGGCCCATGAGGCATTGGCCAAGGCCGATATCCGTCCCGATGAAGTTAAAGGGATCGGGATCACCAATCAGCGTGAGACGACGGTACTGTGGGACCGCCAGACGGGCCAGCCGGTGGCCAACGCCATCGTCTGGCAGGATCGGCGAACGGCCGGACGGTGCAAGGCCTGGAAGGCCGAGAGGGGTCGGGAGATCACCGAGAAGACAGGTCTGGTGGTGGACGCTTATTTCTCCGCTTCCAAGGTGGCCTGGGTCCTCGACAACGTACCCGGCGTTCGAGAGCGGGCTCAAGCGGGAGAGATCTGTTTTGGAACGGTCGACAGCTGGCTGATCCACAAATTGACTCAGGGGCAGGCCCATCTGACCGACCCCTCCAATGCCAGTCGCACCATGCTCTACGACATCGAGGGAGGTGAATGGGACGAGGAGCTTTTGCAGCTTTTCAATATTCCTCGAAGCGTCTTGCCTCAGGTGGTTCCCTCTCAAGGGGTCTTCGCCGAGACAACGGTTCTGGGTGGGACGATCCCGCTGGCCGGTATCGCGGGAGACCAGCAGGCGGCCCTTTTTGGCCAGTTCTGCCACCAGCCGGGATACTCTAAGAACACCTACGGAACAGGCTGTTTCATGCTCTTGCAAACGGGAGCCGAGCGGCGCTGTTCAGAGAACCAGTTACTCTCGACGGTGGCCTGGGGGAGAGAGGGAGCGACCTCTTACGCCTTGGAAGGCAGCGTTTTTATCGGCGGCGCCGCTGTGGGCTGGCTGCGCGACGGATTGGGTATCATCTCGAATTCGTCCGAGGTGGAACCGTTGGCCCGAAGCGTGGAATCGAGCGACGGGGTCGTCTTCGTGCCGGCTTTCAACGGGCTGGGCACCCCCTACTGGGACCAGGACGCGCGAGGAACGATCCTCGGTCTGACTCGCGGCACGGGTCGCGCCCACATCGCCCGGGCGACTCTGGAAGCTATCGCCTTTCAGGTGGCCGACTTGATGGAAGCGATGCAAAAGGATGCCGGTGTCGACCTGCGAGCTTTGCGAGTCGATGGAGGAGCGGCCGGTAACGATCTGTTGATGCAGATCCAGGCGGATCTGTTGCAGGCACCGGTGGTGCGTCCCAAAAATACCGAGACCACAGCTTTAGGCGCCGCCTTACTGGCGGGATTGGCGGTTGGGCTTTACCCCGACCTGGACTACCTGTCCGAATGCGACCAGATCGAGCGGACTTTCGAACCCCAACAGAGCTCCCAGCAAGCCGAGGAGCGGAGGGCGACCTGGCGCAGGGCGGTGGAGCGTTCGCGGGAGTGGGCCGTCTCCTAAGTTTGCAGGCTTTCGAGCCCACTTTCGAGTATCTCGTCAGGAGTGGAAGAGCCGCTTACCGAAACCATGGAGTTTTTAACTCCAGTCCAGCTGACTCAGCTCTCCGAGACACCGTCTTTCTACCTTTTGGTGATGGCCGGGCCTGATAAGGGGGCGGTCTTCAATCTCAATCCCGGGCGAACCACTCTGGGCCGTTCGGACAAGTGCGACATTCCCGTGACCGGCCGCGGAGTGAGCAGAGAGCACGCCAGCTTAACCCTTGACCCCAACGGCAAGGCGATGCTGGAGGACATGGATTCCACCAACGGGGTCTTTGTCGACGGCGTGTTAGTGAAAAAGCGACTTCTCAGCCCCGGCGAGACCATGGCTTTAGGTCCCGAAGTCCAGATGCGTCTCGAAGCCTCCACCTTGGGGGTTCAGGACTTGTTGCAGAAGATGTACCAGAGCGCGACCCTGGACCCTCTGACGAGTTTGTTCAACCGCCGCACCTTCGAGGAGCGACTGGAAGAAGAGTTCAGCGTCATCACGCGGCACAAAATGGAGTCCTGTTTGGCTCTGGTGGATGTGGACCATTTCAAGAAGGTCAACGACACTCACGGCCACCAGGCCGGCGATGTCGTTCTGAGAACCCTGGCCGGAAAGCTCAAAGAGGGAGTACGAACGGGCGATCTGGTCGGGCGTTGGGGTGGGGAAGAGTTCATTCTATACATTCGCCAGGCAGGCCTCGAGGGTGCCGTCACTTTGCTCGAGCGACTCCGCAGTGAAGTCGAGGGGACCGATATCCCCGTCTCCAGTGAATCCACTTTGCGGGTCACCATCAGTTCCGGAGTCGTCGCCCTGGTGACCTTTCAGGATTGGCGCGCTGCCTTCCAGAAGGCTGACGAAGCTCTTTACGCTTCCAAGTCCAACGGTCGCAATCGAGTCACCGCTCAAAGAGATGAGCGCGATGACTGAGCCAGGACAGGTCTTAGCCGGGCGCTACCGGATCGAGTCGGTGTTGGGTCAGGGCGGTATGGGCGCCGTCTATCTAGCCACCATGGAAGCACTCGGTGGGAAAAAGGTCGCCATCAAGGAGATGGAGCTTCGAGGGCTCAGTCAGCGCGAATTAGATGCCGCTGTCGCGCAATTTCGATCGGAAGCCAAGTTGCTGGCCCATCTGGAGCATCCCAATCTGGTCGCTGTGACCGACTTTTTTGTCGAGGCCGACAAACACTATCTGGTCATGGCCTACGTTCCTGGGGAAACGCTGCAACAAAGACTGCGGCAGCGCGGGCGGCCGTTCTCCTGGGCTCAGATCAAAGAATGGGCTCAACCATTGGGTGCCGTGCTGACCTATCTGCACACTCAGGACCCACCGATTCTTTTTCGTGATCTCAAGCCATCGAATGTGATGGTGGAAAGCTCTGGTAGGGTCAAATTGATCGATTTTGGAATCGCCCGAACTGGGCAGGAGGGTGAAAAGACCAGCACCTTTCTCAGAGGTACGGGGACCTCGGGTTTTTCTCCCATCGAACAGTATGGCGGAGGGCAGTCGACCGACCAGCGTTCGGACATCTATTCCTTGGCCGCCACTCTCTATCAGTTGATGACGGGGAAGATTCCACCTGACGCCGTCTCGCGCATCTCCCAAGGCGCGGAAGTCGAGCCTCCCTCGCGGGTCAATCCGCAACTTCCTAAAGCTCTGGATGCGATTTTTCTGAAAGCATTGGCCATCAGCAAGGGTGAGCGTCAGAGCACGGTGGAAGAATTTTTGCTCAGTCTCGACTCGGTTGGAGTAGAGTCTGAGGAAGAGGGCTCCACGGAAGACCTTGGCGGCACGATAGGCACTCCAGCCCCCAAGCCAACCTTTGAGGTGCAACTGGTTCCGGCTTCCGAGCCGATGCTGTCTCGTGTGCCTTGGGGAGCTCTGGGGGCCATTTCCGCGGCGGTTCTGGCTTTGTTGTTAGGCCTGACTCTCGGTCCAAAGTTGAGGGGAGAGACCTCGACCCCGGAGCAACAGTTACGCGTGGTGAATCGAGGCTCGGTCGCCCTTCCGGAAGGGTCTGGCCCTACCCTCTCTGGCCCGGGTTTATCTTCTCATAGCGGGGAAGAAGGCCAAGAGACAAAAGCCGTGCTCTCTCCGCCGAGCGGACGTTCCCAAATCCCCAGCCCTATCGCCCGCCCCAAACAACCACCTTCTCAACCGAAGACGGCGATAACCAGCCAGCCTGATCAACCTAAAGTGGCCGTGAGCAGCACCAAGAACGTCGAGAACTGGCCCCGCGACAGCTATCCGACGGCCCCCCGTCGCGTCGAGAGCGTACCGCCCGCTCAGCCGAGCGCCGTGGTTGAGGAGCGAGCCACCCCAGTCAGTGTAGTGGAATCCCCTACGATGCCGGTTCAATCATCTTCTCAACCCGTCCCCGACATACGAGAACCGGGGAGGAACGGTCGTCCACCTGTGCCGGACGGCATGCCGTCGCCAGTCTCTGGACCCGACGGCCGCCCTTGGCCGCCTCCTCAAGGAGGCTTTCCGGGGGAGCCCCCCAGTGATGGCTCGCATGGACCCTATAACACCAGGGATTCGTATCGAGGGGGAGGTAGACCCGGCCGCTAACGTGTCCTCCGGGATGCCACCATAGGTCTCTTCGTTCCGATCCGGCAGGCCAATCTCGGGTCGATGGCTAAGCCATTCCCGGGGGTCATTTAAGACAATGCGACCAGCATGGGAGGAGCTGGCTAGCCAGCCAGTTCCTTATGCCCGGCTTTCTCCCGAAGGCCGGTTCCTACAAGTGAATCAGGCCATCTGCGATCTGTTCGGCTATTCCGAATCCGAGCTGCTCTCGTTAACGGCGGGTGAACTCACTCATCCCGAAGACAGGGCCCAGAGCGTGGCTTTGGTGGATCGTGCCGTACGCCATCGCGAAGAGATGCATCAGGTCATCAAACGTTATCTTCACAGTAGTGGACGAGTCGTTTGGGCGCTGCTTTCCACGATCTTAGAGCGAGATGAGGCAGGAGTGCCTAAGGGGTTTCTCTCTCGCGTCGACGACATCACCGAACGGGTCGACGTCGACCCCGTGTCACGGGCCTTCGTGCGCCGTCTTCAAACTATCAAGGAACAGGAGCGTCAAGGGATAGCGCGCGACCTTCATGAGGAGTTAGGCCAGACTCTGGCTGGTCTAAAACTCGAACTGGACCGCCTCCATCAAAGTCTTCCGCCCGAGGCGGGCATGACGGCTTCCCGTCTTTCCACCGTGGTGGTGGACGCCATGAATAGCGTTCGTCGCTTCACCGCCTCGTTGCGACCACCCATCCTCGACGATCTCGGCCTGGAATCCGGCCTGGAATGGCTGTTGGTTCAGTTCGCTCAGAGAGAGGGACTGGCTTGGACCTTCCCCCGCACGCACCCGCCGATCTCGCTGGACTGGGAGACCCGCATCGCTTTGTTCCGCATCGCTCAAGAAGGGATCAACCACGTCATTCGATGTGGGGTGGCCAAACAGATCGACGTGGCTTTGAGTATGGACGGTGACTGGATTGTCCTACGCTTGGCCGACGACGGCGACCCTCCTCCGGAGGTGCCCTGCCAGGACACTTTGGAGCATTACATCATGCGAGAAAGGGCCGAGGTCCTGGGCGGAATTTTCCGGTTGCGTCCCAACTCTCCCTGGGGAACCATCGCGGAAGCGAGATTGCCGGCACCACTGGAGGGACCCACCAGTGGTGAGCTGCAGGCTCATTGGGCTTCCTTTCTACGCCGAGACGCTATTCCGAAGATTTAGGGTGTGCCATCAATTGGCATTCCGAGCTACACTTAGAACATTTTTGTTCTCGGGGGGTGGGATTTTTCGCCTAATACTAAATGTATTTAAGAAAAATATCGCCCCCCCCGAGGGCGCGGGTTCGCATGAAGTGGGTGTCGGGCAAGTGTAGCGACGGAAGGTTAGTTGATGGCACACCCTAACGGATCTTCAGGGTTAATTCCGTTGAGAAAGGGACGGCGCCGATCGATGTGGGTCATCTGGTAGACTAACCCTAGCCAGTTGTTGAAGATCGCCTTGCCGGTGTCGCCCCACGTGTTGTGCAGGCACGTCTCGAAATCGGTTTCGCAGAATTCATCGGCGGAGAGGGCTTCACCGTGGGCTCGGCGTCGACGAGCCAATTTTTCGATCGAGCGGCCCAGGCGCTCGCATCGTTCCGAGAAGTAGTTCTCGGGGAAAGGCGGATAAGTCTTACGATTGTGTCCGGCATAGAGAAGAACCTCTCGCTTGTATTCCTTCAGAAGACTGTTGATGTCGTACTCGGGATGGCCCTGAGAGAAGATGAAGCGAAAACCGTCGGGGCTTGTGGCCAGATGAACGTCATCGGCCCGCGTCACCACCAGAACAGGTACACCAGCTTGCTGAAGGTCCTCGAGATCGAGGGTGTTCCAGCGAGAGTGGGGCACATCGAAGAGGGTATTGACGTCTCGCAACAAGGGGTGGCGTTGACCGTACTCGGTGTGAAAGTGACGGTAGACCCCCCATTTCTTACGGTCCAGACGAGAGCGTCTCACTCCGTAAAGCATCTCGATCAGAGCGTGGCTCGCAAGACATGAACACATCACGCTTGTCACCGTCTCTTGCGCCCATTCGGCCACTTCTCTCAGGGGGTCCCAGAACGGCTCCAAGCGTAGATCGGGGTTGGTCACGTTGGCGCCGGTGATGATCAGGGCGTCAAGACCGGTCTTTTGCAGTTGTGAAAAACGGGAATAGTAGCGATCAATGTAGGCCTGAGTGGCAAGGTCGCGCTCCAGGCCTTCGATGGTGAAGGGGTGGACGTAAAACTGGACAATCTGATTGCAGGCGCCGATCAGGCCGAGATACTGCCGTTCGGTGACTTGAAAGGCCGCGTCCGGCATCATGTTCAAAAGACCGATGTGCATTTCGCGAATGTCCTGGCAGTGGGCCTGATTGAGATCGAGAACCTGGTGGCCGCGCTGACGCAGCTCCGCGAAGGATGGGAGCGGAAAATGAGAGACCAATGGCATTCGTCGCTCTTCTGGGCCACCGTCGCAATCTCATTTCTTCAACGACATTCACACCTCGGAAACAATCTGTCGCAAGATTTGACGTAGAATAGGCAAAGGACGATGAATAGACTTCTTCTCGCGCTTCTGATCTTAGTCGGTGGCGCGGACCCGAATATGCTGACACTCACTTCACGACATACCGAGCACTACACTTACTTCCAGCGCGGAAACACGAGCGACGCCACTCCCAAGACCGAGGGCGGATTTGTCCTGATGGGCGGCGGGGGGGATGTGGACGAGGCCTTCCAGTGGATGGACACAAAGGGCGGTCACGGAGATTTCCTCGTCTTACGCGGTAGCGGCGGGGACGGCTATCAACAGTATCTCGACGACATCACCGAAGCCAATTCCGTGCAAACACTGGTCATCAAGGACGCCCAGGCCGCTAACGATCCTTTCGTGGTGGAGCGCGTAGAGAAGGCGGAAGCGGTATTTCTTGCCGGCGGCGACCAGTGGAACTATGTCGGCAAGTGGAAGGATAGCGCCTTGCTGGATGCCTTGAACGCCGCTATTCTCAAAGGGGTCCCCATCGGAGGCACCTCCGCCGGACTAGCAGTTTTAGGCCAGCACGTCTTCACCGCCGAGAAGAACACGGTAACACCGGAGGAAGCTCTGGCCGATCCTTACAGTGAGAAGATCACTCTCTCTAGCGATTTTTTAAGGGCTCCGGTCCTCGAAGGCCTGATCACCGACAGTCATTTTTCCGAGCGGGACCGAATGGGTCGCCTGGTTTCGTTTATGGGGCGACTGCAAAAAGACGAGGAGTTGCCCACGATGCGTGGTGTCGGAGTCGACGAAGGAACGGCGGCCCTGGTCTCGCAGGACGGAAGTTCGCGCGTGGTAGGAAAGGGCGGAGTGCATTGGGTGCGGTCGGCCGGACAGCCAGAGGTCTGTGAACAGGGACGCCCCTTAACCTTCCAAGACCTCAACGTGACCTCTCTTAAGGCGGGAGAGACGTTCGACCTCAACAGCTGGGAGAGCCCTCAAGTGAAAGAGCGTCCGATGACGGTGGTCGACGGTAAGTTGACCACCGACCGGTAGCCTCGGGCCATGCTGATCGATCCACGCTCCATTACCGATGTCTGGTATCACGCCAACTGCGCCGACGGATTCGCCGCGGCCACCGCGGCCTGGCTTGTTTTAGGCGAGCAGTCCAGCTACACTCCGGTTCGCCACGGCTCGCCGCTTCCTGAAATCTCATCCGGGGCGAAGCTTGCCATCGTGGACTTCGCCTACCCTCGTGAAGCCCTGTTGGAGCTGGCCGGGCGGGTGGAATCGCTGATCGTCTTGGACCATCATCGCTCCGCGGCCGTCGACCTCCAGGGACTCGATTTCGCGCTGTTTGACATGGGAAAGTCGGGAGCTCGCATAGCATGGGAGTACTGGCACCCCGAGACTCCTTTTCCTGAAGCCTTCGCCTACGTGGAAGACCGAGACCTCTGGCGTTGGAAGCTGCCGGAGAGTCGAGAGGTCGCCTTAGCCTTGACCCAGATCCCGTTTGACTTCGCTCAGTGGGCGAGGCTTGATGTGGAGACCCTCAAAATTGCCGGCCGCAGCCTACTGGGATTCCAGACCAGCCTGATCGAGCGAGCGGTGAAGAAAGCTCACTGGATAGAGCTCGCCGGGCATCATGTTCCGGCCAGCAACTCGTGTCTTTTTCAAAGCGAGATCGGCGATGAACTGTGCCGGAAGTTTCCCGAAGCGGCTTTCGCCGCCGTCTACTACAATAAAGGAGAAAGCCTGGCCTGGTCGCTTCGTTCCATCGGTGAATTCGACGTGAGTCAGGTGGCCTCGGCTTTTGGAGGAGGAGGCCATCGCAACGCCGCGGGTTTCGGCAGCGAGGTGAACGCGAGCCCTTCTCCGGTGATCGGATGCATTCCCTAGGATAGGGTGTCTACGGTTGGTCATACAATAGATCAAGCTTTGGAAAAAGCGGATAATCGGTCCATGGACAGTAGCACGGCTTTGGCCACCTTCAAAAAAGCGGCTAAGGATTTTTCCGACCAGGACGCGGCTTCAACGGCCGCGGCTCTCTCTTTTTACGCCGTCACCGCGATTCCGCCTCTGGTTGTCGTGCTGACCGCGATTTTGAGCATCGTTTTTTCGGGTCCGGACGCGGCTCAGCAGTTGGTGGGCCAGGTTCAAACGATGTTTGGACAAGAAACCGCGGAGACCATCTCGTCCATCATCGAGCGTCGCTCGAACGCTCCTAACGGAACTGCCGCCTACATAGGGATGCTCGTCCTTCTGTTGGGCGCCAGCGGCTTTTTCGTTCAGCTTCAGAAGGCGCTCAATCGCGTCTGGGATGTGGAGCCGGACCCGGACGCTGGCTGGATGCAGACCATCATCAAGCGGGTTCTCAGCATGACCGTGGTCCTGGGGAGCGGCTTCTTGCTCTTGATCTCGCTAGTCCTTTCCGCTTTCATCTCGGCGGCGAGCCATTGGCTAGAAGACCGAATGGGCTGGGGTGTGGGGATGACCAGTTTGGCGGACGGAACCATATCGCTCATCACCATAACTTGCCTCTTCGCGCTCTTGTTCAAGTTTCTGCCCGACGTCGAGGTCTATTGGAAAGATGTCTGGCGAGGCGCCTTCATCACGGCGCTACTCTTTCTGGTGGGAAAATTCATTCTGGGCTGGTACCTGGGTCGTACGGACTTTAGCGCGGACTATGGTAGCGCCGGTGCTCTCGTCCTTATCTTGTTCTGGGTTTACTACTCCAGCATGATCTTGCTTTTCGGGGCGGAGTTGACCCAAGCGGTAGCTCACGTTCGAGGACGTGAGATCATTCCCCAGAGAGGAGCGAAGAGGTGCGACTCGGGCGTCTCTCGAGCCCTTGGAGGGCAGCCAGGGGCGCTGGCTTAGAGCACGAATTTCGAGGTCGATGGATTCGATCACACAGTTTGTACTCGGCGCGGCCGTGGGCGAGAGCACTCTTAAGAGAACGGGTCAGCCTGGGGAAGGAAAGGTCGCTTTTCGGCTCGCGCCTTTCGGATTGGGCGGATTAGTGGGAACACTTCCCGACCTCGATATCATTTTTCGCCGTTATCTGACGGGTCCTCAAGCTTTGGGATTCCACCGGGGAGTCAGTCACTCCCTCTTCTTTTGTACAGTGCTGACTCCGCTCCTAGCCTGGCTTTTGGCGCGGGTCTTCCGTCGCTACGACGTGTCGTGGCGGCAGTGGAATCTCTTTGTCTGGCTGGGGCTCAACACTCACTGGATGCTCGACTCGCTGACCACCTATGGAACTCAGGTTTTTCTTCCCTTCAGCAACTATCCCGTCAACATCGGCTCGGTCTTTATCATCGATCCGCTCTATACCCTCCCGTTGGCGCTCGGTTTGCTGTGGACACTTTTTGTCAGTCGCGGCGAACGCCCCTACAGTCCGAAGGGGGTGAGAGCCGGACTGCTCTTTTCCACCCTTTACCTGGTCTTGACTCTGGGTTCCAAGTACGCGGTGTTGTCCCGCTTTGACCGCTCGTTGCAAGAGCAGGGGATCGCTTATCAGCAACTGATCAGCGTGAACACCCCGTTCAATAGCATTTTGTGGTACGGGTTGGCCGATACCGGAGACGACGTCTGGGTAGCCGACAGTTCGCTTTTGGACTCTTTCGAGCGACCGATCGTGTGGCAAAGAATCCCCAAGAATCGAGACCTTCTGAAGAACTTCGGTCAGGGGAAGGCGGAGCGGAGGCTGCTCTGGTTCTCTCGCGGGTTTTATCGCTTAGATCTCGTCAACGGTGAACCCTACTTTATCGATTTAAGGTTCGGCAGACTCAAGAGCTGGCTTTTTCCCGTCGACCCCCAAGGTGATGACTATCTTTTCCGATTCGCGCTGTTGCCGGTCTCCGACAGCGGTCCCTATGAAGATTTTCGCCGCGGCGGTCGACCTCGTGAACTTCGTGAATTTCCCTGGTGGGCGTTGTGGCGACGGGTTTTGGGACAACCGGTCGAGGTAGGCGGAGGTCCTTAGAGGCCGGGTGTGGAGTCGCTGAGCCAGGGGAAGGCCTTGCCCACGAGCTCAGTCTCTTGAGGCTTTCCCAGCCGTTCCATCAGTTGAGACAAGTCGGTGGTGTTAATCGAGGCCGCGACGCGGTTTAGCAAGGCACGACCTTCTTCCAGACGCTGTTCTAACTTGGCGTTGTGAACCAGGCTGAATCCGCTGGCGTCGACATCCAGCTCCTCGGCGGGGGCGATCAGGTAGAGCCCGGACCAACCCATGTCCACCATCTGGCGCTCCATGGTCATTCCATACCGGACCCAGGTGACACAGGCCAGACTTTGTCGGTGGGAAGTGAAAAAGAAGGTCCACCGGCGCTGCCGCCAGGTCTCTGGCGCGAGGTCTCCGACCAGAATGTCGCCCGAACCAGAGAAGGCGCGCCGAAAAAGACAGCGAGGTAGGAGAGGCTCGCCTTGGGCTAGGGACGCTGTTTGGCTGAGACGGCTGTTGAGTTCGGGGGAGATCTCCTCGCCAAGCTCATCCACCGCCGGCAGCATGGGATGGGTCGAGTGAGCGCGATGAGCCGGTTGTCCCGGGGAAGCCAGGATTGCCCCTTCCAGCAAGATGATCGGACCGAGCGAGCCCACCGGATCGATGCCGTCCGGCCAAAGCGGGGCCGGCGAGGTTGCCAGTCCGGCAACCTTCACCGGAGGGTCGGCGTGCTCGAAGCGCCGTAGGACCTCCCCTTCCTCCCGCCGCCCCCCCCAGACCCTGGTCCAGGCGAAGCTCTGGCTTTGCGAGACGTTGCGATGCAGAAAAATTGTTGAATGGCTGGTCGGGCGGCCTCCGGGATGCTCCACCACCTGAGCTTGGCGAAGGCTGATTTCGAGTGACACGTTGGTCTCTCCATCGGGATTAGGCCCAAGAAGATCGGCCCTGTCCATCTCTTGCCCCACCGAGGTCGCCATCCCAGCCAGGACCATGTCTCGGGGGTTGGGTGAAGAGAGGGTGAGCCCGCGCCACAGGCGCTCTCGCATGGCTTCAAGATCGGTGAAGAGGTCGTGAGGGTCGTCAAATCCTAACCGGGTCGAATGGCGACCGATCGCCACCTCGATGGAACTGGCTCCTCCGGCCAGCAAACCCTGGACAAGTAAGAAGAGATAGTAGTGAGGTTCGGGAAGGGAGGATGCTAGCGTGATCCGGAGCGCGGCGAGGGTGTCGAGAGTGAAGACCCCTTGGGAGTCTAGTTGACCTTGGTCACGTTGACCTTCTATGTAGGTTTCCATCTCCACTGTATGAATTGGTTCGTCTCCCGTCGTGCGAGTCCCCTGCTACCAGGTGTGAGCGAATGTGTCGTTGCGAAGGGCACGGGATAGACGGACGAAAGTTCCCGGATTGCGTCGAAAGAAGCCTCTCAGCTGGGTCAGGGGCGCCACGAATAGTCGGGTCGGCTCGAGCACGATAGCACTGACTTCGTGAGTTATCAGACGGTCCGGCTCCGGAAACCGGCCCAACAAGGCTCCGCGTCCCACCTCCTTCGCCACGCCGTCAGAGCGGGTCAATTTGACCCGCCCCTCGGCGATGAGGTAGAGCTCTAAGGGGAGGCCTCCCGCGGAGTAAAGCACTTCGCCAGGTTGGCAGTCCCGCGCCTCGAGTATCGACAGCAGTTGTCCCCGCTGAAAGGGAGACAGGGGAGCCAGACCACGGTTGGCCTTCATCACAGGCCAGAGGTCGTTCATCTTGTTGAGAGCGACGCGGCGCAAAAGTCCCGGAAGCTCGGTGTTGGCGATAAACTTTAGAAAGTCCGAGCGAGCGATGGTTACCAACTCGCAGTCGGTGACTGTCATGACGGTGGCAAAGCGGGGGAGATCCAAGACGATGGCCATCTCTCCGAAAAAATCGAAGCGGCGAAGCGTTCGTACCAACTGTCCGTCTCTATGGACCGCCACTTCACCCTGAGAGACTAAAAAGAAGAAGTCTCCCCATTCTCCCGCTTTGACCACCTCGTGCCCAGCGGGCAGGTCCAGGAAATTCGCGATCTGGAGAAACTCCAAGCTCTTTTGCAGAGCGCACTCATTGAAGATTTCAGCGTGGAGCAGAATGTCCAGAAGCTCCACAGCCACTTCCCGACCCTCCCGGTGGCGACTGTGGGGGAGCATGATAATGGTGTCGTCGAGACCCGTGGGGCAGACCTTGAGACGCGTTTCGTCACCCACGATATCGTCGGAAACGTGGGTCAAAAAGAGCCGATCGCGGACATCCTGGGGAAGCTCGGCCAGCACCGAGATGGGGGTGTGGATGGGCGGCATGCCCGCTTCATGAAAGATCAGGTCGGCGTCCCAGGGGAAATTTTCCAGGCTCTCTCGCCGGCTTTCGGTGATGACCCCTTCCTCAAAGAGCTCCCGGTAGACCTCCGGGTCGTAGAGTGTGTCGCAGGAATAGGCGAACCGCTTTCCGCGATGCTCGGCCTCAAAGCCCAGGGTAGGGATGGGATGAAGGGTGTACCAAAAACGAAATCGGGCTCCTAAAATGTTGATCTTTGGTCCAACCAGCAGAGGCTGGAAATCGAATAGAGTCTCCAGTTCACGGCTGTCGAGCCCTAGCAGGCTGCGATATTTACGGACAAAGCTTTCTTCCACGGTGGGTGTGGTGTGAAGGCGAACGCGTCCCTCTTCCATCACTTTTTGCAGGGTGCCGGAGTCGTGGTCGGCATGACAATGAGTCAGGAGAATGTCTTCGACCAGTCGCTGGTCCAGGCTATGAGCCTTCATCCAGGAGGTGGTGTGGACCGGAGGGTCGACCAGCAGTCCACGCCCGTCGATCCAGATGATGAAGCCCGAGGTCCGGCTGTTGACATCAAAGCCGTGGCCGGCGCCCAGGACCGTGATGCCAAAGTCGGGAGGAACGAAGTCGGTGCCGCCGTCGTGGGAAAAAACCGGAGGCTCCAGCGGTTTGAAGGCCACGGTGTGTCGCTCGCCGTCTTTTTCGAAACGGAAATCGTCGTCCTCAAGCGGGGTAATAGTGACTCCGTCGATGGTGACGGGGCGATCGGTCTCGATGGTGATCGGATCGATGAAATCGGACAACTTGAGTCGTCGTCCGCGAACGAACTTGTAAAAGTTGGCTTCGGCCTTGAGATTGGGCAGTCCCGGAGTGGCCCGACCTCGTGGGAACTCTCGCTCTAAGCGAAAAGAGCTGGGGCCGAAGACGGCTTCCTTGAGCAGTCGGAAAAGAGGACGCTGCTGCTCTCGACGGCACATAAAGCGAAGCTTTTGGCCTTTCAGATAGTAATTGTAGTAGAGCGGAAACTCCAGTTCTCCTAAAGAGATAGCGTTGTTGATATCAAAGAGCGTGCTGGGCAGTATGAACAGATTGGGGACGCCCGTGGCTCCCTTCATCGTGTCCTTGATGGTCTCGGGATGGGCTCCGATCTGGGCCACGAATCCGTCCCACGAAACCAGGGTTCCGCCGCGCTCGAGATGCTCGGTATGAAACTCGGAAGAAGAGATGTTAGCGCCCTCCCTGTTGCGCTATCCAGCGGCCCAGGGTGTCTCGTTCATCCTGAGTCATCTTCGTCAGGTTACCGAACGGCATGATTTTGGTCTTGACCGACTGTTCGTAGATCACCTGAGCTTGCGACTCGACTTGCTCGGGTGTTTCAAACACGACACCTTTAGGCGGGGCGGTGATCTTGTAGGTCGGATGGAACGGATGGGTGGCGTGACATGGGGTGCAGCGGCTGTAGACGATGGTCTGAGCCTCAGCGAAGGTGACCTGGCTCTCTCCTCCGGCAACCACGGTCGGAGCACCAGTTTTGGCTGTGGTCAAAAAGACCAACGCGCCTAGAGAGAGCATCGCGGGAACCAGGACCCAACGTTCGGGGTGTCCTCGTTCAGAGGTGATCTGATGGTGGCGGACTCCAGCGCCCAGGATGAAAAGTAGAAGAATCACCAGCCAGTTGTGCGGGTTCCCAAAGGTACTGGCGTAGTGGTTGGAGATCATCATGAAGATGACCGGAAAGGTCATGTAGGAATTGTGGACGCTGCGAACCTTGGCGTATTTGCCCGCCGAGTAGTCGGGGGTGCGCCCCGCCATAGCGTCGTCGAGCATCTTTTGTTGCCCAGGCAGGATGCGAATCCAGACGTTGGCCACCATGATGGTACCCAGGATCGCGCCGAAGTGAATGAAGGCGGCACGTCCGGAGAAAAGGTGGGTGAGCCCGTAGGCTAGCCCGACCAGGCCGAGGATGGAAAGGGCCGTGCCGACCTTCTCGTTGGCCTTCCCAATGGTTTGCCACATCAGGTCGTAGACTAGCCAGCATCCGATGACCAACCCCAGGGAGGCGCCGACAGCCATCGGTAGAGTCAGATCGGCCACGTTTTTGTCGATCAGCGCGCTTCCACCGGTCAGATAGTAGGCCACGATCAAGAGCATCATCCCGGAAATCCAGGTGAAGGTCGCCTCCCATTTGAACCAGTGCAGCTTTTCCGGCATTTTACCGGGCTGCATTCGGCGCTTTTCCACCAGATAGTAGAAGCCGCCATGTACCATGAAGGTCTCTCCGTCCACGCCGTCGCGCGGCTCTTTGCACGGTTCGAACGAGTTGTCCAACCAGACGAAGTAGAGCGAGCTACCGATCCACCAGATCCCGGCGATGACGTGGAACCAGCGAATGAGGAGATTGGCCCAATCCAGAGCGGCGGCGTTCATGCGTCGTGACCTCTAGGACCCGCGATAGGTCGAGTAGCCGAAGGGGTTGAGCAGCAACGGCACGTGATAGTGGCTGCCGATATCCTCCACGGTGAACACGATCTGCACGTAGGGGTAGAAACTTTTGACCCCTCGAGCTTGAAAATAGTCGGTGGTTCGGAATTCCAACCGATAGAGGCCAGGGACAAACTCGCGCTCCGTAGGGATGAGCGTTTTGACCCTACCGTCGGAGTCGGTGCGACCTTTGCCGATACGCTGCCAGTCTCCATCCTCGAGATAGTCGAGAATGACAGGGACATCGACGGCGGGCTTTCCGATCGAGGTATCGAGAATGTGGGTGGTGATGGCGCTCATGACACTAACAGCTTCTCCAGTCGCAGATGAATGATCTTGGCCAGTTCCTCGGCCACGGTCTGCAGCTCGAGCTCCGGGGACTGCTCGAGCCGGGATTTGAGTACGGAAAGGATCTGCTCAGTGGTGCGTCCGGTGGCACAGATGAGAAAGAGAAAGCCGAACCGATCTTCGTATTGGAGCTGTTTTTCTCTCAGCTCAGCCTTGAGCTCTTCGTCGGGGGTAGAGGCTTTGGACTGCTCTCCCCGAGACCAGCGCGAGGCCAGGTCGCCGCCCTTGGCTTTCTCTCCGATACGGGGGTGTCCCAGGAGGGCTTCCCGCCAGTCGGCCTCACGGCAGTGAGACCAGGCGCTAGCGCCTTTTTTCTGCAGGTCGGAAACGCTATCGAAGGGGCCTGCCAGGGCCATTTGCGAGGCCCATCGGTCGGAATGGCAGACGGCGCGAAAGATCTCGCGCAGCTCCCCTGATGAGGCCGAGTTGAGATAACGCAGCCGGCATTCCACGACGCCCTCGGCCGACAGTTCGCCCCACAGCCGCAGTCTAGCCAGGCCACCGTCGGGGTGAAGGTTCAGGCGCGCCCAACGGACCTCAGGCTGACCGGAAACCTCCAGGCTGTAGGTATGCTCGGTGTTGGGCAGCAGAGGCACCTGGGGGAGGAGTTCGAACCATTCGCTCTCGTCCGGCTCCTGTTGGCTGGAAGCGCCTTCCAGACTGGCCCTGGCCGGACAGTCGCTCTCGAGCCTCTCGGTGTCGAGAGTGACCGAAGCTATATGGCCGGGACCACCCAGGCGAACGGTCAACCATTCGTGTCCGGCTTGGCGGCGACGATGGGTGAGCCAGCCGGGATGCTGTTCGCAGCTCGAACCGGGATACAGCAGGCTCGAGGCCTCCGGATCCGTTTGTGCGTTGCTCCAGTGGACGACCTCGCCTCCGTTGGACACCGCGGCGAGATCCAGCGCCGCCGGTGCCGGCGTGCCGGGAGCCATCCAGGAAGGAACCGGTCGTCCCAGGGCGCGCAGGCGGGCGATACCCCCGTCGGGGAAAATGTTGAGGCGAAGGTGGCTGTACCGTTTCTGGCTCGAGACCGCGAAACGGTGAAGCGTTCCGTCCTCCAGGGCGGACTTGGGAAGAAGCGTTTCCCAACTTTTCAGGCTGTCGACCGGAGTCGTGTGGGTCGCGGTACAGCCTTCCAGAGAGACATGGGTCGGCAGGTGTCCCTCTTGGTAGCGTGTGTCCAACTCGAGCACCTCGATAACGCCCGGAACACCGAGTCTGAGAATAACCCACTCGTGACCCGAGTCACGTCTTCTCCTGGTACGCCAACCTTGCCCTGGAGCCACTTCCAGTGAGGAGAGCAGGTGAGCGTGCGAAGTGAAAGCTTGATCGCTAGAGGCCAGCACGTATCCGCGAAGACGGTCACTGGCCAGGTCGATGGCTCTCTTCAAACTAGCACTCCTATCTACTCCGCCGGCAAGACCAGTCGGCCTTTAGACTGGGGGTGGACGCTCTTCCCGTCGAAAACCCGCTCACCGCGCAGGTACGTGGCTTCCACCACCCCCCTCCAGGTCCTCCCTTCGTAAGGAGAGCCTGAGTGGCGATGAAGCAGGGTGTCCACAGGGCGCTCCGCCTCGGGGTCGAAAACCACCAGGTGGGCGAGATTCCCGATCTTGAGGCTACCCCGCTCGTGGGTAAGCCCGGCCAGTTTGGCCGGCTCCTCGGCCAACCAGCGGGCCAGGTCGGCGAGGCTATGACCGCGGGCCGCCGCGCCGGTCCAGGTGGCCGACAAAAGCATCCCGACGCCGGCGATCCCGCCCCAGGAGGCGAGGAAACTCTCCTTTTTGAGATCCGGGGTGCAGGGAGAGTGATCGCTTGTGACCATCTGGATGCGGCCCTCGGCGAGCGCTCGCCAGAGACCTTCGCGGTGCGCCGCTTCCCGGATGGGGGGAGCGCACTTGAAGTTGGTGGCCTTGTCAGCGATCTCCTCGGCGGCGAAAACCAGGTAGTGGGCGCAGGTTTCGCAGGTCACGGGACTTCCTTGGAGGACATCGAGTGCTTCATGGCTTGCCACGTGGACGATGTGGCAGCGGCAGCCGGTCTCTTGGGCCAGTTCCACCACGACCTTGATGGCCTCCCGTTCGGCCGCCACGGGTCTGGTCTCGAGCCACGACCGATAGCTGTGAGGGTCGGCGCCATGCGGAGGCTCTTGGAGAGCGTCCGGCCATTCGGCGTGGAGTAGAAGGACCGAGTCGACGGCCGCGATCTCGCGCATAGCGTCCCGGAGCCCCTCTCGGTCCAGATTTCGAAACTCGGCTGTTCCGGGATCGGACATGAAGGATTTAAGTCCGAGCACACCCGCTTTGACCAGGGGGCCGAGCTGGTCGGAATTTCCGGGCACCGCGCCGCCCCAGAGTCCAACGTCGCAAAAGAGCTTGCCCGGCATGGAATCGAGTTTCGTCTGAAGCGACTCGGGGTCCACCGTGGAAGGGATGCTGTTGAGCGGCATCTCCACCACCGTGGTCACGCCTCCGGCCAGCGCCGCCGAGGTTCCCGTGGCCCAACCCTCCCACTCGGTCCGTCCCGGCTCGTTGAAGTGGACGTGGGTGTCGATGAGGCCGGGCAGAATGGCCTTGTCGCCATAGTCGACAACCTCTTCCGAGGGAATGCTATCGTAGTCTTGGATGGCCGCGATCCGGCCCTCGGAGATGACGAGAGCGGCCGGGCGCTCCCCCTCGGGGAGAACAACTCGGCGGCTTTTCAAAGTCAAAGAGTCTTTCATTCGTGACCGTTCGCTGAATTAAGACCGCTGGCCCTGCTGTAAGATTTCCTTTATGGTATCCTAGGGGGCTGTCGAAGTAGTCTCCCAGTAATTTGAATAACTGGCGGAGTCGGTTTCTGTTCGATGGGTGATATATAATGTTTGGGGAATGGAAAAGTAAATCAAGGGGAGTCGCGCTAATTGCCGCCGTCTTTTTTGGATTGTTGTGTTTGGGCCTCTCCACGGCATTTTTGCTCCAACTGCCGGTCGATCTCTCAGCGACCAGCGGTTTTAAACAGTCGACCGAGGCCAGCTATATCGCTGATGCCGCCATCACGGATACGATGGCCTGGATCAGTCACGAACTTGCCAACAATCGCGAACCCTGCACGATGTCTAATCCCACACCTTGGCGGGAGGGCGATTTGGGCGAGTGGAGTTGGACCTGTCGCGTCGAGCCGGATTCGGGCACGCCTCCCAACGGCCTGACCCAGATAAGACTTTACCGTCTCACCGGTACTGCCAGTCGACAAGGTGAGGAGAGGTACCGAATCGTCGCGGATGTGCAAGCGGGCCAATCCTTTTCACGTTTCGCCATTTTTATCGATCGTGAGCAACCAGTATGGCCGTGGTACGACTTCATCGTGGCTGAGGTTTCGAAATATCGAGGCCCGATTCATAAGAACCGCGGGATCTCTTTTAAGGTCTCTCCGTCTTTGCTCGCGACCGCGCCGCCGGACGGTCCAATTTTTAATTCCACGATTTCGACTTCAGAGAATCACCACGTCTGGACTGTCGGAACCACATCTTCCACGACCACGTCGCTCAGTAGCGACGCCTACGACAACATCTTGGAGAACGGAGAAGCCGACCTTCTCTATAGCGTACCTCCTCGACCGCTCCCTTCGAGTTCGCAGGGACTAGCCAATGCCGCCTGGGGAGGATTGGCGCCCTCAGCCCCTCCTAGCGGGATAACGGTGAGTCCGGCTGGAGGGGTTTTTATCGCGGGGGACGTCGACCGTATGGAGATGAGTCAGGACGGAAACGGGAATTTCGTGCTCACGATCGACTGTGGGGGACAAGTGACCACAGTTGTGGAGGACACACTCTCGAACCAACGGCTGGTCAGTGGCCCGACGGGCTCGACCACCGTTGCTGGTTTGGGAAGCGGTGTCATCTTCGCGACCGGAGACATCGCGAGTCTCAGGGGTGTTAACAAAGGGCCCCACACCATAGCGAATAGATTTGAAGAGGGTAAGGCGATCGAGATCACCGGTTCATTGACACGGGCCGATACTCCGATAGGGACGGAACCGGTTGGTACAGCGGATCGTTTGGGCATCGTGACGAACAAGATCTGGATCGCACCCCATTCCGTCTTGCCGAGAAATCAGGCGAATCCGCTGTTCTTATACGCGACCTTTCTGGCCACCGATACGTTCTGGGTAAGAAACTACAATGGAGAGGATGGCGCCCCCCCGGGTAGCATGGCGATCTATGGGGGCCTCTCGACGGGTCTCCCTTGGCGCACCGTAAGGGTGACAGGGACAAACTATCATGTGGTGGCTGGTTACGGTTCACCGATTGGGTTTGGTTCGGCCCCCATTCTCTATGACAAGCTTATGGCCAATGAGCCTCCCCCTGAATATCCGGCCACTGCCGGGACCGAATTGATGGTCAGAGCCTGGCGGGAGAAGCCTCTTTGAGTTTGAGGCGGTCGAGTCTCTCCGGAGTCAGTCTGGCCGAAACCATGGTCGCGGCGGTGATCGTTCTCCTTGTCCTGTTGTCGCTTATCGGTACGGTCGCTTTTGGGCTGAGGGGAACTCGAGAAGCTGAGGGGAGTCAAGACGCGGTGCTCCACGCCCGGCGGCTCATCGAGTTGATTCGCGAGAGAAGACTGCCACAGGTTGAGGTTTTTCCACCAGAAGTGGGATTCTCCGACCCGGCGGTTTCGCGAACTGCTTTAGACGCCTTTCCGTTTCAACCTAAGCCCAGTGGCGAGGACTTTCCGGCCGGAACCGGCTACACTCGGAGAATCGTAACCGAACGTCTGTCCGAGGACGGCGATGACTACCGATCCCGGCTGTACCTGATCGACGTGACCGTGTTCTGGAAGATCAAAGGCAGAGAGAATCAGTATCAGCTCACTGGGTACTATCGTGCGCCCTAGACCTGGAAAGGTTGGAAAGACCTTCGGCCTGGCTCTGGTCGAAGTTCTCGTGGCATGCTCGCTCCTCGGAGGGCTGTCCGTTCTCTTTTTGCTCATTTTCGGGCAGGTTCGTGGCGGCACGGACAGTGGTTCGGCCAGGATTGCTCTGCGTGCGATTCATCGGGAGACTCAACAACGCCTCAACCTGGTTTTACGCTCCGCCATCGCTCCCAACGAGGTCGACCCCGCGGTCCTTGAACCGCTCTATTCGGAGGAATCGTCGGTACTGCGTTTCCATGCTCCGGTCGACTTGATCGATTCGACGCTGTCCTTTGACCCTCGGACACCCGACTATCCCGAGTTCACCATCTTTCGTAGCGGGGATTCCGGTGGACTTGTTCTGCGGAGAAGCGATGGAGTGGGAGGAAGTCAACTGATCGGGCGCCAGTTTTCCCGGCTGAATTTTTCCCGGGAGCTCAAACGTCTGATCACCGTCACTCTGGTATCGCAAAGCTCCGTACGCGGGACGGCCGGTTCCCGCAAGACGATCGTCGAGGAAAGCCAAAACGCGATCATGATTCCCGGGATTCGCTGAACTTCAAGATCGCTTGCAGGTGATGTCATGGAACGGCGGGGAAAAGCCGGGGGTGGCGAAATCTTTCAACGAGCTACTCAAGGGCCAACAGTTCTGCCTTTTGACCACCTTCCGAAAAGACGGAACGGCGGTACCAACTCCAATGTGGTTTGCTTTTGACGGTGCCGACGTGGTGATGATGACCAAAGGCCAGACGGGCAAGGTCAAGCGGATACGCGGCCAAGGCAAGGTTCTGCTGCGGGCATGCAACGGCAACGGCCGACCGCTCGGACCGCAGGTGGAAGCGCACGCCACCGTGCTGACAGACCCCGGCGAGCTCGCTCGAATGGACAAAATTCTCAACGAGAGATACGGCCTCAAACGGAAGTTTTTACGCTGGGCGCTAAAGTTGGCCAAGGACAAGACCGACGCCGCGATCCTCATCTCGATGGCATCCGTCGATGAGCTTGGCGCTCGTTGTCATGCCGAGCCGTGACAACCTTATTCCTGGACAGGTCCTTTAGTGGTGGTGGCCGCAGCCGGCGCCGTGCACGTGACCGTGAGCGATCTCATCGGGAAGCGCGGCTCGCAAGCTGGTGATAGTGACTTGAAAATTCAGGGTTTCTCCGGCCAGAGGATGGTTGGCGTCGAGACTGACCGTGTCGCCCTCGACTTTGACCACTCGGGCTAGAAAGCGATGACCGGACGGGTCGGCGAACTGCAACACGGCGTCTAAGGGGGGAGCTTGTCCACCTATTTTGCTGGTGGGAATTTCGAACTTTAAGCTCGGGTCGTACTCTCCGTATCCTTCAGCGGGCGTCACGGAGACGTCCTTGGCCGCTCCGATCTCAAGCCCGGTCAGAGCTTTCTCTAGACCAGGTACGATATTTTCGTGGCCGTGAAGGTACTCCATCGGGGCCTCACCCGACTCGTCCACGATCTCACCTTTGTCGTTCTTGAGCACATAGTTCATGGAGACCACGATATCTTTGTCTACTGTCATTTCAGGGTCTTGAGCCTCGAAGCGAAAAGCCCTGCCGACGGGAAGGCGCGGCTTGAGTGGAGTATTTCGTCTCATGGACGAACTTGTTTTCCTGGCTCTAGAATACGCCGCCTCTTGCCATCGAGGTCAGTATCGGAAGGGAACACGCATTCCCTATATCGTTCACCCAACCAGCATGGTGCGCTTTTTGGCTCGCTTGGGCGCTCCCACGGAGTTGCAGGCGGCGGCGGCTTTGCATGACGTGGTCGAGGATACGGAAGCGACGTTGGAAGAGCTACGCGAACGTTTCGGGGATCGCGTGGCCGATCTGGTGGAGAGCGCCACCGAGAAAGATAAGAGCCAGAGTTGGCGAGAGCGAAAAGAGACGGCCATCAGCGCCACCGGGGCTACCGACGATCCCGAGTTGTTGGTTCTCAAGTGCGTGGACAAGCTCGATAATCTTAGTGACATTCGCGAGGACCGAGAACTGGTGGGAGAGCGAATCTGGGAGCGCTTCAAGGCCGACAAGGCGAGCCAGGTCTGGTATTACGGCACTTTGACTCGAATTTTCAATCAGAAATTGGCCGGAACCGCGTATGAACCGCTGGCCCAGCAGATGAACTCCGTCTATCATGCGGTTTTTGGCGACTTTTCCGAAGAGGCGCCCTAGCTCACAGGCAGGCCAAAGTCTCCACCACTCGTCGGGGATTCCTAAAGGTGTCGTAAGCGACGCGCCGAACTCCCCGTCTAGGTGAACGCTTTTCTCAAAATCTTGGTAGCTTTGCTGACTGTGCTCATGTTTGCCTGGGTCATCGTGTCGGTTAGTCAGTTTGTTCTAACTGTTCAAGCCGCCCTTGGTCTAAGTCTAGGCCTTGTCTTGGTGGGCGCTTTTCTTGTCGCTTATCGACGTTCAAGCTCGGGATAACTCAAGATTTCGCCTGTGGCGCCCTCAAGCTCCCGAAAGGAGAACGGGCCGCACTCGAGACCGATTAGCTACCTGACTTCGGCTGGCGAACTTTAGCCTGGATGTCGCGCCATTTCTTGAGTTGATCGGCGGTCAGAACCGTTTCGACCTTACGCGCGGTCTGAACATCGGCAAAACGCAAGTTGAAGGAAGTGTCGGTGATCTGGCGGAGTTTCCCCTTGATCTGCTCGAGCGGCGCTCTTTCCGAAACCAGCCCGGAGTACTCTTTCTCGTAAGTGGAAAGAGCCTTGCGTTGCTCGGTGACCACGTTTTGGTAAGCGAACAGAGTGTCCTTGATCTCCTTGACCTGTTTGTCGCTTAAGCCTAACTCCGACTTGTAGTCGATCAAGGTTTTCACCTTGGTCGTTTTGGGTTTCGGCTTATCCTCGGCCGGGGCTGGCCCCAGGGCGAAGCCGGAGAGAAGAGTGAGAGTCAAAAAGAGAAGTTTGAGCCATTTCATGGGAGGGGAAATTTCCGCGACTCTTTCCGAGGGCCCTGCTTTAACCTAGGCGGTTACGGGAGAGAGAGCCTCGACTTCCCAGGAATGTCCGAGTGGGTCTCCAAATGGGTCGGCAAATCGCCGGCCGTCGTGCGACCAAGGAAGGATCAGAGATGCCAATCAATATCGCCATGGGTGTACTTTTTCTCATGGTCTTGCTGCGCCTCATCGTCCATTTGGCGCCCTCGCTTCTTGGCGGTTGGAGCAGGTTGCCCAGGGCACGTTTCCTGGAAGGATGGGACTCTATTGTCGGCGCGTTGCTGGGCGCGTTGCTGCTGGTCAAATTTGTGGTCCGCCCCTTTTATATTCCGTCCGGCTCGATGATTCCGACTTTCGAGATCAACGATCGCATCCTGGTTAACTGTCTCACCTATAATTTCTCTGAGCCCAATCGGGGCGATATCGTAGTTTTCTTTCCCCCGCCCGAGAAGAGGCGCTCCCCGGAGGAGGAAGGCATCATCTTGATCAAGCGAGTGGTCGCTGTCGCCCACGATCGGGTTCAGGTCAAAGAGGGGAAGCTCTTTCTTAACGACCAGGAACTCAAAGAACCGTTTGTCAACGAGCCTATCGATGGTTCCTATGGACCGGAGACGATCAAGGAAGGCCATGTCTTCGTGATGGGAGATAACCGGAACAATTCGAGGGATTCGCGCTTCATCGGAGAGGGTCATGGAAACGGCCAGATCCCCTTGGGGAACGTGCTGGGCCGAGCCGAATGTATCTTCTTCCCTTTTGGGCGAATGAAGGTTTTCAACTTCCCGCGCCGTCCTCTTTGGCCCAGCGCCACTCCCTCTCATTCACCGTAAAGTCCGTAGCGTTTTCCGGTTTGTCGAACATTTTTTCGATAAATTGAAGGAGGCTCAAAGAAGGTTGATAATCCTTCACCGATAGCCAAGGTGGAGGGAATGATGACAGTAGGTCTAGACCTCGGCTCGGCCACGGTGCGGTTCGCCGATTCGCGGCGAGGCGTCGTGCTCCGAGAGCCGAGTGTGATCGCCGATGGGTTGGCCGGCGGCGCGGCGTATGTGGTTGGCTCGGAGGCCGAACGGATGCTGGGCCGGGCACCGGCCACGATTCAAGCGGTGCGACCGGTTTCGGGCGGGGTGGTCAGCGCCCCCCTGGCGGTGGCCGAACTCCTGAAGGTACTCTGGGCTAAGTTCGGAGCCGGATGGAGAAATCTGGGCTCGAAGCCGGTACTGGTCGCCGCCGTGCCGGCCAGGATCACCTCCGCCCAGGAAGAGGCCTTGCGGCGAGCGCTGAAAGTGGCGGGTTTTCCTCAAGTTCGCCTGGTGGCCAAGCCCGTCGCGGCAGCCCTGGGCGCGGTGGAGAGCACCGGTAAAAGTCGGGCCACCACAGTGGTGGAGATCGGCGCCGAAACAACCGAGGTCGCCTCCTTGGCTCCCGGCATCGTGGTCTGCGAGGGAATATCACTGGGAGGCCGTGAGTTCGACTCCGCCATTCGAAACCACCTCAGAGAACAGCACGGCTTAGAAGCTGATTGGCGGGAGGCCGAGCGACTCAAAATTCAAGTCTGCTCGGCTCATCTTCAAGGAGACTCGGTTCGAGGTGAGGTTTACGGGCGAGAGATCGAAAGTGGGCTCCCTTACACCGTCACTGTCACCGGACAAGAGTTGCGAGAAGCCGTGGCCGCTCCACTGGAGGCCATCTTTGCTCTGGTCTCGCGGGTGCTCGATACCACTCCGCCGGGTATATCCTCGGATATCCTAACTCACGGGTTGACCCTGACGGGCGGTGGCGCCCAGTTGCGCCACCTGGATCTTTTCCTGGCCGAACGCACCGGCATGAGGGTTCGGGTGGCCGAGCATCCCGAGGACTGTGCCGTACTGGGTTTACTGAGAACGCTGGAAACTCTCGAGTCTCCGGACTCCGAGCAGGAGGAGACGTAGATGCTTTTATACACCGAAAGTATGGAGGTCGTGAGTCCTCTGGTCGAGGCCGCCTCCGAGCCGAAGTCTTCGGCTCTAGGCGAGGAAGCGTTGGAAACTCCCGTCTCCAGCTGGGCTGTCCGGTGGAGTAACCGCTGGGTGGAGCCCCGTTTGGAGTTGGGGCTTTCCCTGGGCAGCGATTCTTTTACCGTCGTGAGCGCGAGGAAGATGACCAGCGCCCCGGCTAAGGTGGCGATCAGGACGGCCAAACGTAAAGCCATTCTGTTCGGCAAAGAGGCGGAGGCGATCGAGGGGAGAGAGCCTGAGGGAGTCGAGGTGGTGCGCCCCATCTTCGCCGGGGCTGTCAGTGATCGTCGATTAGCCGGGAAACTTTTGGCCTCGGTCGTGACAAGTTGCCGAAGCCGCTGGCAGGGTACGGCTGGTGTGGCCGTGGCGGTTCCTTCCGACCTGTCGGCGGTGGATAGCCAGACTCTGGTCGCTACCGTGAAGTCCGCGGGCGCGCGAAGCGTTCATCTGGTGGATCAGGCGCTGGTCGCCGCTATCGGATGCGGATTCGACCTCAAGCAGGCGCGGGGACGTTTGGTTGTCCACGCGGGAGCAGGAGTGGTTGATATCGCGGTGCTCTCTCTGGCCGCTACGGTGCTGTCCCGGACCACGCGAACCGCCGGTGATGCTCTCAATGAAGCCATTCGCGACTACGTCCGGTATCACCACAAACTCCTAATCGACGATCGCCAGGCCGAGAGGATCAAGCGTGAGATCGGTTCGGCTATTCCCTTACCGCAATCCACTGAGCTCACCGTTTACGGTCGGGACCTGGTGGAGGGAAAGCCGTCTCAGCGAGAGGTTTCTTCCACCGAGATCGATCAGGTTCTCGAGCCGCTTCTGGCCAGGATCGCTCAGGAGGTTCGGGAGGTGGTCGCCTCCATGCCGGTCGCTTTGTTGGGAGACCTTCGAGACAAGGGGGCGATCTTGACAGGCGGGCTGGCTCATCTCCGTCGTTTTGACGAGTTTTTGAGCCTGCGGACACGGCTTCCCTTCGAAGTTCCCAAGGAGCCGGAATCCTCGGTGGCTCTAGGGATGCGGCGTCTTTTGAGAGAGCCTTCCCTGCGTCAGGCGGTTCTGGGGAAGCGTGCCAAAGTAGCCCGAGGCCAACCCGAACCCGATCGCGCGTCCGGCGGTACCGGATTGATGGGAGCGCTCATACTGACCGCTGGGCTAGCGTTGTTGACACAATCGCTGCCCGCGCTGGGGCAAGGCGTGGCGGGCCATCTGGAGGGATACCTCGGCGGGATGTTGACCCCCAGCGTTCCGCTAGTAGCCACTTGGGACGAGCAGGCTCAACAGCCTTCGAAGGCTCTCTCCGCTCAGTCGAGTTTCCAGGGGCGGCGAATGTCGGAGCTCGAGGCGGAGAATGCCAGACTGCGCAAGATGTTGAAGGCGCCTCTGAACAAGCAGGCTCGGGACCCTATCGCCGGGGACGTTGTGGCGCGCGATCCGCGAGGCTGGATGAGATCGATGACGCTCAATGTGGGTTCGGCCGAGGGTGTCGAGCCGGGGATGGCCGTCACCGACGGGGTGAACCTGGTGGGCCTGGTGGACAAGGTGGAGTCTAGGCGATCCCAGGTTCGCCTTTTCACTGACGCCAAATCGGTGGTGGCGGCGCGAGTTCGTTTGACCCGCGGATCTGGAGTGGCGGTGGGAACGGGCCTGGACCGTTTGGAGATGCGCTATCTGGATCCGGATTCCGGAGTCAGGAGAGGCGACTGGGTGGTCACCTCGGGCCTGGACCGCACCTATCCGCCGGGACTCAAGTTGGGCTGGGTCTCTGAAGTGACCCAGCCGAGCGGACAGAACACCTTGACCGCGGTGGTTCAGCCGGCCATGAACATTCATCAGCTGCAAAACGTGTTGGTACTGCGGAGGTAGATGTGTCCCGGGTGATTGTCGCGCTGCTCTTTCCGCTACTGGCCGTGGCGCAATCTACTTTCCTTTGGCACTCCCTGCCGGGAGGGGTCACCCCCGACCTGGTGGGGATTCTGATGCTGGCTTGCGGTTTGCGAGGTGGAGCGGCCGCTGGAAGCGCGGCCGGCTTGTGGGCCGGGACTTTGGTAGCGGCCCTGCGTGGCGATCTGGCCGCTCCCCTGGCTTTGCTCTACGGGGCGGCCGGATGGCTGGCCGGAGCTCACGCCGAAAGGGGAGCGAGCCGCGTCACCTTTCCATGGGTGGGCTGCGCGTTGGTGGTTTTGCTCGCGGTCTTGGAGTCGGCCCTAGCTAACTTTTGGGGTGGCGCTCAACAGTCTTCGTCCCAACTTCTCGTTAGCGTGGCTTGGAACGGTGTTTTCTGTTTAGCCCTGTTGGGAACGCGCCGTACCCCGGAGGGCGCGCAGTACCCGTGAAGGGCCCAATGGTCGATGGTAATAGAGAGGCTAGATCTCGCCTCCGCCAGATCGGTCTAGGAGGATTGCTGGCGCTGACGGTTTTGGGGGCGCGCCTGTACCAACTGCAGGTCGTGGAAGGGGCCGAATTTTCGCGACGGGCCGATAACAACACCGTGGTGACCGAGCCGGTTCCAGCTCCACGCGGGCGAATCTTGGATCGCGCCGGGCGTCTCCTGGTCGGAAATTCACCTCAGTTTGAGCTCGTCGCGGTGCCGGCGGAGATGAAGAATCGTAAGGAAGCGGTCCCGGCGCTGGCACGTCTGTTGGGAGAAAAGCCCGCCGAGGTGGAAAGTAAGCTTAGTAAAGCCGCGCCCTTAGTCCCTCTGGTGCTGCGACGCGGTCTACGCGACGCCGATCTGACGGCCGCCACCGAGGTGACGGAGAAGTTTCCCGGAGTGGCCATTCGAGCGGGTGCTATTCGCCGCTACCGGACAAGGTTGGCCAGTCATCTGTTGGGCTACGTCGGGGAGATTACCGCCGAGGAGCTTCGAGTGCGCCGAAGCCGAGGCTACGCGCTGGGCGATTCCATCGGCAAGGTCGGTTTAGAAAAGCAGTACGACGAGGCCCTGAGAGGTCACAAGGGCGCCAGTCAGGTTCACGTCGATGTTCTGGGACGCACCGTGACAAGCCATGAGCTTCGCCCTTCGACCCCTGGGGCCGATCTCTACCTCAATCTGGACATGGACCTGCAGGCGGTGGCCGAAACGTCGTTGGGGGAAACCTTGGCCGAGCTGTGGGAGAAAAATGGAGAGCGATCAGGAGGGGCCGTCGTGGTGATGGAAGCCCAAACCGGCGACATTCGAGCTCTAGCCAGTTTGCCACAGTACGATCCGCGGCCCTTCTCTAGGGGGATCAGAACTCGCGAGTACCAGGCCTTGCTCGACGACCGGGGGTTCCCGCTGGTCAATCGTATCTCCGACTCTTCGTTCTCGCCAGGATCGACTTTTAAGATGATCACCGCCAGCGCCGCGCTGGAGGGAGGCTACTGTCAGCCCTACAGCACGTTCTACTGCGGTGGAAGCTTCGGGGAGGCGAACTGCTTCGTGACCTCGGGGCATGGAACGATTGGATTCGAGGATTCGATGGCTCATTCGTGCGATGTGGTCTACTACCAACTCGGTCACCGGATGGGGGTCGATAAACTTCGCCGCTACTGCGCCGCTTTCGGCTTGGGGCGACCCACCGGTATCGACCTCCCGGGCGAGACGGAAGGCCTCCTCCCCAGCCCGGCTTGGAAGCAAAAAGAGTGGCAGGATCAGTGGTACGACGGAGATACCGTCAATATGTCCATCGGACAGGGGTTTCTGCTGGTCTCTCCCTTACAGATGGCGGTGGTGACGGCCGCGGTCGCCAATGGCGGCAGCGTTGTCGAGCCGCGCTTGGCTCGCAAATTGGTGGAGCGTAATGGTGCGGTCACCAAGCCAGCCATCGCCAAGCCAGGCAAAGTTCCAGTCAAGCCGGAGTTTCTGGCCGCGGTCCGTCGAGGGATGCGAGGCGCCGTCACCCATGGGACCGGGGTTGCCGCTGACAGTCCCTATGTGCAGGTCGCCGGCAAAACGGGGACGGTGGAGAACAGTCCCAGCGTCCACAACAGACACGGTCGAAACCACGTCTGGTTTGTGAGTTTCGCGCCTTACGAAAAGCCGGACTACGTCTGCGTGGTCTTTCTGGAGAAATCTCACGGTTACGGAGGAGGGCTAGCGGCTCCCATCGCGCGTAAAGTTTACGACCACCTCTACGCCCCTCCTAAGCCCCCCGAGTCCGCGAAAGACAGCATCGGCTGATGAAGTCGCGTTGGTTTGACCCCGTTCTTCATATTCCGCTGGCCGGCTTGGTCTCTTTTCTTTGGATCTGCCTCTATTCGGCCACACAGTTCGGACAAGCGGGCGAGGCCGGCAAACAGGCTTTTCATATCGTCCTGGGATGGGTCTTGATGCTACTCCTCTCGCGGATGGACTATCACCTCTGGAAGCGGCTGGCCTGGCCTATCTACGGGGTCACGATGCTGGCCCTGGTCGCCGTTTTGGTAGTGGGCACTTCGGTCAACGGGGCGAAAAGATGGGTGGCGCTAGGAGGATTGGGGACCTTCCAGCCATCGGAGTTGGCCAAGTTAGCCACTATCGTGATTTTAGCGGGACTGTTCGCTGAAGGTTTTAGCTGGAAGCGTTTGGGGGTCGCCGCTCTCGCGGTGGCCGGGCCGTTTTTGCTGATCCTCGTCCAGCCCGACCTTGGAACGGCCCTGGTCATCGCCTTTCTCTGCTCGGTGATGGCTTACGCGGCGGGGCTCAACGGGACTTTCCTTTTCGCCGTGATCGGGCTCGGGATCTCCGCCTTCCCATTCGTTCTCAAAGAGTACCAGCGCGACCGACTGTTGGTTTTCATCAATCCCGACATGGACTCGGCCGGGATGGGCTACCAGTTGGTGCAATCGCAAACGGCGATCGGTTCCGGTGGATTGTGGGGCAAGGGTTTGCTCTCGGGTCACATGACTCAGCACGGATTCGTGCCTGAGAACTGGACCGATTTTCTCTTCACCGTGGTGGGTGAGGAGCTGGGATTTCTGGGCGCTTGCGGGCTACTGCTGCTGTACGCCGTGGTCTTTGGGGTTTTGATCCGCTCGGCCATGCAGGCCCCCGATCGCATGGGTTCTCTTTTGGCATTGGGTGTGGCCTCGCTTTTACTTTTTCACACTGTGGTGAATATCTCCATGACGGTGGGATTGGCCCCCGTGGTTGGAATTCCGTTGCCCTTTGGTAGCTATGGCGGCACCGCCGTTTTGGTCAATCTGGCCGGAATGGGTATCGTTGGGAGCGTGCGCAGAGCCAGTCGACCGAGGGAGATCGTTCTTTCCGACGACCCGAACCCCGACTCGAAGAATTGATCAGCTAGCTCGATGGTTGATCGGGCTGCTGGTAAGCCCGCAACGTCTGATCGGCCCAGACCGCGGCCAGTATCACGATGAGGAGTTCGCGGATCTCGTACTGATGGTTGTGGACCCGCAGAATGTCCCGAGAATGATACAGGCAGCCTAGAGTCAGCCAACCCATCATGCTCCCCACGACCATCGGGGCTTGCCGTGACCGCAAGGCGTCGACGGTGGCCAGGGCAAGGAGAGCGATGATCACCAAAATTCCGATCTGTTCGGGTAGGCTCGAGAAACGATAGTGGTTGATCAAGATGGCGTCGAGCATCAAGAGCGAGACTTCAGGACTCGGCAGCCATCGGGGAGGGGAATCGGAACGGTGTCTCCAGACGGTGGGAATCAGGACAAATCCGATCCCCAGTGTGAAAACGATGATCCCGTTGAAGAGCGCTCCGGGGATCAGGTTGTGAAGATTCGTTTCCTGTTGCAGATTGATCCTCTGCATGGTCTCGCCGGTGGAGAATCCGAAGATCCTTTGTCCCCAACTGATCTCCTCGCCGGCCGCGAAAATGGCCAGAACGACGAGAGCATAGCCGGCGGTTTTGAGCCACCAGGGAAGCTTGTCTTTGGGCATGACCTGTAAGCGCCGGCCGACCAATACGGCTAGAGCCAGCAAGGCCAGTACGGTAGCCCATTCCACCGGGCCGTCCTCGCGAGTGACACGATAGAGCAGGCCGGAGTCTCCGTGGCGGGTGCCGAGAGCCACCGCGCAGGCTAGGATGAATACGATGTATATGGGGATTCGAAACAAGGCTTTCGAGTTTTCCTCCGTCGGAGTAGACTCCTGGTCGACGGGAAACTCGGGATGCGACCTTTCGGTTATTTGGGGGTACCGGCGCTCTGAAGGATGGCGAGCGACGGGATCGGAATAGGTCGAAAGGTGTACTCTAAGTGAAAAAGTTGAACCTCTCCAGCCGAGCCTGGGTCGCCATCGCGCTAGCCGCTCTATTACTGATGTTCGGTGCCGTGCAATCGGTTCGCAAAGGACGGGCCGGCGGTATTCCGATCGCCACGGAGACAGAGGTGCCTCTCAACACCATCACTGACGATGAGCCACCGCCTATGCCTGACGAATCTCCAAGGATGGTGAGCACGGATTCTCCTCCCTTAGATTTGCCGCTGCCGGGTGGTTCGACCTCGGCCACAGGTCCCGTCGACACTCGTCCCACGACCTCGCCGGCTCAGGTGAATCCCGTGGTCTGGGTCTCCGAGGAGGGAGCCTTCGCTTACGAGCAGCCCGGGTTCAACATGCCAAAGGTTCGCCCCCTTCAGAAGTGGGAGGAGCTCCAAATCGTGGAGGCGACTTCGGAAGCCTGGGACAGGGTTCGCGACCTTGACGGGAAGGAGTTTTGGGTTCAAAAGAAGCTGGTCACCATCATTCGACCTCAGAATCTGACTCAACCCAGCGTGGCCGAGGAGAGGGTCATGCAGTTTTACACCGAGGTGGCCGAAGGCGCTCACAGCGACGCTTACACGCTTCTTTCTCCCGAGTGGAAGCGGGAGCTGTCTTTCGACAAGTTCGTCACAGGATACGCCAGAACCGATTCTTTGAGAACCGAGATCGTCAGAGTTTTTGAGCTGGGCGAGGACCGGTATCAAGTCGATGTCTCCCAGGAGGCGGTGGAATTGGGGGAGCCGGTCAACTATTTGGGGATCTACACGGTGGAGAAGGTCGGCGGGAAGTGGTTTCTAACCACCGGCAGCTTGAAGAAGCAACGGGGCGCCGGCCCTTTCTAGAGCTGCTTTAGGACCTGCGCAGAAATAATCTGTACATTGAGGGCATCGAGTCAACCCCTCCAGCTGCGTCACTCTTCAGTTAAATACCGCGTAGTATTCGCCCTCATCGCTCCTTGCTGGCGGGGCACCTCGCCACGCTCAACTGTCCCACTTATTCCTGCGCAGGCCCTTAGTGGAACTTACGCCGAGGCCCACTTAGGTGCCCCGTCGCTGTTCGGCCACGGAGGCTAGAAAGCGGCGGCGATAGGCGTGAAAAGCGGTCTGTCCGACATCGTCGAGCAGTTGCCGGTTGATGACGGCCCCAACGGCCCCTCCAACCAGTGCCACAGTCTGAGCCGCTTTTCGAGTGACCAGAGTCGCGGCGAGCTTCTTGGCCAGTTGCTGAACCGACTTGGCTAGAAGCGTTCTCTGAATGTCCTCGCTAG
This sequence comes from Selenomonadaceae bacterium, assembly GCA_037189585.1. Classification (GTDB taxonomy): domain Bacteria; phylum Vulcanimicrobiota; class Xenobia; order Xenobiales; family JADMJV01; genus JAEXNA01. The sequence goes on along the minus strand of JBBCJA010000012.1, from coordinate 125,537 downwards.
CCGCGCGTCGCTCCGCCAGTTGCGCCTCGATGGCATCAAGCTCCATCAGTGAGTAGCGCCGGTCGCTCATCTCCAGATGATGCCCCGCGTTGACCACCTGCAGCAAATACCTCCGCTCGGCATCGCTGTCGGCGGGATGCCCGAAGCAGAGGGCGACCTGGCGAACCGTTCGGAAGAGCAGAAAGTACAACGTTGGAATGTCGGCGATAAGCCCCGGGGCCCCGCCCACGCCGGTGACGCCTCCTTGCACGGTGGCCAGGATTTTGGCCGAGCCCAGTCGCTCCGAAATCAACTTTTCCAGGAGCGTGTGATCTACGGTGAAAATACGGCTCCAGGGCTCAAGATCATGACCCGAGCGTTGGCAGATGGCATCGACTAGCTCTTGCTGGTAGTCTCCCGCTTCAGCTCCCGTGGCCACTGTCGAAAGCACACCGTGAAGCGTATTCCCGACGGCGTGTTGAAATCCGCGAGGCGTGATCCTTAGCAGGACGTCCAGGGGTCGCCCCACTCGAGAGAGCACTTTACTCAGGCGACTATCGGGGCGACAAAAGAAATCCTCGCTCTCGGCAAGAGCCGCCTGTTCCGCTCCACTAAGATGGGCAACCCAAGCGCGATCGTGGCGAGGCAAGGGCTCTTATTCCAGCGGACCTTCCAGTATGGCGATCATTCCGGTGTCATCTTTTTCACCGTTGGGACGTTCGTAAATCACGACCTTGTCCCACTCGCCACCGAAGGGCTCCTTAAGTTTGGTTTGAAACTTGAACTCACCGTCACCGAAGGTACGACGGACGGGATTATCGGTCATCGGCTCCTTGGTTTCACCCGACACCAGATAAACGGCGTAGTAGGTGCGCGGCTGGAGGCGGTTGGCACCCACGGCGAATTTGTCCGGGGCGATACGAACCCAGCCGTAGCTGTCGGAAGACTCGTCGAGAGGTTTGAGGTTGACTTTAATGGTGTCATCCTCGGGCGGTCCGTCACCGCCGCCTGGTCCGCCTCCCAGGGCGTTGACCGCTATGGTGCCCAGCAAGAGGGCCAGAAGCAGAAGGCTTGCGGAAATTCGTTTCATCGGTTGCTATAACTCCAGTCTAGAGTGAAAGGTTCGGCTTAGTCTCATCGGGTCCTGGCGAACGTGTCCATCATAAGGTGCTCTTGCATTCTTTTCAACCCGGAGAATGCGCGATGTATCCTTTGGGTTGAAGAAGGATTCGCTGGCTTCGGAGAAAAGGTGAGTCTTAAGTTCTCGTGGAGGATTATCTCGTTATGTTGGATATGATTTTAGCCTACGGACCGATCGGTGGAATCGACGCTGGCGTCGCGGTAAAGTGGGTGGTCATCTGGACCGTCGTTCTTGGTCTGAGTCTATACGGTTCTCTAGCCTTCTATCCGTCTTGGGTGGAGCTTGAGGATGATCATCAAGCTCACCACTAGCTAGACCATTTCGCAAGGGGCGCCGAAGAGGCGCCCTTTTGCTTTGGAGCGTTTATGATTTCAGGCATTGAACATGTCGCGATCGCCGTGACCTCTCTGGAGGAGGCACTCCCGTTTTATCGAGACGTCTTGGGTTTGCAACTAGAAGGTTTCGAGGATGTGCCCAGTCAGAAGGTCAAAGTCGCGGTGCTTCGGGTTGGTGAGAGCAAGATAGAACTTCTAGAGCCGACCGCTCCGGATTCTCCCATCTCGCGATTTCTTCAAACTAGAGGCCCTGGGCTGCATCACCTGGCTTTTTCCACCACGAGTCTGGAGCAGCGGTTGTCTGACCTCAAGGATAAGGAGATACCTTTGATCGACCATTCTCCTCGCCCCGGCGCCGAAGGTAAGCAGATCGCCTTCCTTCATCCCAAGGCCAGTGGTGGAGTGCTGATCGAACTTTGTGCTCCCGGCGAAGAGGAGGCCGAATCGTGAAAGAGCGATGGCAAGCCTCGGTGTCCAAGTCTTTTCCTCAAGGATATCTGGAGGGTTTTTCCGGCTATCCCCTTTTGGGAGAGGAGTCGTCCGCCGAGACACGCGGGAACAAATCCTGGAAACTTCGTTTGGCGTTGGTGACTCCGTTCTCACCAGAGCTACTGCAGGCTTTAACCGAGGACGTCGAGGAGATTCGTCTCGGCGGTACGGCGGAAGTGTCCGGTCTTCGAGATGATCTTGAGATCTATGACGAGCGTACCGCCCTGACGGGGGTGTGGACCCTTGGAGAGCGGGAGGAGATCCTCGAGGGTCCGTTCTCTGTGCGACGCACCACCTGGCGAGAGAACCAGCGGAGCCTTGTCGAGCACGAAGTCGCTCCGGATGGGCGGATACTCGGGAATCTCGCCTGGTTGCGCTCTCGTCCCGAGGGTGAGCGGTGGGTCGTTTCCTCGAATCGCAGCGCCAAGGGAGAGGCTGAGGAACTGATCGCCGACACATTGGCTTATTGGACGGGAGCGGTGGCTGGAGTGGACGTTCTCGAGATCGCCCAACAGCCCGACGAGGGGTTCGAGAGTCTCTGGAATCGACTCTGCGTCGTCCGACTCTTGCGCCATGAGGCCGATCTCGCCGCTCCCGAGGACGCATTGGCGGGCGCTGGGTTTTTCGCGAGGTGCTCGGTTGAGAAAGTCACCGACTGAATTCCTTGACTTACTATGGTGCTAGGATTTCTGTTTGACTCGTAGTACGAATCTTCTATGCTAGCTTCGGGATTCTCCAGAGAATGGACAGGGTGATAGCCGATATAGCGGGAAGACTTCGTCCGTGAATCGGGGTCGAGGCAAGGATCTCTTTCTCCTCGCGGTCTTGACGGTGGGGCTTGGTTTGTCATTCGCCCTGGCCTGGGGTCTTCAGCGTTGGATCGTGGAAGGAACAGCGGCCGCTTCAGTCCGGGCTGCCGAGGCCTGGGGTCACCGGATCAGTCAAGAGCTTCGGACCGACGAGAACAAGCTAGCCACGATGGGATCCGTTTTTGCCCAGCTCGACTCGGTCCAACCGGGACTTTTCTCTTCCGTGGCCGACACCAGTTCCTCCGACGGAAGCATCACCGCTACAGCCTGGGCTCCAGAGCTGACGGAACAAACTCTAGACCGAGTTCTAAAGACTTATCCCAATGTTGACCGCCGTCTTCTGACTGACCGTCTGCAGAATTTTCCTCATCTTTTTCCGGTCGTCATGGCTGCCGGAATCTCGGGCAATCTCCAACAAGGTTTAGATCTTACCACCCAGGCATCTCTAGCGGCCGGCGTCGAGCGCGCCTTGAATAGTGGTGGGGTCGCGACATGTGTGGTCAGCGAGGGGAATCAGCGTCGCGTCGTTCTCTTGACCCCGGTCAGTTTTGACAACGGAGAGGGGCGCGGTATTCTGGCCGGCGAGCTCGACCTTTCGAAGCTGATGGCCAGAGCGCGCGGCGATCTTTCTGAACCGCTGGCTCTCTCTCTAGAGGCTTCCGACCAGGGTCGAATTTGGTCCGATGGCAATACTTCGAGTCAGAGCCAGGAGGTCGCTTCCGTTCCGATTCAAGTTGGAGACCAGCGTTGGTCAGCGGAGTTTTCCTCATCAGAGGCGACGCCCGCAGTGCATTGGGAAGCCGCCTTGGCTGGACTTCTGGGTCTGTTCTGTACCTTGACCGTGGCGGGTTACTGTCGCTACTTGTTTGCTCGAGCCGCGGAGCACCAGGACCGAGCCAACGAGAGCGCCCAGTCTTTGAAGATCAAAGAGCAAGCCTATAAAGACTCGATGAGTCGATTAGAGAAGGCGGAAGAGCGCTACCGAGACCTTTTCGAAAAGAGCCAGGCTCTGATCTGGACCCAGGACGAGAAAGGTGTCCTGCAGTCGCTCAATCCTGCCTCGGCGGATTCGCTGGGATACAAAACTAGCGAAATGCAAGGGCGGAGTCTCAAGGATTTCATCATTCCGACGGAACGTCATACTTTTCCCCAGTACCTCGAGCGGTGCCGCACTCAGGAAACGAGCCGTGGACTGCTCAAGCTTTACACCAAGAACGGAGCTACTCGGTTTTGGATGTATCAAACCAGTCTCTCGGAAGAGGCTGGGGATATCTCTATCCGCTGTCACGCCTTGGATGTCACGGAGAGCCAACAGGCCGAACGAGAGCTCGAGCGACTGTCTCGTCGAAACGAACTGATTCTTGAATCGGTCGGAGAAGGTGTTTATGGGATCAACTTGGCGGGCGAGTGCTCTTTCGTGAATCCAGCGGCCTTGTCGTTCACCGGTCACTCTCGAGAGGAGCTGATGAAGGCCGTCCACACAATGCACGAGATTTTACAGCCTCGAAAGGCTGATGGTTCGGAATATCCCTGGGAAGAGTCTCCCACTTACGCGACTCTCAACGACGGAGAGGTTCGTCGCGTCAAAGGCGATCTCATGTGGCGAAAAGACGGCGCGAGCTTCCCGGTGGACTACGTGGTCACTCCTATCGTGGAAGAAGACGAGCGGATTCTTGGCGCGGTGGTGACTTTCCAGGATATCACCGAGCGTCGTGCCATCGAGCAGATGAAGAACGAGTTTATTTCTATTGTCAGTCACGAGTTGAGAACACCTTTGACCTCAATTCGTGGTTCGCTCGGCCTTCTAGCCAGCGGACTATTGAAGAAATTCCCCGACAAGGCCGAAAAGATGCTCAAGATCGCGGTGGAGAATACCGATCGCTTGGTCCGCTTGATCAACGATATTCTCGATATCGAGCGACTCGAGTCGGGTAAGGTCACGGTCGAACAGATCGAGTGCGACCTGGCGAACCTGATGTTGGGTGCTAGCGAGACGATGCAGGCTATGGCCAACGACAACGGCGTGAAACTTGTAGTCGAGCCTTTCTCGGTCAAGGTCTGGGCTGATTCTGACCGCTGCCTGCAAGTCTTGACCAACCTGCTTTCCAACGCTATTAAGTTCTCTAACCGCGATGGCGAGGTGAAGCTGTTCGCCGAGACCGTGGAGAATGAAAATGGACAGTGGGCTCAGATTTCAGTGGCTGACAATGGTCGCGGCGTTCCGATGGAAAAGGTCGGCAAAATTTTCGAACGTTTCGGACAGGTCGACGCCTCGGATTCTCGCGAAAAGGGGGGAACCGGGCTAGGCTTACCCATCTGTAAGACTATCGTGGAACAGCACGGTGGTAGTTTGTGGGTTGAAAGCGTGATCGGAAAAGGCAGCACCTTCCTTTTCACTTTGCCGACACAACCGCCCCCTACGGAAGACACTCCCGCGTAAGGGTCGAAACGGCGCCTATTGCTCGACTGCACGCTGTGCGTGTCATTCATCTGCGCGCGACGCCCATTGCTCGACTGCACGCGGTGCGTGTCTTTCATCTGAAGGCGGACCGACTCTATACTTGGGATGCTGATAACTTAGGCGGCCATAGCCCAGCGTCGTATGTAACAGTTTTCGGGTCCACCCTCCCAGCCGAGCCAGAAGTTGACCCACCCGGCGATCTCGATTCGGGCTTCCCGCTCCAAGTCGCGTCCATAGGCGTCTTTAAAGATGTATCCCGAGTTCGAGGCGACTTCAATTCGAAGGTGACCGTCGTGAAAATGCTTATGACAACGAGAGCAGAGAGTGATCAGATTGCGGGGCAAGGTCTCTCCTTTTCGAGAGAACGGTACTACGTGATGCAGTTCTAGCCAATGACGGTTGGGGCATCCCGGAGTGCTGCAGCAATATGCATCTCTACGCAGAATCTCTCGGCGTTGCGCGGGTGTCGCGGAGCGGGCCTTCACATTGAATCGCAGACGAGGATTCTTCCAGTCATGGGTTTGACTGTGGGCGGCGAGCTCTGGCTCATGGGAACCACGGGTGACCGTTTCCTGCCCGCTGGGCACTTTGACGGGGGATGTGGGGAGATTGCTCTCTCGCTCCTGAGCTTCTCGCTCATCGAAATTTTGCTCCTTGATATTTGGTTCGGTGGTGACCCGTGCGGGACGTTCGAATTTCAGGACGTGCTGATTGGGACTCTCTTGAGAAGAATTCTTACACCGACTATCGGCAACCTCAGGTTGAGGAGGAGAGCTTCCCGCTGATTGATGGTCCGCCTCGGACGATGTCCCGTGCGGGTCGTCCTCCGCTAACGATGACGCCCCCAGCGCGTGAGCTAGAATTGCCTGCTCGCCTCGGGTCTCGACCGCCTCCTTGGCCTTCTCCACCAATCGAGCATCTCTACGCTTGGCCGCGCAAGAGCCACGTCTGGCCTCGATTTTGGCGTTTTTCACTTTCTCGGCGGTTAGCTTCTTTCCGGCTAAGAATTCCAAGGAGAGATGTTCTAGCGCTTCCGATATCGAGATCGGTTTCTCGAATCGCTCCGAGAGAAGCGCCCTGGCCCGCTCGAAAATCTCTCCAGTTTCAGAAGCAAAGTGCAAACGCAGTTTCGTCTCCGGCTCAGGCACCGCTGACGGGTCCCAGGGAAGCTTTCCTAGCTCTGTGGCTCGCACTAAGCGTTCGATCTCGGTGTAGGAGCGCTCGTGGGCGAGAGTTAGCCATGTGCTTTCCGTTTCAGCACTGGCCTTGCTGACGATCTCGCGAAGTTTCCCCCAGGCGATCTCTCCTCGCTCGGCGGCGATCGAGAGCCGTGGGAGCCCTTCCAAGGCCTTGGCCACGCGGCGGACGGTTCGAGCGTGGCGCACCCCGATGCCGAGCCGCGACGTTCCATAGTGCACCGCTCCGGAACAACCGAATCGTTGATACAGTTTCGTTTCCTCGACAGCTAAGAGGCATCGGCCGAGAGTGACCCGGTAAGCCGTGTCGATACCGACGGAATTGAGAGCGAGTTCATGAATGACATGGTCGCCTAAAGACACTAAAGTCGCCGTCGACCAGACCGTTGGATTCACCGGACCTTGCTTGATAAGGTTCATTATTGACCCCTTCTCGGTACAATTGATGGAGGTACTCTCCTCCACATACCGTATCGGACATTGATAGTGTGTTGAGTGAACAAATTTTCACACAAATTGTTATCAAGATCAACAAGGGTTGTCAAGACTATTCGCCGCGCGACGGTCCTGCATAGCCAAACCTGTTGAATATATGGGGTCTTGAGAGTCCCGAAGTATTTCTGGAAGGACTACTCGATTTGTTTCTGAGAGCTTAGAGCATCTTGATCTGGACTAGCCAGGAAAGCGCATCCTTAGTCCATCGGTCGGAGTGCTTGCCTTGTTTTCGCACCGCGAAGGCATGGCCGCCGGTCTCATAGAGTTTGAGCTTGACGTTCAAACCGGAGCTCCTAAGGGCTTCGGCGTAAACCTCGGAATACCAGACCGGGTTGACCGGATCGTCCTTGGCATGCACTAAAAGAGTGGGAGGGATATCCTTGGAGATCACAATGTCGCTGTTTAAGGCTCTGGAGTTCAGGTTCTTGTGAGTCATCACCATATGTCCCGCGAAGACGGGAATGGCAAAATCCGGCCGGCAACTGACTTTGTCGATCGGATCCATCGGAGTATAGGAGCGTTGAGCGAAGGCCGTGCTCGTGAGCACCGCCACGTTCCCGCCGGCTGAGAACCCCATCACGCCGATCTTGTTCGGATTGACCCCAAGTTCACGAGCCCGAGACCGTATGGTGGAGAGCGTTCTCTGGGCGTCCTGCAAAGCCATCGGAACTTTGGGAGTCACGTGTTTTTTCAGGTTGCGATCCCAGTAGCATCCGGAGTAGGGAACACGGTACTTTACTAAAACGGCGGTAATTCCGGACTTGGCCAACCACTCGGCAACCTCGGTTCCCTCCAAATCCATGGCTAGTCCCAGGTATCCCCCACCGGGGAAGATGAGGATGCAAGTGCCCGATGGGTTTCTTTTTTTGGGCTGATAGACCATATAGGTGGGGATATCCACATTTGTGAACGGCTCTTTGGCAAGGAGTTCTTTGTCCTCAAGCTTTCGAATGCCACCAACCAGAATCTGTGAGTTGGCCGGCCAGATCGGCACCTGGGGAATGCCAGCCGGCGGCTGCCACGGCGTAGCCATAGCGGCAGTCGAGAACAGCAGTAGGAGCAGAATTAGTGATCTCATAGGATCTCCTTTTGCTTAACTGTCTTGAAATCGAAAGTAGAAGGCTTCAGTTTTAGGAGCCTTTCAGCAAGCGGTAGACGCCCTTTTCAAGCCGTAGGATGTGGGGTTCGCGAAGATCGAGGTTTTTGCTAGGAGCGAAAGTTCCGCTCACCCCGGCGTAGGGCGGTTGTTTGGTACCCAAGGACTCGAGATACTCGACGATCTTAGCGCGATCGGGCCCGACCGCGTCCACGGCTTCCACGGCCACGCGCAGACTATCGTAGGCCTGTGCCTCTCGATGACTCGGTGAGCGTCCCCCAAAGGTTTGGCGAAATTCTCGGACAAAAGCGGGATTGCTGGCGGGGCCGCCTTCCGGGACATAATAGGTGGAGACGTAGAGCCCGTCGACTCCTTCCGTGCCATTTCGGAATATGGCTTCGGCGTACCCCGGAGTCTGTGCCGCGACGAGAGCGCCTACTCCCATCCGCTTGAGTGTCTCGCAGAATCCGATCACCGGTTGAACGCGATATTCTCCGAGGAAGACGCAGTCGGCATTCTTCTCTCCGATCCGGGCTACCTGGGAAGAGTAGTCCAACTGATTGGGAGGGTAGGTTTCATTGATGGCGATTTTTCCTCCCTTGGATTGGAAGGTTTCCACGAACACCTCGGCCAGCGAGCGAGACAGAATGCTCCCTTCGTTGGCGAAGACCGCCGCCTGTCGGCATCCGTCAGCGTAGAGGCGCTCGGCCAGAGCCTGGACCTTTTTTATGTCGGTATCGGAAACGCAGAAAAGAAAGCGTCCGGTGGATAGCAGTTGGGGGTCGGAGGCCACAGGAGTGACCGCCGGCAGCCCCTGGCTATTGAGGATCGGTGCCACTAGTCGAGCCTCCTGAGAGGTGTAAGGGCCGACCACCACGGGAATGTTGGTGTCCTTGGCCAGATTTTGCACGATTTCAAGCAGTCGCTCGTTGTCGGATCGATCGTCGTGGAGCTGCAACAGTAAGGGCTTCTTTTTGCCGGCTCGTTCAGCGTTGAGTTCGGACTGAGCGAGCGCATATCCGTAGAGAAGCTGGAACCCTTCTCTTTCCACGCCGTGCCAAGAGCTGACGACGCCGATGGTCACGGGTTCCTGTCCGGACATGGCTACGTAGGCATTGTTTTTGAGGATGTGGGCTTCGGCATCTTGGGGATGTCGAGTCAGGAGTCCGTCCAGGATAGAGATGGCCTGACCGTAGTTTCCAGCATTCATCAAACTTCGGATGTCGTCTTTACTCCGCTCGGTTTCGTCCAGAAGGTCGGTGATTCCGTCGTGATGCGTGTAACCGACGGGAACCGCGTTGGGATTCCAACTGACGAATGGCATCAGGGCGCCGATAAGAAAGAGAATCAGACCTGTTCCGAGTAGGTACGGGAGTTTGTCTGGATATTTGAGAGGAGCTTTGAGTGGGGCCGGACGATGCCCATTTCTGACCTTGGCCGCACGTGCCACCGGTGTGGAGGACACACTGTCGGAAAGTTCCGGTCGCTGCATAGCGCCCTGGTGGCGCTCTTCACTGAGTAGAATAAGTAGGTCCCGAATGAGCTCGGCCGCTGAGCGATAGCGCTGCGAGGGGTCCGGTTGTAGGCAGCGCAGAACGAGCGCTTCGATCCCCGGGTCGATGTCGGGCCGAAAAGGGCGAATTCGATGGCTTCCATAGATGGGACTCGGGGGTTTCCCTGTCAACACGTAGAAGAGCGTGGCGGCCAGGGAGTAGATGTCCGAGCGAGGATCGCTTTGTCCGGAATCCTCCCACTGTTCGGGTGGGGCGTACCCTACCGTTCCGCTGGCCTGTGTGTCCCGACGTTTCCCTGGCTCGAAGTGTCTGGCTAGCCCAAAATCGATCACCTTAACGTGGCCGTCATCAGTGATGATGATATTCTCGGGTTTGAGATCGCGAAAGATGATAGGTCGCTCTTGTCGATGCAGATAGTCGAGAACCTGGGCTAGTTCAAGGGCCCAGGATAGCGCCATCGTGTCGCTTGGGATTCCTTGATTTTCGACCCGTTGAGCCAGCGTCTCCCCATGGATGTACTCCATGACGATGTATTGACGATCCTCAAGGGAAAAGACATCGACGATCAAAGGCAAGCTGCGGTGTCGTAGGCCGGCCAGAAATTGCGCTTCGCGTTGAAAGCTTTCCCGGACTTGCTCGGCCACACCAGGCTCGTGCAGGATCATCTCCTTAAGAGCCCATTGTTTTCCAGGCAGTCGGAGGTCCTCGCACAGATAGACCGCGCCCATTCCGCCTCGGCCGATGAATCGCACGACCTTGTAGCGATTCATCATCGTCGCACCCAGATCCAGACGAGGGGAACTCAAGTTGTGGACCGAGCCTTGGAGCTGTTATGAAGGCGTTTCGGCAAAGGCATGACCAGGGGATGAGCTTTCCGAATGGTCGACCAGAAATCCTCGAGCCAAGCTCAGTGCGCTGAGTCTCAATTAGCGATAGCTAAAGGTTAGGCTCAGAACTCGGCTCGAGCCAGGCCTTGATGAGTCCGCCGGCGAGCCAATGGAGCGAGCCGCAGAGCAGAATCCCGGAAAGGGCCAGATAGAGGTCGATTCCGCCGGAGAACGCCTGCAAAACCACTGCTCCCAGGATAAAATCGATGTGCTCCCAGGGGCGAAATGCCGCTCCGTGAGCGTGTCCGAGACGACGCTTGATCAGGCTCATGGATATCGTTCCTAGTTGGGCTCCGATGGCCAGAACAAGAGTTTCATTCCCTCGTTCTTGAAAGATGGAGCAGAGGATGGCCGAAAGAAGCAACCAGGCAAACCCCGTATAACCCCGACCATCTCCGATGATACGGCGGTGGTGGAGTTTCGCCCGTAAATCGAGGGGGAGAAGCGCCCGCGGGCCGAACCACCAGCCAGACAGGTAAGCCAGCAGATTGAATAGCATCGCCGGAGCGAAATACCAGGCCACGAAGTAGGCGTAGCTCATAACTTTAAGCTCGGCCGGAGCGAAACGAGATGACGACGACCAGAACCCCGAAGAGGCCGACCCAGGTTCGAAGAAGCTCCCCGATCAGGTCGTCGCCGCGATAAAGAGCTAGCGCGACGCAGGCGAAACCAGTGCAGGCGGCCAGGGACTTTCCGGCTTGAGACCATTCCACGGTTTGGAATCCACCGGTTGGAGGCGTTTCTGGATTGTGCTCTTCCAAGATGAGTTCCGTTTCGTCAATGCGGGGACGATTCCTCATTCGGGGTCGGAGTCCGGCCGATGAGAGAGAATTCGAAAGTGGGTGAGCACGTAGTTACCGGGCGGGAGACTATCGACCGCGACATCCATGTTGGCACCACCCCGCAGAGACAATTCGAGCTTTGAAAGTCCAGGACCGGCGCTCGTCAGGTGAGACTCGGTGATATGCTCGGTGGGTTTCCAGCTTCTCAGTTGGTCTGGCGAGACATTTGCGACAAATTCGTAAGTGGTGGTACCGGAGGCCCAGGTGGCGGGAAAGTGATGCGGATTGTTGGCAAAGTCTCGAGTCAACTCCGCCGTTGTTGTCGACCGGGTAAGCTTGACCTCGCTGGTCCACAGGTGGCGACCGCGGTAGGTCCGGACCGGTTGGTAGGGAGCGTCCGCCCGTGGCTTGAGAGGTTGTCGATGATGGAGATAGACCGTCTGTCCCGGTTCCAGGCGCCGGTGTAAGTAGCGCAACGTTCCCAGAGGGAAAGGTGGACGCCTGGCTTGTCCCGATCCGAGGAAGGTCAGCAGTGGAACAGCGAGGACCCATAACGTGACGGCGGTCGCGAGCAGAAAACTTTTGGAGTCTGGCTGGCGATGACAAACGTCCCATAGGAGAGGGGCTCCTAGAAGTGCTAGCGCCCCGGTAATTTTGAGAAATTGGAAGACCGGGTCCCCTCCGTAGGCCCAAAGCGAGAGGGCGATGGCCGGAGTGGCGAGGGAGAGGACGGGAACCAGCCAGCCACGACCCTGGAGAAGAAGTAGCATAAAGGGCAGCGGCAAGAGCGATTCGCTGGACAAAGGTCCACCGTCGATGCTCGCCTTGGCCGCCGCGAAGACGGCCATCGCCATGGTTAGTCCCGCCCCACTCGGGTGATTTCGTAGAAACTGGTGAGCCATCAGAAAGCCGAGCAGGGCCACCAAAAGGATCAGAGCGGCGTGGACGACCAAAAGCGCGGTCGGAAAGTAGGGCAGAAAGCTAGAGCCGCTATCAAGCATGTCACCGCGGTATCCGGTCAACCAGGCCAGAGCGGCTTTCGGTTCGTGCAGATGGGTGGGTTTGGTGCTGGTGAGGTGACCGTCTCCGATCACCATCAACTGAGACCACCACGGCCTTCCCACGGCACGAACGAAGAGCGTGTGTTCGACTAGTGCTAATCCGTGCAGAAGGCCGAGGCCCCCGGCATAGGCGCGATGCCAACGGACGGCCCCGAGTGGCGGCATCCACGAAAACACCCCCAAGAGGGTGAGAAAGAGTAAGAACGTCAAGGTCTTACTGGAGGAGTATCCGATGCACAGAAGATCCACGTAGCTTTTAAGTACTAGCAGGAAGTCGGTGCTGAACCAGGCCACCAGGAGCAGTAGGGCCGGAATGAGAGCTTTCCAGCGAGAGGCCACAGGAGTCTACTCGCTCTGACCATCGAGTAGACCTCGCACGGAGACGGCACAGGCTGACAGTCCCAGGACCGTTAGCCAGCCCGCCACTACCCAACGCGGCTCGGTCTGCGTGAAGAGATGAGCCGAGCGCAGAAAAGTTAGCCCCACGATCAGTAGGAGGCACTTGCCGGTAAGCCTCCATGTTCTCTCCGAAAATCTCACGGGGATGACTTTGTCCGAGAACCTGGGTGACCCTGTCGTGAAGTGGAGCCAGGAAGGAAGCCTCCTCGGCGAACGACCATCAGTTGTGGGCCCAGGAGGGCATAGGCGAGACTTCGGTTGGCACCGGGCCTGAGCTGAAATTTGACCCTAGAATATCCGTCGGCCGCTGGAAGAGTTTCTCTGGAAACCAAGAGCGGGGAATCCTCAAGTGAACTTCGCGGCTCGTTGAGCGCTAGCACCTCCGCGGAAAATGAGAATTCTTGTGGGCTCCAGACGATGGGTGCTCGGCTGATCGCGAGTCGATATTCCTCGCACAGGTCCAACACTCTCGTCGGCTTTGTGACCGTTCCCTCGATTTGAGTGTAGGGACCCACCGAAGCCGTCCGCCTGACATCGAGTAGGGAAGAAGTCCGCGGTCTCTCGGAGGTGAGCATCCAGAGCCGAGTCCCGGGAGGCAGTTCGGTCAAACCATAGCGCAGAAGATTCAAACCGTAGGGTTGCTCGTCGAAGGAAGGCCAAAAAGCTCCCACGGCGAGCGGCGAGAAAAAGAGGGCCGTTCCCATCAGTCCCCATAACGGCCAACGATTCGCTCGGGCTGGTATCTTTTCCCACAATGCTGGAAGGGAGAGTGCCAAGATGTTGCTGGGATATCCCCAGACTAGCATGACCCAGGGTGTCAGTTCCACCAACCAGAGATGAAGCGCTATCACCACAAGCATACCAAATGCCTTCCGATATCCGAGATGAAGCCAGACGAGAACGACCAGAGCGCTCAAGAATTCAGAACTGAACGGCCCGCCGTCGAGAGCTGTCTTGCTGATGGCGAAGATGATCAAAGAAAGACTTGTCGCCTTACCGGGCGTCAAGGTTCGGTAAGCCCGGACAGAACCAAGTAGAGCCAGAATCAAAAGAAACAGGAAGAGCAGTAGGTGCAAGCGGGCCAGGACGGCTCCGAAGACGAGATTAAGAGGATAGCCGGCGTCGGTGACATCTCGGACTTCGCCAAATAGTGGTGACAGGAGAACCTTGGAGGCGTGGATGTGGGTCATCCCGGTAACGGTGAAGTAGCCGTCCTTGAGGACCATCGCTGGCTCCCAAATTTCGAGATGAAACTGTCGGGTGAACCAGACCTGTTCTAAAACCGCTAGCAGGTGAGCCAGGCCGGCGTTAACGAGAAAGAGCGGAAAAACCACGGAGGGAGGCGCCGGCAGCTTGGATCGGTCCAGTGCGAGCACCAGGAGCAGAAATAGAGGCAACAGCCCGGCCTTGACGGGGCTGTAGCCGTGGGCGAAGAGATCGACCGCGTTCTTCGCAAGCAGTGTTGAGGCGGGATGAACGAAACAGGCTAGCATCACAACCGAGCACGATGCCACGAGTCTTTTCACGTCAAAGTTTTTTTCGGAACCCTCTGGGAGATCCTCCGAGATTCGCAGGATCCTTAGGAGTTTCCGCTTAAATATAACAAAGAGCCTCCAAAGGTTCTCTCTCAAAAGCGAGGGTAAATGATGGCGACATTGTGGAACAGAATCTCAAGAGTCATCGCACGATGGACAGGCCGAACGGCTTCTAGAGACCGGCGATCCGAGCCACGGCTTATCTGTTGTTGTGAGGTGATCTGGGAGTCCCAGGGTCGGCGAGGAGAAGGTCAGTTGCGCGAAGTCTCCTCCACGGGTTTGCGTCTTTTTACCGACCATGCCGTCCTGGCCGGGCGGCCCATTCGAGTCTTGCCCAAGCCTGTTGATTCCGTCGAGCCTTTACCTCTCGATATCGCGATGGGGACCGTAGCTTACAGCAAAAGTCGGCGCGGCCGGATCGAGATCGGAGTCCACTTGTCTTCACCGGAACGCTTTTCTCGTTATAGCTGGCTGCATCAACTGCGCCGAGAACCGGAACTTCCTCGTCTCAGTCCGAGCCCCCCGATCTCGAGCCGGATTCCCCGGTTGACGGTGGTAGGGGCGAGCGATTCTCGTCGTCCAAATTAAAAAAGGCACGGAGTAGGGAGGAGTCGGACCTAGGAGAACCTCCCGACATGGAAAAAAAATCAAGCTGCCCAACCTGCAAGGGCCACAAAGAGACTCGTTGCGAATATCTTCCGGGAGCGATGTGGCTGCCTTGCCCCCAATGTTCCCCGCGCCCGCGTCGTCTTCGGTCTCGTCGTTTCTTTTCCGAACGCCGTCTGGTGGAACTGTCCTTCGGCCAAAAAGAAAAGCGACGTCTGGCTTAGGATTTATTGGTGTATTGTTTAGGGTTCGGAAGAAGAGGTACCTCGGTCCCGCTTGCAAGTCGGAGAGGTTAGGTAGTAGGATACCGAGTCGACGAAGAAGTGTGGTGCGTCTGCCTGTGAGGCAAGCCGGAACCCTGAAGCTCAACCATTACAGGGATTCAGTCGGGGCTCACCGACGAACGGCACCGAGCCACTCGGTTGTCAAGTGACTTTCCGGCTGAGCTTCTAGGATCATCGTCGACTCATCCAGAAGGGATTTGTGGGTAGGGTAAACGGAGCGGACTGCGTAGCGCTTGTGGCTTGCAAGCCGATAGGCGCTACCGCTTCGGTAAAGCTTCGTTTTCGTTTCGGTGTGATGGAATAGTCAGGCGAGGGAACGCTTGGCCTGGAGTTAATCGCGCGTCATGACCCGACATCTTGTCATCCTTTTGGTGGAGGACCACCTAGCGACTAGGACGGCCTTTGCCGATCTGATCAGCTCTTGGGGTCATGTGGTTCATCAAGCGGCCGACGCTTTGGAAGCCATGGCCGCGCTTGGTAGTGAGCCGTCTGTCCAGGTGGTTATCACGGATTGGGTCATGCCGGGGATGAGCGGACCG
Organism: Selenomonadaceae bacterium; assembly: GCA_037189585.1. GTDB lineage: Bacteria > Vulcanimicrobiota > Xenobia > Xenobiales > JADMJV01 > JAEXNA01. The sequence goes on along the minus strand of JBBCJA010000012.1, from coordinate 109,929 downwards.
GACCTGTGTCGCTGGGTTCGCAAGCAAAGCTCTTTGACTGACCTTTATCTGGTGGTGATGACCGCGCGCGAAGGTCACGAGGACCATCTCGCGGCGCTGCAAGCTGGCGCCGATGCATTCGTCTCCAAAACTCTGGACGCCGCGGAGCTCGAGCTTCAACTTCGGGTTGCTCAGAGGTTGATAAACCTCGAGGCTAGATTGCAAGACCAGTTGGACCAGTCGGACAAGGCCAATCGAACGTTGACTCAGACGAACGTGGAGCTGGCGGCCGCGAGATCGGCGGCCGAGGAAGCCAATCGGGCCAAGGATACTTTTTTGGCTAATGTCTCGCATGAGATTCGGACCCCCATGACCGGTATTCTGGGACTTTCCGGGTTGTTGCTCGAAGATGCCCATCTGGCGCCGGAGACGGCCCAGTACGTCCGCTACATCCGCCAAAGCGCGGAGAATCTGCTGGACGTGATCAACAAAGTTCTTGACTTTTCCAAGCTCGAGGCTAAAGGGATGGAGTATTCTCCCCAGGGCTTTTCCTGGTCTCGTCTCATCGAACAGGCATTTGCCCCCTTTCCGGCCTTGGTCGGAGCCAAGAAACTTTTTCTCGGCGCCGCTTTCCCACGTCAATGGGACGATCTCGGAAACGGCGACGAAGTCAAATTACGGCAAGTTTTGATCAACTTGATCGGCAACGCGGTCAAGTTCACCGAATCGGGATTTGTTTTGCTGGCCTTTTCCGAAGAGGACGGCTCGACTCTGATCGAAGTTTCCGATAGCGGACCGGGCATCCCTCAGGAGCACCAAGTTAAGATCTTCGAGGCTTTTCGCCAAGCCGACGACTCTTTCAATCGAAGTTTTCAGGGGACAGGGCTTGGTCTTGCCATCACGCGTTCGCTGGTGGAGTTGATGGGCGGTTCTATCGAGGTGGACTCAGTGGTAGGACAGGGCGCGACGTTCCGGGTGCACCTGCCCCGAGGCCATCGTCAGGTCGCCGAGGACTCATCGTCATGGCCCGCCTTGGAAGTTGTGGCCGACAACGTGGGCTTGGCAAGCGCTATCCGTAGAGTTGCCGACTGGCCCTCACAGAGCGCTCCTGTCTCGGATCTCGTTACCTTGACATGGGATGAGAGGGGACTTTCCTTTCGGAGTGGGACAAACCGGAAGATTTTGGGCTATGTGGCCACCACCGCGCGGATCCATCCGAACGTTCTCGACTTCTCCCCCGAGGGGATGGTCACGTCTGTCGGGCCCCATCTGGAGTCAACCGTTTCGGCCCAGGAGCGTGCACCACGTGTTCTGGTGGCGGAGGACAATCCGATCAACAGGCAGGTTCTCAAGCTTTCGTTGGAGCGCCAGGGTTTCGAGGTTTCGCTGGTGGAAAATGGCCGTCAAGCCGTGGATGCTCTGAGCGCTTCCGACACCGATGTTTTCGATATGGCGATCCTGGACCTACAGATGCCGGAGCTCGATGGAATGTCCGCGGCTCGCGAAATCAGGTCCCATTTCCTAGGACGTGGGGGCCCTCGCCTGCCTTTGATGGCCCTCACAGCTAGAATTCTCGAAGAAGACCACCTCGCGTGCCGCCAGGCCGGTTTTGACGTGGTGGCGACCAAGCCGCCCGTCATTGAAGAGCTGGTGGAGACGATGAATCGGCTGATCAAGGAGTACCGTGCATGAATTCCACCTCGCTTCTGCGACTGTTTCAGGGAGCGTTTTTGGCGATCTTGGCCTATCTCACGATCTTTGGAATCCTGGGCTCACTTTTGATTCAGACGATAAGCCAGTCTTTCGACCAGACCGTGAGCGCCAACCAGGCCCATCAAAAAGTGACCCGGGTGCGAAACGTCATGCTGTTGGTTGAATCCGCTCAACGTGGCTACCTGTATACCGGACAGCGCAACTATCTGATTTCGATTTCCGACTATGGAGCGGAAGCGGAGACCCTCCTTTCAGAACTCGGCCAGGCGAATCTTTCGGAGACTCAAAAACGCAGGCTCGGCGAATTGCGACCTCGGGTGACAGCCAAGCTCCAGGAAATGAGCGAGACCATCCAGCTGAAAGAAGCGGGTAAGGCCGAGCAGGCCAGGGCGCGCGTCCTCGACAACGAGGGTAAGGAGCTGATGGATCAGATCAACAGAGCGATCGACGCTATGCAAGAGGAGTTTCTTTCCACCATTGTGGCCGCGCGTTCCCAGAGCAGTCGCCTTGTAGGATGGCTCCAAGGTTTTATCGCGCTAGGCCTGTTGGGATTCGCCGTTTTCACCATCGTCACTTATCGGAAGATCGCGGCACGTTTTACCCCTCTGCACACCCTTGTCGAACGGGCCGGTCAGATCTCGCAAGGCGACTTGACCGGCAAGCCGCTGGCCATCAGCGTGCTCGATGAGATCGGCATCGTGACCGAAGCTTATAACGCCATGCTCGACGGTTTACGGAAAATTTTCGCCCGTACGACCGAAGCCGAGACCAAAATTCGCGAGATCAGCTCTCGCCTTGCCCGCTCCTCGGCCGAACAGGCTTCATCTTCGGTTCAGCAGGCAACCGCTGTCCAGGAGACCGCCGTCACTTTAGAAGAGCTGTCTCAGTCAGCCACCCAGATCGCCGAGCGGGCCTCCGAGGTCGGTAGCGAGTCCCGTGCGACCAGCGCCCAGGGGCGACAAGGGCTACAAGCGGTTCAGGAAAGTATTCGTCTGTCCGAGAAATCTCGCCAGGGCGTGGAGGAAGTCGCTTCCACCATCGTGGCGCTCAGCCAGAAGGCTCAGGACCTGGAGGCCATCGTGGCTTCGGTTAACGAGTTGGCCGAACGCTCCAATATTCTGGCCATCAACGCCTCTATCCAAGCGGCCGCGGCGGGTGCCGAGGGTGTGACTTTCGCGGTTCTGGCTAGTGAGATGCGAATGTTGGCAAATCGTTCTAAAGAAGCCACCGTAGAAGTCAAGGGCGCCCTGGCCGAAATCCGTAACGGAATTCACAAGACCGTGATGTTGGCCGAGGAAGCGGTCAAGAGATCTCAGTCCGGCGACAAGAACAGCCGGCTGACAGAGGAGACGATTCGAACCCTGGTGGAGTCCTTTAAAAAGGGTGACGACGCCTTTCAGCAGATCGTCGCGGCCACACGCCAACAGAGTCACGCCTTCAAGCAAGTGGAAGAGGCTCTGGTCTCTATTCAGGAAACCGCGACAGCTGCCGAAAATGGTAGTCGTGAGCTTGAGCGAGATTCCCACGAACTTACCGCGCTTTCCAAGGAGCTTCACACCGCCATGGCACGCTACGAAAGTGGGAGCAGTGGCCCGGCGTGATTCCGGTGCTGCTGGTCTCTACCGAGGAGCACGCCTTCGCATTTCGCCGGGCGGATGTGGAGATCGTCACACTTTTACCCCGTCTGGAACGGCGACCTGGCGACATGGAGATGCTGGAGGGCTGGTTTCGCTTAGGGGAAGAGTCCCTGCCCACGATGTCGCTGGCGGGGATTCTTGGTATGAAGGCTGAGGAGTCTCGGCTTAGCGACCATCTTGTGGTGACCACTCCTCAGGGACGGATGGCCTGGCGGGTGCGAAGGGTCGTCGGACTCGACGAAGTCGGCTGGGATGACCTGTCCATGATCGAGCACTCCTGCGAGCCCACCCCATGCTATGTCGCATCTTTTGAACGGGACGGACAAACCGTCTTTTTACTTAACGTGGGCGGTCTGATGTTGGTGGAGGAGCGGGAAAGGCTGCGCAAGGCGGGCGAGCTCAAACAGAAACGTCTCGAGGCTTTGGAACGGGTGGGCTCGGACGATGTTTGATCAAGTCCTCGAAGGCTTAGAATGTGAGCTGGGATTGGTCGTTCCCGATCAGACACGGGCCATCCTGGCTAGAAAACTACCGAACGCGAGCCGCGAGGAGCTACTGGCGCACCTGACTAACGGCCAGACTTACTTTTTCCGTCATCCCGATCAGTGCAAAGCCTTCGAAGGCTACTTACGGGACCTGAGCGCGACCTCTTCGCTTCGCCTCTGGTCGGCCGGATGCTCTACAGGCTGCGAGGCCTATAGCATCGCCATTATGCTAGACCGAACCCGTCGAATGGGTCGTGTCCTGGGAACGGACATCTCCGCGGCGCGCATCGCTGAGGCTCGAGAGGGAGTGTACAGAGAGAGCCGACTAGAGCGCCTTACTTCAGAGGAGCGGCAACGGTATTTTCGGCCCTTGGAGAATCAGTGGAAAGTTCAGCCTCATTTGGCGAGTCTGGTGACCTTCGAGTTGGAAAATCTCAATCTCGATCACGGACCAGGCATGGCCCGACGTTGGGATGTTATTTTTTGTCGCAACGTCCTGATCTACTTCGACGAAGCTAAAGCTCGGGAGATTCTGTCTCGCCTGGTGGAGCGTCTCGAGGTGGGTGGGCTGCTGGTGCTCGGGTTTCCCGAGGCTTTTTTCGGACTGCAGCACCCCGAACTCCGCATGTGGTCGGCCAGAAGCGCGATTTTCGTCAAGGAACCTCGGTCGGCATTCGTTTCACCTCCAAAGCTCCTTCCCGAATCGGGAAGAGTTGCGCCGCTAGCTTTGTGTCCCGGCCCCTTTCAGGAAGGGTTGCGCCTACACGCCATGGGCAAGTTGGAGGAAGCTGGGCGAAAGTTTCAAGAAGCCGAGGATTCGGACCCGCATTCCTCGCTGGTCTTCTATTTTTCCGCCCGTCTTCACGACGAATTGCACCAGTCCAATGAGGCCGTGTCGGCCTTAAGAAAGTTTTTCGCCCTCTATCGAGAGGATGATCCCAGTATTTTAGCCTTCACCGAGCGCAACGGACTGTCCGTCGACCAGTTGAGTTCGGCCGCCGCTCGCCTGCGAGAGCGTCTGGAGAAGGGAAGAGCGTGATGGAGGAAGAGATCCTCGCCGAGCGGGCCAGGATGTATGCCCGGACCGCGGCTCCCGCCCTGCGAAGCGAGGCGCGTTATCTGAAGGTCCAGCAAACGGGTACGGATTGGCTCTTTCCCAAGAGCCAGGTTCTCCAGTTGGTCAAACTCGACAAGTTCACCCGCTTCCCGGACGGCGCTCGATGGGAATCCTGGCCTTGTCTGGGAATGGTATGCCACGGCACGACGGCGCTGCCGGTTTTGTGCTGGCAGACGCTGGTCGGGGGACACCAGCTCAGAAGTCCGACATCTCAAGGTCTGCTTCTCCTTTTGCGCCACGCGCCAGTAGCCGTCCGAGTCTCGGAAGACCTGATCGCGGTGTCGGTCGACCCCGAGGCTCTCACCAAGGACAGCCATCCCTGGTCTTCGGGGCGAACTTCGGAAGGGGCCCGGGTGGCTTTCTTGGAGAGATTCGCCTCCGAGGAGACCGCCGGATGAAAAGGGAGCAGGTCCAGAGTTCGCTCCTTGAGGCCTTTCGTGGGGAGTTCGCAGGTCAAATGGCCGCTGTTCGGAGGGATTGGGACGCCTATTCGCCAGATGCCCAGACCGAGATGACCGGCTTGCCCGATCTTCGCCGTGAGCTTCATACCATCAAGGGAAGTGTGAGATTGCTCCAGCTTCCCGGTCTGCCGGAGAGGGTTCACGCCCTTGAGGAGTTGGTGATGGGGGCCTTGAAAACGCGGACAAAACCGGAGCGTTTTCTCGATGAGTTGTGGGATCTGGAAGAGGCGGTGGCTTCCGCCCTCGATGATCAAGAGACGGATGGATCCGAAGAAGTCTTCGGAGACTCGATGGAAATGAAGGCTGTCACGGGTCGCCCTAGGGAAGCTAGCGGAACCTCGGCCTATGAGCTCCTGTTGGCGCTCGACGAGCTTTTGGGGATGGGTGAGGAGCTGGCCGAGGGGTTAAACGAGAACGAGGCGCCCTCGACGCAAGTCGTGAGCGCCTCCTTGACGTTGCTCATCGAACGGATGAAGGCGATCCGTGAGGGAGCTAGGAAAATGGCTCTCGTTCCCTCTTATGAGCTCTTTTCGGGTCTTCCCGAGTTGGCTCGAAGAGTGGCTGTCGAGAACGCTAAGCAGGTGCGGGTGACGGTCAGGGTCGCGCCTGACCAGCTCGAAAGAGAGACCGTGCTAGCTCTACGCCCGGCTCTGATCCATCTGGTCGGAAACGCGGTAAGCCATGGGACACCGGGGGACTCGGGCGGGTTGGAACTTGACTATCGGCGCCGAGATTCGTTTCTCGAGCTCTCCGTTTCCGACCACGGTGGAGGGTTGAACCTGGAACGTCTCAAGTCCGCGGTGATTGGAGCTGGACACCTCGACGAGGCGGGCTGGAACGAATTGACGGTCCAGGAGCGTCAGCAATGGATCTTTTTTCCCGGGCTTTCCACTAGAGGACAGGCCGACCTGACCGCCGGGCGCGGTATGGGTCTTTCGGTGGTGGCTGAAACAGCACAGCGACTCAACGGTACGGTCGCGGTGGATAGCGGACCGAGCGGCACCACCTTTCGTCTCGAAATTCCCGCGGGTTGGCAGATGCGCTCGGTGTTGCGGGTTACCTCAGGCGGGCAAGAGCTGGCGGTTCTGAGTTCCGAGCTTTTGGCGGTAAGCGACGTCAAATCGTCCCAAGGAAAGATGCGCTGGCTGGGGGAGTTGGCCAGCGTCCTGGGTTACCCCGCCGTGCCCGCTAAGAGCCATTACGCCTTGCTTTGGAAACATGACGAGGATGAGTCAGCGGCTGTCGGTATCGACGTCCTGGGTGACTTCGACGAGGCTTTAGTGCGACCTTTGGTCGGCTTTTCCAGTCTAGACAGAGCCATCATTGGGGTCACACCGACCCGTGGGCGTCCCGTCCCGGTGATCTCCCTGAGGGCCTTACAAGAGGAAGGTCGAGAAGTTCCAGTATATTCCGGGGGAGGGGTTGCGGAGGCTGCCGGACCGCTGCTGCTGGTGGTCGATGACTCGGTCACTACCAGAACCCTGGTAAGCGGGATTCTGACTAGTCAAGGATACCGGGTCCTGGTCGCTCGTGATGGTTTGGAGGGCCTGGAGACGTCACGAAGCGAGAACGTGGCTCTGGTGGTTAGCGACTACCAGATGCCCAACCTCGACGGATTGGAATTTTTGGAGCAGTTCCGGGCCGACGCTCGAACAGCCGATGTCCCCTTTATCTTACTGACTTCCATCGATGATGTGGCGACTTTCGAGAAAGCTTCCGCTCTGGGGGCCGACCGCTGCTTGGGCAAGCAGAACTTCTCTCAAGAGCGCCTTATCGGACTGGTGGAGGAGCTTTTGTGAAGAGGATCCGAGTCGCCATCGTCGAGGACTCCGCTTTTCAGCGCGAGTACCTACGGGCCTGTATCGACTCTCATCCTCGTCTGATGGTTGTTGGAGCCTACTCGCGAGGGGAGGAGCTCTTGGAGTCCGTCGGTTTCGTCCAGCCTCATGTCGTCACCATGGATGCCCAGCTTCCGGGGATGTCCGGACCGGAAACAGTACAGAAGCTTCTCCGCCTCTATCCCGTCCCGGTCGTCTTGTTCTCCGCCTCAGCCTCGTTTTGGTCTCCCTCGGCGGAGGAGGCCGGGGTGGTTTCGGTGGTGGAGAAAGGGCTTTCGCTCGAGCCGAGTGAGGAGGCGTTGGAGCAGCTCCTCAACCAGCTCGTGATCATGAGCTCGGTCAAGGTTTTTCGTCGCCGCGACCCGCGTCGCGGCCCTCCTGGAAATCGGAGAATTTTGGCCGTCGGAGCTTCCTCGGGAAGCCCTCAAGTTCTGGAAAGCATTCTGGCGCGGTTGGTCGGTCGGGATCTGTCCTGTTTTGTGGTACAGCATCTTCCCGAGGGGGGCGAGGAAAACTTCGCACGTTGGCTTTCCCGCACCACGGGCTGGGAGGTCGAAGTGGCGACCAGCGGAGCCCCTATCGCCACAGGGAAATGCCTGGTGGCTCCGCATGGGCGTCATTTGGAAGTGGGAAACTTCACCGTCTCTTTGACCGACAGTCGAAAGCAGGACGGCCATTGTCCCTCGGCCAGTCGGCTGTTTCAATCTCTTGCTATCTCTCATCCTCATTCCACCGTGGGGGTGGTTCTGTCCGGGATGGGACGGGACGGAGCACAGGGCCTTCTGGAGCTACGCCAAGCAGGAGGCTTAACTTTGGGCCAGTCTTCCCTGACGGCGGGCGTTTCCGCCATGCCGAAGGCGGCCGAAGATCTGGGAGCGGTCACGGAGTCCTGCAATCTCAAGACTCTGCTCATTCGCCTGGAGGGGATGTTTCCTCCTCATCGGACGTAGCGACACGAAGTTTTCCGCTACGCCTTTCCGCGTTCGCGAAACCCACGAGAAACAAAACTAGCAGTATAGAGATGGTCTGGAAAGCCACAGGGAAACCCCAATGGTCGGCGACAAAGCCCGACACCGCCGCTCCGGTGAAGCTTCCCGAGTCGACGGAGGCGGTGACCAAAGCCAGACCGCGTCCCCGTGTCGCCGAGTCCAGTCGCTCGATGGCCACGGCGTTGAGCGCTGGGTAGATCACCCCGTAACCTAGTCCGGCCGAGAGGCCTGAGGCGACGAGGACTGCCATGGCGTACCTACCGGCATCACCCACGTGGGCGAGCCCATAGCATCCGACGGCCAGTAGAAAAATCGATGGTCCGATCATTTTGGCCGGGCCCAGGCGATCGGTCATTTGACCGGCGTAAATGCGGCTAGCCCCCGAGGCCAGAGTGGTGGCGGCGAACATCCAACCGACTCCATCGAGTTCCAGAGTTGTCAGGTAAGGAGCGATGAAAGCGAAAAGGCTGCCTATCGCGATCCCGAAAGCTATCGAGCCTATAACCATCCCGCGCAGACTCTGAGCTCGAACCAGGCTGAAAAAGTCCGGCGGTTTGACCTTGCTCGTAGGCTCTGGAACTCGATCCGATAGGGTCGTGAGGACCAGACATCCGGTGAAGATGGCGCCAGCACCCCAGAAAAAGAGGTGGTCGAAATTGTCACGCGCGACCACGTATTCGGCCGCGCCTGGGCCGATGGCACCAGCCAACATTCCAGAGATCCCAAAGATTCCAAAGAATTGACCCACCTTGCTAGGCGGAGAGAAATCCGCCACCCAGGTCCAGCTGGCGGTGAGATAGCACGCGAAACCGAAGCCATGAATAAGGCGTGCTACGAGCATCGGAACTAACTCGACCGGAACAAAGGCGTAGGAGGCCGCCGCCAACGCCATCAGGAAGGAGCCTAGAAGCAGGTACAGCTTACGTCCATCTTTATCGAGGCGTTGGCCTAGCCAGGGTTGGACGAAAATGGAGATGAGCCAAAAACTTCCATCAATAAGCCCAATCTTGGACTTGGTCATATGTTGAGCTTGAAGATAATCGGGAAGCAGCACGAACATGACGCTCCCGGTCAACACCATAAGGTTGCCCAGGTTGGCGCGAAAAAACTCGAAGTTCAGGCCACCATCTAGGTCAGCGCTTTGAGAGCCACGATTGATGGGGCCCGTTTACGTCGTGGCCAACCGATCACCTTTTGTGTTGCCAGGTTGCACTCGGGCCTATATATTGACCAAACGTGTTCATTCGCCGGTTGATAATCTACGCTTTGTCCTTTCTTCTCCTGTGGGGGACAGAGCGGACATGTTGGGCTTTGACCGGGCCTGAGGCCATGGCTGTGGCTGAAGACGGAACGGCGGAACAGTTCGGAGAAGTTCTGCGAACTCACAGTATCGGGGACCTCTTTCGAGTGCGTCGGGGCGGACACGGGCTGCTTCATCTGGTTCTACCGCGGGGGGAAGAGTTTTGGAGTCAGGCTCTGGCCGCGGGTTGGCCGGTGACCCAGGAGAAGGGCTGGACACCCCAGCACGAGGCGGCTCTGTCTGGATTGGACAAAGCTATGCGGGCGCTTTTGAAAGCGGGCGCCTCGCCCAATGTTAAAGAATCGGTGAACGGAGGCACGCCGCTGCACGTTGCGGCTTTCAACGGTCACCTTTCGGTAGTGAAGGTTCTGGTCGCGGCCGGAGCCAACGTAAATTCTCGCGACTACGAAGGATGGACTCCGCTGTCTCAGGCTCGAGATCAGGGCTTCCCGAACGTAGTGGAATGGTTGAAAGCGCATGGAGCCACACGATAGAGATCCCAAGGGCGACGCCCCCCGTCGACCCTCTCGAGGCCAGAGGAGAAGCTCACCTCCAGAAGGAGGTCAGGACCGAGGCGGCGGCTATGGCCGTGAAGGCGGCCCGCGCAGAGAGGGTGGTCCCCGTCGTGAGGGCGGCGGCTACAGTCGGGAGGGCGGTCCGCGCCGCGAGGGCGGCGGCTATAATCGCGAGGGTGGTCCCCGCCGCGAGGGTGGAGGCTATAACCGCGAGGGTGGTCCCCGTCGTGAAGGCGGAGGCTATAACCGCGAGGGTGGTCCCCGTCGTGAGGGTGGAGGCTATAACCGCGAGGGCGGACCCCGCCGCGAGGATGGAGGTTACAATCGTGAGGGCGGTCCGCGCAGAGAGGGTGGTCCCCGTCGTGAGGGTGGAGGCTATAACCGCGAGGGTGGTCCGCGCCGCGAGGGTGGAGGCTATAACCGCGAGGGTGGTCCCCGCCGTGAGGGTGGAGGCTATAACCGCGAGGGCGGTCCGCGCCGCGAGGGTGGCTATACCCGCGATGGAGGTCCTCGTAGCGATGACGGGCCGCGTCGGGATGATTTTCGCCGACCGCCCCAACGAGAACACGGACAAAGACACGAGAACCAGAATGCGCCGGTGGCAAGACGCGAGGGCGGTTACAGCCGACGCCGCGACGGAGAGCACTATCGTGCCCCCGACTCCGAGAAATTCAACCAGCCTCCAGCCGATCAGCAGCTCAAGCTGGTTGCGACATGCGCTCTAGGACTGGAATTGACCGTCGGACGAGAGCTCGAAGCTTTGGATTTGGGTCCGATCTCGCGCCAGAACGCCCAGGTCTCTTTCCCTTTCTCTCCTTACAACCTGGCCAAAGCCAACTACTGGCTGCGCACGGCCGACCGCGTCTGGCTACAGTTGGCCGAGTTTCCGTGTCGTGACTTCGAGGAGCTCTACCAGGGCGTGCTCGCCATCGACTGGGCCGCCATGCTGCCACGCGACGCCTGGTTCCCCGTTGAGGCGATCACCACCAAGTCGAAGCTCGAAAGTGTCTCCTCCTGTCAGGCTGTAGCGAAAAAGGCCGCCATTCAAAAGATGTCCGAGACCTACGGTCGAGCCGCCTTTTCGGAAAGCGGTGCGAAATTCGCTATTCGTGTCTTTATCGTCTACAATCGGGCTCGGGTTTTCATCGACACCTCGGGTGAAGGTCTCCATCGGCGTGGTTATCGCACTTACAACGCCAAGGCGCCCCTGCGCGAGACGGTGGCCGCGGCTCTGGTTCTGCTTTCCCATTGGAGCCCGGAGCGCGAATTGTACGACCCGATGTGCGGCAGTGGAACCATCCTCTTGGAAGCGGCCAGTATCGGCCTGAGAAAAGCGGCCGGCTTGGACCGTTCGTTTGCCTCCCAGCGCTGGGACTGGTTGGGACGCAAGCCGTGGGAGGAGGTCCACAAAGAGGCGCGTGACCTCCAGGTGCGACGAGCGCACCTCCGTCTTTACGGTAGCGATGTCGACGGACGCGTCCTCAAACTGGCTCGCGAACACGTGACTCAAGCCGGCTTTGAGGGACTTGGGTTGCACTTTCAAACTCGAGATGTGGCGGACTTCGAGACGTCTCGGCGTTACGGCGTGTTGATCACCAACCCGCCCTATGGAAAACGCCTCTCCTCTCAAGATGAGGTGGCCGCGTTGACTGAAACCATGGCTGAGGTTTTCGAGCCGCTTCACGAGACTTGGTCGCTTTACTTTTATACGGGGTTTGAAAATTTCGTCTCTCATTATGGGAAAGAGCCGGAACGAGTCCGCAAAATCTACAACGGTACGATCCCCTGTGAACTCTTTCAATATCCTGGGCCCAAACCGCCCGGACTGGCCGACCCGGCGACAGGACAGTCCGAGCCGGTGAGAAAAAGAATCAGACTCAAGCCATGATCATCCGTCATTTCCAAGCCTCCGATTATCTGCCCGTCGCCGACCTTCTTAATCAGACCTACCGGGATTCCGCTAGACTTTCCGGTTTGACTCCTGATCGCCTCAAGGCCGAGATCTCTGAAAGAGGTGGCGATCCCAAAAAAGACTATCTCGTAGTGGAAAGCCAAAAGGGCGACCTATTAGGCTTCTGCGGTTACTCCACCCCATCTGACGGGCACGCCCGTATGGATGGGCCGGTTGTGGCTTATTCCGAGCGAGGCCAGGGATTGGGGGAGAGGCTCTGGCACGAACTCGCCGACCTGATGCGCTCGCGGCGGGTCTCCACCGTCTCCGTTCTTTTAGAAGACGAGAACAGGCTGGGCGAGAAGTTTCTGAAAAGATTGGGTTTCAAGCAGGGAAGCACTCAGCTTATCGTGACTTGCGACCAGCCGTATCAGGGCGGGAAGCCGGAAGTTCCCGGCTTGACCCTGCGCCACGTGGTTGGAGGGAAGGCTTTTGATCGCGATGCTTATATCGCGTTGCACGGCAAGATATTTCAACCTCGCAGCCGACAGTTTCTGGACCTCCTTCTGTCGCTCCCCGATTATCATATCTTCGTGGCCGAACGTGAGAGCCAGATGGTTGGATTCTTGGAGCTGGAGTTAGCCGAAGAGACAGCCATCATCGAATCCTTTGGAATTCGCTCTGACTACAGGCGTCACGGCTACGGCGTGGCTCTTTTGTGCTCCGCTTTGGAATTCGCCTGGCAACAGCCAGAAGTGAAGCTGATTCGCCAGATCTGGAAGACGGACAACCCGGAATTTCTCAAGCTCTACACCTCGTTGGGCTTTCGCCAGAAGGCAGCGCTCCATCAGATGACCAAAGCCATCTCAGGCTAGTCCCTTCCCACCTATCGCGGAAACTGGCAGCGTTGCCCGCGTGAGGGGCGTGCTATCGCAGAAAACTGGCAGCGTTACCCGCGCGAGGGGGCGTGCTATCGCAGAAAACTGGCAGCGTTGCCCGTGCGAGGTGCGCTATCAAAAAACTGGTAGCGTTACCCGCGCGAGGTGCGCTATCAAAAAAACTGGAAGCGCTACCCGCGCGAGGTGCGCTATCAAAAAAACTGGCAGCGTTGCCCGCGTGAGGTGCGCGCTATCGCAGAAAACTGGCAGCGTTGCCCGCGTGAGGGGCGCGCTATCAGAAAAACTGGCAGCGTTGCCCGCGCGATGTGCGTGCTATCAAGAAAACTGGCAGCGTTGCCCGCGCGAAGGGCGCGCTATCGCAGAAAACTGGCAGCGTTGCCCGTGCGAGGTGCGCGCTATCAGGAAAACTGGCAGCGTTGCCCGCGTGAGGTGCGCGCGATCAGAAAAACTGGCAGCGCTACCGCGCGAAAGCTGGCGGCGACTCTCTTGCTCGGATCGCATTTCTGATTCAGAATGGACACTTGAGCATGCTTCGCAAGATCGTCCACCTGGACATGGACGCCTTTTACGCCTCCATCGAGCAGCGTGATTTCCCTCATCTTAAGGGCTTGCCTGTGGTGGTCGGAGGAAGTCAGGACCGGCGCGGAGTGGTGGCGGCCGCCTCGTACGAAGCCAGGCGGTATGGTATCCGAAGCGCCATGAGCATGGGGGAGGCCTTCCGCCGCTGTCCCCCGCTCCATCGCCAGCCCGTGAGGATGGAGGTCTATGTGGAGACCTCTCGCCAGGTCCGGGAGATCTTCGAGCGCTACACCGCGTTGGTGGAGCCGCTCTCCATCGACGAGGCGTTCCTGGATCTAACCGAAACTTCGGCTCGACTCGGTATCACCGCCACCCGGCTGGCCGCCGACCTCAAGGCCGAGATTTTTCACAGTACCGGGCTCACCGCCTCGGCTGGAGTAGCACCGAACAAGTTTTTGGCAAAGGTCGCATCGGACATGCGAAAACCCAACGGATTGACAGTGGTCCTGCCCGATCAGGTGAGGGAATTTCTCGACCCCTTGCCGGTAGGACGGATCTGGGGGATCGGACCGGCCACGGTGGATCGATTGGCTAAACTAGAGATCCACACCATCGCCCAGCTCCGCGCGCTGTCGTTGGAAGAGGCGCTCAAGCTGTTCGGAAAGACCGGACTTTTGTATTATCGACTGGCTCGAGGGCAAGACGACCGTCCCGTCGAGCGCCGCGGGCAGGCAAAGTCGTTGTCGACTGAGCGCACCTTTGCCCAGAATATCCGGGAGGCGGAGGTTCTGCATGAGCACTTGCTCAAACAAGTTGAAGAGGTCGCGGAGAGCTGCCGGCGGGCGCGTCTTAGTGGATCGACCGTCGTTCTCAAGCTGCGCTACGATGACTTTTCGACCATCACGCGTAGCTTCACTTTGCCCCATCCCACCCGAGCGACTGGGGAGATCCTGGCGGTGGGAATGGAACTTTTGAGCAAGACTGACTATCACCAAAGACCGGTGCGACTTCTGGGGGTCGGTCTCTCCGGGCTGCTCCACGACGATAGACCCCTTCAGCTGACTCTTTTTGACGATGAGTCTTTGGCAGAAAATAGAACCGACACCAGCGCGGCCAGTGAGTAGGCCTTGCCGGTGTCTGTTATGTCAAAGGTGGAAGTAGAAGGTTACTCTTTGCCGCAAAAACCAGCCACAGTTCCGCCGATCAGCGCGCCGGTGGCCATTCCTACCGGAGCCAGGGCGAAGCCGATGAAGGGAAGGACTACACCTGGGGCGATGCCTCCGATGAGAGCACCAATGCCGGCGCCGGTGCCGAAGCGATCCCAGAAAGATTCTTTGGTGGGCTGAGCTTCTTCGCTCTTAGCGACATCCTTGGACTGGGCGAATCCGCGGGGCATCAGACCGGCGTCGACCGATTCGCTGGAGCGGAAGCTCTCGGCGGGAGCCCGGTTCGGATTGGTGGCGGGGTCGGAGTTTTGGGTGCGGTCGAATTTGTAGTTGGAGCCGAGGGTGGGTGAGTTGTTCAGAGCAGTAAGCATTTTCGTATCCTCTATATATTTGATGTTCTTGTGGCATCAATTTAACGGAACGTTCTGAAAAAACTTTGAAACATTCGAAACGATTTTGAAACGAAGGAGGGTTTGGTCCGATCTGGGAACGGATTCGCGAGACGGATTCCAAAATAGGTCCAGGTTCTCGAGGAGGATTACCCGCATGGGTTTCAAGTCAGTGAGAAGTTTCATCCTGGGATTTGTCGTTCTGCTCTCTCTTGGCGCGGCTCAAGCGGACCCCGCCTCCGTGGCTATCACCGGTAAGCTCAAGCAACCCTTGGAGCTGACCTTGCGGTCGGCCCAAAAGCGCTGGCCGGATAAGGTTCAACTTATGACTTATCCGATCAAGGACCGCCAGGAGTCAGGCTACGCACTGGAACTCTTGCAGTGCCTGGACTTTGCTCAGTTGGACACACCTTCTGACAGGAAGAACGCCAACCTGGCCTTCGTCTGTCTGGCCGTGGGAGAAGATGGCTACCTGGCCACCGTGGCCCTGGGCGAGCTTTTGCCCACTTTCGGAAACCGCCCGGCCTACATCGTATGGTCTGAGGACGGCGAGAAAGTTCGCCTGCTGGTCACCGGTGATGAAAGGCCTAGCCGCTCCGTCTATGGCCTCAAATCCATTCAAGTCTTCGGTCTGGAGCCGTCCACGACCGCACCGGCGGAGGAGTAAAACAGCAGCCGTGGACAATCCTAGCATTATCAATCACGTCTCATTGGGCACCAACGACTTTGCCCGGGCGACCGATTTTTATGATCGTGTGCTCGCCGTAGTCGGGGCCCACCGTATTCTCGAGCATCCGGGCGCGGTCGCCTATGGAAAGCTGTTTCCCGAGTTCTGGGTGCAAACCCCGCTCGATGGTCAGCCCGCGAATCCCGGAAATGGTATCCACTTTAGCTTCACCGCCTCTTCGAAAGAAGAGGTCGACCTGTTCTATAAGACGGCGCTCGATGCCGGTGGACGAGACAACGGCCTACCGGGACCTCGACCTCACTACGGAGAACCCTACTACGGCTGTTTTATCCTTGACCCCGACGGCAACAAAGTTGAAGCCAACTTCTGGGATACCTCCACGTAAAACTCATTCTCTGATACTCTGTCAAGAATGAGTCGAGCCCCGCATCTGGAGCTCTCTCCCAATTCGGTTGCTTATGCAGACTGCTATCAGGACGTCGAATCTGCCTCCGTTTGCCTTCACAGTCTCATCGGCTCTGAGGTCTGCCAGGTTCGCTACTTTGGAATCAAAGTTGAGGGAGACTGCGAGTGGACACAGCATGGATGGCAACAAGAAGAGTTTGACGAACTGGACTACGGACTGGAACTCGTTTTGGTGGATGGCCAGCGGCTTTCCGTCTGTTGGATGCGATTCCTACAATCACTTTGTGTGGAGCTAGGTCCCTTTATCGAGACCTTTTTCGACAGCAAATCCCAATACCAGGAGTGGGATGTCACCGAGCGCTGGATATCAACGAGGCCAAGGAAACTCTCTAGCCTGACTCCGTTCTATGCCTGGAATCACTGGTTTGGACACGACCGTGAAGTTCTTGGCATGGAATCTCTCCTGCTCGCTTTCACTGACGGCGATAATGTCCTTGTGAGCCTCCTCAACTATGATACGCTCGCGATCTATCACTCGATAGAAACTGCCCAAAATCGAGGCTCCATCATATACTCACATCCCGACGCCGTCTTCTACGACCACCAGCAAAAAAGAGTGCATAGACCCAACCGGCTCAATAGCTCTTTATCCAGTCTTTAACGCTATCTTAACGCCTTCTGGTTAGTCTGACGTCAGACCCCTAAAGGACAAGGACAGATGACCGCTTCACTCAACTCAAATAACGCTCTCCGATACTCCATTGCCGGATTGGCCAGACAAGGCGTCGGCGAGGCCAATCGATTTCATATTCTACGCTCGACGGAAAAGAATCAGAGCGCGGCAGACCAGGCTCTCGACCGGATCTCTGTGACGAGCTACGAGTCTGACCCGGCTCTGGCGAAAAATCTTTCTCACCTCCGCTCGGTCGGCTCCGAACTTACCGGCAAGGACAAGCTTAACTTTAATCGCGCCCTTCTCGACTCGGTGGCTTTTCAAGCCACGAGAACTAGCTTTGGGAGTATTCAAGGCCCTCTCCAGGTGCTGGGCGACCTGCTCTCTCTCAGCAACCGCCGGGGACCACTGCAGGCCCCTCTCGAGCAGGCTTTCGAGCAGATCGCTGGGAGTAGCGATGATGTGATTGCGCGTACGGCGGCTAACCTCGAGTCGACCTCTCTTTCCGACAAGCTTCAGTTTGCACGGATTTCTAGCCAACAGCTCACCCCCTCAAGTTTTCATAGCCGCTCTGAGGAGCTTTTCAGATTTTCTGACTCTCAAGACCATTCTCAAGTCGCGAAGATGCTGTTGGAACAAGCCAAACAGCATGAAAAACACTCCCCTTCCCGGGCAGATTTTCTCTCTGGACTCGATGCCTATCGGATCGACCTTGACCACCACCTTGCCGCCAACAACGCGATTTCGGGAATGTTCGACTGGTTTGACCACGAAGCGGTGGACTTTCTTCTAGACCACGCGACGACCCCTGAGACTCGTGATGTCATTTTGGACCTGGTGGACCGCTACCCCGATGTCGCTCCTCCGGAGTGGGCCAACGAAGGCTACGCTGAGCGCCTGGAAGAGGCACGCGCCGAGCGCCTGGAAGAGGCAAGCGCCGAGCGTCGGGGTTAAGAACCGGGACTCAGCCCCCAAGATTGCCGCTCCTTAACTTAATATAAGCGAAAGCTGGCGGTAAAGAAGCTTTGCCGGCCTCAGGGGTGCGCGCGCGCCAGGTCCAGGTGCTTTCGGCATACCTCTAGCATGTTAGCGTCGGGCAGTCCATAAATCACGTTCGTCACTCGCCCGTCCGCCGCATCCACCATCAGCCCCTGCACATGGCTCTGGCCGTCCTTCCCCTCCCGTCGCACTTGGACTGAGAAGGATTCACCGCCGTAGGAGGTGCCGAGTTGGTAGCTGACCATCCTGTAGGAGCCATTACAAAAGAGGTTACGGTCCAATGGGGGTGAGGTTCTTAAGGCTTCGAGAAGGAGGTCGGCGGTCTCGGGAGCCAGCAGATCTCGATGACGCTCTAGGAAGGCGATCGTCATCCCGGGCGTCGGCTGGCCTTTTCGGTTCTCCGCCAGCCAGCCGTCAAAGAGTCGTTGGACCGCTTCCTGGTTGGTGACCCTGGGTTTTACCGGCTTCCAGTCGCGCAGACTTTCCAGGACGCTGGAGAGCTGCGAGCCCTCCCGGTAGACGATGTCCGAGATTTGCCATTCACCGCCGGTTCTTTCTAGACGCATCTTGCGGTAATGGACCGTCCCCGGCTCTGAGACGCGGGTCTGGAGGCGCATCGCGACCGGCACGGTGGCGGTGTCCCCCTCCAGCTTGGCCTGTCCAACCTGATAGCTCACAAAGCTCACCTGGCTACTCGTGAAGGGGTCGAAATCGATGGGAGGCAAGCCGTACTTGGGATGGATCGAAAGCGCTTTGTGCAGAGGCTTGTAGAGCGAAGGAGTCAGCAACGAGCGGTGCTGGGCTACCCAATCTTCCCTGGGTTGCCCCTGGCCGCTGTGCCATGCCAGCCAGTCACGGTAGAACTGTTCCACGGTGGCCTCGGGCGTGCCCTGGGCAGACGCCGGCGGCACGAAAAAGAGAGCAAGAAGTAACAGGAGAGCTGTCCTCATCGCTTGGATTTCGAGTCACCTACAGTCGATGCCTGTCGCACGTCGAGGTTGCTGTCCGGCTCCTGCCTTCTGGGTCAGGTGTCGCTGATGGAACCCTCGTCGCCTCTCCAACCGATACGAGAGTCCAGCCAGCTCGAGTCACGTCCACTCGCTCCGAGTCGCCGCGGAGTTGGTCGACCTTGGCCACCTAAGGCGGAGATTACCGCTCCGTAATATAGACGAAAGCTGGCCGCAAGGAAGCTTTGCTAGCCTCGGGGGCGTGAAGCTCCTTCTCTTTCTTCTTCTGTTGGTCGGCATCTGCCCGCCTAAAGCGATGGGCGCTCCCTCGGAGGAGGGCGTGCGCTTGACCTTGGGGCAGGCACTGGAACTTGCCGAGAGTCGCAACCCTGATCTCCTGGTCGTAGAGCAAGGTATCGAGGTCGCCCGAGACGCCATCTCCATCGCCGAGCAGCGACCGAACCCTAGCTTGAGTTACGCCTTTCCGATCGGACCGGCGGAGCGTAAGCAGAGACTGACCTTCGACGTCCCTCTAGAGACCGGAGGGCGGCGGAGAGCCCGCGTGACGGTGGCCGAGGACGGCGTCAAGGAGGCCGCGCTTTCCCGCTCTCAGGCTCGCCTGGTCGTTTTGAACCAAACCCGTAACGCTTTCGTGGAGCTCGCCATCGCGGGGGCTGTCTTAGAGCAGAGTCGGCGCGACCTGGAATTTTATGATCGTTTGGTGGAAGCGGCGACCCGAAGGTTTCAGGCGGGCGACATCGCCGAGGCCGATGTCATTCGGGGGGTCTTCGAGAAAGAGCAGAACCAGCGCCTCATCTATCCTGCGGAGAACCGCGTGGAAACCGCCCTTCTGACCCTAAACCGGTTGCTGGGCCAGCCCCTCGAGATGCGGCTTGACGTGGTGAGCGACGGTGCGCTCTTTCCCACCGA
This sequence comes from Selenomonadaceae bacterium, assembly GCA_037189585.1. Taxonomy (GTDB): domain Bacteria; phylum Vulcanimicrobiota; class Xenobia; order Xenobiales; family JADMJV01; genus JAEXNA01. The sequence goes on along the minus strand of JBBCJA010000012.1, from coordinate 90,389 downwards.
AGTCTCCATCGAGGGGCCGGAATGGGACCTGCCGGACCTGTTCACACTTCAGGAGCTGGCCAGAGAAAACCGGCCTGACCTGGCCCTGGCCGTTCAGCAGGTAGAAACGGCCCGCCACCGAGTGGATCTGGCCCGGGCCAACCAATCTCCCGACCTTTCCCTCCAGGCGGCGCTGCTCTACGACCCGATCTACCCGGCTTTCACTTACCAGGCGGGGGTGCAGGTGGAGATCCCATTGGGCAGTGACCGGAGTGGGGAGGTGCGGCAGGCGCGCTCTCGCGAGCAAGAAGCGCTGCTTCGCCATCAGGCCACGCTGGTAGCGGCTGAGCAAGCCGTGGCCCTGGCTTGGACCAACTTTCAAAACGCTCGCCGCCAGGTGAGCCATGATTTGCAGGTGCTGCAGCCCCAGGCCGACCGAGTGCTGGAACTGGCTCACAAGACCTACGAACTCGGTCAGGGCGACATTACCGATGTTTTGCTGGCCGGGCAGTCGGTGCAGCGACAACGCCAAGCTTTCTTAGCCGATATCGCGCTCTTGCATAGAGCCCTGGGCGAGCTGGAGTTGGCGGTCAACGTTCGTTTCACGAGAGAGGATTGATGATAGTGAGAATTATTTTGGCGACTTTATTGACACTTGTTCCGCTGTCCGGTTGCGGAGGGGCAGGCGGAGCGCACGCTCCCTCATCCCACATGACGCCGCCGGCCGCGGTCATGCAGATCTCCGACGAGCTGGAGCTTGCCAGCGTTCGTTTGACGGAGAAGGCGGAGAAGCGCCTGGGGGTCTCCGTCGTCCCAGCGAAGCGGCAGGCTATCTCTGACCACCGGACCTATCCCGGTGTGACCGTGCTTCCGCCCCAGAGCCAGACCACGCTTCTGGCCCCGGCCGCCGGAACGGTGGAGTACACGGGACCCCAGCCCTTGGCGGTGGGAACCGTCGTGGCCAAAGGACAGTCCTTGTTCTCCCTGGTTCCTCTACAAACAGCGGGAGACTTCGCTATGGGCCCGGCTCAAATAGATCAGCTGAACGCTAATCGAATCATCGTGGAGCAAAGCGCCGCGGCCATCGCCACACGGATCGCCGTGGCCGAAGCCGAGCTCGAGGCCGCCGAGATCGAGCTACGACGGTCAAATGAGCTTTTCGAGCAACAGGTCGGGAGTCGCAAAAGAGTCGACGACGCCGTGGCCCGCCGCAACATCGCTCAAAAAACCGTGGAAGCGGCCCAACGGGAGAAACAGACCATCCGGCGCGTCGACCACGCCCCCAAACCATGGTCTCCCACACCGCTGAGCCAGGTCGCTCCCCTGAGCGGAACCATCCTCAGAGTGATGGTCTCCTCCGGCCAGTCCGTGTCGGCCGGCCAACCGCTGCTCGACTTGGTCGATCTGGGACAGCTCTGGATTCGAGTGCGTGTGCCGCAAAGCGAGGCCTCCGAGGTGCTTCCCCAGGAGGTCGCCGCGATCTCGGTCTCGGGGAAAAAGTTCCAAGCCAAACCGGTCAAGGGTCCGCCCACGGCCGACCAGTTGACCTCGACCTTCGATCTTTACTACCAGGTGGAGAACTCGCGGGAATCCTTGGGACCCGATCAGCGCGTGATGGCGACTCTGGCTCTCAAAGGCGCGGGGCAGTACCTGGTGGTTCCGGCGGCTTCGATCCTCTACGACATTCACGGCGGAGCCTGGGTCTACGTTCGCACCGAGCCACAGACCTACCGAAGAGTTCGAGTCGTGGTCGAAAGCTTGAGAGATGGTCTCGCGGTGTTGTCCGAGGGGCCCGAGCTTGGAGTTCAGGTGGTGGCCGACGGGGCGGCGGAAATTTTCGGAGTGGAGTTTGGTAACGACTGATGTTAGCCGCACTGATTGAAAGCTCCATGCGTTTCCGACTCCTGGTGGTCACCGCCGCACTCGCGGTGGTCGGCCTGGGAGTGATCTCCCTTCAACACTCTCAAATGGACGTCTTTCCCGAGTTCGCCCCGCCTCGAGTCGAGGTGCAGACGGAAGGTCCGGGGCTATCCACCGAAGAGATGGAGCAGCTGATCTCCATCCCCATCGAGAACGCGCTGACCAGCACCCCTTTTGTCGAGACCTTGCGCTCTAAGTCGGTTCTCGGACTCTCCTCCGTGACTCTCATCTTAGAGCGCGGGGCCGATCTCGAGGTTGCCAGGCAGAACGTTCAGGAGAGGCTGGCCCAGGTCGCTCCGCGACTGCCGGCGGCGGCTCGACCGCCTGTCATCCTTCCACCGTTGTCCTCCACCAGCCGAGTTCTCAAGGTGGGTATCACCTCTGAAAAACTGTCTCAGATGGAGATGTCCGAGTCAGCCCGCTGGGTCATCCGTCCGCGCTTGATGGCCGTGCCGGGGGTGGCCAACGTCGCCATCTGGGGGCAGAACAATCGACAGTACCAGGTCATGGTCGAACCACGTCGCCTGGCCCAACAGAACGTCTCCCTGCAGGAGGTCATGACCGCGGTGGCCGGAGCCGTCTCGCTGGGTGGGGGAGGATTCATCGACACCCCTAACCAGCGCCTTCCCGTTCGCCATCAGAGCTGGGTTCGATCACCCGAGGACTTGACCCGCGCCGTGGTGACCTCCAGAAACGGCACCCCCGTGACGGTGGGAGACGTGGCGAAGGTTCAGATCGGCTCCCCGCCGGCCATCGGCGACGCCGTGATCAACAGCCAGCCCGGCCTTCTCTTGATCGTGGAGAAGTATCCTTGGGGGAACACCCTGGAGGTCACGCGGGGCATCGAGGAAGCCCTACAAGCTTTGAGTCCCGGTCTTCCCGACATGGAGTTTGACACCACCATCTTTCGACCCGCCACCTTCGTCGAGACGGCCCTGGACAATCTCTCCTGGGCACTAGGATTGGGCTGCGTCATGGTGGTCGTGGTGTTGCTGGTCTTTCTCTCGGACCTAAGAAGCGCTCTGATCAGCGCGGTCGCCATTCCGATCTCATTACTTGCCGCGATCCTGATTATCGTCGCCATGGGGCAGTCGGTGAACACCATGGTCATCGCGGGCTTCGCCATCGCTTTAGGCTCGGTGGTGGACGACGCCATCATCGACGTGGAGAACATCAACCGCCGCCTGCGCCTCAACGCTGCGCTGGAGCATCCCGAGCCGAAGATGAAGGTGATCCTGGACGCTTCGGTCGAGGTCCGCTCGGCCATCGTCTACGCCAGCGCTATCGTGATCGTGACCATCATCCCCGTGTTTTTTCTGGACGGCCTGGCCGGAGCGTTCTTTCGACCTTTAGCCTTCGCTTACGCCCTGGCCATTCTGGTCTCTTTGGTGGTGGCCCTCACGGTGACACCGGCACTTTGCATGATGGGCCTTAAGGTTGAGGCGGATTCGTCCCACACCGGGGTATTGGCAGGATGGATTCAAAAAGTTTACCGTCGTCTTCTGGCTCTAACGATGGAGAGAGCGGGTCTGGCCGCGGTCCTTCTCGTCGTCTGTCTGATAGGGACCTTCGTCTCCTTCGGACGATTCGGTCAGGAGTTCTTGCCTCACTTTAAAGAGAACGACTTTCTGATGCACTGGGTGGAAAAGCCGGGAACGTCCCTGGAGGCGATGCGCAGAATCACCATCAAGGGCAGCGAAGAGCTGATGTCGATCCCCGGGGTCAGGAATTTCGGGGCTCACATCGGGCGAGCCGAGGCGGCCGACGAAGTGGTGGGTCCCAACTTCACCGAGCTTTGGATCAGCATCGAGCCGAACGTCGACTATGACGCCACGGTGGAGAAAATTCAGGAGGTGGTCCACGGCTATCCCGGCCTTCATCGCGACGTGCTCACCTATCTGCGTGAGCGGGTCAAAGAGGTGTTGAGCGGCGCCGATGCCAGTATCGTGGTTCGCATCTCCGGCCCCGAGTTGAAGGGCCTGCGCAACTCGGCCCACAAGGTCGCGGCAGCCATCTCCGGAGTGCCCGGGGTGGTCGACCTCAAAGTCGAGGCTCAAGTTTTGGTCCCTCAGATTTCGGTTCGTATGCGTCCGGAGCAAGCGGCCTTCTATGGGATCACCGAGCAGGACATCCGGCGCGCGGAGAGCGTCTTTCTCAGCGGCTTGAAGGTTGGGGAGCTCTACGAGGGGCAAGCCATCCAAGACGTGGTCGTCTGGAGTGAAGGGTCGGTCCGCGGCGATCTCAAGTCTCTTCGAGAGATTTTAGTAGAGACCCCCACGGGGGACCGAGTTCCTTTAGCGGAGGTGGCCGAGATCGCTATCGTTTCCGCTCCCAACGCCATCGTTCGAGAAGGAGCCACCCGCCGCATCGACGTGACCTGCAATGTCAAGGGGCAAGACCTCGGCAGTGTGGCGGCGGGGATCCGCGAGAAGCTCAAGTCGGTGGAGTTCGAACCGGGGTACTATCCGGAAACGCTGGGCGAGTTCGAGGCTCAGGAGGCTGCCTTCAAGCGTCTTTCAGCCTTGGCGATTCTTTCACTGGTCCTCATCCTGGTACTGCTGCAGTCCGACTTCGAGTCGCCGCGCATGGTGGCCGTCATCTTCCTCTCCTTACCCTTCTCCTTGATCGGAGGGATGGCGGGGATCGTCTGGGGAGGAGGAGTCATCTCCCTCGGCTCCCTGGTCGGATTCGTGGCGGTCATCGGAATCGCCGCGCGCAACGGGATCATGATGGTCAGTCACTACCGGCATCTGGAGGAGGAGGAAGGCTACGCCTTCGGACCGGACCTGGTGGTCCGCGGCTCATGTGAGAGGGTCGTCCCGGTCCTGATGACCGCGCTGACTCAGATCCTGGCCCTGCTGCCCATCGCCCTGGGGGGCAACCTTCCCGGCTACGAGATCGAGTACCCCATGGCGCTGGTCATCCTCGGCGGCATGGCATCCTCCACCGTGCTGAGCCTGTTTCTCCTACCCGCCTTCTACCTGCGCCTGGGCAAGAGAAATCCGGGTTAGAGTTCGCTGTTCGGAGGCAGGCCATCCGGTGGTGAAGAAAGTTCGCCTTAAGAACTTCTGGTAGGCTCGGCCGTCTTAGAAGGCTAATCTACCCTCGTCCGGAAGTCTACCCTCGTTCGGCGTAGGCTCGACCGGCTTCGTGCTCGGTCCCATGAGCACGTTCTTCTTTTCCGAATCGCGCTCCCAAACATCCGGCATTCGATCACCCACGTTCCACACGGCTATGGTGGTTTTGTCAGTATCCAGACTTTCTCTCATAAGAAAATTGTGGGTCTTGGTTTGAAGCTGAACACTACGCACCCTTTCAGATATCGTAAAGGCTTGCTCGCCCGTGACATGGAGACCCATGTCGCTGGTCGGAACTGTTAGCTTCTCCACTACAGGTTTCTCTGTCCACTCGGTGACTCCAAAGTCTTCTTGCATTCGATCAAGGAGCCTTCGAGTGGCACGCACTTCTTCGACAGCGGCACCCACCGCGTCCATATTGAGAACATCCGATGTGTTCTTAGGCACATATTCTTCTTTTTCCCCAAAGGTACTACCGACCAAAATAGCCATTCCTGAAACCGGTGGCCCGGCCATCGATGTTCCGGAAAATCCCGTGTACCCCAATTTGCCCGGCTGAAGGGATGCTAATTTAAATCCTGGAGCGCTGGAGCCGGACACGAAGTCTCGTACGTCCGTGGGATCAGGAGACTCCGTATCCGGTTTGGGGCTGCCAATTTGCTTGGAGCGAATAGTGAAGGAGGCTTCATTGTAGTTCGATAGTGATGAGATGGTGGTCATACGAAAAAGATATCTCCTCTAAATGGGATGAAAAAGGAACCTGAATGACCAGATGTTACAACTTGCTAACATCTTCAAATAGTTTCATTTGAGAATTCATCACTCGGGTCGTGTATCCACCGAAAGCTGGCGATGTATCCACGCCGCGGTGGATACACCCTTCATCCGGGGATCGATGGAGGCGTCAACCATCCTACGATGAGATAGGCGCTCAGTAGCCCGGGCCTAAGGAGAAAAGGCAATCCGTGGGATAGTGGACCCCAAAGAGCACGCGGCCGTAGCAAGTCGCGAGGCAAAGTGCTCCCACGGCGACAAAAGAAAGACACCACGGAAAATATCGTTTCGTCCTCCAGTACAAGAACGGTAGTGGGGCTAAAACCAAAGTCGCGGCGACATGGCCTGAGGGAAAGGATTCTCCACAAAACTGACTTGAGGGGAGGAAGAAGTCGGTATAGCTCTACCCCAAAGAAACTTCAGAAGATGAGTGAACAGCAGAGAGTGGAGCAGGCCTTGGGCCAAGACGGCTTTGGCCCACAGACTGCCCGGATTTCTGTATCTGGCGAGAAGGGCGAAGGCGACGGCGATGTAGGCGGGAGCCGCGGCCCAATCCTGGATGAATCGGCCAAAGTATGAGCTTGGAGAGCTCAGTTGTCTTGACAGGGTTTGATCGTAGGGGCTCACCGTCGCCAGCGATAGAATCCAAAGAAGAACAAGGAGCCAGTAGCGACGAGAGACCAACATGGTCCCAAGCTAGGATAGCTACATTGCAGGAAGTTTTCCTCAACCTTACGGCTCGTGCGTGGTGAAAGAGTGCGCTATTGGAAGTGGGAACTTCACCAGGTGAGGTCTGTTAGGTCGCGCTGAACGGCATAGCGTTAAGTTTATTATCGCTCACTTTTCGTTTGCTAGACGACGGTTTCGCTGAAAACAGATTCTAAGCCGTCCGTGCCCGCGATAGAGGACGGACCAAGGAGAAACACGTGATCTATAAAGTTTTGAGAAAGCAGGACGCTTTCTATTCAGTCTTCCATGAACTCGCAAATTTGGCCAATCAAGCCGCCGACGAACTTCTACGACTCTTCGGTCATCTTCCCATCACGGAAGCTGACGCCGCGACCATCTCAGGCTTAGAGTCCAAAGGGGATCAACTCATCGTTGATCTCAATCTCAAGCTCGCCAATGCTTTTATCACCCCTTTAGACCGAGAAGACATTCATAAACTCGCTTCCGGACTCGATGGTGTGCTGGATGCTCTCCACGGCTCGGCTCACCGCGCGATCTATTTCCGAGTTGAGAAAGCGCCTGAAGATGCTCTGGAGATGCTCAAACTTGCCAAGACGGCCATCACCGCCTTGGGGAGCGCGCTGAGCTGCTTACAGACTGGAGCATCCGTCGCAGAGTACCGGGAAACGGTCAAAAATTGTGAGCAGCGTTCGGATGAACTTTGCCGGCGCGCCATCGGACGAATGTTCGAAGAGCGAGTCGAGATCTATGAGCTCCTCAAATGGAAAGAGCTATATGAGCGCATGGAAAGCCTCTTGGATCGTTGTGAGGATTTCTTCCTCACGCTCGAGACGCTTGTGGTGAAGTATGCTTGAATCAGGGGCGACCCTTATTCTTTTTGTCATCGCCGTTGCTCTGATCTTCGATTTCTGCAACGGATGGAACGACTCCGCCAATGCTATCGCCACGGTCGTGTCGACCAGGGTTATGAGGCCATGGCAAGCGGTCTTGATGAATTCGGTACTCAACTTCATCGGGGCCTTGGCTAGTACCGCCGTGGCCAAAACCATCGCGGGTAACTTTGTGGATGAGAATCTGATGACCGTGGCTGGTGTGGGGGCCGCGATGACGGCGGCCTCGGTCTGGGTCGCCTACTGTTCTGTGATAGGCATGCCGATCAGTGGATCGCATTCGCTGATGGGCGGGATTGTCGGGGCAGCCTTAGGGACCGCCTTTTTTATGGGTGGAGCTGATGGGATCCTCAAGTGGGGTGGAATTCTGCCGGCTTTCGTGGCGATGTTCATGTCGCCACTGTTGGGATTTATCCTAGCCTACATCTGCCTGGTGATCACCGTCTGGCTCAGTCACACTGCCAAACTTCGGGCCAAGCCAGGCAAAAGACTGTTCGCTGGGCTACAGATCCTGTCGGCCTCGATGATGGCTTATCAGCATGGGAAAAACGACGCTCAGAAGGTGATGGGTGTGATCACCCTCGCCTTGATGACAGCTCCCACCGCCGCTCTTCAAGTTTTCCCCGAGTGGTTCGCTCCGCTTGTGGTCGACGGCAGTCCCGAGATTCCGCTTTGGGTGATGCTGGCCTGCGCCACCATGATGGCGGTCGGAACGGCTGCCGGAGGCTGGAAAGTGATCCGGACCTTAGGCGCAAAGCTTGCCCACATTCGTCCGGTGGAAGGCTTCGCGGCTGAAGCGAGCGCGGGTGTGGTTCTGGAGATGGCGGCCACGGCGGGGGTTCCGGTGAGTACCACGCACACTATCACCGGAGCGATTCTCGGGGTTGGTTCGGTACGAAATCCGAGGAGTGTCAAATGGGGCACCGGAGCCAAGATCTTCTTGGCCTGGGTTTTCACCTTCCCGGTGACGGTGATTCTGGGTATCGTGATGGGATATGTCTTCAACGCTTTGATGTCCTAGTCGCCGCATTTTGAATTACAGCCCGGTAATGGTGGCGAAAGTTCGCGGTAAGAAACCTCTGGTAGGCTCGCCAGGATGTTTCATTTGGGCCAGAGGGCAACGAGATTTGGACGACTCTGTTTTCGCTTGGCGGGCAGGAGCTTACTCGCTGGTTTGGCGGCCGGAATTCTGGCTACCGCCTGCCTAGCCGAGCGAAATCAGATGCCAGCGAGGCCTTCGGAGCCATCCTCCAACGCACCGAGCACTCTGCTGCTGCGTCATCGAGGTTACTTTCAGTTCCAGTTCGATGGCGGCTCTCTAGGCGCCTCGAAGGCCGACGGAGCGTTCCCGGCCGCCAACGGAATCGCACCCTTCCCAGCGACGGAACGTCTCTTGTTCCGACGTTTCCGGACCGCCTTCGATCTCAAGATCGATTCCCGCTGGAGTCTTTTCAACGAGCTCAATCTCGATTTTCTGGAGAGCCAGATTCAGGTTTTGGACCTGCGTCTCGACTATCGAGTGAGCGACCAATGGAAGCTCTCGGCCGGACGCTTCAAAGTTCCCTTCGGTTGGGAAGGCTTGCGGAGCTCGCGCACGACCCACACGGTCGAGCGCAGTGATATGACCGTGGCTCTCTATCCCGAGCGTGACATCGGTCTGTCTGTGACCAACAAAGGGGATTGGGGAGAGGGGACCTTGGGAGCGTTTTTGGGTCAGCCCCGAGGTGTGGGTGGCTTTAACAATCAGTATGATCTGGTCGGGCGGGCCTCCTTCAACTTAGCTGATGGCTTGAAGCTGGGTGCCTCCGGTCATGTCGGGACCTTTCGACCCAACGGCACCACTCTCGACTTACCTGTTCGACGTGCGGGAACCGACCTTCAGTGGACGTCCGGTCGCTGGAGCCTGGACGCCGAAACGATCTGGAGTGACGGTTACAATCCGTTTTCCGGGCTCGATTCTCGGGCCTTCGGATATCAGGGCATCGTCGTCTATCGCGTTAGCGAGCCGTTGGACCTGGTCCTTTCCTACGACCGCTTCGATCCCGATCTTGACCGTACCGACGCTATGTCCCCGAACAATGCCAGCAACTCTCGAGACCGCAAGGTCGCGGGAATCACCTACCACATCGACCGGGCGAAGACACATCGGGTCATGCTCAACTACGAGATCAAGGACACCTTGAGCGGGCCGGCCTTGCGAACTCAAGGTCCGCGCCTTCGCTACCAGGTGGCCTGGTAGCGGGGGAGTTCTCTATGAGAAGTCTCTCATGAATTTCTCATCTTTGTTTCACATCGAAAATTCTAGACTCGGGTCGGTGTGGTCACAGGGACATAGAGCCGCTTTTCTCCCTTTTGCCGGCCTGGTGGTTTGGGCCTATCTGGCGGGCCTCAATTCCTATCCTCTGACCGAGCGAAGCGAGGCCCGCTACGCCGGTGTGGCCTGGGAGATGCTGCGCTCCGGAGACTACCTGACCCCACGCTACAACGGCATCAAGCATCTTCATAAACCGCCTCTTTTCTACTGGCTGACCGCCGGCAGCATGGGGATCTTGGGGGAGAGTGAGGAAGCGGCCCGTCTTCCCTGCGCCCTGGCGGCCTTGGCTACCCTCGCGGTTGTCGGCTGGTGGGCCAAGCGCCCGGAGATGGGCTGCTCACACCCCTGGCTCGTTCCGGCCTGTCTTTCCACCTCTCCCTTCTTCTGGGAGATGGGTCGAGTGGCGGTGACCGACATGCTGGTCACGTTCTTGGTGACGGTTTCGCTCGCCGTGGCCTGGAAGGTGCTCAGTGAAGGTCCGGATCGAATAAGCCTTGTGATTTTCTGGGCCGCTCTGGGTCTGAATTTTCTCGCCAAAGGCCCGGTGGGCCCCTTGATCGTGGCCATGGCCCTGCTTCCCACTATGCTCCTAGCCAAGGTGTCCTGGCGGGTTCTCGCGCCGGGACCGGGACTGGTTCTGGCCGCCGCCATTGGACTGCCGTGGTACCTCTGGATCGTGTCCCAAAATCCGGGACTGCTGTCCTATCTTCTCAAGTTTCAGACCGCTGACCGGGTGTTCACCACCGTCCACGAAAGAACAGGCCCTCCCTGGTTCTACCTGCCGGTGCTGCTGGGCGGCTTTCTTCCCTGGTCGGTCTGGCTTCCCGGCTCGATACGCCGTGCCGTGGGTCTTATCCGAAAAGGCGAGTTGAGTCCCGACGCGCTACTTTTGGCCTGGATTGTCGGACCCACCCTCTTCTTCTCGATGATGGGCTCGAAGCTCCCCACCTACGTGCTGCCTCTCTTTCCCGCCTTGGCCCTCTTGGTGTCCCGTCAATTCGCGGCCATGTCCCCCCGCGCCCGGGCCTATCCTCTGGGGGCTCTGACCTTGCTCTCCCTGGCTTGCGCAACCCTAACTCGCTGGTCTCTTTCCCCAAAAGTTCTGACCTACTCCCACGAGCTCGCCACCGCGGCGGCCTGGCTTGCCGTGGTCTCTCTGGTCGGTCTGGTCCTTTGGATCAGAGGCGGCCAGGAGGCGGTCTTGATAGCCCCCGTGGTGGCCATGTTGGGGGTCGTGGCTATCGCTCTGCCCGGCCTGCCTAAGCTTCGTCATAACAGCGCTCTCCCCATAGTCGAGTCCATCCGTCAGCATAGCCAGGGACCCTACGAGATCGGAATGTGGGACGGCTACCTTTTCGGCCTTCCTTACTACACGCGACAGAACATCATCCACATCGGAGACCCGCGAGAGACCCAATTTGAGGACAACGACGACTTCCGAGCACTCTTGTCCCCAGACCTACCGACTTATCTGCCTACCTTTCAAAAAGGGGATAAGGATCGTTTTCTCATCGTCCCCCTTCCCTTGGCGGACTCCCTGGCCAGCCAGCTCGGCGAGACGGTCGTCTTCCGCGACGCTCGCTGGGCCCTTCTGTACCATCGTCGAGGGGATACCCGTTGAGAAGAGGACCCGGCTTTCATCTTCCCACCCTCGCCGTGGCGGCGCTATCGCTTCTCTTGCTCCTGTTCGGACTCGGCTCGTACGGTCTGCTCGAGGACAACGAGGCCCGCTTTTTCGAGATCTCTTGGGAGATGGCCCAAAGCGGCGATTGGCTGACCCCTCGTTTGAACTTCATCGATCACTTTCATAAGCCGCCGGGAACGTTCTGGTTGGTGGGAGGCTCCCTGAAGCTGTTGGGCACCTCGGAATGGGCGGGGCGGCTTCCGGTAGCGCTGGCGGCTCTTTGGACCGTGGGGCTGACTTGGTACTGGGCTGCCCAAGAGGGAGGTCGCGGGCAGGCCTGCCGCGCGGTGCTGGTCTTGGTCACCTCGCTCGAATTCTGGTTCCTCTCCCGCCTGGTGCTGACCGACATGTTCTTGACCGCGGCGGTCACTTCGGCCCTCTACTGCGCCTGGCGCTCCAGGAACCACCCGGAAGGGAAATTCTGGCTGGGATTCTGGCTCTCTCTCGCAGCGGGCTTCATGGTCAAAGGTCCGATAGGTTTGGTCATCGTTCTACCGGTCCTTGCTCTCTTTCATCTGAGCATGCAGGGCAAGCTCTCTTGGAATCTGCGACCGAGGCTCGGCCTCCCCTTGTTCTTAGCCCTCGCGCTACCCTGGTACGTCATCGTCTGCCTCCAGCACGAGGGTCTACTGGACTATTTTCTCCGTTTTCAAACGACTCAACGCATGCTGACCACGGTGCACGGAAGGCCGGGAGCATGGTGGTTCTACCTTCCGGTGTTGGCCGCCGGGTTCTTCCCTTGGTCCACCGGGCTACCGCTCACGCTGGCGGCGGCCTGGAAGAGAAGAAACGAGCTCGACCGATTCTTGCTTCTCTGGCTGATCGTTCCCGTGCTCTTCTTCTCTTGCGCCGGCTCTAAGCTGCCCACCTATCTTCTGCCGATCTTCCCGGCGCTGGCTTTGCTGACGGCGCGACAAGAGCCGCGGCGGCTGCGCGCACTAGGAACGACCGCGCTTTTCACCCTGGCGCTCTTCACCTTAGCTCTTTCGGTCTACCTGGTCATCGGTGTTGCCCCCGAGCTTCAGCCAGCCTACCACCACTTGAGCGCTCTGGCCGCTCTGCTGGGGATGTCATGTCTTGCTGCTCTGGCCTTTCGCTCACGAACCGGGGCGTTGGTCTGGTTCGCATGGCCTGCCTGTAGTTGGGCGGCGGGGCTTCTCTTGCTGGCCTCCTCCTTGGGCCTCTGTGACGGAGCCTACAGCGCCCGTCGTCTAGCTCAGACCATTCAGCGAGAATGCCCTGTGGGCGAGATTGTGGAGGTGGCCGACCATCTCCACGGGTTGCCCTACTACCTGGGACGGCGTCTGGTTCAGGTCTCCTATCCTCGCGAAACCTGGTTCCAGAACCCCGAAGATTACCAAGATTTTTTGTATCCCGACCTCTCCGCTTATTTCGCCTCTCGCCGAGCGGACCCATCCACTTTGATCGTTGTGAGGAGATCCGACTATGGAACTTACGCCAACCCAGCCTGGACCCACCAGGAGATTGGCCACTGGATACTGCTACGTCCGTGGCCCCAGGCAACGCCTGACCTGTCGCGCGCCGCGTCTCCCTAGGGAGCCCGGTCTGTCGGTGGTGGTGCCGGTTTTCAACGAGGCGGAGAACCTCGCCCCTCTGGTGGGAGAGGTTAGCCACGCCTTAAGGGCACTCGACCGGCCCTGGGAGCTTGTGCTCGTCGACGACGGCAGCTCCGACGACACGCCGCGAGAGCTGGCCTCCCTTTGCTCGACCAACGTGCGAGCGATTCGGCTCGAGAGCAACCGGGGACAGTCGACCGCCCTGTTGGTGGGCCTGCGAGCCTCCCTCTACGAGACGGTCGCCACCATGGATGGAGACGGCCAGAACGATCCGGCCGACCTTCCCATGATGCTCTGCTATCTTGACCGCGCGGACATGGTCTGTGGCCTTCGTGGCCAGCGTCAGGACAACGCTTGGCGCCGCCTGGTCTCACGCGCGGCCAACCTCATTCGATCTGGATTGACGGGCGACGGTATCAGCGACACCGGGTGCAGCTTGAAAGTCATGACCGGGCGACTGGCCGACGAGCTGCTCTTTTTTCACGGCGCTCACCGCTTCATGCCGGCCCTGGCTCAGCTGGAGGGATACCGCGTGCTGGAGGTTCCGGTCTCCCACCGAGCCAGAACGGCGGGACGGACCAAGTACGGAAGTTGGCAGAGGCTGAAGGCCACCATACCGGACCTGTTAGGATTTCTTTGGCTCAAGAGCCGCTATCCCGTCTACGACGCCGAGGAGATGGGAGGATGAGCGAGACCGCCTGGACCTGGCTGGGGCTGTTGGCCCAGGGTTGCTTTTTCATGCGCTTTCTTGTTCAGTGGCTCGAGTCGGAGCGTCGCAAGGAGAGCGTCATCCCGGTCTCCTTCTGGTACTGGAGTTTGCTGGGCGCGGCCGGACTTTTAGTTTACGCTCTCCACCGGGGGGATCCGGTGTTTGTGGTGGGACAGTTGACAGGCTTTGTGATCTATATCCGCAATCTCACGATGGTGCGAAGGTCCCCATGAAAATTTTGATCGTCGAGGATGAGACGATCACCGCCTCCTACCTTCGACGCGGCCTGACGGAGGAGGGCTACTCGGTGGAGGTCGCCCGTTGCGCGGAGCTGGCCGATGAGGCGGTCCACATGCAGGAGTTCGATCTCATCCTTCTCGACGTCATGCTGCCCGGTCGGAATGGCTTCGAGCTCTGCTCGGAATGGAGGGCTCAGGGTTTGAAGGCGCCCATTCTCATCTTATCGGGGCGGCAGTCGGTGGTGGATCGGGTCTTCGGACTGGACTCGGGCGCCGACGACTACCTGGTCAAGCCTTTCGCCTTCGAGGAGCTGCTGGCCCGTGTTCGGGCCTTGCTACGACGCCCGTTCCACCACAATGAAGAGCTCGACAGCCGGCTGGTCATCGGCCCTCTGACGGTGGACCCGCTACGCAAAGAGGCGAGTCTGGAGGGGCAACACTTGGAGCTCACCGCGCGCGAGCTGCACCTTCTGGAGGTTTTGGCCCGCCGGGCCCGCCAGGTGGTGAGCCGGACGGTACTTTGGGAAGCGGTCTGGGAGTCGAACGCCGAACCGAATTCCAACGTGGTGGACGTGTACGTGGGCTACCTGCGCAAGAAGTTGGGAAAACACGCCGAGATGCTACGAACCGTGCGAGGCTCGGGCTATATGCTGGAGAGCTCGGATAGCGGTAACTGAAGGGTGAAGGTCGTTCCCTCGCCAGGCACGCTTTTCACCAGCAGCTCTCCCCCGTGAGCGTGGGCGATGGCTCGCGAAATGGCGAGGCCCAGGCCGGTTCCTCCGGTACCCCTTTGGCGGGATGGGTCGGCCCGATAGAAGCGCTCGAAAATGTGCTCGATCTGCTCGGCGCTCAAGCCGGGCCCGGCGTCGCTCACCGAAATCTCGGCGCTCGAGGCCCGGCGGGCTGTGAAGACCGTGACGGTGGAGCCGGCTGGAGAATAGCGGATGGCGTTGTCGAGCAGGTTGTCCAGAACCTGGGCGATCATCACGGGGTCCGCGGGCAAGCTTACCTGACCCCCACCGACGATCAGACGAATTCCCTTGTCCCGGGCGGCCATCTCCTTACGGGCGAGACTCGAACGAGAGAGTTGAAGAAGCTCGACGGTCCCAGCCTGCACCACCAGAGCCCCTTCATCCGACTTGCTCAGTTGAAGGAGCTGGTTGGACATCTCCGTCAGACGCTTGGTCTCGCCCAGGCAGGTCTCCAAAGCCTCGCGATACTCATGGGCGGCGCGTGGTCTCCGTAGACACACGTCGATGGCCAGGGTCAAGTTGGCCAGCGGCGCGCGGAGCTCGTGAGAGGCGTTGGAGATGAACTGCTGCTGGGAGCGAAAGCTCGCCTCCAGCCGTTCCAACATGGCGTTGACCTGCCGCTGCAGGCCGACCATCTCGCGGTCCTCGTAGCGCCCGGTCAGCCGAAGGGCGGGGTCCCCCGTGGAGGTGACCGATTCGAGTTGGTTCAAGATGCGTTCCAGGGGGTTGGTCAGGTAGGCCGCGACCCGATTGGAGACTAGGGCGACCAGAACGATCCCGACCAAAAGAGCCACGCCAAGAACTCTTCGTAGCTCGCGCAGGGACTCTTGCATCGGTTCCTGGGAGATCCCCAGCACCTCGAGCATGGGGCGTGAGTCGACTTTCACCGGACTGGTCAAAGTTCGATAGAGATCGTCGTGGAACTCCAGATCCAAGAAGGTCGGACCTCCCTGAAGAGCCGACTTTAACAAGCCCGGCGGCAGTGCGGGAGGAGCCTCACCGTCACGGCCTGAGTAGCTCATCACTTTGCCCTCGAGGTCCACCAGCAGCTTGAAGAGGTGAGACCCATCATTGTCGTGAGGCCTGCGCTCGGGCCTGGCCTGCTCTTTCGAGGGGGCCTCGTGGGCGGCGAAATCGGCTCGGAGAATGGCTTCGAGGTCGCCGTCGAGATCGGCCAAAAAGGCCGCCCGACACCAGAGATAGAGCAACAGGCAAAAGAGGGAGAGAAAGGCTGCGGTAGAGCCCGCTAGGGCCGTTGTCAATCGGCTGCGAAAGGTTTTCATGAACCTTGCTCGCTTATCCGAGCCTCCTGAAAAACCTTGGAGGACGCGCTTTGGATTACAGCCTTGCAATGTGGGCGCAAGCTGGTCGTAAGGCGCGCCTGTTAGGCTCACCGGGATGGTCGACCAAGGCTTGATAAAGTTTGATCCCTCCGACGGGAGGCCTCCCCTCCAACTTCCGCTGACCGTCGCTCGGCTCTGCAAGACCTTTTCTCTCCTGCTCATGCCTGGACTGTACTCCGCCGCTCTGTTGGCCTTGGCTCCTCGAACAAGAAAGCGGGTCGAGCTGCTGTGGGAGCCCCCCGACGGATATCTCGAGGAACTTTGGTCCCGCTATCCCACCCGCTTGTATCCCATCTTGACTCTCATGCTTCAATCGCGGGTGTACGCCGCCGAGGATGATGGCTCGAAGTGGGAGAGTCTCAATGTGGGCACCTCGTCACTCGGCTGGAGTCCTCCTGAGGGCCGACTCTCGGACCAGCTCGACCCGGCGGCCCTGGCCCTTCCCGCCGACTCGGTAGACGTCTACCGGCTCAACAACGTGGTCCATCAGAGCGACCGGCGCTCCCCGGTCATGGAGGAAGCCGCGAGGGTACTCCGCCCCGGAGGGCTACTGCTTTTGACCGACAACACGGCCGGATGGCTCGACTCCATCTGGACCATACGGCTGGCTGAAGGCTTGGGACGGCACGCCCTGGCCCGGAGACTTGCCAACGACAAGCTCGCCAGCAGCCGGCAGAACCTGGTCCCTGGCGCCGCCTGGTGGAGAGAACATATCGATGACCGGTGGGAATTCGTGTCGGCCACTCCGTTTTTCTCCAGAGACGCCATGACCGTCGCGAGCCTGTTCGAAAGTCTCAATTTCAAGCAGGGTGGACCGGCACCGGACTGGCTGACGAGGCGCGCTCTCAAGTGTTCTTGGCTCAAGCGGGCCTATCGCCGGCTGATCATCGCCTTGACCAGAGAGCTGCTAGAGCTTGACGACCTTTGGACCGAGCGCTCGGGCTCCACCAGTCTCCTGGTCGTCCTCCGAAGGACATCGCTTTGATCGCTCAGAGCTTCCAGAACTGCTTGAGTCAAAAACGTGTCCATCTGTTAACAACTTCGCAACATAGCTCTGCGACCATCTTGGGGTCGCCTTGGACCGAAGCGATATCTTGTGGTCAAGAAGAATACGGGACACGAGCCCGCGAGGAAAGAGGCCACTATGTCGATCAAGAAAACCAGCAGCTCCAGCGTCAAGTCCGCTCCCAAGCGCACCCAAGCTCCCAAGAAGAGCGAAGCCGCCAAAAAGACCGAAGCTCCTAAAGCTCAACAACAAACCAAGAAGAGCGAGGAGACCTCGAAGTCTCCCTCTACCGGAGATCGGGTTAGCCTGAGTAACGAACTGACAGAGAGTCGCAGAAGCCGCACTGGTGACGAGAACCGAATAGTCGAGCTCGACCCTCGCGAAAGCACTGGTTTCACCGATGCCGACGGCAAGCCCGTTCCTGACCCTCGAGTTCGTGACGGCAAACCGGTGGACGGACCCAGAAAACCCAACCCCGATGACGAAATGGACGGTATCATGCCCGTGCCTGATGATGGCAAACCGCCTGTTGACGAGAAACCTCCTGTTGACGAGAAGCCGCCTGTCGACAGGGAAAGAGAAGATATGAAAAAGGAGATTGAAGAGATCAAGGGTCTGCTCGAAGGCCTGATGGAGAACTTCAAGGCTCAAGAAGAACAGGCCGGAGGTCAAGGATCGTCGGGTGGCGGAAGTCCTAGCGGCGGTGGAAGTCCCAGTGGTGGTGGCGAGCCTCAGGCCGCGCAGCCCGCTCAAGCTGCTCAACCCGCACAGGCCCCGAATGCCATCAATCCGATGAACGCCATCAACGGCGCCAACCAACTCGACACCCAGTTGACCCAGATGGCCACCAAGATCATCACCCTCGCGACGGGTGGTGGAAACGGTAACGCCGGTGGTGGACAAGTCCAGCCACAAGCCGGCCTCGGAGGCTTCCTAGGTGGTGGACAAAACGGAAGTGCCGGTGGGTCGGTGCAGGCTAACGTCGGCCGAGGAAACTTTGGCGGCAACGGTGGTGGGCAAGAGTCGCTCGGGGCCCTGACCAAGAATCTGGCTCAGGTCTACCAGCAGGCCGGAGGACAGCAGAACCAGGGCATCAAGGCCGAAACTCACCAGCTGGTCGGCCTGGCTCTTGAACTCGGCGGTGGCGGTGGAAACGTCACTACCCCGGGGATGCAACAACCCTCCTCTGGGAACAACAACCAGAATCGAGTTACCTCCGGTGGCGGCGTGTTCGCCTAGACCAAGGCATCTCATCGGTAGGACAAGGCCCGGCCACTAGCTGGGCCCTTGTCTTTAAAGTGGTCAGAGCCACAGGACCGAGTCATGTCGGATTCAGAGCAGGCCGAAGACCTCGCGGGGGCAGTGCTGCCAGTTTTCTTGATAGCGAGGACTCCGAGCGGGCAGTGCTGCCAGTTTTCTTGATAGCGAGGACTCTAAGCGGGCAGTGCTGCCGGTTTTCTTTGATAGCAATGAATCCGAGCGGGCAGTGCTGCCAGTTTTCTTGATAGCGAGGACTCTAAGCGGGCAGTGCTGCCGGTTTTCTTGATAGCAATGAATCCGAGCGGGTAGTGCTGCCGGTTTTCTTTGATAGCAATGAATCCGAGCGGGCAGTGCTGCCAGTTTTCTTGATAGCGAGGACTCTAAGCGGGCAGTGCTGCCAGTTTTCTTGATAGCGAGGACTCTGAGCGGGCAGTGCTGCCAGTTTTGCTGATAGCAATGACTTCACGAAGATTACGGCCTTGCAATGTGAGGGCGGAGGGTCCCCGATCTCTTTCCAGAATCAGATCGAGAACCCATGCACATTCTTCTCATAGAAGACGATCAAGAGGTCGCGAGATATCTGGTGAAAGGCCTCGGAGAGAGCGGGCACATGGTGGAGCACTCTCCTGATGGCGAGGAGGGGCTTCACCAGGCTCTGGGCGCGAGGTTCGACGTCATCATTCTCGACCGCATGCTGCCCAAACGAGACGGAATGAAGCTGCTCAAGATGTTGCGCACCGATGGAAACGAGACGCCGGTGCTTTTGTTGAGCGCGCTGGGGGAAGTGGACGACCGCGTGGACGGCCTTAGAGCCGGAGCGGACGACTATCTGGTGAAGCCTTTCGCCTTCGCCGAGCTCCTGGCTCGGGTGGAGTCTCTGACCCGTCGTCGGGGAGCGGCGGAGAGCTCTCCGGTGTTGATCGTGGAGGACCTGGAGATGGACCTCTGGGAGCGAAGGGTGACTCGAGCCGGTCAAGAGATTCAACTTCTCCCCAGGGAGATGAAGCTCCTCGAGATTTTGATGCGTAACGCGGGACGTGTCCTGACTAGGACGATGTTGCTTGAAAAGGTGTGGGACATCCACTTCGACCCCCAGAGTAACGTGGTGGACACTCAGATCTGCCGTCTCCGAATAAAGATAGACAAAGATCATCCTAGTCCGTTGCTCCGCACCGTCCGTGGCGGCGGTTACCGTCTAGGCTAGTCGTTTTGAGTTGGGTTCGATTTCTTCGCACCTCGGCCGGGCGAACGGCCCTTCGCCATACCCTCGTCTTCTCCACGGTGGTGAGCCTGTGCGTCGGTCTGACCCTTTACGCTCAGATGCGCTACATCGACGACAACGTCGCCCAACTGTTGAGGCACGAGGCCAAGCGCCTAAAACAGATTCACGACACGCAACCGCACCAGGCCTTCTTGGAAGAGATCGCGGAACTGCAAAGCCAGAGCCTGGACATCGAGCGACTGTTTGCGCTCGCTCAACGGGGACAGCCGGTTCCCGAGCGGCTGCGGAGTTCTTATCCTGAAGGTAAAGTCTTCAACCTCTGGGTCGACGACCGCGATATTCCTGGCCTGGTTAGGGAAGAGTCTGGATACTGGCCCGCCATGGTGGTCCCCCTCGATGATGGCTGTACGCTTTTGATCTCCATTCACTCGGAGATCAACGAGGCGCTTCGCCATCAACTCTTACCGACCATCGTCGTACTCGGCGTCCTCTTGGTCATCACAATGCTCTGGCTCGGGGCCTCCATCGGTCGCATTATGCTGGCCAGGGTGGAGGTGCTCAACGATACGGCTCGGGCTGTCACGGCGGGCGAGCTTAGCCGGCGAGCTCCGATGGACGGTAGCGGAGATGAGTTTGACGAGCTCAGCTCCCATTTCAACACCATGCTGGATAAGACCGAGAAGCTACTCTTGGGGATGCGCCGGGTCAGCGACAACGTGGCCCATGACCTTCGCAAACCGCTTTCCCGCCTGCGCAGCGGACTGGAGGTGACGCTGTTGGAGACGCGCACGCCGGAGCAGTATCGCCAGGCGATGGAGAACGCCGTGCTCGAGGCGGACAACGTGATCGCGACCTTCAACTCGCTGTTACAGATCGCCCGGGTGGAATCCGGAGCGGGACCTCGAGAGCTCAAATTAGTCGATCTCGGGGCTTTGGCCACAGAGTTGGCCGAGTTGTACCAGAGTGATAACGAGCCCATCATAACGCGAACCCAGGAGGCAGTTCTGACCCTTGGAGACCCTCACTTGTTGCGCCAGGCCTTGAGTAATCTCTTGGAGAACGCCCTCAAGTTTTCCAAGAACCACGAGATCGCCATCGAGGTTGACAAAGTGGAAAACCGGTCCGTGGTGACAGTGTCTGATAGAGGGCCCGGCATACCACCCGACAAGCGCGAATTCGTTCTCGAACGTTTCTCCCGGTTAGAGGACGCGCGCTCGACACCGGGCAACGGCCTGGGACTAGCCATGGTCAAGGCTACCGCCGAGCTGCACCAAGCGGAGCTCACCTTGGAAGACAACCACCCCGGTCTGCGGGTTGTCCTTGGCTTCAAGAGTCTCGGTTAGCGGGGAGGTCAAGGCTTGGCTTTCAACACCGCCGAACAGACGGTCACCGTAGAGGTCAGGTCACTTTCACTGCATTGTTGATACGAGGCCAGATCGAACGGTTCAGGAAAAAGGTCCAGCAGGGTATAGATGGCGGGCGTCCCGCAGTAGTTGCGAACGCCTCGATCGGCTTGCAAGGTGGCGAAGAACCCGTCGGCGTCACCTCGCTCCAGATGGGACAGCGTCTCCCGGTCCTGCTGGCCCAGGTCGCGCAATTGGCCCTCATCGAGCGCTGGTTGGTCGAAATTGAGACCCATGTGCGCGAGATCCACGCTGGCCAGAAAGTGGACATCGGGACGGTCCTGTTTGAGTCTGTGGAGCCTTTCCAGAAAAGCTCCAACCCCAGGGAGAGCCTTGGGGCTGAATTTCCCTAGTAGCGCGTCGTGGAACGACCCACAGAGGATGGGGACGATGGAAAGTGACCGCTCCTGGGCCAGATGGCGCAGCAGAACCGCATGGAACTCGATAGAATGCTCGGTCAAGTGATTGTATTCGTCGAGAAAGGGATCGAAGGGAAGTTTCTCGGTCAGGCGAGTGACCAGGTCCTGGTCGGTTCGCACATCTCCCATGGGAGTGGCGAAATCTTTCCGGGTTAAAATGAAAGGCACTCGCGCGATGGCATGAGAGATACCCAGAATGACCACGGTGATGGGTGCGTCGGCCGGGCCTAGTCCATGCCGCAGTAACCGATATCCGGCCCGATAGGAGCCGCGGCCACGATGAAAGTCGATATGGGGCAAAACGGAGGCACAGAGTGGCTGTTTCACGATTTCGGGGTCGTCAGCGCCAATAAGATCGTCGAGGTAGGGGAGAAGACGGGACATCTCGGCGGGATAGGCCGAGCCGGAAAGCCGATAGGGGCGGGGTTGGATTTTCCCCAACCTGGCTCGAGCGCGTTCATTATCCAAAAGATAGCTCCGGTCCAGACGCTCGAGTAACTGGTTCAAAAGTTCGACCGGAACTTGGGTACCGGTCAGACGGCCAAATTCAGCCACAACCTCGTCCTTGCTTCGGCTTCCATCGGAAAGTTCTATGAGATAAAGAGCCGGCAGGCTGACCAGGAGTTGGTCGGGAGCTAGCTCGGCGGGGTCGCGGAGAACAAATTTTGGTTGGTCTGATCCGTTTTCCGAAGGGAGCTGAAAGGGGGAAAGCGGACGCACACTGGGGAAGGACGCCATAATAAGACGTTTCTTCGAGAGATAATTCTCTCCCCTTTGATTTGGGAGGAATGCCTAAAGGCTACGAGAAACGGACTGTCGCTGGAAGGAATCTCGAAAGAGTTTCAATTCCATTCTTTAGGAGGAGACCGATATGAAAAAGTTGGTAAAACTGGCCCTTATGGCCGCGCTGGTAGCTGGACTCTGCGGAGCAGCCAACGCTGACAACAAAGATGTTCCCAATCAGCGTCAAGCCGGTGGGACCTGGTACTACCCTTACCTCGGCCCGGCTCATGATGACTACGGTAGCCCGATGTTGGGCTTCCAGTACGATGAAGACTACTCGGGTGAGGTGGTTTACCTCGACCGATTCGCCATGATTGTCGAAGCTGATGGCAGCGGCGACCTTCTCACCTTCTGGCTCTACCCCGGTATCACCCGTTTCGACCCCAGCGTCGAGGGTGTCCGCGTGGGCTCCAAGGTTGAAGTGGCTTCCGACAACGGAATGAAAGCCAAGCTGGTCCACACCGTGCCGTTCTACAAGTGGCTCGCCGGTCAGTCGAAGTAAGTACGCTTCGCTAAAGGCTAGTCCTTGGGGGACAAAGTAAAAGGCTCCGTCCGAAAGGCGGAGCCTTTTACTTTGTCCCGGCGTCTTAAGGGGCTCGCCACCCTGGGTCTGTTCGTTCTCGGGTGCCAGTCCGCGGGCCCGTCACTTTCAGACCCTGAGGCCGACACCGCGTGGAAACAGGCCCAGGTGGAGCGCTTTAGGGCGACGGCTGATGACACAACGCCTCTTCCCTCACGGGAACTTTTATGCTCGAGCGTTCGAGGTGATAAGGTAGCCTGGCTCAGGCAAGATTCTGACGGGGTTTCGTTTTGGCACGGTACTCATGGAGCTCTCGCCTCGGCGAAGTTACTTCGTGCGTCTCCTTTCTCTGTTGCCCCCTTTGACCTCAACTTGTCACCTGAAGGTGAGCGTTGTTTAGTATCGCGTCGAGAGCCGACGGTCTCAAACACGCTTGAGATAGCCGTCTTGGAACTTTGGGATCTTTCCACGGGGGCGGTGACTCCGATATCCTCTCGAGCGGCATTTCACTTCTCACCGACCTGGCTGGACGAGAAACGGATCCTCTATGCCGAAATGTTTCCAGGCCGGATCCAGGTTCTGGAAAGCCAAATCGGAGGCACATCCAAGACGGTCGCCACTAGCGATGCGGAGTTCCCCAGGCTCGCCGTAGCGCCGATGTCGCCCGAGGGTCTCATCATATATGACCGTAGCGCACCGTTAGATACACGGGGATGGGTTCGGATGGACCGGCGTGCGGATACGCCTTGGCAAAGCTTTGCTCTTAAGGAAAACCAGGTTCGCCTGACGGGATGGAGCCAAACCACGCTCTATGCGGTCGTTCGCGACGGACCCAGTAGTTCTCGGGTTCTGGCGCTTCCTAGAGAGTCGCTAGATCTCAAGTCGGGAACTCTCTCGCTGAGAGGGCGGCTGGTGTCACGATTAGGCCTGGCCGACTATGTCTATCAATGGTCAGACCGGCTGGCTATCCTGTCTCCCGGCTCCTGGGGGCATCATCTCTCCATCCTGAACCTCACGTCAGGAGAAATTCACTCAACGAGTCTCCCCGCCACACCAGGACAGGGCCGACGATTTCGGCCAGCCGGGGGGTCAAAAGTCTCTCTTGACTTCGAGGGGCCTTTTCAACCGCGCGGCACCGCTCTACTCGATCTCAAGGACGGTGCTATTCAAGAGGTCATTTCAATGCCCCTGGAGGGGATTGACCCGCGGCGATTTCAGATCTCCGTAGGGGCCGAGACGGTCAAGTTGGACGCGATAGAGCCAGTTGCTAACTCTCCAGTGATGCTAGAAAGTTACGGAGCCTTTCGACAGAAACTTCTTCCCTACTACGATGCTGTGCGTCTTGAGTGGCTCAGGCGTGGTGGCTCCGTCGAGATCGTACAGTTGGAGACACCTCCTCTCGGTCAGGACCTTGCCGTGACAGGCTTGATTGAAGCGACCGAGCATCTTGGCGGGCGAGCCGTTGTCTATCGTGGGCGAAGTAGTGGCGCCACTCTGGGACTGATAGTCGCTTTGCGCTATCCAGATCTGTTTCGCGCGGTTTGGGCCGAGGCGGGGCTGACGGACCTCGTCGGGTATCCGACGAGAGTCCCTGGAAAACTGTGGTTGAGTGAATACGGGGATCCTCAAGATCCCGTTCAACTTGAGCGACTCAAGAGGCTTTCTCCTTTGAACCTTCTGAGCCGCGATAAGAAAGTTCCGACAATTTTACTGACGACATCTTCCGAGGATCCGGTCGTCGACCCCCGGCACAGTTGGCGCTTTCTTGAACGCGCGCAAGAACTAGGTCTGGCCGACAAGGTTTATCTACAGCAGCAGGAGCTAGGAATCCACGGAGCCTTGGGTTCCCGCTTGGTGGACCAGGTGGCGGCGGTGGATTTTTTGTGGAGCCGCGCCATTGATAGTGGAGAGAACAGGTAAGTGAATTGGTTGAGCGAACGAGACCCCGTGAGAACTAGGCTCATTCTCGTCGGGTTGTTAGGCTGGGCTATGCTGTGGGCGAGTGGATGCGGACGAGTCCCTTTGGACCAGGCTCTGATCGGGACGTGGTCCGAGGACCAGGTTGATCGTCGAGTGGAGTTCACACCCAATCGACTGTACGCCGTGGTTACCAATGGAGAGCCGGTCGATGTGGGTGTCTGGTCGGTGAAAGGAAATGAGGTCAGTTTAGAGAGCCTCATCGCGAAAGCGCGAACCACCTGGAAATGTTCCTTTGATGACGGTGAACTCATCATTGATGGTGGTAAAGCTTTCAAACGCCGGTTCGAGAAAGCGCGGAGGAGCAGCGCGAACGACCTGTTCGATAAACGTCTGGATGGGCTTTGGCGTTCTGACGACAGAGAGCCCGAGGTGGTGGAATTTACTCCCGCGGGTACTTTTGTCGGTATGTTCCAACGACTCGATGAGAAGAAGTCCTTGAACCGGCTCGGCTGCTGGGGTAGAGTCTCCCGAGAGTCGTCTAGTGCCTTTTTTCTGGTAGGAACGATGGGCAGCGCGACGATGGCTGGCTCACTTCCCCACAAATTTGCCTTGGAGGGAAACAAGCTGCTGTGGGGAGGCGGAAGAAAACGACCTCCCAAGGTCTATCGGAAAGTGACTCCGACCGATATCCAGCAAATGCTTGCTCGAGTTCCTGACGCCGCCGCGACGCCCGCCTCCTCGGCGACTCCTAAGAAGGCCCCGGTAAAGACCGCGAAATAATAATAAAAAAACTGGCCAGTTCCTTTACTGCGGTGAACTGGCCAGTTTTTTTGTTGGAGTAGACTATATCGACCTATTAGACATTAGTAGTAGCATTGAACCGATTGCGGGAGCGGAATGATGGGGGAGCACCATCCAGGTCCGGTCGTATAGGTCGTGTAGGTAGGAGAGGTCGCCGGCCCGCTGGCCGGTGCCGCCGGAGCGGGAGCGGCCGGTAAGATGGGCGGACTATAAACCTGGACGGTGTTGAGCAGGACCGCCATCTGTCCGAGCCCTTCCAGGGGCTGTCCCCAGAGGTCGACGTCGAAGTAGATATTGGTATGGTTGGTCGCCATGACTTCCAGAGCTTGAATTCCTCCGTAGAAGTCGGTGTTGCGAAGTCTCACTCGCATCGCCGAGCCCACCAGGACGCACGATACTTCCGCTTTTGGCGATGGTGTGGAGTCACCCACCAAGATGTTGTGGGAGCTAATCGACTGATCCTCGCCAAGGCCGGTCGAGGTGTATATCTGCAATCTACGAGGAGCTATCGGTTCAGCCGAATCTCCATCGGAGTCTTCATCGAGACGATCCATGTTGACCTTACAGCCCGGTTCAAACTTGACGTCGCCATCAACATAGAGACAGGTCGCGGGAACAGACTCGATTTCGGGGGTACCCGGGTCGTCCCAGGAGGTGCCGTTTGCGCGGACATTCGAGATGTTGACGTTACCCTTGAAGGTCACGTTGCCGCGAAATTCGTAGCGTGCTCCGGCACGGAGAACCACGTTCTCGAGAGTCAACTCCCCGCCGACATCGTTGAGATCATAGAGTCCGGGCGCGATGACCTTCAGGTCGTTGTAGCCCGTGGTGGCCGGATCGGGGTCGGGTAACTGGGCGCCGGCCGGAGGTGTCGTGGTGTTGTCGATGTTGAAGGCCGGTACGGGGGTCGGTGACGATGCGATCCAGGGACCTATGCGCCAGGTATTTCCCCCTGGCGTCGATGTGGCCATAGGGCTAGCGGAGGGGCCTGGAGAGGGTGGGGCCACGGCAGTATCCCGGGTGACCAGATTGTGAATGAAACGGTAGTTCGACAACGCGGGATCGCTCGGTAGCATGAAGCGAGGGACCTGAGTCGCTTCTTGCGAGATCACTGTCGCATTGGTGGGGTCCTCGTTATTGACTACAGTGCCCGGAGCGATCTGAGCGACCGTTCCGATGGAGGGACTTCCCACCCCCACGCGCACCTGCCCCTTGATGGAGGAGCTTGAATCGACCACGACTCCGCTGCGATTCACTCCCGGGTAGGGAGAAGGAGATGGAGCAAGGAGGTTGGGAAACAACGTCGTGGCGTTGACTCCGATGTCTCCCCTCCGGTCGAGTTTGCGAGCCGCGCCGGAGAGAGCGAAGTTGTATCCCTGAACGGTGCTGTTGTCGCTGACTTCCACGAAGTTGATCCCGAAGAGTCCCTGTTTGAGAATCGGGCGCTGAAGGCCCACGAGCTTGACCAGGGAAGAGCTGGACGAATTCGCGCGATCCCGCAGTACCCCGGTCGACTTGACCCAGGCGACCCTGGGTGGGATAGCCAATCCGTCAGGAGCGGTCACGATGGTCGGTGGGGGGGAGCCGTTGGTGATGATGTGAAGACTGTAGGTGACATCAGGCTCGCCGTCGAGTGGCTCGTCATTGAGCTCAAATCCGCCGGCCTGAGTGCCCACGGTGGGATCGTTGGTCAGCAGAGCGATGGCGTGCTCGATGCCGGCCTTGGCTCCGTACTCGGCCTTGTTCCCGTGATAGTCTTTATTGACGCCCAGGAAATTCTGCCGCGAGAGAGCGAAGATCGCGGACACGACCAGAGTGACCAAGAAGAGAGTGAACACGACGAGAATCAACGCGGACCCCCTCTTGTCTTTATCGTCGTATGTGTTGCGCATAATGGTCTCCTACTAGTTTCGAGGAAAGATCGTCGTTTCCAGTGTTATCGAATTGTCCGCATTAACAAAGCGGCCGGGCAAGAAAATGGTTAGTTCCACGTCAATGGTATCGGTTCGGCGGACCACGGCGAGAGAGAAAACGTTACGAGCGACCACACGAGATCGACGCCCGGTGTCGGGGAAGCCCGCGATGTCATCGACAGTCGGCATCTTGAGTTCCGGCGGGGTAATGATCTCGATGTCGGTGATGTAGTCACCGCTGATCGGGTCTTTGAAGTCGTTGTCGGGGTCGTACTGAGAGTCTCCATGATGTCGCATCAGCGGGCGGTCGTCTCTGGTCGTGTCGATTTTATACCCCACGACAGACATCCATTTGACGGCGCCGGAATCGTTGTTGATCTCGGAGGTTCCGTCAAGTTTTTGGGGCAGAGGGATAACCAACTCGTCCTCGTCGTGGCTGGGTGTGGGACTGGCCACTGGGACGTCCTTGACAACCACGCTTCGTTGATGAGTGGCCAACAGGTCTTCCGTGATATAGCTCAGGGCGGTAAGGCCCTCTCGTTGAAGGGTGATCGACTCGTCGGTGAATCGATAGAATTCAAACCCGGCGACGACGGCGCGTTGGGCTAAGTAAAGGAGAACGCCCATGACGGCCATGACCACGAGAAGCTCCGGAAGGGTGGTCGCTCTCGAGGCTCGGTGACGTTTCATGAATTCTGACCTATGTAAGTTCGATACTCACAATACGGCATGGTGGCATCGGTGTCTCGATTTTTGTCCCGCCATGAAACGCGCACTCGCACCGTGAGGGCTTGCACAGCGGTGAAGGCAGGGTGAGACAACGGTTCCACGTCGACTTGAGTTAGGTATTCGGTGACGACTTCCTTACCCTCGCGGCGAAACGTCATGGTCGTTGGAGCATATGTCATGGGGCCTCCACAATCAATGGATTCCAAGTTTCTGACGTTGACAAATTTGGCAGCGACGCACTTCTCCACGACACCTTTGGCGATGTACTGACCGACCAGGCGTGTTCGATTACGTCCGGTCGCGATCGCGATATACTGAAATACAGAGGCGAACGTAATCATGACAGTGGCGAAGATCATCGTCGCCACCAGCATCTCTAGGAGATTGTGGCCGCGACTGCTCCGCCGACCGTGATGTTTGTACCAAGTCACTCAGCATATAGCTTAGCAAGGAATATTTCGACTGGCAACAGACCTTGGGAACCTTTGGGGGATTCACTTCGGGACAGGCGAAATTCTTGTCGCGGTGTCGACGTTTGTTCTTTGGTTCGGGATGAGCTTGCGGTCCATGGCTGTGGCACGGATGGCCATGGCTTGTGTACTCTTGAGCGACCTTTTGATACGTTTAAGTTTTTGCCGCGAATTTTATTCCGACGATGGTTTTTGTAGTCGACTCGTCCTCCTGCGCGCGCAGACGAGCTATCTCTTACCATCGCTTCACCTGGCCAACGACCTGGAGACCTATCAGAGCCTACTCCTGATCATTCAACTGTGTCTAGCCGGCGCTCTTTTGCTGGGCTATCGGACACGGACCGTCAGCGCTTTATCCTGGCTGCTCTTGCTCAGCTTGCACCAACGCAATCCTTTACTTCTCAACAGTGGCGATACCCTGATGGCCGCTTTACTTTTTTGGGGCATCTTTCTGCCCTGGGGCGCGGTCTGGTCTGTCGACAGTAAGGCCAGGTCAGGGGAGGGCCACCTCGACGAAACGGTTCTCTCCGCCGCGACTATCGGCTGGTCGCTTCAGATGGCCTGTCTATACCTTTTCGCCGCGCTGCACAAGCTCCATCCTTACTGGTTAAGTGAGGGCAGCGCCATCTATTATGCTTTAAATATCGGCCACCACTCCACGGCTTGGGCCGTGCCGTTGACGGACCATCCCGAGGCTCTCGCGGTGTTGACACGCGTCGTGTGGTTAATGGAGCTGTGTCTCGGACTCGCGATCCTACTCCCGACACCTCGTCCGCGTATTTTAGCGATCAGCACCGCGGCCATCCTGCATCTGACCTTTGGACTGTTTCTAGAGATAGGGGTCTTTCGTTACGTTCCGCTGGTGGGACTTTTGGCTTTGGTGCCAGGTAGATTTTTTGGGGCCGACGGTCGGTCGCAACCACGAATACACCTTGGTGGGCCGCTCGCGATGGCTCTTCTCTCGGTGTGCTTGTTGACTTGCGCGGTGAATTTGGAATCTCTGGGGAAGGGTCGCAAGGTCTTTTTACCAGACCTCGTCTTAAGGATCGCTCCAGTCTTCTCTAGTTTGCAGTATTTCGGAGTGTTCGCGGGTCCGGGGTTGGAAGAGGACGGCTGGTTCACGGTCCAGGTTCAGGCCCAGGATGGTCGCGACTACGATGCTTGGCGCGGAGATCGGGCCTGGAGTGCGGAACGCCCGCCTCTTGTTTCCGCGACCTATCCGGACGACCGGTGGCGGAAGTATATGATGAATTTGCCCACTCTTCCCGTGGACAGTCCTTTTCGACAAGGCTTCGCGGAGTGGGCCGCGCGACAGTGGAATAGGCGTCACCCCGAGAATCGAGCGGTTCTGGTGAGAGTCTGGCAGGCGCGGGTGGAGACCAGGCTGCCTGGACCCAGCTCGAGCGCGGAGTGGAGCCTGATCGCCGAGGCGAAGCTTTGACGAGGATTCTTGACCTGGACCTGCGGTCGCTAGCTCTGTTCCGGATCTGTCTCGGAGCTCTTTTACTGGTCGATCTGTTGGACCGGGCTCGTGACTTGACCGAATTTTACAGTGATGTCGGGGTTTTACCTCGTTTTTTGCTAACTAGCCAGTATTGGAATGATGTCTGGTGGTCGCTGCATCTTAGTAGCGGTTTCCCTGTCGAGGTCAGCCTGCTCTTTGTGGTCCACATCGCGTTCGCTGCGGCTTTGGTACTAGGATGGCAGACCCGCTGGTCCACTTTCGCGGCTTACCTTCTCACCTTGTCCCTGCACAATCGCAACCCGTTCGTTCTAGACTCCGCGGACCGCCTTCTTCTCATTTTACTTTTTTGGGGAAACTTTTTGCCCTGGGGGGAGGTCTGGTCCTTGGATTCTCGGCGTGGCCAAAGGCTATCCCCCTCCTATCGCATCAACTGTTTGGGGGGAACAGGCTATCTGCTTCAGGTCTGCCAGGTCTACCTTATGGCCGCGGTCTGGAAAGTTCACCCTGTCTGGATCACCGAACGCACGGCTTTGTTTCGCACCTATGAACTCCATCAGTTCACGAAACCTCTAGGATACTGGTTGGCTGGTTTCCCCGAATTCTTGAAGTGGTTGACTTTGGCCACCTTTGTATTGGAATGGATAGCGCCGGTTCTTCTGCTCTTTAGCGGCAACTCACGCGGTCGGTTGGTGGCGATCATTTCGCTGGCGATTCTTCATATCGGGATCGGACTGACCATGGATCTGGAGCTGTTTCCGCTCGTCTCCATAGTTTCGCTGGTGGGATGTCTTCCCTCATTGGTATGGGAGCGGAGGGCGTCCGGTACCGAGAGTGGGGACTTATCCACTAGCTTGGCATGGACGACCCGTGCCATCACCGGCGCTCTGGCAAGTCTCGCCATCTTGGGGACGCTGGCCTGGAATCTAGTCATGCTTTCCGGATCGGGAGTTCCCCCTTCGGGACGCCTGGCTCAATCCTGGCCGATTCGACTTTTTTCCGCCTTGCGGCTGGTCCAGTTTTGGGATCTGTTCTCTCCGGTCCCCCGGGTGGTGGATTCTCGATACTTCTTGGAAGCCCGACTGCAAGACGGCCGGCGGATCGATCTTCGCCGAGAGGGTCGTGACTTCAGTTTTCAACAGAGTAGTCCGGCCTATCTAGATTTCAAAAATCAGCATGAGCGAAACTATCTCAACTCTTTGGAATGGTCGGCAGGACGAGCTATCAGCATGCGATATTTGAGAAGACAGGCGGTCAAATGGGAAGAAGCCCATCCGGACCAGAAAGTCATTCTGGTGAGGCTCTGGAGCTTGCGGACGGAAAGTTCGTTGTTGCCCGGGCGCCAACCGACTCACGAAGTGGAGGTCGCCTGGGCGGTGTCACCGAAATCTGACTGGAGAGGGCCGTTTCCCGTTTCCGACCCCCACGCGAGGGCCGTCGTTCTTAGGGCACCGTTGCCCGAGTCTTACTAGCTTGGAGCGTCGCGTGGCGAAGTTTAAGACGTGTCATCGACTGGCGACCTTCGTCCTGTTCCTGGCCTGTTTGGCAATGCCGCTGGCGTCGAGGTTCGGTGAACCGTCGCCGGAGACACACTTTTGGGAGTACACTAGCGGCGAGTATCTGATGGACCGTGTGTACGCCTCCATGGAAGGACCTGGAGAGGTCAAGAGGGGAGTCTTTTTAGGCAACTCCAAAGAGCGGGAGCTTTTGTGGCTGACCGGATACCGGGCCACCATCGTCGACGCCTCAGGGCAGAACCAGCTGAGTCAAGATTTCATGTGTCACAACTCTTTGTTTCTCGACAGCTCGGTCGATAGACATCGCAAGTTTCTCGGAACCCGTCCTTATGGCTCCCGGCGGGTCTTCACTCTAGCTCATGGGGCGACGGAGCTAGATTTCCCTGAAGGGTTCGCGGTCCCGCTGCCTTCCGGGGAAAGTCTTCAGTTGCAATCACAATCGTTGAACTTGATGCCCGAACACGTGGGTCAGGTGGTGCGGCACCGGATTCAAGCCAGATTTCATCTCGACTCGGAGCTAGCCATCCGTCCCAAGCCGCTTTTTCTTGTGGAGGCGACGGGAAGGGTGTTGGTGCGAGACCTTCGAGGGAAGCGTTCGCCCACGGGTGTTCCCGCCACAGGTCCGGTGCGTGAGACGCCGGAGGGAGAGGTCTGGAGCGGTCACTGGAAAGTCCCTCCCGGGGCCACCACCAATGTCACTCGGGTGACCTCGGAGCTCAAGGTGCCGTTCCCCACCACGGTCCACTTCGCTACAGCTCACCTTCATCCGTTCGCACGCTGGCAGGAGCTTCGGGAGGCTGAGTCCGGTAGGATGCTGTTGCGCATTACCCCGGAACTGACGCCGGACGGTTACCGCCTGAACAAGGTTCCCGCTTATTCCTCTGCTGAGGGAGTCGCTCTTTTTCCTGGGACAGAGTACGATCTCGTCACCCATTACGACAACACTTCCGAACAAACGGTCACCGCCATGTCCATTCTCTTTTTATATTGCCGCGACAAGGAGTTCCGTGGATTGACTTCGGTGACCGAGGCTGACCTCGAGGAGTCGGCGGACTCCCTTGCTCCCGCGGTGGACGACTTTTGCGGTACGGTTCAATAGGGTGAGGGATATCCTTTGGCCTCTCTGGCTTGCTCTGGCTATTCTCGTAAGCGGGTGTCGCCAGTTTCCCGAGCCCAACGGCGTTGATCTGATCGCGGAGTTTCCTCTGGCGCGCCAGAGCTATATCGTTTCCGGTCAGGGGCCGGTGGGCCGGCCAGCTTTCAGGGCCTATCTCGGTTCGGGGCTCCGTCCCGATCTTGACGGCGACTGGGCACGGGCTGAGATCGACGACCAAGTGCAAGCGTTCGGTTTCTTCCTTTACCAAGCTCGTCCCGTGAGTGTCATCGTGACGGGCCGTTCGGAAAGAGCGAAAACGGTTGCCTTCAGCTGTCAGGGGAAGGCCGTGGGACAAGCAACGGTGGGCCCCAAGCTTGACGGTTTTCGACTCTCCATCTCTCAAGACAGCGTGATCAAGGGGATGAATTGGATTTTCGTGGAGAACGCGGGCGATGTCGCCTGGCGAGATTTTCGAATGTTCCCCTCGGATTCGGGACTTTCGACCAAGACAGGGCTACCCTTGGAGGCTGGAGTGAAGGGGGGCGTTCTGTCGGTGCCCTTTGGTCAGAGCTTGGACTATTCTCTGACTTCGCCGGAGTTCAGTCGACTCGTTTTTGAAGTCGACGGCTGGGTCGAATCCGGCGGCCCCGCTCTCGACCCGTCTCTGCTGGAAGTGGAAGTGCGTTTGATCGGAGATGGGCCGGAGACTCCTAACTCATGGACGGTGCGCGGTGATGGGCAACACAAGGTCGACCTCCCGGACGGATTGGGCGAGTTCGGACTCCAACTCTCGGCCAGGCTATTATCGTCCGGCGGGCCCCTTCCGGGCCAGGTCGGGGTCGAATTTAGGCAGTTGAAGCTTTGTCGCTCCCACGCCCAGCCTTCAACCCTGCCCTCGCCACCTGTTCTGACTGAGCCGACTCCATCTCGTCCCACGAACGTTGTCGTCTATGTTGTGGACACACTGCGTGCCGATAAGCTCGCTGCCTATGGGTACGGCCAGCCCAGCTCACCCAACTTCGACGGGTTGGCTCAGGACTCGGTTCTCTTTTTCAAAGCCGTGGCCGAATCGCCATGGACCAAGCCTTCAGTGGCCACCATCATAAGTGGTTTGGAGTCAGACCAACACGGGGTCTTTGACTTCAACGATGTGCTCGACCCTCATCACACCACTTTGGCGGAGATTCTCAAAGAAGCGGGCTATCAGACCTTTGGTGTCGTGGCCAACCCTTTGGTGGGTGCCCGTTTCGGGTTCGACCAGGGTTTTGATAAATATCTGGCGCTTCCCGTGACCAAGAGAGCGGCCGACGTCAACCGTGAGGCCTTCAAACTTTTGCGCGAGAAAGATGGGGAACGACCGTTCTTTCTGTACCTACAACCGATCGATCCCCATCTTCCTTACGACCCTCCGGAACCGTTTCGGTCCAGAGCTTTGAGTTGGCATAACATAGAGACGACCGAAGGTGAGAAGCTGCTTCCCTCCACCGATAAGCCCGGCTTTATAACGATGACTCACCATCTCTACCGGCAGGCGGCCCTGGGACTTCCTCCAGAAGTTCCTCAATCGACTCGACGACTCATCGAGGCGCTCTATGATGGTGAGGTCGCTACCGCTGACGCCGGCATTGGCGAAGTGATAGCCTGGCTCA
This sequence comes from Selenomonadaceae bacterium, assembly GCA_037189585.1. Lineage (GTDB taxonomy): Bacteria > Vulcanimicrobiota > Xenobia > Xenobiales > JADMJV01 > JAEXNA01. The sequence continues at coordinate 56,271 of JBBCJA010000012.1, read as the reverse complement.
AAGCCCAAGGGGTGTACGACGACACCTTGATCGTGGTGACCTCCGACCACGGAGAGGAGCTACTGGATCGCGATTGGCTCGGTCACATGCACACCTTCTACGAAGAGCTTGTCCGCGTACCGCTGCTTATCAAGTTTCCCCGAGGACGGGGAAAAGGGGAGCGTTCCGAGGAGGTCTTTAACCATCGTGACCTTCTTCCGACGATCGTGAAAGAACTGGGACTGTCCGTTCCAAAGCTCGTTCAGGGAAAGTCCTTTCAGGCGCGAGAGTCGGCCCAGGGGTTGAGTCAGATGAAGGCCGGAGCGGACGCGGTGGAAGCCGGACAGTCTTATTCGGAGTTTCTGCAACGGGGCACATCTTTACGGGTCGGAGACCTTAAGCTGATCCATCACGACTCTTCGGTGAAGGCGACGTTGCTTCGTGGTCTGTTCGACCTTTCGCGCGATCCGACGGAACAGGACAATCTCATTTTGAAACGTCCGTTGACGGCTCTGCGTTTGGAGGCGGAGCTTGCCCGTCAGAAGCGGCGCTACTCGGGGAGTAGCGAAGCTTCGAAAGGACCGGCTGATGTCACCCGCTCGATTTTGGAGTCTCTCCAGTACGTTCGCTAGTTGATGACGCGCCCTAGATCCCCCAGCCGAGGCGACGTCGCGTCGCACCGTCAAGTTGGCAGGTGAGAGGGAGGTGGTGAGCGAGCTGGTAGCGCCCCAGCGCCTCCATGGTCTCGGGACCGAGGCTACCATCGAGCGAGCCACGATAGAAGCCTTCGTTTTTTAGAACTTCTTGCAATTGGCGAACTTTGTCCTCCGGCGGGGAGAGCAGCCAGGGACGATCCCCGGGTCGGATTTCCGAGCCGCAAAGGAAAACCTCGGTGCCGACGGAGAGCTCCGGACGTGTGAAGAGCTCGTCGAGTTCGGGGTTGTCTAAGGAAACGCAGCCGAAAGTCCAGTTGCCGGCGCTCCCGAGGCCGTGAATCTGAATCTCACCGCCGATATCGCGACCGGAAGGAACCCGGCCGGCTTCCTGACCGAGTCGGTAGCGTATGTGATCGACCTCGTTGGGATAGTTCAGGTCGTAGGCCCGATGAAAAGTGGCCCGCGGTTGCAGGTTAATGATGGTGTACAGGCCTTCAGGTGTGGTTCGATTGTCCTGGCAGATTTTGCGCCCAGTCGGGTCAGCTCCCAGCCCGACTGGATATCGCTTGACGACCTGGTCGCTGTCGAACACGGTTAGCGTGTATGTTCTTTTATCGACCAACAAGCGAGGGCGCAGCAACTTCGGGAGTTCTCTGGGCCTTATGGCGATCGAAGTGCTCAGTTGCTGTCCGCTAGGCGAGATGGCACGGTAGTGTAAAACTGTCCCGTCAGGGATATCGGTGTCTCGGGCGGTGAGGGAGTCGGCGGGAATCCCCACGGGCTGAAAAAGCTGTCCCCTCTCCCCATGGCCTCTCCAGACTTCCCTAGGCTTCCAGGGAAGTCGAAGCACGACCCCGCCCTCCTTGAGGGTGGCTTGAATGCTGCTTGGCGCCGCGGAGGAGATAGAGCGAAGTTGGCTCGGTGGTGAGGGACTTTGCTTGGGGGCTAGAGATGATGGTTGGCAGCCAACTCCGAGAATTCCAAGCACCGAGCAAAGAAAAACACCCCAGCACAAGCCGGGGTGTTTTCTTTGGGATACCATAGCTGGTGCCTATTTGACCCCGACGGGAGCCAGCACCAGCATCATCTGGCGCCCTTGCATCGAAGGCTTGGACTCGATAGTCGCGATGTCTCCGACTTCCCGGGAGACGCGCATCAAAAGCTCCTCGGCTAAGTCTTGGTGGACCACTTCACGTCCTCGGAATCGTAGCAGAACTTTGACTTTGTCCCCGCCTTGCAGAAGGCGCACGACCTGCTTGGTCTTGACCTGGAAGTCGTGCTCTCCGATCTTTGGACGCATCTTCACTTCGCGGAGCTCAGCGCTCTTGGCCGGTTTTGACTCTTTTTTCTGCTTGTCGCGCTCGTAGCGCCATTTGCCGTAGTCAAGAATCTTACAGACCGGTGGAACCGCGTTGGGCGAGACTTCCACCAGATCGAGCTTGCGCTCTTCCGCGATTCTTACCGCGTCGCGGGGGTGCAGAACTCCGAGATTCTCGCCGTTCTCGTCCACGACGCGAACTTCGCGAGCTCTGATTCTGTCGTTAATCCGGTGTTCAAACCGGGGGGTTTTGTCTTGCAGACGTCTGCCTCTTCTACCGATGACGGGTCTCCTTTTCGTTTCCAGGCCTGTGGCCGAATAGCGTGATTATACCACCCAGGGATGGTATCGACACCATGTATGGTTCAAAAGCCGCCGAGTTCCTTCAAAAATTCAGCGTGAAGCTAGAGTTTACCATGATTCCGTCATAGGAAAACGGATGGGCCGACCGCTGGGGGGTAAAGGTCAGGTTCTGGCCGGGCAAGCTCGGCGTTACGAATATCGCCGGCGAAACCTTGTCCTTGGTGGAGAAAAAGATGGCCTGAAGGTCCCACGTGATGGAGTCGGAGATATCGTAGTCAAAACCCACGAAGGGCTGACTCTGGACTAAATCCAGGTTGTCGAAATCGGTGGTTCCCTGAGTGACCGCGAACTCCGAAACCGTTCCAAACGGATCGTAGTGACCCGCCACACGGTACTGGCCGTAGCCGCCTCTTAAAGTGAACGATTCCGTCAGGTCGTAATCGATCCCGATCTCCCACCCGGTGTAGGCCAGATCGACTTTGTTGACATTTTCCCCGCGTAGACCGTTGGCTCCACCCAAGAGGACCGAGAGCTGACTGTCCCGCTGAAAGCTGGTGCGGTTGAAGCTAGCGGAAAGGACCACGTTTCGGCTCTCCGATTCGTTGAGGGGGAAGTTGTGCTGGGCGCTCACCGCGATAAAGTCGCTGGAGCCGCGTGGCGCTTCCAGGGGGATGGCCAGAGTGTTGGAGCCGTCCGAGACGAACGTGAAAGGGGAGAAGCCTCCGAAGACCGGATCCATGAATCCGGGTGAGAATCCGAGGACCGGGGTGTTGGGAGCTCCCACGCCTAAAGAGCCCGGAGAGAACCGCACGTCCTGCAAGCTGGCCCGGCGTTGGTCCAAAAACCCCAGCTTGACCAAGACCGCCCCGTGATCGGAGTAGTTCCAGTGCAGTTTGGCCCGAAAGCCCTGGCGATTGTGAGGATAGACCTCGGTGTCGTGCAGAGAGTAGAGGTTCCCACGTTGGGAGAGGAAGTTTTCTCCCAGTCTCAGACCGTTGTACAGGATACCTCCGGCCGGAGGTATCTGAAAAACGAAGGGATCGTAGGTCGGATCGACGGCCAGGTACTCCAGATCGACGTCGAGGCTGTCCACGGGTGTTGCCCCGATGGTAAACCGAAAGGCGTCTCCCTCCACGCTGTAAGGAGAGTTCTGATTGGGGCGGTAGTCGGAGCGGGCGTATTCCGCGGAAATTCTTGGCTTCCAGTCACTGTCCCAGAGGTAGCGCGCGCTAACACCCATGACATTCATGCCCTGAGGTCCCAGGTTGCCGAAGTTGGAAGCGTTGGGTACTCCGGTGATTCCGTCGTTGCCCAGGGCCGGCATGGCGATGGGTCGTTTGTCGCCCAGGCTGTTAATGCCGCCTGTGGCAAGATTCGGGCCTCCCAACTGGTTGAAGTAATAGCCGGGCGGGTTGACCCAGGGGGTCGGCCCCAGGGCGGCCACAGGGATCAGGCCGACCGTTCGGGCCGCGCCTCCCTGCGCGTCGTTGGCCGCGCGCAAGAAATTGACTCGGACCCGCCCCTTACGGCGGTCGAAGTTGTAGGCCAGATTGGCTCCCACAGCGTTATTGGCATAGGAAGCTCCACTGACGTCGACGTTGCGGTCCGGTAGCAGAGTTCCCATGACTTCCCAGGATAGGCTGCTGGACTCTTGCTCGTCGAGCGCCACCTCGCCGAACGCCTGTAGTCCGTAACTGTTGAGGAACTTGGGCCCGAAGGCACCGGGATTGAGCTGTTTTTGGTAGACCAGTTCGTCGAAGTGAAGTTCCGCCAGCGAGCCGACCCGCACGCGTGTGTTGCTGGGCTGATGATAGACCCAAAAGTTGTCCAGCGTCATTCTGGTGAAAGGCGTGTGATTCAAGGGCTGGGCGGCGCCTCCGCCGCTCTGTCCGGTGAAGGCGTTGGAGAGATAGGGAGCCGACAAGCCGTAGTAGAGGTCGACCAGGTTGTTTCCGCTGGAGGCAAAGGCCACGAACTCCGCACCGCCGTCGACGTCGTCCGAGATTTTCAGATTGATCCCCAGAGTGGCTTTGGTGGTGAATCCGGTGCCGTTGCCGATGGGGCGGCCGGTACGCAGATTGTTGACGGTGAACGCCCCGAAGGAGAAGGGGTCGAAATTGAGATCGGCGGCGGGTCCGCTGGGTAGGCGCCCTCCTGTTCCGGCCAGCGTCCCCACCAGGTCCTGGTAGACCAAAACGGCGTCGGTCGGGTCGGAGAAGGCTTGCCCCTTGTTTCGGTAGCTCTGCATGCTGACTCGGGCTTCCAGGCTGCCGTAGAACGAGATCCTTTCCAGTTCGGTCACCCGCCGGTCCAGGTTCTCCACCGAGCTCTCAAGGTTGTCCACTCTAACGCCGAGCGCCTCGAGCTCTTCTCGAAGGGCCAGGGCCAGCTTCCGCAGTTCCTCGCTTTCAGCTTTAGTGGCGAAGGTGGCATGCTCGGACTCCATCCTGGCTAGAAGGCGGGCTACGACGAGCGCCGCCTCCCAACGCGAGGCCGAGCGGTCTCCTTTGAAGGTTCCGTCTGGGTAGCCTTCCACCAGGCCTTTGGCGGCAAGTGTCGCGACCGCGTCGCCGGCCCAGTGGTCCTGTGGGACATCGGGAAAAAGCGGCGCGGCGAAGGCCGAGCAAGACAAGACGGCAAGGCCTAGCAGAGTTCTTTTAAAGCGGTTCACCGGACATACCCTCCCCAATGAAGGACGCTCCATTCGCACGAGTTGGAGAATTGACCTACCGCGCCAGCAGATAGGCGTAGAGAGCCATGCTGGCGACGCTACCCAGGATGAATACGGCGTACCCTCGCAGGCTTTCTCCAGTGCCGGCTTGAGGGTCGAGCCATTTTTGGAACCAGTCGAAGGCCTTGGGCACCGCCCACCACCCCAGGATTTGGGTGCTGACAAAGTTGCCGATGAAGAGGGCCAGCCAGAATGGCACCCCGTTGTTTAAGATGTAGGGGCCACCGATCAGGTAGTCCCACAGAAAAACGATGGGATAAAGGACTAAAAGCACGATCAGGTTGCTTCGGAAAATAGAGATCGGCGCGGTTGCCGTCCCCGGGCTCTCGTTTCGCCAGAATCCAAAGCCATAGGTCCCTTTGCGCAGGCGCACGTCGCGAGAAAATTGCTCGCCTTGTTTTAGCAGGGCGGCGCGTCGGGGGGACTCAAGCCATGCCGTTAGAGTCTCATCGTTTTCAAAGGTCAAGGCTATGACCCAGCGGTCCGAGATTCCGGGGACCGGCCGGTCGAGTCGTTGTCCTACAAATCCAGGCGCTTGAGCGGTCGCGGCGAACATGTCGCGCTCCCATCTAAGAAATCCGGCTTCATCCTCCGGCTCCACCTGACAAGAGATCAGGGCCGTGACATGCGGCGCGGTGGCTGAAGCGTCTCCGCGCAGATAGATGTCGTCCTTGCCGACAAACAGATGGCGGACCTCGGCTAAGGCGCCTCTAAGCTTCTCCGAAGAAAGCCAGGCTTTAGCCTCTTCGATACCGGCGAATTTCTGGATCACGATCCAATCGACTTGCTCTGGCGGGCTGGGACTGACGAGCTGTTGGCTCAAAAATCCTGGCTGAGAACGCAGCTCCTCGCCCAGTTTGATCTGCCAGGCGGTGTACTGCCGCTCGCTGTCCTCGCGAATGCGAGTCACGATGACGAGGTCGATCGGCCCTGTCATTGGCCCTTCCTATAGGCTCGTTCGCCCATCACCCAGGTTTCGTCGACGCAGCGGTCGTCGCCCACCATCATGATGGAGAAGAGGAGGTTGGCCGCGTCATCCATGCTGCCCGGATCCCCGTCGCAGATGAGGGACTGGTGCCAGCGCATGCCCGAAGGACCGCTGTTCCAGTCGAGGGCTACGAAGTCGGCTTCTTTGCCCTTGTCGAAATTGCCCACCTGGTCGTCGATGAAAAGGCCGTGGGCTCCACCTAAAGTGATGGACCAGAAGCCACGATAGGGCGAGAGCTTGTTTCTCTCGGCTTCGGCCAGATCTTGATGGGTCGGGTCGATGCTTCCGTCCAGCAGGGTGTTGTTGCACATTCCGACTTTGTAGGCGTCGTCGAGAACGTGGATCATGGAGAACCGGTTGCCCCCTCCCATATCGGTCCCAAAGGAGAGGCGGACGCGACAGTCGGGATCGGTGGCTCGGCCCAGTCGGAACAGCCCGCTTCCTAAGAAGAGATTGGAGCAAGGGCAGAAGGTGACCGAGGCGTCTTTTTCATGGAAGCGCCGGAATTCGCTATTGGAGAGATAGACGCCGTGGCCGCCGGAGAACTTGGGGCCGACCAGGTCGTACTTCTCGTAGACCCCCAGGTAGTCGTGGCAGTTGGAGTGGAGTTGCAGCACTCCGCGACATTCGGCCGGATTTTCCGAGATGTGGGTGTTGACCCAGCAGTCGGGGAAGTCTTTTTTCAGGCGCCGGCAGACCTCCATCAGTTCGTGGGAGGCGCCGAAGGCGAAGCGCGGGGTGATGGCGTACAGGTTACGCCCCTGCCGGTGGTACTTTCCGATAAGCTCCGCGCTCTGCTGGTAGAACTCTTCCGGGTCGTTGAGAAATTCCGGCGGCGCGAACTGGTCGATGCCGGTCAGCCCCGCGATCACCCGCATGTTGCGTTGGCTAGCCTCATTGAAGAAGGCCTCGGTGGAGGTGGGGGAAGAGGTGGTGAAAGCCTGACAGGTGGTGGTGCCGCTGGCCAGCAGGTTGTCGAAGAAGTGGATCGCCCCTTCCCGGGCGTAAGCCGGGTCGCGGTACTTCAACTCCTCGGGGAAAACCCACTTTTCGAGCCAGGGAAGCAGTTGTTCTCCGTAGGCGCCCAGCACGCGGGTCTGCGGGAAGTGGATATGTCCATCAATGAAGCCCGGCAGAATGAGGCGGTGGGGAAAATGCGTGATCTCGAGGTTCGGATACTTGGGAGCTACCTCTGCGTGGGGACCGAAATCCTCGATCCGTCCGTGTTTGATCACCAGCAAACCGTCGGTAAGAAATCGAGCTGACTTCTGCTCGTCTCCGACGTGTTTCCACGGATCGTCGATGAAGTCAAAAAAGATTCCACGGATTCCTTTAAGGTCGCTCATATCTGGTCTAGCCGCCTTTCGTGATCAAAGTCGTGGCGGAGCTTCATCCCCCAACAAACTCAAGGCCCTTCTTTCGTCTGGTCGTCGGCTCCTGGTAGAGCTTCCGAGGGGAACTTCTCGCGGGGTAGAAGCCTCGAGCATGCGGGTCATCTGGAATGTTTTGTGTTTGAGTCTATTGTTGGTTGTGGCTGCCTGGAGTGGGGAGATAGAGGGCACGGTGACGGTGGATATGGGAAAGCTTCCACCCCGGGCGAAGAATAGCAACCCCGATATGAAGGCCAGTCAGGGCCAGTATAAAAAGGCCGACTTGCGTAAAGCCACAGCGGGTGGTGACGGCAGCACCGCGAGGGAGGTGGACGAGCGAGAGAATGTCGTCGTCTATCTGACCAAAGATGGAGATGGAGCCAGGCTCAAGGCCACTCCGTCCCGCCGCGAGATCGTCCAGGTACAACGGGAGTTTAAGGCTCACGTCACCCCGGTGGTGCTGGGTTCGGAAGTGCGCTTCACCAACCAGGACAGCTTTTTTCACCACATCTACTGTCCCGATTCCTCCAAGCTCAACGTCCCCCAGCACAGCACCCACGTGGACCGCAAGCCTGACCGTCTGGGCAAATACGAGCTTTTCTGCGACATCCACCCGCTGATGAACGGTTATGTCTACGTGGTGCCCAACGACTTCATGACGGTGGCCAAGGGTGGCAAGTTCGTTCTCAAAAACGTTCCGCCCGGAACCTATACGGTGGAGGCGTGGCACCCTCGGGTCAAGGCGAAATCCAGTAAGGTGACCGTTCCGGCCAGTGGCAAAGCGAACGTGAATTTCTCTCTCTAGCATGACACTTCGACGAGAGCTCAGCCTCTTTTTCGGCGGTCTCCTGCTGGTCGTGCTCTCGCTGGTGGTTGGGCTCAACTATTCCGGCCTTCGGGCGACCTTGGAGTCTGGGCTACGTCGCCAGTTTTCACCTCAACCGTTCCTGGCGGCGGCCAAAAGCGAACGCCAACTGTTGCTGGAGAGGTCTCGCGCTCTGGCCTCCAACCAGTTGATCAACAACTACCGTCGCGACGTGCTGTCTTCTCTGGGCGCGGGGAGCGACCCGGCCAAGATCTTGACCGATGGGCGCGGCCAGCGAGGTGATGCGGGAAAGAAGCTGCACGCCGAGTTGACCACACTTTACGATCAAACCCTGGGTGTGCTGTCGGGCACGGGAGCGGAGACGGCTAACGACCTGATCGTGGTCACGGATGAGGAGGGCCGGGTTTTGTTGGAGACTCTGGGCGTGACTTACGAAGGTTTCGCCCAAAAGCCGGAACTGACCACCAGGGCTGAAGACCTATCGACCATGGACCTTTGGAAGTCGACCTTGGCCAACGGCGGCATGCGCGGCTATCAGATCTATCCTGATGGGAAGCTCTACCTGGTCGGAGCGAGCTGGTTTCTCAAAGGTGAGTATTTCGACGGAATGGCTGTTGTGGGCACGGCGGTGGACCGAGAGTTCCTCGCTCAGGTCGCGGGCGACAGTCTGGTCTACGTGGAATATGGTCAGACCGTGGTCGGGGTTAGCGACCAGGCGGAAGCGTTAGGGAAGGAGATTCTGGGCCGGAGCTTCACCTCCGGTGACTCTGAGGTTTGGGAGTCCTCCGACGGAACATCGTACCTTTTCAAATCCGAGAACCTCAACTCGTTCTACCCCGACCCCGGAGTTACGCCGGAGGTTGAGAACGCTCCGAAGGTTGTGGGACGGATCGTTTTCTTACGAGACCTGGCCGAGGTGCGAGCGGCGGCCTTCGCTCAATCTCGTCAGACTTTGATTCTGGGAGTGGCGGCTTTGGCCGTGGCCTTGTTGCTTGTTCCCCTTTTGGCACGCCGCTTCACGGGGCCCATCGGGGCTCTTTCGCAAGCGATGCGTGGGGTGGGAGAAGGCGCCTTGGAGCAGATTCCCGAGGGGGAGATCTCCTCCATCCGAGAGGTGGGGGACGCCTCTCGAGCCTTCAATCAGATGGTCATCGGACTGCGACAAAAGAAAGCCTTGGAAACCTTTGTGCCCGAAGGAACCCGCCAGGAGGTGGAGGCTTCCGGAGGGGCCACGCCGGAACTCGGCGGCAAGCGCGTGGAGCGGACCATCCTGTTTTCCGATCTACGCGGCTTCACCTCGATGTCGGAACGCCTGACCCCCACCCAGGTGATGGAGGTCCTCAACCTCTACCTCGAGAGCATGACTCGAGCCATCCGCCTCCAGGGTGGCGATATCAACGAGTATATCGGCGACGCCATTCTAGCCGTCTTCGAAACGCCTGACGCGGCGGTGCGCGCGGCTCGTGACATGTGTAAAGAGCTGACTCGGCTGCACGCCAACGCCGAGGTGGAAGAGCTCAAGGGCCTAGGCCAGGGGATCGGACTGCACACAGGCCCTATCGTCGAAGGTAACATCGGAGAGAAGAACGCGCGCCTCAAACGGGCTGTGGTGGGCGACACCGTCAACCTGGCCGCCCGCATTCAGGACCGTTCCCGGGAAGGCAAGTTCACCTGCATCTTCCTCTCCGGCGACAGCAAAGACAAGCTGACCGAGGAGGTCCCGCTGGAGTTCTTCGGCGACGAGCAGTTCAAAGGAAAAGCCGAGCTGGTCCCGGTCTGGGAAGTGCGCGAGGTTTAGCCCAGACTCAGCGGAATGCCCTGTGGGTAGGTGAAGACGTTGCCGGGGTCATAGCGGCGCTTGACCTCCACCAGGCGTTCCAGATTCTCCCCGTAGTAAGCACGCAGGAAGTTGTCCTGGCGTTCGTCGATGAAGTTCTGGTAGCTCTGATTGGTCGTGTAGGTTGCCATGGCGCTGTGAAAACTATCCAGCCAATCGCGATTGACCCGCACGGTCTCCGCCGGTAGGGGGTTGTGCCATTCAACCTCGATGGCGCTAATGCCCAGAGCCTGCCGATGGACATAGGCGGTGGCGTTGGGAGCGACATCAGAGATCGCTCCTCCGGCTAGAAAGAGTTTCCAAGTCGCCTGCCCGTCTAGTCCCGGCCAGGCCTCCATCCGATCGAGGATGGTCTGAACACCCTGCGTACTGATCGGTTGATTGGCATAACGGGAACGCTCGAAGGAGAATTCAGCCGCTCCCTCTTCCCCAAGAATGTTTCTTTGAGCGAACCAGTAGGGGACGTTTTGAATCTCGCTACGACTCGGTGTGGCGATGGCGGTGAGAGGCGCGAAAAGGTCGGTGAGCTCGCTGGGAGTCCCGACGAATTGACCCAGCAGATTCAGGCGCAGTGAGTTCACTCCACCCACCCGAGTGGCCACGACGGAAAACTTGAGTCCGAGTTCACGAGGGAACGAGGTGAGAAGCCCCATCAAGGTTTCGAGGAGCTCACCGAATCGTTCGCTGAAGTCGATGTTGAAGGCCACGACATTACCGACCGGAAAGGTCTGGAACGTCATCGAGGTGTGGATTCCAAAGTTCCCCGCCCCCGCGCCGCGCACGGCCCAGAAAAGGTCGGCGTTTTGGCTCTCGTTGAGGGTGAGGACCTCTCCATTGGCCAGCATGATATCGGTTTCGACGAGCTGGTCGCAGGTCAGGCCGTGCAAGCGCATATTGAATCCGATCCCTCCACCCATGGTCAGGCCCGCCACCCCCACGTTCTCGCATCGCCCGTGGGTGAGAGAACGCGAGAGCGGATCGAGTTTGTCGTACACCGTGATGTTTCGAGCCCCAGGACCGACAGTGACCCGCCCATCGACAAGCTCTCCGCTGCCTCCCCGCATCTCGGAAACGTCGATCATCAAACCGGAGGTGGTGGAGAATCCCGAATAAGAGTGACCGCCTGAACGGACCACGAAGGAAACTCCGTTAGATTGCGCCCAGGCCAGTGATGTGGCGATATCCTGGACCGTTTGGCAGCGCGCGATGGCGGCGGGGAGCCGGTCGGCGTAGCGCAGGTTCCAGGGGCGCGCGACCTGCGCGAACTCGGTCGCGCCGGGCTGGAGCAGTTGGCCACTAAGAGAATTGGCCAGGGTCTCGAGCGACGACGTGGATTGTCCCGTCCCGGTGAAGACAAACTCTTCGGTTGAGCCGCCGCAGCCTTGCAGCAGGGTTGGAGCCATGACTAAGGCAGCGAGTGACTGAGCGCCCCGGACTAGAAACTGACGTCGATCGATGTTCATCGAGAGCAGTTTTCTCAACGCTGTCATTCTCCTGGGTGAAGAAAAGGCATCCACAGGTATAAACAAGCCTCTTATCCCCGCGGGATGCGGGCAGGGTGGGGCATCCTAGGATACTCCTAGTAGATGCATGGTGTGGTGTTGATCGAACTTCTTAGGCCCTAAGATTTGAGCATAAGAGATTGGAGGAGTTATGAAACACCAAGGCACGACGGTTGAAAGAGAAGTTGTCGTTTCCGACAACGACGCATCGGAAGTAGTACGCAAGCAGTCCTCGGCTTACGAGCCCTCGGATGCCGAGCGTTCGATGGGGCGCTTGGAGCGAACCCGCAGCATCGGGAACTGGGTCATCGGAGCGGTCTGCTCCTTGCTCGGAGCTCGCATCGTGCTGAACCTGTTCGCGGCCAATCAGGCGGCCGGGTTCACCCAGTTGGTGACCGCGCTGACCACCCCTTTGGTTTTGCCCTTCACCGCCATCTTCGGGGTTCCGACCATCGGTGCTTCGGTGATCGACACGGCGGCGCTTGTCGCCATCATTGTCTACCCCATTGTGGGTTACGGAATCTTGAGCTTGATGAAGTCCATCATGGCTCCTTCCGACCCCACGGGACAAGCCTATCAATAGGCCTCGAATGAAAGTCTGACGCGAAAACACAATGGGGTCGCACCCCTTAAAATATATCACCTAAAGGGATAGACCCGGGTCCATGGCGGACTCGGGTCTCCTCTTATTCCAGGAGGAAAGCGACCCCTCGGCGCTCGGCCATCTCCCGACCGATCTCAAGGAGGAGCTCGGCGTTTAGAGCTTGGGCCGCCAGGGGGAAGACCCTCTCGTCCTCGAGTTTGATGTGGACGACATACAGGTCGTGCAAGCTCTTCATGCGCGAGCGTAGACGTTGTCGCTTTTCTCTCGAAAGCGTACCCGAGGCAAGCCACTCTTGTCCCAGCTCCTCGACCTCGGCGTGCCAGAGGTCGGCTTGTTGATGCTCCTCCTGCAGGTGAGAGATCCATTCGAGGGCTCGGCGCCCCGTCGGGTTGCCTTGAAGTCGAGGAAAGAGCGACTCGTCTTCGTCGAGGGTGTGAAGCGGCGCGGCCTCCCGGAAGTAGGTCAGCCCGGCCTCCAGGGCGTGGCGGTGGAGGGAGCTGAGCTTTTTATCTCCGGCCTGCTCGGCGACTTTAAGTAGCGCGGCCAGAAATCGCTCGATTCTGCGATGGCAGTCACTAAGTAGCCCCAGGGGGTTGTGAAAGTCGTGATCCGGTTGGGCTCCGATTTGTACGTACATGAACTTCATCATACCCCAATCGGCGGCCCTTGGACCGTGATCTAGGTCAAACGGGAAAGTTCCTCGGTCTTGACCGAGATCAAGGCTGCTCACTCTCTCTTCCTATTAAAGTGACTTCGAAATTGGGAGGTATATGTATGAAACGTATCACCAGATGGGGCGGGCTTCTAGCCTGCCTCTGTTTATTGTACGGCTGTCAGCAGCCCTCGTCTCCGAGTGGCGCCGCCTCGACCCCCTCACAATCCACGGCTCAATCGAGCGAGTCGCTGCCTGAGGAGGTGGCGATGCTCACTCACGCGCCGGAAGTCCCGCCTCCGATCACTCGGAAGTCTCCCGCCAAAGTGGTAGTCAAAATGGAGGTCCGCGAGCTTCAGGGGGAGCTAGCCAACGGCGTCTCCTACACCTACTGGACTTTTGGCGGCCAGGTTCCCGGCCAGTTCATTCGCATCCGAGAGGGCGACCACGTGGAGTTCCATCTACAGAATCACCCTGACAGCAAGATGCCCCACAACATCGACCTGCATGCCGTGACCGGTCCGGGGGGAGGAGCGGAAGCCTCCTTCACGGCGCCCGGCCATGAGTCGATCTTCGCCTTCAAGGCTCTCAATCCGGGTCTCTACGTCTATCACTGCGCTACCGCCCCGGTGGGTATGCACATCGCCAACGGAATGTACGGCTTGATCCTCGTCGAGCCGGAAGCGGGTCTGCCCAAGGTCGACCGAGAGTACTATGTCATGCAGTCCGAGTTTTACACCAAGGGGAAATTTGGAGCTCCTGGTCTGCAGCCGTTCTCCATGGAGAAAGCCTTGGAAGAGCACGCTGACTACGTGGTTTTCAATGGCTCGGTGGGGTCCATGGTCGACGAGAAGGCGCTCACCGCCAAAGTTGGAGAAACCGTTCGGCTCTACGTCGGCAACGGTGGACCAAATCTGACCTCCTCCTTCCATGTGATCGGAGAGATCTTTGACAAGGTCTATACCGAGGGAGGAACGTCGGTCAACCAGAACGTTCAGACCACTCTCATTCCGGCCGGCGGCTCCTCCATTGTGGAGTTTAAGCTCGAGGCTCCCGGAACACTCGTCCTGGTGGACCACGCGATTTTTCGTGCCTTCAATAAGGGGGCGCTTGGTATGATGAAGGTGGAGGGTGAGGAGAACCCACTGGTCTATTCCGGCAAGCAGAAGGATATCGTCTACCTGCCTGAAGGTAGCGCCGTGCAGGATATCCCGGGAGAGCCCGCCCCCGCGCCGCCGACGGCTTCCAACAAAGAAGAGCGTGTCGCCTCTGGACAGGTTATCTACAAGAGAAACTGTGCCGCCTGTCACCAGGTGGACGGTAGCGGAATCAAAGGGGCCTTCCCTCCGCTGGCTAAGGCCGACTTTATCACCAGTCCGTCGGTCGTCGCCGAGACGGTGGCTAACGGCTTGACCGGTGAGATTCGAGTCAACGGGGAGATCTACAACGGTGTGATGCCCAAGCTCTCCCTGAGTGATGAGGAGATCGCCAACGTCAGCACTTACGTGGTCAATTCCTGGGGTAACAAGGGAGGCGAAGTCACTCCGGGCGATGTCGCCAAGGTCAAGAAGTAGCCATCGTGGGCACTCAGGTCATAGAGACACTCCTTCTCTTGACCTTATCCCTTCTGGGCTCTGGTCAGGACAGTAGCCTGGTCTTCATCCCGGGAGGAGAGATGACCCCATTTTACAGCGTGGGCAGCCAGCAGGTTAGGGTGGAGCCCTTCCTGCTGGAAGCCTACCCGGTGACGAATGCTCAGTTTTTGAGATTTGTTCTCCGCAATCCCAAGTGGCGACGTTCCCAAGTCCAACGGGTCTTCGCCGAAAAGAACTATCTGGCCCACTGGACTGGAGACCTCTCCTTTCCTCCAGAGCTTGCCGATAGGCCGGTGGTCAACATCTCATGGTTTGCCGCCAGGGCCTTTGGGCAGTCGATAGACCGCCGACTCCCCACTCAGGACGAGTGGGAGTTGGCGGCTCAGGCCAGCGAGACGTCACCCCAAGGCTCGGATGATCCGGATTTTCGCCAGCGCATTTTGACCTGGTATAGCCGTCCCACGGCGAATGTGCCCATTCCCGTGGGCAGTGTTTTCCAAAACGTCTATGGGGTTCACGACCTGCACGGGCTGATCTGGGAGTGGGTGGAGGACTACAACACGGTTCTGGTCACCGGCGACTCCCGAGGCGACGGGGAGCTCAACCGCCAGATGTACTGCGCGGCCGGAGTCTCCGGCACGTTGGACCCCGGCGACTACGCGGCCTATATGCGCTACGGGTTTCGCTCTAGTCTGGGGCCGAACTATACCGTGAAGAATCTAGGCTTTCGCTGCGCCGCGGACATGGCGTGGAAAGAAGAGAGATGATGAGAAAATTTATTCAAATATGTCTTGTTCTGGCCTGGAGCATCACCCTCTTGGGCTGTCAGCGGTCTTCTCCAACGGGAAGCCCCTCGGCCCACTCGGAGATGCCTCTGCCCGGAGAATCGATCTATAATCTTGAGAGTCGCTGGTTGGATCAAAGCGGTCGGGAGTTCCAGCTTCGCTCCTTGCGGGGAAAGGCGCAGGTCGTCGCTATGATCTACGGGGGATGCCAGGGAGCCTGTCCTCGCATCATCGAGGAGCTGCGTCAAGTGGAGAAGCTTATTTCCGAGAAGTCCTCGGAGGAGGCCGGCTTTGTGTTGGTGACGATGGACCCCGAGGTGGACAGCTCCGAACGGCTGAGCGCTCTAGCTCGACAGTATGAGCTGGGACCACGCTGGAGGCTCTTACGGGGGAGCCAGGAAGAGACTCGCGAGTTGGCCGCGGCCCTGGGCGTCAAGTATAAGAAGATCAGCGATACAGATTTCGCTCACTCCAACACTATCACCGTACTTTCGAGCTCGGGGACCGTGGCCCATCAGAAGCAGGACTTAGGCGGGGTGGAAAAGAGCGTCCGAGCCCTGGAAGAGGCTGTCGCCACCAAAGACCTTTGTTGTCCGTGAGGGTCAATAGCGTTCGCCCCAAGGCCTGAGCCGGAAGCTGCAATCGCGGGCCGAGTTGATGGCTCGTCTCCCGGTTATCTGGGCGTCTTGCCCAAATGAAGCTCGAGAAATTCCAACCGCCGCCTCCAGAAGTCCACGACGTTGGAAGGGTCACTGATCACGTGGTCTTCCATATCGTAGATTCGAAGCTCGACGTCTTTGTTGAGAGATTCCAGGGCCCTGAAAGTCCCTTCCGCGATTTCTAAAGAATCCTCGGAGCCTTGTCCCATCAAGATAGGCGTGGTAATTCTATCGAAGACAAAGTAGGGTGAGTTCCGATAGTAAAGTTCCGGCTTTTCCCAGGGGGAAGCGCCTATATTTCCCTGGCCGTCTTCGAAGGATGCCGGACTATTCATGTAAGCAGCATACAGATCCGGATTTAAGACTGAGGCTGTCAAGACCGCCGCCTTAAAGCGCTGAGATTGGACCAGCAAGCAGAGAACCGTGTAGGAGCCGTAACTTTGGCCCATCACCGCCAGTCTGTCGGGGTCGCTATACCCTTGCTCTATCAGAGTGTCCACCGCCGAAAGAACCGCTTTGTTGATATCTTCCATTTGGTGTCCGGCTCGAATTGGTATCTCCGGGCGGAACACGGCGTAACCTCGCGAAGCCAGGACTTCAAAGTTGAAAACGGAACTATATTCTAAGCCAAACGCGTTTAGGGAAGAGGTTCCTTCGGTCCCGCCGTAGACCCATAGCACCGTGGGTAGCGGGCCACCTTTGTACTCGGGAGGCAGAAGTAGAACCCCGTGTAGGGTGCGTCCATCGGAGGTTTCCCAGCTTATGATTTTTCTCTCTCCGAAGTGTTCAAGCTCGAGGAAGGGGTTCGGTTCGACCACTTGGGTCATCGAACGGTTGATGATATCGTAGCTCCAGATGTTGCCTGGATTCTTGACGCTCCAAGTGTAAAAGATCAGACGGCGACTATCCGGGCTCTCGATAGCTCGGTAAGGAGAACTGGAAACACTTCCCTGGTAAGTCTCCATCAACTTTAAATCGGCGCCGGATTCGGAGACGCGCCAGAAGCCTGTTTTGCCCTCAGGTCCGCTAGCCACCAAAAATCCGTGCTCGCCTGTTGGCCACCCCCTGTGGGAGAGTGGTGAAGCGAAGAAACCTTGAAAAGACCAATCGGGCGCCTCGGCTAGAGTTCGATAAGCTCGCCTCTCCAGATCCAGTGCATAGACTTTTTTCCCATCGCCGGCGTAGACTTCTCGGCTGTTCTTACTCCAGAGTGGGGCCCGTTCACCATCGCTCCAATCCAGGTTCGGCCCCGACTCCGTACGCCAGGTTTTTCTCTCGGAGCGAGGGTACAGGATTCCGATGTAACCCCCCTCAGCTCGGCTGGTGAGATACGCGATCATGCGGCTGTCGGGGGACCAGCTCCACTCCGTTCCGTACCTCAGAGGGAGATAGTCGGCAATCAGGATGTCTTGGTTGGTGGGAACATGGTAGTTCCGAAGAGGAAAAAGTTGCTGCTGCGATTTCGCTATGTTTTCGCCATAGTAACTGTAGGCGAGATTCTTACCATCCGGCGAAAAAGCATAGTGGCGAATATAGCGTCGGTTTCACAAGCGCTAGCTGGGCCAGCCTCCAATGCCTAACCGGCATCTGCTCGTCCGGCACGTTGGCGATCCTCACTTTCACCGATTCGGCCTTTCGGCCTTCGCCGGGTACCAGGGGAGCGTCTGGAGGGAGGCAAGGCAAAGCAAGATATTGGCCGTCCGCGGACCAACGGGGCGCTTCAAAATAAAACGTGACCGCCGGAGTCACGCCCGAGACCGGTCGAGCTTTGCGACTCTTGAGATCATAGATCAGTAACTGAATTCTTCCACTCTGGTCGGAGAAGAAGGCGAGTTCCCCCCCTGTGGGAGACCAGGTACCCGCCCAGCTGTACGCTTGCTCCGCCCCCAGAACGCGGGTCTCCCCGGAAGAGAGGTTCGTCACCCTGGCCTGTCGCCGGCTAGATGAGCTCAGAGTTGCTCCCGTGGCAGTGAAGTTCCCGGACCGATTGACCATCTCAGGTAGTTCCACGGTGTAGGCCAGCCACTGGCCGTCGGGCGAAACGTGCAGTCCCTCGCGCCAGCCAATGTCGGTGATGCCGGCAACCTTGTCGAGGGGCCAGGGCTCGGCGAGCAAGGGTTGCAAGGTCCAGAGAAAACAAAGGAACAGGGTCACCGGCCTGGGAGCCAGTCGCAGAGGAGGACTCATCGGACGCGGTTCGATGGTACAAGTCTCGAACCTCTTATCCGCTCCTTGACGATACTCTCCAGTATCCGAGCGCGATAGCCGCTAGCCATACGACGAGTTCGGAACGGAGGGCTGTAAACCGGGACTCAACCGCTGGAAGGCCAGTCGGAACCCTGTTGGACCTGTGACTAGACCGGAACCTCATCGCCCGCGGCTCGGTACAGCTGATCTCGGTCGATGACCTCGATGCGTCCTCGCTCGGTGGAGCCCAGGACCCCTTCGTCGGCCAGACCGCGAAAGGTTCTCGACAAGGTCTCCATCTTGATCCCCAGGTGCTGGGACAGCAGTGTCTTCGACATCGGTAGCTCGACCACCAGAGGAGGCTGAGCGGGTAGCCTATGTGAGAGGTAGCGCGCCAGCCGTCCTCGAGCGTCCCGCAGAGCCAGGCTGTCGACCATGGAGACCAGACCTTGGAGCTTTTTGGCCAGGGTTCCCATCATGTGGAGGGCCAGTTCCGGGTTCTGCGCGATCAGCCGTAGCAGAACCTCACGTTCGAGAAAGAAGAGCTGACTGGCCTCCAAAGTCTCGGCCGAAGCCGGATAGCGGCCTCCGTGAAAAACCGCGGCCAAGGCGAACTCCTCCCCGCCTTGAAAGACCCCCAGGACCTGTTCGGCCCCCTCGGGAGAGACCCGAAAGACCTTCACCTTGCCGTTTTTGACCAGATAGATCCCGAGCGCCGGATCGCCCATCTCGAAGATCCGTTGGCGGGCCGTATAGTCGCGCGGCTGCACTTGAGATTCGAGCTGTTGGAGTTCGGCCTCCCCCAGTTGGGAGAAGAGGGGGAAGTCACGTAGGCTAATGTCCGGCATGCCCAGGTCGAATTCCGTGAAGAGGGGACGGATCCCTTGACCGAGATCATATCGGAGACTTCCGTGAGGGAGCAGAATGGAGGAAAGAGCCCCAGGAGGTCTGTCGATGCGCCACTCTTCCGTTCGCCGCCCTAAGGATGCCGAGCAGAGCCCCTTTCTCGCGATCTGGGAGACGACTCAGGCTTGCGACCTGGCCTGTCAGCACTGCCGAGCCAACGCGGTGACGAAACCTCATCCCTTGAGCCTCACCACGACCGAAGCCGAGAAGCTGCTTCGTGATGTGGCTAGTTTCCCTCGGCCCTATCCTTTGATGGTGTTCACCGGGGGAGACCCGTTCAAGCGTGAGGACCTGACTCATCTCATCTCTTATGCTCGCGGCTTGGGACTCCACTGCGGCGTATCTCCCTCGGCCACTCCTCTTTTGACCAGGGAAAGCATGGCTGAAGTCGCCGAGGCTGGAGCTCAGGTTGTCTCCTTGAGTCTCGACGGCAGCTATGAGGCTTTGCATGACGACTTTCGAGGAGTCAGCGGATCCTATCGGCGAACCCTGGAGGCTTGCCGTTGGAGCCGGGAAGTCGGACTCAAGCTTCAGATCAACACGACTTTGAGCCGGCACAACATCCACGACCTGGTGGACCTGGCTGTCCTGGTGCACTCCTTCCAGGTTATGACTTGGAGCGTCTTCTTACTTGTTCCAACCGGGCGAGGAGAAAATCTCGACAGCCTGACGGCCGACGAGCTCGAGGCGGTGATGCATTTTCTAGCCGAGGTGGCCGAGTGTATTCCGCTCAAGACCACCGAGGGGCATCACTACAGGCGTGTGCTGGTGATGCGTCAGGCCCTTCGCGGTTTGGACCTCACGCCCGCCGAGGCATTGGACCTTCCGCCACTTTATCAGGAGCTCAAGAGTCGCTGGGAAGAGCGGCGCGCGAGTTTGGGTATCTCGCCTCGAGCAGCCGCCCGAAGGCAGCCCATGCACATCAACTCGGCCCAGGGATTTGTCTTCGTGAGCCATCTGGGGCATGTCTTCCCCAGCGGTTTTCTGCCCATCTCGGCCGGTAACGTTAGGCGCCAGTCCCTAGTTGATATTTATCGCGATTCCCCACTTTTCCGTGAGCTCCGTCAGCCGGCCAAGCTCACGGGGCGATGCGGATCTTGTGAGTTCGCCTCGCTGTGCGGCGGCTCTCGCTCTCGGGCTTATGCCGTGCATGGAGATGCTTTCGCCGAGGACCCCTCTTGTAACTATCAGCCGGGAAGCTTCCCTTACCAGGAGCAACTGGCGGAAGCTTTGGCCTCCAACGTCGGTGGCTTTGACCTAAGTCAAGGCGACCGAGTCAAGGCCGCACTAGCTTAAGAGTGAGGTAATAAGTCATGGAAGAACCCCCCTTTCTGCAACGGCTTCTGGACCGGCCGTTCGCCCTGTTGGCCATCGGTATGGTCGTGATGTTCGCTTTTTACACAGGCTGGGGCCTGGTTGAGTTGATGGTCTTGCCCCAGGCGGAGCTACCCTGATGCACTCGGGAATCACACCCCCTGAGGGTAATTGGTGGCTACCCGTCCCTAAGGACGAGAAGCGTTGGATTGTCGTCTCTTTTGTCTGGTGCATGATTATGTTCGCGATCATGCCTTTGTGGCACTGGAAAGGAGGTCAGAACCCCAGCGGCATTCGCGGCAAGGTGTCTCCTAAAGATTTTCGGGTTCGAACTCAACAGTTCATCAAAGACTATAAAGTCGGTACGGAGAAGGGAGTGGCGATCTGTGAGCCGCCTCCGGGTGCCGATGTCTACCTGCAGGCCTCGATGTGGCGCTGGGACCCGATTTTGAAGCTGAAAAAGGGCGCCACTTACACCATCCACATGTCCTCGGTGGACGTCAATCACGGCTTTGGGCTCTATCCCCTGAATCTGAACTTTCAAGTGGTTCCCGGCTATGACTACGCCCTGAGGATGACCCCCAACGAATCGGGCGACTTCCGTATTATCTGTAACGAATTCTGTGGAGTCGGCCACCATAACATGGTCGGAAAGATCGTCGTCGAGGACTAGAGGAGAGAATTTATGGAATGGCTCCATCGCGTTTGCCCCGTGACCAACCTGAAGGTCTGCCGCAACGCCGAGACTTTGCTGAAATGGAACGCGGTAACGGCTATCGTTCACCTTCTCATCGGACTGATAGCGGCCATCCTTTTGGTTTTGACCCGATGGCAGGCTGTTCACCTACTGCCGGCGACCTGGTTTTATCGCATTTTGACGGCCCACGGCCTCAATATGCTGATCTTCTTTATCATCTTCTTCGAGATGGCGGTGCTCTATTTCGCCGGGCCGATCATGCTCAACTGTCGCCAGCCGGCCCCTAAAGCGGGTTGGCTGGGCTATGCTTTGATGCTGTTCGGGGCCTGTATGACCAACGCTTTCGTCTTCGCCGGGAAGGCCGACGTCCTGTTCACGTCTTATACTCCGCTGAGGGCTCATCCAGCCTATTACCTAGGGATCATCCTGTTCGCCGTGGGGGCGCTGATCCAGGTCAGCCTCTTCTTCGCCACACTGGTGGTGGCCAAGAGAGAGAAGACCTATCCCGGCACCATCCCATTGGTCAGTTTCGGAGCTCTGACCGCCGCCATTATCGCCGTGATCACCTTGGTTCACGGCGCGATGGTCTACATTCCGACGTTTTTATGGTCGCTCGACCTGATGGAGATGGACCATCAAGCCTATCGCATGGTCTGGTGGGCGCTGGGACACTCCTCCCAACAGATCAACGTGGCGGCCCACGTGGCTTGCTGGTACTTGCTGGCGGCCTTGACCGTCGGTGGCGTGGTGCTCAATGAGAAGGTGAGTCGCCTGGCTTACTTCTTGTACATCCTCTTCATCTCCATGGCTTCGGCTCACCATCTGCTCGTCGACCCGGGCTTGAGTCCGGCTTGGAAGGTGTGGAATACCAGCTATGCGATGTATCTGGCGGTTCTGGCCAGTATGGTTCACGGCTTCACGGTGCCCGGTGGGATCGAGATGGGACAGAGGCTTCGCGGTTTCAATCAGGGTCGCTTTCAATGGCTGACCAGGGCCCCCTGGGGCGACCCGGGCTTTTCAGCCCTGTGGCTGTCTCTGGTCATCTTCGGCTTTTGCGGCGGTATCACCGGCGTGGTGATCGGAACAGAGCAGATCAACATCATCGCTCACAACACCTTGCGTATCCCGGGCCACTTCCACATGACCGTGGTGGGCGGAACAGCTCTGGCCTTCATGGGGGTCACCTACTACCTGATTCCGCTGATCTTTCGGCGCCGAGTCGCCTTCTATCGATTCGCTCAGATTCAACCCTACCTCTTCGGGATCGGGATCACGGTGATGGGACTGGCCATGACCTATGCCGGGACCTTCGGGGTTCCCCGCAGACACTGGGACATCTCGTTCACTCGGGCGCTCTTCAAGGTCGAGCTTCCGCCCATCGTCGATATCTTTATGGCGGGGACGGCTCTGGGCGGCATCATGGCCTTCGTGGGGGGGCTGGGATTCGTGCTGATCGCCGTGGTCAGCGTCTTCTTCACCAAGCCTCTTAGCGATGAGGACCTGCGCTCGGGAGGACCCGGGCTTCCTCCGGGAGTGAGCAAGCTACCCAAGCAGTCCTACACCGAGGCCGAGGCAGCCGAAGCTCATAAGGTGGGAACACCGGGGACGGTCACCCTGGTGATCATCTTCTTCGCCTGCTTCATCCTTTACTACTTCGCGAACTGGAAGATTCTAGCGACGCTCTGGAAGGTGGGGTGACCCTCGATGGCCTTAGGCTTGTACCTCTTCTGGGCGATGACCTGGCTGGTCTGGGTTCTTCTGGCCCTGGCACCCGCGCCCGAAAGCTCGCCCGAGTGGCTACTCTTGACTCGAGAAGTCTGCTTCGGCAGCCTCCCGGAGCGACTCCCCTCGGCTCAGGGTTGGATTAGTCTGGCCGCCCCGATTCCGATGCTGATGGCTCTGTTGGCTCTCTACGGTACGGAGCTGAAAAGGCAGTTGGCTTACGTTTCCCGCTGGTTGGCCGTTCCAATTCTACTTCTACCGCTTTTCACGGTGGGATACGCGACGATGAGAGTTGTGCAGGAGCTTCCTCGACAGAGCGAGCTCGCGGTCTCTCCGCCCTTGAGCCCGGACTACCCTCAGCTTGGGTTGGACTGCCCTGAATTCTCTCTCCAGGATCAAAACGGGAATTCGTTTGTAAAGAGGCGGTTTGAGGGGCGGGTCACCGTGGTGACCTTCGCCTACGCGCACTGCGAGACGGTTTGTCCCGCCTTGCTGGAAACGCTTCGCCGGCTGCGGGGAGTGGACAAGGTTGTGGTCACCCTGGACCCCTGGCGCGACACCTGCGGCAACCTATCCAGTATCGCCAACTCTTGGGACTTAGGGCCGGACACGCTGGTCCTCTCGGGGGACCCGGAACAGGTGGCCAAGCTGACCACGGCCTGGTCGGTTCCGGTCAGCCGTGACGAATTGACGGGAGAGATTTTCCATCCAGCTCTGGTCTTTATTTTGGGTCAGGACGGTAAAGTGCTGTACGGCTTCACCAATCCGCAGGTGGCATGGCTTGAGGAGGGCGTTCGGCGCGCCCGGCGGCAATGAACGGAATTTTTCAGAGAATCTACGGCTCCCGCTGGAATCCACTTTTTCAGAGCGGAGTGCTGGCTGTCTTCTTTATCCTTTTAGCGGTGCTCAGCGGATTGGTCCTGGTGGTCTTTTACCGCGTTGGAAGCCCCTACGAATCGGTCGCAGCCATGCAGGCCAATCCATTTCTCTCGGTCTTGCGGGGGATCCACCGCTACTCTTCCGACGCCGCCGTCATAGCGGTGATAGTGCATGCGATGAAGATGTTCTTAGGCAAACGCGCCTTCGGTCCTCGCGCTAAGGCCTGGGTGAGCGGAGTGATCTTGACCGGACTTATGATCGTGATCGGCCTCTCGGGCCTGATGCTGGTCTGGGATGTTCAAGCCCAACGGCTGGGTCTGGCCGGAGTGCGATTTGTCGAGCTTCTACCCATTTTTTCCGAACCCCCGCGCCGTATCTTCGCTGACCAGACCAACGTCGGCACGGCTTTCTTCTTCATTCTTGTCTTCTTCCACATGGCCATGCCTTTGGGTCTGGCTTTTCTCCTGTGGTTTCACACCTCCCGCTTGGCTCGGGCCGTCTATCTGCCGGAGAAGGCGCTTTGTTGGTTCTGGGCGGGTGTCATCGCGGTGGTGGCGCTGATACTCCCGGCGCCTATGGATCCTCCGGCCGATCTGGCTCGGCTACCCGGTCCGGCTCGACTCGATCTTTGGTACACCTTCTGGTTACCTCTGGAAGAGCGGCTGGGAGGGCCGGTGACTCTGGCCCTGTTAGGAGGGCTTTCGGCTCTGATCGCGGCCCACCCCTGGCTTCGGCGGCCGGCCGAGCCTCCACCGCCTTCGCTCGTCGATGAGAAGCTGTGTGACGGGTGTACCCAGTGTTTTCAAGACTGCCCCTATGACGCCATCTCCATGGTTTCCCGTAGTTTTTACGACGACGGCAGGCATTCCGAGCTTGTGGCCAGAGTCGACCCCGACCTGTGTGTCAGTTGCGGGATCTGCGCGGGTTCTTGCAAACCCATGGGGGTCGGACCACCGGAGCGGACGGGACGAGATCAGATGAAGGGGATGGACGCTCTGCTCAAGGCCGAGCCACTGCGCGGCGACGAGGTGGTGGTGCTGGCTTGTGCCACCGGCTGTGGACTCTCCCCGAGTTTTCGAGAGCAGGAAGGGATCCGGTTGGTCCCCACCCCTTGTAGTGGCTCGCTTCACACCTCGGTCATGGAGCTATTCCTACGCCGAGGAGCTCTGGGCGTCATGGTGCTCTCTTGCCCCTCTCGCGACTGTACCAACCGGGAAGGCCCGAAGTGGCTCGAGCAGCGAGTCTATCACGACCGCGAGGCCGAGTTGATGGCTCGCGTCGATCGCCGTCGCGTGCGACTCGAGCAAGCCTCCCGAGCCGAGGCTAAAAACGCTGTGACCGCGGCGAGAAGCTTTCTAGAGGAGCTTCGTGCCATGGAAGCTCCCCAACCGCTAGAAGAAATGGAGAGTATCTGTGTTCCTCCGAGCGACGATTAGCGCTTTTCTGGTCGCTCTAGTGGCCTTTTTCTCGCGTTTTCCCAGTGGGGAGAATGCGACCTTTGGAGTTTTGCGACTGAACTGGAAGACGGTGGGAGAAAAGGTCCGGGTAGAGATGGCGGAGATGGGGGATGACGTACCGGCTCACATGCGACCCCAACAGGACTTTGAGGAGAGAATGCGCGACTACCGGCTGAGCGCCTCTATCGACGGGAAGCCCTGGCTCGACCAGTTGATGCGCCCCCCTGGGCTACACCACGATCGTCCCATCTCGGTCTTCGAGGAGACGACACTGTCTCCGGGTAGCTACCGAGTCCAAGTCAGATTTTGGCCCGTACCCGCGGAAGGGGCTCAGTGGAAGCCGGAGCTTGACGCCACTGTCGTTATCGAGGCGGGAGCGATCACGACTTTGACGGTGACCGGAGAGGGAGAGCCCAACTAAGATGATCGTTTCTAGAGAGCAGCTAGAGGGTAAGATACACTCCATGGAGAGTGGAGCGCCGGTATCTCGATTCCCCCGCGAGGTCCGGGTCGCGACCTTTTGGGCCGTCACCAACACGATCATACTGGCTCTGCTGATCTGGATCGGTTCGCGAAATCTGGCTAATTTCGACGCGGCTCTGGTGGGCTACACTTTTGGGACCTTGTTCTCTGTGTTCGGTGTGACCTACCGTTACACGATGTGGCTGCAGCGGCCTCCGACAGCCATGTATTGGAAGCGCGGCTGGCAGGTCTTTTTTCGACCGAGTCACCTGGTTCACAATCTCGGAGTATGGGTGCGCAAGGTGGGGGGAGAGTTCGCTCTCAACAGCTTCATACGACGTCGCAGCACCCCCCGGTGGAGCGCCCACATGCTGATCATGTGGGGCTGTGCTCTGGCCGCCGCCATCACGTTCCCCCTGGTCTTCGGCTGGATTCACTTTCAGACGGTGGAGGGAAACATGGAGTGGTACCGGGTCTACGTCTTCGGCTTTCCCACCTTCAGTTTCCCTATCGATTCCATCGTCGGCTTTGTGCTGTTCCACGGTCTGGTCTGGTCGGCGTTTTTGACCATCGCGGGGGTGATGATCGCCATGCGCCGGCGCATGCGCGAGCACGGGGCCGCTTCGGTGCAGCACTTCGCGGTCGATATCCTGCCCCTGCTGTTGCTGTTCGCGGTAAGCATCACGGGTCTGATGCTCACCGCGAGCTATACCTGGATGAAAGGGCATGGATTCGAGTTTCTAGCCATCGTTCACGCCGTCACCGTGATCTTTACCTTGATCTATCTCCCCTTTGGAAAGTTCTTTCACATCTTTCAGCGACCCGCTCAGTTGGGAGTGAGCTTTTATCAGGAAGTCGGCGCTCGAGAAGGGGAGGCGGCCTGCGCTAACTGTGGGGAGGCCTACGCGCCTGGAATGCAGATCGACGACCTGATCTCGGTAGAGAGCCAACTCGGTTACAACTACCGGATGGACGGGGCGGTGGATCATTATCAGCGGATCTGTCCTAAGTGTCGCCGAAGTCTCATGGCTTTGGCTCAGCGCGAAGCTTGGATAGGGTTCGTACCGGAGGAGAATGTATGAGCCGTATCCCGACCCAGCCAGCGGAGATCGCCGAGAATTTTGGTCCCCACTTGAGCTACCCGGAAGGCCGGCGATTGGCTTCCGGGATCGTTCCCGACAAGATGGTGAAGACACACTGCTGTTTTTGCGGGCAGCAGTGCGGCATCATCCTTAAGGTCAAAGAGCAAGAGGTGATCGGCTTCGAGCCTTGGTACGACTTCCCGTTCAACAAAGGGATGCTCTGTCCCAAAGGGGTCAAGCGGTATCTGCAAGGCTCCCACCCCGACCGGCTGCTCACCGCCTTGGAGCGGGATCCGCAAGCCGAGGGAGGTTTTCGCTCCATCCCTTACGACCAGGCTTTAGCCCGGGTGGTCAAGGAGATCTCCCGGCTTCAATCCGAGCATGGAAACGACTCGGTCGGGATCCTCACCGGCGCCAGCATGACCACTGAACGCTGTTACCTGGCCGGAAAGTTCGCTCGGCTGGGACTCAAGACGCCTTACATCGACTACAATGGGCGCCTCTGCATGGTGAGCGCCGGAGCGGCCAACAACAAGGCCTTCGGCATCGACCGCTCGGCTAATCCCTGGTCGGACATCTTGAAGGCCCAGGTCATCTGGGTGAGCGGCTCCAACGTGGCCGAGTGCTCGCCCATCACCACCAACTACATCTGGCAGGCGCGGGAAAATGGCGCCAAGGTGATCGTGGTGGACCCCAGGGTCACCCCGCTGGCTCGCACCTGCGACCTCTTTCTTCCTGTCCGTCCCGGGCGAGACGTCGCCCTCTTCTCCGCCGTCCTGCAACAGATGATCGCCAACGACTGGCTCGACCACGACTTCATCGGACGTCACACCGTGGATTTCGAGAAGGTGGTCGAGGCGGTCAAACCCTGGACGCCGGACAAGGCGGCTCAGGTCACGGGCATCGCCCAAAAGAGCATCGAACAGGCCGCTGAGCTCTGGGGCACAGCCAAGACGAGCTTTCTGATGCACGCCCGAGGCATCGAGCATCATAGCCACGGGGTCAACAATGTTCTGGGCGCCATCAACCTCGTTCTGGCTAGCGGCAGGATCGGGCGGGAAGGTTGCGGATACGCCACCATCACAGGCCAGGCCAACGGTCAGGGTGGGCGTGAGCACGGTCAGAAGTGTGACCAACTACCTGGCGCGCGCAGTATCGTCAACCCCGAGCATCGGGCCTACGTGGCCGGAGTCTGGGGCGTCTCTCCCGACGACTTGCCGGGTAAAGGAGTGGACGCCTACGAGATGTTTCGCCTGATCGACAGCGGGAAGATCAAGGGGCTGATCTCGATGTGCTTTAATCCCAAGGTGTCCTTGCCCGACAGCGAGTTCGTGACGGCGATGCTGGACAAGCTGGATTTTTACGTGGCCCTGGACTTCTTTTTGAACGAGACGGCCCACCACGCCGACATCGTCTTGCCTAGCGCCCTGCAAGAAGAGGACGAGGGGACGGTGACCCAGGTGGAAGGCCGGGTGATCAAGATCAACAAGGCCATCGACCCTCCCGGTGAGGCTCGCCAGGATTGGCGTATCTTGCAAGATATCGCGCGTGGTTTGGGGCGTGAGCACGGACTGGCTTTCTCATCTCCGAGCGAGATCTGGAATGAACTGCGAGTCGCCAGCAAGGGGGGAGTGGCCGACTATTACGGCATCACCTACGAGAAGATCGAAGCCCAGAAGGGGGTTTTCTGGCCCTGCTACGACGAGGCTCATCCCGGCACTCCACGACTCTTCGAGGCGGGCTCCTGGAACCCCGTGGCCAAAGGAGAGGGCCCCTTCTGGTTCCCGGACGGAAAGGCGCGTTTTCACGCCTTGGAGTACGCTCCGCCGGCCGAGGATATCGACCAGGAATACCCCTACATTCTCACCACGGGACGGGTGATCAGTCATTTTTTGTCAGGCACTCAGACCCGGCGAATCGGACCTTTGGTGGACCAACACTCCGATCCCTGGATCGAGATTCATCCTCGACTGGCGGAAAAGCTGGGCTTTCAAGACGGCATGTGGGTGAGGGCCGAAAGCCGGCGCTCGGCCATCACGCTTCGCTTGAAGGTGGTCAAGACGATCCGGCCGGACACGGTGTTCATTCCTTATCACTGGCCCGGGCGTCGCTCGGCTAATCGGATCACCAACGCGGCTCAGGATCCTGTGTCGAAGATCCCCGAGTATAAAGCCTGCGCGGTTCGATTGGTGGCCGCCGAGGCGCCCGAGAAAGGACCCGACTGATGTCCGTCCCTTCTCAGCTCCATTTCTACATGGATCCCAATCGCTGCATCGGCTGCCAGGCTTGCGTGCAAGCCTGCGCGGAGTGCGATACTCACAAGGGCACTTCGATGATTCATCTGGAGTACGTCAATCGCCAGGAATCGATCCAGACCGTTCCGGTGATCTGCATGCACTGCGACTCGCCCACCTGCGCAGAGGTGTGTCCCGCCGACGCCATCAAACGGACCGAGGACGGGGTGGTCCAGACCGCTCGCAAAGAGCGCTGCATCGCTTGCAACAACTGCGTCCTGGCCTGCCCCTTCGGGGTTCCCAAAATGAAAACCGAGTTGAAGCTGATGATGAAGTGCGACATGTGCTACGACCGGACCAGCGAGGGGAAAAAGCCCATGTGCGCCTCGGTCTGTCCCAGTCAGGCGCTTTTTTTCGGGACCGCCGATGAGATCGACGCCTTGCGTCCGCGCTCGCGGCCGATCAACGAGTTCCGTTTCGGGCGTCAGGTGATCGGCACCAAAGTTTTCATGATGGTTCCTCGTGAAAGCCGCGAGTCGACCTTGCACGTCACCCGAGGCCTGGAACGAGGGAAGGCTTCGGAGCCCGACTTGATGATGGACAACCTTTTCATGGAGGATCTCTAGCATGCGCTCTTTTCCCGACGGACGTTCAGCCGAGGAACAGCCTCGCTGGCGTCAGGACTTTCCTATCGACTGGTCGCAAGACCAGTACGTCTCGCGCCGCGACTTGCTGGCTTTTCTGGTGGTGGTCAGCGGTGGATTTTCCATCGGTCAGCTCTGGATCGGCTGGAACAGCTGGCGGCGTAAAAATGATGCTTTCCCACGCAAGGCACTGGAGGGGGCGGCGGAACTCCAGGTGGGAGAGTCGCTACTTTTCACCTACCCCGACGAGAGTGAGCGCTGCCTTTTGGTCCGTACGGCTCCCGACAATTTCGTGGCCTTCAGCCAGAAGTGCACCCACCTGGCCTGCGCGGTGGTGCCGGAGCCCGAGACCAATCGGTTCCATTGTCCCTGCCACTCCGGCTATTTCGACATGCAGACCGGACGTCCATTGGCCGGGCCGCCTCGCCGGCCACTACCCCGTATCGAGCTCGATATCGAGGGTGAGCGGGTGTACGCGGTAGGGGTCAGTCTGGAGCACGCATGAAAGGCTCGATCTCTCACAAACAGCGCTTGGTGATCGTGGACGGCATGCTCTGCTTCGTGGCCCTTCTGGTGGTTCTCCAACTGTGGCTGTTCACGGCCACCATGGAATCCTACCTGGGCGGCGACCAGGCCATCGTCTGGCCCGCCGCCCTGGTCAGCCTGGCCTGCTTGGGCCTCAACGCCGGACTGCTCTACTACCTGAGAAAACTGGACCGCTCTTACGAGGCTTCCGACTCCTGAGGTTTTCGCCCTCGGGAGCTTTAAAGACTGGAGTGGAAGTCGGCTCGGGCCGACTGCCAATCGCGGCACTGCCGGCAGACTTCGGGTAGGGCGTCCCAGCGGCTCTCCAAGTGGTGCTCACGGTTTCCCCGTAGACGTCCGTTCCAGATGCTCTTGAGCGATTCGTGGTTGACGTCACCAGCCACGAAGCGGGCGTCGAGGTCCACGGCGCAGGTGACCACCTTTCCGCGATCGGTGATCGACATCGACTGCATGGCCCAGTAGCAAGGCCAGCGTTGGCTGTTGTCGAGGACCAGGTTGGGGGCCTCGATCTGACCGGCCCAACTAACTTTGGGGCGGATCTTGACCTCAGCTCCTTGCTTTGTCCAGAAGGCGATGAAGTCGTCTTTTTCTCCCTGATTGTCGTCCATATCCACGAACTGAACATAGACCCTCGGCGCCTGAGCCTCGCGCCGCCGCTTAAGTTCAAGCAGTCCACGGACGTTGCGGACGACCCGAGCGTGATCGCCTCCAACCCGGATCTTGGCGTAGCTTTCCGGGGTATGGGCGTCGATCCCGATATAGATGGCGTCCAGGCCCGAGGTAATGAGCTCTTCGGCGGCGGTTTCATCGAGCAGGTTGGCGTTGGAGTTGAGCACCACGTCTCTGAGCCCCTGGGCCTTGGCGTAGCGGATCTGGTCGAAGATGCCGCCTTTACGCCGTCTTAGGATCAGAGCTTCGCCAAAGAACACCATCCAGACTCGAGCTGTGGGATTTTCCACGGCGATCTCGTCGATGATCTTTTGGAAAAGCGGCCACGGCATGTAGCCGCGAGGTCGCGTCATCTCTTTGTGAACGCACATCGAGCATTCCAGGTTGCAGAAGCTGACCGTATCGATCAAGATGACTTTGGGAAAGGCGCCCGCATCGTCAAGCCGGCCCAGATCCGCTTGCGCGCGATGGATCGGGGAAGATACGCGAGATGTCATGCGGACAGGATGACAGTTTGAACCTCTGCCATCTTTGACTTGGGTCAACCGGTCAGTGGAACCGCAGCCACAGCTTGGACCATCCGGTGGCCGGCGGCTCGGCCTGCTCGCCCCGTCTGTCTCCCAGCGTGATCTCCATGGTTTGACTCAGCATCACTTCCAGCGCGATCCGTAGCTCCAGGCGCGCCAGAGAGGCACCGGGACAGACATGAATGCCGCCGCCGTACAGCAGGTTCCGGCTCTGATCGCGCTGAGTCTCGAACCTGGTCGGGTTGGGGAAGACCTCCTCGTCCTGGTTGGCCGCTCCCCAAAACAAGCTCAAGCGCTCCCCCTTTTTGAGGATGTGTCCTCCCAGGACCGAAGTGCGAGTCACCACCCGACGATTGCTCCAAAGAGGGGCATGGATTCGGAGGATCTCCTCGAGGGCGTAGGGGATCTCCTCGGGATGTCGCCTCAGGCGAGACTGAATCGTCCGTTCTCGGGCCAGGAATTCCGCCAGGATGCCGACGGCACTCGCCATGGTGGCCAACTCTCCCGCCGTCCAGTTGCGCAAAATGCTGGTGATCTCATCGTTGGTCAGAGGTCGTCCGGCGATCGTCTCCTTCATCAAGCGCGTGGTCACGTCGGAGCCTTTGAGCCCCAGCTCTCGTCGTTTCTCGAGCTGTTCTTCGACCAGGCTCTGGAATTCGGCCGCGAGTTCCTCAAGACGCTCGCGATCTTGCTCTCGGGTGGCTTGCTGATTGGCCGCCAGCCAGCGTGCCATGGGAGCCCGAGTCGACTCCGGCCAGCCGACGAACGCGCACTGAGTGTCCAGAGCATAGGGTCGAGCGAAGGTGTCCATGACCTCGAGCGACTCGCCGCTGGAAAGACCGTCCCAGCGTACCCGAGCTAACGCTCGGCAGACCTCTTCGAATTCCTCGATGCGAGTGGGCTCGAAGTAGCTATCAATGATTCGGCGATAGGCCGTATGAAGCGGTGGGTCCATGCCGTTAGGCACCGCGGGGTGGGCTGAAACCGCGTTGCTGAACAGATCGTGTCGAGTCAGAACGCGGACCATTTCGCGGTGCCTTAGGATGTCCCAACCGTTGGAGTGTTTCTTCATGTTTTCACTCCCAGGTTCTTCCCCCACAGGCACGTCCCGGCGAGAAGGACCGCGAAAAGCCACACCGCGAGGACCTGGAGGCAGCCTCCGACAACCATGGCCATCATTGCCGACATCGCCTGCCCTAGGACTCGGAGAAGGGTCGCTGACGTCAGTAAACCATAGAGGGCCCAAGGCCCGGGACTCCAGAGCAGGCGTCGAACCTCGTAGGCGCAGACCATGCGAAGCGACATCCCCACGATCATGGTCAGCACGAAGCCCGAACCCAGGGCGTGCCGGGCGGCTCCGGCCAACCAGGGGAGAGGACCTTCGGCTAGAGCCGTCAGAGCGGTAGCCACGACCAGCCAAAGGTAGGAGGTCCGCACGAAAGGTCTCAACCAGGTACCACCGGCGGGAAGGCGTTGAGAGCGGCAAAATGGGCGAAGCGAGGTTAAAAATAGGGCTACGGCACATGTTATGACCAGAGTCCAAAGACCGTCTTCTCTAAGCCAGCGAAGAGCCAGGGCCAGGTTCCACAGCCCCGCTATGAAGGGGAGAGGGGCGTCGCCGCGCGTCGGCAGGCCCAGGATGGAAGGATGGGTGCGAAATCCGACCGCCACGATGTAGAGCCCGGTGAATCCCCACAACACGGTCTCGAGGGCTTTGGTCAGATCTTTGAGACCGAGCGCGGGAGCTACCAGTAGCCAAAAGGTTCCGCAGGCCAAGAGCGCGATCTGTTCGGGAGTGAAGGAGTCCCTATGGCGAGAGAGCGCTAGGGACTTTTGGCGCGTCATCCCTAGGACCAGGGCAAAGGCTAGAATCGAGAGGGTCTGCGTGGCCGGGCCGAACCAGGGGGGAAGAGGTGAGAGCTCAGCGGAGGAGGCAACCTGAAAGCCGATCCCCACCAGCATCAGAGCCGGACAGAGGTAGGCCAGCCACAAAGGGTGAGCGGCCAGCTGCATGGGGCTGCAGAACATCATGACAGCCACCCCCATGGTGAACATGGCGACGAAACCGTAGACCTGGAGCTGGCCGTGAGCCTGCAGAATGATACTCAGATCCCCTAGCCAGACCCAGCCCATGAAAGCCAGGAGAATCCAGCCTCCGAAACCGCTCCCCAGGATCGAGGAAATAGCCAGAGAGAGTAGGATAAGAGGGCGATGTCCTTTCATCGTGTGTCCCTAGGCGTCGGCTCGCGGCTTGGTCAGAATCGGCAGGTAGACGATGATAAAGCCGAGGAAGGCTAGAGCCCAGAGCCAGCCGGTTCCGATCAGAACCGGTCGCATGGGAAGCTCGAAGAGCGGGCCGCCGACCCTCAGGGTGGCCGCCGCCACGATCAGGACGAAAGAGACCACGGTCAGTCCGGACGGCTGAAGAGCTCGCCCGGTGTGGCCTAGTGAGGCGCGCGCCATGATCCCGAGTCCCACGATCCCCATGGCCCCCGCGGTGAAGGCGTGAGTGGCAGCGGAGGCCGGGGCATGCCCCAGGACGGCGGCGCCCTTGAGGGCGAAACCGACCGCGATCCAGGCGTAACCGAGGTAGAGAATCCAAAGCAGGGGCACGGACCATACTCCGGGGAGATACCAACCCACCAGACGCGCCGCGTGAGCCGACGCCGCGAGAGCGCAGAGGACGGCCGCAGCCTGGGCCGGCATCGATTCGAAGGCGGGAAGCAGCAAGACCGAAAGAATGGAGACCGCCTCCACGGCGGTCCAGCGTCTTTGGCGACCGGCCGCTTGGGATAGGGCGCGCTCAGTGAAAAAAGGGATGACCCGCCCTCCGATGATCACGATAAGAAGCAGAATGAGCCCCAGGGCGATCTGGAGGCCGATATTGGCTAGCCCTGGGCGGTCGGCCAGGACTTGCAGGTGGGTCAGGAGGTTGGCGCTCCATAGGCCGAACAAGATAGCGGAGAAGACCAATCTCTTAGCGTCTCGGGCCCGCCACAGCGGAGGCAAGATCAAGGCGGCTAGGGCGGGAAAGAACGACAGGTCCACCACAGCCACCAGCTTGGAGTCCGAGAGTAGAAAGAGGGAGCGTCCCAGGACCCACAGCCCGCACAGAAGAGCCAGGGGAGTTCCGTGAACAGCGGGGCTCTTCGTCCAGTTGGGTACGGCGGTCAGAAGAAATCCCGCGATCATGGCCCCGGCGAAGCCGAAGAGCATCTCGTGGGCGTGCCATGTCAGGGGATCGAAGTACGGAGAGAGAGGGTGTCCGGCCAACAGTCCGGCCAGCCAGCACAGAACCAAAAGAGGCGCCGCGAGTGCCGCGGCCAGGAAAAATGGGCGAAAGCCGTAGCTTAGCAAGGGGAGGTCGGAAGGGATGGTCTTTGCCTGGTTCATGCTTTAAGCAAACCATCTCGGTTAAGACTTTACCTTGATCTGACTCAAGAAACTGTTTCCACCAGATGCTCGGCCAAGTAGGACAGGAGCCGGTCTTCCTGACCCAGAGAGGTGCGTAGGGCCACCACGCGATCGGGGCGGACCAGCACCATGTCGCCGTGCTTGGCGGCGTAGGCCCGGTGCAGGCAAGCCTCGACGTCGATGGTGGCCTGAGGGCCGATCCCGATGCGATGCAAACCCAGAGAGGGATAATCTCGCCCGGATAGGGTCTGGAAGAACTTTTCCAGGATTGGGTCCGGGCGGTCGGAGAAGACCAACAGTTGGTAGCGGAGCCCGTCGAGCCGATCATAGAGAAAAGAGGTGTCGCCACCCCGGAGGAGCTCTCCGTCGGGGGCTCGATCACCGCGTTGAGCACCTCGACGAGGGTTAAGGTCCAACTTCGACCACCGATCCAGTTCGTCGCGGGATTCCAGAAAGCTCATCCAGTGGATGGATTCCGTGAGTGGCGCGGGATCGACCAGGGCCGCTCGCGCCACCGGTAGGCGTTCTCTGGAATAGCTCTCTAAAAGTTCTGAGGGCGCCTCCCCTCTTAAAACCTGAGCCAGTTTCCAACCCAGGTTGGAGGCGTCTTGCAGACCCAGATTGAGGCCCTGTGCCATGCCGCGAGGGATCAGGTGGGCGGAGTCACCGGCCAGGAAGATCCGCCCTTGTCGAAATGTCTGGGCTAGACCCTGGCCGGCTCGATAGCTTTTCAGGCGGCGGGGGTTGCTCAGCGCGACGTCGCAGGGGGCAAGTTTTCGAAGAATCTTCTCCCAGTCGGCGAGAGTCAAAGGGACAGCCGAGAGCCCGGGAGACCAGAGATTGAGGCGATAGCGGTTTTTCCCTGGCAAGGGCGTCGCCACGACTTCGCTCTGGCCTTCCACCAGCCGAATGACTTCGTTCGACGGAAGCTCCCACTGAAGCTCCAGATCGGCGAGCTGATAGATCAGCTCGAAGTCCGTCCGCTCGAAAGGGATCTCGCCGCACTGGCGGACCTGGCTGTTCGCCCCGTCGCAGCCGACAAGGTAGTCGGACCTGACTAACTGAGTTCCCCCAGGGGTTCTCAGCCAGCTTCGGACCTGGCCTGGCTCGTCTTTAAGCTTGGTCAGCTCCCATCCACGCTCGACCCCGGCACCGGTTTGCCGTAGCTTTCTTAGCAAGATCGACTCCGTGACGTGCTGCTCCACCACCAGAAGGTAGGGATAGGGAGCTTCGCGACGGGAGGCGGTCTCGAGCTCGAAGACAATCTCGAGCCGCCGGTCCTTGTACAGCCGCACCTTTTCCATAAGGAGACCCTTCTCTAGCAGAGCTCCCAGCACACCCAGGTCGTCGAGCACCTCCAAAGAGCGGGCCTGCAGAAAGAGCGCGCGACTTTCTTGAGGCGGATTCTCGGCTCGGTCCACCAGAATGAAGGGGACCCCGCGGCGGTTGAGGTCGCTGGCTAGGACGAGGCCGGACGGACCGGCTCCTACAATCAAGACTTCCG
Source organism: Selenomonadaceae bacterium (assembly GCA_037189585.1). Taxonomy (GTDB): domain Bacteria; phylum Vulcanimicrobiota; class Xenobia; order Xenobiales; family JADMJV01; genus JAEXNA01. Next base: position 20,222 of record JBBCJA010000012.1, on the reverse strand, counting down.
TGGCTAGCTCTTTCATACTCCAAGCATAGAGCGGTACGCCTCCAGCCGCCTTGATATGAATCAGTTAGCCTTTCATCCGCCGGGCGACCAGGTAACAGACCAGCGAGGTGCAGGAGAGAAGGATGAAGCCGATGCTGTAGTGCCCGGTGAGCTGATAGAGAGCTCCGACCATCAGGGGAGGGAAGAACCCGCCCAGCCCTCCGGCTGCTCCGACGAGTCCGGTGACCGTTCCCACTGTTTTGGGAAAGTAGTCGGGGACGAGCTTGAAGACAGCGCCGTTTCCGATACCGATGGCCACAGCCATGCCGAGAGCGCCGACGGTGAAAGTCGACATCAGGGGACAAGCTAGAAAGGTACCCATGATGAAGGTCGCGGGGAAGACCCAGCGTAAGACTTTGAGGCCTCCCAACTTGTCGGCTAGAACTCCGCCCATCGGGCGCACGACTGTGGCCAGGACCACGAATCCCGCGGTTCGTAGACCCGCGTCCTGAGGTGTGAGGCCGAAACCCTGGGTCAAGAAGATGGGAAGATAGACGCTCATGGCGACGAATCCACCAAAGGTCAGAAAGTAGAACAGGCTCAAAAGCCAACTCTCTTTTTGTCGTAACGGTAGAAGTATCTCTTGAAGGGTGGCGGGTCGAGCCGTATTCTGGGGGTCGCGAGCCAGAACAGCGAAGAGAAAGATCCAGACGGCCAGTGACAGGGCAAAGGACCAGAAGCCCCAGCGATAACCCACGGCGCCGGCAAGCATTGGGGAGCCATAGGCCGCCAGCGACTGACCGATGCTACCAGCCCCATAGATCCCGAGCGCCGCGCCTTGCCGCTCCGGCGGGTACCATCGACTGACGAAGCCCACGCCGATAGAAAAGCTCGCCAGGGAGAGCCCGGCGAAGAAGCCGCAGAGCAGGAGTTGCCAGTACTCCTCCACCAGGCCCAAAAGTGTGGCCGGGATTAAGCATGCCGCCATGGTGGCGAGAAAGACCCGACGTCCGCCGAAGCGGTCGGCGGCGACCCCGAGGGGAAGCCGGCCCAAGCTACCGAGAAGAACAGGGAGGGCGATGGCCAGGCTCACTTGCACGGAGGTCAGCGCGAGGCGCTCTTTGAGGATCGGCATCATGGCCGAGATCGAGCCGAAGATGGCAAAGCACAGCGCGAAGGAGATGGTGGCGGCGGCTAGTTGTCGAGGATTTCCTTGATTTTCATGGCTCATCGTAGTGTTTCCAGTAGGGAGTCGGCGGCCGATCGAGCTGTCTCGACGCAATCGGAAAGTCCGACCCCCGAGAGCCCGTTCCCAGCCAGGGCAAGACCGCGATGACGAGCCAGAGAAGCACGAGCTCGAGCGATGCGCTGGCAGTGCCCCACACCATACTGAGGCAACACTTCGGTATGGCGCGCCACAAAGCTCTCTTCGGGCTGGCCTCGCAGTCCTAGGAGGGGTCTGAGCTGCTGGACCGCTCGCTCTATCAGTTGAAAATCATCACACTTCAAAATATTTTGATTCATGGCGTTTCCCAGATGAACGCGCAGCAAGGCCTTCCCCGCCGGAGCGCGATGGGGGAACTTCTTGTGGGCATAGGTGCAAGCTGTGAGTTCCATCCCTTCGAGGTGGGGGACCACGAACCCGCTTCCCCTCAGCGGCTCGGTGACCTGTTCTTCCTCCAGTTTGAGATGGACGGTGGCGGTGGAGACGTGGGTGGTCTGGCTCAGAGATTCGCACGTGTCCGGAGCGATATCGGTCAGGAGTCTTGTCGCCACCCGGCTCGAGCAGGCGAAGAGAACTCCGTCGAAGAGCTCCGTGCCTTCGTTGGTTTCAACCTTCCATCCCCGAGGAGCGGAAGAGATTCGACGAACCGGTTGATTTCGACGCAGGTCGTTTGGTGGAATCTTCTCGGCCAGGGCGCTAATCAGGCTTTCCATGCCGCCCCGAGGAGAAAGGAAGAGGCTCGAGGTCGAGGCGGGCGCGTTTCGTAGCGAGGCTACCAAGCCGGCCGTGACACTTCCCCGGCCTCGCTCCATGGCTTCGAACATGGGCAAGGTGGCGCGAAGGCTCAGGCGGCTGAGGTCGGCGGCGTAGATCCCACCGATCAAGGGTTGGGCCAGGATCTCCATCAGCTCCAGGCCGAATCGTCGCGAGACGAATTGGGCCACCGATTCATCACTGTCCTCGATGCGGCGAGGGATTAAGCCTTCGCAGATGGCCCGAAGCTTGCCCGGCCAGCTGAGAACGGGGCTGGTCAGAAAGGGCAGAAGTCGGGTCGGGGCCATCAGACGCAAGCCGTCCGGGAGCGGGACCACCCGACCATCCCGGACGATGCCGGGCGGGCCTTGAGAACTGGCATCGACCAGCTCGATCCCCAGCTCACGAGCCAACTCCAGGGCGGCGGGCTTGGTCCTGAGCAGCGAGTCCGGTCCAGCCTCCAATAACCAATCCTCGTGGCGGAAGGTTCGGATGGCGCCTCCAAGTCTGGAACCGTGCTCGAAAAGGATGGGACGGGCTTTGGCTTGACCTAGGTGATAGGCCGCGGTTAGGCCGCTGATCCCACCTCCGATGACGGCGATTTTCGGCATGTCGTTATCCTCTTTCTTTCTCGGCCGGTGTGGCATGGCTCTCGGCAGGCGGCTTGAGTAGCATCACGCCCAGAACCAGGCAGAAAAGTAGTGAGGCCGCCAACTGACACGTTACACCCAGGCCGAAGACGGGCCATCGACTGGCCACATGGCCTACGAAGCGGAGAACTCCGCCGCTGGTCAAGAGAATGAGAATCGGCCATACGGATTGGGGCCAGAGAAGGGGGCGACCTCCATGGGTCGATAGCAGTTCAAAAGCCATTCCCACGATCATGGTCAACAAGAAGCCGGAGGTCAGAAGATGGAGCGCGGCCGCCCCCAGAGAAGCCTGTCCGGTGAGTGGGACCAGGATTGTGGCGGTCAGCGTCCCGGCAAGCCAGGCGTAGGCTGTGCGCAGATAGCTCCTGAGCCAGATGGAGCCTTCCGGGGTAAAGGAGGCGGGGCGAAACGGGTTGAGCCCGAGCAGATATAGACCCGCGCCCACGCAGCTGATGATTCTCCCACCAGGCCAGCCGGCAAGCTCTAGGCCCAGACCCACGTTCCAGAGAAGAAGCGACCAGGCCAGGGGGCCGGCCGAGCCGATACGGAACCCCAGCATCTGGGGATGGACCCGCAGCCCGATACCGGCCACGTACATCGAGGCGAAACCCCAAAGGACAAGCTCGTGACTTTGCCGCCCACTGGAGGCGGCTACCGACAACAGGAGCCAGATGGCACCGCTGGCCATAAATCCAGCGTGCAGCCGATTGAGTCGCCGCTCGTGGGGGTCGGCCTCGTGATAAGGGGCGCCGGCTCGGGTGCGTCTGAGCACGACCAGGAAGGCGATGATGCTAGCCACTTCCAATAGGCGAGGAACGTGGATCTGCCAACCGCTTAGAGAGAGCAGCACCGAGGTGCTGAGTAAGCCCCAGGACAAAAGCGCGACCTTAGGAACGGCCAACGGAACGTCGAGGAACCTGGGCAGCACCAAAAGAGCCACCCCCAGGACCAGCATGACCATGAACCCATGCACCTGTAGGATGGCGTGGCTGTGCAGCAGTCGAGGCCAACCTTCCAAGGAGACCAGTCCCGCCATGCCGAGCGCCATGTGGAGCCCTAAAAGGGAGCCCACGACCAGGGCGAGCAGCGCGGTGAGCAAGAAGTAGCGGCTCATGCCGCCATCTTGACCTTCTTAGGGGAAACTGTCGCTGACCTATGTCAAGAAGCGCTCGACCAAGAAAGCCAAGGCCTCTCGGCCGAAGGTTAACGGATTAGAGCGCCGTGGGTTGACTTCGGCCGCGAATTTTCCACGCGGGCCGGTGCGGAATATCCCTCGACCACGGCAAGCTTCTCCTCCGACTTCACGGTCGCGGCTCTCCCTAAGAGGGTCACTCCGTCGAGTACGAGCTTGACATCGCCCGTAAGGATAAAGTTGCCGCCGCGTTTCTCGATGGCGTCGGCCTCGAAGGTCGTGAGGTCCGAGTAAGGGACAACAACCGTTCGCCGTTCTGGATTTTCGGCCGTGGCGGGAGTCACGAAAGGTAGCGCCGCCAGACCGATAGCGACAAGAAAACCGATACGAAAGCGGGATGAACTCATCAAGAGAAATTCCTTCTGGGGTAAGTCGAGACCTTCAGGAACAGTTGCTTCTCACCAGGCGAACTGGTAGCGCAGGCGCCAACCGTCGGTGTGCAGCCGAGGTCCCTCCACCGTCTGTTTCCACTCGTAGTTGAGCATGATGCGATGTCCGACGTCGCGGTTGATGTAGTAGTTGAGTCCGAGCACTTTGCGATCGCGAGCGTTCATTTCGTTGCGCGCGACTTTCGAGTCGATCCCGTCGAGGTCGGGATCGAAGCGATCGTAGTGCAGGACGAAATCCAGGGACGGGGCCAGTTTGGTCACCACGGCGGCATAGTATCCGAAAGCCTTGGTGTCGGTGCGGGAGGTGACGTTGTAGCCATCGCTCCACATGGCCTCGGCCTCGAGCGTGACGGGTCCTTGTTCGACATGCAGCTCGGTTCCCACCCGGCGGACCGGAATGTCGATGTCGATTCCGTTCGGGCGGTAGGAGCCGACGTGTCCGGATAAACCCAATTTGATTCCGTCGTGAACGTTGAAAAGACCGCGTCCGATCACGTCGATGTGTCCGTTAGCGTCGCCGTTGCTTCGCGGCTGGCCTAAGAAAGAACCGAGGGAGAACTCTCCCAGGTCGGTTTCGTGATTGAGCGAGATGCCGACATCGCGTTCCGGGTAAAGACCGACGGTCATATCGCTGCGTTCGATGGTGTTGGTGGCGCGTGACGAACGCAGACCTTCCCATCCGAAGGGAACCTTGTAGCGTCCCACGGAAAGGATCGTCTCCTCCGAGAGGTTCTGGTCAAAACGAACGTCTAAGATTTGGATTCTTTCACTGTGCGGATCGATGTTGAACTCGGTTTGTAAGGTCAAGTCGGGATTGAACTCAACGTCGAAGGCGGGCCGGAAGCGGCGCACGAAGATGCGCGCGTCGGCCGGGAATGGTCCTATTCCCGCTGAGCTTGGAAAGGGAGAGTTGGCTCGAGGCGCTCCCAGGGCGCCGTCATCGACCTGAAATTGGATCTGTCCTTGAGAGGTGATTCGAGGATAACGCACCGGCTCGGGGTCGGGCTCGGAACCTTCAGAAGGCGTGAACTCCTCGGACGAAGATTCGGAATCGCTATCGCTCTCGCTCTCGGGCTCTTTCTTCTCTCCGGAGGCGTCTTTGGGACGTCGTGGACTAGGTGGAGGGTCGGGGGTCGGATCGGTCGGCGACTGAGGAAAGTGGTCCGCGCTGCACATCGGGATGGAACTTGCCGGTATCGGTTCGGCCACAGCCGAATCCGACAGAACCATCAGCAGGATGGCGAGGATGAAACCTCGGAGCTTTAAGCCAAAATGAGGGGGGGGTAGGTTGCTTTTCATGGTATCATTCTCCATTTCGAGGTCATCTTAGATTCATCCCTTCTCTTTTGGGGCGATCCTCGGGCGAGTCGAGATCGTTGCGATCAGGGTGGGTAATAGGCAAAGTGTTAGCACGGTACTGGTCAGCAGACCGCCGATCACGACCGTGGCCAGGGGCTTTTGAACCTCGGCTCCAGCGCCGGTGGCAAGAGACATCGGGAGAAACCCCAGGGCGGCGACGGTGGCCGTCATCAACACGGGGCGAAGCCGCCCGGCGGCGGCGCGGCGCACTGTTTCCAACCACTCTCCGCCGCTCCTGGCTTCTTCGATGAGGGCGGCCATCAGGACCAGCCCGTTGAGCACCGCTACTCCAAAAAGGGTCAAGAATCCGACACCGGCGGAGATCGAGAAGGGCATCCCGCGCAGGCCCAGCGCCATGACTCCTCCCACGGCGGCGAAGGGCACGTTGAGAAAGATGATGACAGCCCAGGAAGCTCGCTGGAGGTTCAGCCAGAGCAGGAATAGGATACCGGACATGACGGTGGGGACCAGAACCAGCAGGCGCCCTTTGGCCCGCTGATAGTTTTGAAATTCCCCGCCCCAATGAGTGGCCACCCCGGCCGGGAGAACTTCGGCGGTGGCTTCCTGGGCGGCCGTGACGAAGCCGACCAGGTCCTCTCCCTCGAAGTTCATGCTGATCACCGCGCGACGTTGTCCGTTGACCCGGTTGACCTGAGCCATCCCCGGCTCGGAGAGGGGACGGACCACGGATCCCAGTGGGATATAAGCTCCGTGAGGGGTGCGCAGGCGCAGAGACATCATATCTTCCGGAGTGGCTAGAAAGTTCGGGGGCACCGTAGCCACCACCGGAAATCGTCGCTCTCCTTCTAAAACCGAGGACAGCGGTCGCTGGCCGAACAGCACCGAGATCAGCTCGAGCACTTCTCCCGGCGCGACTCCAAATCGGGAGGCGGCGGTACGGTCCACCTCCAGCTGCAGGTAGGGCACCCCGCCGATCGCCTCCATAGCTACGTCTCGAGCTCCAGGAAGTTTCTGTAGGCGGGCCACCACCTGGGCTCCGATTTTGGCCATCTGGTCAAGGTTCTCACCGAAGATCTGAAGGGCCACGTCCGAGCGGCTTCCCGAGATCAGCTCCTCCACCCGAAGTTCGATCGGCTGGGAGAAGCTGAAGTTGATCCCCGGGATCGCCTCCAGTCGCTCTCTCATCTTGTCGACCAGTTCCTCTTTCGTCTTCACCGACCAGCGCGATTGAGGTTCAAGCGTGATGATGATGTCGGAAATCTCCACTCCCATCGGGTCGGTGGCAAGATCGGGGCGGCCGGTTTTCGAGATGACGGACATAACCTCGGGAAACTCTCGCAGAGCCTTTTCGATTCTCTGGGTTCCCACCAGGGAAGTGGTCAGCGACACGGAGGGTATGCGGATGGCCTGCACGGCCAGGGCTCCCTCGTCGAGTTCCGGCAGGAAGACCGCGCCTAAACGGCCGGCCCATAGAATGGAAAGAACGAGAGGGACCAGGGCCAACCCTATGGTCGGTTTGGGGTGTCGCAGAACCCAATCGAGTACCCTCTGATAGAGCGGGGTGACCAGGCGTAAAACCCAGGGCGTCTTGGGTTCTACCTCTTCTTTGAGTATGAAGGAGAGCAGGACCGGTACCAGAGTGAAACTTAGGATCATCGAGCCGAGCAGAGCGTAGACCACGGTCAAAGCCATGGGCCGGAACATCTTTCCTTCCAGCCCTGTCAAGGCTAAAAGTGGCAGATAGACGGCGATGATGATCCCCAGGCCGAACAGCATGGGCCGCGCCATCTCTCGACAGGCTAGCTCCACTCTAGCTTTGAGCGGCCCCGACCCCGAGACCAGAGCGAGCGCCGCCACCGTGTGTTCGGTCATCACCACCGCACCGTCGACGATCAAACCGAAGTCCAGAGCCCCCAGGCTCATCAGGTTGCCGCTCACGCCGGTCTCCACCATCAAAGTCGCGGCGAAGAGAAAGGAAAAGGGGATGACGCTGCTGACCACCAGGGCGGCTCGAATGTCGCCCAGGAAGACGAACAGAACGATGATGACCAGCGCCGCCCCCTCGACGAGGTTCTTGCTCACCGTGCTCAAGGTGCGCTCGACCAACTCGGTGCGATTGTAGAAGGTCTCGATGGTGACCCCCTCGGGTAGCTCTTTCTTGAGTTCCTGGATTCGTTGGTCGACCCTGTGGGACACGGTGCGGCTGTTCTCTCCGGCCAACATCATGACGATGCCTATCACCACCTCACCCCGGCCGTCGCGCGAGACCGCGCCCTGCCGAAGGGCGCCCCCCACCCGCACCTCGGCCACATCGGACAAGCGAACAGGCCGGCTCTCGTCGGAATGGACGACCAGGGCGTTGAGGTCATCGGCGTTTTGAGAAAGCGATAACCCTCGAACCAGCAACTGATCGCCCCGCGACTCGATAAATCCGCCACCCACGTTGCGGTTGTCGCCTTCCAGGACTTCGAACACCTGTCGGTAGGTCAGCCCATAGCTCTCCAGTCGATTCGGATCCAACACCACCTCGTACTGCTTCTCTAGACCTCCGAACGAGTTGACCTCGGTCACTCCGCGTACCCCTAGGAGCTGGCGCTTGACGAACCAGTCCTGCAGGGTGCGAAGCGAGGTGAGATCCCAGCGTTCGTCGCCTCGCAGTTCGTACTGATAGATCTCGGAGAGGCCGGTCGCGATAGGGCCCATGGCGGGCTGGCCGGAGCTCTCGGGGAAGTCGTCTCCCACTCCCACCAAACGTTCCCCGACCAGTTGGCGCGCGAAGTAGAGGTCGGTTCCTTCTTCAAAAACCACGGTGACTTGTGAGAGTCCGTACTTCGAGAGCGAGCGAACCTCTTCCACCTGAGGCAGGCCCAAGAGAGCCGTCTCCACCGGGACCGTTATCAGAGTCTCCACCTCTGGTGGACTTAGTCCCACCGCTTCGGTGTTGACGGTGACCTGGATGTTGGTGACGTCGGGGACGGCGTCGATGGGAAGTCGGGTCAGGCTGTGAGTCCCGACAACCAGCCAGGCGACGGCCAAAAAAAGTATCAGGGGACGATTGGCCAAAGACCAGGTGATGAGGCGCTCCATTAGTGATGATGCCCTCCGATAGTTCCGGAAAGGTCCATCGCCTTGAGATCGGCGGCGCCTTTCACCACCACCTGGCTGCCCACTCCTAAGCCGCTGATCTGCACGCTGTCGGCGTTTTGAGAGAGGACCTTAACGGCGGTTCGGCGGAAGCCTTCCCCTTCCACCCGGTAGACCACCGTCTCACCCTCCACCTCTTGGATGGCCTCCTTGGGTAAGGAGGGAAGATCACTTTTTCCCGTCAGGGTGGCGTTGACGAAGCTTCCCAATCGGAATCTCCCCCCGCTCTGCTTAAGCTCCACCCGGGCCCGCACGGTTTGCGACTCAGTGTCGACTTGGGGGTCGATGTAACTGATTTCGCCCCGGCCCTGGGTCTGGGTGTCGTTGACTAAGGTGATGGTGACAGGGTCGCCGAGTTTCACCTTGGCCAGATCGGCCCTGGTCAGATCCACCATGACCCAGACGTGGCTCGGATCGACGAGTTCGGCGACCACCTCGCCCGAGCTGACGGCTTGGCCCCGGTTGACCGGGCGCTTGATGACTTGACCGTCGATGGGGGAGGTCAGGGTCACCGAACCTCCTTCACCCAGGTCGGCTCCAAGCTGCAGCAGCCTTTCCTCGATATGCTTGAGGTTCTCTCGGGCCCTGGCCAGGTTGGCCTCGGCGGGGAAGGTTTCGGATTTCCTTCGCAACTGTGATCCAGCCACCCGTTTTTCTCGCTCCAGGTGCTGCTTGGCGATAGCGATGGCGCTGGCCGCCTGGCGCAAGTCCGCTTCCAGAGCTTTGCGTTCGGCCAGGGCTTGCTCCTCCTGCTGAGCAGAGGCGATCCCTTCTTCGCGTAGAGTAACCAGTCGTTCATGAGCGAGCTTGGCGCTGGTCAGGCGGGCATCGACGGCTTCCTGTTTGGCCCTGGCTTCCGCCAGCTGTAAGGTGGCTTCCTCCACCTCGCGCCGGCTCTCGTCTCCCAGGGCGAAGAGCGCTTCCTTGTTGGCCAACTCCTTGGTCGCGAGATCGACCTCCACCTCGGCGTTATGATACTCCCCTTTGAGTACGGCGATCTCCGGGCTCTCCACCACGGCGATGGACTCGCCCTGACGGACCCGACTGCCGATGATGACCGGAAGGTGTTTGATCGTGCCCGCGACCTGAGGACTGATGACCACGCTGCGATCGGGGTCGGCTTCCACGCGACCCGTGCGGGTCGCCCCGGTGATCGAGCCGGAGACGGGAGAGGCGATCTCGAGACCGATCTCCTTGCGCTGGGCCGCGGTCAGGAGCACGAATCCCTCTTCACTCTCTTTGTGCTCGTGCTTGTCGGGCTGCTCGCCATGATCGTGGTCGTGACCGGCGTTCGCGGGGGAGGCTGAACTTAGAGCGGTTCCAGCGGGCGGTCCACCACAGCCGGCGATAGTGAGTGTCAGGGCCAGCCCGACGAGTAAGAAAAATTTCATTGCTCCTCCAGAAGCCCGGCGGGCCAGGGTAGGTTGGTGCGGTCGAGTAGCGCAAGTTCCAGACGACGAATTCGGGCCTCGGCTTGGATCAGGTCCACTCCGGCCTGGCGAAAGGCCGTCTCGGTCTGCAACACATCGGTCAGGCTGAGCAGACCCAGGTCATAACCGATGCGGGATTCGCGGGCCAGCTCTTCATAGCGCGCGGCCTGGGTTGTCAAAAGATCCCGCACGGTTCGGGCCGCCAGCCACTGATTCCAAAGCTCCGCCACCTCTCGGCGCAAAGCCAGAGCCTTCTCCTCGACCTCGGCCATCCGCGCCTGAGCCTGAGACAGTTGTGCCTTCTTTTGGGAGCGGATGCTACCCCAGTCAAAGAGCGGCCAGGAGAGAGTCAGCTGGGCTCCTTGTTCGATGGAATTGCCGAAAAATCGAGAGCGATAAAGGGAGACCCCCAGTTGAGGGGCACGCTCTTTGCCGGTCAGCTCGGCCGACAAGAGCAAGGCTTTTTGTTCTTGTCGCAAGGCCCCCAGTTCCAACTGCTCCTCGGCCGCGCCAAGGATCTCTTCTAGGGTCCAGGGGGAGTCCGCTGGTGCTAGGGGCGGGCCCTCTAGAGTGGCCAGTATTTCCTGGTTGGTCGGGGCGGGAAGAGTGGGAGGACCGACCAGTACCGTCTCCTGACGAAGAAGCTGCAAAGAGCGCGCGGCGGCGGCGTATTCGGCCAGCGCCGTGGCCAGTGCCGCTTCGGCCTCGGTGGCGGCAAGCTCCACCCGAAGCGACTCGTTCTGAGGGATCTCTCCCACCTCATATCGACGACGGGTGACTCTGACCATCTCGGTCATCAGATTCACTCGCATCTGGCCCATCACGGCCAGGTGCTGCTTTTCCCAAAGTTCGAGCCAGGCGCTGTAGACCTGGGCCGCGACTTGACGACGAACCAGCGCTAGCAGAAGACGAGCCGATTCCAAGCGCGCCTGAGCCTGCTCCTGACGAAGTCTCGGTTGGCCCGAGATTTCAAAATTCTGAGTTAAGGCGTTGGAGCTTTCGCCGGCATCTCCGGCAGTCGCCGCCAGCGTCAGGGTGGGGTTCGGTTGGGCGTCGCTCCCTTCCAAGGTGGCCTGGGCCGCGTCCAAGTCATATTGGGCGCGCCGAACCGCGGGATGCGTGTTTAATACCTCGGCGATCATGATGGTGGGATCGGGGAGCTCCTGAGCGGTGCCGGGATAGGACACAGACAGAAAAGCACCCAGAGCCCACATCCATCGCCAAAGGGATGGGATAAGTCTCATGGATTGTCCTCAATGGGTGAAAAGAGCGACTCCTGGCTTGTCTCAAAGCGAAGCTAAGAGTGCGACGTCTGGAGTTTGCAGGATTTGGTTCGGAACAACTTTCCGGTTTCGAGTGCGGAGGCGCCCCGCTGGCAAGGCGCTTTAGACGCTGTTTGTCCGCAAGCCGTCTTCGGTGCTACGCAGTCACAAATGAGGAGAAAGCAACGCTGCTAGCGGGGATGGGTCCGTGCTCGAAACCGGAAAGTTGTTCCGGACCAAGTCCTTAGCCCAGGGGAGGGGCTCTGAGACCTAAGGGGACGGAACGAGAAGTTTCAGGAGGCGAATCGCTGACGGTCCAGCGGACGGCTCCCGGAGTGATGACCCGTGGCGCGGGGACGCGAACCCGAGGGGCGGATGGAAGGACCGCGAGCAAGATGGGTGGTGGTGCTAGACCCGGTTGGGTACAGTCCGAGGGGCGTTCGAGATGAACGATCCCCTGGGCGCAGCTCTGGGTCTCCACCAGGCATTCGATGTCAAAGCTGTAAGAGAGAAGGACCGCCAGAAGGGCCCAAACCCAAACTATGGAGACTTTGCGAGAGGAGGCCACATTTTCGAGATTCTTCTCAAGGACGTGGCGTCCTTCTCCTAACAAAACTGGAGAGTGAGGGGTCCGTTGATCGTGGGGTCGAGAGAGTCTCTTCTGGAGGCGGTGCAGATGTCGATACGGCTGGTGCCCTTGCCTGTGAAGGCGCCGCCCGTGTCCACGACCCGAAATTCGATGGGACGGCCGTATTTTTTCTCGAGCTCCGGGATTCTCAATTTTTTCCCGTAAGGGATCTTCATGTTCTTGTCCATGGCCACCGACACGTAGGGTGCTCGTCCGGCCAGATAATCTTGCAGGGTATTGAGCTTCTTGCCCCTTCGGTCGACGTATCCCCCTTCCATAGGCGAACTGTCGGGGTAGTAGCCGGTCCCTCTCGAGGCCGCCGTCTGGGAAGGAGGGCCCATAGGGACCGATGATGGCTGCCCGCCGCTGACGGGTGAGCTCGAATCGGCCTGTCCTCCTCCTCCTAAGAAGGAGTCCAAGCCGGGACCTCCTCCGGCGGAGGGCTGGCCACCGCCGAACCCAGGATTTCCAGGCGGAGCCGCGCCGGCTGATGGCCCTGCGACAAGAGACATCAGTTGTTGGAAAAACATCTGCATCATGGCGAGAAAAGGATTCATGAAGCCGGCGGAATTGGAGAAGCCTCCTCCCACTCCATTTGCTCGCGCGTGAGAATCAAAGCCGGAAAAAGAAGGATACGAATTCACCATCGTGGTGCTCCTTGTCAGTTAATCTTGATTTAAGACTAACTCGGAGGACTGGAAGGGCTTCTGAGAATTCGGTCCCGCGGATGTTAAAAATTGTCGGAGTCGGTCGAGGTCGCTTATTGTCCGACAACGATGGCGCGCTGGATCCATTCCGAGGAACCGTCAAACTCTAAGGTCTCCAGGCGGTCATCGTACTGAAGCACCGAATTGTGTAACTCGATGGTGTCGGCGACGATGGCGCCGGTAATCTTCGCGGACGTGACTTTGACCTTGGCCTTGTCTCCCATCAGCGCGCTTTCTCCCTCAACTCCGACGAGATCGACTTCGTGCTCTCCGAGGATGAAAAACTGCAAGTTTGAGGCTTTGCCCTCAAAAGGGGCGAATCTGGCGTAGTTTGCCTCGAGGTTGCCAGTGATATAGATCTTGACCGGGCCGTCTGTCACGAGATTGAGATTGGAGAGGTCCACGTTTCCGTCGAAAATGTAGGCTCCAGACTTTAGGGTCAGAGAGCTTCCAGGTGGAGCTGTGAAGGAGCCGAAACGACCCGGCCCCTGGCTGAGGGAACCGATGTCGGCCGGAGTGTGGTTCACCGGGGGCGCGTTCTCGGGAAGTCTAATCGGAGCGACCGGCATGTCGAGTTCGTTGGCTCCAACCTCTCCTTCCACACGATTGGTGAAATCGGGCCCGACATCGGCTTCGGAGCCTTTGCCGAACTTGACATCCCCGTCAACGGTGGTCGTACCTTCGAGAACGATGGAGCCGGTATCTTTGGAGTTGGTGGATAGACCAGCCAGATGAGTGCCGTCGTCCCCGTCATCGCCGGTCTCGCCCGCGCCTCCGTTGGTCCCCCCGTCTGTGCCGCCGACACCTGTGGTTACGGTGTTTCCGCTGCCTCCACCGGTGCCGGCGTTCGCGCCATTGCTAGTACCAAGCCCTCCGTTTTCTAAGTTCTCGAGACCTCCCGGCACACTTGGTAGACCCCCGACGGTGCTACCCGTCGCGTTTCCGACATGCTCATTTCCGGGGGAAGTAGTCGGGGGAGGCGCCTGCCCTGTTCCACCATCACTACCTGGCGGAAGGTGTCGAGAGGCTAACAAGATCGGACGACGACCGTGGGATGAGGGGTCGTGCAGCCAGGCCACGTCGGCCCGAGCGATAATGCTACTGTCCACAGCGCGGATCGAACTTTCTCCGAAGACGGCGGCTTCATAGCGAGGTCGGAGCTCGAAGGCCAGGGAATACATCGGCTCCGACTCCTTACCGTTGACCACTCCGATCGACTTGAGAAGGACGCTCCCCTTGGGGATGGTGATTCCCTCCTGGGTGATGGCCGCCGAGCCGGTTCGATTGTTGAAAAACTCGACCCTGTAGTCGTCCGCGCTGGCGAGAGTTCCGGTCAAATCCGATATTCGGTCGGGCTCTTTCGATAGCTGTAACAAAGCCAACTGAGAGGCCGACCAGGAGCTGTATCGTTCCTTGGCTTGGCGAGTCTTCATGTTGGACATGGCCGACTGCTGCTGGCCGAGCCCTCCGATGGAGGCGATGATCAGCATGAGGACGGCGGCAAGCATGAGGATGATCGCGAGAGTCAGCCCTCGTTGCGATTTCGGGGAAAGCGACATTCAGGACCTCCGGAGACAAGGAGTCGTTCTTTATCGATTTAATATATCATGAATGTTGGGACCGCCACAAAAGTCTGAGAAAAGGGGATTTTCACTCTTGGAGACGGTCGTGGGAGCAACTCTTTTCGGGCTTATCGTGGTGTCGAGCCTCGCCGTCTGGACTTTCTATGCTCGTCAGCACGAGAAGGCGCAGAAAGACATGCTCATGGGAGCGCTTTGCCAGATGGAGCTGGAAGCGAGCATGGCGGCGGGTTACAGTGGGGCGACCGACGTCCCCCCCACTAAGATTAACCTGGATGCCTCCTGGACCGACGTGGTGACGGGGGAAACTAAGCCGATCGAGCCGTCGACCGAGTTCTGGATCGAACGCACGGTTTCCATCCCCGAGGATGGACTGAAACTGGTCAAGGTCCATATGTGGTATGAGGGAAAAATGGGCAAGAAAGAGACGAGCCTTGAGACGCTTCTCTATCGAACGAACTAGCGGCCACACGGTTGTCGAGGTGCTGGTGGCGAGCGCCTTGGTATTGATCGTCTTCGGCGGTTTGGTCTCCATCGTTTTCGCCGTCTGGCGCTACAGTGAGTTACTTCAACTTAAGTCGGAGCTGCAGGACCAGACGCTACTGGTCTTCTCCCGAGTGACTCGAGATCTGGCCGAGACGGCCAGCAAGACGGTCCAGACCGCTCCGGATGGGCTTTTGTTCGCTTCCCCGCGGGATGAAAATGGGAAGGTGGCGCAAGACGACGACGGCCGTCTGAAATGGCAAAAGTTCATCGCCTACTACGTCGAAGTGGTGGACGGCGTCCCTGTCTTGCGCCGCAAGGAGAAGCTGATTCATCCCCTCGACCGCGATTCCGACCCTCCCTCGCCGGGAGGGGATTTCAACTTGGCCGGTCTCAAGGCGGGTCCCGGCTCGGGCCATCAAGTCGCTCGTAACGTCTCCGCCTTTCGCTCAGTTCGGTCAGGCGAGTTCGTGGGAATGGAGCTGGTCATCAAGCGCCACTATGCTCGCCAGCATCGGGATTACCAGATTTTGACTCAGTTCGGATTCACCGTTCGCAACTAGACCGCTCGCAGTTACCGTTACGTTAACAATATTAAAACGATTTCTTGACAGCGGGAGTTTATGGTATGGGCATGGAGATCCGCCCTCAACCTATAGCCCTAACCCGCCATTTGAGTTCCGCTTCGAAAGCCGCTCCGGCGACCTCGGAACCAAGCCTTGAGCCAGCCGCGCCTGAGGAGTCTTTCGTCGCCTCCTCGGTCTCGGAGATCGCGGCGACCGCCGTGGCGGAACAGCCCAGCGCGGCTCCACCGGTGCTACCTCGCCCGGTCGTTTTCGTGCACGGCTTCAACGGAGCTCCGGAGAGCTTTCGGCCTATGACCGACTGGCTCGGTCGGGCCAACAAAGACGCCGGGATCGTCGACCCCAATCGCTTAGACGGACTCGACGGCGAGGCCAAAATGTTCACTCTGCGGTTCTCGCGCCCCTACAATAGCATCGAGACCAACAGTGCCGAGCTGAAAAAGACGGTGGAGGCGATCTGCAAGGCCACCGGGTCGGCCGAGGTGGATCTTATCGTTCACAGTCTGGGCGGGCTTGACGGTCGCGATTTCTTGCGCGAGCCGGATGAAAAGATCAAGCGGATGGTCATGATCGGCACGCCCAATCATGGTTCGCAACTGGCTAATCTCGAGCTTGTTTTTCGCGAGAAGTTCGGATGGCCGATCAAGCCCCCCGTCGATGACGAGGAAGTTCGCACGGTTTTACACCAACTCAAGATTAACAATCCTTATCTCAACGAGCTTAATGACGGATGGCCCCAGCAGCGTGGCCGCGCCGACATGATGGTCATCGCGGGAGCGGGAATTCCCACCCTGAGCGGCGGCCTGGGCATCACCGCCATCGGAGACGGTGTGGTTACCCGACGCTCGGCCAACCTCGAGGGGATCGATACCAAAACGGCCTGGTTCAAGACCCACGGTGGCTTGCTTAAAACCGCTAGCGTCATGGAAAACGCGGCACAGTTTCTGGTCACCGGAAAGGCTTTGACCGAAGAAGCTAATCTTTACGACTCGCCACACGCCGAAGCGGCGGCCAAAAACCTCCTGGCGGGTAAGACCCAAGAGGGGAGTCGAGTGGGCGGAGCCACCTTAGCCGAGGTTCAGCAAGCCTCCCAGCTGCCTATTCTGGACCCGGCTTTCCAACTGGGCTTGGGCCTGGGCGTTGTCGCGGCGATGATGGGTGGTCCGAAATCCGCGCTGCCTCTGGTCAATATCGGACTGACCTCCAGTCAGGGGCAGAGCGCTTTGCGAGCAGATTATAGCGTGGACCTCGACCGGGATTACGATCCTGTTCAGGGAGGAGGGACGGTCAACGGGCAGCCATTCTCGGAGCGAGCCAATCTGGTGGATGGAAAGCTGCAGTGGCGCACCGAGGGTTCTTCGGGTTCGAACCTGGTCATCGAGGTCGGTTCTGATGAGCAGTCTCTGGCCATCACCGGCCAGGTTTCCGGAGTCAATGCCGACCTTCGTCTAGCGCCCTTCACCGACGGTAGCGGGAACATCGCCGGTATCGAGACCAGGGGAGTGCTCAACGGCGAGCAGTACTTCATGAAGTCGACGGTGGATGTGGAGGGGATCTTCTCGGGCCAGGCGGGTCGCGACGGAGAGATGCACGTGGTCGGCCTGGTCCATGGGCAAGCCGTGGAAAAAAGCTATCAAGTCGGAGTGGAGCGGGCCCCCGGAGGACTGCATCTGCGAGCCCGCGGCGCCGGCGTCAACGTCGGTCAAGAACAGGACGTGGCCGTCGACGTTCACGTCAGTGATCGTTAACCTGGGACGGAGTTTTCGTGGAACTTTCATCCGATTCTCAGAATACCTTGGCAGGAAACTACTAGGTAGTATTGATCTTAGCATAGAGAATGCGCTTGCCGGTCGCGACGATACCCTTTCTTGCCTGGTCTGACCGTTTTGTGAGGCACATGAGGCCTTGTCACTTACGCTTTCTCTGCTTCTTGCTACTTCTGGTCATCGGCTACGTCGACTATCTCACCGGCGTGGAGGCCTCCCTTTCGATCTTCTACCTCTTTCCGGTGGCTTGTATGGCCTGGTATTACGAAGGATGGCTCTGTGTCGGGTATGCCGTGGCCCTTCCCGTCATCTGGGGGATCGCGAACTACCTGGCAGGGGATAGCTCGGGCCCAGCCATCATCGTTTGGAACGGAACTGTTAGAACGATCTTCTTCTCCTCGGTTTGCGTTCTCATCAAACAGCTGAAGGCTGCTTTAGAACGAGAGCACGAGCTTTCTCACCGAGATCATCTCACTGGACTTCTCAATCGAAGGGCCTTTACCGAGATCCTTCGTTCCGAGTACTCGCGATGTCAAAGAAGCGGCTCGAGTCTAGGATTGGCCTACGTCGACTTGGACCACTTCAAGGAGCTCAACGACCGTCTCGGACACGCCGAGGGCGATCATGCTCTCACCGAAGTCGCGCAACTCCTTCACAACCAGCTGAGACTCTGCGACGCGGTCGCTCGATTGGGCGGAGACGAATTTGCCATACTCGTCCCTGGCAGCACCGTCGAGGGCGCCCAAACGATCGCGGAAAGGCTGGTGACGAGCGTCAAGAACCTCTCGGCGCAAAAGGGCTGGCCGCTAACCGCTTCGATAGGATTCGTGGTCTTGGAGAAACTTGGTCGAGAAGATTCTTCAGAGATGGCCCTCAAGCTGAGCGATAATCTGATGTATCAGGTCAAACAAGCGGGACGCGATGGATTCCAGATCTTGAGACATCCGGAAGATTCAGTTCCGTCCGTAAAGGAAACGCCCGTTATCCCTTCGGGTGGTCCCATTCTGCGCAAGCAAGAGGTCGAGGTTTTATAGTCCGGAGCCGTGTGGCTGCCTGAAGCGCCTTTCGATGGGCTACTGGGGATGGAAAGTTTTGCACGCGTTGCTCTGGCGGTTGATGCCGATGTGAATGTACTCGCAGCGTAACGGCGACGATGGCATGGCCTAGGAGTCATGTGTGCCATCCTTGGAGACTCTCGGGGGGTTCACCAAATCAGCTTGTTGGCTTTTTGATAGTTAAAGATGAATTGCGCGTTTTGGCGCTGGACCTGGGTAAGGTCACTTTCCTTGAAGTTGGCGCTCTCGGGACGGTAGTAGCGCTTGTTGGCGAAATACTGCCGAAGGGCGGCGTCCTGGAACTTTCGACCATATACGGCGAAGATCTCGTTTCGCAAGAGGGTCAGGGTCTTGGCATCCTTGCCCTTGAGATCGCTTTCTGTCAAAGGCTCGACAAAAGCTTTGGGAAGAATCAATGTCCCTCCTTGCTCTTTCCAACTTCCCAGCCACTGGTACTCCATCCCTTCTTTCGTTAGGCGGATGCTCACTGGGCGAGAG
The DNA here is from genome assembly GCA_037189585.1 of Selenomonadaceae bacterium. Lineage (GTDB taxonomy): Bacteria > Vulcanimicrobiota > Xenobia > Xenobiales > JADMJV01 > JAEXNA01. The sequence goes on along the minus strand of JBBCJA010000012.1, from coordinate 1,577 downwards.
ACTGTCTGACCAACAAAAAAATAAAAGATATCACCCTTGATGATCTTTCCATCCTTGCGAACATCGCCAAGGAGCCCGTCAAATTTGGACTTCGACTGGAGGTCCAAGTTCTTGAGAACTCTCTGCCCTCGTATCCACACAAAATCCCTGCCAGACGTAAGCTCGACCATCTGTCCCCCCGACCAGCTGTAGAAGTAATGGACGGTGGGCGGCCAGCCTCGGCCATATTGCATCATAAGCTCGTCTCGACCATCGCCGTTGATATCGAGCAGATCTATGCCACCACCGTCGCTGTCTTTGGTCCACAGCACTTTGTTAGAGGCGTCGGTTAGGGTTAGGACTGTCTGAAATTCCCGAATGTATTTCACCGTGAGAGTCTCGAGAGTGCCGTCCCCATCGACATCACCTTTGAAAGTATGTACGTTCTGTGAGAAGGCGGCCTGGGAAAGGCATAGGCAAGCCAAGGCAGATAGAAACCGAGACTTCATGGTTGCTCCTTAAGTGTGTTTGATCGTCTTTGACACCCCCAAACGCTCCATCCTTTCCGATTCTCCGTAGTTTACCTCTCCTCGAACGAGGATGACGCGCAGGAAGAGCGGCTTGGGTGTCCTCTCTCGGTACTCTTTGTGACATCGATCCAGAATAAGGCATCGCCTGACGACCAGGAAGAACTCCACTCAGGAACCGCTTACGTTGCGCCGGGTTTGTCAGCGGCCTGTCGGCCGCCGACAAAACCAGGCGCGTAATGGTCATCTTCCGTTCGTCATGGGCGGGAAGAAAAAGGCCCTGACCGACCTGGGGAGATCGATCAGGAGACAAAGGGAGAAAGTGACGTCATTCCTTCCTTTCGAGAAGAATGTTCGACAATTCAGGATTCATAGCGCAGTACTCAATCAAGAACGGACTCTCTGGGTAATCTGGAGGGACAAAGCTATCCGAGATACAGCCTTCTGCAACTAGGTTAGCGAGCATTGGACGCCCCAGATCCTCGGCGATGTACACACAATTGTATGCAAAGTTGTCGGTCGCACCGAACACGACTCTGCCATCCTGTTCGACGTGTACATGGATCAGGTCGCTTTCATGGCTAGCCTGATTTCGCAGGTATTCAACGAATTCGGACTTCGTAGAATCGTCCACTTCGCAGATCAGAAAGTCGCAATCGTGTGGGCTACTATCCCGCTTGAGGGAGTCCGTCTCGCTACTTGTCACCTTCCCGTAGTCGGATAATCTGTAATCTTGGAGTTGTCCCTCAAGCGAAACTCTCACCTTGCCGCTCAAGGATTGCAAGACACGACTAAGGAGCTTAATTGGGTCTTTGGTCACTAGGCCTATCTGATTCATATTGCCTCTTAATAAGAATAGCCCGGGGGTGTTTACGCCGCTCGGAAAGTGATCCACCCGACACAAAAAAAAGTGATCCACCTCTAGACCCAATCCGCTACATTGGCTTTACCACAAAGTCAGGCGGAGGAAAGGATGCTAGAAATGGATCTAGTTCATGTTATCAGATGGAAATTTCATAAGGAAGGCCTTAGCCTAAGGGAGATCGCCACACAGTTGGGTTGCAGCCGCAA